>JALNYT010000020.1 GCA_023229685.1 Sulfuritalea sp.
TCCCGATAATGACGAGTACCGAATTATGCCGAGGGCCGCGCCAAGCGCAAGCCCACCTACTCGGGGGCACGTCGCCTCTTCTGTTACACTCTCGGCATAATCAGAGGCTCTCCAAGAAGGTGAGGACGCTGTCTGCTGGACGGAAGCGGGAGGATCCGACGTCCGCGGGTGCCGTCCTTGCGAGCGCATCCTCCTTACGCTTGAGATCAGCGTGTATGTACGGCTCGGTGCTTTCCATAGATTCATGTCCGAGCCAGAGCGCTATTACGGAACGGTCCACGCCGTGAAGCAAGAGATCCATCGCAGCCGAGTGACGGAGCACGTGCGGCGTCACCCGCTTATCCCGGAGCGATGGGCAATGGCGGCTGGCAACCTGGACATACTTTGCGAGCAAGTACGAGATACCGTCCTGGCTCAGCCTCATTCCCCGGGCGCTGGGGAAGAGCGGTTCCATGGGCCCCGCCTTGCGCTCGCGCAGCCATTCCCGGAGTACGCGCACCAGTTCTTTGCGGAGTGGTGTGCAACGTTCCTTTCTCCCTTTGCCTTGGCAGCGGACGTGGGCCCCGCTGTCGAGCGAGACGTCCGACACACGGAGCCCTGTCAATTCGGAAACCCGTAGGCCGGTCTGGACCGCAAGCAGCAGCAGGGCCTGATCTCGTCGCCCCGCCCAGGTATTCAGGTTCGGTGCTGCGACGATTGTGTCGCTCTCCGCACGTGTCAGATACTCTATTCGCCTTTGCTCAGCGCGCTTGCTGGGCATCGCCAGAACGCGCTGGCACACGGCGCTCGATGAGGGTTCCTGTAGCGCCACGTATTGAAAGAATGAATGGACTGCCGCCAAGCGGACGTTCCTTGTCCGTGTCGTATTATGTCGGACGATTTCCAAGTGCTCCAGGAATGTCCCGACCAGAGGAGCGTCGAGATCGGCAATCGCGATCTCCGAGGGGGCCTTTGCGAGTCGTTCCGCAACAAAACGCACGAGCAGGCGGAAGGTGTCGCGGTAGCTCGCGATGGTGTGCGGGCTCACACGTCGTTCGCGCACAAGCCGATCCGTGAAGAATGCCTCGATCAATGCCGGGAAAGATGATGTTGTGATCATTCTCCACCCCCCGTCTTAGGAGTGTCCACACGACGGGCCGCCCAGTAGAGAAGTTCAGGCGTGGCGGAGATATACCAATAGGTGTCGCGGATCTCCACGTGCCCGAGATACGTGGACAGATGTGCCATCTTTCGCTCGACATCGAGTCCCGCGCGATACCAAGAGAGCAACGTTCGCACGGCAAAGCTATGGCGGAAATCGTGGAGGCGTGGTCCGGGACGGTCGCTGAGCCCACGCAAGCCGATTTTTCGCACGAGCAAGTGAAAAGTCCGCTCCGCCGTTCCCTTCGTAATCCGGACACATTGCTCGGAGACGAACCAAGCCGGGATCTTCAGTGTTGGGAATATCCGGTCCCGGTTTCGGGCGTAGCGACCCAGAGCATCGCAGGTCGTGCGATGTATTGGGACATAGCGAGTCTTGCCGAACTTCGCATGCCGAATAGTCAGCACGCCCGTTCGGAGATCAATGTCTTCGCGGTCCAGGCCGAGGGCTTCGCTGATCCGCAAACCGGTAACTGTGAGCAGGCCGAAGAGCGTGGCGTAGGTTCGTCCGCGCAGCCCATGTGATGAGGAGAGTGTTCCCGCAGCAGCCAGCAGCCTTTCGATATCATCATCGCTGTAGATGTACGGTGCCCTCCGATGATAGGAGTGCGGCAAGAGCCCTTCGGGCGGGACCTCTGTGCGAGAATCAGTCGCTTGGTGGTGACGTGCGAAGCGCCGGAGGATCCCCAGTCGAACTGTCCACCGGTGAGGTTGGGCCTGCGTGGGTGCGGCGGCCCAGCGAAGGGCAAGTTTGCTCGTAATAACCTCTGTGCCCTCTTGTTCGGCGAACGCGACGAACGAACGGAGTGCGAACCCGACTCCTTCAAGCTTGAATCCGAGGGCACGGCGCGTGGCGAGGTAATCATCAACGGCTAGGCGCAACAAGTTCATCGCGCACCTCCCGGCCAAGGCTGCGTCAGCATGTGGAGCGCAGCGAGATCAACCTTGGCATAGATTTGAGTGGTGCTCATTCGGCGGTGTCGCAAGACTTCACACACCTCGCTCAGTGACGCTCCACGGCGCAGCAACTCGGTGGCCAGAGAATGGCGGAAAATATGAGCGCCGCGACAGGGCGGCGTAAGGCCTGTCCTGTCGAGCGCTCTCCGCACGAGCCGGGCCACCGTCGAAGAACCTGCGAATTCCCGTCGCGGCGCGTAAATGGAAACAAACACCCTCCGTGTTTTGCATATAGGGCGTCCCCTGCGGAGGTAGGCCGCCAGAGCAGCACCCACATCCTGCGGCAGAGGCAAGGGATCCTGGCGTCCTCCTTTGCTTCGAATGGTGATCTGTCCAGCGCGCCAATCGATATCGTCGAGCGTCAGCGCTACGACCTCCCCCGCTCTCAGGCCGAGCCGAGCGAGCAAGAGGAGGACCGCATAATCGCGTCGTCCAGTGACGCTGGCACGGTCACAACCCCGGAGCACGCGCCTAACGTCTGTTGTTGGAAGTGCTCTTGGTAAGGTGGCGAAACGCCGTTTCGGCACGGTAGGAACGCAAGCAGCAAGGTCGACCGCAACATCCCCGCGCAGACGCAGCCACCGACAGAAGGTTCGGAGCGCGCAAACCAACAGTTGTGCGCTCGCCAAACCGATTGTCGGTGCATGCCGACGCAAGAATCCGATGATGTCGCCGGGACTCAGCGTTTGGAGTGGGATTGGGCCGTTACCGAACCTCGCGGCCAAGAACCAGCGGATCATACGCAATCGGGAGGCAACAGTCGTTCGTTTCAGCCCTCGTTCCTGCGTCAGATGTTGAGCGAACTTGCCCATGACCTGCCCGAGCGCACCGACATCGACGATAGGCGGCACAGTCGGCAGTACGCCTGTGCTGCGCAGGTACTCCAAGAACCGCCTCAACCCGGAGGAATCGCTACGCCGCCGCTGATTCCGTCCGCGCCAATCGCGCAAGAAAGTCGCGAACTGAGTCTCGGATAAATCATAAATATCCATACGGCGACGATGGCACCACCGGCTCAGGCGATCGGCGGCACGGAGATACTCTTCTCCGGTCGATTGAGTATGCCCGCGTTCGAGAAGTTCGCCGGCAAACGCGCTAACGTGGTCGCGCCATGGTCCTGCGCGCATCCGTTCCAAGGTCGCGGCATGAGTGAAGAATTGATCAAGCATGTCTCCTCCTTCCGGCTATTCGGCCGGTCAGAGAAGACTCCCAAATTATGCCGAGAGTGTAACAGAAGAGGCGACGTGCCCCCGAGTAGGTGGGCTTGCGCTTGGCGCGGCCCTCGGCATAATTCGGTACTCGTCATTATC
>JALNYT010000021.1 GCA_023229685.1 Sulfuritalea sp.
GTGCGAACAACCTCGGGCGGTTCCAATATACCGGCCAGGCGTGGCTACCCGAACTCGGCATGTATTATTACAAGGCCCGCATCTACTCGCCGACGCTTGGCAGGTTCCTCCAGACCGATCCCATCGGATATAAGGACCAGATCAACCTCTATGCCTATGTCGCAAACGATCCGGTCAATGGACGCGATCCAACAGGGACTCAGCAACTTCAAGAGCGTGATGATGGTCGGCGAGTTGTCTACGTGTTGCCTCAGAAGATGTATGACAAAATCGTCGCAACTCATGGTCCAGAAGCGAATAATAACAAAGACCACTTTCGATCAACACCTTCACGCGAAGACTTGGCGCGCTATGCCTCGAACGCCATCCCTGACGCAGAGCGGAATGGTCGAGTAGTTGATGACGGTGCTAATCGCGGAACCAGTTACGATGGCAAAGCAGTCTCGACGAAAGACTTTTTGCTTACGCTAAGAGGAGCTGCTGAGGGAATTCGAGGGGTAGGCTCCGAAGGGCAGCGCGACGTGCGAGTTGTAGTGAACTCGTTGTCTTCCATCGGTGATCCGGTAGTTCGGGGGCAAGCGGCAGCAGAGGGTGCTGCGATGGCTCCGGCAGCGGACGCGGTGACACAGACACGGCCCGTTGCGCCGCTAGAAATTCGAGTAATTATGAACGTGTATCCGATCAAGAAAGATAACTGATGGATATCGCTTGTGAAAATCTCGGAGGGCGAGAAATTCTGGTTGGCGAGATCAACGAGTTTGCTCAGATATATCGGTTTGATGATTTTAGATTGCAGCTACGTAAGGGCAACTATTTTGTAGTATTTGACGTCCCTAGCACGGAGTGGCTAGAAAGACTTACGGCGGTTATAAAGGTAGGGCCAGTGAATCGTTATCATGAGACACTTAGAGCCTCTGGCTATAAATTTATCGTTTCATTAGATAATGATGCCGTCGATATGGAAGTATACGATATATCGACTAGCTCCGTGGTCAACATGACCATGTCATACCAGGATGTATCCGAACTACATGAGGCGTTCTTTGATTGCATTGCTCGGCCTTATTTGGATCAAGGCGGTAGCTTACAACAGTTGAAAGACCTTTCGCTTTTTCAGATTTGATTGTGAGTAGGCAGGCTTGGTTGCTGCCTCACATCCTCCTGGGCATCTGATCCCGGCCTGCCCCGGCGATGCGGCGTCTCGTTGAACTGGTGACGATCGGAGCGAGACAGTGCCTCGCAGGTTCCAGGGTCATGTGGGGCGTTACGAGGATCTGATCCGTCCCACTTTTGTTGTCAATAATCCAACAATCTCCGTGACTTAGCGGCAGGGTGTGGCATTGTTCTGCGTGGAAATAACGCAGGATAATCAGATGCTTATCGGCTATGCGCGCACGTCAACGATCGAGCAGGTGGCGGGTCTGGAGGCGCAGGAGGTGGCGCTCGGTGCAACCGGGTGCACGAAGCTGTTCTCGGAACAGGCATCGTCGGTCGCGCAGCGCGACCAGCTCACAGCGGCGCTCGACTTCGTGCGCGAGGGCGACACGCTGGTGGTGTCGCGGCTCGACCGGCTGGCGCGATCGACGGCCGATCTGCTCGGCATCGTCGCCTTGCTGGAGGGCAAGCGGGTGGCGCTTCGCATCCTCGACTTCGGGGGCGCGCAAGTGGACACGCGCTCGCCGACCGGGCGGATGCTGCTGACGATGTTCGCGGCCGTTGCCGAGTTCGAGCGGGCGATCATGCTGGAGCGGCAGCGTGCCGGCGTCGCGCGGGCCAGGTCCGACGGGTTGATTGCCGCTCTTTGGGCGGGGTGACCGATGTCTGATGAGATCATTGATTCAGCGTACGATGGAGCGAGCACTCAGACGAGTAATCGTATGAGTGCTCGGATCGAGATCGTTGGCCGGGTATCGGGTCGGCGGCGCTGGACGGTGGAACAGAAGCTGGCCATTCTCCGGGATGCGTTTGGTCCAGAGGGCTGCGTGCGAACGGCCTGCGAGCGCCATGACGTTGGCAGCGGCGCGATCTACACATGGCGACGACAGGCGATGTCCGGCGAGTTGACCGGTGTTCGCAAGCCGACCGAACCTACATTTGCCGAGGTGCAGATCAGCGAACCTCCTGCCTTGCCTGCGCCGGCGGTTGCGGGGCGCAGCGATAGCTCGATCGGGATTGAGCTGCCATCGGGCATTAGGGTGATAGTGGATGCCACGGTCGATGCCGATGCCTTGTCGCGGGTGATCGGTGTCCTGACGCGATGATCCCGTTGCCGCCATCGACGCGGATATTCCTGGCCTGCGGCGCGACAGACATGCGCAAGGGCTTCGATGGCTTGGCCGTGATGACGCAGCAGGTTCTGGAGCAGAGCCCGCATTCCGGCGCGCTGTTCGCCTTCCGGGGCAAGCGCGGCGATCTGGTGAAGCTGCTCTGGTACGACGGTCAGGGGCTATGCCTGTTTTCCAAGCGGATGGACCGTGGCCGGTTCATGTGGCCCTCGACCAAGGCGGGATCGGTGGTGATGACGGCGGCACAGCTTTCCATGCTGCTGGAAGGCATCGACTGGCGCCGTCCCGAGCGCACATTTACACCGTCATTAGCGGGTTAAAAGTACCAGTTTTCGGCGCTTTTTCTGGCATGAAGGCAACCGATCTGCTATAGGATCGCGGTGTCGGACGCAGGCCTTTCCACTCCTGACAAAGACGCTCGGATCGCCGAGCTTGAAGCCGCTTTGGCGGTCGCTCGCGCCGATATTTCCGCCCGCGATATCCTGATCGACACGCTGCGCGTGCAGATCGCGCGCCTTAAGCGGATGCAGTTCGGCAAGTCGTCCGAGAAGCTCGATACCCAGATCGCCCAGCTTGAGCTGGCCCTTGAGGAGTTGGAGGGCGAGGCCATTGTCGCCGCCGCGCGTCGAGGCGATCCGGCAGCCGTCGATCGGCCATCGCCAGTTCGCGCGCTGCCCGCCCATCTGCCGCGCGAGGAACAGCGGATCGAGCCCGAGCAGGGCAGCTGCACCTGCCCCGACTGTGGCGGCGCGCTGCGGCCGCTGGGGCAGGATAGCGATGAGATGCTCGATGCCGTGCCGGTGCAGTGGCGCGTCATTCGGACCATCCGCCCCAAGTATAGCTGCCGGGCCTGCGAGAAGATCGTGCAGGCGCCCGCACCGGTGAAGGCGATAGCGCGGGGCAAGGCGACCTTCGGCACGCTGACCCATGTCGTCGTCTCCAAGTTCGACCACCATCTGCCACTTTACCGCCAGGCTGAGATCATGGCTGCGCAGGGCATCGAGATTGACCGCTCGACGCTGGCAGGCTGGGTCGGCCAGGCATCTGTCCTGCTCGATCCGATCATCAGTCGTATTCGCGAG
>JALNYT010000010.1 GCA_023229685.1 Sulfuritalea sp.
CCTGGGACCCCAACGGTGAGCGTTCGGTTTAAATGATAAGCGGCGGAGCGTGCAATCTGTGAGCGGCGCAGATGCATTGAGAGCGTCGGCTTTTTGAATCGGGCTACGTCCGCTTTGGGCACGGAGCGGAAGCTCATTCAACATGAGGCACTGACCGTTCAGGCCGGCGACCGGCCATCGACGTTTGTCGCCTTGATTTTCGGCAGTGAACCCTTGGCCGACGCTGAGCGTGCAACGGTTCGATCAGTCTCGCCGTACCACCAGCGCCGACTCTTCGGCGCGTTGCGTCGTGGCCTTCCGGGAATCGGCGCCTATTCATTGCGGACACGCGACTCGGATTCACCTCACGCTCAGTAAGTCTCCACGTGGTAGCGGCCTTGTTGCAGCAGTTGCGCCTGGAGTGCCTTCCAGTCGAGACCATGATGGCTGCAGACGTCGCTGAAGGCTTGGTCGACTCCTGTCTCCATACCCTTCAGTCCGCACAGGTACAGATAGGTATTCTCGTCGCGCAGCAGGTGCACAACAGCTTCGCCGCGTGCGCGGATGAGATCCTGAACGTACTGCTTTGCTTGCTCGGGGACTCGCGAAAAGGCCAGGTTGATGTCGATGAATTCCTTCGGCAGCCTGGTCAGCGGACCGAAGTAGGGCAGTTCGGCGGGAGTGCGGGCGCCGAAGAACAGCATCAGTTGGCCGTCCTCCTTGGGAAGTGATTTCCGGCGCCTGCGCTCGGTCATCGCGCGCATGGGAGCGGAGCCGGTGCCGGTGCAGATCATCAAGAGATTGCTGCCGGGATGATTCGGCATCAGAAAACTCGTACCGTAGGGTCCGACGACTTGTACCTTGTCGCCCTTTTTCAGATCGCAGAGAAAGTTCGACGCCACGCCGAGCACTGGAGTGCCGTCGTGATCGGCGGTCACTCGTTTCACTGTGAGCGACAGATTGTTGTAGCGCGGACGTTCGCCGTCGCGTGGGCTGGCGACCGAGTAGAGACGAACATGGTGCGGCTTGCCGTTGGCATCGAGCCCTGGCGCCATGATGCCGATGGTCTGGCCTTCAAGCACCGGAAACGAGGTATTGCCGAAGTCGAGCACGATGTGGCGGATATCGCTAGACGCGTCTTCGGCCGTCAGGCGAAAGTTGCCGCTGACGGTTGCCACTGCAGGCTTCTGGATCGAGTAAAGATTGACGTAGGGGTGCGCGGCCGACCAGGGGGGCGGGGCAATGCCGCCCTGACCTGAGGTGGAGGCCGTGGCAATCCGCTCCACGTCATCGGGCAGGACTGCGGACGAGCTGTCTGCTGTGGCCGGAAGGCTGTCCTCGAGGGCGACCTGTGCCGGCAGCGTATCCCACAGCAGTTGCTCGGCCAGGGGATAGGCGCTTTCCGCCCGAACATGGCGCCAGTTGTCGATGGCGCCCGTAGGGCAGGGCGAAATGCAGGCGTAGCAGAACCCGCATTTCTCGGCGTCGACCACGTAGTTGCGCGAGTCGTGGCTGATTGCGTTGACCGGGCAGGTTTCCTCGCAGGTGTTGCAGCGAATGCAGATCTCGGGATCGATCAGGTGCTGACGCAGAATCGTCACCTGCGATGTCGTAACAGCAGCAGTGGCCATGTTCGCTCCCGGCGCTCAGGCCGCCTCAATTGAAGCGGACATATTCAAAGTCTACCGCCTGATTGTTGATGCCGCGTGCCGGCGGTGCGATCCAGTTGGCGAACTTGCCAGGCTCCGCGACACGGCCCATGAGGGAGGCGACAAAGACGCGATCCTCGAGTGAAGGCAGCCACTCAAGGTGATGGTGTGTCCATTCCGCTTCGGAGAGAACCTTGCCCGTGGGGGAAATCTTCGACGAGGACAGTGGGCCGATCTTGCGATTGAAGGCCTTGTGCGGCGCCGCGAGCGTGAAGGGAATGCCCTGCTTCTGGAGGATCTTGTTCCAGCGCTCGATGCCCGATATCGCATCGCGAACGTAGTCGTCGCGCAGGCGTTCGTTCAGCGCATTCAGGTAGGGGGCCTGGGTGGCGATGATTTGCCCGTTGGCAACTTCGAGGATCGGGTAGGTGGCATCGCTGAGCTGATGGTCGTCGTCCTGCTTGGTTTCCTCGTAGCGGCCCTTGAGCCCCGTGTTGTAGAAGGTGGCGGCATTCGACGAAACGTCTGCGCCGAAAAGATCCATGGTCACGCTGAAGTGAAAGTTCAGGTAGCGCTGTATGGTGGGCAGGTCGATCACTCCGGCGGCGCGGATCTTGGCCACGTCGTCGGTCTTCAGCTGGTTCATTACCTCGCAGGTGCGCTGGATGACGCGCCCGACGCCGGATTCGCCGACGAACATGTGGTGCGCTTCCTCGGTCAGCATGAACTTGCAGGTGCGGGCCAGTGGATCGAAGCCGGATTCGGCCAGCGAGCAGAGCTGGTACTTGCCGTCGCGGTCGGTGAAGTAGGTGAACATGAAAAAGGCCAGCCAGTCCGGTGTCTGTTCGTTGAATGCACCCAGGATGCGGGGATTGTCGGCATCGCCCGAGCGGCGCTCGAGCAGGGCTTCGGCTTCCTCGCGGCCATCGCGGCCGAAATAGGCATGCAGCAGGTAGACCATGGCCCAGAGGTGGCGCCCTTCCTCGACATTGACCTGGAACAGGTTGCGCATGTCATAGAGCGAGGGGCAGGTCAGGCCCAGATGGCGTTGCTGCTCGACCGAGGCGGGCTCGGTGTCGCCCTGGGTGACGATCAGCCGGCGCAGGTTGCTGCGGTATTCCCCCGGCACCTCCTGCCAGGCGGCTTCGCCCTTGTGCGCGCCGAAATTCACTTTGCGTCCGGGTTCGGCCGAGTTGAGGAAGATGCCCCAGCGGTAGTCCGGCATCTTGACGTAATCGAAGTGCGCCCAGCCGCCGGGATCGACGCTGACCGCGGTGCGCAGGTAAACGTCGAAGTTCTGCGAGTCATCCGGGCCCATGTCCTTCCACCAGTTGATGAACTCCGGCTGCCAGTGCTCGAGGGCGCGTTGCAGGGTCTTGTTTTCAGAGAGGTCTACGTTGTTGGGGATTTTCTGGTTGTAATCGATGCTCATGGCATTCTCCAAATATATGTGATTTCGTGGAAGCGTCAGACGCGTTCCCAATTGAATTTCGCCTTGTTGCCGCTGCCGAAGACCTTCAGCGCACCCGCTTCGCCTACCGCATTGGGGCGGATGAAGATCCAGTTCTGCCAGGCAGAGAGACGGCCAAAGACGCGTGTTTCCATGGTTTCGCCGGGGCCGAAGCGAAGATTGGCTTCCATCGCCGTCAGCGCGTCCGGGGAAAGGCTGGCGCGCTCTTCCAGCACGAGGCGAATCTCGTCTTCCCAGTCGAGGTCGTCCGGCGTGGCGGTTACCAGGCCCAGCGCAGATGCTGCGGCGGCGCCAAGCGGCTTTCCGATCGCTGCTCTGGCGGCGGCAATCGGCGCCTCTTCTTCATAGAAGCGTGCGGCGATGCGGTAGCGTCCATTGACCATCGGATAGCTGCCGAAATTCATCTCCGATAATGTCACTTTGGCTTCCTGCTCAGGATCGTCAGGCAGGGAGAGCATGTAGCTGCGGTCGGCGGCAAACAGCAGTTCGGCCAGTGTGCCGGCAAAGCAGCTGTCCTGCTCGACCAGGGCGATCAGGGTGCGCGACGTGACATCGAGTCGCGCCAGCGTTCGCCGCAGCATGCCTGTGACCTCGCGTACCAGCCAGTGCTGCCGGTGCTTTGCCAGCGCCGCGTCGGCATCGAGGACGAACTGGGCGTTGCCGGTGGTCTTCAATACCCAGGTGCCAATCTCCAGATCATTGGTACGCAGCATCAGGATCGCGTCATCGAGTTCACGCGCCATCAGCAGCGGCCACCAGGAAGCGCCGGCGGCAACGATCGCATCGATCTCGTTCGCAGGCATGGCCGATGGTGCGGCGACCATAAGCGTCGCCCGGCGCGACTTGCGGTCGATCACTACGTCTATGGTTTCGTAGTGGTAGCCGGCATCATCGATTACGCGCTTGAGGGGGGGCAGGGCTGCTCCCTGGACATCCGTGGGGCGGTCGCTCAGGGCGGCGAGCTGTTCGGCCCGCTGCTTTACCTTCTCGGCGAATTGCTGGGGCTTGGCGTAGTCGTCGATGAGGCGCCATTCCTTGGCCCGCTGCGCGCGTACGCCTTCGGTCAGCGTGCAGAACATGTCGGCGCGGTCGCGCCTGACGTGGCGCTTGTCGGTGACGCGGGTGAGGCCACCCGTTCCGGGCAGGACGCCGAGCAGCGGAACTTCGGGCAGGCTCACGGCGGATGAGCGATCATCGACCAGGATGATTTCGTCGCAGGCGAGCGCCAGCTCATAGCCGCCGCCGGCGGTAGTGCCATTGCAGGCGGCGATGAACTTGAGCCCCGAATGGCGACTCGAATCCTCGATGCCATTGCGCGTCTCGTTGGTGAATTTGCAGAAATTCACTTTCCAGGCGTGGGTCGAAAGGCCCAGCATGAAGATGTTGGCGCCGGAGCAGAAGATGCGATCTTTGGCGCTGGTGACGACGACCGTGCGGACTTCCGGATGCTCGAAGCGGATGCGTTGCAGAGCGTCGTAGAGCTCGATGTCGACACCGAGGTCATAGGAATTCAGCTTCAGTTTGTAACCGGGCTTGATGCCGCCGTCCTCGTTGATGTCGAGATGGAGCGTGGCGACCGGGCCGTCGCAGCTCAGGCGCCAGTGCTTGTACTGATCGGGATGAGTGTCGTAGGTGATGGTCTGCCGGGGGGCTGCTGGATAAGTCATTCGCTTCTCCGTGTTGTGTGTTGGTTTACTTCAGTGCCGTGACAGCTTGACGCAATTGCACGAGGCAATCTTCCGGGCGCCGGCCGGTGGTGTCGAGTGTGAAGTCCGCTTTCGAATAGAGGGATTCGCGCGCGACGAGGATGCGGCGCATGTCTTCCATGGCTTCGGTATTGCCTTCCATGGGACGGAAGTCGCCCTGGGCGACCACGCGCGACATGTGTTCTTCGGGGGTCGCCTTGACCCAGACGGTAAAGCAGTTCATCAGCAGCAGATTGAAGGTTTCCGCCTCGGAAACGATGCCGCCGCCGACGGTGATGACAGCGCTCTCGTGCTCGGCAATGAAGCTTTCCAGGCAGCGTCGCTCGAGGCGGCGAAAACCGGGCTGGCCATAGAGCATGAATATTTCGTTGAGGCTCATGCCGGCTTCGGCCTCGATTGCGGTATTGAGTTCAACGAAAGGCAGGGACAGTTCGCTGGCCAGCGCGCGGCCGAGAGTCGACTTCCCCGCACCGCGCAGACCGACCAGGGCGATGCGCTTTCTGCGCGAAGCATCTTCGTTGCCGAAATCACGCATCAGGCGCAGTAGCGCTTCCTCGAGCCGGTTGGGCGAAAGCTGTTCGAGGAAGCGGGAGATCAACCGGTACTCCGGAGAGCTGTGCTGCGGTTCCAGAAGTTCGATCAGGGAAATGCCCAGAGCATGAGCGACGTGGCGCAGCACGATGATGGAGGGATTGGTCTCACCGCTTTCCACCTGTGCCAGATAGCGCTCCGAAACATCGGAATTCAGCGCCAGACTCTTGCGCGACATGCCACGCCGTGCACGTGCTTCACGGACACGGAGACCGAGTGCCTGGATGAACTCGGCGTCGGCGGCTTCGTCAATGAAGGGCAATGACGCGGATGTTTCGGCTTTTGCGGGTGATTCCATAGTGGTTGGGCGTAGGTTTTACGGCAATAGGGCGCTCGAATAGGTACTATAGTACATGATTGAGGAATACAAGTGAAATATTTTTTTAAACCTAAACGAAAAGTGGGTATTGAAATCCTGTAAGCCATTGAACAAAGACTATAAACAAGGGTCGATTAGGGTCAGGAAAAATAATGCATATCCCTATTGACGGGCCAGTTTTTTTGACTCATACTTCGCTCAGAATGTGCAGTATGGTTCAGCAGAGGAACAATAGTTCCACGTCTAACTAACGAATTACGCGTCCAGCGCACAGCAGTGCAAAGGATAGCTAACGAGGAGGCACCAATGGCTGATGGTATGTTCGACCAGTTCAAGAACTGGTATGAGAAGCGCCACGACTATGCGCGTGATTGGAAGGCGCGCACCGGTGGTCAGGTTGTGGCGACGATGTGTACCTATACGGCGGAGGAATTGCTGATCGCTGCCGGCATGCTGCCGGTCCGTGTGCTTGGCGCACATGAGCCGCAGAACGTCACCGAGCCGCACATCTTCGGCATGTTCTGCCCCTTCTGCCGCGATTCGCTGGCCCAGGGCCTGCTCGGCCGCTACGACTACTGTCAGGGCGTTACCCTCACGCAGTCCTGCATTCAGTATCGGCAGACCTTCAGTTCATGGCGCGGCAATGTGCCTACCGTGGAGTGGGATTACTACGTGGCGATGCCGAACGAGGTGCAGTCGGCTCATGCACGCAAGGCTCACTATGCCGAGATTCAAGCGTTTCGCGTTTTCCTGCAGGCACTCACCGGCAAGGAATTGACCGATGCGATGCTCAAGGAGGCACTGGCGGTAGTCGATGAAAACCGTCGCCTGTTGCGCGAGTTGTTCGAGTACCGCAAGGAAGCCAACCCCAAGGTGACGGGGTGTGAAGCTCTGTATGCGTCGATTACCGCTCAATTTGTCGACAAGCGCGAGCACAACGAACTGCTGAAGAAAGTGCTTGCCGCGCTTCCTACCCGTCAGTTGAATCGTCCAGAAGGCGTTCGCTTCATGACCATCGGTTCCGAAAACGACGACCTCGCCTTCATGGCCATGGTCGAGTCGGTCGGATCGACCATCGTCATCGACGATCAGTGTTCGGGTACCCGCTATTTCTGGAACCAGTCGAAGCCCGAGGACGATGTCATCAAGGCGATCGCCGACCGTTATTGCGACCGGCCCGCCTGTCCGACCAAGGATTACCCGGCGCACACCCGCTACGATCATGTGCTCGGCCTGGCCAAGGAGTTCAATGCGCGCGCGGCGATTTTCCTGCAACAGAAGTTCTGCGATCCGCATGAGGGTGATTACCCGGATCTGAAGCAGCATCTTGAAAGCAACGGCATCCCGACGCTGTTCCTGGAATTCGACATTACCAACCCCATCGGCCCCTTCCGCATCCGTATCGAGGCGTTCCTCGAAACGATGAGCGACGAAGAGCTGTTCTGAACTGCCGGGAGAGAATGATGAACGCACCGAACAAATATCCGACCGAACCCCTCAAGCTGTGGGGCAAGGCCAAACAGCTGCGCGAGCAGTACTACCAGAACTACGCACGGGCCAAGGACAACGGCGGTCTGCGCTGGTCCGGCTCGGCCTGGGCGCTGGATGCGCTGCCGGCGGGTCTGGGTGATGATGTCTATTCACTCACGGGTGAGCCTTACGCCGCCGCCATTGCGCACGACAAGAAGTTCGCCAAGGAGTGCATGGATGCCGCCGAGTCGGTAGGCTTTGCCCGCGACCTTTGCTCCTACATGCGTATTTACTGGGGTGGCATGCACCTCGACAAGTACCTTTACGGCGGTAAATTCCCGAAAGCCGACTTCATTTTCCAGACGCAGATCTGCTGCTCGCACTCAAAGTGGTACCAGCACGTTGCCAAGGAAGAGCAGATACCTCAGTTTTACGTGGATGTTGGCGTCGGTCCCTACAAGGACATGAACGAGGCGCGCCTCGACTACGTGTCCAACCAGTTGCACGACGGCATCGAGTTTCTGGAGAAGTCCACGGGCCGCACGTTCGACGACGAAAAGTTCATCAAGGCGGTCAAGAACGAGATGCGCTCGACCAGCCGCTGGGCGGATATTTGCGCCCTGAACAAGGTCAAGCCGGCGCCGCTCGACGAAAAGACCATGTACTCGCTGTATGTGCTGGCCACTTTGTCGAAGTCTTCCCAATGGTGTGCCGACTTCTACGACGAACTCTACGAGGAAGTGAAGGATCGCGTCGCCCGCGGCATTGCTGCGGTGCCCAATGAGAAGTGCCGCATGATGTCGGATACGCAGCCGCCCTGGTCCTTCCTCAAGATCTTCCGCTACCTCGAAAGCTTCGGTGCGGTGTCGATCGGCTCGCTCTACACCTTCGCCCTCGAAGGCATCTGGGAAGACAAGCCGGACGGCAGCTGGGGCGGTCGTTCCCTGCCCTGGGAAAACGGCATCGAGATGAATACCCGCGAACAGGCGGTGCGCCTGTATGCCGACTGGAATCTGTCCAAGCCGCAGTGGCAGCACTTCTTCGATCCGCGCCTGAAAACCGCAATGATGCTGCGCATCGTCAAGGAGTGGCAGGTCGATGGCGTCATGCTGCACTTGAACCGCGGCTGTGAAGGTCTTTCGATGGGGATCATGGAAAACCGCATGGGCATCGCCAAGGCTGGAGTGCCGATCATGACCTTCGAAGGAAACATGGGTGACGAGCGGGAATTCGACGAAGCGCGGGTTCAGGCACGGGTCGACGCCTTCATGGAGCAACTCGGGCTGCGCCGTCAGGCTGCCTAACTTGTTCAAGAAAAATTACAGGAGGAATTCAAGATGATTACCGCTGGAATCGATATGGGCTCGCGCAGCGTCAAGGTGGTGCTGCTGGAGGAACTCAAGGTGGACGGCGCGCCGGCTTTGAAATACGGTGTCAAGAAGGTGCACATCATGATGCCAGGCGACCTGGACCAGGATGTGGCGGCCGACAAGGCGTATGACGATGCACTGGCCGCCGCCGGTCTGAAGCGTGGAGATGTCAAGGCCGTGTTTGCCACCGGCGCCGGTCGCAAGCAGGTTGGCTTTGCCGCCGAAGGCATCACCGAGATGACCGCGGGCGCGAAGGGTGCGGTATTCATGTACCCACAGGCCCGTACCGTGGTCGATGTCGGCGCCGAGGAAGGGCGTGGCATGAAGACCGACGCGGAGGGCCGCGCAATTGACTTTGCCGGCAATGAAAAATGCGCGGCGGGGGCTGGCTCCTTCGCCGAAGCCATGTCGCGGGCGCTGCAGATGACACTCAAGGAATTTGGCGACGCCAGTCTCAAGTCCGACAAAACCATCCCCATGAATGCGCAATGCACGGTCTTTGCCGAGTCCGAGGTGGTGTCGCTGATCCATGCGTCGACGCCGAAGAATGACATCGCCAAGGCCGTGCTCGATGCGGTCGCCAGCCGGGTTTGTGCGATGGTGCGCCGGGTCGGCATCGAGGGCGAAGTGGTACTGATCGGCGGCATGGTACACAACGCCGGCTTCGTCCAGTCCCTGAAGACATCGATGGGCGTCGACACGATTTCCCTGCCGGATATGCCCGAGTACATCAGCGCGCTGGGTTGCGCCCTGATTGCCGCCGAGCGTCAGCACTGATGAAACCCCTGCGTAGCGGGCGGGCCAGCAAAAGAAGCTGACCTCGCCGCTACGGATGAACCCCTACGCATAAGGAGCGAAAAAATGAATGCAGAAGTGGTAGCGGAAACCGTCCCCGAAAAGAAGGAATTCTGGCGTTGGCAGGAAAGCGTCTGGATCGACGAAACCAAGGACTGGAAGACCGCCAAGATCATCACCTGCGGTATTGACGTCGGTTCGGTGTCCTCCCAGGCGGTACTCGTGGTCGACGGCGAACTCTATGGCTTCAACAGCATGCGCACCGGCAGCAGTTCGCCTGATTCGGCGACCAACGCGCTCGCTGGCGTAATGGACAAGTGCGGCATGAAACTCGAGGACATTCACTATGTCATCGGCACCGGCTACGGTCGGGTCAATGTGCCTTTCGCGCACAAAGCCATTACCGAGATTGCCTGTCATGCCCGCGGCGCCAACTACATGGGCGGCAACGGCGTGCGCACCATTCTCGACATGGGCGGCCAGGACTGCAAGGCCATTCACTGCGACGAAAAGGGCAAGGTCACCAACTTCCTGATGAACGACAAGTGCGCGGCCGGTACCGGGCGCGGCATGGAAGTGATTTCCGACCTGATGCAGATCCCGATTGCCGAACTCGGCGCGCGCTCCTTCGACGTCGATGTCGAGCCGGCAGCCGTGTCATCGGTGTGCGTGGTGTTCGCCAAGTCCGAGGCGCTCGGTTTGCTCAAGGCCGGCTACACCAAGAACAAGGTGATCGCGGCCTATTGCCAGGCGATGGCCGAGCGCGTAGTTTCGCTGCTGGAGCGGATCGGCGTCGAGGAGGGCTTCTTCATCACCGGTGGCATTGCCAAGAATCCAGGCGTGGTCAATCGCATCGAAAGACTGCTCGGCATCAAGGCGATGGAAACCAAGGTGGATAGCCAGATCGCCGGCGCCCTGGGCGCCGCTTTGTTCGGCTACACGCTGATGTCGAAGAAAGCGGCTGCTGCCTGATAGCCTCTTGCGGCAGACGGTTTGTTGCCGGCTGCCGGGCCTGACCAGAAGGGAAAAGACATGATCGCCAACTACGGTTACAAGGACGGTTCGGGTGAGTACTACATCAGCATCGACACCGACAAGTGCATCGGCTGCACGGCCGAGCGCGCGTGTCTGACGGCGTGTCCGAAGCAGATGTTCGAAATCATCACCGATGATTACGACGACGAAGTGGCCTGGATCAAGAAGCCCAACTGCCGCACCCTGGCCTATGACTGCTCCGAATGCAAGCCTGCGGGTGGCTACAGCAGCCTGCCGTGCACTACTGCCTGCACTCCGGGCGCGATCAAGCACTCATGGTAAGCGAGGTGATTCCCATGGCTGAAAAACGGGTTTTCATTCCAATCGCCCAGGCCAAGGTGGTCAGTCCCGAGGACGCCTTGCTCAAAGAGGGCTGGGTGCGCCAGACCATCATCGGCGAGCCGCGCTTGTCCGAAATCGTGCAGAACTACAAGGCGATGGGCTTTGAGGTTCATGTCGAGGAGTTCAAGACTGACGGCGACGGTTGCAACACCTGTTTCGACACGGGTCAGGGGATGGGTTTCATGTATGGCACGGTCTACGTTCGCAAGCGTGGCGAACCGGCTGGCGAAGACGAACTGTTTTAGGGAAAACCTTTTAGCCACAGAGATCACAGAGGACACAGAGGTAAAACCTCCCCATGCCTTTCTCTGTGCTCTCTGTGTCCTCTGTGGCTAGTTGTTCTTGGACTTGGCTTTCACTGCAAAATTAAACAAGGAGGAATGAAATGCCTGATCAGAAAAGAGTAATGCGCGTACTGCGCCAATCGGATCTGGATGCCATCGTTGCAATTGACGCATTCGCATCGAAAGAACCGCGACGCGAGTACTACGAGCGCAAGATTGCCGGCATCCTGAATAAGCATGCCAACATCAATACGTCGATCGTCTGTGAGATCGACGGCAAAGTCGTCGGTTTCATCATGGGTTATGTGTTTTTCGGTGAATTTGGAATCACCGATGCGACAGCGACAATCGACACGCTGGGCGTCCATCCCGATTCCCGGAAACACGGTGTGGCGGCGGAGATGCTCGAAACCTTCCTGATGAACATGAAGGCGGCCGGAGTGAAGAAGGTCTATACGCTGGTGAACTGGGACGATTTCGGCCTCGAAAAATTCTTTGCGATGAACAGGTTTGTGCCGTCGAAAAGAATCAATTTGGAATGCGTGCTTCCCTGAGACCGAACCGGCACGTCGACGGGTCATGTGGATAGACACCCACTGTCATACGAAGTACTCGTACGACAACTGGCTGGAGCCGCTTGACCTGATCCGGCGTGCGAAGGCTCTCGGTCTGGATGGTGTCTGCATTACCGAGCACTACTCCTATGAGGCTTCGGAACCGGTCGAGCGCATCGGCCGTGAGGAGGGACTGCTGGTGTTGCGCGGAGTGGAAATCGCTACTGACCGTGGTCACCTGTTGGCCTACGGCGTCATGGACGACGGCTGGAACGTTTGGGATCGCAACAGCTATCTCCCCATGGACGAGGTGATTGAACGGATCAATCTCCTCGGTGGCCTCTGTGTTCCGGCTCACCCCTTCCGCGAGATAGGGCTCTCCAGTCCGCTCGATAGTTTGCTGGAACTGGAGGGCATCGCTGCGGTTGAGTCACACAACGGAGGCAACATCGACAGTGACAACGACCTGGCCATCCACGCGTCGCAGCATCTCGGGCTGCCGACGCTGGGCGGCAGCGATTGCCACAAGACCGTGGCGGTGGGTCGCTGCGCCACCGAGTTTTCGCAGCCGGTGCACGACATGACGAGTTTTCTTGCAGCAGTGAGAGCGGGGGCCTGTCGGGGCGCATATTACGCGCCCTACAAGCAGGCATAGTCGCAGCAAGTCAGCAGAAGGGCGTGGCCCCGCGAGGCAACGCAGATAGTCGGAATACGCATCGAGGAGGCACACCATGCAGGCCGTACAGACGTCCGAGATCAGGTGGTACAAGACCCGGCAGGCGCCCGATGCAGCGGGTTTCAGCGTAGATACGGGCGTCAAGGTCAAGCTCATCATCGATGGCAAGGATGTCGAGGCGCCCGAGGGGGTTTCGCTGCTCTCCGCCGCGAGCGCCGCAGGCATCTACATTCCGGCTCTCTGCGCCCATCCCGATCTGCCGCCAAGCTCGCAGCGCGGCGGCGGCGATAGCGGCTGCAATCTGTGCGTGGTCGAAATTGCCGGCACTACCGGCATGCGCACGTCCTGCTCGATTCCGGTCGAGGCCGGCATGGTCGTGACAACGACTTCTCCCGCAATCGAAAAGCTGCGCAAGGAGCGCATCGCCAAGACTTTGGGCACGCACCCCCATGTCTGTCTGACCTGTCCGCAGCGCGACGGCTGCAGCCGCACCACCTGTTCTTTCGGTAATCCCGTCGAGCAACGCTGCTGCTCCATATTCAATAGCTGCGAATTGCGCAAGGTTGCCGATTACGTGGGTATTCCCGCGACGACACCGAACTACAAACACGTCCAGCTGCCGGTGATCAAGGACGAGCCCTTCTACGATCGCGACTACAACCTGTGCATCGACTGCCGGCGCTGCCTGGTGGCCTGCAATGACGTGCGCGGTGTCGGCTGTCTCGAGGTCAAGAATACCGACGGGCGCACCTGGGTGGGGACGATCGCGGCGACGCTGCTCGAATCGGGCTGCAAGTTTTGCAGTGCCTGCGTGACGGTCTGCCCGACCGGGGCCCTGATGGACCGCACGCTGGATGTGGCGCGCCTGGAAGAAACGCAAGTGCCCTGCAAGGCAACCTGTCCCGCCGGCATTGACGTGCCACGCTACGTGCAACTGGTAGGTTTGGGCATGTACGGCGAGGCGGTCGCGGTGGTGCGCGAAAAGCTGCCGTTTCCCGGCATTCTCGGCCGTGCCTGCTTCAGCCCGTGTGAAACGGCCTGCCGGCGCAAGGATCTCGACGATCCCTTGTCGATCCGCAGCCTGAAGCGCATCGCGGCCGACAACGATACCGGTCTGTGGCGCATGCACTCCAAGCAGTTGCCGCCCTCAGGCAAAAAGGCGGCGGTGGTGGGTGCCGGGCCGGGAGGACTGACGGCCGCCTATTATCTGGCGAAGAAAGGTCATGCCGTCACCGTATTCGATGCGTTGCCCGCAGCCGGTGGCATGGCCCGCTATGGAATTCCCTCGTACCGCGTTCCGCTGGCCGTGATCGACCAGGAGGTCGCCGAGGTCGAAAAGCTCGGCGTGGTATTCCGCTATAATACCCGTATCGAGAGTGTGGATGAATTGAAAGAGCAGGGCTTTGATGCAATCTTCCTGGGTATCGGTGCGCAAAATGGCGACGCGCTCGGCATTCCCGGTGACACGCTGCCCAACGTGATCGACAGCCCGAGCTTTCTGCGCGCCGCGACGATGGGCAAAGTCGGCGCTGGTGATACGGCGATCGTCATCGGCAAGCGCGTCGCGGTGATCGGCGGCGGCAACGTCGCGACCGACAACGCACGTTCCGCGCGGCGCCTCGGAGCCGAAATCGTGGATATGGTGTATCGCCGTACCCGCGAGGAAATGCCGGCGCGCGACGATGAGGTTCAGGGTTGCATAGACGAGCGGGTGAACCTGCGTTTCCTGCTGGCGCCGAAGAAGATCGAGCTCAACGACAGCGGCAGCTCGCGCCTGAAGATCACCTACGTCAAGATGGCGCTCGGCGAGCCCGATGCATCGGGTCGTCGCCGTCCCATGGAGATTGCGGGCAGCGAGTTTGCCGAGGATGTCGATCTGGTCATCGGCGCCATCGGTCAGCGCCCCGAGGAGTTTCCCGGCTACAGCGTGCAGATTTCCAAGAACGGTCGCGTCCAGGTGCGCGAGGACAGCATGCTCACCAGCCGTCCCGGTGTCTATGCCGGCGGCGACTGCGTGCTCGGCCCCTCCTCGTTGATCGAGTCGGTGGCCCAGGGGCGCAAGGCGGCCGCGGCGATGGATGCCTATCTGGGTGGCGACGGTGACATCGAGGAGAACCTTCTGCCGGATTGGGATACCGATCCGCATATCGGACGCGAGGAGGGCTTCAACACCCGGAAGCGCATGCATCCGACATTCATCGATCCGGGCAAGCGCAACAACTGGAACGAAGTCGAGCTCGGCTTTGACGACGCGACCGCGCGCGCCGAGGCCTTGCGCTGTCTCAAGTGCAATCTCGCAGCGAAGATCGAGGACATGGTGCTGCCGCCCGAAGCCTGGCTGGAATTCACCGCCGAGAACGTTGCCGGCGTGCCCACGGATGCCAGCGTGTTCCAACTGCTCGACGCCGACAAGAAAGTACTCCTGATCAAGGGCGTGGAGAACCTGCGCGAAGGACTGGAGGCGATGCTCGACAAGGCCGATATCGCCAAGTTCTTCGTGTTCGAGGATGCCCCCTTCTTCAGCCAGCGCGAGAACCAGCTGGTACAGGCCTATATGCAGCAGTACGGCGGCATGCCGCCCGGCGTCGGCGTCGACGAGATGGACGATCTTTTCTAACCGCAGCACGCAGAACTCCAGGGGACATTCATGGCAGATTTCAAGTTCATTTCCTACGAGGAGCAGGGCGATCAGCTTTGCCTTGCCATCAACCGGCCGCCCTACAACGTGTTGGACATTGCGACCATGGAAGAGATGAATACCGCTCTCGACCTGGCGATGGAAAACACCACGGCCAAGATCCTGGTCGTAACCGGCAACGGTGACAAGACCTTCTCCTCAGGCGTGGACGTGGTCGATCACACGCCCGATAAGGTGGTGAAAATGATCGAGGTGTTCCACGGCATCCTGAAGCGCCTGATGCAGGTGCCGATTCCTACCGTGGCCGCGGTCAACGGAGCGGCCCTGGGCGGCGGCTGCGAACTGGCCATCGCCTGCGACATGGTGGTTGCTGCGGACAGCGCCAAGCTCGGTCAGCCGGAAATCAAGCTGGGCGTGTTTCCGCCGATTGCCGCGATCCTGTTGCCGCGGCAGTTGCCGATGACCAAGGTGATGGAGTTGCTGCTGGGCGGCGGCATCATCGATGCGCAGGAAGCGCATCGCCTCGGCCTGGTGAACTGCGTGTTTCCCAAGGAGACCTTCGCCGCCGACACGGCAAAGTTCCTCCACCAGTTCACCTCGCTGTCCCGCGTCGCGCTGATCCACACCAAGAAGGCGGTCAAGGAGGCGGCAACCCGGCCGTTCTACGAGGCCCTGTTCCACATCGAACAGCACTACCTCAAGGATCTGATGGCCACCGAGGATGCCAAGGAAGGCCTGAACTCGTTCATCGAGAAGCGCAAGCCGGTTTGGAAGAACAAGTGAGACATCGGACAACGAAGAAACCAGGAGAGCATCAATGATTCCAAAGAGCATACAGACATGGCAGATGACGGTACCTGGAACGCTGAAGCGGACTGAAACTCCCGTGCCCGAATTGCAGCCGGGCGAGGCGCTGGTGGAGATTCGCGGTTGCGGCGTCTGCCATACCGATCTGTCCTACTTTTACATGGGCGTGCGCACCGAGCAGCCACCTCCCTTGTCGCTCGGTCACGAGATTTCCGGTGTCGTGGTTGCGGGAGATGCCCGCGTGCTCGGCAAGGAAGTGATCATTCCGGCAGTACTGCCGTGCAACAAGTGCGAACTGTGCAAGACGGGACGCGGCAACCGCTGCCTCGCCCAGAAAATGCCGGGCAATTCGATGGGCATTTACGGCGGCTTTTCCAGTCATATCCCGGTGCCGGCCGCGGACCTGTGCATCGTGGGCAATCGCGGCCAGATTCCGCTGGAGCATCTTGCGGTGATCGCCGATGCGGTCACTACGCCCTACCAGGCGGCCAAACGGGCGAGGCTGCAGGCCGGTGACCGGGTCATCATCATTGGGGCCGCCGGTGGTGTCGGCAGCTTCATGACGCAGGTGGCCAAGGGGATGGGCGCCAGTACCGTCATCGGCATCGACATCAACGAGGAAAAGCTCGAATTCATGAAGGGCTACGGCGCGGACTTCACGATCAATCCGAAGGGCAAGAGCGCCAAGGAAGTGAAGGAAGTTTTCAAGGGCTACTGCAAGGAAAAGGGCATTCCCTCGAACTACGGCTGGAAGATCTTCGAGGTCACCGGCACCAAGCCGGGCCAGGAGCTGGCATTGTCGCTGCTGTCCTTCACCGGAATGCTGATGGTGGTCGGTTACGGCACCGACGAGACTTCCTACATGCTGTCCAGATTGATGGCCTTCGACGCCGAACTCATCGGCACCTGGGGCTGCCTGCCCGAGCACTATCCAAAGGTGCTCGACATGTGCATTGACGGGCGTATCGTGCTCGCGCCGTTTGTCGAGACCCGGCCCATGAGCCAGATCGAGCAGGTCTTCGACGAAGCGCACCACGGCAAGCTGAAGCGGCGCGTAATTCTGACACCGGACTTTTGAGAACCTATTTGGCCACAGAGGTCACAGGGGACTCAGAGAAAGCCGCTTCACGGCCTTTCTTCTGTGAACTCTGAGTACTCTGCGGCTGATTTCGGTTTTGGTTGATATTTACTAGGAGAAATAGCATGGCATTGGAATGGCTACGCAGGGAAAACGATCTCAAGGATCACCAGCTTTTCGATAACAGCCACTTCGGCACGGAAGCGCCGACGGTGATCTACGAGGAGCGCCCGGTGCTCGACGAAAAGGGTGCCGCGGTGTCCGGCCTGTTCTCGGCCTGGATCTGGCTGAACAATCCCAGCCAATACAACTCCTATACGACGGACATGGTGAAGGGCGTCATCGCCGGGATGCAGCGCGCTTCCAGTGATCGCAAGATCGTCGCCGTGGTATTCACCGCAGTAGGCGACAAGGCCTTCTGCACCGGAGGCAACACGGCCGAGTACTCTGCCTATTACTCCAAGCGTCCCAACGAGTACGGCGAGTATATGGACCTGTTCAATGCCATGGTGGACGGTATTCTCAACTGCAAAAAGCCGGTCATCTGCCGGGTCAACGGCATGCGTGTCGCGGGTGGTCAGGAAATCGGCATGGCGACCGACATCACCGTGTCCTCCGACATGGCGATCTACGGTCAGGCCGGTCCCAAGCACGGCTCGGCGCCGGTCGGCGGCTCGACCGACTTTCTGCCGTGGTTCCTCTCCATGGAAGATGCGATGTACAACTGCATCTCCTGCGAGACATGGAGCGCCTACAAGATGAAATCCAAGGGCCTCGTCACCAAGGTGGTGCCGGTGCTGAAGAAGAATGGCCAGTGGGTGAGAAATCCTCTGGTGCGCACCGATACCTTTGTCGACGATGGCGAAATCGTTTATGGCGAAGCGGTTGGCGGTGACAAGATCGCTGCCGCCAAGGCGCTGATCGCGGAGTGCAAGACCGATTTCGAACTGCTCGATGCCGAAGTCAATCGCCTGGTGTGGAAGTTCGCCAACCTGTTCCCCAACTGCCTGATCAACTCGATCGACGGCATCCGCGGCAAGAAGAAGTTCTTCTGGGACCAGATGAAACTGCCGAATCGCCATTGGCTTGCCGCGAACATGAATCACGAAGCCTGGCTCGGTTTCAATGCCTTCGATGCCAAGAAAGCAACCGGCAAGGACGTGATCGACTTCGTCAAGTTCCGCCAGCTGGTTGCCGAAGGCGCGCTGTTCGACGACAAGTTCGCCGAGCAGGTGCTGGCCAAGCCCAAGGGCTGATGGCATGCAACTGAACGGAAAGGTTGCCTTCGTCACCGGGGCGGGGCAGGGCATCGGCGCCTCGGTGGCCAAGGCCTACGCTCGTGAAGGCGCGAAGGTGGCGGTGATTGACCTCACGCTCGATAGCGCAGCTCATGTCGCCAAGGAGATCGCTGATGCCGGGGGCGAGGCGATGGGCGTCGCCTGTGATGTATCGGATCGTTCTCAGGTGGAGATGGCTGCGGCGCAGGTCAATGCCGCCTGGGGTCGCATCGATATTCTGGTGAATAACGCCGGAATCACCCGCACCGCGATGCTCAACAAGATGACCATCGAGCAGTGGCAGCAGGTGATCGGCGTGCATCTCACGGGAGCCTTCAACTGCCTGCAGGCGGTGGTCGGCGGCATGATCGAGCGCAAGTACGGACGTATAATTTACGTGACCTCGGCGGCCGGTGTTCTCGGCACGATTGGCCAGATCAACTACAGTGCGGCGAAGGCTGGGATTCTGGGCATGACCAAGAGCACGGCGAAGGAATTGGCGCGTTACAACATCACAGCCAATGCCATCGCGCCGGGAGCCGCGACGCCGATGACCGAAGTCATTCGCACCGACGAACGCTTCAAGGAGAAGTATCTGGATCGCATTCCTCTCGGGCGCTGGGCCGAACCCGAGGAGATCGCGCCGGTATTCGTTTTTTTCGCCTCCGACGCTTCGGCCTACGTTACAGGACAGATTCTTGCCGCCGACGGCGGCATGACCATACATTGATACTGGAGTTTTGATGAGTAGCCAACCGAGATTTAACTGGGAAGACCCGTTGCTGATGGACCAGCAGTTGAGCGACGACGAACGCATGGTGCGCGACACGGCAGCGGCCTATGCGCAGGACAAGCTTGCGCCGCGCGTGCTCGAAGCCTTCCGCCACGAAAAGACCGATCCGGCGATCTTCACCGAAATGGGTGCGCTTGGTTTGCTCGGTACGACGATCCCCGAGGAGTATGGCGGCGCGGGCATGAACTATGTCTGCTACGGTCTCGCCGCGCGTGAGGTGGAACGGGTCGATTCCGGCTATCGCTCGATGATGAGCGTGCAAAGCTCGCTGGTCATGCTGCCGATTTACGAGTTCGGCAACGAAGCGACCCGCCGCAAATACCTGCCCAAGCTTGCGACGGGCGAACTGATCGGCTGTTTTGGCCTGACCGAACCGAACCACGGATCGGACCCCGGCAGCATGATCACCCGCGCCCGTCAGGTCGATGGCGGCTACAGCATCTCGGGTTCGAAGATGTGGATCACCAACAGCCCGATTGCCGACGTGTTCGTCGTCTGGGCCAAGGATGATGGGGGCCAGATTCGCGGTTTCGTGCTCGAGAAGGGCTGGAAGGGCCTTACGGCTCCGGCCATTCACGGCAAGGTGGGCCTGCGCGCGTCGATCACCGGCGAGATTGTCATGGACGAGGTGTTCTGTCCGGAAGAAAATGCGTTTCCGGAGGTGCGCGGCCTCAAGGGGCCGTTCACCTGCCTCAATTCGGCGCGCTACGGCATCGCCTGGGGTGCGCTCGGCGCTGCCGAGTACTGCTGGCATGCGGCACGGCAATACACGCTGGACCGCAAGCAGTTCGGCCGGCCGCTGGCCGCCAACCAGCTGATCCAGCTCAAGCTGGCCAACATGCAGACAGAGATCACCATGGCCCTGCAGGGCTGCCTGCGCCTGGGACGGATGAAGGACGAAGGCACTGCTTCGGTCGAGATCACTTCGATCATGAAGCGCAATTCCTGCGGCAAATCGCTGGACATTGCCCGCATGGCGCGCGACATGCTCGGTGGCAACGGCATTTCCGACGAGTTTGGCGTGATCCGCCATGTGGTCAATCTGGAAGTGGTCAACACCTATGAAGGGACGCACGACATTCATGCGCTGATTCTGGGTCGCGCGCAGACGGGAATACAGGCATTCTTCTGAGATACTCGGGGTGTTCTCGCGGCAGGCAGCGAGAACAGATATCACATTCCAATACAGCGCTCGCCACAGAGCGGAGGAGGAAACCGTCATGCCAGAACTGAGCACTGCCGATCACGGCACATCGCCACCGCGAGTCAGCATTCCGCGCCAATACAACGCGGCCTACGACCTGATCCAGAGAAATCTGCCCGGGCGGGCGCAGAAGATCGCCTACATAGACGATCACGGCAGCTATTCCTACGGCGACCTGGCCCAGCGGGTAAATCGCTTTGGCAACGTGCTGGCCGGCATCGGCATGGAGGCGGAGAGCCGGGTGATGCTGTGCCTGCTCGATACCATCGACTTTCCGACGGCATTTCTCGGCAGCATTCAGGCCGGCATCATCCCGATCGCTGCCAATACACTGCTGACCACCGCCGACTATGACTTCATGCTCGGAGATTCCCGGGCAAAGGCTCTGGTGGTGTCGGAAGCGCTCTGGCCGCAGTTCGCGCCGATTGTCGCCAAGCATCAAACACTCAAGCACGTCATCGTTTCCGGCAATGATGGCAAGGGACATCCCTCCTTGAGCGACCTGATGAAAGGCGTCAGCCCGAATATTGTGCCGGCGCCGACCACCTGCGACGACTTCTGCTTCTGGCTCTATTCCTCAGGGTCGACCGGCACTCCGAAGGGAACCGTGCACCTGCATTCCCATCTGATCCAGACCGCCGAACTCTACGGCAAGCCGATACTCGGCATTGTCGAGGATGATCTGGTGTTTTCCGCCGCCAAGCTGTTTTTCGCTTATGGCTTGGGCAACGGGCTTTCCTTTCCGCTCTCGGTCGGGGCCACCACCGTGCTCATGGCCGAGCGCCCGACGCCCCAAGCCGTTTTCCAAAGATTGCGCCAGCACCAGCCGACGATTTTCTATGGAGTACCGACGCTGTATGGCGCTCTGCTCGCCAGTCCCGACATGCTCAAGCGCGAGGATGTTCCGCACCTGCGGGTCTGCGCCTCGGCCGGGGAGGCCCTGCCCGCGGATATCGGACGGCGCTGGACGGAACTGCTTGGTGTCGAGATTCTCGATGGCATCGGTTCCACCGAGATGCTGCACATCTTTCTTTCCAACCGGAGCGGCGAGGTGCGTTACGGCACCACCGGCAAACCGGTGCCGGGGTATGAAGTTCGCCTGATAGGGGAGGATGGCAACCCGGTGCCGCCGGGGGAAATAGGCGAACTGCAGATCAACGGTCCCAGTTCGGCGATCATGTACTGGAACAGTCGCGAGAAGTCGCGCCATACCTTCATGGGTGACTGGACGCGCAGCGGCGACAAGTACATCGAAACAGCCGATGGCTACTTCCAGTATTGCGGTCGTTCCGACGACATGCTGAAAGTGGGTGGCATCTATGTTTCGCCCTTCGAGGTCGAAGGAGCGCTGATGACCCACGAGTCCATCCTCGAAGCCGCCGTGGTGGCGCACGCAGACGCCGATGAACTGGTCAAGCCCAAGGCCTACGTCGTGCTCAAAGCCGGGGTCGAGCCGTCGGATTCGCTCCGCGACGCACTCAAACAGCATGTCAAGGAGAAACTGGCGCCCTACAAGTATCCACGCTGGATTGAATTTGTGGCTGAACTGCCGAAGACGGCTACCGGCAAGATACAGCGCTTCAAGCTGCGCTGAGCGGGATATGCCGGGATGTTCGAAGTAGCCGCTGGGTATAATGCCAAGCTCGTCAATTGCCTTGACGCACCAGCGCGGAAGTGTTGTGATTAATGCTGGCATTCCGCATCGGCTGCTTTGGCCCATGCGTTCTGAAAACACCGTGAGGAGGAATACACATGCATAAGAATGAAAAAATCGGCTACGACCGTCGCGAGTTTCTGAAAGGCGGCACCGCCATTGCCGGCGCTACTGCGGCCGGTGTGCTGCTGCCTGCGGGTATTGCACGTGCCCAGCAGGCCAAACTGAAAATCGGCATGATGTTGCCCGCCACCGGCACTTTCGCCCCACTGGGCCTTGCTATTACGAACGGCTTCAAACTGGCGGTGGCGGAGCGCGGCGGCAAGCTTGGCGGTCGCGAGATCGAATATTTCACGGTGGACGACGAATCCAACCCGGCCAAGGCGCCGGAGAATGTCAACAAGCTGGTGCAGCGCGACAAGGTCGATGTCGTGATCGGCACCGTGCATTCTGGCGTCGTGATGGGCATGGCCAAGGTACTGCGTGAATCCGGCACCCTGTGGATCAATCCCAACGGCGGCGCTGGCGCCATGACCGGTGCGATGTGCTCGCCCAACTTCTTCCGTACGTCCTTCTCCAACTGGCAGACCACTTACGCTCTCGGCAAGGTGCTCAAGGCCAAAGGGCACAAGAATGCCGTATTCATCACATGGAAGTACGCCGGTGGTGAAGAGATGATGCAGGGATTCAAGGAGGGCTTCGAAAAGGAGGGCGGCAAACTGACCAAGGAACTCTATTTGCCCTTCCCTCAGGTCGAGTTCCAGGCGCTACTGACGGAAATTGCCAGTATCAGGCCCGATGCGGTGGTGGCCTTTTTTGCTGGCGGCGGGCAGGTCAAATTTCTCAAGGACTACCAAGCAGCCGGCCTCAAGGGCAAGATTCCCCTCTATGGATCGGGCTTCCTTACCGAAGATCTGGAGGCGTCGGGCGATGCAGCCGAAGGCGTTGAGACGACCCTGCATTATGGCGACGGTCTCGACACCAAGAAGAATAATGCTTTCCGCCTGGCCTACGCCAAGGCCTTCAAGCTGCAGCCTGACGTGTATGCGGTACAGGGCTATGACGCCGGTCAGTTGCTGGCCGCCGGCCTCGATGCAGTCAAGGGCAATGTTGGCAACAAGTCGGCCATGATCAAGGCCATGGAATCGGCCAAGATCGACAGTCCGCGCGGTCCATGGACCCTGTCCAAGTCGCACAATCCGGTGCAGGACATGTACCTGCGCAAGGTCGTCGGCAAGGAGAACAAGGTTCAGGGCGTGGCCTGGAAGGCTTTGGCTGATCCGGCGCTTGGCTGTAAGGCATAGTTTCACTGCTCGAACCATGACGGCGACAGGCAACTGTCGCCGTTTTATTTCCTAGCCCAATGGATTTCGCTTTCTTTCTCATTCAGTTGCTCAACGGCCTGCAATATGGCCTGTTGCTGTTCCTTGTCGCCAGCGGCCTGACGCTGGTGTTCGGCATCATGGGCATCATCAATCTGGCTCACGGCAGCTTCTACATGGTGGGCGCCTATCTCGCCTGGTCGCTTTCGAGCCTGACCGGAAGCCTCACGGCGGCCATTTTGCTCGCCATCCCGCTGACGGTGATCCTTGGCATGGGTTTGGAACGCTTGTTGTTCCGCCATCTTTATCAGCGCGACCATCTCTACCAGGTGCTGCTCACCTACGGCCTGATTCTGGTTTTCGAAGAGTTGCGCAGCCTGATCTGGGGAGATGACGTGCATGGCGTCGCCGTGCCGGCGCTGCTCAACGCGTCGATTCCGTTGACCGACAACCTGTCCTATCCGGTATATCGACTGGCGATCTCGGGTGTTTGCCTGCTGCTTGCGGCAGGACTCTATTTTCTGATCCAGAAAACGCGGCTGGGCATGATGATTCGTGCCGGAGCAAGCAATCGCGAGATGGTGCAGTCGCTCGGCATCGACATCAAGCTGATCTACACGCTGGTGTTTGCACTCGGCATTGCACTGGCGGCGTTCGCTGGCATGATCAACGCGCCGCTGTCCTCGGTGTTTCCGAACATGGGCAGCCAGGTGCTGATCATCTGTTTCGTGGTTGTGGTCATCGGCGGTATCGGCTCGGTGAAGGGGGCCATGGCGGCCTCGCTGATGATTGGTCTGGCCGAGACCTTCGGCCAGGTGCTGGTGCCCGAAGTCGCGGGCATGATCGTCTACGTGCTGATGGCGGTCGTACTGGTGTGGCGGCCGGAAGGCCTGTTCGGGCGGGGCTGAGATGAACTCGCGCCTGACCAACATCCTGCCCTTCCTGGTTGCCGGCTTGCTCGCCCTGTTTCCGCTGGTGGAGAGTACGTTCTACATGCAACTGCTGACCAAGGTCCTGATCATGGCTATTTTTGCCATGAGTCTCGATCTGCTGGTCGGCTATACCGGGCTGGTCAGTTTCGGCCACGCCGCCTACTTCGGGCTTGCGGGCTATGCCATCGCGCTGATGGCCCCGAAGTATGAAACGATCAGCCTGTGGTGGTCGCTGCCTGCGGCGATAGGGGTCTGTGCACTGTTCGCGCTCATCACCGGCACGCTGGTGCTGCGCACGCGGGGCATTTACTTCATCATGGTCACGCTGGCTTTCTCGCAGATGTTGTTCTTCATCTTCCACGATACCAAGATCGGCGGTGGATCCGATGGCATCTACCTCTACGCCAAACCGTCGATGAATTTTGGCGATGTCCAACTGCTGAATCTGGAGAAGCTGGAGAATTTCTACTGGCTGGTGCTGGTGCTGACGGTGGCGGTTTACCTGCTGTTGCATCGCGTGCTCGGATCGACCTTCGGCCGCGCCCTGCTCGGGATCAAGGTCAATGAACATCGCATGCGCGCGCTGGGCTTTCCGGTGTTCCGTTACCAGCTGGCGAGTTTCACACTATCCGGAGCGTTGGCGGGCATGGCCGGGTATCTGGCTGCCGCGCAGTATGGCTTCGTGAATCCGGAGATATTGTCCTGGCATCAGTCCGGCGCGGTGCTCATGATGGTCATCCTCGGCGGCATGGGTACGCTCTACGGTTCGGTGATCGGCGCATTTGCGTTCGTTCTGCTGCAGGAAGTGTTGTCCAATCAGGCGTGGTTCGGTCCCTCGGCCAAGCATTGGCAATTGGCCATGGGCATTTTCATCATGCTGGTCGCACTGTATCTGCCGCAGGGTCTTGCCGGTTTGTCGCAGAGGTTCGGCAGGAAGCCCGTCGCGGAGGCTGCCGATGAGTGAGATGCAACAGGTTCCCGGAACCGGCATGCCCATCCTGAGCACCAAAGGGCTAACCAAGCAGTTCGGCGGACTGGTTGCGGTGAGCGATGTTTCGCTCGATCTGTATGTGGGCGAAGTCCATGTCGTGATCGGTCCCAACGGCGCCGGCAAGTCCACGCTGACCAACCTGCTGTCCGGTGACCTGCCGCCGACGTCGGGCGAGGTGATCTTCGAAGGGAGGGATATTGCCGGCTGCAGCTCCGACCATATCTCGCGTCTCGGCATCGGTCGCAGCTATCAGAAGACCAATATCTTTCTGCCGTTCACCGTGTTCGAAAATTGCCGCCTCGCCGCACAATCGCGGACGCCGCATGCTTTGCGGGTCTTTAACCGGGCGCGGGCCTACACCGGGATCAACCGGCAGGCGGAGGAGGCGATGGCGGCCGCGGGCCTCACCCATCGCGCCGAACGAATTGCGGCCACCCTTTCGCATGGCGAGCAGCGCCAGCTGGAGATCGCCATGTGTCTGGCGACGCAGCCGCGGATCCTGCTGCTGGACGAGCCGCTCGCCGGCATGGGGCCGCATGAATCGCAGCGCATGGTAGAACTGATCAAGGGGCTTACCCAGGATCATGCCATCATGCTGATCGAGCATGATATGGATGCGGTGTTCGCGCTGGCGCACCGGCTCACCGTCATGGTCAATGGCGAGGTGCTGGAATCCGGTACGCCGGAAGCCGTTCGCTCGAGCCCGGCCGTGCAGTTGGCCTATCTCGGCGGCGAGGAACTGCTTCATGACTGACCAGAAGAACCTTTCCCCCAACCCCCTTCCCGCGGAAGGGGGCGACAAAGGCTCGCTTCGCTCGCAGCCGAACGACGCTCGGCCTAGGGGCGGCCCGTCGACCGAGGTGCTGCTCGAGGCCCGCGGCCTGCATACCTTCTACGGCGTCAGTCATATTCTGCACGGCGTCGATTTTTTCGTGCGCAAGGGCGAGACCATCGGCCTGATGGGGCGCAACGGCATGGGCAAGACGACCTTGCTCAAGACCATCCTCGGCTTGGTGCGCCCGCGCGAGGGACAGGTCAAGGTCCACGGCATGGACATGACCCAGGCCGCGACACATGCCATTGCCCGCCGCGGCATTGCCTATGTGCCGGAAGGGCGTGGCATTTTTCCCAACCTTTCGGTGCGCGAGAATCTGGTGATGGCCGCACGCGCCGGCGTGGACGGCCACCGCGAGTGGAATTTTGACCGGGTCATCGCGACCTTCCCCCGTCTTGGAGAACGCTTGAGCAACGGCGGAGCGCAGCTTTCCGGCGGTGAGCAGCAGATGCTGACCATAGGACGTGCGCTGATGACCAATCCCGACCTGCTGATCCTCGACGAAGCCACCGAGGGCCTGGCACCGCTGATCGCCAGAGAAATCTGGGGCATCATCAAGACCATCCGCGCTTCCGGCATTGCGACAGTGATCGTGGACAAGAATTACGCTGCGGTCATGGCGCTGGCGGATCGCAGCGTGGTGCTGGTGAAGGGCAGGGTGGTGTTTTCCGGAGCCTCCCGCGAACTCTGCGAGAACCAGGAACTGATGAACCGTTTTCTCGGAGTCTGAGCGCATGCACAACGGTTTCGTCCGGATCGGTGAGCGGAATCTCGAATACCTGCTGATTCCCGCGCACCAGATCAACCGCCCGACACTGGTGCTGCTGCATGAGGGCCTGGGGTCCGTTGCGATGTGGCGCGACTTCCCGGCACGCCTCGCCGCCGCTACGGGCTGCCGGACCCTGGTCTATTCACGCTACGGCTATGGCCAGTCAGACGTGCTGGAGGAAGCCTTCAAGACCGATTTCATGCACCGCGAGGGGCGCGAGGTGCTGCCCGAACTGCTGGCTGCACTGGATATCGAGAACCCGGTTCTGGTCGGCCATTCCGATGGCGCGTCGATTGCCCTGCTGCATGCCGGTGACAGCCGCAGCAACGTCGCCGGTCTGGTGGTCATGGCGCCGCACTGCTTCGTCGAAGACATTTCGATCCGCAGCATCGAGGCGGCCAAGGTGGCGTTCGAGACTACCGACCTGCCGGCCAAACTCGCCAAGTACCACCGCGACGTCAGGCGCACTTTTTACGGCTGGAACGACATCTGGCTGCATCCCGACTTTCTGTCATGGAACATCGAGGATTGCCTGCCGCATATCCGCTGCCCCATCCTCGCCATCCAGGGCGAGGACGATGAATACGGCACCATGGCCCAGATCGAGGCCATCGCGGCAAAGGCATCAAGCTCGCCTGGGGTCGAACTGCTGAAACTGGCAGACTGCCGGCACTCGCCCCATCGCGATCAGACCGCGGCGGTCATCGATGCCATAGGCCGCTTCACTGACCTGGTATAAATCGCCGCCCCGCCAGCGCCGACTCTTTGCTTGACGGCTAGCTCGTGAACAGTTCCGCGAACTGCTGCCGCAGCCAGCGGTTTCCTTCGTCGTCATGGAAACGCTCGTGCCAGCATTGCTTGACATCGAAGGCGGGAAGGGGAATCGGCACCGGCAGCAGCTTGATGTCGTTGTTGCGGGAGAGCTGGCTGCCGACGCTGTGGGGCACGAGTGCGATCAGGTCGGTCATGGCGATGATGCTCGGCAATACGAGGAAATTCTGCACTCGCAACACGATGCGACTTTCCAGGTTGTGCTCGATCAAGCTGCGCTCGATGACGCCGTGACCGGTTCCGGCTGGCGTGACGATGGCATGGGACGCGGCGGTGAACTGACGTGCTGTAATGCGTTCGCGGATCGCGGGGTGGTCGCGACGCACCACGCAGACGTAATGCTCGCGGAACAGCCGCTGCTGGTAGAAGCCGGCACGGAAGTCCGGCAGGTTGCCGACCGCCAAGTCAACCTCGCCGCTCTTCAGGGCGTCCTGGGCCGCCGCGGTCGGCATGGGCAGGGTGCGGATGCGCACAGCCGGGGCGACCCGGCTCAGGCGGGCGAGCAGTCGGGGCAAAAAAAAGACTTCACCCAGGTCGGTCAGGTAGAGACCGAAGCTGCGCTCGGATGTCGCGGCGTCGAACCCCTGGCTCTCCGACAGGGATACGCTGATCGTGGCCAAGGCCTGGCGCACCGGACCGGCGATCCGCTGCGCATAGGGTGTCGGCGCCATGCCGTTGGCGAGGCGGACGAACAGCCTGTCGCCCGTGGCCTTGCGCAGCCGGGCCAGGGCGTTGCTGACCGCCGGTTGCGACAGGCCCAGGCGATCGGCGGCGCGGCTGATGCCGCCTTCCGCAAGCACGGCGTCGAAGACCACAAGCAGGTTCAGATCGAAATCAGAGATATTCATGGCGTGAATGGATTCTATTCCCGCTATTTGCTGGAAGGGCCAACGGTATAGGAATAAAGTGCATCTCACGGCAGGAATTTCGTGCCGGACGACCGGGAATAACCCGGCAGAATTTTCAAGGAGGAGAACCATGCTCGAAGGCTGCGTGCCCTGGCCCGCCGACCTGGCGGAACGTTACCGCACTCGCGGCTGGTGGGAGGGCATCACCATCCCGGAAATGCTGGCGCGCAGCGCCGGGCGCCACCCCGAGAAGACAGCTCTGGTCTGCGCCGCGCAGCGCCTGAGCTACCGCGATCTGGTGGAAACTTCCGAGCGACTGGCCTGCCGTTTCGTCGCGGCCGGTATCGAAGCTCTCGACCGGGTAGTCGTGCAGTTGCCCAACGGACCGGAGTTCGTTCACACCTACTTCGCGCTGACACGAATCGGTGCCGTACCCGTCATGGCTTTGCGCGCCCACCGGCACACCGAAATCCGCCATTTCGTGCGGGCGTCGGGCGCCACCGCCTATGTGATACCGGACCGGATCGGCACCTTCGACTACCGGGCCATGGCCACCGAGATTCAGGCTGATTTTCCTGCCCTGCGCGCCGTGTTCGTCGCCGGCGACCCGGGTCCCGGACAACAGGATCTGCGCCCGATGATAGCCGCGCCGATGCCGGCGGAAGAGGTCCGTGCGGTGCTGGCGCAACGTCGCCCGGATGCGTCGGAAGTGGCCACCATGCTGCTCTCGGGCGGCACGACCTCACTCTCCAAACTGATCCCGCGCACCCATGACGATTACGTCCTCAACGCCCGCCTCTGCGGCCGTGTCGGTGGCTTCGGCGCGGAAACCGTATTCATGGCCATCCTGCCGCTCGGACACAACTACAACCTGGCCTCGCCCGGCATGCTCGGCACCTTTTACCATGGCGGCACCATCGTGCTGGCACCATCAGGCGATGCGGCGGACGTGTTTTCGCTGGTCGAGCGCGAGAAGGTGACGGTGATCGCCGCCGTGGTGCCGCTGATCTCCAACTGGCTCAATTCGCCGGTTCCCGATGACTACGATTTGTCGTCGCTGAAGGTGATCCAGAACGGTGGCGCCCGCCTGGCGCCGGAACTGCGCAGCCGGTTGCGCGCCCGCTTCGGCTGTACTCCCCAGGAGATCTACGGCACGGCCGAGGGCCTGATCAACATCGTTCCGCTCGATGCGCCCGACGACATGCTGCTCAACAGTTCCGGGGCGCCGGTCTGCGAGGATGACGAGATCAGGGTGCTCGACGATGACGGCAATGAAGTGCCGGATGGCACTCCGGGCGAACTGGTGACACGGGGTCCTTACACCATCCACGGCTACTACAAGGCGCCCGAGAAGAATACCGAGGGCTTCACGGCCGACGGCTTCTACCGCATGGGCGACATCGTGCGCAAGGAAGGCCGCTATGTCTTCACCGAGGGTCGCAGGAAGGATCTGATCAACCGCGGCGGCGAAAAGATCAGCTGCGAGGAAGTCGAGAACCTCATCTTCGGCCATCCCCGGGTGAAGGCTGTCACCCTGGTGGCGATGCCCGACCCGGTGTTCGGCGAGAAGGCCTGTGCATTCGTCATTACCAAGGACGGGCAGGGCCTCGAATTCGGCGAACTGATCGCTTTCCTGCGGCAGCAGAACATCGCCAGCTTCAAGCTGCCGGAGCGGCTGGAGGTCGTGAGCGAATTTCCCCTCAGTCCGGTCGGCAAGATCCTCAAGCGCACCTTGCGCGAGGCGATTGCCGAGAAGATGGACAACGAAAAGGCCGGATGAACATGAAGATTCGCATCATCGGCGGCGGCCCGGCGGGACTCTATTTCGCGTCCCTGATGAAACGGGAGGATCCGGCGCACGACATCGTGATCTACGAGCGCGGCGCGCGCGACGCTACCTGGGGCTTCGGCGTGGTCTTCTCCGACCGCGCGCTGGAATTTCTGCGCGACGACGACGAGGCGATGTATCAGCAACTCTCGCCGTTGATGCAGACCTGGCCGAACCTGACCATCGTGCACAACGACACGCGGATCCCGATTACCGGCAACGGCTTTGCCGCCATCGGGCGTCTGGAACTGCTTTCGCTGCTCTACGCGCACGTCGAGGCGTTGGGTGTACGCATCGAATTCGACAGCGAGGTATCGTCACTCGCGGACCGGGAACGCCTCGGCGGAGCGGATCTGATCGTCGGCGCGAATGGAGCGTCTTCCTGGATACGCAACGAAAACGAGGAAAAGTTCGGCACCATCAGCGATTTGCGCCGCAACAAGTTCATCTGGTACGGCACCTCCAAGGTTTTCGACAGCCTTTCGCTGACCTTCCGCAACACCGATCACGGCGTCTTCTGCGCCCACCACTACCGCTACAGTCCGACCATGAGCACCTTCCTCGTCGAAGTCGAGGAAGAAACCTGGCGCCAGGCGGGGTTCGAGAACATGAGCCCCGAGGATACGGTCCGGCATTGCGAGCGCGTTTTTGCGCAGGATCTGGATGGACATCCCATCCTTTCCAACAAATCTGGCTGGCGACAGTTCCCGGCGATCTGGAACGAGCGCTGGAGCTTCGGCAACGTAGTGCTGATCGGCGATGCGCTGCGTACCGCCCATTTCTCGATCGGATCCGGCACGCGGCTGGCCATGGAGGATGCCATCGCGCTGTGGAAGGCCCTGCGCGAGAACGCCAGCGTGTCGGAGGCCCTGGCGCGCTATCAGGAGCTGCGCCTGCCGCCGATGAAGAAGATCTGGGATGCCGCCAACGTCAGCCTGCGCTGGTATGAGCGCATGGGCGAACTGATGAAGCTGCCTCCGGTGGATTTTGCCTACAGCTACATGACGCGCACAGGCCGGGTCAATCACGCCGAAGTGCGCCGCCGCGACTCGGCACTCGCCGCGGCCTATGAGGCGAATCACCCCGAACTGAGGGCAGCTTTTGGCTTGACTGGCTGATGCTTTCGCCTTAATGTATACAGTATCCATAAAATGATTCGGCGCACGCCGATTGCAGGATCACAGGAGGAGTTAAAAGTGACAAAGCCAGGCGAAGCAAAGCTCAGCCACCTGTTCCAGCCGGGACGGATCGGCAAGTTCGAGGTCAAGAACCGCATCAAATACGGCGCCTGCTGCGTCTCCAACTACAACGGCCGTGACGGCACGATTACGCCGCGCGAACTGGCGCGCGTTCGCGTCATCGCCGGCACGGGTTGCGGGCTGATCACCAACCAGGGGGCTTACCCCGATGCGCTGGGCGAGGGCAAGTCCTACTTCCGCCAGATCGCGATCCACGACGACAAGTTCCTGCCGCAGTTCGAGATGATCGCGCGCTATATCCATGACGCCGGCGCCATGGCAATGCAGCAGATCCTGCATGCCGGCCGCTACGGCGGCATCGACCTCGGCTATTGCGTGCAGCCCTCGGTGGTGCCGCAGACCCTGCCGCATTTCCGTCCGCCGCGCGAACTGACCAAGGAGCAGATCAAGGTCGTCATCGCGCAGCACGCCGACGCGGCAAAGCGAGCCATTCGTGCCGGCTTCGACGCCACCGAGGTCACCAGTTTCATGGGCTATCTGCTGGCCAACTTCAATTCCCGCTTCACCAACCAGCGCACCGACGAATACGGCGGTTCGGTGGAAAACCGCGGTCGCTTCATGCGCGAACTGATCGACGCCATCAAGCAGGCCACGCCCGACAATCCGCTTTCCATTCGTCTCAACGGTGCCGAATTGATGGACCGCTGGGGCGGCAATACCCAGGAAGAATCCTTCGAACTCATGCAGCAGGCCGCCGATTGCGGCGTGGACATGATTTCGGTCACCGTCGGCTGGCAGGAGGCGCCGGAGTCCTCCTTCGGCCGCGACGTCGAGCCGGGCTACTGGAACTTCCTCTCCGAAAAAGCCAAGAAGATGTTCCCCAATGTCCTGGTCGCCTTCGGCAACCGTCTGCCCGATCCGGCCATGGCCAATGCCTGCGTCAAGGACGGCGTGTTCGATTACTGGGAAGTCTGCCGCCCGCTGCTGGCCGATCCGGAACTGATTCACAAGGCCGCCGAGGATCGAATGGAGGAAGTGCGTCCCTGCATCGGTTCGCTCAACTGCCTGTCGCGCCTGTTCCGCGATCTGCCTTACACCTGCACCATGAACCCGATGCTCGGCCACGAAGTCGAGCCCGAGTACCACGTCACCGAGGCGACCGAGAAGAAGCGCATCATGATCATCGGCGCCGGACCGGCCGGCATGGAAGCCGCAATCACGGCGCGCAAGCGCGGCCACTCGGTGACCGTGTTCGACAAGGCCGACAAGATCGGCGGCGCTCTCGGTGCCTACGCCGCCAACGACCTGGCGCGCCCGGCCGACCTGCAAAGCGTCATCGATTACTACGGCGTGATGGCCAAGAAGCTGGGGGTTGAAGTGCGCCTCAACACGGAGGCCAATGCCAAGTTCATGCGCAGCGTGCTGCACGAGTACGACGTCTGCATCGTTGCCGCGGGTTCGCGCACCGATATGGCGGTGTTCCAGTACCTCGAAGGCTCCGAACTACTGGTCGACGCGCTGGAAGTGGCGCATGGCCGGACCAAGGTGGGCAAGCGCGTGGTGATGATCGGCGGCGGCATGATCGGCCTGACCATCTCCGAGTTCCTCGCCAAGGCCGGGCACGAAGTCACGGTGATCGAGCAGGAGAAGCGCATCGGCGGCGACATCATGCCCACCTTCAAGTGGCGGCATACCGCATGGGTGGACGAACTTGGCATCCAGACGGTAACTCTGGCCCACTTGACCAAGGTGAGCAAGGAGGGCGCGACGGTGAAAACGACCAAGGGCGAAGAGAAGTTCATTCCTTGCGACAGCGTGATCGTGTCCAGCCCGCGCAAGGCCAACCACGACTTGTTTTACGAGTTCCAGTGGATGGTCGATGAATTGCATGGCGGCGGCGACGCTACGGTGCCGCGCGGTCTTGACGCCGCGATTCACGAAGGTTACCGGCTGGGCGTCAGGATTTGAGACAGCAAACTCCGCCTGCCGACGGGGGTGTTTGCCGGATGCTTACAATGGAGTGATGGTATGACCTACAGCGCCCATATCGACAGCTTTACCCGCGACAACCTGCCGCCTTTGGCTCAGCAGCCCGAGTTCCTCTTCGATCTGCCGGAACTGCAGTTTCCCGAGCGCCTGAACTGTTCCGACCCCTTGCTCGACCGCCATGTGGCGGAAGGGCGCGGCGCGCGGCTGTGCATCCAGGCGCCGGGTGTGCGCTGGACCTACGCCGACCTGCAGGAACGCGCCAACCGCATCGCCAATGTGCTGGTCAGGGACATGGAGCTCGTACCCGGCAATCGCGTGCTGCTGCGCGCGCCCAACAATCCGATGATGGCGGCCTGCTGGTTTGCCGTCATGAAAGCCGGCGCCGTGGCGGTGGCGACCATGCCGCTGCTGCGGGCCAAGGAGCTCAAGCACGTCATCACCAAGGCGCGTGTAACCCATGCGCTTTGCGATCTGCGCCTGGCAGACGAACTGAAGGGCGCTGCGGCAGAGTGCGCGGAGCTCAAGCACATCCGCTATTTCAACGACACGTCGGCGGTTGGGCTCGAAGCGGCAATGGCGAAGCAGTCGACAGCCTTCAGCAACGTCGATACGGCCCTGACCGATACCTGCATGCTGGCCTTCACCTCGGGTACCACCGGGCAGCCCAAGGCCACCATGCATTTCCATCGCGACGTCATGGCGTCCTGCGTTTGCTGGCCGCCGCACGTCCTGCGCCCGAACGCTGATGATGTTTTCATGGGCACGCCGCCGCTGGCCTTCACCTTCGGCCTCGGCGGACTGCTGCTGTTTCCACTCAGCGTAGGCGCTTCCACGGTATTGCTGGAGCAGGGCGCCCCCCAGGATCTGGTCGACGCGATTGCGAACTACAAGGCGACGGTGCTGTTCACTGCGCCGACCTCCTATCGCGCCATCGCACCGCTTGCCGGTCCCTTGCGCGGCAGCAGCTTGCGCAAGTGCGTCTCGGCCGGCGAAGCCCTGCCCGCGGCGACACGCGCGCTGTGGAAGGAGGCGACCGGCATCGAGATGATCGACGGCATCGGCGCTACGGAACTGATGCACATCTTCATCTCGGCCGACGAAGCCCACGCGCGTCCTGGCGCCACCGGCACCGTGGTTGCCGGCTATGTCGCCTGCGTGATGGATGACGATGGCAAACCGACTGCCCTCGGCCAGGTCGGCAACCTGGCGGTCAAGGGTCCCACCGGTTGCCGCTATCTCGCCGATGAGCGCCAGGCCAACTACGTCAAGAACGGCTGGAACTACACCGGCGACGCTTATGCGATGGATGCCGAAGGCTACTTCCACTACCATTCGCGCACCGATGACATGATCATTTCAGCGGGCTACAACATCGCCGGTCCGGAGGTCGAGGACGCCTTGCTGCGTCATCCCAAGGTAGCCGAGTGCGGCGTCATAGGCGTGGCCGACGAGGAGCGCGGCCAGATCGTCAAGGCCATTGTCGTGCTGCGTCCGGGCAATGAGCCGACGCCGGCGATGGCAAAGGAGTTGCAGGACTTCGTCAAGCAGAGCATCGCCCCCTACAAGTATCCGCGCCAGATCGAGTTTGCCGGCACCCTGCCGCGTACCGAGACCGGCAAGCTGCAACGTTTCCGGCTGCGTCAAACCAATCAAGGAGAATCGAAATGAAGAAATTGCTGCCGCCGGGCTGGATGGATGCCAAGGGTTACAGCCATGGCGTGGTGGCCCCGCGCGGGCAAATGGTGTTTGTCGCCGGGCAGGTCGGCTGGGACGGGCAGTGCAAGTTTCATTGCGACGATCTGGTGGGGCAAGCCGCGCAGGCACTGAAAAACATCGTTGCGATACTGGCGGAGGCCGGTGCGCGCCCGGAGCACATCGTGCGCATGACCTGGTACCTCGGCGACAAGGACGAGTACGACGTATCGCAAAAGGCACTGGGCCGGGTCTTCCGCGAAATCATCGGTACCTACGGCGCGGCCATGACCGCGGTGCAGGTCGCCGGCTTCGTTGAGAAGGGCGCCAAGGTGGAGATCGAGGCCACGGCCATCATTCCCGACGCATGAGGCTGGATGAGTCGACCTGGCGGCAAGTTCTGGCGGTAATGCCCGCAGGCGACGTCGAGGTCAGCGAGGTGCTGGCGGTCGCCTTTGTCGCCAGCGATGATTATGCGGCGAAGAGCGGCTCTGCCTGGCTATGGTGGCCGGGCAGGCACGGACGGCCGGTTGAGCAATGCGACTACGACGGGCGTTTTCCCGTCGATTGGGGCATGTTGCTGGTCATGAGCGAGGCGGCCCTCGAGGCCGTATGCGCCGAAGGCGAATCGTGCATGGCGGGCCTGGTGCGCCGGGGCAAAATCATGCCCTTCCTTTTGCAGCAGCGGGATGCGCTGGAGGCTGCCGGAATTCTGGACTTTATAGAGTCGCTTGAACTCGCGACTCCCAAACATTGATGACTACAGCTACTGACCAAACCTTCGGCGAAATCGCCTCGTGGCAATCCATGCTGGATCGCCATCGTGAATTGTTCCTCGACATGGTGCAGGGCTCGCGTATCGGCTTCGTCTCGCGCGAGGCTTCGGGCATTCTGCCGGGCAAGCATCTGGACGGCGTGAAGGTCGCGTCGGAGGTGCCGATGCTGGCCTGGCAACTGGAGAACGGCGGAATGTCGGCGCGCATCGAGCGTTTTGCCGGAATGTCTTCGACCAAAGTCGATCTCTTGCTGGTGGCGGACGAAGAGGCGCTGGAGACTATGCGGAGCGAATTGGGCGGCGATACGCTGACGGTGATCAAGCGTCTGATCCGGCGCGGACGCATGATGTTCTTCGTGTTCAAGAACAAGGCTCAGCTGCAGGATGCCGGCTACGAGGATTTTCTCGATTCCCTCGGGCTGGCTTTTCTGGGAGCCTGCCGATGATTTTCATCAATCCGCGGGGCGCACCGGAGCTCGCTTGCGATCACTGCGGCTGCCGCTGGGTGGATAGAACCAACGGCAACCACTGCTACGAATGCGGTAGCGAGATCACCTCTGCTGCGATCGAAGAGTTTCAGCGCGCTCTGCTCGACTTCGCTACCAGCAAAGCGAATCAAGGAAATACTGGTGTCGCAGGAGATGACCGTGTGTAGCCCTGCGCAACGCTGAGCAGAGAAGTTCTTTCAGCCGTCAGCCGGTGGCAGTATGAGTAGCTGCTACTTCCGAACCTCCTGCTCGTAGGCGGAGAGCGTCTGGCGCGCGATGATGAGTTGCTGGACCTCGGTGGCACCCTCGTAAATGCGCAGGGCACGAATTTCGCGGTACAGCCGCTCGACCGGATGCTCGCTGACGACGCCGAGGCCGCCCCAGATCTGCACCGCCGCATCGATCACCTGCTGAGCCGTTTCGGTCGCCGTCATTTTGGCCATGGCTGCCTCGCGGGTGACGGTTTGCCCCTGGTCGCGCTGCCACGCCGCGCGGTAGGTGAGCAGGGCGGAGATATCGACGCCGGTCGCCATCTGCGCCAGCTTGGTCTGCGTGATTTGAAAATCTGCCAGCTTCTGGTTGAACATCGGGCGCGTCGTTGCCCGGCGCAGCGCCTCGTCCAGCGCGTGCCGGGCAAAACCCAGGGCAGCCGCCGCGACCGATGTACGGAAAATATCCAGCGTCTGCATGGCGATCTTGAAACCCTGACCGGGCATGCCGATCATGCTGCCGGCGGGAATCCGGCATTCCGTGAAACGCAGCCGGGCCAGCGGATGCGGCGCAATGACCTTGATGCGCTCGGCGATTTCGAGGCCCGGCGTGGTGGCATCGACGATGAAGGCTGACAGGCCGCGGGAGCCGGGCGCCTCGCCGGTACGCGCGAAGACCACATAGAAGTTGGCGATGCCGCCGTTGGAGATCCAGGTTTTCTCGCCGTCGAGCACATAATCGTTGCCGTCGCGCCGTGCGGCACAACTCATCGCCGCGACGTCGGAGCCCGAATTTGGTTCGGAGAGCGCAAACGCCGCAATCGACGCGCCGGCGGCGACTTTTTTCAGGTAACGCTGCTTCTGCTGCGGCGTGCCATGCAGCGTGATGGCGCCTGATCCGAGCCCCTGCATGGCAAAGGCAAAATCGGCGAGGCCGGAGTGGCGCGCCAAGGTTTCGCGCAGCAGGCAGATGGCGCGCGTGTCGATCACGTCGTACTGGCCGCCGCAACTGGTGCCGCCGACGGCATAGCGCAGCCAGCCGGCGGCGCCGAGCCTGGCCACGAAGTCGCGGCAGGCGGCGTCGGTGTCGCCATGGTGATCGTCGGTGATGTTGTCGCTCGCCCACCGCTCCAGGTCCGCCTGCAACTGGCGGTGGCGGTCATCGAAGAAGGGCCAGTCGAGATAGCTCTTGTCGCTCATGCTTTTCTTCCCTTTGTCGTGCTCACATGGTTTCGCCACCGGAGACGGAGATCGCCTGTCCGGTCACCGCTTCGGATCCGGGCTGGCACAGCCACAGCACCGCATTTGCGACTTCCGCGGGCTGCACCAGGCGGCCCTGCGGGTTGTGCTTCACCAGTTCAGCCTCGGCTTCGGCAGCGGTGCGGCCGGTCTTGGCCTGAATGTTGGCCAGAGTATCGCGCACGATGTCGGTTTCCGTATAGCCGGGGCAGACCGCATTGACGGTGACCGGTTTCTTCGCCAGTTCCAGCGCCAGCGAGCGCGTCAGGCCCAGCACCGCGTGCTTGGCGGCGCAATAGGCGGAAACGTAGGCGTAGCCCCTGAGCGATGCGGTGCTGGCGATGTTTACGATGCGCCCCCAACCGAGATCGAGCATTCCTGGCAGCGCGGCGCGGATGCCCAGGTAGGTGCCGGTCAGATTTACCGCCAGCATCTGGTTCCACAGCGCCAGGTCGGTTCGCGTGAACGGAGCGCTGGCGGCCTGCCCGGCGTTGTTGATCAGGATGCCAACCGGTCCCAGTGCGTTCGCGGCGCCGGCAAAGGCGGATTCAACGGCCGCGGGATCGGCGACATCCGTCGTCTCGCAATGCACTTCCGTCAGCGCGCGCAACAGGACTGCCTCGTCCTCCAGCGTAGCCCGCGTGCGGCCCATCAGCGTGATCCGGGCACCCTGCTCGGCGAGCACCCGTGCAATCGCTGCACCGATGCCGCGGCCGCCGCCGGTAATCACGGCGTGCCTGCCCTGCAGGCGATTTGATGACGCGCTCATTGTCGCCATCTTCCTGTCAGGCGGTTTGCTTGAGCATTTCGCGCAGACGGAAGCGCTGCGTCTTGCCTGTGGCGGTATGCGGCAGTTCCGTGACGAAACGGATGGTGCGCGGGCACTTGTAGATCGACAGCGTCGACTTGAAGGTCTGCAACAGGGCTTCGGACAGGGCCGCCTGATCCGCATCGGCCTCGCGCGGAACGGCGAACAGCGCGATCCGCGTCAGGCCGTCCTCGTTGGGAAAGCCGACCACCGCAGCATCCAGTATGGCGTGAACCGACAGCGCGCAGGCCTCGATCTCGGCAGGACTCACCCACTGGCCGGAGACCTTCAGCATGTCATCGGCGCGTCCCATGTGGCACCAGCGCCCGTCGGCGTCGAACTCGAACATGTCGCCCGGGAAATACCAGCCGTCGCGCAGCGCCTTCGCCGAAAGTTCCGGCTGCTGCCAGTAGCCGACGAACTGGCACGGGGTACGCACCGCGATCTGCCCGGGCTGTCCAGGTTCCGTGATGTCCTCGCCGTCATCGCCGACGAGGCGAACCTCGGCCCAGGAAACTGGCTTGCCGGAGGAGCCTCCGACCGAGTCTCCGGGCTGATTGAGAAGAAACAGAAACACCGTCTCGGACGCACCGACGCCATCGAGGATGGGCTTGCCGCAAAGTTCCAGCCAGTCGTCGTAGAGCGACTCGGGCAGTTTTTCACCAGCCGCAACGTAGTGGCGAATGGCGCGGAAAGCGGGTCGGGCCGGGGCTCCTTCGCGCATCAGGTTGCGATACATGACCGGCGTGCTGAACAGCACCGTCGGCTGGTGGCGTTCGACCGTGGCGATGATCAGCTTTGGTTCCGGCCAGGCCGGCGAAAGTATCACGGTGGCGCCGCACTGCAGGGCGCCCATCAGCGAATGGCCGAGAGCAAAGCCGAAGAATATCTTCGAGGTGGTGAAGATGCGGTCTCCCGGCCTCACGCCGAGACACTCGCGTTCGAGGCGGTCGGCGACGAGGACACTGCGGTGCGCATGCATCACCGCCTTTGGTTTGCCTGTGGTGCCGGAGGAATACAGCCAGAAGCCAACCTCCTCGGGATCCATGCGGGCGGATTCGAGTTGCTCGGACTGGCCGGCAAGAATGTCCGCCAGGGCAAGGTAGGGAGGCTGCACCGAACCGCCGACGACGACGACCATGGGCGGCTTGTCGAGTGTTGCCGCAGCGCTTTCGTAGAGATCCATGAAATGCGCATCGACGAAAATCGCCGTGCAGGCGCTATGCTGAATGACGAACAGGAGGTCGCGCGGTGCCAGTCGCACGTTGAGTGCGACGGCGACTGCGCCGATGCGCATGGTGCCGAGATAGGCGGCTATCAGTTCGGGAGAATCGTCCATCAGAAGCAGCACACGGTCTCCGCGTGCAACGCCGTGCGCCAGCAGCGCGTTGCCGCTGCGGTTGACGGCCGCGTTAAGCGCCGCATAGGTCACCGTCCGGTCGGCGCACAGAATCGCGGTTGTGTCACCTAGTCCCTGTGCAAGGGGCCGTCCGATGATTTCGTCCGCCGCGTTCATCGTGCCGTGCGGCACTATTCCGTCAAAGTTCATAGCCATCCCGTTAATTGCCTTGCGTGGAGCCCCGGGGATCACTCCCCGGGGTGATCTGCCTACCGCATCACTTCATCAGGGCCTTTGCGTTGCCGATCAGTTTCTGGCCGTCGAATCCCTTGGCGCTCACTTCCTTGACCCAGTCCGCAATGACGCCTTCCGCCGGCTTGTTAGTGTCTCATCTTTGACTGTTGCGGCTCTGCCTGCGCGCTCCGCGAAACCACGCACCGCATCTTCTTGTGAGCATGATTGAACGCTCATTCATTCTGAAAGTCAAGTTCTTAGTACGGCATTCAAAATGACATACGGGGGTTGACTTGTCAGACTGACTGAGCAATCATTCAGTTTGACATTTAGGCGGGGCGCGGTGCTCTTCAACAGGTAATCGAGCGCGAGCCCACCCATCCGGATCCTGAAAAACGAAAGCGAGGAAATCATGCGATTGAATGGCAAGACGGCAGTGGTCACCGGTGGCGCATCGGGGATCGGCAAGGCAACTGCGGAGATGCTGGCGGAAGCCGGAGCGCATGTCCTGATCGGCGATCTCGACGAAACCAACGGCGCGGCGGTAGCCGCCGCTATCCGTGCCAAGGGCCAAGCCGCCGACTTCGCCCGCCTGGATGTGGCCGACCTGGCGTCGGTGGCAGCGTTCAAGAGCGCCGCCGACGCGCTGAATCTCAAAGTCGACATCGTGGCCAACGTCGCCGGCTGGGGCAAGATCCAACCCTTCATGGAGAACACGCCCGAGTTCTGGCGCAAGGTGATGGACGTCAACCTGCTCGGCCCGGTGGCTGTGACGCACGCTTTCCTGCCGGGAATGATCGAGCGCAACTCGGGCAAGGTGGTCACCGTATCGAGCGACGCGGGCCGTGTCGGCAGCCTGGGTGAAACCGTCTATTCCGGCGCCAAGGGCGGCGCGATCGCCTTCACCAAGTCGCTGGCGCGGGAAGTTGCCCGCTACGGCATCAACGTGAATTGCGTTTGTCCGGGTCCGACCGACACGCCGCTGTTGGCCGCCGTTCCGGAAAAGCACCGGGAGGCCTTCGTCAAGGCGACGCCGATGCGCCGCCTGGCAAAGCCTTCCGAAATCGCCGACGCCATATTGTTTTTCGCCAGCGACCGTGCGTCGTTCGTCACGGGCCAGACCATCAGCGTCAGTGGCGGCCTGACCCTGGCCGGCTGACCAACGATTACCCTTTCCGATTCCGTAAATCTTAGGAGCGATTCATGTACAAACTCAAAGCAGCAGACTGGCGTCCCGAACACTTCAAGCTCGAGGTGGCGAACAACGTTGCCACCATCACCTTGAACCGCCCGGAGCGCAAGAACCCCCTGACATTCGAAAGCTACGCCGAACTGCGCGATACCTTTCACAAGTTCCAGTACGCCGAGGATGTGCGCGCAATCGTGATGACCGGCGCCGGCGGAAATTTCTGTTCCGGTGGCGATGTGCATGAAATCATCGGCCCGCTGACCAAGATGGACATGACCGGTCTGCTGAAGTTCACGCGCATGACCGGCAACCTGGTGAAGGAAATGCGCAATTGCCCGCAGCCCATCATCGCCGCCGTTGACGGAATCTGCTGTGGCGCCGGCGCCATCATTGCCATGGCCAGCGACCTGCGGTACGCCACTCCGAAAGCCAAGACCGGCTTCCTGTTCGTCAAGGTCGGCCTGGCCGGTTGCGACATGGGCGCCTGCAGCATCCTGCCGCGCATCATCGGCCAGGGCCGTACTTCGGAACTGCTTTACACGGGGCGCATGATGACCGCCGAGGAAGGCCAGGCTTGGGGCTATTTCAACGGCGTCGTCGCCCAGGAAGAATTGCTGCGAACGGCCACCGACATGGCGCAGTCTCTCGCCGACGGCCCGGCGTTTGCCCACTCCGTTACCAAGAAGTGCCTGCACCAGGAGTGGAACCAGACCATCGAGCAGGCGCTGGAGACCGAGGCCGAGGCCCAGGCGATTTGCATGCAGACCGAGGACTTCAAGATCGCCTATCACGCCTTCGTCGCCAAGGAAACGCCCAAGTTCGTAGGTAACTGAAGCCATACCGTGCCATGGGTGGCGGATTGCATCCACCACCCATGGACGAACCTGCGGTCCTGCTCCACCCGGCCAGGCTGGCATCGTGGCAGACTGCGCGCCAAAGCCGAACGGGGCTGAAAAGGGGAAAATATGAGTTCTGCAGCGGATGTTCAGGCACTGGTTACCGACCCGATACTGGTCGAGGAACGACGTGGACAGATCGTGCGGGCCGCAGTCAAGCTCTTTTCCGATGAAGGCTATTACACGACGACCATCCAGCAGATCGCCAGGGAGGCCGGCGTCAGCACCGGATTGATCTACCAGTACTTCCGCGACAAGGACGACATTCTCTTCCTCAGCCTGAAGCTGGTGCTGGACAGCTACGAAAATGAAATTCCGCCGCAACTCAATGGCATCGAGCACCCTGTGGAACGCCTGTGCGTGGCGGCCTGGGCCTACTGCCATATTGTCGACGAACTGCGTGCGGCGACCGTTCTGGCCTATCGCTCGACCAAGTCGCTACGTGCGGATAGGCGAATTCTCATCAAGGAAGCCGAGGTCCGAACCAACCGGCTGATCGAGAAGTGCATCCATGCTTGCGTCGAAGGCGGCTACATGCGCGAGCTGAATGAGTATCTGCTTTCCTACCAACTGGTGATGTTCGCGCATTCATGGGCGTTGAAGCACTGGGTCCTGAGCGAGCACTACAGCCTGGAAACCTACGTTGCCGAGGGAATCAAGCTGCTGATAGAGCCCTTCCTGACGGCAAAGGGACGCCGCGGCCTGACCGGCGTCGCCCAGCGCACGAAGGCATTCAGCAGTGAATCCCTGGTGGCCAGCACGAAGTCCCAGGCGCCACCCGAATCACCGGTCCGGCGCCGGAAGCGGCCGCGCGCTGCGGCAGCCTGATTGTCACGACAGCGTGCCGGCGGAAAGTGATGGCGCGCGCAACCGGATGGAGCAAATGATTTCCCTGAATATTGAAGGCGCGGTCGCGACCGCAACGCTGTGCCGGCCGCCCGTGAATGCAATCAACGACGAGTGGGTAGAGCGCTTCGGGCAGGTCCTCGACGAGGTGGAGCAGGCGAGTTCCGTCAGCGTGCTCTGGATTCGCAGTTCGGAGCGGGCGTTTTGCGCCGGAGCGGATCTGGCATTGATGCACAGCATTCTGGACAGCGCCGCAGGGCGCGAGCAGATGATCGACCTGACGCGCCGCATGCAGCAAGTTTTCGCTCGATTGGAGGCGTTGCCCAAGGTGACGCTGGCGGAAATCGGCGGCGCGGCACTGGGCGGTGGCTTCGAACTGGCGCTGTCCTGCGATCTGCGCGTGACAGGAGACTCGGCCAAGGTCGGTCTGCCCGAGGCGAGTCTCGGGCTGCTGCCGGCGGCCGGCGGCACGCAACGCCTGACACGGATCTGCGGCGAGGCCATCGCCCGGCGCCTGATACTCGGCGCCGAAGTTGTCTCCGGGGGAGACGCTATCGCGCTAGGCCTCGCCCAGTGGACGGCGCCTGCCGCCAGCCTGGAAGCCGCGACGCGCACGATCGTTCAGCGCATTGCCGCCATTCCGGCCAGGGCGCTGGCCGAATGCAAGCACTGCATCAACGTCGCCCTCGACGGCAGTGCCAACGGCTTCGAGACCGAACTGGCGGGAAGCGCGGCGCTGCTCGCCCTGCCCGAGACGCAACAGCGCGTCGCCGGGTTTCTCAAAAGTCGGCGCTAGCGCCACGCCGTTTCACCGCGCATGACCCGCCTGATTCCGGAATCACTCGAATCGCAGCGCCTCATCCTTGCGATGCCGCAGCCCGGGGACTGGCTCGCGCTGCACGCCTACTACTCCGACGTCGAGTGCGCCAGATACACATTCCAGCAGCCATTGCCGGAAAGCGAAACGCAACGCGTTGTCGGATCGCTGGTACGACACTGGGAACGCAAGGGCTATGGCCCCTACGTCGTGAGAGAAAAGCAATCCACGTCGGTGGTCGGGCTGGTGGGACTCTGGTTTCCCTCGGAATGGCCTGAAACCGAGATCAAGTGGGCCATCATCCGCGAGCATTGGGGCAAGGGCTACGCCAGCGAGGCGGCGAGAGCGGTCCTGGCCATGCTGCCGCGCTACCTGCCGGACATGCAGCCGATCAGCCTGATCGATGCGGAAAACGATCGGTCGATCGCGCTGGCGAAAGCCCTCGGCGCCGAGCTGGAACTGGAGCTGACGTTCCGCAACGCACCCTTCCACAGGTACCGTCACCGCCGCATCGAAGCTTGATCTCCCAGCGAGCGCTTCGCCTCGCGGACCCGCTCAGCCACGTCGCCCGTTTACCTCCAGCTGCCGCCCCAAGAAATGCGGCGGCTGGGTGCACAAGCCGGGCCAATCATTCGCCTCAAAACCACGTCCGGAGGGCTTGCGTTTTCCTCGGCGGCACTTTACACTAGCGGCGAGTGAACGTTCATTCAGTAATTTGATATCAATCAATTATGCGATTTGCCGGGTGTCCGAGTTAGGCCGGTGGCGGAACCTACTTAAGGAGCTGAGCGTATGAACGACGGGCTGTTTGACCAGTTCCAGGAGTGGTACGAAAAACGGCACGACTACGCTCGGGCCTGGAAGGCGCGCACCGGTGGTCAGGTGGTCGCGACCATGTGCACCTATTCCCCGGAGGAATTGCTGATCGCCGCCGGCATGCTTCCGGTACGCGTGCTTGGCGCCCATGAGCCGCAGAACGTCACTGAGCCGCATATCTTCGGCATGTTCTGTCCGTTCTGTCGCGATTCCCTGGCTCAGGGCCTGCTCGGCCGCTACGACTATGCCGAAGGCGTGACCCTGACCCAGTCCTGCATCCAGTATCGCCAGACTTTCAGCTCGTGGCGCCACAACGTACCGACGGTGAAATGGGATTTCTACGTGGCAATGCCGAACGACGTGCAGTCCCCGCACGCAAGGAAGATGCACCGCGCCGAAATTCAGCGCTTTCGTGTCTTCCTCGAGGCCCTGACCGGCAAGCCCCTGACCGACGACATGCTGAGGGAAGCACTCGCCGTGATCGACGAGAACCGGCGCCTGCTGCGCCAGTTGTTCGACTACCGCAAGGAAACCAATCCGCAGATCACGGGTGTCGAGGCGCTGTATGCCTCGATTACTGCCCAGTTCGTGGACAAGCGCGAGCACAACGAGCAGCTGAAGAAGGTGCTGGCGGCCTTGCCCAAGCGCAATCTGAATCGCCCGGAAGGCGTGCGCTTCATGACCATCGGCTCGGAAAACGACGACGTCTCGTTCATGGCCATGGTCGAGTCGGTCGGATCGACGATCGTCATCGACGACCAGTGTTCCGGTACCCGTTACTTCTGGAACGAGTCGAAGCCCGAGGCGGATGTGATCAAGGCAATCGCCGACCGCTATTGCGACCGCCCGGCCTGTCCGACCAAGGATTATCCGGTTCATACGCGCTTCGACCACGTGCTGAATCTGGCCAAGGATTACAACGTCAAGGCCGCGATCTTCCTGCAGCAGAAGTTCTGCGATCCGCACGAGGGAGATTACCCGGATCTCAAGCATCACCTCGAGTCCAACGGCATTCCGACGCTGTTCCTCGAATTCGACATCACCAACCCGATCGGCCCCTTCCGCATTCGCATCGAAGCCATGCTCGAGACGCTGAGCGACGAAGAGTTGTTCTGAGCTAACAGGAGATCAAAAATGAACCCAAACGCAAACAACCATTACCCGACCGAACCCCTGAAGCTGTGGACCAAGGCCAAGCAATTGCGCGAGCAGTACTACCAGAACTTCGCGCGTGCCAAGGAAAATGGCGGCATTCGCTGGTCAGCGGCCGGCTGGTCCTTCGACGCGATTCCGACCTCGCTGGGTGATGACGTCTATCCGCTCACCGGCGAGCCATACGCCGCCGGCGTCTCGCTCGACCGCAAATTTACCCAACGCTGCTTGGACGCCGCCGAGGCTCAGGGCTTTGCCCGCGACATGTGCTCCTACATGCGGATCTACTGGGGCAGCATGCACCTTAACGAGTACTACTACGGCGGCGAATGGCCGAAGTCGGACTTCATTTACCAGACGCAGATTTGCTGCTCGCATGCCAAGTGGTACCAGCATGTGGCCATGACAAAAAAGATTCCCGATTTCTACGTCGACGTTTCGGTCGGCGCCTATCGCGACCTCACTCCGGAACGTCTGGATTACGTGACGGCACAGCTGCATGACTCGATCGAGTTCGTCGAGAAGGCGACAGGGCGCAAATGCGACGACGAGCGGCTGATCCGGGCGATCAAGAATGAAATGCGCGCGACCTCCCGCTGGGCACAAATCTGCGAACTGCAAAAGGCGGTGCCGGCGCCACTCGACGAAAAGACCATGTATTCGCTGTACGTCCTCGCCATCCTGCACAAGTCCTCTCAGTGGTGCGCCGACTTCTACGACGAACTCTATGAGGAGGTAAAGGACCGCGTCGCCCGCGGCATCGCGGCGGTGCCCAACGAACGTTGCCGGCTGATGTCGGATACGCAGCCGCCCTGGCCGTTCCTCAAGATCTTCCGCTACCTCGAGACCTTTGGCGCGGTGTCGATCGGCTCGCTCTATACCTTCGGCCTGGAAGGTACATGGGAGTACAAACCCGACGGCAGCTGGGGCGCCAGAACCGTGCCGTGGGAAAAAGGCATCGAAATGAACGACCGCGATACGGCGCTGCGCCTGTATGCCGACTGGAACCTGTCGAAGCCGCTGTGGCAGCAGTTTTTCGATCCGAAGGTGAAGTCGGAGATGATGCTCAACATCGCACGCGACTGGAAGGTCGATGGCTGCATGATGCACTTGAACCGCGGCTGCGAGGGTCTCTCGGTCGGGATCATGGAGAACCGCCAGGACATGGCCAAGGCCGGCGTGCCGATTATGACCTTCGAAGGCAACATGGGTGACGAGCGGGAATTCGACGAGGCGCGGGTTCAGGCACGGGTCGATGCCTTCATGGAGCAGCTCGGGCTGCGCCGTCAGGTTGCCTGATTTGTACGAAGACGAGCTGAGTGGCTTTCAGCCTCGTCTGGTCCATGTGGATGCTCGAAACCGGATTCTTGCGGAACGCGCAGCGGCGGGGACAACCGAAGTTCAGCGGTACAATCTGTCTCGCTTTCGTCGCCTGCGACCATCGTCACATCCGGCTATGGTCCATTCGCGTATTTTCCGACTCCGCTGCCAAAGATCGATCATCAAATGTCCTTACCCCTCGCATTCGAGAAACATCACCTGATTCGCTTTCACCATTGCGATCCCGCCTGCATCGTGTTCTATCCGGAATACTTGGTGATCTTCGATGAGCTGATCGAGGACTGGTTCAACGAGGGGATGCACATCAACTTCGCGCAGTTGCATGCCGAGCAGCGGATCGGCATTCCGGCCGTCCGGATCGAGGTCGACTTTATCGCGCCAAGCAAGATCGGTGATTCGCTTCGCCTGAGTCTCGTCGTCAAGCGCATTGGAAACAAGTCGTTTACGCTCATGATCGAAGGCAGCGTCGACGGCGATGTTCGCATCAGAGCGGTGATGGTCAGGGTCGTCGCCGCTATCGACGGATTGCGCGGCGTACCGATTCCCGATGTCCTGCGCGAGAAGATCGCGAAATACCAGGTTCAGGACTCGGGTCAGTAATATTCGCAGCCCTGGCCGGCAATCAGACCGGTCAGGGCTCATCGCGCCGTTTCCGGAATTCCCGCTTGAAACCATCTGTCATCAACGCCACGTGACGCGGCGATGCTCCGTAGCGTAAAAGCTACGGCTCTGGCCAGGCCGACGGACTGTTCTTTGTCACCCTCAAAAGGGGGCGCGGCCACTGCCATGTTCGCCGTTCTTGCCGTCGTGAATGAAAAAAAGGAAGAGGGCTTGCGCCCTCTTCCTTTTTGACCGACTTTCAGTTTCTATGCGGCCTTAGGCAGCCTTGGGCGGCCAATCTACCTTAGGCAGTGATGCCAGTGAGGCTTGGATTGCCTCGGCCGGATACTCGAAATCCTCCAGCTTGCCGGAGAGATAGCTTTCGTAAGCCGACATGTCGAAATGCCCGTGACCGGAGAGATTGAAGAACAGCGTCTTCGGCTCGCCGCTGGCCTTGCAACGCAGCGCCTCGTCTATTACGGCACGAATGGCGTGGGCCGATTCCGGAGCGGGGATGATGCCCTCGGCGCGGGCGAACATCACTCCGGCCTCGAAAGTGGCCTTCTGCGGTACGGCTATCGCTTCGATCAACTTCTCGTGATAGAGCTGCGAAATCAGCGGCGAGTCGCCGTGGTAGCGCAGTCCGCCGGCGTGAATTCCAGGCGGCATGAAGTCGTGACCGAGGGTGTACATCTTCATCAGCGGCGTAAAACCCGAGGAATCGCCGTAATCGTAGGCGTAGACACCCTTGGTCAGCGTCGGGCAGGAAGCGGGCTCTACCGCCACCATGCGGATTTTCTGCGCGCGCTTGTCTCCGGCCGCGGCATCGCCGAGGAAGGGGAAGGCGACGCCGGCGAAGTTGCAGCCGCCGCCGCAGGGGGCGAAGATCATGTCCGGATACTCGCCAAATTTCTCGAACTGCTTCTTGGCTTCCAGACCGATGACGGTCTGGTGCAGCAGCACGTGATTGAGCACGGAGCCCAGCGCGTACTTGCTGCCCGGCGTCGACACCACATCTTCCACCGCCTCCGAAATCGCCATGCCGAGGCTGCCGGGGCTATCCGGGTCTTTTGCCAGGATATCGCGTCCGGTCTTGGTCATCTTCGACGGGCTGGCAAATACCTCGCCACCCCAGGTTTCCATCATCAGGCGACGGCCGGGCTTCTGGCCGTAGCTGACTTTCACCATATAGATGCGCACCGGCAAACCATATATCTGTCCGGCAAATGCGAGCGACGAACCCCACTGCCCGGCGCCGGTTTCGGTGATCAGGCGCTTGGTTCCGGCCATCTTGTTGAGATAGGCCTGCGGCACCGCCGAGTTGGGTTTGTGCGAACCCGCCGGGGAAACGCCTTCGTACTTGTAGAAGATTTTGGCCGGAGTGCCGAGTATTTTTTCCAGTCGCTCAGCGCGACAGAGCGGGCTCGGCCGCCACAGGGCATAGACCTTGCGCACTTCGTCAGGAATCTTGATCCAGCGCTCCGCAGACATCTCCTGCTCGAGTATCGGGCCAGGGAAGATAGCCAGCATCTGCTCCGGACCGACGGGGTTGCCGTCGGGTCCCAGGGGCGGGAAAGGCGGATTCTTCAGGTCGGCCGCGATGTTGTACCAGTGTGTCGGGATTTCACTTTCGTCAAGCACGATGCGGGTCTGGCTCATGTCTTGTCTCCTCGGTGATTATTGTCGACTGTTTGAATAGCTTTGCTTGCTACTACTTGTAGTTGCGGCCACTGCGCTTAGCGCCGATGAAGCTGGCGTTAGCCTACACTGAAACTTCGTTTTCAATCCTGGATCAGGATGGGTCGAAGGCGGATGGATGCCTGTTTTCGCCGTCGGTCGGCATGTCTAATACCGGATACGGTACACTGTATGCAAACTAATGGCGTGATGTCAATCTCTTTGAGATGGTTTTTTGCGACCTGCCGTATGTGAAAATTCTCGATGTTTAAAGCAGTGGCGCTGCCGTTTTTGGGTAATGTCATTTTGTTTGATGCAATTGCGGCACAATCCACGACTCAGCTGAGCTGACGGCGCATGTCAGAGACAGGGACCACCCCAAAGAGAGGCGGCAAGCAAACGTGCATTCAGACACCGATTCCCTGTTTGAAACGCTCCAGCAGTGGCGGGCTGCGGGCAAGTCGGCGGCGCTGGCCACTGTGGTGAGCACCTGGGGTTCCTCGCCGCGCCCCGAAGGCAGCCACCTTGCGGTCGATGAAGCCGGACACTTTGTTGGATCCGTCTCAGGCGGCTGCATCGAAGGCGCCGTGATCGATGCCGCGGCCGAGGTCATGGCCTCTGGCCGCCCGCAATTGCTGGAGTTCGGTGTCAGCGACGAACAGGCCTGGCAGGTCGGGCTTGCCTGCGGTGGCCGCGTACAGGTGTTCGTGGAGCCTGTCGAATGAAGCGTGCGGCGTTGGCGCGGATAGCCGAGGCGCAGCGCCGGCGGTTTCCGCTGGTGGCAGTGACGCGTCTCGAAGATGGCGTGCAGTGCCTACTGGACGCCGAAACGGTTGACGGCGAACTGTTGCTGTCGCCGGCACAGTTGACGGAGGCGAGAAGCCTCCTGAGTTCCGGGCGCAGCATGCCGCTAGCCGGCGCAGACGGTTTGTTTGCACGAGCCTATGTGCCATCGCCGCGCCTCTTGATTGTCGGTGCCGTGCATATCGCCCAGGCACTTTCCCGGATGGCAGAGGCGGCGGGTTTCGAGGTCGTGGTGATCGATCCGCGCGGCGCTTTCGCCTCGGCTGAACGCTTTCCCGGTATTCAGTTGACCGACGAGTGGCCCGACGAAGCACTGGCGCGTCTGGGCCTGGACGGGGCGACGGCGCTGGTGGCCCTGTCGCATGATCCGAAGCTCGATGATCCGGCTCTCGAATTGGCCTTGCCCAGCAAGGTGTTCTACATCGGCGCGCTGGGCAGCCGGCGCACGCATGAAAAGCGGCTGGAGCGCCTGCGCGCAGCCGGACTCGAAGCGCTGCTCGGCCGCATTCATTCCCCCATTGGACTGGATCTGGGAGGCCGCTCGCCGGCTGAAATCGCGGTGGCCATCCTCGCCGAGGTGATTCAGGTCCGCTACCAGGGCGAGTACAGGTGATTTTCGGCGAATTTCCGCTGGCGGAATGCGAAGGCCTGCTGCTGGCGCACAGCTTGCGCCTGCCGGATTGCACCATGAAGAAGGGTCGCCGTCTCACCAGCGCCGACTGTCAGGTTCTGGCCGCGGCAGGGATCGCGAAAGTGCACGGTGCACGGCTGGACCCCGACGACCTCGATGAGAATGCCGCCGCCGGCGCCGTCGCGGCGGCCTTGAACGGAGCCGGGATCGCGACGCGTGCGCCGCATGCCGGTCGCTGCAACCTTTACGCTGCGGAGCGCGGCCTGGTGACGGTTGATGCCGATATCATCCACCGCATCAACCGGATCGATGAGTCGGTCACCGTGGCCACCCTGCCACCGCTGTCCGCGGTCAGAGGCGGGGCCGTCATCGCCACGGTCAAGATCATTCCGTTGGCCGTCAGCCGTGCGCTGATCGATGCCTGCATTGCGCAGGCGGGGCAGGGCGCCGCCTTGCGCTTGCTGCCCTTCCAGCCCCGGCGCGCGGCACTCATTGTCACCGAACAGGCCAATGATCCACCGCGCAACTATATCGCCGCAGTGACCAGCAGTCGCCGCCGATTGGAAGAACTCGGCAGTCATCTCGGCCTGGTGCAGCGCTGCGCGCATCGCACTGCCGCCGTCACCGCTGCGCTGCAGGAGGCGCTTGCCGCCGGCTGCTCGCTGATACTGATTGCCGGCGCCACGGTGCCCAAGGACAGGGCAGATACCGTCCCCGCCGGCATCGTTGCGGCGGGTGGGGAAATAACGCATTTCGGCATGCCGGCGGAACCCGGCAACATGTTGCTGCTGGCGCGTCTGGACGCGGTGCCCGTCATCATCCTTCCCGGCTGCGCCCGCTCGCGGCGCACCAACGGGCTCGACTGGGTCTTGCAGCGGATGCTGGCGGGCTTGCCGATGGCGGCCGAGCAGATCATGGCCATGGGCGTCGGCGGCCTGATTCGCAGCCCGCTGGAAGCCGATGAAGATGACCAGGCGGCCCAGCCCGAACCGGTCCGGGCGCCCGTCGGCCGCCGGGTTGCGGCATTGGTCTTGGCGGCCGGCAGCAGTCGACGCATGGGCGGCGCCAATAAATTGCTGCAACCCTTTGGCGGCGTGCCCATGGTGCGGCGCGTGGCGAATGCGGCACTGGCTTCGCGTTGCACTTCGGTGCACGTCGTCACCGGTTTTGCGGCGGAGGACGTGCAAGCCTGTCTGAGCGGTCTGGAGGTGAAGTTCGCACACAACGCAGAGCACCTGACAGGCATGGCCTCCTCGTTGCGCTGCGGCCTGGCTGCGCTGCCGGCCGATATCGATGCCGCGGTGGTTCTGCTGGCGGACATGCCGCGCATTGATGGCGGGCACATCGATCGCCTGATTGCCGCCTTCGATCCGGATCTGCGGAAGATAGTGGTGCCGATGAAGGCCGGGCGGCGTGGCAATCCGGTCCTCTGGCCGCGCGCATTTTTCGCCGAAATGCAGGCCATGGAAGGCGATGTCGGCGCCCGTGAATTGCTGCTGCGCCATGCGGCGCAGATCGAAGCCGTGGCGTTCGACGATGATGCGATTTTTGCCGATTTCGATACGCCTGCGGCCTTGGACGAACTGGCGGGCCGATGAGCGTGGCGCCTGCATCCCTGCGCGACGAGTTTCCGCTGCTGGCGGCAGCGCCGCAACTGCATTACCTGGACAGCGCCGCCACCGCGCAGATTCACCGGTTGGCGCTGGATGCCGTGGTATGCCATGAGACTACCTGCCGCGCCAATGTGTCGCGCGGCACCTACCGCCTCGCCGAGGCGGCCGACCTAGCCTATGAACAGGCGCGACAAACCGCGGCGCGCTTCCTCAACGCATCCTCGGCCGACGAAGTGATCTTCACTTCCGGCGCAACGGCTGCGCTGAATCTCGTCGCGCATTCGTTTGGCGGCACGCTCAAGGCCGGCGACCGCGTGTTGATTTCGGTCGCTGAGCACCACAGCAATTTCGTGCCCTGGCAAATGCTGCGCGAGCGGACGGGGATCGAACTGGCACTGATTCCGGTGCTGGCCTCGGGGCAACTCGACCTTGCCCACCTGTCCGAACTGATCGACAGCAACTGCCGCCTGGTAGCCGTCACGCAATGCTCCAACGTCACCGGCGCGTGGACCGACGTGGCGACGCTGGTCGCGGCGGCGCGCAAGGTGGGGGCGAAGGTACTGCTCGACGGCGCGCAAGGCGCGCAGCACGGCCCGCAGGATGTGCGCGCATTGGGCATCGATTTCTACGCGTTTTCCGGCCACAAGTGTTTTGGCCCGGGCGGCGTCGGCGTGCTGTGGGGCAGGGGCGAACTATTGGCGGCGATGCCGCCGTTTCTTACCGGCGGCGGAATGATCGCCGAGGTCACACCGGCAGAGACTACGTGGGCGCCGCCGCCGCAGCGTTTCGAAGCGGGAACGCCGCCCATCGCGCAGGCCGTGGGGCTCGCCGCCGCGCTGGAATGGATGATGAGCCTGGACTGGCTTCAGATTCATGCTCGGGAAAATCGTTTGTGCGAACTGCTGATCGAGGGCCTGCAGCGCATCCCGGGCCTTCGCTTGCTCGGACCGGAGGCGTCGGCGGAGCGCGCGCCGATCGTCTCCTTCGAGATACCTGGTTTGCATCCACATGACATCTGCCAGGTGCTCGATGCGCACAATCTGGCGCTGCGCGGCGGCCACCATTGCGCCCAGCCGCTGCTGGCGGCACTCGGCGCTGAGGTTTGCACGCGAGCAAGCATTGCGCTCTACAGCGATGAGGCGGACATCGAGGCCCTGCTCGATGGGCTGCGCTTTGCGCTGCAGGAGCTGACATGAACCAGAGCGACTCGCTTTATGAGGACGCGATCAAGCAGTTTGCCCAGGCCGGCCACGGCCATGGGCAACTGGCAGCGGCCACGGGAGCGGCGAAGCTCGACAATCCGCTGTGCGGCGATCGCGTCCGGGTGCAGGTGGCCGTGGCATCCGATCACATCGCCGCGATCGCCCATGACACCAAGGGTTGCCTGCTGTGCCGGGCCGCCGCTGCGGTGATCGGCTTGCGCGCCGTCGGGCAGGATGAGCTTGGCATCGAGGCCATCACCACTGGTCTGGAAAGCATGCTGAAGCATGGCAGTCCGGTGCCTGCGGCCTGGCCCGAACTGTCGATGTTCGAGCCGGCACGCGCCTATCCAAGCCGGCACCGCTGCGTCCTCCTGCCGTTTCGTGCCTTGCTCGCCGCGCTGCAGGAAAGTCGGCGCTCGCAACACGGCGATATTCCAGTCTTGTGATTCCCCATGCGACTTTCCCCTAGCGAGATAGAACGTGCCTACAGATAACGATCGCAAACTGGTCCATACGCGGCAAATCACCTGTCGCGCCTTCCGCCTGAAGAATGGATTTCTCGAAATCGAAACCACGGTGACGGACGAAAAAGGCCAGGAAGTTCCATTCCGTTCCCGCCCGCCGGTGTTGGTCGGGGAGTTCATGCACCGCATGTCCCTGACCCTTACGATTGACGACGATTACGTCATACGGGATGTCAAGGCCCGGACCCTGAAGGCGCCTTGGCCCATGTGCGGCGGCACCGACGAGGCCTACCGTGGGCTGATCGGGCTGCGCATCGGCGCCGGTTTTTCCCAGAAGGTGAGGGAGATCCTCGGCGGAGTGCAGGGCTGTACCCATGTCACGGAACTCGTCACGCAGGCCGCCAATACCTATATGCAGGCCTCATGGCCGGACCGGATCTCCCGGCAGATCGCCATCGATCCGGATCCGCGGAACTGGCCTGGAAACCGCACACCGGCTTTCGTCAATCAGTGCCATGCCTGGCGTCAGGATGGCGATACCATGCTTCACGAATACCCCGAACTGATACCGCCGAAGAAACAGACCTGATCAAAGCCCGCCCAGGAATGCGGGGCTTTCCCCTGCGGCCAAGTTCAGGCAGTGAAATGAAAATTCCAACCATCTTCTGAACGACCGGCTCGAGACCATAATCCGTCATTAAATAGGAAGGTCCGGGACTTTGGTTCGGAGTACCATCCCGGCATAGAGATATCCCTTCTATTCGAATGGACTTGGATGGCGACCGAAGATGATGGGAAAGGCCAGATCTAAGCCGAACCCCGGCCCGGAATCGGCAGACGCAAGCATTGGCCAGCGACCAAATGCGAATTCTGCTTTCGGTCAATGGCTGTTGCTGGGCGCTGGCTTGCTCATCCTTGGCAGCGCGATCGGCTGGAATCTCTACTCCGAGCACAATTTGATCGATGCCCGCGAGCGTGAAAGACTGGCAATTCAGGCCGAGATCGTACACAGGAACGTGGAGCCGCAGTTGCTGTTGGCCAACCGTGTTATTGACGGAATCCTCAATAGTCTGCCGTCTTGGCGGGCAGAAAAGGACGGATTCAAACGCGCCAACCGTGAGTTGCAGGTTATCAACGATACCTTGATCGGAATCCGGCCCATTCTGGTCATCAATGCCGATGGTACTGTCATTGCGTCCAGCAACGACACGCTCGTCGGCCGGAACTTCCTCAAGCGCGAATATTTTCAGACGGCCCTGAAGAACCCCGATCCAGGAATTCTTCACGTCAGCGCCCCGTTTGAGACAGTCCTCGGCACCTTTGTGATCAGCCTGTTTCGCACGATGCGTGGGCCGAATGGCGAATTCGCCGGCATCATCATCGTCAGCGCGGTCCCCGAGTATTTTTCAACCCTCCTCGATTCAGTTCGCTACGCGTCGGACATGCGAACTTCCATCGTCCATGGCGATGGGAAAGTCTTCCTGGTCTCGCCTCAAGGGGACCGATTCGAGAACAAGGATCTGGCTAATCGCGGTACTTTCTTTACGCGTCATCGAGAGAGCGGGCAAGCCGCCAGCTTGTTCGTGGGGACCGTCTATTCAACGGGCGACGAACGCATGGTGGCCCAGCGCACCATCCAACTCAACAAGCCTCCCATGGACAAGCCTCTGGTGGTCGGAGTCAGCCGCAATCTGCGGAGCATCTTCGCCGCCTGGCGGCGGGACTCCTACGTGCAAGGTGGCTTGTTTGGAGTGCTGGCCCTGATTTCGGTCTTGAGCCTGTATTCCTATCAGAAACGCCGGCGAGCCTACAGCCGGAGCGAACGGGAAAGACGCGCCAGCGAAGAACAGTTGCGGGCATTTTACGAGTTGGACCTCGTCGGTTTGGCGATCACTTCACCCGCAAAAGGCTGGGTGCGTGTCAATCAATGTCTATGCCAAATGCTTGAATCTTCAGAACAGGAATTGCGCGGGACGACATGGGCGGAACTCACGCATCCGGAGGATCTGGCCGCCGATGTCGAGCAGTTCAACAAATTGCTTACCAATGAAATCAATGGCTACAGCCTGGAAAAGCGCTTTATCAGTCGCACCGGAAAAGTTATTTCCACCAATCTGGTGGTGCGCTGCGTGCGCAAGGAAGCAGGCGATGTCGACTATGTGACGGCGATGGTCGAGGACATCAGCGAACGCAAGCAGGCAGAGCTGGCACTGCAGGATAGCAAGGAGCACTTCCGAAAAGTGGTCGAAGAGAGCCCGCTGGCGATGGCCCTGGTTGGCACGGATGGAACGATCGAGTACATCAATCGCAAGGCAATCGAAGTATTCGGTTATCTGCCGCAGGACATACCAAACATGGATCGCTGGTGGGTCCAGGCGTATCCCGATGAAGCCTATCGCGCCCAAACTCTTGCGCTGTGGATGGGGCTGGTCGAGGGGGCGCTTGCCCACAACCGCGAGATCGAACCCCGGGAATACCGTGTCACCTGCAAGAATGGCAGCGTCAAGACGGTAGCCATCTTTGGCGTCTGGATCGGAGACAAGGTCCTCGTCATTTTCGAGGACGTCACCGTCCGCAGGCAGACCGAAGAAGCACTCCGCGCCAGCCACGAAACCCTACGCAGCATTCTGGAAACCACGCTCGACGGCTTCTGGCGTCTTGACGCCAACGGCAATTTGCTCGACATCAACGTGGCCTACTGCCGACAGTCCGGCTATACGCGTAACGAACTGATTGGCCGCCATGTCTCCAGCATTGATGTGGCGGAAAGCGCCGCCCAGATGGAAAAACATCTCCAATGGATCATCGAGAACGGCAGCGACCTGTTTGAATCCAGGCACCGCCGCAAGGACGGCTCGATCTGGGACGTCGAGATCAGCGCCTCTTACCTCGATGTCGAGGGCGGCATGTTCGTCTCGTTTTTGCGCGATATCACCGAACGCAAGCAGGCCAAGGATATCCTGAAGGCCAGCGAAGAAAAATACCGCGCCCTGGTCGAGACAACGAATACCGGCTACCTGATCGTGGACAGGGAGGGCAGGGTCATCGATGCGAATCCGGAATATGTCCGGCAAACCGGCCGCCGCGAACTTCGGGACATCCTCGGCAAGCCTGTCACGGAGTGGACTGCGGATTATGAGAAAGACAGGAATCTGAGGGCCATCGCTCAATGCGCCAAGGATGGCTTCGTCAGGAACCTGGTCATTGACTATGCGGACGGGAACGGCCGGATCACATCGATTGAGATCAATGCGACCAGCGTTGGGGATGGCGATTCAGTGCGGATCATATCGCTCTGTCGCGATGTCACCGAGCGCAGGCAGACAGAACAGCAGGTGTATCAACTGGCCTTTTATGACCCGCTCACCAAGCTGCCAAACCGACGCCTGCTCAACGATCGCCTGACCCAGGCCATGGCTGCCCACAAGCGCAGTGGCTGCTATGGCGCACTGATGTTTCTTGATCTGGATAATTTCAAGCTGCTGAATGACGGCTACGGACATGAACTGGGCGATCTGCTATTGATCGAGGCGGCCGAGAGACTGAAGAGTTGTGTGCGCGAGATGGACACCGTGGCGCGCTTCGGTGGTGATGAGTTTGTTGTCATGCTGATTGATTTGAGTGCGGACCAAGCGGAATCGGCCGCACATGCTGCAATCGTTGCCGAAAAAATTCACGGCACCTTGTCTGCGCCATACGTGATGGCCACGAGGCAAGAGGGGCGGGCAGATATCACAGTCGAGCATCGTTGCACGGCGAGCATCGGCGTGACGTTGTTTATCCATCATGAAGCAAATCAGGACGATATCCTCAAGCGGGCTGACAGGGCAATGTACCGGGCCAAAGAGGCCGGACGCAATTCGGTTCGGTTTTACGATCCGAACTAGCGAGTAACCGAACAGCGGGTGTGACCGGCCCGCTACTTCGTCCGGCTGAAATCCGGCGGGCGCTTTTCCTTGAATGCGGTAATGCCTTCGCGGGCGCCTTCGGTGCAAGCCGACTGACCAAAGGCCGTGTAGCCTGTTTCCAGCGCGGCGGCAAAGGTCAGTGCGGCAGCAGCTTCGCGGATGGCCTGCTCAATGATGTCAATGCATTCGCGGCTGAGCACCTGCCCGTTTGCAGCCTTGGCTTCGATCACATCGATGGCAACCGCGACCGGTTCGTCTCCGATCGGGGTGACCTTTCCTGACAACTTGCCTACCCGCGCCACGGCCATGCGGATCAGCGATGAATAATCCTCGGCCAGCCCGTCGACCACGCCGAGTTCGTGGGCGCGGGATGCTTTCAGGCGTTCGGCCTGACGCAGCATGGCGTTGAAGGTCGTGGCAGCATGCGGCCAGCGACGATAGGGCACCACCATCGCGCCGATGCCGGGCACGATGCCCAAGGTCACCTCGGGAAGCTGCAACCAAGCGCGCTTCAGCGCCACGATGCCGTGGCAGCGCATCGCCAGTTCGAGGCCACCCCCCAGCGCCATGCCGTTCAGCGCGGCAACCACAGGCTTTTGCATCTGGTCCAGATGCACCAGCAGGCGGGAGCAGTCGCGCGCGTACTTTGCGGAGGCCGGCGCATCGCCCAGCAGATCGACGAAGCGGCCGATGTCGGCGCCGGCGCAGAAGGCGCGCGTGCCGTAGCCGACGAGGACGAAACCTGTCACTTTCGGGTCCTTTTCATGACGGCGAATGACCGACAGAATTTCATCGGTCATTTCGTCATGCAATGCATTGAGGGCTTCAGGCCGGCGCAGGGTGATGACCTTCACGCTGTCGATGTCATCGACCAGGATGTGCCGCAGAAAACCTTGGTAGGCATCGAAGGCGCGCTTAGGCATGGGCATGCCGGGACGCTCGTCGCGCAGACGCATCAGCGCGCGGCCGCTGGTCGGCTCGCCCAGGTCGCGCATCAGGTCGAGCGGGCCATTCTTGAATCCGAGCGCGAGCCGGCAACCCAGGTCGAGGTCGGCCGAATCGCCGATCTTGCGGTCGACGATGTCCACACTCTGCGAGAACAGGATGCCGAGCAGGCGTTCGCGTACTGCTTGGGCGGCGGCCTCAGCCACCGGGACACGCTTGCCGGGCGGCACCGTGACCCAGGTGTCCACCGAGCGGAACACGGATGCCGGGCGATAGTGTTCGCCTTCCATCTCGGCCTGCAGCGTGTTGGTTTCGGTGATGATCGGATTGCCGCGCGCCAGGTTCAGCACGAAGAAGGGGCCGGCGTGCACGAACTCGGCGGCGACGCTATCGACTTCGGCGGCGGTGGCGCGGTCGAGCAGCATCGCCGACTCGTTGCACCAGTTGTCGAAGATGCGGTCGAGCATGAAGCAGGCCACATCGGCGGTCACCAGCGGCACCTTGCCGGTCATGCAGAACACCCAGCGCAGATACTCGATCACCGCCGGATCGGTTTTGTTCCAGCGGATGACTTCAACCGCCGGATTGCGCCAGGCCGGGGCGAAGAAATGCGTGACCGTGGCCCGCTGCGGGCGTTGCAGGGCGGAAAAGATCTGCGCCGCCGGCAGGGAACTGGTGTTGGAGGTGATGAGGGCATCGGGGCGGACCACCGCCTCGATCTGGGCAAAGATCTTGCGCTTGAGCGCCAGGTTTTCCGTGGCCGCTTCAAGCACCCAGTCGCACTCTGCAATGTCGGCATAGTCGAGCGTGCCGACCAGGTTCGAGGTTACTGCCGCCGCATCGGCTTCGCTCATCTTGCCCTTGGCCACAGCCTTCTTCGAGTAGTCCTGAAAGCGCAGCAAGGCGCTGTCCACTGCCTTTTGCGAGACATCTACCAGATACAGCTTCAGACCCGGCAGCGCGCTCTTGAGGTAGTAGCCGATGTCGGGTCCGATGGTGCCGGCGCCGATCACCGCGACGGCGCGCGGCATGGCCCGGGTTGGAGTGGCAAGCAGCGGATTGGCGAAGGGTGTGGTCATGGCGGGATCCTGTTTGTGTATGCGGTATACAATCGAAATTATCCAACATTATCTGCGATCGCACAATCGCCATGAGACGTTGCTACCGTCCTGGTGAAGGGGCGCTGCTATTGGCGAATAGGTCTTGGGCTTGCGGGAATGGCCACGGACGCAGTTGAAAGTTTCCGAAGGAACGCACCGCGCTGGCGCTGGCAGTGCGCCGAATCCCGTTCAAAAAAAGCGGCCATACAATTCTTGCGATTCATGTCGCACAACATGCCGCGGCGCTCTGCATCGCTGCGCCTGGATTGCTAATGACCGATGCGGATGTGCTCCCGTCGATTCGCTTCCGATACGAATTCTTCCAACTCGGGGTCCATGGCATTGCGCGAGGAGACAATTCCGATCGGTTTGCCGTTCTCGACGACTGGCGTGTGGCGGAAGCCATTTTCCTGCATCATCACCAGCGCGTATCCGTAAGACATATTGGGACCGACAGTCCTCGGCTCGGCCGTCATGACCTCGGCCACTCGGGTGGTTCGCGCATCCAGTCCGCGCGCGATGACCCGAAACAATGCATCGCGTTCGGTAAAAATTCCGACCAGCCGCTCTTGGTCGACGACCATTGCCGCCCCGGTCTTCTTCTTCGCCATCAATTCCGCAGCTTTGCTGACGGTGGTCTCAGGCGACAGGGAAAGAGCCTCCTTGCTCTTCATAACCTCTTTAACCAACAGATCAAACACTATATTTTCTCCCTCGACACTCCAAACGTGCGCCAAGTCGCTCTTGGCAACATTTTCTTGAGCGATGGTAAGGGGCTGGACGTCAACTGTTATTGACAATGATCAAACATACGTTGCACTGAGCCCCTTGCCTGGCCCGACCCAGGCTTCCGAGCGATCCGCACGACGGGTGGCAAGGCTTGCTGCTTGCCCGGTCCAAAAGCCTATGACTTGCGTGGTGCACTCGGCGTTATCAGGGCTTTCCAGAACACCATGAAATAGAGCGCGAACGCTGCCGCCCAGAGCCCGGCGGCGAGCGCGACTGCGCCGTGGGCCAAGCCATGGACGGTGGCCGCCAGGCGGACCAGGGCCGCGACGAACATCAGGACGTAGGCGACGAGCATGGCGCGCGGCACCACCAGAGGGCGGCCGGTGTGGCGCAGGCTGACGCGGGTCATCAGGCCCAGCATCATGAGCCCCAGGCTGCCTACGGTGAAGGCGTGCACCCAGGCGATTTCGGGGATGATTCCGGTCAACTCGGCGACGGCCTTGAGCACGAAGGCAAGCACCAGCCAGCCGAAGCCGAGGTGCATGACCAGCACCAGCGGCACGTCGGCCACGCGCCAGCCCTTCCAGCGGACGGTGCGCCAGCCGAGCAGCAATGCGCAGGCCAGCGCGCTGGCGCCGACCCATGCCGCCGGAGCGGCGGCAAGTTCCAGCACCGCGAGCAGGATCACTGCGCCAGCGGCGGCAATTTCCAGGTTCATGCTGAATGGCGCCTGATCGCCGCGGCCTTTCTCGCGCAGCGCGTTGCCGGTGAAAATCGGCGCCAGTACACCGCCCTTCAAGACATACAGAACGACTACCGCATACAGGGCGAGACGCATCGCTTGCCACACTTCCGTGTAGTTCGTGGTGACTACGCCGTGGTGATAGATCAGGTTGGCGGCGAACAGCGCCAGCAGGATCGGCAACAGCAGGAGGTAGAGCCGGTTGCCGGCGCGCAGCAGTTGCGGCGTGACCATGATGAAGACGGCAGGGAACAGCAGGCAGTCGACCACCCCCGGCAGCAGCGGCGGCAACCACGGCGCGGTCCAGAACGCTACACGCCCGGCCAGCCACAGGGCGACCAACAGAACCAGCCGCGATCCGCGGATTTCCTCGGTCCCCGCCCAGCTTGGCAGCGCCGTCAATACGATGCCGGTGATGATCGCCGCCGAGAAGCCGAAAATGAACTCGTGGCCGTGCCGGAACTGCAGCGGTACCTCGCCGGAGGGCAGGTCCCATAGGCCGAGGAATGCCCCCAGCCATGCGGCGACCAGCAGCGGCGCATACAGCGCGCCGAGGAAATAGAAGGGCCTGAAGGCGCTGGACCAAAGAGGGGCGCTGAGTAGTGGCATCAACCGGATTCAGTTTTGGGTCGTGGGCGGTAGCCGCGATGCTATCACCGACGGCAGACCTCCCGGGCTTGCCTCATAGCGCGCGACCGTATTCGAGGGCAGCGAGATTGACGGCACGCTGGCTCGGCCCGCTCAAGGCCGCGGTGGCTTCGCAGACCTCCTCGTAGGTAAAGGGGAAGTGTTCCCGGCTCGAGCCGAAACCGAGCAGCACGAGATTGGCGACCATCGGCGTCTTCATCCGCAGCGCGACGGCATCGGCATTGCAGCTATGCACGACCACGCCCATTTCATCCAGCAATTCGGCCACCCGGCGGTCGGGAAAGGCTTGTGCATCAGGAGCGTTGACCACGCACACGGCGCCCGTGCCGTTGCGCCTGGTGTGGAGATAGGGCAGGGTGCGATGAGCCTCCATGCAATCGAGTCCGAGCAGCAGATCGGCGTCGCCTTCGCAGATCAACGGGCTGTCGAACTCGCCTATCTTCAGATGGGTCATGACGGAGCCGCCACGCTGGGCCATGCCGAATGTCTGCGAGCCGAGTATCCGCAGCTTCTTGCGCTTCGCCATTTCGGTAAATACCTTGGCCGCGAAAAGTACGCCTTGTCCGCCGACGCCGGCGATGATGGTCTGGCATTTCATGTGCGTACCTCCATTTGCTGGGCTTGCCGCGGCCGTATGGCTCCTTGTGCGCATACCTGAATGCACATGCCGCAATCGATGCAGGTGCGCCGGTCGATGTCCACCAGGCCGTCCGCGCCTTTCTTCAGCGAGGGACACTCGAACCATGTGGTGCAATAGCCGCAGGCAATGCAGACACCGGTCTGCGGCATGGTGATCGCGCTGCGCGGGCATTCCGCCGCGCAAATGCGGCAAGCCGTGCATTTGCTCTGGTCGATCCGGTAGGCGCCGTCGACTTGCGTGATGGCTTCGGTGGGGCAGACATTGACGCAGATGTCGCAGTGGGTGCAGACGCCGCAATGGAAGCAGCGCTCGCCAGCCTCCGCGGTCGCTTCGGCCGAACCGAGGCCGAAATTGACCTCGTCGAAATTCCAGATGGAATCGTTCGGCGCGCGATGCCGGGATTCCGCGCGCGGCTTCTTGCGGAAGAACTGCAGCTTGATCGCCGTCGCATCCGGCGCCGATTGCTGCTGGCGCGCGCGCGGCGACGAATTTGCCATCATGCTGCCTGCGGCGCTGGAAGCGATGCTGGTGGCGATGCCGGGGCCGGCGCCAAGTTGCAGGGCTGCCGCGTCGAAGGCCTTGCCCCCAAGCCGCTCGTGGATCGCCAGCGCGGCTCGCTTGCCGGCATTGATGGCGCCGACCACGGTGCCTGCGCCCGCGCTCGAGGCGTCGCCGCCGGCGAAGATGCGCGGCTGCCCGGTGCGGCCCCAGGCATCGACCGCCAGCCTGCCATTGACGGCCAGATCGGATTCGCTGAGGTAAGTCAGGTCGGCGTCGCCGCCGATGCAGATGAGGACGCTGTCGGCCTCGCTGGTTTCGGTCGAGAAGACCGGGGCATCCCTGCCGGCCCCGGCTTGCGGCACTGCCAAGTCGCGCAGGTACAGCTTGAGCCTGCTGGTTTCGCCGGCGGCGAAACGGACCGGCACTACCGCATGGTGCAGGACGATGCCTTCGTCGCGTGCCGCGGTCACTTCTTCCGGGATCGCCAGCAGCACGTCGTAGTAGACGTCGACCGCGGCGCCCTTGCGTCGGGCGGTGCGGGCGGCGTCGATCGCCGTGTTGCCACCGCCGACTATCGCGACGTGGGCGCCGAGTTCGGGAGCCTGGCCGGCGCGCACCTGGTACAGGTAGTCGAGACCGCTGAGCACGCCGGCGCGGTCCTCGCCGGCAATCTTCAACTGCCTCTGCTTCCATGCACCGGTAGCCAGATACACGGCGTCGAAGCGGTCCAGTTCGGACCAGGCCATGTCCTTGCCGAGGCGAATCCCGGTGTGCAGCGTGATGCCGAGCGACTCGAATACCTCGAGTTCTCTTTCCAGCACATCGGCCGGCAGGCGGTATTCGGTGATGGCCCAGCGCAGCATGCCGCCGATTTCCGGCAGCGCTTCGTAGATCTCGACGCCATAGCCGATGCGGGCCAGGTGATAGGCGGCCGCCAGCCCCGAGGGGCCGCCGCCGACCACGGCGACGGTCTTGCCCAGCGTCTGTCCCCGAGTGGCGAACGTGGCAGCGGAGTGGCCGCGGTCACCGGCCATGCGTTCGATGGCATTGATCGACAGGGCGCCGTCATAGGCATTCCGGTTGCACTTGCTCTCGCACGGATGCGGACAGACGCGGCCCAGGGTGGACGGAAAGGGATGCTCCGCGTACAGGGTTCGGGCGGCTTCCGTCCAGTTATCGGCGGCCGCCAGCGTCATCAGCCGTTCGACGTCATTGCCCGCAGGGCAGGCCTCGGCGCAGGGCGACAAGCGATCCTGGTGGCGCGGCATCCATGGTGCATCGAGCGCAGAGACGGCGTCCGGCGCGCGCGGCCGCGTGCCGTGGTGCACCTCGACCGGCACGGCGGTCCGGTTCGGACCGAGACCTTTCATTTGAGTGACGCAGGCATAGCGCGCAAGCACCACTGCGACACCGCCATCCTCGGCGCGGGTGTGATCCAGCGCATCCAGCAGTACGCGCTGGAAGGTGGCCAGATCGTGGGGATCGGCGTGCTCCAGATAGCTGATGCCGCAGCCCCTAATCAGGGTCTCCAGATTGACTATGCCTCCGGCATGGCCGTCGGCAGTCTTGCCGAATTCGGGAGTCGGCTGCATGCCGGTCATGCCGGTGGTGCCGTTGTCCAGGACCAGCAGGACGAAGCGGGCGCCGTTGTAGATGGCGTTTTCGAGTCCCGCCGCACCCGAATGGAAGAAGGTGCCGTCGCCGATGGTGGCAAAAATCGGCGGCGTTTTGCCGTCCTGAGCGTAAGCATGATAGAAGCCTGATGCCATGGAGATGGAGGCTCCCATGTCGTGCACGGTATCGACCGAACCCTGGTTCAGCCCCAGGGTGTAGCAGCCGATATCGCCGGGAAAGATCGCCTCGGGAAACGCCCGGCGCAGCGAGTAGAAGACCGACCGGTGTCCGCAGCCGGGGCAGAAGGTCGGGCGACGGATCGGCAGTTCCAGGCCGGCTACCGCGTCCTGCATGCGATTTGCGGCGCGCTCGGTGGGCACCAGGCCGGCCTCGCGGGTGGCCGCCACCAGCAATTTTTCGATGACGCCGGGGGTCAGTTCGCCATGCGACGGGATATGTCCCGTGAGTCGCCCCCACACGGGTATCGACAGCCTGATCTGCAGTTCGACCGCGGCGTCGGTTTCTTCGAACACGATGAGGCGCTCGCAGCGGCTGGCAAAATTCTCAACCAGGGCGCGCGGCAGCGGGTAGACGGTGGCGATCTTGAGCACCGGCAACTGATCCGCCAGTCCGAGGGAGTGCAGCATATCGTTCAGATAGGCGTAGCTGACGCCCGCCGCAACAATGCCCAGCGGTGCACGCTGCGTGGTCGATCCGGTCGGGAAGAAGGCATGATTGCCCGGCCAGGTTTCGAACTCCTTTTCGATCGCCGCCAGCTTCTGGTTCAGTTGCTGGTGCAAGGCCATTCTGGCGCGCGGCGTCGCCGCCCAGCGGCGGGGATTCTTTTCGAAGTCGGCCTCGCGAAACGGCGCATCCACCGGCTTGCATTCGATCGATTGCTCCGAATGGCAGACGCGTACCGTGGGTCGCAGCATGACCGGGAGCTGATGGCGCTCGGAGAGCGCGAAGGCCTGCGCCACCATGTCCTTGGCTTCCTGCGGGCTGGACGGGTCGAGCGCCGGGATCTTCGAGAACAGCGCGAAGAGGCGCGAGTCCTGCTCGGTCTGCGACGAGTGCAACCCGGGGTCATCGGCCACGATCAGCACCAGGCCGCCGACCACGCCGATATAGGCCGCGGACAGCGCCGGATCAGCCGCTACGTTGAGGCCCACCTGTTTCATCGCCACGGCGGTGCGCTTGCCGGCATAGGCGGCGGCGAGGGCGGTCTCCAGGGCGACCTTTTCGTTGGTCGACCATTCGGCATAGAGATTGAGTCCGAGCTCCTTCTTGAACTCGATCACGGCCGGCAGTATTTCCGAACTCGGCGTCCCCGGATACGCGGTCATGAACTGGCAGCCGGCTTCCACCAGCCCCCTGGAGATGGCTTCGTTGCCGAGTAGAACGCGATGATCTGTTGTTTTCATGTCCATGTCTTGTCTCCTCCTGATTCGGGCAGCTTGGCCCGAGTGTCGATTGCGGCGGCTTATGCCATCTCGGTAATTGCTTCGCTGCTGAAGGTCGCCATCAGCTCTGCGTGTTTTCTTGTGGCTTGGGCTATGGACCGTTCCTTGATCGGGCCATAGCCGCGAATGTCTTCCGGCACGCTGGCAAGCGCGACCGCGGTCGCGATCCGGCTGCGGTCCAGCTTCTCCAGGATCAGCGCCACGGTGGCTTCGTAGTCGGCGACAAGCTGCCTCTCCTGCCTGCGTTCGGCGCTGCGGCCAAAGGGATCGAATGCGGTGCCGCGCAGGAACTTGAATCCGGCGAGCAGTTTCATGGCCGGCAGCAGCCAGGGCCCGATGCGGATCTTTTTCGGCTCGTCACCGGGTTTGGCGCCGCGGCTCCAGGGCAAGGTGACGTGGAAGTTCAGCCGGTAGTCGCCTTCGAAGCCGGCCGCCAGCGCGTTCTGGAATTCCGGATCGGCGAACAACCGCGCCACTTCGTATTCGTCCTTGCAGGCCAGCAGCTTGAAGTAGTAACGAGCGACGGCCTCGGCCAGCGCCGTACCACCAGCGCCGACTTCTGCTTCCCGCTTCCGAACTCGTTCCACGAGATCGGCATATCGCCCGGCGTAGGCAGCATCCTGGTAGGCGGTCAGGTAGTCGCGGCGGCGTTGGACCATTTCGTCGAGACTGGCGGACAGCTTGTGCGTCGCTGCATCGGCAGTTCCGGCGGCCGCCAGCGCCTCGACGCCGGCGGCATCGACGGCAGTGCGTCGTCCCCAGGAGAAGCCGCGGCGATTCTCCTCTACCGTGGCGCCGTTCAGTTCTATCGCGCGCAGCAGGGCCGCCGACGACAGCGGTATCAGGCCGCGCTGGAAGGCATAGCCGAGCATGAAGATGTTGGTCGCAAGCGAATTTCCCATCAGCCGCTCGGCAAGCCGGCTGGCATCGATGAAGGTTGCGGCATCGGCACCGATGGCAGAGATGACCGATTGCTCCATGGCGCCAACCGGGAAGCCGCGATCCGGATTGCGCACGAACTCGCCGGTGATCGTCTGCGCCGTATTCACGATCGCCCGCGTCCTGCCGGCAGCGGTCTTGGAGAGAGCGTCGTCGCTGACCGAGACGACAATATCGCAACCGAGCAGGAGTCTGGCTTCGCCCGTGGCAATCCGTGTCGAATGCAGCCGGCTCTGCCGGTCGGCAATCCGCACATGCGACATCACGGCGCCACCTTTCTGCGCCAGGCCGGTCATGTCGAGCACGGTGACGCCTTTTCCCTCGAGATGCGCGGCCATGCCGAGCAGGGCGCCAATGGTCACCACGCCCGTGCCGCCGATGCCGGCCACCAGGATGGCATAGGGTTCCGCCAGATCGACGGGCGCGGGCTCCGGCAGATCGGCGAATCCGGCGGGGTCGGACTCGAGCGCCCGTCCGCGGCGCACGGCGCCGCCGTGCACGGTGACGATGCTCGGGCAGAAGCCGGCAACGCAGGAGTAGTCCTTGTTGCACGAATGCTGGTCGATGGCGCGCTTGCGGCCGAATTCCGTCTCGACCGGAATCACGGCGAGGCAGTTGGACTTGACGCTGCAATCGCCGCAGCCCTCACAGACCATTTCATTGATGAAGACGCGTACGGCAGGATCCGGAAAAAGGCCGCGCTTGCGCCGGCGACGTTTTTCCGCGGCGCAGGTCTGGTCGTAGATCAGGGCGGTGACGCCGAGGGTTTCGCGCAGTTCGCGTTGTGTGGCTTCGAGCGCGTCGCGGTGGCGAATTTGAACACCCGGCGCGAAGTCGGCGACCTTCTCGTACTTCTCCGGTTCGTCTGACATCACGATGATGTGTTTGACGTCTTCAGCGGCCAACTGGCGGGTCAGCTGCGGTACCGTCAGCGTGCCGTCCAGCGGCTGGCCGCCGGTCATGGCGACGGCGTCGTTGTAGAGGAGCTTGTAGGTGATGTTGATCTTTCCGGCGACCGCGGCGCGAATCGCCAGCAACCCGGAATGGAAGTAGGTGCCATCGCCCAGGTTGGCGAATACGTGCTGCGTGCCGCTGTGCCCGGACACGCCGAGCCACGCTGCACCTTCGCCCCCCATCTGGGAAATGGTGACGGTGCTGCGGTCCATCGTGACGGCCATCAGGTGACAGCCGACGCCACCCAATGCGCAACTGCCTTCGGGTACCTTGGTCGATTGATTATGCGGGCAGCCGGGACAGTAGTAGGGCGTGCGCACCAGTGCCACTCGCGGCCTGGACAGGGCCTTGGTCTGGCTGTCGAGGAAGGCAAGGTGGGCCGCGATGCGCTCCGAGGTATGGAATCGAGCGATACGCGCGGCGATGGCGCGGGCCACGATGGCCGGCGTCAGCTCGGCGGTGGGCGGCAACAGCCAGCGATTGGCCGGAGCCGGCCATTCGCCGGATTCGTCGTACTTGCCGACGACGCGCGGGCGCACGTCTTCGCGCCAGTTGTAGAGCATTTCCTTCAACTGGTATTCGATGATCTGGCGCTTCTCCTCGACCACCAGGATTTCTTCCAGGCCTTCGGCGAATTGACGCACCGAATCGGCTTCCAGCGGCCAGGGCATGCCCACCTTGAACAGGCGCAGGCCTATGTCGGCGGCGTACGTCTCATCGATGCCGAGATCGTCGAGCGCCTGCCGCACGTCGAGATAGGCGCGACCGCAGGCGATGATTCCCAGGCGCGGTCGCGGACTGTCGAAAATGATCCGGTTCAGCCGGTTGGCGCGGGCATAGGCAATCGCGGCGTAGACCTTGAACTCCTGCAAGCGGTGTTCCTGCGCCAGCGGCGGATCGGGCCAGCGGATATGCACGCCGTCCGCAGGCAGGCGAAAGTCGTCGGGGATGATGATTTTCAGGCGCCCGGCGTCGAGCTCCACCGTGGACGAGCTCTCGGCGGTATCGGAGGTGACCTTCATCGCCACCCAGCAGCCCGAATAGCGCGACATGGCCCAGCCGTGGAGGCCGAAGTCGAGATACTCCTGCAGGTCGGCGGGGGCCAGCACCGGGATGCCACAGGCGGAAAACATGTGTTCGCTCTGGTGCGCGACGGCCGATGAACGTGCCGACGGGTCGTCGCCGGCGATCAGCAGCACGCCGCCATGCTTGGCCGTGCCGGCATGATTGGCATGCTTGAACACGTCACCGCAGCGGTCGACGCCAGGCCCCTTGCCGTACCACATCGAGAAGATGCCGTCGAACTTTGGCTGTGGGAAAAGCTGGAGTTGCTGCGTGCCCCAGATGGCGGTAGCCGCAATGTCCTCGTTGACGCCCGGCTGGAACTTGATGTCCTGCGCCTTGAGAAAGGTCTCGGCCGCATGCAGCGCAGTGTCGAGCCCGCCCAGCGGCGAACCGCGATAGCCGGAGATGTATCCGGCGGTGTGCAGTCCGGCGCGGCGGTCCATGGCAGCCTGCAGCATGGGCAGGCGCGCCAGGGCCTGCATGCCCGTCAGGAAGACGCGACCGTGCTCCAGCCGGTATTTGTCTTCGAGTGAAACGTTTGTCAGATCCATCTGCCTTCCCCTCTGTGCTGGTTCGCGCGCGTTTGTGCAACATTGCGCGCCGTCCGTCACATGTGCGACCCGTGCGGGGTCGCAGCGCTCAACAGCCCGGGCGGTGGAGGGATGGTCGGGAACCGTGCGTGGTGGTGCACCACCAGGTTCTGTGCAGCGTCGAGATGCTGAAGGAGGGAGTCATGAACGGGCCGTCATTGGGGCCGCGATGATCTTGGTGATGGCCGCGCTGGCCGGACTCGAGGATGAGATCGAGCGTCGACCTGCGCGGCCGCGCGGTCAGTCGTGAACCATCGCGAACTTGCCATCCTTGACGGTCATCAGCACCCGACCGCGGTGGTCGAAGCCGGAATGATCCTTTGCCGTCATGGTGATGACGCCCTGCGAGGCCAGCATTTCCTTGGTGCCTTCCAGGGCGTCGCGCAGCGCCGTACGGAACTCCTGCGTGCCCGGTTTGCCCTTCTTGCCGGCTTCCGGGATGGCCCGGATCAGCAGCAGGCCGGCGTCATAGGTGCCGGCAGCGAAGATCGGCGGGGGGGAGCCGAACTGCTTCTCGTAGCTGTTGACCATGTCGAGGGTAATCTTCTTGGTCGGAAAGCTGTCGGGAATTTCGTTGGGTACAGCCAGCAGGGGGCCGACTATCAGTGCTCCCTCGACCTTCTTGCCGCCGATCTTGATGAAGGCACTTGAAGCCGCGCCATGGGTCTGGAAAATCGGACCCTTGTAGCCGGAGTCGGTCAGTTGCGCATGCGGCAGGGCGGCGTCGGCGGCAACGCCGGCGACAAAGATCGCATCGGGCTTGGCGGCTATCAGCTTGAGCGCTTGTGCGACAACACTGGTGTCCTGCTGGTTGTAGCGTTCGTTGGCGACGATCTTGATGCCGGCCTTCTCTGCCATCGGGGCGAAGGTCTTGTACCAGTTTTCGCCGTAGGGATCGTTGCGACCGATGAAGCCGACGGTCTTGACGCCGCGCTTGGTCATCGCCGCGACCACGCCCTCACTGATCACGTCGTCATTGGGGTGGGTCTTGAACACCCAGCGTTTCTTGTCGTCCATCGGCAGCACGACGGCGGAGGTGCCGACCGGCGCCAGCATCGGCGTCTGTCCTTCGGCCATGAACGCCAGCACGCCCATGGCGTTGCCGGAACCGGACGGGCCGATCAGGGCGTCGATCTTGTTTTCGCCAAGCAGTTTCTTGGTGAGTTGCACGCTTTGTGTCGGATCGCTGGCGTCATCAAAGACCAGGTACTCGATGGTGTATTCGCCGATCTTCTTCGGCAGCAGGGCGACCGCGTTCTTCTGCGGAATACCGACGAATGCTATCGGCCCGGTCGATGATGCCATTACGCCGATCTTGACCTGCGCCTGCACCGTCATCGATGCGGCCAGCGCCAGCCCGGACAGGGCCAGTAGAAGTTTTCTTTTGATCATGGTGTCTCCTCCTTGATTGATGTTGTACAAAAGTCGCCTGCTGCGAACTGCATGAGATGGATTTTGCCCTTCAACCTGCAATGATGCCCTGATTCTTCAGGCGCGCGCAATCTGCCGCGGTGAAGCCTGCTTCACTCAGTATCGACAGGGTGTCCTGTCCGTACTTGGCGGGAAACCGCAGTTCCGTCACTACGCCCGGAACGTCCACCGCCATGGGCTGCATGCGTATCGTCTTGCCGTCGGGCGCCCGGGTCGTCGTCAGTCGGCTGCTGACGGCCGGCATCTCGCGGACCGCCGGTATGTCGTGGATCGGCGCATGCGGGATGGTCGCCTTGCGGGACTCCGCGGCAATCGCGGCCGTGGTGTGCTGTCGCGTCACCGCCGCCATGTCGCGGTGGATCGACTCGCGTTCCTGGTGGCGGCCTTCGTTGGTTATGCGTATCGCGCTGGCTACCGGCGTGAAGAAGGAGATCTCCGTGAGGCGCCGCCACTGCACATCGCTGCCGATGGCCAGGTAAATGAAACCGTCCGCGGTGGGGTAGACATTGGTCGGGATGAATTTGCGATGCTCGTTGCCGCAGCGGGTAATTTCCGACGGATCGCAGTCGAAGTCGAGCAGTGGCAGGGTGGTGATCAGCCAGGAGGCCGCGGCCTGCAGCATCGACACATCGATGCGGCTGCCCTTGCCGGTTTCGGCACGCTCCAGCAGCGCCATCATCACGCTGGCGTAAACCTCGTCGCCGGCCTTGAGGTCGATCAGCGGTACGCCGGACAGCGTCGGCGGACCGTCTGCGGAGCCGGTCAGTTCCATGTAGCCGGCCATCGCCTGGATCACCGGATCGTAGCCTGGCGCATCGGGGTATTCCGGCCCCATGGCCGAGATGCCGGCCCAGATCAGGTCCGGCTTCACGGCGGAGAGACTTTCGTAGTCGATGCCCAGCTGCTTGTAGCGCTTGGGCACGGTATTGCAGCAGAACACATCGACCTCGAGTTCAAGAATCAGCCTTTTCAGCAGTTCCTGACCCTGCGGGTCCTTGAGGTTGATCGCGATGGCTTCCTTGCCGACGTTCGGGGCGATGAAGTAGCTGCGACGGTCGTCATCGACGACCTTGCCGCCGATGTAGCGGTTCGGATCGCCGGGCAGGCCTGTGCCGCTTGGCGTCGACTCGATGCGGATCACGCGCCAGCCCAGTTGGGCGAAACGCAGCGTTGCATACGGCAGCGACAGGGCCTGTTCCATCGAGAGGACGGTACGGCGCTTCACGAACAAAACCTTTTAGCCACAGAGGGCACAGAGAACACAGAGAAAAGCAGAAACGGGTCGGTTTGATTCCAGCGGCCCGGCAGACTTGGCCGTGCCTGAAGAAGAGGCATTGCCTCCTCTGTGTTCTCTGTGTCCTCCGTGGCTGGAATTTGGGTTTTCATGCTATTCGGCCTTCCACGGCTTCCAGTACAGCTTGGGGGTCTGGCCATGGAGGGTGCGGTAAACGCGCTCCGGGGTGAAGGGCAGCTCGAACATGCGCACCCCGGTGGCGTTGGCTATGGCGTTGGCCGTGGCCGCTGCGATGCAGATCGACGGCGCCTCGCCGACGCCCTTGGCTCCCTGCGGTCCTTCGCCATCCATCGATTCGATGAAGGAGATGTCCATTTCCGGAATTTCGGGCGCCGTCACCAGCTTGTAGTCGCGGAAGTTGGGGTTCTTCATGACGCCGTTTTCGATCATCAGGTCTTCCGTCAGCGCGTAGCCCTGACCCATGACCACGCCGCCTTCGATCTGGCCTTCGATGCCGAGCCGGTTCAGTACCCGGCCGACATCGTGCGCGCCGGTGACCTTGGTCATCCTGACCGTCCCCGTGTCGGTATCGACTTCGACTTCCACCACCTGGGTGCCCCAGGCGTAGGCGGCCGAGACGTCGCCCTTGAAGCCCTTGTCCTGATGCACGCTGGGCGGCTCGTAGTAGAACGTGGTCATCACCAGTTCGGCCTTGTCCTGGAAGTGCAGGTTGCGCAACAGCTTCGACAACTCGACCACGACTTCGCCACTGCCGGCCTTGATGACAAAGCCGCCGCGCAGGTCGAGATCGCTCTCGGCGCAGTCGTACTTCTTGGCTGCCACGGCGAGTATTTTTGTTTTGGCCTTTTTCGCCGCGCCGATCGCCGAGTTGCCGGCGATGAAAGTGGTACGGCTGGCATGCACGCCGACATCCCACGGCGTGATGGCGGTATCGTTATTGACCACGGTGATGGCCGACATGGGCAAGCCGAGTTCCTCGCAGACCAGTTGCGACAGCACGGTCTCCGAGCCTTGGCCGATTTCCGAGGCACCGGTGATCAATGTCACATTGGCAAAGTCGTCCATCTTGAGGATGGTGCCGCAGCCGTCGGACGGGTAGATCTTGGCGCCGCCGCCGACGTGCAGCATGGAGGCCATGCCGACACCGCGCTTGATGTTGCCGGGCTTGTCGCGGTTGGCCACGTTCTCCTGAACCTTGCGCGAATAATCGCTGCGGGTCGCCGCCGTGGTCAGGCAGTCCTTGAAGCCGCAGCTCTTGAAGCTCATGCCCTGGCCGGTGGTTTCTCCCGCATCCTGGGCGTTCTTGAGGCGGAAGGCGAGGGGATCCATGCCGATCTTTTCGGCCAGCATGTCCATGTGCTGTTCGATGGCGAAGGTCGCCTGCAAATTGCCGTAGCCGCGGAACGACCCGGCGTAGGGGTTGTTGGTGTAAACGGCTGCGGTGTGATAGTCGCAATGCGGCACGCGGTAGAGGGAGGAGAAGGTCTGCATCATCACGAAAGGCGTGGTCGCGCCCCAGGACGTGTAGGCGCCGTTGTCGTGCAGGGTATGCACCTGGCGGAAGGTCAGCGTGCCGTCTTTCTTGCAGCCCGAGCGCAGGGTCAGCAGCACCGGCTGCCGCGTCGGCGACGCCAGGAACTCCTCTTCGCGGGTGAACAGCATTTTCACCGGCCGCTTGGCGGCGCGGGCGAGATACAGGCAAATCACTTCGAAGGGATAGATGTCCAGCTTGGAGCCGAAGCCGCCGCCGATTGGTGGCTGGATGATGCGGATGCGCGCCGGGTCCATGTTCAGGTATTCGGCAAACTCCCGCTTGTGCAGGAAGGGCACCTGGGTGTTCGAGTACATGAGCAGGTTCCCCGAAGCATCGAACTCGGCGATCATGCCCGAGACGCCCATGCAGCAGTGGGTGACGTAGTGCAGCTTGAAGGTGTCTTCGAGCACCACATCGGATTCGGCTTCGCCCCGCACCACGTCGCCGTGAGCATAGTCGAAGGTCATGGCGACGTTGTCCGGCTTGCCCTTGTGCGCGATGGTTGTGCCCTGCTTCAGATGTTCGTGACTGCCGTCGGCGCCATGCGGTTCGGGGTGGATCAGGGCCGCGCCCGGCTTGATCGCGTCTTCCGGGTTGGAGATGACCGGCAGGTCCTCGTATACGACCTTGATCAGCTTGAGCGCGGCTTCGGCAATCTCCTCGGTTTCGGCTGCGACTGCGGCGATCTCGTCGCGTTCGCTGCGGACGCGGCCGACCTTCAGGGGAAAGTGGTCGCGAGCGACGCCGATCGGCCGCTGATCGGGAACATCGGCGGCGGTGATGACCACGTGCACGCCGGGCAGCGCCTTGGCGGCCGAGGTGTCGATCGACTTGATCAAGGCATGAATGCGTTCGGAACGCAGGATCTTGCCGTGCAACTGGCCCGACAGGTTGATGTCGTGGATGTAACGTGTCTTGCCGCTGGCCTTCTCCGGAGCATCCATTTTCGGGATGCGCTTGCCGATCAGCGAGTCCGGCTGAATAACTCTGGCCTTCTTTTCTGCAACGCTCATGGGGATATCCTTAGTTTTGTGCGCCGCTCACCGAGGCGATGGCGTCGACTATTTTCTTGTAACCCGTGCAGCGGCAAAGATTGCCCTCTATGCCACGCTTGATGCTGTCGGTGTCGCCACAGCACCCGCTGCGCACCAGATGATCGGCCTGCATGATCATGCCGGGGGTGCAGAAGCCGCACTGCACGGCGCCGTGCTCGACGAAGGCGTCGCGCAGGGCATCGGCCTCGCTGTCGTTGGCCAACCCCTCGATGGTGGTGACGTTGCGGCCGTCGCAATCGACGGCGAACATCAGGCACGAGTTCAGCGACACGCCATCGACCTGGATGGTGCAGGCACCGCACTCGCCTTCGCCGCAGCCGTACTTGGTGCCGGTGAGTCCGATGACGTCACGCAACATGGCGAGAGCATTCATCGTGACGTCCACGGTAACGCGCCGCTTGATGCCGTTCAGGGTGAATTCGATGTCATGCTTGAGCGACATGGCTGAGTATCCTTTTGGTGATGTTATGGATCATTTCCTTGCGATACCAGGCGCTGGCGCGGACGTCGTCGATCGGCTTGACTTCGTCGCGCGCGACCGCGGCCGCTTTCTCGATGGTGGCCTCATCGAGGCGCTGTCCTTCCAGTGCTTTCTCGGTCTGCGAGGCCCGCACCGGTGTCGGGGCGACCGCGCCGAACGCCACCCTGACATTGGACAGTATGCCTTCCTTGAGCGTTCCGGCGATGCCGATGGAAATCGTCGATATGTCCAGCGCCGGTCGCGTACCGAGCTTGTGGAACCGCGCCACGTGGCCCTCTGCCGGCAGCGGGATGCGCACGCAGGTCACCAGTTCGCACAGGGAGCGGCGCGTCTTTCCGGGTCCGACGAAGAAGGTCGATAGCGGCATGCTGTGCCGGTAGAGCTTGGCTTCCGGCATCGACGCCAGTTCGACCGAGGCATCCAGCACCAGCAGGGGGATCAGGGTGTCGCCGGCCGGGGAGGCATTGCAGATGTTGCCCCCCAGCGTCGCGGCATTGCGGATCTGGTCGCTGGCAAAATGATTACAGGCATCGACCAGCACCGGCAGATGCTGCCGTACCAGTGGGTGCGCCATGATCTCGGTAATCGTGGCCAGCGTTCCGATGCGGATTTCCTTGCCTTCCAGCGTGATGCCGGAGAGTTGGGGAATGTGGCGGATGTTCATCAGCGTGTGCTTGATCTTGACCCGGCCGGCCTGACTTTGCGGCGTGAGATCGGTGCCGCCGGCGAGTATCGTCACGTCGCCGTCCTTGAGACACTCGACCGCCTGGTCGAGGCTGGTGGGTGCGAGGTAGTGTTTCAGTTCATTCATTGTTTCCATCCTCAGAAGCGGATCGGTTCCTGATAGCGTCCGAATACATTGACCAGCTCTTTCGTCATTTCGCCGACGCTGGCATAGGCCTTCACTGCATCGACCAGTGCCGGCATGACGTTGCGGCCGGCTGCCGCATCTCCTCGCAGGCGGGTCAGCGCCTCATTCACCTTGGCGTTGTCGCGTTCGGCGCGGATGCGCCTCAGGCTTTCGATCTGCACCCGCGCGTCGTCTTCGTTATAGGGGTGAAACTCGACTGGATGGTCTTCTTCCTGCTCGTTGCGATAACAGTTGACGCCAACCTTGGGGAACTCGCCCGATTCGATCTTGCGTTGCATCTGGTAGGCCTGCGCCGAGACCTTGGCCTGGATGGTACCCTCGGACACCATCTTGACGATGCCACCCTGGGCATCGGTTTCGGCCATGATTTCCTCCATCTTCTTGCGCATCTCGTTGGTCATGGTCTCGACGTAGAAGGAACCCGCCAGCGGATCGACGGTTTCGGTGAGACCCATTTCCTCGATCAGGAGTTGCATGGTGCGCAGGGAAATTCGCGCCGAGTACTCGGTGGGAATGGTGTAGGCCTCGTCGTAGGAACACAAGGCCATGGTTTGCGTGCCGGACAGCGCAGAGATCAGCGCGTAGTAGGCACCGCGCACGATGTTGACTTCGGGCTGCTCGAAGGTCAGGCCGCCACCGCCGCCGGCGGCGATCATGCGCAGCCACATCGAGCCCGGCTTTTCCGCGCCGTACTCTTCCTTCATGATCTTGGCCCACAGCCCGCGGCCGGCGCGGAACTTGCACACCTGTTCGAAGATGTTGCCGAAAATGTTGAAGTTGTACGAGAGCCGTCCGGCAAACTCGTCGATCGGCAAGCCGCGCTTGATGGCGTCGTCGGCGTAGGCCTTGGCGATGGAAAATGCATAGGCCATTTCCTGCGCCGGGGTCGCTCCGGATTCGCGGATGTGATAGCCGCAGACCGACACCGGGGTGTATTTCGGCGCGTGCGTGGCACAGTATTCGATGGTGTCGCCGACCAGACGGATCGACGGCTCGACCGGGAAAATCCAGGTGCCGCGGCCGATGAATTCCTTGAGGATGTCGTTCTGCGCCGTGCCGCGCAATTCCTTGATGTCGTAGCCGCGCTTTTCGGCCATGGCCAGGTACATCGCGATCAGGATCGCCGCGGCGCCGTTGATGGTCAGCGAGACGGTGATCTTCTTCAGGTCGATGCCGTCGAAGGCGATCTCGAAGTCGCGCAGGGTGTCGATCGACATGCCGACGCGGCCGATTTCGCCCTCGGCCAGCGGATCGTCTGAATCGAGGCCGATTTGCGTCGGCAGATCGAAGGCGACATTGAGGCCGGTTTGGCCGTTGGCGATCAGATACTTGAAGCGCTGGTTGGTGTCGGCCGGATTGCCGAAGCCCGCGTACTGGCGCATGGTCCACGGCTGCTTGCGGTACATCTCGCGGTGAATGCCGCGGGTGAAGGGATATTGGCCGGGCTCGCCGACCATCTCCATGCCGCCGCTGGCCGCGACGTCCGCCGCCGTGTAGAGCGGCTTGACCTCGATGCCCGACTCGTTGATGACTTTCTTCATTGCGAAAACCTTTTTGGCCACAGAGGACACAGAGGACACAGAGAAAGCACGCCACCAAGGTTTTCCTCTGTGAACTCTGTGTCCTCTGTGGCTAAGCTTTGGGTTTGAAAGTTCATTTCACTTCCTTGCGGATGAATTCGGTGATCGCATCCAGCTTCGAACCCGAGGGGAAGATGCCCTTGAATCCGAGTTCGCGCAGCGCTTCGTGATCCTGTGCCGGCAGGTTGCCGCCGATGACCCAGAGCTTGTCGTCGAGACCATTGGCTTCGAGCAGGGGCTTCAGCTTGCGGCAGAAGGGGATGTGCGAGCCGGCCATGGAGGACAGCGAGATTACGTCGACGTCTTCTTCGAGGGCGATGCGTGCGATCTGCTCCGGCGTTTGCCGCAGCCCGGTGTAGATGACTTCGAAGCCGGCGTCCATCATGGCGCGGGCAACGACCTTGGCGCCTTGATCGTGGCCGTCAAGCCCGGGTTTGCCGAGCAGGACCTTGATTCGGCGTTGTGATGCAGTCATGACGATACTTCCTTGGCAATGATGAGTTTCAGTATCTCGCTGGTGCCGCCGCCGATCAGGGTGAAGCGGACATCGCGCAGATAGCGTTGGACCGGGTATTCCATGGCGTAGCCGTAGGAGGCGAAGACCCGTGCCGCCTTGTCGCAGACGGTAGCCGCCGTTTCGGTGGCGAACAGCTTGGCCATCGCCGCTGCCTTGTGATACGGCTTGCCGGAATCGTGCAGCGACGCAGCGTAGTAAACGAGGTGGGTCGCCGCCTCGAGGTCGGTGGCCATCTCGGCCAGCTTCATCTGGATCGCCTGGTAGCGGTTGATCGCCTTGCCGAACTGCTTGCGCTCGCCGGCATAGCGCACCGCCTCGCCGAGCGCGGCGCGCGCCACGCCAAGGCCCATGGCGCCGGTGATGATGCGGATCTCGCCCAGGGTTTTGCGCAGATGCCCTTCGCCGTCGCCTTCCTCCTTCGACAGGCGATGGCTGTCGGGAACGAAGCACTCATCGAAGGCCACTTCCGAGGTCGGCAGCGCCCAGACGCCCATCTTGTGAATCTCGCGGCCGACGGTGATGCCCTTGAAGTGCTTCTCGACGAGGAATATGGTGAGCTTCTTCTCCTCGCCGGCCTTGGCGAACACGGTGAAGAAGTCGGCCACCGGTGCCGATGTAATCCAGGTCTTCTGGCCGTTGATGACGTAACCGCCATCGACCTTCTTCGCCGTCGTGGCGATCGAATCGAGGTCGGAGCCGGCATTCGGCTCGGTCATGCAGATCGCGGCGATTTTCTCGCCGCGCAGGGCCGGCTTGAACAGGCGCTCGATGATGTCCTCGTTGCCCAAGAGATGCAGGAACTTGGTGCCCATCAGCGACTGCATGGCCACCGCGCCGGCCAGCGACATCGAGCCACGCGCGACTTCCTGCAGGGCCAGGCAGAACTCGGTCAACGCCGTACCGCTACCGCCGACTGCTTCGGGATAGCGCATGCCGAAGAAGCCGAGGTCGGCCAGTTCCTGGAACAGTGCGCGCGGATACACCTTGGCTTCGTCCAGCGCCGCCGCCTGCGGCGCGATGCGCTCGTCGCAGAAGCGGGCGAAGGTGTCGCGGATGGACTGCTGTTCGCTAGTCAGTTCGAAGTTCATTATGAAAAACCTATTTGGCCACAGAGGACACAGAGTTCACAGAGAGAGGCAAAAGCGCCTTTCTGTTTTTCTCTGTGTGCTCTGTGTCCTCTGTGGCTAGATGTCCGGTTTTGAAGTTCATTGGTCTAGGCCATCTCGTAGCCGTAGTCGCGCTGCGCCGCTTCGAGGGTGATCACGCCATTGCGGATCTCTTCGGCCAGCAGCTTGCGGTCGCGTTTCTTCGGATCGCCATAGCCGCCGCCGCCGCTGGCGACCTGGTGGTAGGTGGTGCCCATGGGGACGCCGGTGATCAGGTCCTTGTTTTTCGGCACCACGGTCTGGCCGTCCGGATACTGCAGGCGGATGAAGTTGAGTCCGCCTTGGCCGCCGCCGAACAGGCCGAAGGCCGGTTCGAAATCGCCGTCGCCGAAGGTCACCAGTTGCGTGTCGTCGGAGCCGATGGTGAAAATCGTTTCGACCCCGAGCCCGCCGCGCCATTGGCCAGCGCCGGCCGAATCGGTCAGCAGTTCGTGCTTGATCAGCGTGTGCGGCGTCTGCTGCTCGAACATCTCGTAGTCCTGGTCGAGTACGCCGCCCGAGGCGTCGATCATGCCGATATGGTCGTAGCCGTCGGTGCCGAGCATGGCGCCGGAGCCGCCCTTGAGACCCATGAAGCCGATGTCGACGTACTTCTCGTTGTTTTTCGGATCGATGCCGGTGGTCAGCGATGCCAGCAGATTGTTCCAGCCGGCCGTGACGCGATCGGGCATTACGGGCGCCAGCGCGCGCTGGATGGCGTCGGCGTTGGGCGGACAGAGGTGGTTGCCGAAAGTGGTGGCCTTCGGGTAGGCGGCATTGAGAATGGTGCCGGTCGGGATGACGATCTCGATCGGCTGCACCATGCCCTCGTTGTGCGGAATGTCCGGGTTCACCATCTGCAGCAGGGTCAGGATCGTGGCCGAGGCGCTGGAGGTGAAGGTGCCGTTCACGAAGCCGTTGGTCTGCGGGTCGGTTCGCGAGTAGTCGAACTTGATGTGCCTGTCCTTGACCTCGATATCGACGCGGATGGTGTACTTCGAGCCGACGAAGCGGCCGTCGTAATAGACGTAGCCTTCGCCCGAGTAGTTGCCGTTGGGAATCTTGGCAATCTCGGCTTCCATCATCTTGCGCGTGGCCTCGAACAGCGCCTGCTTGTGCGCCTGGTAGCTTTCCACGCCGTATTTCTTCAGCAGTTCCAGCAGGCGGCGCTCGCCGACTGTGCAGGCGCCCATCTCGGCCTTCATGTCGTGCTGCACGATGTCCAGCCGCACGTTGGCGAAAATCAGGTTCCACACGTCCTTGCGCAGCTTGCCGCGCTCGACGACCTTGACCGGCGGGATGCGCAGGGCTTCCTGCCAGACCTCGACCGCATTCGGGTTGTAGCCGCCGGCGACGTTGCCGCCGATGTCTGCCTGGTGGCCCTTGACCGCCGTCCATGCCACCAGCTTGTCTTCGAAGAACACCGGCTTGAAGGCGGCGACGTCGTTGTTCTGGTTGCCCAGGCTGAAGACGTCGTTGTGGAAGATCACGTCGCCCGGATAGATCTCGTCGCCAAAAAATTCCTTGATGTACTTGCATACCGGCGCCAGCGAGAAGGCCAGGATCGGCAGGTTCTCGGTCTGCTCCAGCATGTTGCCGTCGCCGTCGTAGAGGCCGGTGACGTAGTCCTTGGCTTCGCAGAGGATCGGCGAGCGGGTGGTTTGCTCCATCGAAATGCTCATCTCGTCGGTGATCGACTTGAAGGTTCGGGCATAGACCGACAGCAGGATCGGATCGATTTTGGCTGAGCTCATACCAGAGCCTCCTTGTTTTCCCTGAAGCATGATTGGGCGAGATCCTCGCGGCCCTTCTGGTAGATGACAAAGGAACCCAATGCATCCACAGCGCAGTCGTAGGAGGAGCTGACGAAGATCGCGGTGGTTTCCTGTTCGATCATCGCCGGGCCGTCGACGCGGTTGCCGAAGCGCATGCGGTGGCCGTCATAGACGGGAGTCTCGCGGAAGGTCTTGGTTTCCGGGATGTACATGCTGCGCCTGCCTTTCAGCGCGCCGGATGCATCGGCGCCGCCCCAGTCTTCCTGGCGATAGGTCGGCTTGTCGGTGATGCCGATGGCCTGGATGCGGACGTTGATGATTTCGATCGGCGTCTTTTCCGCTTCCAGTGAATAGCCGTAAAGCCGGTTATGCTCGGCGTTGAAGGCACGGGCGATGGCGACCGTGTCGCGGCTGTCGATCAGTTCGCGCGGCACGGTGAAAGAGACTTCGTGGTACTGCTTGATGTAGCGGCAGTCGAACTTGACGTCGTAGCGGCGGCGCTCCTCGGTGATGCGCTCCTCCACCAGTTGCCGTGTGCCGTCGGCCGACATCTCGTCGATCATGGCCGTGAGGCGGGGCCAGTCGATGGCTTCCAGGCGGGAGACGAAGGTGCGCACGAAGTCGTGCTTGAGTTCGCTCATCAGCATGCCGAAGGCGCACAGCACGGAGGATTCGCGCGGCACGATCTGCAGCGGAATTTCCAGTTCGCTGCAGATCAGGCAGGAGTGGATCGGGCCGGCGCCGCCGGCGGGAATGAAGGGGAATTCGCGCGGATCGAAGCCACGCTTGATGGTGACCTCGCGCACTCCCTGGGCCATGTTGTTGCAGGCGACGCGGTACATGCCGGCCGCGGCTTCCTCGACGGAAAGGCCCATCGGCCTGGCGATGTGTTCTTCGATCGCGGCGCGCGCCGCGGTCGCGTCGAGCTTCATCTTGCCGCCGGCGAAGAAGCCGGGGTCCAGGTAGCCCAGCACCACATTGGCATCGGTGGTGGCCGGCAGTCTGCCGCCCTTGCTGTAACAGGCCGGGCCGGGATCGGCGCCGGCGCTCTGCGGGCCCATGCGCAGCATGCCGCCCTGGTCAAGCCAGCCGATCGACCCGCCACCGGCGCCGATGGTGTGGATGTCGAGCATGGGCAGGGCGATCTTGTGACGGGCGATTTCGCCGTCGTTCTTGATCATCGGGCTATCCACCGCCACCGAGGCTTCGAAGCTGGTGCCTCCCATGTCGGTGGTGATGCACTTGTTCTGGCCGTGCAGGCGGACGTAGAACAGCCCGGCGCCGGGGCCGCCGGCGGGGCCGGAGAGCAGCGTCAGGGCGGCCTTCTCGCGCGCCAGTTGCGGCGAGATGACGCCGCCGTTGGATTGCATGATGAGCAGCAGACCCTTGAAGCCGATGCCCTTGAGGCGACCGACCAACTGGTCGAGATAATGGTTGAGCTTGGGCCCGACATAGGAGTTCAGCGCCGTGGTGCTGACTCGCTCATAGAATCGGATCGACGGCAGCAGGTCGGTGGATACCGAGAGATAGGCGCCCGGCATTTCCTTCTTCACCAGTTCTGCCGCCGCTTTTTCGTGGGCAGGATTGGCAAAGGAATTCATGAAGCAGATCGAGACCGCCTGCACGCCTTCCTGCTTGAACAGTTCGATCGCCCGCCTGATCTGCGCCAGATCGAGCGGCACGGTCTCGGTCCCGTTGCGATCGAGGCGCCCGCTGATGCCGGCGCGCAGATAGCGCGGCACCAGAGGTTTGACGTTGGTGTAGCGGTTGTTGTATTGCTCCTCGCGGATGCCGCGGCGCATTTCCAGCGCATCGCGCACGCCCTCCGTGGTCAGCAGTCCGCACCTGGCGCCGGTGCCGGTCAGCGTCGCGTTGGTGGTGACCGTGGTGCCATGCACGATGGTATCGATGGTCGGCGCAAAGGCTTCCAGCGTCAGCGGCGGGCTCATGCTGGCGGCGATGTCGGTCAGGCCATTGACGACGGCGATCGACGGATCGGACGGGGTCGACAGCGTCTTGAATATCGCCGGATCGGCGTCGTCGCGGGTGACGACGAAGTCGGTGAAGGTTCCACCGACGTCGATTCCGATTTTAGTTTTGGCGTAACCCCCGCTCACGCGGGCGTTAGCCTCCACTGAAACTCCGCTTTGCTCCGTTCTTAGCGACATAAGGCTTGCTCCATCATTGCCGGACCATGATTTATTGGGGGTAGCTTCCGCGCGCGACCATCTGCCGCACGTCTTCCTTGCGAATCTTGCCCAGTGCGGTTCTCGGCAACTGGTTGACCAACACCACTTCCTTGGGAAGCTTGAAGCGGGCGATGCGTCCTTCCAGCAGTTTCATTACTTGTTCGCCGGTGAGCTGGCTGTCGGCTCTCGGCACCACCACGGCGACGACGATTTCGCCCCAGCGGATGTCGGGCCGCCCGATCACCGAGGCTTCAGCGATGTCGGAACATTCGATCAGCAGGTTTTCGATCTCGGCCGGGTAGATGTTCTCGCCGCCGGAGATGATCATTTCCTTGCTGCGGCCGTCGACGTAGAGGTAACCTTCCTCATCCTGATGACCCATGTCTCCGCTGTGGAACCACCCGTCAATCAGCACCGCTTTGGTGGTCTCGGGTGCGTTCCAGTAGCCGATCATGACATTGTCGCCCTGCACCAGAATCTCGCCGGTGGTGCCGGGCTTCACGTCGGCCCCCTGGCTATCGACGATCCGCAGCCGGCAGTGGATCGCCGCCTTGCCGGTCGAGCCAGCCTTGCGCTGCGCGTCGGCTGCCTTGAGGTACACCGCAATCGGGCAGGTCTCGGTGGAGCCATAGACCTGCACCATCGGAACTCCCTTGGCATGCACTGCATTGATGACGTGCATGGGAACAATGGTCGATCCGGTGCTGATCATGCGCAGGCTCGAAAAGTCGGCGCTGGCCCAACGCCGATGCGCCATCATCATGTCCAACTGCGCCGGCACCAGCACGGTCAGCGTGATGCCGTCGCGTTCGATGGCGTCGAAAGTCGCATCTACTTCGAACTTGGGATGCAGCACCACGGTGCAGCCGGCTTGCAGGGCCGGAGTCGTCTGGTTGTTCAGCCCGCCGACGTGGAACAGGGGCAGGGTGGTGAGAATGATGTCGTCCGCCGTCAGGTCGTGCATGTCGGTGCTGTTGGCGGCGTTACAGATCAGCGCGCGCTGTGTCAGCAGCACGCCTTTGGGCTTGCCGGTAGAGCCGGAGGTGTAGCAGATCAGTAGCGGAGTGTTCTCATCGACCAATGGATCAAGCGGTGCCGAGCTGCTTGCCCGGCGACAAAAATCTGCCCAGGAAATCCAGCCGTCAGTGGCAGGGCCGAAGCTGACCAGCGTCATGGCACCCAGCGCGTCGCGCAAGGCATCCCCCAAGGGGACTTCTTTCAGGGCGTCGGTCTGGGCAACATACTGTGCTTCCACAAACAGCAGTGCAGGCGGACAATCCTCCAGCATCTGCAGGTGTTCGGGACCAGCCAGCCGCCAGTTGAGCGGCATAAACAGGGCTCCGAGCCGGGCAGAGGCGAACAGCAACGCCAGCATTTCCGGGCTGTTGAAGCCGAGATAGGCCACGCAGCTGCCGCGCTTCACTCCGGATGCGGCAAGCGCCGCCGCCAGCCGATCAATCAGTTCTGCGAACTGCGCATACGAGACGTCGCGCCCGCAGAAGCGAATGGCCGCTTTTTCGGGAGTCAGGCCGGCGCGGTGATCAATCCATGCGGACAGGTTCATACGGCGACTACGCTCGCAATCATTTTGCGTCGCATACTTCCAGCACCACCGACATCGCGGTGTCGCCCGCGGCGCAACCGGTGAAGAGTCCAAAGCCGCCACCGCGCAGGGCCAGTTCCTCAATCAGTTCGATGATGGCACGGGTGCCCATCGGCGCCTGGGGATGCCCCCACACCAGCGAGCAGCCATAGTTGTTCATCGACTTGAGGTCGGCGCCGGTCTGCTTGGCAAAGAAAATATCGTTAGCCGCGAACGGATTATGCGTCTTGATCGCGGTCATCTGGGCGACGCTGCGGCCAGCCTGCTTCAGCGCGCACTGCGCCGCCGGGAGCATGGCCTCAGGCATATAGGCCAGGGCGACTCGGGCCAGTCCAAAGCCATGCAGGCGCACGGCGATCTTCGGATTGGTGGACAGTTCCCGCGCCTTTTCGCGCGTGGTGACAACGATTGCCGCGTTGCCGTCGGCGGGATGGGTTTGCGCACCAAAGGTAACGACGCCGCCTGCCTGGACCGGTTTCAGTTTCGCCAGACCTTCCGGTGTTGAGTTCGATACCCCTTCGTCGCCGACCATGGTGCTCACGGTCTTCTTGAAGTTCGGTGCCGGTACCTCGAAGGGCAGGCTCATGAAGCGCTTGAGGAAGGCCGAGTCGTTCTCCAGCGACTGCCGGTACTGTTCTTCGCGCCGCAGCACCAGTTCGTGCTGCTCTGCCGTGCCAATGCCATGCTTGGCGGCGACGTTTTCCGCCGTCTGCAACATGGTATGGCCGCCCAGGGGATCGCAGCCGAAGTTATCCATCACCCAGTCCTCTGCCGCGCCGGTGCCACCGGGGCCGCGCGGGTTGGGGTAGTAGAGGTGCGGCCCATTCGAGGTGCGGTCGCAATTGATGGCTAGTGCGGTACTTGCCATGCCAGCCTCTATTTCCTGCGTTGCGGCAAGCAGCGTGCGCACGCCGGTGGCGCAGGCCTGCATCATCGTCGGGCCGCCGGCACGCGTGGCGCCGATCATTCCGGTGAGCCAGGGCAGGCCGTAGAAGGAATGCTTCTGTGGCACCGAGAAACCCAGAACTCCGTAGTCGAAGGTCGTGGGGTCGATCTTGCGTTTGGCCAATTCAAGTCGCGCCACATGCGCAGCGAACTCGATGCTGTGCAGGTTGGCAAAGCTGCCCTGCCAGCGGGCAAAGGGGGTGCTCCAGTAGGCGCCGTAGGGGATTTCTGCTTTGTAGGTCATATCGCTGTTCCGGTTATGCGTGAGGTCAGGGATTGCGACAGATGTCTTGCCGCCGCGCCGGTAATCGGCGGTAAGCGGCTGTTCTAGCCTCCGGAGGCGCTCTGTTCCGCCGCTTTTTCCTGGTCGATTTCTTCAATGGCCGTGATAAGAAAATGCTTGGCCGCTTCGAGGTGCTTGTGCATTGCGGCGGCAGCGGCGTCTGCATCCCGCTTCTTGAATGCGGCATGAATGTTCTTCATGCCAGTCAGCGCGGTCTTTCTTGCGTTCGCATCGCCCAGTGTCAGTACGCGCAAAAAGCGTACATGGCCGACGTACTGGTCGAGGAGTTTCGACATCCGCCGATTCGGGATCAAGGCGCGCCAGGCGTTGTGGAAGCGGCTGTTGGCTTCGAGGAAGGCGCGGAAGTCACCGTTCTTGTCGGCGGTTACTGCTTCGTCGATCGCCGCGGCCATGCTGGCCAGGTCGGCGGGGCTGCTGATTTCGGCGACGGCGGTGCGGGCCGCCGCGGGCTCCAGCAGAAAGCGCAGTTGGTAGATTTCCTCAATGTCGGCGTCGGTCAGTTCGGGAACGACGAAGCCGCGCCCCTCCACTGCGATCATGCCTTCGCTTTCGAGGCGCGCCAAAGCCTCGCGCACGGGGGTGCGGGATACGCCGAGCTGCGCTGCCAGGCTGACCTCCTGCAAGCGCTCTCCGGGACGTATCTGATGGCTGCCGATGTTGTCGCGCAACTGGTGATAGACGCGATCGGCCAGACCTGCGGGTCTTTCAAGGGGCTTGAATGATGTGTTCATGGCAGAATGAAATGCACTATTGCACTCGCGTCATGGAATACTGGATACTGTATACGCAGTACATGAAGAGTGTCAATAGAAACTGGTGACAACAGATGAGCCTTTTGCTTGACGATTTGGCAGAGCGGGTCGCCGCCGGAGAGAGGCCGGCCTTGGCGCGGGCGCTTTCACTTGCCGAGCGGGACTCGGCCTCTGCCACTGGGCTTCTCTCGCGCCTTGCGGACAGGCTGGGCAGGGCTCACGTGATCGGCATTACCGGGCCACCGGGGGCGGGCAAGTCCACCCTCGCTGGAGTCATGTTGCGGCAGTTCCTCGAGATGGGGCAGCGTGTGGCGGTGCTGGCTGTCGATCCGTCCAGTCCGGTTACGGGCGGGGCCTTGCTCGGGGATCGATTTCGGATAGGGGAGTCCGCCGCCGACGATCGTTCGTTCGTCCGGTCGACCGCCACTCGCGGCAGTCTGGGTGGTCTGACAAACTCCGCGCGCCAAATGGTTGAACTGATGGATGCAGCGGGATTCGACCTGGTGATGGTTGAAACGGTCGGCACGGGCCAGTCCGAGATTGATGTCGCCAGTTTGGCGGACTCGGTGCTGGTGGTATTCCCGCCAGGTCTTGGCGACGAGTTGCAGGCGATCAAGGCCGGCATCCTGGAACTGGCGGACTTGCTGGTGGTTACCAAGAGCGACACGGCAGGAGCGAAGCTCGCCTGTCAGGCTTTGCAGAACGTGGCGCCGCTCTGGCGCAACGCGCCGTCAATTCACCAAGTCAGCGCGCTGACCGGCGAAGGAATCGCGGCGCTTGCCGACGTGATTCTTGCTCGTGTTCAAACGTCAGGGCCATCGGCACGTCAGGCCAGCTACGTCAGGAAACCAGCGGATTCTTCCCTGGCGGACGCCTTTCAGGATCTCCGGCTCGAACTGAATATCCGCTTGCCTTTCGATCCGGCTGCCGTTCTATCGATCCAGGTATTGGACACTGAGCCCGATTCTCAGGCATCCGGTCTGCAAGTTCTGTACAGCGTTCGGCCTGGAGGCGATTCGTTTCAACTGGGTGCCGTAGCAGGAGTACTCATGGTCCTTGCCGCCGACATGAACTTGAGTTGCATTGTCGAGGACCTGGACCTGGCAGGCGGCAGGATGCGACTGTTGCTGGATCACGCTGCCTAGCTTGCAGGTCCCCGGGACCAACAAAGAAGATCAAAATGGATTCAACCGAAATCAGGGTGGCCGTGCTGGAAACGCTGAAATCGATAGCACCCGAACTGGATGTCGGCTGCCTCAAGCCGGATCAGCCCTTGCGTCATCAGGTCGACCTGGATTCGATGGACTGGCTCAACGTCATTGCCGGACTCCACGAAAAACTGCATGTCGACATTGCAGAAAGCGACTACGGCAGACTTTCCACGCTGGATGCAATCGTCGCCTGTGTCGCCTCGACTCTCTCCGCGCCCGGTGCCCGGGCAGGTCATATGGTGGGCACCGATCTCGCGAAATTTATCCGTACCCATAAGCTGTTGGACGGCAGGCAGGTCTGCGTGCGCCCGATTCATGCAGAGGATGCGCAAATGGAGGCTGACTTCGTTCGACATTTGTCGAGAGACTCGCGCTACGAGCGCTTCATGGTCAGCATGAATGAACTTCCTCCGGCCAAGTTGAAATACCTGACCGAAGTGGATTACGAGCACCACATGGCGCTGGTGGCCACGGAGACTCGCGACGGCAAGGAAGTCGAGGTGGGAGTTGCGCGCTACGTGATTGCGCCGGCCACCACCCGATGCGAGTTTGCGATCGCCGTGGATGATGCGTGGCAGGGTTCCGGTCTGGCCGGCAGCCTGATGGCAGACCTTATGGATATCGCGCGGGATCGAGGCGTGACCGAGATGGAGGGTTTTGTCCTCGCGGTCAATCACAAGATGCTGAAGTTTGCGCGCCAACTGGGATTCAGTCTGCATCGCGATCCGGACGACCGTGAGACGGTCCACGTAGTGCGCACACTTTGAGCGTTGACAGTCGGCGGACCATGCTCGATCCCGCAGATTCTTCGGTGGATTGCCGAGTCCAGACGCAAGAACGGGGACCGCAGTCCCCGCTTGCACGACCCTGATCGTACGTGCTCAGTCTTCGTACTTGAACGACATGGAAACACGTGCCCGATAAGCCACGACCTTGCCGTTATCCAGTTTCATGTCCAGCTTGGTGATTTCCGCGACACGCAGGTCGCGCAGGCTCTTGGCGGCTGATTCGACAGCCGCACGGGCGGCATCTTCCCAGGAAGTGGGGCTGGAACCTACAACCTCGACGATTTTATAAACCTGATTCTCATCCTTTGACTTCTTTGCCATGGTCACCTCCGATGAAATATGGGTTAGGCCGATTTCTGCGATCAGCAAATCCATCATAGCCCAATCAGCCACAACAGCGGTAAACGGATAGGCGCCTGTCCCCGATGCTCCGGTGGTTTCATTCACCCGTCGTGATGGGTTGATGCCGGGCGGCTTCAGCGGTGTTCGGGAAATACTTTCTGCAGAAGCGCGAGAAACATTTCGCGTTCGGTATCGCTGAAATTCCTGACCAGCCGGCTTTCGTGTTGAGTGACCTGACGCTTGAGTTTGCGTAGCAGTGCGCTGCCCTCGGCCGTCAAGCGGATGGCATTGGCGCGGCGGTCGTGCAAGGCTGCCCGTCGTTCGACCAGGCCGCGCCGCTCGAGATTGTCGATGACCGTTACCACCGTTGAACGATCCAGATGGGTGGCTCGGGCAAGATCGCTTTGCTTGAGGTCGGGATTGGCCTCAATGATGACGAGAGCGCCAAACAGGCCCGGCGTGACATCATGTTCTCCCAGGCCTTGGGCAAAATCGCGGAACAGGGCGATTTGTGCCATGCGGAGCTGGTAACCAATCAAGCCAGGCAAGACCCCGAGGTCGAGCCGTGCATTCTTGGATTTTTCTGGTGTTTTGGCAGGAGTCATCTGGGTTGATCAGGTGGGCCTCAAATAAGCCGCTTCACAGTTTGAGTGCGGGGTTAATCCCATTAGCGCTACAGGGCGATTATAGATGGAAATCAAATGATTGGAAGTTCACTCCTCAGATCTGGAGAAAGCTCCTGTGCGTGCCGTCGAGTACGGGGGCAGGTCACCACCACCCGGCGCGAATCCTCACCACGGCTGACCCAATCGCCGAGATGAACCCCCTGTTTGCGTCACGCTGCCCGCCGGCGCGAGTCGGTCGCGATGCGGTCATGCATCGCGGCAAGCAGATCAGGGCGACCGTGAATGTCACCGATGGCGTAGATGACCGTATCCGGCGGTGTCTGGATGGTCATTCGCCGAAATTCACTTGAAGTCGCGCATCTCGGCGTAGATCGCCTGTTCCATTTTCAGCATGGCCTCGCGTTGCTCGGCCGGCCATTCATACGCCAATGCCGTGGTCGTGACGCCGGGCCACGACTGGTCCTTGGCACCCATGGCATCCATTTCCCAGAGCATGATCGTGACAGGTGCCGCGGCTTGGATGCGTTCCTTGATCTGGCGTGCCTTGCCCTTGACCAGGAAACTGATGTCGCCCGGGCCAATGACCTGGATAGTCACCTGGCCGCTGTGCTGCAGGTTTTCCATGGACGAACTGCCGAGGTCGACGCCGAAGCGCAGGCGCATGGCATCCATCGCCACGACCCAGGTATAGGCGGAACCCGCATAACCGTCGGCGCCCGTGGTAAGCATCAAGGCCGGTGCGCCGGGGCGCAGGTAGTCGATCAGCCTTTGCGCAAGGACGGGACTGCCGCCAGTCGATCCGCTGCCCGCCATGTTGCAGTCAGCCGCCTGTCCCCGCCCGCCACGGCGCGGTGACGTCGAGGATGACCTGATGCAGCCAGCGGTCGGTTGCGGTTCCTGCCACCGGCGCCTTCTGCGGCGGCAATTGGCCGGGAGAAAACAGTCCGACCTCGCTGGCGTCGTCACCGGCGACCGGGCGTCCGCCGCTCGAATGGGCACGATAGGCGACAATCAGCACATCGACATCGGCCTGGGAATACACGCCGGCCAATTCATCCAGCACGATTTCCAGGCCGCACTCCTCGCGCGCCTCGCGTATCACTGCCTCGGGTACCGACTCGCCGGTTTCGACGTATCCGGCGGGTGGCGCCCAATAGTTCGCGAGAGGCGGATCGCGGCGGCGTATCAGCACCAGCTGCTGCTCGTGCTCGATCACGGCCATTGCCACCGGTGCCGGATTCCGATAGGCGATGAAGCCGCAGGCCGGGCATTGTTCGCGCGGACGTTCAGCGATGCTGGCAACTACCATGCGTGACCCGCACTGGCTGCAGTGCCGCGTCGTCATTCAGGCCTGATCCCGAAGTTCACGCGGTCCCCGTCGCGACATTACGATGTCTTTTTGGCGCGTTCGCGTTCTTCATTGCCGGTCCAGCGCTTGAACAGGTCGAGTTCCACGCCCAGATCGAATTGATCGAGCGCCTTGTTGACCGACTGATTGATGATGTCGTCGAGCGTTTTCGGCTGATGATAGAAAGCCGGCAATGGTGGTACCAGCACCGCGCCGATTTCGGTCACCTGCGTCATCAGTCGCAGATGACCGAGGTGCAAGGGGGTCTCGCGAATCATCAGCACCAGCTTGCGCCGCTCTTTCAGGGTGACATCGGCGGCGCGGATCAACAGGTTGGTATTGAACGAGTTGGCCAGTGCCGAAAGCGTCTTGATCGAACACGGTGCGATCACCATGCCGTCGTGCCTGAAAGACCCGGAAGAGATACAGGCGCCGACGTCATTGACATCGTGCACATAGCTCGCCAGTTTCTTGACGGCATCGATCGTGTAGTCGGTCTCGTAGACAATCGTGCGCTTGGCGGAATCCGACATTACCAGGTGCGTTTCCACCCCGACCTGTTTCAGCACCTCCAGAATCCTTATTCCATAGATGGCGCCGCTGGCCCCGGAGATGCCGACTACCAGTTTCATTGTCTTGTCCTTGTTTCAGATTGGGGCCCACACGGTCTGCACCATGGCTGGCCGTTCAAGTATCGCCGTCGCGCCATCCGCTACGGCGAGGAGAGCGTTTCTTGCTCGACCGCCTTGTAGCGCAGTTGCTTCATCAGCGCCGACTTTCACCACCGACGGGCACATTGTTTCACGCCTGTCGATGCTTGTCAGTGCCCGCCACCTTGCGCCGGCGGTTGAAGATGCTCATGGTGCTGCATTTCGGTCGATTCGATCACCGGGAATCCGGCAGCCTCCAGCGCGGCCGCGACGTTGTGCCCTGCGTCGGCATGAAAGCGGAGGATGACCTTCTTCTCCGGATAACCCCATTCCGTCTGGGTATCCTGGCGCCCAATCGGATACACAGCTTGCAGCACTGCCCCCGCCGCTTCGACGACGTCGACAATCCGCCCGAGCACACCGGGGCCCAGCCGGATGGGCGCCAAGGTAACACCGCTGCGGCGTTCCCATGCGCCCAGGCAGTGCGCGGCCAGCTGAAATATCTCGTTGGCAGAAATTACCCCCACCACCTGCTCCTTTTCCATGACCGGGAGCTGCGCCACACCGAGTTCCTGGCCTTTCTGCAGGCAATGCTCCATGGTGTCGTCCGCATGGACTGTCGCCGGGTTGCGGACCATGATGTCGCGCACCTTGAGGCGGGTGACGAAGAAGTTGAACTCGTCCGTACTCTGCGTGCGCAGCACGAAACTGCCCATGCGCAGCAGGTTGGCGCGGGTTACCAGTCCGCGCAGCTTGCCGTTGTCAACCACGGGCAAGGCGTGCAGATTATTTTCACTGAGGATTCGCTTTGCCTCCGACACGAGCGTATCGCTCGGGATGACCGTCGGGTTTGCCTGCATCCAGTTGCGCACCATCATGACTGTCTCTCCTTAGTGTTGTCGCTCATGTCTCTGCCGTCTCATGCACCGTCGTTGTCTCATGCAGGCGAACGAACTCGTCGACCGCGACACGGGCGAATTCCGGGGTGTACAGGTGCAGATCGACCTCCTTGACCCGGGAAGGATCGTCGAGCTTTTCCTTCAGCCGGGCGACAAACGCGGCATCGGCAACGGGGTCGTAGATGGGCCGTCCTTCCTTGTCCAGCGACGACCAGCCCTTGAGCGGTATAAGGAAGGTCCACGGGCCCTTGGCTCGATTGAGTCGCTCGGCAATCACGTCGGCTGCCTGGCGCAGCTCATCGGCGGTGGTACGCACCTGGACGCGCAATGCGTCCTGCACGTACTGCACGCGGTCCTTGGTTCGTTCCAGCATGTCGGCGCGGCCGCCATAGGAAAGTATGTCGAGTCCGCAAGGCGCCAGCACCATCGGAATGCCGGTTTCCACGGCAGCCATCAGCCGGTCCGGTCCCGGATCGCGGTTGCCCTTGAACAGGTGTTCCATGATGCCGCCGGTGCAGATGTCGAGCACTCCGTGAAAGGCGCCATCGCGGATCATCTCCTCCATCGCCTTGTCGCCCTTGCCCTGGGCGTGACAGACGATGGGGGTGAAACCCGCTTCCTCCAGCATGCCGATCGCCGTCTGCACGGCCATCTCGCCGAAACCGAACGAGGAGATGGCGACGCAGGGCTTGTCGAAAGTGATGTTCGTACCCTGGGTCATCTCGACCATGCCGCAGATGGCGCCGACCGCATTGATGATCTGCGCCTTGAGCAGCGGATTCATCTTGACGATGTCGAGCACGGTGTGATGCATGGTGATATCGCGCGTACCGACGTATTTGTCGATGTAGGCGGGGTGCGCCGCCATCGGCGAAGCCATCAGCTTGGGCATGCCGAACGGCAGTTGCTTCATGATCGACGTGGCCACCAGCGTGGCGGTGCCGCCGCCGATGCCGATGATGCCGTGCACCCGTCCCTCCGCCAGCAGATCCTGGACGATCGCCGCAGCGCCCCTGATCTGGTTGTTGGTGGCGGTATCGCGGTCGGACCGGTATTTCTCGCGCACCACTTCGATGGACAGTCCGCCGCGCTTTGCCACGTCTTCGGTGCGAATGTCGCCGGGGAAGGGCGGCGGCTCCTCCATGCTGAAATCGAGCAGGATCGGCTGGTGGCCGCGGTCGGCAATCAGTTGCTTGACGAAGACGATGTCTTCGCCACGGGTGTCCAGGTTGCAGACGATGACGATGCCTTTTTTGGAATTCATTTTCACTGTCGGGTTGCAGCGCCGGCAGGCGAGTCTGCCTGCCGGCACCGGTTCACTTGCGGCCCTTGGCTTTCTTCGCCTCCGGTTTGGCCTTCTTCGCCTCCGGCTGGGCTTTTTGCGCTTGCGGCTTGGTCTTCTTCACTTCCGGTCGTGTCAGCCGGTTGATCATTCCGGCCACCGGGCTGGTACCCGGGAAGCCGTATTCGTTCCAGCGGTCGGAGACCTTCTGCAATACCGTCCGGTCCATGAATATCTCGTTGGGCTTGTTGGCCCACTCGTAAGGCGTACACGCGTCGAGAATGATGCGGCTGGTGATGTCGCGCGCCTCGATCGGCAATCCCGGATCCAACGGCGTGGAGCGGCCGCGGTCGATGATCTGGGCCGAACGCTTCGGGTCGAAGCGGGTGGCCAGCGCCCACCAGACGCGGTCCCAGTCGTCGGCCTCGATGTCGTGATCGACCACGATGACGCCCTTGACGCCATAGTGACCGGTGGTGGTGGAGATCACGGCATTGCCGACGTGATTGGAGTGCCCCGGATACATCTGCTTGACCGAGACCACGACCCAGAAGCGGCCGCAGGCTTCGGGCGGGATATACACGCTCTGGATGCCCGGCACCTTCATGGTTTCGAGGTCATGCCACAAGGTGGCGGTGCGGTTCAGCGACTGGATCATGTGGATGTCGTTGATCGGCTTGCCCACGGTCGTCGCCCACATCACCGGCTTGTTGCGATGCAGGATGCGGGCGATGCGCAGCACCGGCTTGGGATAGTCCTTGCCCTTGTTGCCGGAGTAGTAGCCGGTGTATTCGCCGAAGGGGCCCTCGTCCATCAATTCGTTGGGGTCGATCCAGCCCTCGGCGATGATCTCGGCATTGGCCGGCAGGGTCAGCCCGGTCAGGTCCGACTTGAACACCCTGACCGGCTTGCCGCGCAGCGAGCCAGCCACTTCGTATTCATCCACCTGCGCGCTGACCAGCGTCGAGCCGGCGAGGAACAGTACCGGATCGGTACCGACCACATATGCGGCGGGCATCAGTTCGCCGCGTTCCTGGTACTTCTTCATGTGCATGTCGCCATGCTTGCCCTTGATGATCTGCGAGCCCAGGATGTTCTTGCCCAGCACCTGGGCGCGATAGGTACCGAGATTGGTCCAGCCGGTGTCCGGGTCCTGGGTCACCAGGAAGCCGGAAGTGACAAAAAAGCGCCCGCCATCGTCGGGATAGAACCAGGGCGAGGGGAACATTTCGATATCGACGTCATCGCCCTCGATGATGTTCTCCTTCACCTCCGGATTGTCCACAAACACCGGCTTGACCATGGTCTTGGTGGTCAGTTCCATCCACTTCTTGGAGAGCTGGCTCATCGACAGCGAGGGGTCCTGCTCCAGCGCAATCGCCAGCCGCCGCGAGGTGGTAAAGGCGCTGGTGAATACCGGAATGTCGTAGCCCTTGACGTTTTCGTAGAGCAGCGCCGGTCCCTTCTGTTCCTCATTGACCTTCGAGACATGGCAGAGCTCGAATTTCCAGTCCACCTCGGCCTTGACGCGATGCAACTCGCCGTTGAGCTCGAGGGCGGCGATGTAGCTGCGGATATCGTCGATGGGTTTTGCTTTCGCTGGTGCTTTCATTTTCGCTCCGTAGTAGTTCAGGTTTTGTGGGTGAAATCGAATCGTTGCTGCCTAGCTGACCTTCTTGCCGGTCAGCAAACTGGAAAGGATGTAATCCATCGCTGAAGCGCTGCCGGATGACACCGGAGCCTGCTGCTTGTTGCTCCAGACTGTCTCCGGTCGGGCTTGCAGGATGAAGACGTTGCCGCCGGCGGGAAGATCCTTGTCGATCGCCCATTCGATATCCATCGGGCGGCCGTAATGCTTTTCGATCTGCTTGCCCATCCACGCCAGTTCGGTGACTTCATCGTCGATGATCGACTGCACCTTCTGACGCTCGAAGGGAACCTCGGTGGCAATGGACTTCTGCTCCTTCAGATCGACCGTGTAGGCGATCTCCTTGGTGGAGATGGTGCGCTCCATGATGTCGAGCGCGACCTTGTTGACCACGAAGTGGTCGGGCGTCACCTCGCCGGAAACCACCGATTCGCCAAATCCGAAATTCGAGTCGATGACGATCACCGAGCGATCGCCGTTGGTCGGATGGATGGTGAACATCACGCCGGCGGAAAACGAATTGGCCATCTTCTGGATGCCGACGCTGATGGCTACCTGCTCGTGGGGAAACCCCATCTTCATGCGATAGGCGATGGCGCGACCCGTGTACAGGCTGGAGATGCAGCGTCGCACATGGTGCATCACCTCGTCGATGCCGCGAATCCACAGATAGGTATCCTGCTGACCCGCAAAACTTGCGCCGGGCAGGTCCTCGGCCGTGGCGCTGGAACGCACCGCGACCGGGACCGCCGGAACACCACAACGTACCGACAACTTGCGATAGGACTCGGCAACCAGATCCTCAAGCTCGATGGAGATCGGACGCGACTCGATCATCTCGCGGATGGCTACGGAGGCCTCTTCGAGCTTGTCCATATCCTCGTGATCCAGCCCTTTGAGAAGACCGGTCACTGCGGGTTGGATACCGGCTTCGCGCATGAACTGCGCATAGCCGTGAGTCGTCAGGGCAAACCCTGGCGGCACCCGCACCCCCGCGTTGATGAGTTCGCCGAGAGAGGAGCATTTGCCCCCCACCAGGGCGACGGAGTTCTTGTTGCACTCCTCGAACCAGCACACTTTCGGCATTGCGCTATCCATCCCGGCCTCCATGCGAATCCTGCCAATTGCCAAAGCGCTTCCCATTGTCGGTACCCTTCCCCGGCACTAGCGGGTGATCGAAATCACACCCGAAGAACCATCGACCCTGAGCATCATTCCGGTCTTGATGACCTTGGTGCCATGGCCCGTTCCCACTACTGCCGGCAAGCCGTACTCGCGACAGACGATGGCGGCATGGCTCATGACGCCGCCGACATCGGTGATGCAGGCCTTGATCTTGGCGAATGCCGGCGCCCATGACGGCGACGTTGTCGGCGCCACCAGGATTTCGCCGTCCTGCAGATCGCGAATGTCCTGCGCGCTGCGACAGACGCGTGCCTTGCCCTCGACGATACCGGGACTGCCGGCAAAGCCCTTGAGTTCGGTGATGCTGTCGGGATCGCTGACATCCTGAACCGCGGACCAGTCGGCCAGCGACTTGTTGGTGACACCCCAGAGCACGATGGTGAAGGGCTCCTGGATCACTTCCGGCGCGATGCCGATGGCGGGTGGTGGGCTCCACTGGCGGAACTTCTCCATGACGCCCTTGCGCCACTCGATTTCCGGCGGCCAGGTGAAGGTGCCGCGCGGCGTGACGCCGGTGGCCCAGGCGGTGACGACGTCCCACAATGCCGACTTGATTTCGTCGCGGCGCAGGTACCAGATATCCTCGACGTCCTTGATCATGCCGTGATCCTTCATGATCGCACCGACTTCGCGCATCTTGTTCCAGAACACCGAGTGGAACCAGTGCTCGACATAGAACAGATGGTTCTCGACATAGGGGAACACCGTCTTGGCACAGCCGAGCAGCTCGTCGAACTGCTTGAGGTCGGCCTCGTTGGTGATCAGGGCGCGGTACTCGGCGGTGATGCGGTCGCGTTCGGCGCGCACCTGCTCCGTCGGCCGATCGATGTTGCCGCCGGTGTTGAGCTTGCCGATGTAGGTCTGGATGCCGGACAGCGGAATGTCGAGGGTATCGTTCCAGCTACGGTCGGTGTGGAACCAGCCGGTGCCGGTGGAGATGTTGAACCACGGGTAGCGGGCCTTCTCGAAAGCCGCCAGCCATTCCGCGCCCTTGGGCAGTTTCTCGACCGCGGCCTTGACCGCAACCCAGTCCCGATGCCCGGTGACAGCCTTGTCGACGCCTAGCGCAATGGCTTTCTTCGCCAGTTCCTTGAGCTCGTCATCCGGCTTGTACATGATGACGTCGATGCCCGAGATCATCTGCGTGATGCGTTGCAGCGGGATGCTGGGGAACAGCTTCTGCGTGAAGTCCATGAAGAAGACGTAGGCCGCATAGCCGAGATTGAGGAACTCGAAGTGGTACTGCCAGCACTTGATGCCGAGATTGATCAGGTCGTCGTAGTTCTTGATCAGGTGGTAGCCCTTGGATTCACCGAGGGCGTCCATGACCACCGAGATGTCTTCGAGATCCGGCAGGGGAGAAATCTGCAGGTCCTCGAGTTCCTTGATGGTGGCCTCCATCTTGACCTTCCACTTGGCCTCCAGCGCATCCCAGTTCTTGTAGTAGTAGCCGGCGCGCTCCATGAAGTTCGGCACGCGGCTACCGATTTCCGCGCCATCCTTGACCGGCACCGGCGAGATATAGACGTAGCCGTTGATCATGCGGTGATCGACACCGCGCACCGGTGGCACCTGGAAGATGCGGTTGTTGAACTGCGACAGGGCGAGGAACCAGGCCTCGTCCCAGATGGTGTCGAAGGGGTAGAGCGGTTCCGGATAGTGCAATCCGTCGTAGAACCAGAACGTCTCCTTTTCGTACTGGGTGCGCACCGGATCGTCGGTAACGAACTGGTACTGGTACGGATACATTCTCTCCCAGCCTTCGGTGCCGGGAATGGTCTTGGCCTTTACATCGTGCGGAATCGGAAACTTCATTGAATGTCTCCTTCTGTAATTATTTATTGTGGAAATCGGAAAACCGGCCCCGGTCAGCTGCCGGGAGTCATGGATGTAACGCAAGGCCCGGGCCACCTGCGTTTGATGCGGCGCAATATTTGGAGTGGAAAATGAATGGCGAGTCGGCCCGAATCGTCTGGAATGCTGGAATCTGAATTTGATGCATGCGCAGCAAAAATGACAAACGGAATGTCGAAAGGGGCGATAACGATGCTCAGGCAGCGTCAATCGACTGTTGTTCATTTGGTAAAAATTTCAGTCTTGGGGTGGAAAATTTGATCTTCCGATCACTCGCCGGGATCATGGGGTCCGCAGGCGAAATCCGCTTTTTGACTTTGATCAAGGTATGCTTCCCGGTCTGCGCTTAAAAGAGCAGATTCAGGAGGAGACAGTGAGAGTGTGGCAATGACCAAGCTCCGCAGTGTTGGGCGCTCGACCAACGAGGATCTGCGCGCCCGCGTACATTTTTGCTCCGAGACCGGGCAGATATGGTTGCATGAGCATCGCATGCTGCTGGTGCACGCCGAGGCGCAGGCGACACTGCGCAATGAACTGATCGACACCCTTGGCATGGACCGCGCCAAAGGGCTGCTCACCCGCATGGGCTACGCGTCCGGCGTGCGCGATGCCGAACTCGCCCGCACCCGCGCCGAGGATTCGAGCGACCTCGAAGCCTTCATGACCGGGCCGCAACTCCATACGCTGGAGGGCATCGTCAAGGTGACACCGCTGAAGCTGGAACTGAACCGCCATTCCGGGAAGTTCTACGCCGAGATTCTCTGGGAGCACTCCTGGGAAGGACAATCCCATCGCCGCCACTACGGCATTCACAGCGAGCCGGTGTGCTGGACCCAGATTGGTTATGCCTGCGGCTACACCTCGGCGTTCATGGGGCGCACCATCCTGTACAAGGAGGTCGAATGTACCGGGATGGGGCACAACAACTGCCGAATTGTCGGCAAGCCGGCCGAGGAATGGGACGATGCTGCCGAGCAGATGCGCTTCTTCAACAGCGAATCGATTGCCGATCAACTGATTGACCTGCAGACCCAGGTGGTGCAGCTACGATCCTCGATTGGTGACCGCGATCAGTTGCCGGAGGACGTCACCGGGACTTCTCCCGGCTTTCGCGCCGCCTACGAGCTGCTCAAGCAGGCGGCCGGCAGCCACATTAGCGTCCTGCTGCAGGGCGAAACCGGTGTCGGCAAGGAGGTCTTCGCGCGCAGCTTGCACGAAATGGGGCCGCGCTGCAGCAAGCCCTTCGTCGCCGTCAACTGTGCGGCGATTCCGCAGGAACTGGTCGAGTCGGAACTCTTCGGCGTCGAAAAGGGCGCCTATACCGGCGCTCTGGTATCCCGCCCGGGACGTTTCGAGCGTGCCGATGGCGGTACCCTGTTTCTCGACGAGATCGGCGACCTGCCGCTGTCGGCGCAGGCCAAGTTGTTGCGCGTATTGCAGGACGGCGAGATTGAGCGTCTGGGCGACCAGAAGACGCGCAAGATCAATGTGCGGCTGGTGGCGGCCACCAACACCAATCTGCAGGAACTGGTCAAGGCGGGACGTTTCCGTTCCGACCTGTACTACCGGCTCAACGCCTACCAGATCGTCATACCGCCGCTGCGCGAGCGCAAGCAGGACATACCCCTGCTGGCCAAGCACTTTCTGGCCAAGCACACGGCGATACACGGCAAGAAACTGCGGGGGTTCACCGACAAGGCCAAGCGCGCCCTGCTGGCTTATCCGTGGCCGGGAAACATTCGCGAACTGCAGAACGCGGTCGAGCGCGGCGTAATACTTGCGCCCAGTGGCACCCGTATCGAGGTGAGCCACCTGTTTCTGTCAAGCAATGATGTGCAGCCGCAGGAATTCGGCCTCGACCCTAGCGGAGGACTCGACATCAACCGCTGGGAGGCCGGGAAGGATCTGCGCGAGGCGGTTTTCAACGGTACGCTGACGCTCGACCAAGTCGAAGCCATGCTGCTCGAAACCGCGGTCGACAAGGCTCGCGGCAACCTGTCATCGGCGGCGCGGATGCTCGGTCTGACCAGGCCGCAGATTGCCTATCGCCTGAAGCGTTTGCATGAGGGCAAGGACGGTCCGGGTGATCCCGCGTCCGCGGCGTTCGACGGGACGCGCGTCGGCTCGATCTGATGCAGGTGATCTTGCCGCAGCCGGTGGCGGACTATCTCACCGCCCACCATGTCATGACGCTTGCCACTCAGGGGGCAGAAGGTCCATGGGCGGCCGCCGTGTTCTATGCCAGCGACGGCTGCTCCCTGATTTTTCTGTCTTCCCCGAGTACTCGCCACTGCCGCAATCTGGCGCTGGACGGCCGCTGCGCGGCGACGATTCAGGAAGACTACAGCGACTGGGCCCGGATCAAGGGCATACAACTGGAAGGGCGGGTTATCGAACTTCAGGGCGACGAGGAGCACCGCGCCCGGACGCTCTATGGCGAAAAATTTCCCGTCGCCAGCCCGCTCGGAAACGTGCCGCCGGCCATCGTCAAGGCGCTGGCAAAGATACGCTGGTTCAGGCTGGTGCCGGAGCGTTTTTATTTCATCGACAACAGCAAGGGCTTCGGCCACCGCGACGAGATCGACCTCAGGCGCGGCTGATATGCCGCGCGCCCGGGCTGGAGCGCTGCGTTCAGCTGCCGCGCTTGCGCGCCAAGGGCAGGTCGTCGCGCATGACGAGGAAGATCTTGCCCTCGGCATGTTCGGTATCCAGCCAGACGACTGGCAGATGGGGAAAAGCTGCCTCGACCAGATCCTGATTGTGACCGACTTCGATGGCGATCATGCCGCCGGGATTCAGGTGTTCGCGAGCTTCGGCGAGAATGCGCCGCACCACGTCGAGCCCATCTGCACCGGCGGCCAGCGCGAGCACCGGTTCATGGCGGTACTCGGCGGGCAGGGCGTCCATCGCCGCGGCGGTGACATAGGGCGGGTTGCATAAAATGAGGTCGTAGCGCTTGCCTTTTACTGCGGCAAACAGATCGGACTCGATCGCATGCACGCGATCATCGAGTGCGTAATCGGCGATGTTGCGGCGTGCCACGGCCAGGGCGTCGGCAGAGACGTCGATCGCGTCCACTGTAGCGTTGGGGAAGGCATGGGCCATCAGAATCGCCAGACAACCCGAGCCGGTGCACAGATCGAGCGCTGTGCCGACGGCTTCCGCATCTTCAATCCAGGGTGCGAAACCGTTTTCCAGCAGTTCGGCGAAATAGGAACGCGGAACGATGACCCGCTGATCGACATAAAAACGGAAGGGCCCGAGCCAGGCTTCCTGCACCAGATAGGCGGTGGGCAGGCGGTGCACCACGCGCTGCTGGAGGTTGTTCAGCAGTGTCAGGCGCTCGCTCTTTGTCAGGTGTGCATCGAGCCAGGGCTCCAGCCTGTCTCTCGGCAAATGCAGAGTGGCGAGAATGAGCCAGATCGCCTCGTCCCAGGCGTTGTCGGTGCCGTGACCGTAAAACAGCCCCGTCTCGTTGAAGCGGCTGACCGCCCAGCGCAGCCAATCGCGGACGGTGACGAGTTCGTCGGTCGCGCTATCGATCAATTTGACGTCAGCCGGTCGAAGGTTTGTTCGTAGATTCGGGCCAGCGGTTCGAGATCGGCGATGGCGATGCATTCGTCGATCTTGTGAATGCTGGCGTTGACCGGACCGAATTCCACCAGTTGCGGGCAGATGTCGGCGATGAAGCGGCCGTCGGAGGTGCCGCCGGTGGTCGAGAGTTCGATTGAGATACCGACCTCGGCGCCCACTGCTTCGGTCAGCGCTTCGCACAGAGCGCCGCGCGGCGTCAGGAAGGGCTTCGCGCCCAGCGTCCAGCGGATGTCGTATTCAATCTGGTGGCGATCGAGTAGGGCGTGCACGCGGGACTGCAGCCCTTCGACGGTGCTGGCCGTCGAGAAGCGGAAGTTGAAGGCGATATCGAAGGTGCCCGGCACGACATTGCCGGCACCGGTTCCGCCATGGGCGTTCGAAATCTGGAAGCTGGTCGGCGGGAAATATTCATTGCCGGCATCCCATGTCGTGGCGGCAAGTTCTGCCAGTGCCGGCGCCGCCAGATGCACCGGATTCTTTACCAGATGCGGATAGGCGACGTGGCCTTGCACGCCCTTGACGGTGAGGCTGGCCGAGAGCGAACCGCGGCGTCCGTTCTTCATCGTGTCACCCAGACGGTTGACGCAGGTCGGTTCGCCGACGATGCAGAAGTCGATGGTTTCATTGCGCGTCCGCAGCGCTTCCACCACGCGTACCGTGCCATCGATCGCATCGCCTTCCTCGTCGGAGGTGAGCAACAGGGCCAGAGAGTCGGCGCTGGCGGAACGGCGATTGACGAGGCGTTCCATGGCGACCACGCAGGCCGCGATCGAGCTTTTCATGTCGGCCGCGCCACGGCCATAAAGATAGCCGGCGCGCAGCGTCGGTTCGAAGGGCGGCGACGTCCATTGCTCCAGCGGCCCGGTGGGCACCACGTCGGTATGACCAGCGAAACAGATCAGCTTGCCAGTCGTGCCGCGTCGCGCCCAGAGATTCGAAACGCCGCCGGCATCGATGCGTTCGATGCGGAAGCCCAGCGGCTTCAGCCAGGAGGCGATCAGGTCGAGGCAGCCGGCATCCTCGGGAGTCACCGAAGGGCAGGCGATCAGCGCCCGCGCTTTTTCCAACACCGGCATCAGTTGTCCATCTTCAGGGTGAATTCGCTGAAGGACCCTGGAGCGACAGACTTGGTGTAGTCAGGAGCCGTTCCCTTGACATCGTTCCCGGGCGCTTGCGCCGCTGGCTCGCCGGTCTCCCCGGCCCCTGCCGCGGCGTTGTTGATCACCTGCTGCAGGTTGTTGGCCGAATCGGCGTTGGCGAGCGCTTCTTCGAGCGTGATGGCGCCGCTCTTGTAGAGCAGGAACAGGGCCTGCTCGAAGGTCTGGCTGCCCGGCACCATGCTGTTCTCCATGGCGTCCTTGATCTCGTTGAGGTCGCCCTTTTCGATCAGTTCGGCAATATGTCGCGAGTTGAGCAGGATTTCCACCGCGGCGATGCGGCCGCCGCTGGGGGTTCTGACCAGCCGCTGGGAGACCACGCACTTCAGCGTCACGGCGAGGTCGGCAAGCAGCGACGGGCGGTTTTCCAGGGGATAGAAGCTGATGATCCGGCTCATCGCGTGGTAGCTGTTGTTGGCGTGCAGCGTCGCCATGCACAGGTGGCCGGACTGAGCGTAGGCGATGGCCTGGGTCATGGTGTCCTTGTCGCGAATTTCGCCGATGAAGATCACATCCGGCGCCTGGCGCAGGGCGTTCTTCAGCGCGATCTGATAGGCCTTGGTGTCGGTGCCGACCTCCCGTTGATTGACGATGGATTTCTTGTTCTTGAACAGGAATTCGAGCGGGTCTTCGAGCGTCAGGATGTGGCCCGAGGCGTTCTCGTTGCGGTGGTCGATCATCGACGTCAGCGTGGTCGACTTGCCGGAGCCCGTGGCGCCGACCATCAGGATCAGACCCCGCTTTTCCATGATCACGTCTTTCAGGATCGGCGGCAGGCCGAGCTCATCGAATTTGGGAATGTCCACGGGAATGTAGCGCGCCACCATGGCCGGCGTGCCGCGCTGATAGAAACAGGAGAGGCGGAAAACCCCGACCTCCGGCGACACGACGCGGGTCTGCAGTTCCTTCTCGCGATCGAACTCCTCCATCTGTTCCGGGCTGAGGACTTCACCGAGCAGGCTGCGCACGGTCGCCACATCGAGGACGGCGGGATTGATCGGCACCGAATTGCCCAGCAACTTGATGGTGATCGGGGCGCCGACCGAGAAAAAGAGGTCCGAGGCCTTCTTCTCCGACATCAGTTGAAACAGTCTCTGCATAGTGCCCATGGCTTGGTCTCCCCTGCGTGTTCAGTCGCGAAGCAGCTCGTTGATGCCGGTCTTGGCCCGCGTCTGGGCATCCACCCGTTTGACGATGACGGCGCAGTAGAGGCTGTACTTGCCGTCTGCCGATGGCAGATTGCCGCTGACCACCACCGAGCCTGCCGGAATGCGCCCGTATATCACTTCACCGGTGGCGCGATCATAGATCTTGGTGCTCTGGCCAATATACACACCCATCGAGATCACGCAGTTGTCTTCGACGATGACGCCTTCCACGACTTCGGAGCGAGCGCCGACGAAGCAGTTGTCGCCGATGATGGTCGGGTTGGCCTGCAAGGGCTCCAGCACGCCGCCGATGCCGACGCCGCCGGACAGATGCACGTTCTTGCCGATCTGTGCGCAGGAGCCGACTGTGGCCCAGGCATCGACCATCGTGCCTTCGTCAACATAGGCGCCGATATTGACGAAACTGGGCATCAGCACCACGTTTTTTCCGATGAAGCTGCCGCGCCGCGCGATGGCGCCGGGTACGACGCGAAAGCCGCCGGTGTTGAAGCGGTGGGTGTCGTAGTGGGCGAACTTGGTCGGCACCTTGTCGAAGTAGCGCATCGGGCCGGACTCCATCAACTGGTTGTCTTCGAGACGAAAAGACAACAGCACGGCTTTCTTGATCCACTGGTGCGTGGTCCACTCGCCTTCGATTTTTTCCGCGACGCGCAACGCGCCGCTATCGAGTTCGCCCAGTACATGCGTCACCGCATCGCCAATACGCGCCGGAGCGGCGCCGGGACTCAGGTTGGCGCGGTCTTCCCACGCCTGTTCGATGATCTGCTGTAGTTCGTTCATGGCGATTGCTTTCAGAGAGATAGACAAAAATCGTTGATCCGGCGTGCCGCTTCGAGGCATTCCTCGTGTGCCGCAACCAAGGCAATGCGGATGAAGTCGGCGCCGGGATTGACGCCCCCGGATTCGCGTGCGAGGTAGCTTCCCGGCAAGACAATTACATTCTTCTGCCGCATCAACTCACGGGCAAATTCGGCATCGGGAACGGGTGTCCTGGCCCACAGGTAGAAGCCGGCGTCCGGCACCTGGCAATCGAGGTGATGGGCGATCAGCGGCGTTACTTCGTGAAACTTCTCGGCGTACATGCGGCGGTTGTCGCGAACGTGGGCCTCGTCACCCCAGGCGGCAATGCTGGCCGCCTGCACCGCCGGATTCATGGCGCTGCCGTGGTAGGTGCGGTAGAGCAGGAACTGCTTCAGGATGGCAGCATCGCCGGCGACGAAGCCCGAGCGTAGCCCCGGCACGTTGGAACGCTTGGACAGGCTGGAGAAGGTCACCAGGTTGCGGTAATCGCCGCGCCCCAACCGGGCGGCGGCCGTGAGCCCCCCCAACGGCGGCGCGGCTTCGTCGAAATAGATCTCGGAGTAGCACTCGTCGGATGCGATGACAAAGCCGTAACGGTCGGACAGTTCGAATAGCGTCTTCCATGAGTCCAGGCTCATGACCTTGCCGGTTGGGTTGCCGGGCGAGCAGACGTACACCAGTTGCACATCGCGCCAGGTGCTTTCCGGAAGTTGCTCCCATTCCATTTCGAAATGGTTGTGCGACAGGGTGTTGAGGTAGACGGGCTCGGCTCCGGCCAGCAAGGCGGCGCCTTCGTAGATCTGGTAGAAGGGGTTGGGACAGACCACCTTGGCGCGGCCGCTGCTGCGGTCGACGATGGTCTGGGCGAAGGCGAACAGCGCCTCGCGGGAGCCGTTGACCGGCAGCACCTGCGTCATCGGGTCCGGTGTCGCCACTGTGCAGCGGCGGGCGATCCATGTGGCAATGACCTGGCGCAGGGCATCCGAGCCCTGCGTGGTCGGGTAATTGGCGAGTCCGGCGAGGTTGTCCGCCAAGGCGCGCTGGATGAACGGAGGCGTTGCATGCTGCGGCTCGCCAATCGACAGCTTGATCTCGCCAAGAGTCGGCGTTGGCGACACGCCGGCAAACAGCTGGCGCAGCTTTTCAAACGGATAGGGCTGCAGACGGGTGAGATCGGGGTTCACAGGATTGCTGTTCGATGAGCCTAAAGAAAGGCATTATACGAGAGGGCTCTCGCTCGTCGATGGCCGCAGAATTCCGGTAAATTGGCAGCTCTGTAGCAGATGAGGACACACACATGGGACAAATGATCGAATTCAGTCGGCCGGACGGTAGTGCCTGCCGCGGCTATCTCGCCGACGCCGGGGCGAATCGCCCGGGTGTGGTGGTGATCCAGGAATGGTGGGGACTCAATGACCAGATCTGCGGTGTTGCCGACCGTTTTGCCCGGGCCGGGTTCAACGCCCTGGCGCCCGACCTGTTCCAGGGCCGCGTAACCCAGAACCCTGATGAGGCCAGCCACTTGATGAACGGCCTGGATTTCGCTGGCGCCACGCATCAGGACATTCGCGGCGCCGTCGATCATCTCCGCAGCTTGGGTGGCAACAGCGGTGGCAAGGTTGCCACCATGGGTTTTTGCATGGGAGGTGCGCTGACCATCGCCGCTGCCGTGCACGTGCCGAATCTTTCTGCCGCCGTATGCTTCTATGGCATTCCACCCAAGGAGTTTGCCGACCCCGCCGACATTCGCATTCCGTTTCAGGGTCATTTTGCCAGTCTCGATGACTGGTGTACGCCGGCAGCGGTTGACGCGCTCGAAGCTGCGATGAGGGCCAAAGGCGCGGCGCCGGAGCTGTATCGCTACGATGCCGACCATGCCTTTTTCAACGAGCGCCGCGGGGACGTCTACGATGCGGCCCTCGCCAGTCAGGCATGGGAGCGGACACTCGCGTTTCTCGCCAGACATCTCCCCTGAGCCATGCCGCTCATCGAGCTTAGCCCGGGCGATTGGGTCAATGCCGGCCTCACCGAGGCGCTGCTCGCCCGTGAGGGACCGCCGCTGTATGTTGCCGCCAAGCTTGGCTGCGTGGCAGCGGTGCATGTGATGACCGAGGCGGGCAGCCATCTTGAGGTTCTCGGCCCGAAGCAGCAACGCCCGCTGCATGCTGCAGCTGCTGGCGGCCACGCCAGCATCGCGGCAACACTGGTCAGCGCGGGCTGCGAAATCGATCCTCAGGACGAGGACGGCAACACGCCCTTGATCGTGGCTATTCTCAACGGTCAGCCCGGACCGGTCGAACTGCTGCTGGCGGTCGGCGCCGATATTCAAATCGCCCGCCTGGATGGACTTACGGCGGTTGACATCGCGCAATTGCCCGGCACCCCGAAAGGCATACGGGAACTGATGCTGCTGGGGCAGGATGAAATGAATTGACAGCCGGCGTCCCGTCAAGGGTGCTTTTCTTCGGGACATCGAGATCATGAAAGGCGCAGCGTGAAGCTGTACATCGCCGGTCCCGATTTGTTTCGTCCGGATGCACTGCAATGGGCTGAAAATGTCCGCGCCCTTTGCCGTCTGGAAGGTCATGAAGCACTGATCCCGCTGGATGGAATGCAAGCCACTGCCGCCGACATCTATCGCAACAATCTGAGGCTGATCGGTGAGGCGGATGTGGTGCTGGCCAATCTCAACCCGTTTCGCGGTTCGGAGCCGGATTCGGGGACCTGCGTTGAAATTGGTTATGCGCTGGCGCTCGGCAAACCGGTGATCGGCTATGTCGAGACGCTTGCCCCGATGCGTGAGCGCCTGCGTGCGGCGGGCGCCGGCGCAGACGGGTGTTACCGCGACTCCGGCGGCTGGGCCGTGGAAAATTTCGGGCTGCCCCTTAACCTGATGCTATCGGTGCCGGTACAACTGGAGCAGGGCGGGCTGGACGCCGCGCTGAAGGCCCTGACGCGAAGACTAGCGGGGTGATGGTGCCATCCTGATTTCCGGTGCGATTCGCGTGCTTTCGCCGTCCACGATCAACCAGAGTTCAGCTTCCTGCAGCGTGCATTGCAATTGCATGCCGCGCGCGGCCAGGGCGGCCAGCGCCCGCGATTCCTCCGCCGACAGGTTGATGATCGTGAGATTGTTCTGCCGCTGCAGGGCCGCCTTGTTCTGCTGCCACCACATGTCGGCCACACGGCCGCCGTAAGTCAGCACCACGACCTGTCGGGCACGACCGCAGGCACGCCGGATGCGTTTTTCTTCGGGCAGGCCCACCTCGATCCAGAGGTCGATGGCGCCGGTCAGATCCTTGCGCCACAGGTCGGGTTCGTCCTCGGACGACAATCCCTTGCCGAATGTCAGCGCCTCGTCGGCGTACAGCGCGAAAGCCAGCACGCGCGCCATCATGCGCTCATCGGTTTCCGACGGGTGCCGGGCGACAGTCAGTGTATGGTTCTGATAGTAGTTGCGATCCAGATCGGCTATCTGCAGCTCTATCTTGAAGATGGTGGATTTGAGGGCCATGGCGCTTTGGAAAAGTTGCGCCACATTAGACTACAGATTGGCGCTTGCATAAGGAGGTTAAGAAAATTGGCCGGACATGGAACAGTCGTCGTTGGCGTCGCCAACGGTTACGGTGCAGCCGATCCTGCCTGTCAGGATGGTCCCGAGGTGCTGCGAGCCCTCAGGTTTCTTGCCGACCTGGGGGAAGCGGGGAGCCGTTTTCGTTGGGATGAGACGATCCGGCTTGCGCAACCTATGCCGCACGATGCGCTGGAAGCGGTGGAGACCATTGCAATCCGCCTGGCCGATCGCGTCGGCCAGCATTTGCGCCACGGCGATTTCCCGCTCGTGATCGGCGGCGACCATTCCTGTGCCATCGGCACCTGGTCGGGTGTCAAGCGCGCTCTCGATGCCGACGCGCGGCTTGGCCTGATCTGGATTGATGCCCACATGGACAGCCATACCTTCGCCAGCAGCAGCAGCAAGAACATTCACGGCATGCCGTTGGCCTGCCTGCTGGGTTATGGCGACCAGCGCTTGACCGGCATCGCCGGCGCGGATCCCAAACTGTTGCCCGAGGATGTATGCCTGATCGGCGTCCGCAGCTTTGAATCGGAAGAGTATGCCCTGTTGAAGAAACTCGGTGTCCGCGTCTACTTCATGCACGAAGTCCGACGGCGCGGCTTGCAGGCCGTGTTTGCCGAAGCCCGCGACCGGGTTTGCCGGCACACGGCGGGATACGGCGTCAGCATTGATCTCGATGCCCTCGACCCTGCCGAAGAACCTGGGGTGGGCACGCCTGTTCCCGGCGGGCTGCTACGCAGCGACGTGACCGGTGCGCTGGCCCTGGCGCATGGTGACGAAAAGCTGCTGGCGCTGGAAATAGTCGAATACAACCCCTATCTGGATGAGCACTTCACTACTGCTCGCGCCGTCCACGACTTGTGTCAGTCGATGATGCCTTGACAGCGGGCCGCGACGGGCGTCGCTGGCTGCAGGGGTAAGGGCGATTGTTACTTCTTGACGGGTGTCGGAATGGATGACTTTCCCTGTGCGCCGCCGAAGGGCAAAGCCGGCACCGCAGGCTTGGTCTTATCCTTCTTGGGTTTTTTTTGCTCTCGATTGCTGCGCATTTGTCCCTTGGCCATTTGAGTTCTCCTCACAGTAAGTATTGGCCGCACACAAGCAGAATCGCAGGGCGGCGGAATCGGGGAAGCTGCCTTGCGCGAGATCCACCGTCATGGTCGGATGCTGCGGGCCGGCACAAATGGTACACCCAATAGGCGCTGCGCGCACCGGGCGTACCGGGCGTAGCGGACATTTTCGCGCTGTCGATTTGACATTGCATTGGTCGAGGCATAGAGTGAAATTGCTTTCACCCTGAAGGCCTTTCCAGGAGGAACTTAGCGCTGAAGAAACGTCCGCGAAGTAGCGTTTTACCTTTTGCTCAGGAGTCTTCCGGGCTCCAGCCCTGATGGGCAGCGCCGATTTGAGTTCCAGCTTGCGGGCGCACAACAAGTACAGCTAAAGAGGTAAGCGAAAGGCCCGTTTTGGTGCAGATGCCGGGATGGGCTTTCGCCGTTAACGTTCAGCCAAAACCGACCGGGGCGGGCTCTCCCGGTGCGCTCAGGAACTGCACGACAGTGCTGAGCAGCCGGCCTTGTGGCGCGCCCACTCGGGCCGGCGTACGGCCAGATCCTCATGTTCGGGCTGCTCGTCGTAGGGGCGTTCGAGGACGGCGAGCAAGCGGTCAATGACCGATGCGTCGCCTGCCGCCAGCGCATCGATGGCGAGCTGCGCCAGGTAATTGCGCGCGACATACTTGGGGTTGCTGCGATTCATTCGCGCCCGCCGCCTGGCGGGCGTTTCACCGTCGCGGCGCACGCGGTCGACGTAACGGCGCAGCCAGGCGCCGAGGTGGCCGCCGGCGGCATCGTCGCCGCCATAGAAGGCGCCACGCAGCGGTGCGGTCAGTGCGTTGTCGCTCAGGTTGGCGCCTGCCTCATCGACCGGCACATCGGCAAGATGACGAAAAAACAAGGTCATGTCGGTTTCGGCCGCATGCAACGCGGTGGCCAGGTCTTCCAGCAGCGCATCGTCGCCAGCATCGATTTCGAGCAGGCCCAGCTTGTCGCCCATGATCCGGCGCGAGCATTCGCCGTAGACCCGTTCGTACGTCAGGATCCCGCCTTCCAGATGCGCACGGTCCGGGATCAGCGGCAAGAGAGCGCTGGCGAGGCGTATCAGGTTCCACTGCGCGATCTCGGCTTGCCGGCCGTAACAGTAGCGGCGGCCTTCGGCATCGGTGGTGTTGGGCGTCCAGCCCAGGTCGTAGCCCTCCAGCCAGCCATAGGGACCGTAATCGATGGTCAGGCCGAGGATGGACATGTTGTCGGTGTTCATCACGCCGTGGACGAAGCCGACGCGCATCCAGCCGGCGACCATCACCGCGGTGCGGCGGCAGATTTCTTCAAACCAGAGTGCATAAACTTCGGGAGATGGCTCGCCGAGTTCCGGGTAATGAGTCCTGATGACGTAATCGGCCAATCGTTTGAGTTCGGCTAGTTCGTCGTTCCAGGTGAGGATCTCGAAGTTGCCGAAGCGGACGAAGGAAGGGGCGACGCGGCAGACGATGGCGCCAGGTTCGGCCTGCGGATTGCCGTCGTAGAACATGTCGCGCACCACGGAGTCGCCGGTGGCGACCAGACTCAACGCCCGCGTCGTCGGTACGCCGAGGTAATGCATGGCTTCGCTGCAGAGGAACTCGCGCACCGATGAGCGCAGCACCGCGCGGCCGTCGGCGGTGCGCGAGTACGGGGTGCGGCCGGCGCCCTTGAGTTGCAGCTCGCGGCGCTGGCCGTCCGGGCCGATCAGTTCCACCAGCGTCATGGCGCGGCCGTCGCCGAGCTGGCCGGCCCAGTTGCCGAACTGGTGTCCGCCGTAACGTGCGGCGTAGGGCTGCGTGCCCGGCAGTACGCGATTGCCAGCGAGGAGATCGACCGCGGGTCCGGTCGCGGCTTCGGGGCGCGCAACGCCCAGCAGTGCACCGACCGCGTCGGCCCAGACCAGCAATCGCGGCGACGCCACCGGGGTCGGTTTGACCTGGCTGTAGCAGGCGTTGCGCACCTGGTGCGGGACGTCGTGCCGCAAGGGATCGGCCGGCAATTCGCGGATGAAACTGTTGTCGAAGCGGCTCGCCAGTTGCGCGTCGAGCAGATCGAGCCTGGGGGCTGCGGCGAAGTTATGGCGCGGAATGTCGTTCATTGAAGAGTCATCGGGAACCGGGTAGCCAGTGTACCGTGCCGGCCAGGAGTCGGCGCTGGCGATACGGCGTTTGACCCTTGATTTATAGCCACTTTCTAGGTGTGGTGAATCGCGACGGGCCTGCAAGGAATTCCCGGTGGTCCGGGAATTCCTTGCAATTCCGCGGGTACTGTACGAAACTACAGTGTCCGAGGAGTTGACCATGAGCTTTCGCTATATTTGCCCCTATTGCCACGTCCCGATTGATCCTGCCGCCATGGAACTGTCCTCCTGCGAGTGCGCGGATCTCCGGGTCTGTCCGAACTGTGATTCCCCCGTGGTGCTCGCGATGCACAGCGGCCATGAACGTTGCTGCGCCGCGCCGCGCGCCAGTTCGACGCAGTCGAGCCTTGATGTCGAGAGCGGCCGCGCCGGTCGGTTCGATCCCCGGGAAGCGACGGCATGAATGCAGGCAACGAATTGCGGGAACGGCCTGCGGCGGCCTACCTGGCAACCCTCAACGAGGCGCAGCGGGCAGCCGTCGAATTCGGTATCGATCCTCGTGAAGGCCCGGCTCCGTCGGCGCCGCTGCTGGTGATCGCCGGTGCCGGGTCGGGCAAGACCAATACCCTGGCGCATCGCGTCGCCCACCTGATTGCGCATGGCGTCGATCCCGGCAAGATATTGCTGCTCACCTTCTCCCGACGGGCCGCGGTGGAAATGACACGGCGCGTCGATCGCATCATGGGACAACTGGCGAAGGGAAATCGCGGAGTCATGAGTTCTTCTCTTGTCTGGTCCGGCACGTTTCACAGTGTCGGCGCAAGGCTGTTGCGGGAATATGCCGGCCGGATTGGTCTTGCCCCCGGATTCACCATCCACGACCGAGAGGACTCGGCAGATCTACTGAACCTGGTCAGGCACGAACTGGGTTACTCGGCAAAGGACAAGCGCTTTCCGATGAAATCCACCTGCCTGGGTATCTATTCCGCCGCGATCAACACTCAGGCGCCGCTGAACGAGGTGCTGCAAGCCACCTATCCGTGGTGTGTGCAATGGGAAGCCGAACTGAAACAGCTTTTCCTGAACTACGTCGGGGCCAAACAGCACCAGCAGGTGCTCGACTACGACGATCTCCTGCTTTACTGGTCGCACATGGTGGCAGATCCCGACCTTGCCCTCGAGATAGGCGATCGTTTCAGCCATATTCTGATCGACGAATACCAGGACACCAACCGCCTGCAGTCGGCGCTCGTGCTGGCAATGAAGCCGGACGGCCACGGGCTTACGGTGGTCGGAGATGATGCCCAGTCGATCTACGCGTTTCGCGGCGCCACGGTGCGCAACATTCTCGATTTTCCCGCGCACTTCACGCCGGCTGCCGTGCAGATAACGCTGGATCGCAACTACCGCTCCACCCAGCCGATTCTTGATGCCGCCAACGCGGTGATCGCATTGGCCAGTGAGAGGTTCACCAAGAACTTGTGGTCCGAACGCATCTCGTCTTCCAAGCCGCGACTGGTCGCAATACGGGATGACGCGGATCAGGCAATCTGTATCGTCGAGCAGATACTTGCGCGACGCGAGGAAGGGGTGAAACTAAAGTCTCAGGCGGTACTGTTTCGAACCGGTCATCACAGCGCCCGGCTGGAAGTCGAACTCACCCGACGCAATATTCCGTTCGTCAAGTTCGGCGGGCTCAAGTTTCTTGAAGCCGCACACGTCAAGGACCTGCTGGCGGTGGTGCGCTGGGCACAAAACCTGCGCGATCGGGTATCGGGTTTCCGCGCATTACAACTCCTCCCGGGAATCGGTCCCAAAACGGCAGGCCGGATTCTGGACAACGTCGCGGCCGCAAGTCCAGGCCGTGAACTGCTCGCAGAGCAGCCTGTGCCTGAGTCCGCAAGAATTGCATGGGGAGAGTTCGCCGGACTTGTCGAGGCGTTTGGTCTGGCAGGCGCTCCCTGGCCGGGGACCTTCGAGCGGGCATCTGACTGGTACCAGGCCCAGATGGACCGCCTGTATGAAGATGCCGTGGTTCGCCAACCAGATATCGAGCAACTTGCCCGGATCGCGGCGACCTATCCCAACCAGGAAAGATTTCTTACCGAATTCACCCTTGATCCCCCCGATGCCACCAGCGATGAATCCGGCGTTCCGTTCCTGGATGAAGACTACCTGATTCTCTCGACAATTCATTCGGCCAAAGGCCAGGAATGGACAGCGGTGACCTTGCTGAATGCGGTGGATGGGTGCTTGCCTTCAGACATGGCGACAGGATCACCGGCGGAGATCGAAGAAGAACGCCGGCTCCTGTATGTCGCCATGACGCGAGCCAGGGATTACCTGGACATCATGGTGCCCCAGCGCTTTTACGTATCCGGGCAGTCGGGCATGGGGGATCGCCATGTGTATGCCAGCCGAACCCGCTTCATACCTAACGCTCTGCTGACGCACTTCGATCAAGTCTCATGGCCGCTGCCAGAAGACCCTGTGCAAGGAAGTTCGGAGTCAAGCAGGAAGGCAGTGGATCTGGCGGCACGAATGCGCGCGATGTGGATCTGAATGATGCTGTGCAGTCAGTATTGACTGTCGCACCAGCGTTGCGCTGACGATTTGTCGCCAACCGGATCCCTGATCGGTGCGAGTGCTTGGAGATAACTTGCCCTGATCGCGCGAAAAAGCCGCGGGCAGTGACCTGACTGGTTTTATCGGACCAATTCGATCTAGAGATTCGTGGCCCCGGTTGTTGAACTGACTTCGCAACCCCGGCGGAATTCCGCCGGGGTTGCGTACTGCAAACTCGAATGCGGTCGGACT
>JALNYT010000011.1 GCA_023229685.1 Sulfuritalea sp.
TGATCTCGACCTTGAGCTGGCCCTTTTCGAGATAGATCCGGTTGAGGTCGGTAATCTCCAGTTCGCCGCGCGGCGAGGGCTTGAGCCTGGCCGCGATGTCGCAGACCTGGTTATCGTAGAAATACAGCCCGGTGACGGCATAGCGCGATTTCGGCGCCTTGGGCTTTTCCTCGATGCTGATGGCGCGACCGCTGGCGTCGAATTCGACCACGCCGTAGCGCTCCGGGTCGCTGACGGCATAGGCAAACACCGTGGCGCCAACGCCGACTGTTGACCCACCCCCGGCGGCATGCTGCAACTGGGTGGCGAAATCATGGCCGTAGAACAGGTTGTCGCCCAGCACCAGGGCCGAGGGGTGGTCGCCGACGAAGTCGCGGCCGATGATGAAGGCCTGCGCCAGGCCGTCGGGGCTGGGTTGCACGGCGTACTTGATCTCGATGCCCCACTGCGAGCCGTCGCCCAGCAGCTGTTCGAAGCGCGGCGTGTCGAGCGGCGTCGAGATCAGCAGGATTTCACGGATGCCGGCCAGCATCAGCGTGGTCAGCGGGTAATAGATCATCGGCTTGTCGTAGATTGGCAGCAGCTGCTTGGACACGGCCAGCGTGACCGGGTGCAGGCGGGTGCCGGAGCCGCCGGCGAGAATGATGCCCCTGGTACTCTTGGTGCTCTTCATTTGGGTCACCGGACTCATGTGCGATCTCCGTAGTTGCGATCCATCCATTGCCGGTATTCGCCGGAGACGACATGGGCCACCCAGGCCGGGTTATCCAGGTACCACTGCACGGTCCTTCTCATTCCGGACTCGAAGCTTTCCTGCGGCGTCCAGCCCAGCTCGCGTTCGATTTTCGTCGCGTCGATGGCGTAGCGCTGGTCGTGGCCGGGACGGTCGGCCACGGTGATTTTCTGCTCGCGGTAGCTGCGGCCATCCTGGCGCGGCTTCAGCTCGTCGAGCAGGGCGCACAGCGTATCGACGACCTCGAGATTGGTCTTCTCGTTGTGGCCGCCGATGTTGTAGGTCTCGCCGGGAACGCCGCGTTCGAAGACCAGGCGCAGGGCGCGGGCGTGGTCATCGACGTAAAGCCAGTCGCGCACGTTGTCGCCCTTGCCATAGATGGGCAGGGGCTTGTCCGAGACGGCGTTGTGGATCATCAGCGGGACCAGTTTCTCGGGGAACTGGCAGGGGCCGTAGTTGTTCGAGCAGTTGGTGATCAGGGTCGGCAGGCCGTAGGTGTGATGCCAGGCGCGAACCAGGTGGTCGGAGGCGGCCTTGGATGCCGAGTAGGGCGAATTCGGCTGGTAGGGGCTGGTCTCGACGAACAGGCCGCGGTCGCCGAGCGAGCCGAAGACCTCGTCGGTGGAGACGTGATGGAAGCGGAACCCGGCTTTTGCGTCGGCGTCGAGCGCGGACCAGTGGGCACGGGCGGCTTCGAGCAGGGTGTAGGTGCCGCTGATGTTGGTCGCGATGAAGTCGCCGGGGCCGTGGATCGAGCGATCGACATGCGACTCGGCGGCGAGGTGAATCACGCCGGCCGGCTGATGTTCGGCGAACAGGTCGTCCAGCGCGGCGCGGTCGCAAATGTCGCTGCGGCTGAAGACGTAGCGCGGGTGGTCGGTCAGTTCGGCCAGCGATTCGAGATTGCCGGCGTAGGTCAGCTTGTCGATATTGACGATGCGCCAGTCGCTTTCCGCAATCAGCAGGCGTATCAGTGCCGAGCCGATGAAGCCGGCGCCGCCGGTGACGAAGAGAGTTTGCATTTCAGGTCGGAGGTCGGGCCGGTTTTTTGGCGGCATGGGTGGGCGAAAAGTGGATGATGCGGTTCACTGCGGCGATATTCTATTCGATGATAATGGGCCTGCCGCCAGAGAGGAGATCGCCGGGGCAATGCCAGGCCATTCCGTACGCCGGGCGACCCGATCAGTACGGGGGCGGAATCGCGCTACTTGACATTGAATATTAGTTTAGATATAAAATATTCAATCGAACTCTAATTGCGAACACCAGAGGAAACGCCAATGCGCATCGTTTGTCTGGGCGGAGGTCCCGCCGGCTTGTACTTTTCGATCCTGATGAAGAAGGCCAATCCGGCCTGCGACATTACCGTGATCGAACGCAACCAGGCCGACAGCACCTTCGGCTGGGGTATCGTGTTTTCCGACAAGACCATGGACGGCTTCCGCCAGGATGATCCCGAGGTGGTTGCGGAAATCGAGCGCAATTTCCATCACTGGGACGATGTCGACGTCTTCTTCAAGGACCGGCGGATCGTGTCCGGGGGCCATGGCTTCTGCGGCATCGGGCGCCTGAAGCTGCTGCAGATTTTCCAGGCCCGCGCCAAAGAACTGGGTGTAAACCTCAAGTTCGAGACCGAATTCAAGGACCCGGACGACTACTCCCGGGAATACGACCTGGTGATCGGGTCCGACGGCGTCAATTCGACCACGCGCACCAGGTACGAAAGCCATTTCAATCCGCGCATCGACGTGCGCAAGTGCCGTTTCATCTGGCTCGGCGCCAAGAAGAAGCTCAACGCCTTCACCTTTGCCTTCAAGGAAACACCGTGGGGCTGGTTCAATCTTCACGCCTACCAGTTCAACGAGGAATGGGCGACCTTCATCATCGAAACCCCGGAGGAGAACTGGCTCAAGGCCGGCATCGACAAGATGGATCCGGATCAGTCGATTGCCTTTTGCGAAAAGCTGTTCGCCGACTTGCTGGACGGCAGCCGCCTGATCTCCAACGCGCGCCACTTGCGCGGCTCGGCGGTGTGGCTGAAGTTCAACCGCGTGCTGTGCGAGCGCTGGTTCAAGGACAACATCGTGTTGCTCGGCGATGCGGCGCACACGGCGCATTTCACCATCGGCTCCGGGACCAAGCTGGCGATGGAAGATGCGGCGGCGCTGGTCAAGGTGCTCAACAGCACGCAAGGCGACGTGCCGACGCGTCTGGCCCGCTACCAGTCCGAGCGCGAGATCGAGGCGCTCAAGCTGCAGAGCGCGGCGCGCAACCGCATGACCTGGTTCGAGGATGTCGAGCGCTATGTCGGCATGGAGCCGGAGCAGTTCGCTTTCGCCGTGCTCACCGGCAGCCAGCGCGTCGGCCACGCCAACCAGAAGCTGCGCGATCCGGTCTACACGGAAGGTCTCGACCGCTGGTTTGCCGAAAAGTGCGGCGTGCCGACCCCGCCCGGTGCGACGCCGGTACCGCCGATGTTCACACCGTTCAAGCTGCGCGGCATGACGCTGACCAACCGCGTCGTGGTCTCGCCGATGTGCATGTACTCGGCGGCGAACGGGGTCCCCGGAGATTTTCACCTGGTTCATTACGGCAGCCGCGGCATGGGCGGCGCGGCGCTGATCGTCACCGAGATGACCTGCGTGTCGGCCGATGCGCGCATCACGCCGGGCTGTACCGGCATCTGGAATGACGCCCAGCAGGACGCATGGAAGCGCATCGTCGACTACATCCACGCCAACGGCAATGCCAAGGTTTCGCTGCAGATCGGCCACGCCGGGCGCAAGGGTTCCACCCGTCTGGCCTGGGACGCGATCGACCAGCCGCTGCAGTCGGGCGGTTGGCCCCTGCTGGCGCCGTCGCCGCTGCCCTACATCCAGGGCACCTCGCAGGTGCCGAAGGTGATGGATCGCGCCGACATGGATCGGGTCAAGGCCGACTTTGTCGCCGCGACGCGCCGTGCCGCCAGCGCCGACTTTGACATGGTCGAATTCCACGCCGCCCACGGTTATCTGATGTCGTCCTTCATCTCGCCGCTGACCAATCAACGCGGCGACGAATACGGCGGCAGCCTGGAGAACCGCTGCCGCTACCCGCTGGAGGTGTTCCGCGCCATGCGCGAGGTCTGGCCGGCCGAGAAGCCGATGTCGGTGCGCATTTCAGCCCACGACTGGGTTCCCGGCGGCATCGCCCCGGATGACTCGGTGGCTGTCTCGAGGCTGTTCAAGGCGGCGGGCGCCGACATCATCCACGTCTCCTCGGGTCAGGTCAGCAAGGAGGAAGCGCCTGTGTATGGCCGCATGTTCCAGGTCCCGTTCTCCGACCAGATCCGCAACGAGCTGGATGTGCCGACCATCGCCGTCGGCAACATCTTCGAGGCCGACCACGTCAATACCATCATCGCCTCCGGCCGCGCCGATCTGTGTGCGCTGGCGCGCCCGCATCTGGCCGACCCGGCCTGGACGCTGCATGCCGCCGCCGAGCAGGGCTACAAGGAGATGCCGTGGCCGCAGCAGTACGTGGGAGGCAAGCTGCAGCTCGAACGCAATCTCGAGCGCGCGGCCCAGCTCGCGCTGAACGCCTGACATGAGGTTTGGAAAATGAAGACTAGCCAGCTAGAAGTCGCACCCCGGCCGGACATCCAGATCCTGCAGCCTGCCGGATGGGTGGCGCCCAAGGGTTATTCGAACGGTATTGCGGCGCGTGGCCGTACCGTGGTCATCGGTGGCCAGATCGGATGGGACGGCCAGTGCCGCTTCCATACCAGCGACTTTGCCGAGCAGGCCAGGCAGGCCTTGCAGAACATCGTCGCCGTGCTGGCCGAGGCCGGCGGCAAACCCGAGCACATCATTCGCATGACATGGTACGTGATCGACAAGCGCGAGTACCTTGCCGCCTACCCTCAGCTGGGTCGTGCCTATCGCGAGGTCATCGGCCGCAATTTTCCGGCCATGACGGCGGTGCAGGTAGCGGGACTGATGGAAGATGCCGCCCGGGTCGAGATCGAGGCGACGGCAATTATTCCCGACTGACGCCCGTTTCGCGCGGTGCGCGCCCGGCCCCGCTGATAAAATGCCGGCATGAAAGCTTGTCATTCCGAATTTATTCAAGTGCGCGACCGGCGCCTGCATGTGCGCCTGTGGGGCAGCGATGCGGCGCCTTTGTTGGTGCTGCTGCACGGCTGGTGCGATGTATCGGCCTCCTGGCAGTTCGTGGTCGATGCCCTAGCCAAGGATTGGCGCGTGGTGGCCCCCGACTGGCGCGGGTTCGGCTTGTCCGAGTGGAACCGCGATGTGTACTGGTTCCCCGACTACATTGCCGATCTTGACGCCTTGCTCCTGCACTATTCGCCGCACGAGCCGGTACGGCTGGTCGGTCACAGCCTGGGCGGCAATGCGGCCTGCATTTATTCGGGCATTCGCCCCGAGCGCGTGGCCGGGCTGGTGAATCTCGAAGGGCTCGGCATGCGCCGCTTCACGCCGGACGAGGCGCCGGGGCGCTATGCCAACTGGCTCGATCAGTTGCGCGATACGCCGAGCTTTCGTTCCTACCCCGATCGCCCGGCATTTGCCGCGCGGCTGCAGAAGGAAAATCCGCGCCTGTCCGCCCAGAAGGCGCAGTTTCTCGCCCTGCACATGGGCGAAGACGATGGGGCGGGGGGCATCCATCTGGCAGCCGATCCTTTCCATCGCTGGGTAAATCCGATCATCTATCGTGTCGAAGAGGCGATGGCGATGTGGCGCCAGGTGACGGCGCCGGTGCTCTGGGTGACGGGAGCCGACTCCTTCATATTCAAGCAGCTGTTCGCCGTCGAGTCTGCCGACTACCGCGAGAGGATCGCCTGTTTCCGCGAGGTGCGGGAGGTGATGCTGCAGGAGTGCGGACACAATCTGCATCATGACCGGCCGCAAGAAGTGGCGCGCCTGATAGAGGAATTCTTCGTCATATGAAGCCGCTGAACGCCGACCTGCACTGTCACTCAACCGTTTCCGACGGCCTGCTGGCCCCCGCCGAGGTGGTGCGCCGCGCCCAGGGCAATGGCGTCGAACTGCTGGCGCTGACCGATCACGATGAACTCGACGGGCTGGCCGAAGCCCGCGCCACGGCCGCGGAGATCGGTCTGCGCTTTGTCGATGGCGTCGAGGTGTCGATTTCCTGGGGCGACGACCAGACCGTGCATATCGTGGGACTCGGCATCGATCCCGCCAATGCCGCGTTGAGCGAGGGATTGCAGCGGGTCAGGAGCGGCCGCGACGAGCGTGCCGGGCGCATGGCCGCGGAACTGGACAAGGTCGGCATCCACGGCGCCTACGAAGGTGCGCTGCGCCACGCCGGCAATCCGGCGCTGGTCAGTCGCTCGCATTTCGCCCGCTACATTGTCGAGCAGGGGCATGCCAAGGACGTCAAATCGGTGTTCGATTACTGGCTGGCCAAAGGCAAGCCGGGCTATGTCGAACATGCCTGGGCGACGCTGCAAGACGCGCTGCGCTGGATCATCGGCGCCGGCGGCATCGCGGTGGTCGCCCATCCGGGCCGCTACCGGCTGTCGAAGGCGGAGCGGAACGAGTTGTTCGCGGCGTTCAAGGATCTCGGCGGGCGCGGCATCGAAGTGCTGTCGGGGTCCAACAAGGATGAAGAGGTACGCGAGTTCTCGCACATCGCGCGCCAGTTCGGCTTTCTCGCCTCGCGCGGCTCGGATTTTCACGGGCCGGGAGAGAGTTGGACGGACTTGGGCAAATTGCCGGACTTGCCCGAGGATCTGACCCCGGTCTGGTCCCAACTGGCCTGAGTCGGCCCTCGATTTCCGCGATTACAGACTACGCATGGCACAGCTATTTCATATTCATCCTGAACATCCGCAGCCGCGCCTGATCAAGCAGGCGGCGGAGATCGCGCGGAGCGGCGGCCTCATCGCGCTGCCCACTGACGCCGCTTATTCACTGGCCGGCGTGGCGGGCTACGCGCCTTTGCTGGATCGAATCCGCAGGATACGCGGTGTCGATGAGCGCCATCTGTTCACGCTGATGTGTCGCGACCTTTCCGAGATCGCCACCTATGCAAGAGTGGATAACACGCAGTACCGCCTGCTGAAGGCCACCACGCCCGGCAGCTATACCTTCATTCTGGAAGGCACCCGGGAATTGCCGCGGCGCCTGCTGCATCCCAAGCGCAAGACCATCGGTCTGCGCGTACCCAATCATCCGCTGGCGCTCGCGCTGCTGGAGGAACTGGATGAACCGCTGCTGACCTCGACGCTGATCCTGCCTGGCTCCGGGACGCCGCTGGCCGATGCCGATGAAATACGCGAGCATCTGGAAAAACAGCTCGATCTGGTGATCGATGCCGGACATTGCGGCATGGAGATGACGACGATAATCAATCTGACCGGTCTGCAGCCCGAACTGGTGCGGGCCGGGCAGGGGCCGCTGGCGCCTTTCGGGCTGGAATAACGCGGTCTGATAGAATCTCTCTGCCCATGAATGTTATCCAGACGCTGGCGATTTCCGCCTTGCCGGTAATCTTTGCCATCACCCTGCATGAGGCGGCGCACGGCTATGCGGCGCGGCATTTCGGCGATCCGACGGCATGGCAGATGGGGCGTATCAGTCTGAATCCGCTGCGGCATGTCGATCTGGTGGGAACCATCCTCGTCCCGGCGCTGATACTGCTGCTGTCTTCTGGTGGTTTGCTGTTCGGCTGGGCCAAGCCGGTGCCGGTGAATTTCGGCAACTTGCGCCGCCCCAAGCAGGACATGCTCTGGGTGGCAGCGGCCGGGCCGGGGGCCAACCTGGTTATGGCGCTCGCGTGGGCTTTTGTCCTGAAGTTGGCAATGGCAATGCCCGAAACCGCCTATACGCTGCCGTTAATGAAAATGGCCGATGTCGGCATCGATATCAATATCGTCTTGATGGTGCTGAACTTGTTGCCCTTGCCGCCGCTGGACGGTGGACGCATTGTGGTCAGTCTGTTGCCGCATCGCGCGGCCTGGAAGTTTTCGCAGTTGGAACGCTGGGGTTTTCCGATTCTGCTGCTCTTGCTCTTCTTGGGTATTCTGGGCAAAGTTCTCGCCTTGCCTATCGGGTTGCTTCGCGCCCTCTTCGCTGTCGTTTTTCAGTTCAACTATTAAACAATGTACGCAGAAAAAGTTCTCTCCGGCATGCGCCCGACCGGGCGACTCCACCTCGGCCACTATCACGGCGTGCTTGCCAACTGGATCAAACTCCAGCACGAGTACCCATGTCTGTTCTTCGTCGCCGACTGGCATGCGCTGACCACGGCTTATGACGAGCCGGGCACGATCACCGACAACACCCGCGACATGATCGTCGACTGGTTGGCGGCGGGAGTCGATCCATCGCAGGCAACCATCTTCATCCAGTCCAGAGTGCCGGAGCACGCCGAATTGCATCTGCTGCTGTCGATGATGACACCGCTGGGTTGGCTGGAGCGCGTGCCGACCTACAAGGATCAGCAGGAGAAGCTGTCGCACAAGGATCTGACGACTTATGGCTTTCTCGGCTACCCGCTGTTGCAGGCCGCGGATATCCTGATCTATCGCGCCAACAGGGTTCCCGTGGGCGATGATCAGGTGCCCCACGTTGAATTCACGCGCGAGATTGCGCGCCGCTTCAATCACCTGTACGGCCGCGAGGCGGGCTTCGAGGAGAAGGCGCGCGAGGCGGTCAAGAAGCTTGGCAGCAAGCGCGCCAAACTCTACGACGAGTTGCGCACCCGCTACCAGGAAAAAGGCGAAGACGACGCGCTGGAACAGGCGCACGAGTTGCTGAACGAGGCGCAGAGCCTCTCCCTGGGCGACCGCGAGCGCCTGTTCGGCTGGCTCGAAGGCACGCGCAAGATGATTCTGGTGGAACCCGACGCCCTGCTCACCCATTCCTCGCGCATGCCGGGACTGGATGGCCAGAAAATGTCCAAGTCCTATGGCAACGCGATCAGCTTGCGCGAAGATGCCGGCGAAGTTACCCGGAAGATCCGCACCATGCAGACCGATCCGGCGCGTGTTCGGCGCACCGATCCGGGCGATCCCGACAAGTGCCCGGTGTGGCAGTTCCACCTGATCTATTCCAGCGACGAGGTCAAGAGCTGGGTGCAAACCGGCTGCCGCTCGGCCGGTATCGGCTGCATCGAATGCAAGCAGCCGGTGATCGAGGGCGTGTTGAAGGAACAGGAACCGATGCACGAACGGGCAAAGATGTACGAAGAAGATCCGCAACTGGTCAAGAACATCATTGCCGACGGCTGCGAAAAGGCGCGCAAGCTGGCGCAGGAGACCATGCGCGACGTACGCGAAGCAATAGGAATCGACTACTCGTGATCGAAAACGCCATTCCGGATCCGGCCGGCGCGCCCTTGGCCGCTCAGTTCACCGTGCCGCCAGCGCCGACTCTCGTGGCAGGCGCGGCTGCCGCCGTGCATCGGCCCCGGGTCTATGGCGAATTCATGGCCGAGATGCCGCGCGACCTCTACATCCCGCCGGATGCGCTGGAGATCATTCTCGACTCCTTCGAAGGTCCGCTCGACCTGTTGCTGTACCTGATACGCCGGGCCAATATCAATGTTCTCGATATCCCGATGGCGCCGCTGACGGCGCAGTATCTGGTGTATGTCGAGGCGATGCGCAAGGGCAATCTTGAGCTCGCTGCCGAATACCTGCTGATGGCCGCCATGCTGATCGAGATCAAGTCGCGCATGCTGTTGCCGCGTCCGCCCAAGGCGGACAATGGCGAGCCGGAAGATCCGCGTGCCGAGCTGGTTCGCCGCCTGATCGAATACGAACGCATGAAGGCGTCGGCGGCAAAGCTGGATGAAATGCCGCAGGCGGGGCGTGACTACGAATGGATCACTGTGTGGATCGCCGACAAGGTCATCGAACGCCAGCCCGAGGTAAGCTTGCATGACCTGCAAGTGGCGTGGCTTTCGCTCATGAAGCAGGCCAGAGTGCATCAGCACCACAAGATTCATCGCGAGGAGCTGTCCGTACGCGAACACATGAGCATCATCCTGCGCCGACTGCAGGGAGGGGGTTATGTGGTGTTTGACCAGTTGTTCGACCTGACGCTGGGCGCCCAGGGGCTGGTGGTGAGTTTTCTTGCTATGCTGGAGCTGGCGCGCGAATCGTTGATCGAAATTACCCAGAACGAGGCCATGGCGCCCATTTACGTGAAGCTGCCCGATGTTGCCGCTGTATAAACCCGACGACTACAAGCGCGTGCTGGAAACCGCGCTGCTGGTGGCGGCCGAGCCGCTGCCCCTGTCCGAGCTGAAAAAGCTCTTCGATCAGGAGTTTGACGATGATACGTGGCGTACACTGTTGGATGATCTGCGCCGCGACTGGTCCGATCGGGGTGCCGAATTGGTGCAACTGGCATCCGGCTGGCGCTTCCAGACCCGCCCCGAGTACCAGTTCTACATAGACCGGCTGAAGAACGACAAACCGCCGAAGTATTCGCGTGCGGTCATGGAAACGCTGGCAATCATCGCCTATCGCCAGCCCGTGACGCGCGGCGACATCGAAGACATTCGGGGCGTGGCGGTGTCACCGAACATCCTGAAGACGCTTGAAGGGCGTGGCTGGATAGATGCCGTGGGGCATCGCGATGCACCGGGGCGGCCGGCGCTGTATGCAACGACGCGAAGGTTTCTCGACGACCTCGGCTTGCGCAGTCTCACCGAACTGCCGCCATTGACTGAAATTGAAAGGGTGATGGACCTTGGACAATCCGAAATCTCAGAAGCCTTCCCGGCCCAGGCGAGGGACGAAGAATCGGGCCCCGAGCAAGCAGGATCAGGGCAGCGGGCAGTCGACTCCGCCGACGGGCACCTCGACCTCACCGAGCAGGAGCCGGAACGGCCCGCCACGCAGTCCGACGCGCAAGGCTAGTCCTTTCCGGTCGCCGCAAGGTCCTGCGCGGTCGCAAAGTGACGCTCAGCGCGGCAGCGGTCCCGCTTCCCCGCCTCAGTCGCGGCGACACAAGGAACCGGTCTTCATTGATCCGCCCAAGCTGCACAAGGCGCTGGCCGATGCCGGCTACGGTTCGCGGCGCGAGCTCGAGGAATGGATCGTCGCCGGGCGTGTGAGCGTTAATGGCCTGCCGGCGCATGTCGGCCAGCGCGTCGGTCCGGAGGACAAGATTCGCGTCAATGGCAAGCTGGTGCAGCTCAAGTTCTCCCTGCGCCTGCCGCGCGTGCTGGTCTATCACAAGCCTGAGGGCGAGATTGTTTCCAAGGACGATCCGGACGGACGCCCCAGCGTGTTTGCCAAGCTGCCACGGCTCAAGAGCGGACGCTGGATATCCATCGGCCGGCTGGATTTCAACTCCTGCGGCCTGCTGCTATTCACCAACGACGGCGGCCTGGCCAATCGCATGATGCATCCGCGCTATGAGATCGAGCGCGAATACGCCGTGCGCGTTCTCGGCGAGGCAACGCCGGAAATGCTGGAGCGTTTGCGCAATGGCATCCAGCTTGAAGACGGCCTGGCCAGCTTCAGTCTTATCGCAGAAGCCGGTGGCGAAGGTGCCAACCGCTGGTATCGCGTGGTTCTGGCAGAAGGACGCAATCGCGAAGTGCGGCGCATGTTCGAGGCCGTTGGCCTGATGGTCAGCCGCTTGATGCGCGTGCGCTACGGGCCGGTACACCTGTCGCCGCGCCTCAAGCGCGGCCAGTGTCGCGATCTGGAGCCCGGAGAGGTGCAGGAACTGTTGAAGCTGCTGCCGCCGGAGCAAAAGCCCAGCGTGCCGGCAGGATCGGGTTTTTATGCGGATGGCGACGACGATGAATTTGACGACGACGCCGACGGCAATCGAATTGATTTGGCAGAGAAATGATGCCTCTGCTATAATCTACTGGTTTTGGTTGGCACCGTTCTCGGGAGAGAGAAGGAATGAATGGGCTTTTTGGCCCATTTTCTATTTGTGCGATGTGTTTGTGAGTTTGCATGCAACTGCTTGATTTGATAGAGACGACTGTTGTTGGCTTGGGATACGAACTGGTGGAATTCGAGACCAGTCCGCGTGCCCGGCTGCTGCGCGTCTTTATCGACAGGCCGGAAAGTGCGCAAACCGAAAAGAGTGGCATCAGCGTCGAAGATTGTGCCGCTGTGAGCAGCCAGCTTAGCCACGTGTTCATGGTCGAGAACGTCGACTATGACCGCCTTGAAGTCTCTTCTCCCGGACTCGATCGCCCGCTTGTCAAGCCCGCTGACTACCGGCGCTTCGCCGGGCAGGAAGTGCAGCTCAAGCTGCGCGTTCCGCTGGGCAACCAGCGCAATTTCAGTGGCGTGCTGGAGGGGTTGCGGGAAGATGGTGGAGTTGAAATGGTGTGCCTGCGAGTGAATGAAACACTGCAACAGTTCGCGCTCGAGAATATCGATCGGGCGCGCCTGGTGCCGAAGTTCTGATTAATGCTGGAGGACTCACATGAGCCGTGAATTGCTGCTGTTGGTCGATGCCCTGGCCCGCGAGAAAAATGTTCCGCGGGACATCGTCTTTGGCGCCCTTGAACTGGCGTTGGCGTCTGCGACAAAAAAGCGCACCAACGACGAAGCCGATGTGCGTGTGGACATCGATCGCGAGACTGGGGAATTCGAGTCTTTCCGCCGCTGGCTGGTGGTTGCCGATGACATGGTCGAGAACCCGGAGCAGCAGATCGGGCTGACCGCTGCGCAACAGCAGATTCCCGACATCGTGCTCGAAGACTACATTGAGGAAGGCCTTGAGCCCATCGATTTCGGACGTATCGGTGCGCAGGCGGCAAAGCAGGTGATCCTGCAGAAGATTCGCGATGCCGAACGCGAGCAACTGCTGAACGACTTCCTCGATCGCAAGGAGTTTCTGGTCAGTGGCACCGTGAAGCGCATGGAGCGCGGCAGCGCCATCATCGAGGCCGGGCGCATCGAAGCCCTTTTGCCGCGCGACCAGATGATTCCCAAGGAAAATCTGCGCCCCGGCGACCGTGTGCGCGCCTGGCTGATGAAGATCGATCGCCAGGCCAGAGGCCCGCAACTCATTCTGTCGCGTACGGCGCCCGAGTTCATCATGAAGCTGTTCGAACTGGAAGTGCCGGAGATCGAAGACGGCCTGCTCGAAATCAAGGCCGCCGCCCGCGATGCCGGCATGCGCGCCAAGATTGCCGTCAAGTCGAATGATCCGCGTGTCGATCCGATCGGCACCTGCGTCGGCATGCGCGGTTCGCGCGTCACGGCGGTGACCAATGAACTTTCCGGCGAACGCGTGGACATCATCCTCTGGTCGGCCGATCCGGCCCAGTTCGTCATCGGTGCGCTGGCGCCGGCCGAGGTGCAGAGCATCGTCGTCGATGAAGAAAAGCACGCAATGGATGTCGTGGTCGATGAAGACAACCTTGCCATCGCCATTGGTCGCGGCGGGCAGAACGTGCGTCTGGCCTCCGAATTGACCGGCTGGACGATCAATCTGATGACCATCGAAGAGTCCCAGTCGAAGTCTGAAACCGAGCACAGCTCGATCCGCGCCCTGTTCATCGCGAAGCTCGACGTCGATGAGGAAGTTGCCAACATCCTGATCGCGGAGGGATTCTCGACGCTGGAAGAAATCGCCTACGTTCCTCTCGCGGAAATGCTCGAAATCGACGCCTTCGACGAGGCAACGGTGACCGAGCTGCGCGAACGTGCGCGCAACGTGCTGCTAACTGAAGCCATCGTTGATGAAGAACAGATGGAAAAGGTGGCCGATGACTTGCTGTCGCTCGAGGGCATGGACAAGCCGTTGGCTGCGAAGTTGGCCAAGAATGGAATCACCGACCGTGATGCGCTGGCGGATCTGGCGACCGACGAGTTGATTGAAATGACCGGCATCGATGCTGCGAGGGCGACGGCGCTGATCACTGTTGCGCGTGCCCATTGGTTCGCCGAAGAAGAATGAGAGGTACGGCATGGCTTTGATGACTGTTTCCCAATTTGCGACCGAGCTGAAAATGCCGGCGCCGTCGCTGCTTGAGCAGCTGGCCAAAGCCGGCGTCAGCAAGCAGGCATCCAACGACACCTTGTCCGAGCAGGACAAGTCGCGGTTGCTTGACTATCTGCGCAAGGCGCACGGCGACACGGCGCCCAAGGCCAAGATCACCCTGACGCGCAAGCAGACCAGCGAGATCAGAGCCTCGGATTCCACCGGCAAGGCGCGTACGATTCAGGTTGAAGTCCGCAAGAAGCGTGTATTCGTCAAACGCGATGCCAGCGAGTTGGCCGCCGAAGCTGCCGTTGAAGCGGCCGCTGAAGCCCCAGCCGAAGTTGCTGCGGTTGAGCCGGTTGTTGTTGTCATCGCGCCAGAACCCGCTCCAGCGCCCGAAGTGGTAGCCGAGGTCGCGGCACCGATTCCCGAACCGGTTCCGGAACCGGTTCTAGCAATCCCGGTGGTAGCACCCGTGGCTGAGGCCCCGGCGGTCAGGTCCGCGCCGAAGTCGGTGATTGACTCGGCGCAACGCGCGTTGCGCGAGGCTGAATCGAAGCGTCAGGGCAAACTTTCCGCGATTCAGGCGGCCGAATTCAAGGAGAAGGGCGATCGCGAGGTCAGGCTTCGCGCTGAAGCCGACGCGCGCGTCGCCGAGGCACAGGCACTATTGGTCGCTGCGGAGGCCAAGAAGGCCAAGGAAGCGGCGGCGGCGGCCGGTGTGTCCGGTACTATCCACAAGCCAGCGGCGAAGCCGGAAGACGGCAAAGCCAAGGCGGCGAAGAAGGATGCATGGAAAGATGACGCTGCCAAGCGGCGTGCGATCAAGACGCGCGGTGATGCGGGCACGTCCGGTTGGCGCGGTTCCAAGGGAGGCGGTCGCCATGGGCGCCATGGTCACGCCGAGGACGCGCCGGCACAGCAACCGGTCGAGGCTATCGTTCGCGAAGTACATGTTCCGGAAACCATCTCCGTTGCCGATCTTGCGCACAAGATGACCGTCAAGGCCACCGAAGTCATCAAGACCCTGATGAAAATGGGATCGATGGTGACGATCAATCAGGTGCTCGATCAGGAAACCGCCATGATCGTGGTGGAGGAAATGGGCCATCTGGCTTTCGCCGCGAAGCTCGACGACCCGGATGCCTTCCTCGCCGATGAAGGCGAACACAAGGATGTGGTGCAGTTGCCGCGGGCCCCTGTGGTCACGGTGATGGGCCACGTCGACCACGGCAAGACCTCGCTGCTCGACTACATCCGCAAGAGCCGTGTCGCGCACGGCGAGGCGGGTGGCATCACCCAGCACATCGGCGCCTATCACGTGGAAACGCCGCGCGGCATGATCACCTTCCTCGATACTCCGGGTCACGAGGCCTTTACGGCGATGCGTGCGCGCGGCGCCAAGGCGACCGACCTGGTGATTCTCGTGGTAGCCGCCGACGATGGCGTCATGCCTCAGACCAAGGAAGCCATTCATCATGCCAAGGCGGCCAATGTGCCGTTGATTGTGGCCGTCACCAAGATCGACAAGCCCGATGCGAATCTGGAACGGGTGAAGCAGGAACTGGTTGCGGAAGGCGTGGTTCCGGAAGAATACGGTGGCGATGCGCCCTTTGTCGGCGTTTCGGCCAAGACCGGAGAGGGCATCGACAGTTTGCTGGAGCAGGTGCTGCTGCAGGCTGAGGTGCTGGAACTCGCGGCACCGGTGGAGGCACCGGCCAAGGGTCTGGTGATCGAGGCGCGCCTCGACAGGGGCAAGGGCCCGGTGGCGACTATTCTCGTCCTGTCAGGAACATTGCGCCGTGGCGACGTGCTGCTGGCGGGCGCCGTGTTCGGTCGCGTACGCGCCATGCTGGATGAGAACGGCAAGGCGGTCGATTCGGCGGGCCCGTCGATTCCGGTCGAGATCCAGGGCCTCACCGACGTGCCGGCAGCCGGCGACGAAGGCATGGTCCTCCTTGACGAGCGCAAGGCGCGCGAAATTGCACTGTTCCGCCAGGGCAAGTTCCGCGACGTCAAACTGGCCAAGCAGCAGGCGGCAAAGCTGGAGAACATGTTCGAGCAGATGGCAGAAGGTGAAATCAGGACTTTGCCGCTGATCATCAAGGCCGACGTGCAAGGCTCGCAGGAAGCCTTGGTGCAGTCCCTCAACAAGCTGTCAACCAGCGAAGTCAAGGTCATGGTGGTGCATGCGGGAGTGGGCGGCATCAGCGAATCCGACATCAATCTGGCTGCGGCGTCGAAGGCTGTAGTGATCGGCTTCAACACCCGTGCCGATGTCGGAGCGCGCAAGGCCGCCGAAAGCCTTGGCGTCGATATCCGCTACTACAACATCATCTATGCGGCTGTAGATGAGGTCAAGGCAGCCTTGTCCGGCATGCTGGCTCCCGAGAAGAAGGAAGTCATTCTCGGCCTGGTCGAGATTCGACAGGTCTTCCGGATTTCCCGAATCGGCGCCGTCGCGGGCTGCATGGTGCTGTCCGGCATCGTCAAGCGCAATGCCTCGGTGCGGTTGCTGCGCAACAATACAGTGGTGCACACCGGTGAACTGGATTCACTCAAGCGTTTCAAGGACGACGTGCGCGAGGTCAAAGAAGGCTTTGAGTGCGGTTTGAGCCTCAAGAACTTCAACGACATCAACGAAGGCGATCAACTTGAAGTGTTTGAGGTCCAGGAAATTGCTCGCACGTTGAATTGACAGGCAATGGCAACAAAACGCGGCTCAGGCCATGGCTATGCGCGCGCTGACCGCGTTTCCGAGCAGATTCGCCGCGAACTGGCGGATCTGCTGCGTTTTCATCTCAAAGATTTGCGCATAGCGCCCAAGCTGACGCTGGTTACGCTGACCGCTGTCGAAGTCACTGCCGATTACGCGCATGCCAAGGTCTTCTATACATCGTTGGCGGACCCGGCAGCCAACGAGATGATCGATGAGGGGCTCAAGCACTCCGCCAGCTTCCTGCGTCGCGAATTGGGTCGCCGGATTCGCATTCATCACATTCCGGAACTACATTTTGTCTTTGACCCTTCTGTCCAGGAAGGCGCGCGCCTCTCGAAACTGATCGAAGAGGCGGTCGAATCGGACAAAAAGCTGCACGACGAGTGAACGCGCCGCGCCGCGAAGGTGGCAAACCCGCGCGTCGCCGGCTCGATGGCGTGCTGCTGCTGGACAAGCCCCTCGGGCTGTCGTCCAACCAGGCGCTGCAGGCGGCGCGCCGGCTCTACAACGCCGAAAAAGCCGGGCACACCGGTACGCTTGATCCCTTGGCGACCGGCCTTCTGCCCTTGTGTTTCGGCGAGGCGACAAAGTTCTCGGGCGAATTGCTTAATGCCGACAAGCGCTATGTGGCGACAGTCCAGCTCGGTGTCACCACCGATACGGCCGATGCCGAAGGTGCGGTACTGGAGTGTCGTCCCGTGGCCGTTGACCGCTCGGATGTGGAGGCCACGCTGGCAGCCTTCGTCGGCGACATCGAGCAGGTGCCACCGATGTACTCGGCCCTGAAGCGTGACGGCAAGCCTCTTTACGAATACGCCCGCGCCGGCATCGAAGTGGAACGGGCAGCGCGCCGCATCAGCATTTATGAGTTGCGTCTGCTCGACTGCGGCGACGACTTGGCCGCGGGGCGCTTTGTTTTCGAAGTCCGTTGCAGCAAGGGAACCTACGTGCGAACTCTGGCTGCCGACATCGGCGAGCGCCTGGGCTGCGGTGCGCATCTTGCCGCCTTGCGCCGCACCGGCATCGGCGTGCTCGATGTGGCCCAGGCTCATTCCCTGGCGATGCTCGAAGCTCTGACAATCGAAGCGCGCGATGCCTTGCTGCTGCCGCCGGATTCCCTGCTGACGAGCTTGGCCGAAGCTCGGCTGGACTTCGCCGATGCCGCGCGGTTAAGGCACGGTCAGGCGGTTCGCTGGTCGGCCGAAGAGGGTGCCCGGTTGCGCGTTTATGACGCAGAAAACGGCTTCATCGGCGTCTGTAGGCAGGTCGCCGACGGTTGGCTGCAACCCCTGCGGCTTGTCTCCGGTGCCTGAGCGAGGAATTAGCCTTGAAATTAGCTCGCAATACTTGATTAGACTCTGTTCAAAACGTTATAATCCATGGTTCTCCAAGAGCCCAACATCATAGGATCAGCAAGGAAACCACAATGGCAATTTCCACTATCGACAAAGCCAAGATCGTCACCGACTACCAGCGTGCGCAGGGTGACACAGGCTCTCCCGAAGTCCAGGTGGCGCTTCTTACCGCGCGCATCAACGACTTGACGGATCATTTCAAGGCGCATACCAAGGATCACCATTCACGTCGCGGCCTGCTCATGATGGTCAGCCAGCGCCGCAAGATGCTGGATTATCTCAAACGCAAGAATGTCGACGGCTATCGCTCGCTGATCGAGCGCCTCGGCCTGCGCAAGTAATTTTCTCAACCAAGCGCCGGCATGGGTCATGCCCAACGTGCGATGCGCCTTGCTCCAGCCTGCTTCGCAGGCTTGCTGAACAGGCCGGCACAGCCATGATGGCTGTGCCGGCTTTTATCTATTGCCGAAAGGAATTGTTGTGTTGAATCCGATCAAGAAGAGTTTTGCCTACGGTGACCATACGGTTACCCTTGAAACAGCCGAAATCGCTCGCCAGGCTGGCGGAGCAGTTATGGTCACGATGGATGACACCGTCGTGCTGGCCACGGTGGTGGGTGCACGTAACGCCAAGCCAGGGCAGGATTTCTTCCCCCTGACTGTCGACTACCAGGAGCGTTCCTACGCTGCCGGGCGCATCCCTGGAGGCTTCTTCAAGCGCGAGGGCCGCCCGTCCGAGAAGGAAATCCTGACCTGCCGCCTGATCGATCGCCCGCTGCGTCCCCTGTTTCCCGACGCTTTCTACAATGAGGTGCAGGTAGTGTGCACCGTGATGTCGTGCAACCCCGAAATCGATCCGGACATTCCGGCGATGCTGGGCGCATCGGCGGCCATGGCGATTTCCGGCATTCCGTTCAGTGGCCCGATTGGCGCCGCCCGTGTCGGCTACATCGACGGCAAGTATGTCCTGTGCCCGACCAAGACCCAATTGGAAAGTGCGCAACTGAACCTGGTGGTTGCCGGTACCGAGGGTGCCGTGTTGATGGTTGAGTCCGAGGCCCTGCAGCTTTCCGAAGAGATCATGCTGGGTGCCGTGGTGTTTGGTCACGAGCAGATGCAGGCCGCAATCAAGGCGATCAACGAACTGGTGGAAGTCGCCGGCAAGCCGGAATGGGATTGGCAGCCGCCGGCCAAGAACGAGCCTCTGATCGCCCGCGTCGCCGAACTGGCCGAAGCCGAACTGCGCGAGGCTTATCGCATCACCAGCAAGCAGGCCCGCACACTGAAGACCCGCGAGATCACCAAGAAGACCATCGCGGTCCTGACCGAGGGTGTCGAGAATCCACCGGATTCCAACCTCGTCGGCAACACCGTATTTGACCTCGAGGCGAAGATTGTCCGCAGCCAGATTCTCAACGGCGAACCGCGCATCGATGGTCGCGATACACGTACCGTGCGCCCGATCGTGATCCGCAACGGAGTCTTGCCGCGCACTCACGGCTCGGCTCTGTTTACACGCGGCGAGACGCAGGCGATGGTTGTCGCCACGCTGGGCACCGGCCGTGACGAGCAGATCATCGACGCGCTGCAGGGCGAGTATCGAGATCGCTTCATGCTCCACTACAACATGCCTCCCTACGCTACCGGCGAGACCGGCCGCGTCGGTACGCCGAAGCGCCGCGAAATCGGCCACGGTCGCCTGGCCAAGCGCGCGCTCCTCGCCGTGCTGCCGTCGCCCGAGGAATTTGGTTACTCGATGCGGGTCGTGTCCGAAATTACCGAGTCCAACGGATCCTCTTCAATGGCATCCGTGTGCGGCGGTTCGCTGGCCCTGATGGATGCCGGCGTGCCGCTCAAGGCGCATGTGGCCGGCATCGCCATGGGCCTGATCAAGGACGGCCCGCGCTTTGCAGTGCTGACCGACATTCTGGGCGACGAGGATCACCTCGGTGACATGGATTTCAAGGTGGCCGGCACCGAAGAGGGCATCACTGCCCTGCAGATGGATATCAAGATCCAGGGCATTACCAAGGAAATCATGCAGGTCGCCCTGGCCCAGGCCAAGGAGGCACGTTTGCTGATCCTCGAGAAGATGAAGGCTTCGATGTCCGGACATCGTGAGGAAGTTTCCACCTTCGCGCCGCGTATGATCCATATCAAGATCAACCCGGAAAAGATTCGCGACGTGATCGGCAAGGGCGGTGCCGTGATCCGGGCGCTGACCGAAGAAACCGGCTGCGTGATCGATATCGAAGACGATGGCTCGATTACCATTTCTTCGGTGAATGCCGATGCTGCGCAGGTGGCCAAGAAGCGTATCGAGGACATCACCGCCGAGGTTGAAGTCGGTCGCATCTATGAAGGCACGGTGTTGCGCCTGCTTGATTTCGGTGCCATCGTCAGCCTGCTGCCGGGCAAGGATGGCCTTCTGCATATTTCGCAGATCGCCAACGAACGGGTGAATGCCGTCGCCGATTACCTCAAGGAGGGCCAGGTAGTGAAGGTCAAGGTCATTGAGACCGACGACAAGGGCCGTGTGCGATTGTCGATGAAGGCCATCGCTCCTGCAGCAGAGGCGTCCGCCGCTGTGACCGAATAGGGTATCTCAGTTGCAGGCAACAAAAAAGGACGCCGCGGCGTCCTTTTTTGTTGGTGGATGCGTCCGCAGATTGCCTACTTGCCAACCTGCTTTTCGCGGTGTTCCTCCAGTGTCTTGCAGTCGATGCATAGTGTGGCGGTGGGACGTGCCTCAAGACGCTTCAGGCCGATCTCGACGCCGCAGGACTCGCAGTATCCGTACTCGCCGCTCTCTATTTGGACAATCGATTCGTCAATCTTCTTGATCAACTTGCGCTCACGGTCGCGGTTGCGCAGTTCAAGCGCGATGTCGGACTCCTGACTGGCGCGATCATTTGGATCGGCGAACACGGTCGCCTCGTCCTGCATGGTGTGCACTGTGCGTTCGATGTCCTCGCTCAACTCGTCTTTGAGCGAAGCCAGAATCGCGCGAAAGTGAGCGAGTTGTTTCGCGCTCATGTAGCCCTCACCCTTTTTCGGGGTGTAGGGCGGGAATTGCTTCTTGTGCAGCAGATCTTCAGTCATTGCGCAGAATCCGTATCTTCGGAGAACCGGCTTTATAAACGAAACGAGGGGCGACCGCAAGTCATGGTTATTGGTTACGACCGCTGCACCTAGAGCAGGCACGGTCGATGTTAGGGTCCAGTGAAGCCTCTTTTTCGAAGCGGTGCCTCGTTCTATGATTGACCATCGCCTGTCTGGTTCGGTAAAATGCGCCGGTTCGGGGTGTGGCGCAGCCCGGTAGCGCGCTTGCTTTGGGAGCAAGATGTCGAGAGTTCGAATCCCTCCACCCCGACCAATTAATTGAAAGGGTTTCCGTCGAAAGATCGAAACTCTTTTATCGTTCCATTCTTTCCTGTGAAGAGACCAAGGAACCAGGCGATAGAATAGCCAAAAAATTGGGCATTGAGTTGCAATGCCACTATCTGAATGAACGCCGCTGTCGGCGCCGGCTGGGCTTGGAGAGGGGGAGCATGCTGGAGTTCTTGGCGGGCGGCAAGTGGTTTGCGGTTGCTCTGGCACCCATAGTGTCGCAATGCCTGACCATGGGATTGATGCTTTTCGCATCACGCTGGGGCCTGATTGATCATCCGGGGCACCGCAAGGTGCACGATCAGCCGACGCCGCTGGTGGGTGGCCTCGCGATGCTCTTGACGCTGCTTGTGCTGCAGGCTGCAGTTGGTCATGTTCCGTTCGAGAGTTGGAGCCTGTTTTTTGCATTGTTGCTGGTGACCGGCATTGGCGTGGCAGACGATGCGCATGAATTGAGTCATCGTGCCAAGTTCGTGGCGCAAGCGTTGGGCGCTGTCGTAATTGTCTCCGGCACATCGGTCTGGGTCACGCATCTGGGGAACCTCGTGGGACTGGGTGCAATCGACCTCGGCAAATGGTCGCTGCTGGTGACGGTGATTTCCTTCGTCGGGGTCATGAATGCAATCAACATGATCGACGGCCTCGATGGACTTGCCGGAGGCGTTTCACTGGTTCCCGTGGTGCTCCTCGCGTATCTTGCGATGGCAGGAAACTCGGGGGACCTGGTGTTCGAACTATTTCTGTTTGCTGGGGCAATTCTCGGCTTTCTCTCGCTCAACTTCAGGCTGCCGGGGCGCTCCAAGGCGCTGGTCTTCATGGGAGATACCGGGGGCATGGTGATCGGCATGCTGCTCGCTTGGTACTGCGTCAAAATGGCTGGCTCGCCGACTTCGTTGATCCACCCGATTACGGCGGTATGGATTCTGGCGGCACCCCTGCTCGACATGGGCAGCGTCATGCTGCTGCGCTTGCATCAAGGGAAAAGTCCTTTTCATGCGGATCAGCAGCACATGCACCATGTCTTGCTGCAGGCCGGGTACACAGTCAATCAAGTGGTCGCGATCATGGTCGGATTTTCATTCATGTATGGTGTGATCGGCATTGTCGCCGAGCGCAATGGCGTGCCTGAAGTCGCAATGCTCGTCGCTTTTCTCGTGCTTTGGGGTACTTATGTTGTTGCTCTCAAGCATCCGAAAGGCATGCAGGCGACCGCCAAGCGTCTGATCCCACCCTTGTCCTCTTGATTCGTCTTCGACTTGGCATGAAGTCGTCTTGGACAGCGGCAATGTGTACCCTGCTGATGTTCTGGCTGGCGCCAGGACCAGCGTATGCCGTAACGCAGACAAAGAGCACTGCTCAGGCAAGTGCGAAGGCAAAAATCCAAACGAGGGCCAAAGCCAAGGTCAGGTCCAAAGCGAAAGCGGCCAAGCCCAGGAGTGGCGGAACCTCCACGTTCTCCTCCCGCCTGGATCCCGTGGACGAGCGCAGTCTGGACACTGAAATAGCCGCGGCACGCCGGATCGTGACCGGCAAGCCCGGTGATAGAGAGGCCACAGATCGCCTCGCTCGAGCCGCCATAGTGCTCGTTGACTGGTTGCTGAACGCGGAAGCGGTGGGTGATACCGAGAAAGCCAGGCATCTCGCGCAGAAACTCGGGAAAGATCTGCATGACACGGGCCGGCCGGTGCAAAAAATGGCGCAAAAGGGCGACTTGAAGGCCAGGCAGGCTGTGGGCTTTCTTCTTGGGCGTGGCATCCTGCTGGCAAAGGATCCCGAAAAATCTTGTACCGAGTTCCTCGCGGCCGCGGAGAAATTGGCGCCTGCCGGTTGGCACGCTGCCCAGTGTCTGATGGAGTCTTCCCCCAATAAGGCTTGGATGCAGATGGAACGGGCGGCCCAGCGGGGTCACGCGGCCGCACAGGAATGGATGGGGCGTCGGTGTCTTGGAGAATTCGGCGCAAAAGAAAAGGACTTCGTTTGCGCTAGAACCTATTTAATTCAATCCGCGAGTTTGGGCCGGGCGCGCGCCCAGACGCTATTGGCGTACCTGCTGACGACGGGGCAGGGAGGTCCGGTGGATGTGTCCCGGGCCATCCGCCTCTACAATTTTGCCGCAGAGCAAGGTGACGTAAATGCGCAGAACAACCTGGGCGAGATCCACGAGATGGGGCGCGGCGTTCCGAGGAATCTGGACGAAGCCATCCGCTGGTACGAGCTTGCCGCGGCCAACGGTCTCGGTTCGGCTCAGTTCAACGCCGGCCGACTGTGGGCTATCGGTGTCGGTGACAAGAAGGATCCCGTAAAAGCTCGCGCCTTCCTTGTCCAAGCGGAAGGGAACGGCGTTCCACAGGCCAGGCAGGTGCTTGACTGGCTCGATCGCCAGGAGGCACGGGAATCCGGTGATACTTCCTCGCCCAAGCCAGCGACCGCATTGGAAGGCGATACCGCGAAGGACTAGGGTGCGTATAATTCTGCTTCCATTCCAGCAGGTGGTTGCATGATCCGACTATTCCTCGCGCTGGTTTCTTCTATCATTGCTTCGACGGGCACCGCTTGGGCTGGCGACGAGAGCGGGTTGCGCCGGCAGAGCTTTGTCTATCCTCCAATGGTGCTGGAGCAAATTGGGCCGAAGCTAAAACCGGAAGTGCATCTTGGCCCGGTGGTGGATCGCAGTCGTGCCTATTTGCTCGAAATCAGCGAAGAAGAGTTCTCAGGCAAGCAACCAGCTCTGGTCCGCAACGTGTGGGATCGGATTCGAAACGGATTTGTCTTGCCGCCGCTCCGGGGGCCACTGGTGGCTGAGCGCGAGCTCTGGTATGGACAGCGCAAAGACCTCGTTGCCAACATCAGCCAGAAGGCGCGGCGCTACCTGTTTTATATTGTCGAAGCGGTCGAAAAGCGCGGCCTGCCGATGGAGTTGGCGCTGCTACCGATCGTTGAAAGCGGATTCGAGCCTGGAGCGATATCGACCGCTCAGGCAGCCGGCCTGTGGCAATTCATTCCCGGTACCGCCCAACGCTATCACCTGAAACTCAACGATAATTACGATGCTCGGCGCGATATCGTCGCTTCGACCGAGGCCGCGCTGGATTATCTCGAATTTCTCCATGGCATCTTCAAGGACTGGCAGCTTGCGCTCGCCGCCTACAACTGGGGCGAGGAGGCTGTCTTGAGGGCTGTTCAACGCAATCAAGCCAAAGGGCTTGCTGCCGATTACGAAAGCCTCAGCCTACCCGAGGAGACCAGGTATTACGTACCAAAACTCATGGCGATCAGGAATATCGTGCTAAGCCCTGAGTTGCACGGAGTGGAACTGGCCGACATCCCGAATACCCCCTATTTTGCCGAGATCGATGTCCGCACACCCCTGGATATCAGTTCGGTGGCGCGCTTGGCGGGCTTGCCGGCCGCGGAAGTGCTGGCGTTGAATCCATCTCACAAGTCCCTGTTCATTTCAGGCAAAGGCAAACCGGCGGTTCTGCTCCCGGCCGACAGGATCGAGGCGTTTGCGCACAACATCGCCAACTATTCTTCGAAGTCCCCCAGGGGAATCCGCAAGCCCCCCGAACGCAAGGGCGTCGAGAAGGCCATCGTTGGTCTGAAGTCTCTCGAGGAAAGACCCCTATGAGCAGGCCCTGGCGCCCTGTTGCAGCTTGTTTGCAGGTGCTGTCGGCCCTCCTTGGGATTGCTGCAGTGCCCGCCGCTGCCACGGAGCCGGCGACGGTGGCTCTGACATACGAGCAGGCCGAGGACCGGTCGAACTTCATTGCTCAGGTGAGAAAAGCTCGGCAGGGCGATACTGAAGCGCAGTGGCAAGTCGGGCTGACCTACGCAAAGTTGGGCGATCCTGCGCGTGCATTGCCCATGTTGCAGTCTGCCGCTGGAGCGGGACAACCGCGAGCGGCAACGCTATTGGGATGGCTGCATGAAGATGGCCGCGGCACAGAACGAAGCGTCGAGGAGGCAAAGCGCTGGTATCGCTTTGCCGCGGAACAAGGCGAGGCCGACGCCATGGCCGCACTCGGCCGCTTGTTGCTGCAGGAAAAATTACCAGAGGCGCGCGCAGCCGCGCGGCAACTGTTCCGGCGTGCCGCCGAATTGAAAGACCCCGATGGACAGTACTATCTTGGCTGGATGTTGACGGAAGCTGCGGGAGATCTGCAGGATGATGTTCAAGCCTATGGCTGGTTCGTCAAGGCCGCCCGTCAGGGACATATCGGCGCTCAGCTGGCGGTGGCGACCCATCTCTTGACGGGGCGGGGTGTTGCCGTCGACACGAAAGCAGCCGGTGAGTGGCTGCTGCGAGCCGCAGAAACACGGGATCCCGTCGCTAATTACCTGTTGGGGCGCTTTAGCGAAGATGCCGGGCAAGGCCATTTCGATGAGGCCCGAAATTCGTATCGAATCGCGGCTGCGGCGGGGCACCGGGAAGCGCAGTTTGCGTTGGCCGCGATGCTGGCAAAGTCTGCCGCCGAGGCTGACAGGAAAGAAGCCGCTGAATGGTTCGGCAAGGCCGATGAAGCAGGTCACAAGGCCGCGGCGAACGGGCTTGGCGAACTGTACCGGGACGGTGCAGGAGCTTTACAACACTTGGGCAAGGCGCGAACCATCTTTCAGCGGGCGGCCGAACACGGGGACCCGGATGCCATGTACAATTTGGCGGGAATGCAGGATGCCGGCTTGGGGGGGCCGCGGGACACCGACAAAGCCCTCGAATGGTACGCGCGAGCGGCCGATCAGGGACACGAGAAGGCGTCCGAGGTGATCGGTCGTCTTTTGAATAGCTCCATAAAGACTTCCGCATTAGGCTTGAAGGGGTTTTGGCAATAACTGCGTTCCGCTACGGTATCTGTGGTCTTTCTGCTACACGACGCTGTTTGATGGGACGCGATTCGCGATTGAAGCGGGGTTATGGGTGGTACCCTTGCGCGAAAGTAGCGCCTAACTTAAGGGGTTGCGTTATGAAGTTCAGACAACTCATTGTTGTGTCGGTAATTTCAGCCTTCGCATTATCTGCGCAGGCGGCCTTCGTGGCTGGCATGACCCCGGCCCAGATTCGTGCCGAGATAGCGGTCCAGCAGGCAGCCGGAAGTGATGTTGCTGCCATTGTTGCCAACGCGTCGGCGGCCGGGCTGAATATGGCCAACCTAGCGTCTGTTCTGGTTACGGTGCCCGGCATTAATGCGTCTGCGGCAGTTGCCGCGATGGTCAGGGCGACGCCGGCGGCCGCGGCCGGCATTGCCTCTGCCGCGACAAAGGCGGCGCCGCAGCAAGCGGCGGCCATTGCTTCTGCCGCAACCACGGCGGCACCGCAGCAAGCGGTGGCCATTGCTTTAGCGGTAACCATGGCGGCCCCACAATCAGCCGCGGCGATTAATGCCGCAGTGATCGCGGCGGCGCCGCAAGCAGCCGCGGCTGTTAGTGCGGCGCTACAGCAGGCTGCCGCCCCGGTTGAGGTGATGCCGCCCGCTCCTCCTCCGGCTCCTATCGCCACTCCGACGACGCAGACCGTTTGTTCGGTTAGCTGCAGCTAACCAAGTCTGATCTAATTTTTTCAATTCTCAGCAGGCAGGACAATAAACAATGAAGAAAAATATTCGACTTGGCAATTTGGCGCTGCAGGTGACGCTGGCGCCACTTTTCGTGCTCTCTGTCTCCGCGAATGCGCAAGACGCGACAAAGGAGGCGGGTTTTGGCAAGCCGGCGGGGATTCCGTGGGGGGCTGTCGTCGTTTATCCTGAAGCGGATCTGACCTTCAAGTCGAATGACAACATCTATTCCGGTTCCGGCCTGGTCAATCCGACAAAAAGCGCAAACATCTGGGTCGTGGCACCGAAGGTGAAGCTGGAAGCCAAGACGGGGCCGCATACCTTCGATGCGACCTACCGTGTTGAACATGGCTCGTACGTCGGCGTCTCGTCGGCCAACTATACGGATCAGGGTCTCACGGGCAATGCGGCGTGGGTGTTTTCCGGGCGTTCAGGCTTGAAGCTCACTGCAGAGTATCTGGTGGGTCACGACGATCAAGGTGCCACCCCCGGTGTGGCCGCGCACGCCAATCCGGACAAGTGGCACCAGTCGTCGTTCGGTGGCGTGGCTGGTTACGGCGCCGAGGGAGCTCAGGGCCGTATTGAGGTGGACGCCGGTCTAATTTCCAAGCGCTACGACAATTTCGAGTCGGATACCTTCGGCAATCCGGATAATGCAAAGCGCGATCACGACGATGCCAGGGTGGGCGCGACTTTCTATTGGCGCGTTATGCCGAAAACCCAACTCCTGTTTCAGGCTGCACAGACCAAATACGATTACACGCAGGGCTCATTTATCGGCGTCGGCGGCGTGCCCAACTGGACCACGCTGGACAGTACCGAGCGCAAGTATCTGGTCGGCGTAACCTGGGAAGCGGCCGCCAAGACCACAGGTATTTTCAAGGTAGGCCACGTGAAGAAGGATTTTTCCGACGCCGGCTTGCGTGATTTTTCCGGCACGGGTTGGGAAGGTACGGTGAAATGGAGCCCGCTGACCTACTCCAACTTCGATTTCACCACAGGCCGGATGCCCAGCGAATCCACCATTGGCAATGCGTCAATGGACAGCAAGTATGGTGTCGCCTGGAACCATGCATGGAACAGCCGCTTGTCCAGTATTGCCACCTACACCAATACCAAGAACGAGTATCAATACAATGATGGCGTAGCTGCGCCGCAAACGGACAAGACCAACGCCCTTGGCTTGAAGTTGAATTACCAGTGGATGCGCACTCTGAGACTGGGCGTGGGCTATGACCGGACCGACAAGACCTCCACGAACCCGGCGTCGGAATACAAGCGCAACATCTACAGCATCTTCCTCAACGCCGCCATCTGACCCCAGCGCGCTAGTCCTGCGGTAAGTCATTTGGTAGAATTAGAGGGGGAAAATTTCCCCCTCTAATTTTTTTGTGCCCGTTATTTCCTTGAGAGACGATATTCAATGAGCGGACTTTACAAATGCCTGCTCTTCGCAGGTCTTTGGGTGATGTCATTCGCATCTTCTGCGCAGGGGGCGGCGACAGTCGAAAGTCTGCTGTCGACCTATCGATTGGGTTCCGGGGATGTGGTCAGTATTCGCGTCCTCGGCGAAGATGATCTGAAACGCGAAAAAATCAGGCTCAGCGACGCCGGCACCATCTCGTTTCCGATCATCGGCGAGATAAGGGTGTTGGGCAAGCGGGTTGCGGAACTGGAAACGCTGATTGCCGATGGCTTGCGCGGCAAATATCTGCTTAATCCCGTGGTGTCGGTCACGATTGAAGAATATCGCCCCTTCTTTGTGAACGGCCAAGTCGAAAAGTCCGGTGCTTACCCGTACCAGCCGGGCCTGACCATTCGCAAGGCGGTCTCTCTCGCCGGAGGCTTCAAAGAGCGCGCTTCCAAGGAAAAGATTTTTGTGATCCATGAGGATGACAGGACCCAAACGCCGGTGAAAGTCGACCAATCCAATCTTGTGTACCCGGGCGACATCATCACTGTTGAAGAGAGCTTTTTCTGACCATGAATCATCCCGCTGCTCCAGTTCTTCCGGTTGTTCCCGCGCCCGTGCAGGCAGTCTATGTGCCTGTTGACCGGCCCGAGCACGATGCGGACCGTCTTGCCGAGCAGTTGCGCTTCTGGCGCCGGAGCATTTCAAAACACAAGTGGAGCGCCTTGGGTCTCGCGGCAGCGATTTCACTGCTGACGACGCTGATTGTTTTTGTGATTCAGCCCACCTACCGCTCGACCGCGACATTGATGCTCGAGTCGAACAAGAGCAAGGTGGTCAGCATCGAGGAAGTCTACAGTTCGATGAGCAGCAACCGAGAGTATTACCAGACTCAGGCCGAGATACTCAAGTCGGAGGAACTTGCTCGCCGCGTCGTGGACAAGATGAAACTCGTCGATCATCCGGCACTGGACCCGCGCCAGCAGCAGGACAGCGGGCTGTCATTCAGGAAGCTGTTGCCGGCTTCATGGCTGGGTGAGGATGATGCCGAAAGATTTTCTCCGGCGAAAGTTCAAGCCGCTGTCATTGCGCGGTTCAAGCAAGGGCTGACTATCGAACTGGTGCGCAACAGCCAGCTGATCAAGATCAGCTATGAGAGTCATGACAAGGAGTTCGCCGCCAATGCCGCAAACTGGTTCGCCGATGGCTTCATCGAAGCTGACATGGATGCCCGTCTGGCCATGACGCAGAAGGCCGGCGCGTGGTTGACCGAGCGGCTGACCGGATTGCGCAAGAAGCTGGAAGAGTCGGAGCGAAACTTGCAGCAATTCCGCGAGCGCGAGCGGATCATCGATGCCAAGGGCGTGGCGCAAAGCGGAGCATCAAAGCAGCTTGAGCAGCTTGCCGGCGGTCTGGTCGCCGCACGGCAGAAGAAGGCAGAGGCCGAGGCCGCCTATCTGCAGGTGCAAAGTGCGCAGAAGTCGAATATCGACATCGAGTCGATTCCGGCGATTCAGAAGAGCACCATCTACATTGATCTCAAGAGAGTCGAGTCCGCCGCAGAAAGCAGGCTGGCGGACGCAGCCAAGCGATATGGGCCAGATCATCCCAAGCGCCAGAGCGCCGATGCCGAGTATCGTGCCGCGCGCGAGAACACCCGCAAGCAGGTCGACACCATTGTTACCAGCATCACCAAGGAGTACGAGCTTGCCCGTGCCCAGGAGACTTCGGTGGAACGCGCTCTGGCACAAAGCAAGGGCGACATTCTTGGCATGAACCGCAAGGAATACGAACTCGGGATTCTCGAGCGCGAGGTGGCGTCGAACAAGAACCTTTACGAGATGTTCACCAACCGGATGAAGGAGACCAACGTCGCCGGCGACCTGCAGTCTCCGATTGCCCGTGTCGTCGATCCTGCCGTGGTCGGTAGTTCCGCCTACAGTCCGAAGAAATTCAGGATCATCGGCATTGCCGCCGTGGTCGGGTTGATCCTCGGCATCATGCTGGCATTGCTGCTTGAATACCTCGACAACACCATAAAATCCGCCGAGGATGTGGACATCAAATTGCGTGAGTCGCTGCTGGGTCAATTGCCGCGTATCAAGGGCAAGATTGAGTCGGGAGACCTGCAGATTGCCTTTATCAAGGACAAGGATCCGGGATTTTCCGAAGCGATACGTTCGATTCGAACCGGCGTGATGCTGTCCGCGATCGACGCGCCGCACAAGGTGCTGCTGGTGACGTCTTCGATCCCGGGCGAAGGCAAGACTTCGGTGGCCACCAATATGGCGCTGGCATTGGGACAGGTGCGCAAGGTCTGCCTGATCGATGCCGACATGCGTCGCCCCACGGTGGCAAAGGTGCTCGGCGTTGATACCAGCAGCAAGGGGCTGTCGAATCTCGTCTCGGGCTCCGACCCGACGTCGGAATGCCTGCACTTCAACAAGGAACTGGGCATTCATATCATTCCCAGCGGCGTCGTGCCGCCAAACCCGCTGGAACTGCTTTCCTCCGTACGTTTTGCCGAGGCAATGAAGTGGCTCGAGGAAAGTTTCGATGTGATCATTATTGATAGTCCGCCGCTCCAGTTGGTCAGCGATCCGCTGATCCTGTCCCAGTTTGCCCATTCGGTGGTCTATGTCGTGAAGGCGGATGCCACGCCCTATCAGGTGGTGCTGGGTGGTCTCGAACGCCTGCGGGATGTCAAGGCCCATATTCTCGGCATCGTCATCAACCAGATCGACAGGGAAAAGGCCGATCGTTATTACGGTTATGGAAAATACAGTGCCTACGGCTATGGCAAGCGATATAGCTACAGCAGCGGGTATTCTTCCAGACGGGCGTGATCGATCTTCATTGCCATCTTCTGCCCGGGATCGACGATGGTCCCGAAGATCTGGCTACGGCGTTGCGCCTTGCCCGCCATGCAGTTTCTGCCGGCATACGCATTTCGGTTGTAACGCCCCATATGCATTCGGGGCGCTACGACAACCAGGCGGCCAACATCCGCAGCGCCGCGCAGGAGTTTCAGCGCACCCTTGATGCGGAAGGCATCGCGCTGCAGATCATGTCGGCGGCCGAGGTTCGACTGGATCATGAAATATTGTCATGGGTCGCCGAGGAGCAGATTCCCTATATCGGCCATTGGCGGGGTGAGCGTGTCATGTTGCTCGAGTTTCCTCATAGCCATGTACCTGTCGGCGCCGACAAGCTGGTGGCCTGGCTGCTCAAGCAACAGATCCGGCCGATGATTGCTCACCCCGAGCGCAACAAGGATGTGATGCGCAGCATTGACAAGCTGGTGCCCTTTGTTCAGCTGGGGTGCCTGCTGCAAGTGACGGCCGGCGCCGTTGCCGGGACCTTCGGCGAATATGCCCGTGTGCGTGCCGCAGACCTGCTGGCACGGGGATGGGTCACGGTGCTGGCGTCGGATGCCCACAACATGGAAGCCAGGCCGCCGGAGCTCGAACCGGGGCGCGCCGCGGCGGCCCTGATCGTCGGCGAGGAAGAATCCTGGAAACTGGTTCGCGACCGGCCCGCCGAAATCGTCGGTACAACTGATCCAGAGCGTCAAGGATAATGCGCTCAGCGCCTGTAGCCGGCGTCTTCGCCGTGGTACTCCTGGCGGGACTGCTGCTCACAGCTTACTGGGCCGGGGGGCGGGGCCTCGCCGACGTGGTGGCCAAGGAGCCCCGATATGAAATGGATCGCTGGCGCAGCGGCAAGCTGGTGCCGGATGCGATCAAGCTCAAAGCCATCCAGGCCGAACTGTACAAGGCACGGGATCTCGACCCGGGAAACCCCAATCTGCTCGAGGATCTCGGCCGCTTCCATGCTGCCCGGACGGAACGCGGCCGGGCCGATGACATGGCGGTGCGTGAGACGCGCCAGGAATCACTGGCATGGTTCAGGCAGTCACTCGAACTGCGTCCGACTTCAGGTCACGCCTACGTCAATGTCGCCTTGATGAAGTTCCGCCTGGGCGAGATCGATCAGGAGTTTTCCGGCTCACTGCAGCAGGCGCTGCACCGCAGTCCATGGGAGCCGCAGGTGCAACTGATGGCGATCGAGCTCGGGCTGGCGAGCTGGCAGGCCCTCTCGGAGTCAACCCGCCAGGCGATACACCAGGCCATACGCGCTCAGGGCCAATGGAGGCTGGTCAATCAAAAGCCCGCACTACTGGCGCTGTTCAAGCGCTATAAGAGGCCGGACCTGGATTGCCTGCTGGAGGTCGAGCCGAACGCTTGCGGTGCTTCCTGAGAGTACTTGGGCCGCCTCCATCCCGCAGAGCAGGAAGAAACATGGCGGAACGTGGCGCATCGCGCATCGGCAGCGGGCCGCTGGCGCCGACAATCAACGTGCTGGCGACGCATGCGGTGTTGCCCATGCCACGAGTCCGGGCCCGCCATGGAAATTGGATTCATGGAGCGGCAGGAATAATTATCCAGCGAGTTGCGGGCAAATAAAATCGGGGCCGCAGCCCCGATTTTATTGTTTCAAAAGCGGCTCAATGAATTGCTGTCTTAGCTGCAACTTACCCCGCAAGTTGGACCGGTAGTCGGTGTCGTCGTCGGTGGCGGCGGCAGCGGCGCCGGTGCTTCAACAGGAGTTGGCGGCACTGGTGTCGGAACAACCGGCGCCGGCGCGGCGGGCGTTGTGGTCGGTGGCGTCGTGGTCGTCGGCGGGGTAATTATCGTGGCCGGATCAACCGGTGCCTGTGTCGGCGTCAAACCAACACCTTGACCCTGCGTCGGGGGTGCAGTACCCGCATTGACCGGAGCTCCACCCTGCACGGCCACCTGCTTCGCTTGCTGGGCAGCCGCAGCTTCTGCGGTGACCTTCTGCGCCGCGTCAGTCGCGGCAGCAGTAGCAGCGGCCTTCGCCACGGCGAGTTCGCTAGCCGCCTTGGCTTGGTCAGCAGCGGCCTTGGCCTTCTCGGCAGCGGTCTTGGCCTGATCGGCAGCCAGCTTCGCCTCGGCGACTTTCTTCTCGGCATCCGCAGCCTTCTGCGCCTTGTCAGTCGCATCAGCCACTGTCTTGACCAAATCCGCCGACGCCTGCACGTTGACCGGATTGTTGGGGGGCATGACCTTTTGTCCCAGGCCCGCCACGGCGTTCACGGCGGCCGGTGGCAACTGGCTTACCGCGACAGCGGCACGAGGGGGCTGGTTGGGAGGTGCAACAGAACCTTGCCCGGCGTTCAGCGCCGTTGTGATGCCTTGATTCGCGAAGCTGACGACACCGTCCTGCACCGTGGCGAGTACCTGCCCGGCTGCGTCAACCAGCATGATGAGGTCGGTGCCTCGAATGCCGATGGTCGCCGTCCCCGCCTGCAGGTGGATGGCATCGCGGCGGGTGCCGCCGATGATTCCGGTGATGTAACGCATGCCGCCGCTGAGCAATGAAAGAACCACATTGCTGTCGGCGACACGGGTCTTGTTGTACTGGTAATTGACGATGCCGAAGCGGGCACCTTGCTGCAGTGCCACGATTTGGCCATCCTCGAACTTCAGCGTGGCGGAACCCTGGCCGACGGACACTATATCGCCCGGTTCGAGGGTTGATCCGATTTCCAGCACCCGCGACACGCCTTTCGTCGAGGCACGGGCATCACCGTGAAGCTCGTGTACGTATGCCGCGGGAACAGCCAGCGCCGCACTGGAAACCAGCAACAGCAGCAATCCGAAAATTCGCTTCATCATGATATGGGCTCCGAAGTGTGACCGACTGTTTTCATTATATCCAACGCGCGAGGCTGAGTATCACGAATTATAGGTTAATAGGGCTCCAATCCTGGCAGACAGTATTCCTGATCCCCGCCCCTCCCGCTACGGCGCCTCTGAGCATGGCCGTTATCGACGTTGGCTACGTCGGCCGGCAGACCGGTTACTCCCTGTGGCCCAGCATCGCCTTGAGGTTGGCAAAAGGCGAGTGAGTGGCCGTCGCTCCGCCAGGCGCAGTACCTGAATCGCTGCCCGCCGCTTCCAGTTGTCGCTGATGCTCGTTGTCGTGGCAATACAGGCACAACAGTTCCCAGTTACTGCCGTTGAGGGGGTTGTTGGCGTGGTTGTGATCGCGGTGATGCACGGTGAGCTCACGCAGGTTGGCGCGCGTGAATTCGCGGGCGCAGCGGCCGCATATCCACGGGTAGATCTTCAGTGCCTGCTCGCGATAACCTTGATCGCGAATCTCCGCCGCGCGGCGGGCGTCGGTGACGATTCGGTCGAGCGTGCCTGGGGTGCTGGCTTTCATCCGGCCTATTTTTCCTGAAGGAGATTGTTCATCCGCTGTGCCCGGCTCTTGGATTCGGCCTTGTTGATCTCGGACACCTGGCGACCGTAGGCCTCGCGTGCTTCCGGGCCTTGCTGGGTGGCTTCAATGCTGCGTATGCAGCGCCAGCGCTTGCCTGTCTTGGTGACGATCAGACGCATCTCGTCTCGCGGGTGATGCATGCGACAGTGGTAGCAGTAGGTGGAGTCTGTTGCCATGGGAGTGAGCGGGTATCGGGCGGCAATATTTGCAATTATGCTACGCTGAATGCGGTTTTTGCCGTCCTTCGCCAATGCTCCGCCGATATTCATGGCTATGTGTTCGATTGACGTCCGTTGCCATGGTTTCCTTGTAAACTTGCCCAGCGCGGTCAGCAAAGGCTGTGATCGCAGTTTTGGCCGTACGAGACTCTGCCATCACGGTGGAGCCGACCGTGTTGCGCAGTGCATCCGCCCGTAGCTCATCTGGATAGAGCACCGGCCTTCTAAGCCGGGGGTAGTGGGTTCGAATCCCGCCGGGCGGACCATATTGGTGACGGAAACAGGCGCCGAAGGGGGCTCATGAAAGCAACGCAATTCGCCGGCATACAAGATGCCAAAGCCAGAGTGGGGCAGGAGATCGGCGTCAGCGACTGGATGCTTATCGAACAGGAACGAGTGAATGCCTTCGCGGAGGTTACCGGCGACCGGCAGTGGATTCACGTCGATGTCGAGCGGGCGAAGCGCGAATCGCCTTTCGGCGGGCCGATTGTTCATGGCTACCTTACTTTGTCCCTGCTGGCCAAGTTCGCGCAGGAGTGCATCGAGGTTGATGGCATCAAGCTTGCCGTGAACTACGGCCTCAATCGAGTGCGCTTTGCGGCGCCGGTGAAAGTCGGCAGCCGTGTACGCGCGAGGTTTGTTCTTGGCGCGGTGGATGACATTCCTGGCGGCGCGCAACTGGTGTGGCAGGCCGTGATCGAGATCGAGGGGGGCGACAAGCCGGCATGCGTGGCAGAGATGGTCGCCCGCTGGTATTTCTAGGTAGCCGCGGTCGGCTCAGCTCAAATCTGCGTCGCGCCGGGTGAGGGAGGACCCATTCGTCCTGTGTAAGTTGCGTGGGCGGATAGGCCGGTACAAATGACAAACGCCCCGAGAGGCGCTTGTTTGCTATGTACTTGGCGGAGAGGGAGGGATTCGAACCCTCGTTAGGATATTATCCTAAACACGCTTTCCAGGCGTGCGACTTAAACCGCTCATCCACCTCTCCGCAGATACGTGCTGATCACTGCCGCTTCAGCCGGGCGCGAATTCTAGCAGATCAGCCCTCGCTGTGCCGTAGCGAGAGATCGATGGCGCGCACGTTCTTGGTCAGGCTGCCGACTGAAATGCGGTTGACGCCGGTTTCGGCGATGGCGTGCACGGTTTCCAGGCTGACGCCGCCCGAAGCTTCGAGTTCGGCGCGCCCGGCGGTGAGGCCGACCGCCTGACGCATCTGCTCCAGGTCCATGTTGTCGAGCAGGATCATCCGGGCGTTGGCGTCGAGGGCCTCGGCGAGCTGTTCCAGGGTTTCGACTTCGATCTGGATGAAGACATCGTCGCGGCCGATTGCTCGGGCCTGCGCCAGCGCGGCCGTAACGCCGCCGGCCGCCATGATGTGGTTTTCCTTGATCAGGATGCCGTCATAGAGGCCGAGGCGGTGGTTGGCGCCGCCGCCGCAGGTAACGGCGTATTTCTGCGCCAAACGCAGTCCGGGCAGGGTTTTGCGCGTGTCCACGATGCGCGCGCCGGTGCCGGCGACGGCATCAACGTAGCGTCGAGTCGCGGTGGCGGTGGCGGAGAGCAGCTGCAGGAAGTTGAGTGCGGCACGCTCGGCGGTGAGCAGGGCGCGGGTGCTGGCTTCGATCTCGCACAGCGTCTGACCGCTGGCGATTTGCTCGCCGTCGCGCGCGCGCCAGCGGACGACCGTCAGCGGATCGAGACGGCGGAAACAGGCATCGAACCAGGCGGTACCTGCGAGCACGGCATCCTCGCGACTGATCACGGTGCCCTGCGAACGTCGTGTGGCGGGGGTGAGCAGGGCGGTCAGGTCGCCGCCGCCGATGTCTTCCACCAGGGCGGCCAGCACGTTGCGCTGCACCTCGGCGGCAAGCTGAAGAGGAAGTTCCATGACGTGTCTGTGCTTGAAGTCTGAGTTCGATCGATTGTAGCAGTCTGCCCGTTTACTGCGTCCTCGATCCCCGCAGGCTGAGTGCTGTCGCCGGTGCGGCGAAGCTGTCGGCGCGGGACACGTCCCAGAACACCTTGAAAACCGGATGGTCGGGCACGCCGGACAGCAGTTCGCCGGGCTTGGCCCAATGATGCAAGGCCGCCAGCGATCGCACCTCGGTGGCCGAGACGCGACGAATCACATGCTCAGGGCCGAGTTCGCGCGGATGATTCAGCCCCGAGGCACCGAGCAATTCCTTGAGCGCGATCAGCGTGTTCTGGTGAAACTGGAATACGCGCGTCGCCTTGTCCGGCACGTCCAGGGCGCGCATGCGTTGCGGATCCTGCGTCGTGACGCCGGTCGGGCATTTGCCGGTGTGGCAGGTCTGCGCCTGCAGGCAGCCGAGGGCGAACATGAAGCCGCGCGCGGAGTTGCACCAGTCCGCGCCCATGGCCATGGTGCGCGCCATGTCGAAGGCCGTGACGATCTTGCCGGAAGCGCCGAGGTTGATGCGGTGGCGCAGGTTGACGCCGACCAGCGTGTTGTGCACCAGCATCAGGCCCTCGCGCAGCGGCGCGCCGACGTGGTCGGTGAACTCCAGCGGGGCGGCACCGGTGCCGCCTTCGCCGCCATCGACGACGATGAAATCCGGGGCGACGCCGGTGGCCAGCATGGCCTTGACGATGGCGAACCATTCCCACGGATGGCCGATCGCCAGCTTGATGCCGACCGGCTTGCCGCCCGACAATTCGCGCAGCCGGGCGATGAAGCCGATCAATTCCAGCGGCGTGGAAAATGCCGAGTGCCGCGCCGGCGAAACGCAGTCGGTGCCGATCGGCACACCGCGCGCCTCGGCGATTTCCCGGGTCACCTTGGCGCCGGGCAGGACGCCGCCGTGCCCTGGCTTGGCACCCTGCGAAAGCTTGATCTCGATCATCTTGACCTGATCGAGGCGGGCGTTCTCGCCAAACTTGTTCTCGTCGAAATGCCCGCCGGCATCGCGGCAGCCGAAATAGCCGCTGCCGATTTCCCAGGTCAGGTCACCGCCACGCTCGCGGTGGTAGCGCGAGATGGACCCCTCACCGGTATCGTGATAGAAGTTGCCGCGTTGCGCGCCCTCGTTCAGAGCCAGGATCGCGTTCGCCGAGAGCGCGCCGAAACTCATCGCGGAAATGTTGAACACGCTGGCGGAATAGGGCTGGTCGCAGGCCGGCCCGCCGATGTCGATGCGGAAGTCGTGGCTGTCGATATGCACCGGCGCGATGGAATGGTTGATCCATTCGTAGTGCGGTTCATAGACGTTGAGCTGCGTGCCGAAGGGGCGCTTGTCGGCCGCTTGCTTGGAACGCTGGTAGATGATCGAGCGCTGCGCGCGGGAGAAAGGCAGCTCCTCGGAGTCGGCCTCGAGAAAATACTGGCGGATTTCCGGCCGGATGTACTCGAAGAAAAAGCGGAAATGCGCGAGCACGGGATAATTGCGGCGGACGGCCTGCTTGACCTGCAGGTAATCGCTGAGGCCAATCAGCGCCAGGGCGGCGAAGACCGCGGCAGGCCACAGCCATTGAGACGAGACGGGCAGCAAGGCAAGACAGATGACGCTCAGGATCGCGCAAATGCTCCAGGCCCAGTAGCGTTTCGAAACGATGTTGTCGAGCACCTGCAACATGGACGCCCTCCCGGTAGGTGATTCGATATGCCGCGCTGCGCCGCTACTTTACCTCAAGCTTGCCTGCCTGCCGGAAGCGCTCCGAGAGTGCGATAGACAGGCTGCTGCCTGCGATCACGGCCATGCCCGCCACCGAGAGCAGATCCGGCAGGTGGTCGTAGAACATCCAACCCAGCAACATCGCCCAGACCAGTTGGGCATACAGGAAAGGCGATAGTGTCGACGCCGGGGCATGGCGAAAGGCGCGGGTCATCAGCAGGTGCCCGGTACCGCCGAAGATGCCCAGCGAGGCGATGCTCAGCGCCTGCCATGCATCGGGCATCGGCCCGCCCCAGAATAGCGGCGTCGCCAGCGACATCGACACGGTGCCCACCAGCGCGGTGTAGAAGAGCATGGTGACCGTGCTTTCGCTCGATGACATATGCCGCGTCTGCACCTGGTAGATCGAGTAGCAGCCAGCCGCCAGCGACATCAGGATGACGCCCTGCGTGGACAGCGCGCCGCCGGGGCGCGCGATCAGCAGGGCGCCGGCAAAGCCGGCGATGATGGCGATCCAGCGTCCGCTGCTGACCGATTCCTTGAGCAGCCAGCTTGCCAGCAGCACCACGATCATCGGGGTTACGAACAGGAAGGCGGTGCTCTCGGCCAGCGGCATGATCTTGAATGCCGCCATCGCGAAGCCGGTGGTGCCGACCAGCATCAAGGCGCGCACGGTCAGCGCGAACGGGCGCTGCGTGGCGATCAGCCTGGCCCGCATCGAGGGCGCGAGAAAGATCACCATCAGCAGCAGATGCACCGTGTAGCGCGCCCAGACCAGCATCGGCACCGGAAAGGTTTGCGACAGGTGCTTGGAGGTGGCGTCGAGTGCGGCGAAGCACAAGCCGGCACCCAGCATCAGCAGGATGCCGATGAAGGGCCGCGCTTCAGGCATTCGCGGTGATCAGGCGATTCAGGAGCGTGCGTGCGACGGGAATCAGTTCGCCGGCGGTAATGCCGATCGGGCCATTGCCGGTGGTGGCCAGCGCATCGGCCGCCGCGCCATGCAGATGGACTGCGGCGGACAAGGCGGCCGCCGCCGGCCAGCCCTGCGCCAGGAGTGCGCCGGCCATGCCGGAAAGCACATCGCCGCTGCCGGCCGAGGCCAGCCCCGGATTGCCGCTGGTGTTGATGCGCCAGCGTCCATCGGGATGGGCGATGACGGTACCACAGCCCTTGAGCGCGACTTGGGCGGTGAATTTTTGCGCCAGTTGCAGCGCCGCGCCGACGCGGTCGGCCTGTACCGATTCGGTAGAGGTCGCCAGCAAGCGCGCGGCTTCGGCCGGATGCGGCGTGATCACGGTCGGTGCGGCGCGGCGCGCGATGCGCGCGGCCAGCACCGGATGGGCGGCGAGCAGATTCAGCGCATCGGCATCGAGCAGCAATGGAAAGTCGGCGCTGACGGTACGGCGAAGGATCTCCACGGCGGCATCGGAAGCGCCGAGGCCGGGGCCGATGACGGCAGCCGTGGCTTGCGCCAGCGCATCGTCGGGCGTGCGCAGCATCAGTTCGGGCTGCAGCGGATCGACGGCCAGCGCCTGCAGCAGGCCGACAAAGACCCGCCCGGCACCTAGCTTCATTCCGGCACGCCCCGCCAACAGCGCCGCACCGGTCATGCCGGCGGCGCCGCCGATCACGGCCAGCGAGCCGTAGCTGCCCTTGTGGCTGTTGCGTTGGCGCGGCTTCAGGCAGTCGCGAAAATCGTCGACGCCGAGCAGGGCGCCGGGAACTTCGTCGAGAGAAAGTTCCAGATCGACCACGCGCACTTCGCCGCAATGATCAGGACCGTCGAGCGTGTATAGGCCCGGCTTGCCACCGATGAAACTGATCGTATGCGTGGCGCGCACTGCCACGCCGAGCACGCGCCCGGTGTCGCCATCGAGACCGCTGGGAATATCCAGCGCCAGCACCGGGCCGCGGAAGGCGTTGATGCGCGCAATCAGTTCGGCCCAGGCGCCGGTAACGGGCCGCGTCAGCCCGATGCCGAACAGGGCATCCACCACCAGTCCGTAATCGCCACCGGGGACCTTGCCGCCGGGCCCGGCGACGACCACGCGAATTCCCTGTTGCCCGAGGATGCGGGCCAGCACCCGCGCATCGCCGCCATTGTTGCCGGGGCCGGCGCACACCAGTATGGGTGCGCGGCTGCCCTTGAGCAGTGTCCTGGCGAAGTCGGCGGCGGCGCGGCCGGCACGCTCCATCAGGGGCGGCACGACGTTGGCGTAGCGCGTTTCGAGGGTGCGCAATTCGGAGCAGCGCAAGAGGGGTATGTGCATGACGCGATTGTAACCGTGGTCATCTGTTTTTCGTGATTGCCACCGCGGTCGCATGCTTGGCGCACCGGGCCGATGGTTTGAGAGATACTGTGGCACGCTACTCCGGGTTCATCTTCACGACAACACAAGGGGTCACTTGGATCGCCATGACAAACACGCCAAGCAATCTTTCCTATCTCGATCCGGCACGAGCCGAACCCTGGGCCAGTTTCATCGAACAGATCGACCGTGTCGCGCCGCATCTGGGCTCTTTGTCGCACTGGATCGAAACGCTGAAACATCCCAAGCGCATTCTGGTGGTCGACGTGCCCATCGTGCGCGATGACGGCACGATTGCGCACTACGAGGGCTATCGCGTGCAGCACAACCTGTCGCGCGGTCCGGGCAAGGGCGGCGTGCGCTTTCACCCGGGAGTGTCGCTGAACGAAGTGATGGCGCTGGCTGGCTGGATGACCATCAAGAACGCCGCGCTGGGCCTGCCCTTCGGCGGCGCCAAGGGTGGCGTCCGCATCGATCCACGCGCATTCTCGCGCGCCGAACTGGAGCGCATTACCCGGCGCTATACCTCCGAGATCGGCATCGTGATCGGGCCGGACAAGGATATCCCGGCACCCGATGTGGGAACCGATCAACAAACCATGGCCTGGATGATGGACACCTACTCGGTGAACATCGGCCACACCGCCAGCGGCGTCGTCACCGGCAAGCCGATTGCGCTGGGCGGATCGCTGGGTCGCCAGGAAGCGACGGGGCGTGGCGTCTACATTGCCGCCCGCCAAGCCGGCATTCGCACGGCGGTCCCGATCGACGGTGCGCGCGTCGTGGTGCAGGGTTTTGGCAATGTCGGCGGCATCGCGGCGCGCATTTTCCGCGAGAACGGGGCCAAGGTCATTGCCCTGCAGGATGCGGAAGCCACGGTCGCGAATCCGGCAGGTATCGACATCCCCGCTGCGCTCACCCATGCCGCTGCGCATGGCAGCCTGTCGGGTTTCTTCGGCGCGGAGCCGATCAGCGTCGACGACTTCTGGCAACTAGAGTGCGAGTATCTGGTTCCCGCCGCCCTGGAGGGCCAGCTGTCGCCCCAGCGAGCGCGTTGCTTGCGGGCCAGGATCATTGTCGAGGGCGCCAACGGGCCGACCACGCCGGCCGCCGACGACATTCTGCGCGAACGGAATATTCTGGTGATTCCCGACGTGCTGGCCAATGCCGGTGGCGTGACCGTGTCCTACTTCGAATGGGTGCAGGATTTCTCCAGCTTCTTCTGGAGTGAGGAAGAGATCAACGCCCGCCTCGAAAGCATCATGATCAATGCCTTCGATGCCATCTGGCAGACCGCGCAGGAGCGTCAGGTGTCGATCCGCACCGCGGCCTTCATCATCGCCTGCCAGCGGGTGCTTGCCGCCCGCGAACAGCGCGGGCTATATCCCTGACCGGCAGCGGCAGGTCAACGCGCTGCCTGCTGGACGACGCGGTTGCGGCCGGCGAGCCTGGCCTGATACATATTGCGGGTGGCTTGGGCCAGCAAGAGATCCAGGCTGTTGCCATCATGGGGGTAGCTTGCCGTACCAATGCTGACTGTCGTGGTGACGGTTCTGCCGACCAGCGTCAGCGAGGCCGTTGCCACCGCCGTGCGTATCTTTTCGGCGATATGGAGCGCTCCGGCGGAGGGGGTTTCCGGCAGCAGCACGACGAACTCGTCGCCGCTCTGGCGTGCCACTACATCTGAACGGCGCAGTTGTCCCTGGATGCTCTTGACCAGCGATGCCAACAGGGCGTCGCCTGCCTTGTGACCATGCTCGTCATTGACCTGTTTCAGAGTGTCGCATTCAATGACCAGCAAGGTTATGGCCCGATTATAGCGTAGGGCCTGGCCGAACAGGCTGTCGGCGATGATGGCGAATCCACGCCCGCTGAGGGCATTGGTCAGCTCGTCTGTTTCCGGCGAGAGTTTGGCCTGGTTGAGGCCGTAGCGTATGTCGGATGCGAACATGGTGGTGATGTAAGCCACCAGTACCATCGGGGCGAGTTGGACAAAGAGGCCGGCCAGATACTTGGGCGAGATGATTTCGACGAGGGTGAAATCCCCGCCCAGGAGAACCAGGCAGACGGCGATCAGCGCCAGTTCGAGGAGCGTGGTGAGCTTGCCCAGAGCCAGTGCACTGGTGATGATGATTAGCAGGTAGGAGTTCAACAGCGGACTTTCGAGCCGGCCGGTATGCAACAGCGCCCAGGTGATGAAGGCGGTCATGATCCAGGTTTCCGCCGCGAGCTTCCAGCGTGACTCGCGCTTGAAAAACATGGCGTAACGCAGGCCCATGATGGACATGGTGTAGAGCACCATCGAGAGGACGATGCCCGGCCTGTCGTCCGGGTCGGAGCCGCCGAAGACGTGGTACAGCAGCACCACGATCAGCAGCAGCCATTCGATCTCGCCGACGGATCGCGAGATTCCGTGGAGTTGTTCCTCTTCTATGGAGGTGGGGATTTCCGCCTCCTTGTCCCTGCGTGCCATTTCTTGTTCGCTTCCCGTCTGGTTCCGGCGGCCCGGCAACGAAGTCATTATGCCTCTTGTCGGGCGACCACAGGGCGTCTCCGGGCGATGTCCCTGGCCTGCGATTTGACGGTACAGGACCAGCAAAAAATACGCCGATCTTGCGAGGGCTATCCGGCACCAGGCGCGGGACAAACGGATCCCTCAGGCGAGAGGCCGCGAAATTCCGCTACCGGGTTCCAGACTCCGACTGAAGCGCGACATGGCGTAGCAGCCGGTCCAGTAGATCAGGCCGATGAACAGATAGCCTTCGAGGTAGAAGGAGCGCCACTCGGCATCGCCTGCCAGCGCCAGCGAGAGCGAGCCGGTCAACTCGTAAAGGCTGACCACGGTCACCAGCGAGGTGTCCTTGAAGACACTGACCGCGCTGTTCATCATCGATGGGATAACGGCGCGCAGCGCCTGCGGCAGGATGATCCAGCGCATCGCCTGCCAGTGGCTCAAGCCCAGCGCCGCCGCGGCGTCGTGCTGGCCGCCGGGCACTGCCTGCAGGCCGCCGCGAATGGTTTCCGAGAGGTAGGCGGCGGCGAACAGCACGATGCCGGCCTGCACCCGCAGCAGGACATCGATCGAGACGCCCGGCGGCAGGATGATCGGAAACAGGAACGAGGCGAGGAACAGCACCGAAATCAGCGGCACACCGCGCACCAGTTCGACGTAGAGCATGCACAGGCCGCGCAGCAGCGGCAGCCTTGATTGGCGGCCTAGGGCGACCAGGATCGCCAGCGGAAAGGCCAGCAGCATGCCCGTCGTCGCCAGCAGCAGCGTCAGCGGCAAGCCGCCCCACTGGTCGCTGCCCACCGGGCTGAGGCCGAGGTAGCCGCCGCCCATGAGAATGAAGAAGGCCGGCAGGACCAGCGCCCAGGCCGCCAGCAGAAACCTGCGGTGCAACAGGCGCATGCCGCTGGCGACGATCACCAGTAGCAGCAGCCCGGTCGCCAGTAGCGGCCGCCACTGTTCGGTATGGGGATAGCGACCAAAGAGGATGAAGCGGTATTTCTCCGCCACCACGCCCCAGCAGGCGCCTGCATGATTCACGGCCTGGCACGCGCCGGCATCGGCCTTGAACACGGCTTGCAGCAGCATCCAGTCGATCAGGCCGGGCAACCACCGGAGCGCGGCGGCCAGCAGCAGCAGCGTCGTCAGGCCGCTGAAAACGTTCGAAAACAGGTTGCGTCGCAGCCAGGCCTGAGTTGCCACGACTTGATTCATGAGCGCTCTGCCCAGCGTCCGGTGCGGCGCTCCAGCCAAGCGCTGAGCCAGGCCGTCAGCAGCGAGAGAATCAGATATACGGCCATGATCAAGGCGATGCACTCGGCGGCGCGGCCGGTCTGGTTGAGCGTGGTGTTGGCCACCGAAACCAGGTCGGGATAGCCGATGGCGACCGCCAGCGAGGCGTTCTTGGTCAGGCTCAGTTGCTGGTTGGTCAGCGGCGGGATGATGCTGCGCAGGGCCTGCGGCAGCAGCACCAGGCGGAACAACTGGACCCGCGTCAGCCCCAGCGCCAGCGCTGCATCGCTTTGTCCGCGCGGCACCGCCTGAATCCCGGCGCGTACCGTTTCGGCAACATAGGCCGCGGTGTAGAGGCTCAAGCCGAGCAGCAGGGTCAGGAACTCGGGAGTCAACGCGGCACCGCCGGCAATGCCCATCTCGCCTCGCAGCGGCAGGTCGAATAGGCCGCCGTCACCCCCAACCCACGGTAGCGAGAGGCCGCTTTTGCTGAGGAAGACATGCGGCGCGAGTTGCAGCGCCTCGCTGGCCAGCGGCAGCAGGTCGGTCACCACGAAGTACCACGCCAGCAGTTGGAGCAGCAGCGGCACGTTGCGCAGAGTTTCGACGTAGGCGATACACAACCCGCGCAGCAGCAGATTGGGCGACAGCCGGCCGAGGCCGATCAGGGTGCCGAGCAGGGTGCTGATGACGATCGCCGGCAAGGTCACGCGCAAGGTGTTGGCCAACCCGGCGGCCAGCGCCCATAGCGTGCTGTCGGCGGAATCGAAGGGCAGCAGGCTCTCGCCGATGGCAAAGCCGGCGGGCTCCTTCAGGAAGTCGAAGCCGCTGCGAATGCCGCGCTCGGCCATGTTGGCGGCGGTGACATCGAGCAGCCACCAGAGTGCGGCCAGCAGCGCCGCTGCGAGCAGCGCCTGGATTGCTAGTTCGCGTCGGCGTCGGCCTTGCATCGCTGGCAAATCGGCAGAAAGTCGGCGCTGGCGGGACGGCGCTTCAGCGGATGGGCGGCGCGTACATCAGGCCGCCCTTGTTCCACAGCGCGTTGACACCGCGCGGCAATTTCAGCGGCGAGGCGCTGCCGACGTTGCGCTGGAATATCTCGCCATAGTTGCCGACCGCCTTCACCGCCCGCGCGGCCCAGTCGCGCTCCAGGCCGAGCAGCTTGCCGCTGTCTTCGGCACTGCCCAGCAGGCGCTGGATGGCGGGATCGGCACTGGCCTTCATCTGCTCGAGATTGGCCTGGGTGACGCCGTATTCCTCGGCTTCGATCAGGGCGAAGATCACCCACTTGACGATCGCGAACCACTCGTCGTCGCCGCGCCGTACTACCGGACCCAGCGGTTCCTTGGAGATCAGTTCGGGCAAGATTAGATAGTCATCCGGCCGCGGCGCCTCCTTGCTGCGGATGAAGGCCAGCGCCGACGCATCGGTGGTGTAGGCCTGGCAGCGCCCGCTGAAAAAAGCCTTGATCGATGCCTCGAATTTCTCGAACACGACCGGCTTGATCTTGATGCCCTGCGCCTTGAAATAGTCGCTCAGATTCTTCTCGGTCGTGGTGCCCGACTGGACGCAGATCTCGGCATTCTTCAACTGTTTTGCGCTGGTCAGCTTGAGCTTCTTCGGCACCAGGAAGCCCTGCCCGTCGTAGTAGGTAATGGCGGTGAAGTGCAGGCCCAGCGAAGCATCCCGCGTCAGGGTCCAGGTCGTGTTGCGCGAGAGCAGATCCACTTCGCCCGACTGCAAGGCGGTAAAGCGCTGCTGCGCGTTGAGCGGAACGTACTTGACCTTGTTCGGATCGTTCAGCACGGCGGCCGCGATGGCGCGGCAGACATCGACGTCGAGGCCGTTCCAGCGGCCCTGGCTGTCGGCCGACGAAAATCCGATGACGCCGGTGCTGACGCCGCATACCAGCTGTGCGCGCTGCCTGACCTGGTCCAGGGTCCTGCCGGCGTGGGCGGCAGGGAGGTGGAGCAACAGCGCCAGCAGGGCGATGGCCGCGGGCCAGGGGCGCGCGATGTTCGGGAGTTTCATGGGGTCAGTCAGCCGGGGCGCGAAGGTGGGACAGGAATGCATTCTAGCAACGGGCGCCGGGGCGGCCGCCGTGCCGGCCATTTCAGCCGGCAGGCGCGGCCAGCGGCAGTTCGCCCTGCGGCGATTCATCCGCCGCCTGCGGCGCGCTGCTGGGCGACAGCGCGCTGGCGCGCACGCCGAGCAGCCGCAGCTTCTGCTCCAGCGGTGCACGGCGCAGGCACTCGCCGGCGGCGCGGCGGATGGTCGCCGGGTCGGCGGTGGGATCGGGGAGAGTCAGGTCGCGCGTCACGATGCGGAAGTCCTCGAAGCGCAGCTTGATGCCGATGGTGCGGGCGAGATAGCCTTTGCGCTGGAGATCGCCGGCGACGCCGACGCAGAGCTCGGTGAAGATGCCGGACAGGATGGTACGGTCGTGGCGCGGATGGAGGTCGCGCTCGAAGGTGGTTTCGCGGCTGATCGATTTCGGCTCGGAATGGGTCACCACGGGCCGTTCGTCGATGCCGTGAGCAGCCTCGTGCAACCACTCGGCATAGCTGCGGCCAAAGTGGGTTTGCAGCAGTGCCGGCTCGGCGTGTGCCAGGTCGGCGATCGTGGCAATCCCCAGCGCCGCGAGTTTTTCCCCGGCCTTGGGGCCGATGCCGTTGATCTTGCGCACCGGCAACGGCCAGATGCGCGCGGGAATGTCATCACGACTCAGGAGAGTCAGGCCGTCGGGCTTGTCGAGGTCGGAACAGATTTTCGACAGCAGCTTGTTGGGGCTGATGCCTATCGAGCAGGAGAGTCCGGTGGCGTGCTTTACCGCCTGCTTGATGCGTTGCGCCAGGGCCAGGGTAGCGCCGGGCAGGTCGGTCAGGTCGATGTAGATCTCGTCGATGCCGCGGTCCTCGATCTGCGGTGTGATGGCAGCCACCGCAGCCTTGAACAGGCGCGAGTAATGGCGATAGGCGTCGAAGTCAACCGGCAGCAGGATTGCGTCGGGGGCGAGCCGCGCCGCCTTCATCACGCCCATGGCGGAGAACACGCCCAGCGCACGCGCTTCATAGGTGGAGGTGGTGACGACACCGCGTCCGACATAATCGCGCAAGCGGGCGAAGCGGCGACTGCCATCCGCCAGCCGTTCGGGCTGGTGGATTCCGCGGCCGCCAATCACCACCGGCAGGCCGCGCAACTCCGGGTAGCGCAACAGCTCGACGGACGCGTAAAAGGCGTCCATGTCGAGGTGCGCGATGCGGCGAGGGGGCGTGTTCATTGAGCAGCGAAGATACCGTAAAAGTGGCGGTTGACGAACGAAGCGCCGGTTTGGGCTAGGATTGACAAATTGAGATAGGGACTCTGCCATGATCAATGAATTGCTGCCGACCCTGACGCCGAAAATCGCTGCGCTGCGCCGCGATATCCACGCCCATCCTGAACTGGCCTTTGACGAGAATCGCACCGCGGCGAAGGTGGCGGCCTATCTCGAAGGCCTCGGTCTCGAAGTCCATCGCGGCATTGCCCGCACCGGCGTGGTGGCGAAGCTCTCGCTGGGCACCAGCCCGCGCGCCGTCGGCCTGCGGGCCGACATGGATGCGCTGCCGCTCGCGGAACTGAATACCTTCCCGCATCACTCGACGCATGCAGGCAAGATGCACGCCTGCGGCCACGACGGCCATACGGCGATGCTGCTGGGCGCGGCCGAGGCCATGTGCAAGCTGCGCAACTTCGACGGCACGGTGTATTTCATTTTTCAGCCGGCGGAAGAGCACGAGGGTGGCGGCCGTTTGATGGTGGAGGAGGGCTTGTTCGATCGCTTCCCGATGGACATGGTGTTCGGCCTGCACAACTGGCCGGGCATGCCGGCCGGGCATTTCGGTGTCGCCGAAGGGCCGGTGATGGCGGGCACCGATTGCTTCGAAGTCGACATCACCGGGCGCGGCGGTCACGCCGCGATGCCGCATCAGGCAGTGGATGTGGTGCTGGCCGGTAGCGCGCTGGTGCAGGCCGTGCAATCGCTGGTCTCGCGCAACACCGATCCGCTCGATGCGGCGGTAGTCAGCGTTACCCGCTTTCATGCCGGGTACGCCGACAACGTGCTGCCCGAGACGGCCTTGCTCGGCGGTACGGTGCGCACGCTAAACGCCGAGTTGCAGGATGCCCTCGAGGAGGGCTTGCGACGCATCTGCAGCGGCATCGAGGCGACCTACCGGGTGAGCATCGACTTGCGCTACGAGCGCGGCTATCCGCCCACCGTGAATGCACCCGAGCCCAGCTTCATTGCGCGCGAAGTGGCGCGCCATGTGGCGGGTGACCGGCAGGTGCTGACGCATCTGCCGCCCAGCATGGGCGCCGAGGATTTCGCCTATATGGCACGGGTGGTGCCGGCCTGCTATGCCTGGCTGGGCAACGGCCCCGGGGAGGGCGGCTGCATGCTGCACAGCCCGCACTACGACTTCAATGACGAGATTATCGCCACCGGCATTCGCTACTGGGTCCGATTGGCGGAGCGGGCGCTGGCCTAGGGACGGCGCGCGGCCGCGTAAACGACAACGGGCAGCCTGGGCTGCCCGTGGCTTGGTTCGGCGTGGCGGGCGCGATTACTTGACCCGGGCGCGATACTCGCCGGTGCGCGTGTCGATTTCGATCTTGTTGCCGATCTCGACGAACAGCGGCACGGGGAGTGTCATCCCGGTGCTGATCTTGGCCGGCTTCATGACCTTGCCGGAGGTGTCGCCCTTGACGGCGGGCTCGGTGTAGATCACTTCACGCACGACGCTGTTGGGCATCTCGACCGAGATGGCTTTGCCGTCATAGAACACCACTTCGACCGGCATGCCATCCTCAAGGTAGTTCACCGCGTCGCTCATGTTTTCGCCTTCGACTTCGTACTGGTTGTACTCGGCGTCCATGAATACATACATCGGATCGGCGAAATAGGAATAGGTGCATTCCTTGCGCTCGGGCACCACCTGCTCGAACTTGTCGTCGGCCTTGTAGATCGCCTCCGAAGCGGCGTCCGTGAGCAGATTCTTGAATTTGAATTTGACGACCGCCGAACTGCGGCCACCTTTGTTGTATTCGGCCTTTTGGACGACAAGCGGCTCGTTGCCGACCAATACGACGTTGCCGGCGCGGAGTTCCTGGGCGATTTTCATGGCTATGCTTCCTACGGCTAAAATTAATAACCCGCTATTTTAGCCTTTCAATGCAGAATTGCACAAGCCTGCTGGCGAGATTGGGACGGGCGGCGAGCGTTGTTGCCCATTGCTGCATAGGCGCTTTCAGGCCGGGAAGCCTTGCGGCGAAGTCCGCCCAGTCGGGTGTGCCCTTGCCGTTCCAGGCATGCCAGAAGTCCCTCATTCGTGGTCCGACAGGGTGGATGGCCAGAAAGGCATCGAGTTTTGCCATATGCGCATCATCGGCTTGCGGATAGATGTGCCAGACGAAGGGCTTGCCCGCCCACTGGGCGCGGACAAAGGAATCCTCGCCGCGGACAAAATTCAGGTCGCAGGCCCAGAGCAACTCGTCGTATCGCACCTGGGGCAGAAAGGGCAGGGGATGCACGCTCAGGTTGCCGGTCCGATCACCGTCCGCGGGGGCCGTCTTGGTGCTGCCCGGCAGCAACAGGCGAATCGGGCGGGTTGAGGCAGCCCAGGCCCGCATCAGTTCAGGCAGTGCCGGGTTCGGATAGCTGAACAGCGAGATCGTCAGTTCATCCTGTGCCCTGTGCGGCAGGCTGAACTCGGTGCGAAAGGCCGCTTCGTCGAAGCGGCTGCGGCGCACATCGTAGTCCCTCTCGCGCAGCAAGCCGCCGGTCGCTTCGTCGAATCCGGGAAAGAAGAAATGTTTGACCAGCGGCAGACGCGGATGGGGCGAACTCATGCCGTGGCAGCCGGCGACCCAGCTTTCCGCCGAGAGGTATTCGAGATTGAGCCAGACCGGCGGCCGGGCGCGGCCCGCCATGGCCTCGATGTAGGCCGGCGGCAGCGCGCAGGCGAAGGCTTCGATGACCACATCCGCGGCTTCGGTGGAGAGCCACGGCGTCGGCCAAACGCGCACCTCGACGGAACTCGCCGCGTGATCGGGCGCCAAGCGCAACAGGGGGGCGATATTGTCGATCCACAGCCGCACCCGCCAGCCGTGTTCGTCGGTCAATTGCCTCGCCAGCCGCCAGCAGACGCCGGCATCGCCGTAGTTATCGACGACGGTGCAGAAAATGTCGCAGCTGGTTGGTTTGTTGATCATCGTCAGGCGGTATCCTAGCTGAATGAATGCACTTCTACGCTGTACCGATTGCCCGCGGCTCGCCGGATTCCTGGCCGACGTGCGCAGCCGCAACCCGGGCTATCATGCCCGCCCGGTGCTGCCTTTCGGTGATCCTCAGGCCCGCTTGCTGATCGTCGGCCTGGCGCCCGGCATGCATGGTGCGAATCGCACCGGGCGTCCTTTCACCGGCGACCATGCCGGCATCCTGCTTTATGAAACCCTGCACGCCTTCGGCTTCGGCTCGCAGCCGGTAGCGCTGGCCGCCGATGACGATCTGATTCTCACCGATTGCCGCATCACCAATGCGGTGAAGTGCCTGCCGCCGGAAAACAAGCCGGAGCCGGCCGAGATCAAGACCTGCAATCGCTATCTGGCAGCCGAGTTGCGTGCCTCGCCTGAAGTGCGCGTGATTCTCGCGCTGGGGCTGGTGGCGCACAAGGCAGTGCTGATGGCGCTGGGTCTAAAGCAATCGGCGCTCGTTTTTGGCCACGGCGCGCGCCACGCCTTGCCCGACGGCCGCGTCCTGATCGACAGCTATCACTGCAGCCGCTACAACACGCAAACTCGCCGTCTCACCAGCGCCGACTTTCAGAATGTCTTCCGCAGCGTCCGTGCCGAACTCGCGTGAGCCTCGGCCGGCTGTCGAAGTCTTCGACAGCCGGGAGTTTCTGGCGACGCTGACCGAAGCGCCGGGCGTGTACCGCATGCTCGATGCGGAGCGCAAGGTTCTGTACGTCGGCAAGGCGAAGAACCTCAGGAAGCGCGTTTCGTCCTATTTTCAGAAGACCGGTCACAGTCCGCGCATCGCGCTGATGCTGCAGCAGGTGGCGGACATGGAAGTGACGGCGACGCGCTCCGAGGCCGAGGCGCTGATCCTGGAAAACACCCTAATCAAGAAGCTGGCGCCGAAATACAACATCCTGTTTCGCGACGACAAGTCCTATCCCTACATCGGCCTTTCTGGCGGCGACTTTCCGCGGCTGTTCTTCCACCGCGGTCCGTTCGAGAAGAAATCGCAGTACTTCGGGCCCTTCCCCAACGGCCTGGCGGTGCGCGAGAGCATTCAACTGATCCAGAAGAGCTTTCTGCTGCGCACCTGCGAAGAGGCGGTGTTCGCGCATCGCTCGCGCCCTTGCCTGATGCACCAGATCAAGCGCTGCAAGGCGCCCTGCGTGGGGTTGATATCAAAGCAGGACTATGCCGCCGACGTGCGGCTGGCGGAACTGTTCCTGCGCGGCCGGCATTCGGAGGTGATCGAGGGCCTGACCAGCCAGATGGGGGAGGCGGCCGTAGCGCTGCGCTTCGAGGAAGCCGCCACCTTGCGCGACCAGATCAAGGCGCTGCAGGCGGTGCTGCATCGCCAGTACGTCAGCTCGACGCGGGATGCGGATGTCGACATCATCGCCGCGGTGGTCGAGCGCGGCAGCCTGTGCGTCAATCTGGCGATGGTGCGCGGCGGTTTGCACCTCGGCGATCGCGCCTACTTCCCCCAGGCCGCGCCCGAGGCCGAAGCCGCCGAGGGGCTGGCGGCCTTCATCGCCCAGCACTACGCCGAACAGCCGGCTCCGGCAAGAGTGATCCTGAGCAGCTATCCGATCGAGGATCTACCCGAAGCCGTGCATGCCGGCGCGCCGAGGAACGAGATGGAACGCGCCTGGGTCGAGATGGCCATGACCAATGCGCGGCTCGCGGTGCAGGCCCGGCGGCAGGCGAAGATCCGCATCAGCGGACGCCTGGTGGCTTTGCAGGAGGCACTCGACCTGCCCGAGCCGCCGCGTCGCATCGAATGCTTCGACATCAGCCACACCATGGGCGAAGGCACCGTGGCGTCCTGCGTGGTCTGCGTCGACGGGGCGATGAAAAAGGCCGACTACCGCCGCTTCAACATCGAGGGCATCCAGCCCGGCGACGACTACGCGGCGATGCGCCAGGCGCTGACGCGGCGCTACGAGAGGGTTGCCGCGGGCGAAACGGTGGCCCCCGACCTGGTCCTGATCGACGGCGGCAAGGGCCAGCACCGTGTGGCGCGCGAGGTGTTCGCGGAACTCGGACTCGACCATCTGGCCAGCATCGGCGTGGCCAAGGGCGAGGACCGCAAGCCGGGACTGGAAACGCTCTTCGTGCATAAGCGCAGCGTGCCGCTACAATTGGGCATGGACCATCCGGGCTTCCACCTGATTCAGGAAATTCGCGACGAGGCGCATCGCTTCGCCATCGTCGGCCATCGGGCGCGGCGTGCCAAGGCGCGCGGCCAGTCGAAGCTGGAAGACGTGGCGGGCGTGGGGCCCGCGCGGCGCAAGAAGCTGCTGGCACAGTTCGGCGGCCTGGACGGGGTGAAGGCCGCCACGATCGAAGATCTGTGTCGCGTCGATGGCATCTCGCGGCGTCTGGCGGAAGAAATCCACAAGTCATTGAGATGAGATGCCGCTGAACGTTCCAAACCTGCTGACCTGGGCGCGCATTCTCCTCATTCCGCTGGTGGTTGGCGTGTATTACCTGCCGTTGCCTGCGGCCGAGCAGAACTTCGTGGCTACCGCTGCGTTTCTGGTCGCGGCGATTACCGACTGGATTGACGGCTGGCTGGCACGCAAGCTGAATCAGACCTCGGCGTTTGGCGCCTTTCTCGATCCGGTGGCGGACAAGCTGATGGTGGCCGCGGCGCTGGTAATGCTGGTGGAATTGAATCGTGCGGACGCCATGCTGGCCTTCATCATCATCGGTCGCGAGATTGCGATTTCGGCCTTGCGCGAATGGATGGCCAAAATCGGCGCCTCAAAGAGCGTGGCGGTCTCCCTCATCGGGAAATTGAAAACCATCGCGCAGATGACGGCGATTCCGCTGCTGCTTTGGCACACGCCGATCGGCCCGATCGATATTCATCTCCTCGGTACCTGGTCGCTCTGGATTGCCGTGGTCCTGACGCTGTGGTCGATGGTTTACTATTTGCGAAAGGCGTGGCCGGAAATCTCGGCGCGCAGTCGTTGACACCCCGGATGCGGAAGCTATAATGCGCGGCTGTTCTGCGGGAGTAGCTCAGTTGGTAGAGCGCAACCTTGCCAAGGTTGAGGTCGAGAGTTCGAGACTCTTCTCCCGCTCCAAATTTCTGGGGGAAAGCCATTGCTTTCCCCCTTTCAGCTTTATGTCTCCGTTCTTTCGGATGGGGACGGTATCCCAAGATATGTCCCCGTTCTTCTGGTGGGGGACGGTATCCCGGGACAAGTCCTTCGCGGCGCGATGGCAGAGTGGTTATGCAGCGGCCTGCAAAGCCGTGTACCTCGGTTCGATTCCGGGTCGCGCCTCCAGTGTTCCCCAGCTTAGAGAGTCCTCTCGGGCCCGGATGGTGAAATTGGTAGACACAAGGGACTTAAAATCCCTCGGCGCAAGCCATACCGGTTCAAGTCCGGTTCCGGGCACCACAACATCATGATAGTTCTTGATCTTCTTTGCGACCACGGACACCACTTCGAAGGCTGGTTTGCTTCGGGCGAGGCGTTTCGCAGCCAAAGCCAGCGTCATCTGGTGCATTGTCCCCAGTGCCAGACCTCGGAGGTAAGCCAACTGCCATCGGCACCGCACGTGAAGCGCGGTGCAAGCGATGTCGCGCTGCCGGTAAAGGCTGTGACAGCGGATGCTGCGCCGGGTATGACGCAATTGCATCAAGCCTTGGCGACCATGGCGAGGAAGGCCGAGAACGTCGGCGAGCGTTTCCCCGAAGAGGCGCGCCGCATTCACTATGACGAGGCACCTGCACGCACTATCCGGGGTGTCGCGACTGTCGACGAAACCCGGGATCTGCTCGAAGAAGGAATCTTCGTTCTGCCGGCGCCGGTGCCGCCGGAAAACGAAATGCACTGAACGTCAGTTTGCCTTCTGCCGCGTCTTCCAGAAGCGTGGCGAAAACCTGAATACCTGCGGATCGGTCGCATCGACCGTGCCCCTGACCCAGCCGAAGAAGGGCGAGCCGATGGTCTCCATCCGGGTGAAGTTCTTTACGGTTTCCTTCGTTGCCGGATCTTCCATCGGCTGATTGATCTGATGATGATGTGAGTCGCCGTGCACCAGAACGACTTGTCCGGCGAAGGTTTGCGTTTCTTCGCGCAACTGGGTCAGAAAGTCGCGATAGCCGGGACTCGGCTTGCCGGCATTGGCGTCCTCAAAGCCGGGGTTGGCCTGGATCGCGAGCAGGAGGCCGGGCAGCTTTTTGCTGCGCGCGAGCGCAAACGCCTGGGCCAGCCAGACGCGGTTGGCGGCATTGCGCGCGATGAATTCGGCCACCGGACCGCCGCTACGTTTGGTGCCATTGAAGTTGTTGTCGCTGCCCGGCAAGTTCATGCCGACAAACAGGGCGCCGCCGGCTTCCCAGCGCACATTCTCGCGATACATGGCAAAGGCCGGATCGCTGCTCTGGTGCTCCAGTTTCAGCGGCCTCTGGCCGAGCGCGAGATCGCCGGAAAAGAACCATTCGCGCAGCTTGCCCAGACGTTCCACCGGGTCGTAACTGCCGTTGTTCTTGCGATGGCAGTCGGTCCACTCGTTGTCGCCCGGGACATAAACCAGCGGCGTCGCGGATTTGCGGAAGACGTCAAGAATGTCCTGCAGCACTTCGTCGCTGCAGACGCTGGAGCCGTTCTTGATATCGCCATCATGAATCACGAACGCCAGGTTCTCGCGATCCATTTCCGCGATCAGGTCGGGCAGGTTGTCGCGCTCCCAGTGGTTGTAGGGCGTGTCGCCGAACAGGCCGAATGCCAGGGGTTCCGCCTGCGCAGACAGCGCCAGCAGGCAGGCCACCAGCAGCGGGAAAAGCCGCTTCATGACTTGGCCAACTTGCTGAGTTGGTAGAGTTTCTCCAGCGCTTCGCGCGGGCTGAGTTCGTCCGGACTGAGGTCGCGCAGGGCATCGAGCGCCGGATGCGGCGGTTCGGGCAGAGGCGGCGCGCTGGCGAACAGATCGGGCTGGGTCAGCGAGCCGACTTCGCGGTTTTCCAGCAGCGTCAGTCGGCGCCGCGCTTCGCGCACCACGGCGGGCGGCATGCCGGCCAGCGCGGCGACCTGCACGCCGTAGCTTTGCGAGGCCGGGCCTTCCTCGACCGCATGCAGGAACACAATCTTGTGGCCATGCTCGACGGCATCGAGATGGACGTTGGCGCACACCGGGTAGTCCTGCGCCAGCCGCGTCAGCTCGAAATAGTGCGTGGAGAACAGCGTCCAGGCGCGGTTCTTCTCGATCAGGTGGCGGGCGATGGCGAAGGCCAGCGCGACGCCGTCGAAGGTCGAGGTGCCGCGGCCGATTTCGTCCATCAGCACCAGCGACTGATCGGTCGCGCCGTTGAGAATCGCCGCCGCTTCGGTCATCTCGACCATGAAGGTGGAGCGTCCCGAGGCCAGGTCATCGGAGGCGCCGATGCGCGTGTAGATCGCGTCGATCGGTCCCAGCCGGCAACGCGCCGCAGGCACGAAGCTGCCGCAGTGGGCCAGCAGCACAATCAGCGCGGCCTGGCGCATGTAGGTCGATTTGCCGCCCATGTTGGGGCCGGTGATCAGCAGCATGCGACGCGCGGGCGAGAGGCGGGTGTCGTTGGCGATAAAGCTGTCGATCTGCCGCTCCACCACCGGATGACGTCCGCCCTCGATCTCGATCGCGGCCTCGTCGCAGAACTCCGGCTGGCGATAGTCGTGGCGCACGGCGGCGGCGGCGAAGGCCGTCAGGCCGTCGAGTTCTGCTATCGCGCGGGCGATCCGCTGCAGGACCGGGATGTGAATCATCAGCGCGCCGAGCAACTCTTCCCAGAGCTGCCGTTCAAGTGCCAGCGCGCGTTCGTTGGCGGACAGCGCCTTGTCCTCGAAGCTCTTGAGTTCGGGCGTGATATAGCGCTCGGCATTCTTCAGCGTCTGCCGGCGGCGGTAGTCGTCGGGAATCTTCTCGACGTTGGCGTGGGTGACTTCGATGTAGAAGCCATGCACCTTGTTGAACTCGACCTTGAGATTGGCGATGCCGCTGCGCTCGCGTTCGCGGGCTTCGAGCTCGATCAGGAAGGCGCCGCAGTTGTGCTGGATCGCGCGCAGTTCGTCGAGGTCGGCGTTGTAGCCGGGGGCGATGACGCCGCCTTCGCGGATCAGCGCTGCGGGCTCCAATGCGACGGCCTGGGTCAGCAGGCTGACGCAGGCCTGCGGCGTGGCGAGCGCGTCGGCCAGCTCGGCCAGCCGTGTCGCCGCACCACCAGCGCCGACTGTTGACCGGATGCCATCGAGGCGCGCGAGGCTGTCGCGCAGCGCGGAAAGGTCGCGCGGCCGGGCACTCTTGAGGGCGATGCGGGCCGTGATGCGGTCGATGTCGGCGAAGCCGGTCAGCGCCTTGGCCAGCGCCGCGAACGGGCCGTTGCCGGCATCGCCGATCAGCGCCGCGACGGCTTCATGCCGCGCGCGGGGAATGTCGCGCTCGGTCAGCGGATGATGCAGGCAGTGGCGCAGCCAGCGTGAACCCATGCTGGTGGCGCAGGTGTCGAGCAGCGAGAGCAGGGTGGGAGCCGCTTCACCGCGCAGGGTTTCGGAGATTTCCAGATTGCGCCGGGTCGCGGCATCGAGGCGCAGAAAGCTGCCTTCGCGCTCCACCGTGAGCTGGGTGACATGGGCCAGCGCCTGCAACTGCGTCGCCTGCGCATAGCGGTAGAGCGCGCCGGCCGCGGCCAGCGCGAGTTCTTCATCCTGGACGCCGAAGCCGGCCAGATCGCGGGTGCCGAAGTGCTCGGCCAGCGCATGCGCAGCCGCGCGGGTGTCGAAATGCCAGTCGGGCAGATGCTGGCTGACGGCGCGGTGTTCCGGCACACCGGTGCGAAGACCGTCGGGCAGCAGCAGTTCGGCCGGGCGCAGGCGCTCGAAGTGCGCGGGCAGGGCGTCGAGCGAGGTTTCCAGCAGGCGCAGGTCGCCGTTGGCGAGGTTGAGCCAGGCCAGGCCGGCACGCTGGCGGTCGATCGCCAGCGCCAGCAGCAGACTGTCATGCTTGTCGTCGAGCAGGTTGGCGTCGGTCAGCGTGCCGGGAGTGACGATGCGCGTCACCGCGCGCTCCACCGGGCCCTTGGCCAGCGCCGGGTCGCCGATCTGTTCGCAGATCGCCACCGAGACGCCGAGCTTGACCAGCTTGGCCAGGTAGCCGTCGACGGCGTGGTAGGGAATGCCGGCCATCGCAATCGGCTTGCCGGCCGACTGGCCGCGCGCGGTCAGCGTGATGTCGAGCAGCCGTGCCGCTTGCTCGGCATCTTCGTAGAACAGCTCGTAGAAATCCCCCATGCGGAAAAACAGCAGCTTGTCGGCATGCTCCGCCTTGGCGCGCAGCCATTGCTGCATGACAGGGGTATGGACCGCCAGTTCGGCGGCCGTCAAGGCGGCCGACATCGGGCTTTTGGGTTAGGCCTTGAGTTTTGCGGTCAGATGAGGCGCGATGAGCTGCAGCAACTGCGAAAATATCTTCGGGTTGCCGCCGATGATGTTGCCGGTCTTCATGTAGTTGGATTCACCGGCCAGATCGCCTACGAGGCCGCCGGCTTCGGTGATCAGCAGGCTGCCGGCTGCCATGTCCCAGGGCGACAGGCCAAGTTCCCAGAAGCCGTCCATGCGGCCGCATGCGACCCAGGCGAGATCCAGCGCCGCTGCGCCGGGCCGGCGCATGCCGGCAGTCTTTTGCGCCACGTCGCGGAAAATCGCGAGGTAGGCGTCGATGTGGTCGAACATGCGATACGGGAAGCCGGTGCCGATCAGCGCTTCATCCAGCTTGGTGCGCTTTGCGACCCGGATGCGCTTTTCGTTGACGAAGGCGCCGCCGCCCTTGCTGGCGGTGAAGATTTCATTGCGGTTGGGGTCGTACACCACGGCTTGCGTCATCACCCCCTTGTGGGCGAGGCCGATCGAGATGGCGTACTGCGGGACGCCGTGAATGAAGTTGGTGGTGCCGTCCAGCGGATCGATGATCCACTGGTATTCGCTGTCCGCGCTGGTGCCGGCCAGCCCCGACTCCTCTGCTAAAATTCCGTAGGACGGATAGGCATCGCGCAACACGTCTAGAATCGCGGCTTCCGCGGCACGATCGACTTCCGTTACGTAATCGCTCTGCTGCTTGACGTCAATCCTGAGCTTATCGACGTCAAGACTGGCGCGGTTGATGATCTGGCCGGCGCGACGCGCGGCTTTGACGGCTATGTTCAGTGTGGGATGCATGGATTTTTACGGCGGGGCAAGCCAAAGATGGGCGCAATCAGCGCGCGAAGTCCGCAATTCTATCCCGGGATAGCGTCCCGGCCCAAGAGGGTCCGGGACATAATATGAACACCACGCCATTGCCCGAACCTGCCGTCCTCGACCGCATCCGCGTCGTCCTCTCGCACCCCAGTCACCCGGGCAACATCGGTGCGGCGGCGCGGGCAATGAAGACCATGGGATTGTCGCGTCTGGTGCTGGTCAAGCCGAAGGCCTTCCCCGATGCCCAGGCCGATGCCATGGCGGTAGGCGCCACCGATCTGCTGGTGCAGGCCGCGGTAGTTGAGTCGCTATCGGAGGCCTTGAGCGGTACCGTGCTGGCCATGGCCATGACCGCGCGTCGGCGGGAACTGGCGGTGCCGGCGCTGTGGGCCCGCGACGGGGCGGCGGAACTGGTAGCGACCGCGGCGACGGGAGATGTCGCGCTGGTATTCGGCAACGAGACCTCGGGACTTTCCAACGATGAACTGGCGATGTGCCGGCGCTGGGCCATGATCCCGGTGAATCCGGGGTTCAGCTCGCTCAATCTGGCCGCCGCGGTACAGGTCATGTGCTACGAGTTGCGCCTGGCCGCGCTCGACCCGGGCCTGCCGCCCGCGATCTCGGGTGCCGGCTTGCTCGCCAGCCATGATGAGGTGGAAGGGCTGATCGCCCATATCGAACGGGCGGCGCTGTCGAGCGAGTTTCTCGATCCCGCCAGCCCGAAGCGGCTGATAGCGCGTTTGCGGCGAATGTTCGCCCGTGCCGCGCCGGAGAAGGAAGAAGTCAATATTCTGCGTGGCCTGTTTGCGGCACTGGAAAAAGCCGCGTCAGACCCGACTTGCAAATAAAACTTGACCCCGACGCCGGGGATTTTTACCATTTCAGGAAATACTAATAGATCAGCCCATGTTCTCTCGTCTGCGTGAAGATATTTCCTGCGTTTTTGAACGCGATCCTGCCGCCCGCTCCAGGTGGGAGGTCGTGACCTGCTATCCCGGCTTCCATGCCCTGACATTGCACCGGCTCTCGCACTGGCTATGGAGTGCGCGTTTGCGCTGGCTGGCGCGCTTTCTGTCGCATGTCACGCGCTTGATTACCGGCATCGAGATTCATCCGGGGGCGACCATCGGTCGCCGGGTGTTCATCGACCATGGCATGGGTGTGGTCATCGGCGAGACAGCGGTGATCGCGGATGAATGCACGCTCTATCACGGCGTCACCCTGGGCGGGACTTCATGGAGCAAGGGCAGGCGGCATCCCACTCTGGAGCGTGGCGTGGTGATCGGCGCCGGGGCCAAGGTGCTGGGGCCGATTACCTTGGGCCAAGGCGCCAAGGTCGGCTCGAATGCCGTGGTGGTGCGTGACGTCCCGCCCGGAGCAACCGCGGTGGGTATTCCGGCGCGCATTGTGGAAGACAGGAGCGAGATCGATCGTGAAGTCAAGGCCGGCCAGATGGGCTTCTCCGCCTATGCCGTAACGCGTAACGAGGACGATCCGCTGGCGCAGGCGATTCACGGTCTGCTCAACCATGCCGTGGAAACCGACCGACGCATCGAGGCCCTGCTGAAGACCATGGCCCGTTCAGGGGTATCCCTTGAGGACGATGTGGCCACCGCCGACAAGTTCGATCCAAACTATCTGTCGAAGATAGTTGACTAAAACGATCGGGATACCATATAGTTGATAGAAATGCTCAGGTATTGCTCCTGACGCGTTTCCCAACCGTATTACCAGACGGAGAATTCTCATGAGATTGACGACCAAAGGCCGTTTTGCCGTAACCGCGATGATCGATCTTGCCCTGCGCCAGCATACTGGCCCGGTAACCTTGGCCGGCATCAGCGAACGGCAGAAGATTTCCCTTTCCTACCTTGAGCAACTGTTCGGCAAGTTGCGCCGCCGTGAGCTCGTCTCCAGCGTGCGCGGGCCAGGTGGCGGCTATTGCTTGGCCAAGCCGCTGGAAGAAATTTCGGTTTCCACCATCATCCATGCCGTCGACGAGTCGCTTGATGCCACGAATTGCGGTGGCAAGGGCAATTGCGCGGAAGACCAGCGTCCCTGCATGACGCATGAGTTGTGGACCAGCCTGAACGAAAAGATGTTCGAGTACCTCAACTCGGTGAGTCTGGCTGAACTGGTGGCCCAGCAACGGGAGAAGACCGGCACCACCGCCGTCTTGCACGATGAACGTCCGCTGCGCCGCGTGCGTCGCCCGGCCGAGGAACTCGTCGCTGCCTGATAGCGTCCGACAAAAGTCCAGGAAGCGCCATGTTCGCCCCCGTCTACTTCGACCACAACGCTACCACGCCGCTGGATCCGCGCGTGCTGGAAGGCATGTTGCCCTACCTGCGCGAGCAGTACGGCAACGCTTCCAGTCGTCACGAATACGGCCGCGCGGCGCGACGTGCGATCGACGAGGCGCGGCAGCGTGTGGCTTTCGCGGTGGGCGCGCATCCGACCGAGGTGGTGTTTACCAGTGGCGGCTCGGAAGCCAACAATCTTTTCATCAAGGGTGCCGCCGCCTGCCTTGCACCCGGGGTGGCGGCGATCTCCGCCATTGAACATCCCTGCGTGCGTGAGCCGGCAAAAGCTTTGCTGCGCTCCGGCTGGAGACTGCGAGAAATTGCCGTCGATGAGAATTGCCGTGTTGCCAGCGCCGACTTTCAAACGGTACTCGAAGAAAGGCCGGCGCTTTTTTCCATCATGCTGGCCAATAACGAAACCGGCGCCGTACAGGACATCAGTGCTCTCGCGGCGCAGGCCAAGGCGACAGGGGCGTGGTTTCACACCGATGCGGTGCAGGCTTTCGGCAAGCGTCCGCTGAATTTCCGCGCGCTCAACGGTGCCGGCGTGCATGCCTTGACGCTTTCCGCGCACAAGTTGGGCGGGCCCAAGGGCGCGGGCGCGCTGGTGGTCGACAAACGCGTCGAACTGCAACCGCTGATCGCCGGCGGCGGTCATGAGCGCGGCCTGCGCTCGGGCACGGAGAACGTCGCGGCGATAGTCGGTTTTGGCCTCGCCGCGGAACTGGCTGTGGCCAGGCTCGACACGCGTGAAACACAGCTCGCGGCGCTGCGTGCGGAACTTGAAGCCGGGCTGGTGGCACATGGCGCGACGATATTCGCCGACGCCGCCGAGCGCCTGCCCAATACCAGCTACTTTGCCTTCGCCGGCATCGACGGCGAAACGCTGGTGGGCAAACTCGATCGCGCCGGCTTTGCCGTAGCGGCCGGGGCGGCCTGTTCCAGCGCCAACCCGGAGCCTTCGCATGTGCTGCTGGCGATGGGAGTCGCATCCTCGCTGGCGCGCGGCGCCGTGCGGGTGAGTTTTGGCCCGGCCAATACCACGTCTCAGGTGCGCGATTTTTTCACCGCACTGAATACTACAATCGTGCAACTCAAGGGTCTGACGGCCCTGACAAGCTGAACTGGAGAAATTTGTAATGAAACTGCCGGTGTACCTCGACTATTCCGCTACCACGCCGGTTGATCCGCGCGTGGCAGCGAAGATGATTCCCTGGCTGACGGAGCATTTCGGCAACCCGGCTTCGCGTTCCCATTCCTACGGCTGGGAAGCCGAAAAAGCGGTCGAAGAAGCGCGCGAGGAAGTTGCCGCTCTGGTCGGCGCAGACTCCAAGGAAATCATCTGGACCTCGGGCGCCACGGAATCCAATAATCTGGCGATCAAGGGCGCCGCGCATTTTTACGCCGCGACCAAGGGCAAGCACATCATCACCGTGTCCACCGAACACAAGGCGGTGCTGGATACCGTCAAGGAACTCGAACGGCAGGGCTTCGAGGCGACCTACCTGGTGCCTCAGGAAAACGGCCTGATCACCCTCGAACAGTTCAAGGCGGCGTTGCGGCCTGACACCGTTGTGGCTTCGGTGATGGCGGTGAATAACGAGATCGGCGTGATCCAGCCGCTCGCCGAGATCGGCGAGATCTGCCGCGAGAAGGGCGTGATCTTTCACGTCGATGCGGCACAGGCGACCGGCAAGATGCCGATCGATCTAAGCCAGCTGAAGGTGGACCTGATGTCCTTCTGCGCGCACAAGACCTACGGCCCCAAGGGAATCGGCGCCCTGTACGTGAGGCGCAAGCCGCGCATCCGCCTCGAAGCGCAGATGCACGGCGGCGGCCATGAGCGCGGCATGCGTTCGGGCACCTTGGCGACTCACCAGATCATCGGCATGGGCGAATGCTTCCGTCTGGCGCGCCTGGAAATGGCGACCGAAAACGAGCGCATCCGCATGCTGCGCGACAGGTTGCTCAAGGGCCTCATGGATATCGAGGAAACCTATGTCAATGGCGACATCGAACAGCGCGTGCCGCACAATCTCAATGTCAGCTTCAACTTTGTCGAAGGCGAGTCGCTGATCATGGCGATCAAGGACATCGCCGTGTCGAGCGGCTCGGCCTGTACCTCGGCCAGCCTCGAGCCCTCCTATGTGCTGCGCTCGCTGGGACGCTCCGACGAGTTGGCGCACAGTTCGATTCGCTTCACCCTCGGCCGTTTCACGACGCAAGAGGAAATCGATTTCACCATCAAGCTGCTGCACGACAAACTGGGCAAACTGCGCGAACTTTCGCCGCTTTGGGAAATGTACAAGGAAGGCGTTGATCTCAGCACCGTCCATTGGGCAGCACACTGAAGCAAGAGGCAATACTGGAGAACTATCATGGCATACAGCGAAAAAGTACTGGACCACTACGAAAATCCGCGCAACGTCGGTTCCTTTGGCAAGGACGATGACGGCGTTGCTACCGGCATGGTCGGCGCACCGGCCTGCGGCGACGTCATGAAACTGCAGATCAAGGTCGGCAAGGACGGCGTGATCGAAGATGCCAAATTCAAGACCTATGGCTGCGGCTCGGCGATCGCCTCGTCTTCGCTGGTGACCGAATGGGTCAAGGGCAAGACACTGGATCAGGCGCTGGAGATCAAGAACACCCATATTGCCGAGGAACTGGCATTGCCGCCGGTGAAGATTCACTGCTCGATCCTTGCCGAGGATGCGATCAAGGCCGCCGTGGCCGACTACAGAAAGAAACAGGGAGCCTGATCATGCCGGTCACACTTTCAGAACCTGCAGCGCAGCACGTCGCCAACTTCATCGCCAAGCGCGGCAAGGGCGTCGGAATTCGCCTCGGGGTCAAGACCTCGGGTTGCTCGGGCATGGCCTACAAGCTGGAATTCGCCGATGCACCGGAGCCGGAAGATCACATCTTCGAAAGCCACGGTGTCAAGGTGCTGGTCGACCCCAAGAGCCTGCCTTATCTTGAAGGCACGGAGCTTGACTACACCAAGGAGGGCCTGAACGAAGGATTCAAGTTCAACAACCCGAACGTCAAGGATGCTTGCGGCTGCGGCGAGTCGTTCAATACCTGATGACTAGTTTTGACCTGAATTTCGCGGTCGACTACTTCACGCTGTTTGGCCTGCCGCGTGTGCAGGCGCTCGATCTCGAAAGCTTGGAGAATTGTTTTCGCGCGGTTCAGGCCAAGGTTCATCCGGACAAGCACGCACATGCGGCCGATGCCGACCGTCGCTTGGCCATGCAGTGGGCGACGCGGGTCAATGAGGCGTTCCAGACCCTTAAATCGCCGGGCAAGCGTGCCCGCTATCTGTTGGAGTTGCTCGGGCATGACCCACAGATAGAAAGCAACACGGCGATGCCGGCGGAATTCCTGATGAGTCAGATGGAATTGCGCGAAGCGGTCATGGACGCCAGGGCCGCTGCAGACGAAACTGCGCTGGACGATGTTCGTTCGCGCTTGCTGAATGAAATCGGGGTCGAATACGAGCGCCTGGCCGCATTGATTGATGTGACCAAGGATTACACCGCTGCCGCCGATCTGGTGCGGCAACTCATGTTTCAGGAAAAATTGCTGAACGAAATCGACGACGCGCTCGAAGCCGTTACTGCGTAAAACAAAGCTATGGCACTTCTTCAGATTGCGGAGCCGGGAGACTCCGCGGCCCCGCACGAACATCGTCTTGCGGTAGGTATTGATCTTGGCACCACCAACTCACTGGTCGCTACCGTCAGGAGCGGCATGAGCGTGGTGCTCAACGACGTGCGCGGGCGGTCGCTGCTGCCCTCGGTGGTCAGCTACGCGGCCGACGGCAGCGTCGAAGTCGGCTACAGCGCAGAAGCCAAGCAGTCGATCGACCCCAAGAACACCGTTATTTCGGTAAAGCGTTTCATGGGCCGCGGGCGCCACGATATCGCCCACATCGAAACCCTGCCCTATGATTTCGTCGATGCGGAAGGCATGGTCAAGCTGAAGACCATTGCCGGCATAAAGAGTCCGGTCGAGATCTCGGCGGAAATCCTGAAGACCTTGCGCAATCGGGCCGAGGCTTCGCTGGGTGGCGAGCTGACCGGCGCCGTGATCACCGTGCCGGCCTATTTTGACGATGCGCAGCGTCAGGCCACCAAGGATGCGGCGCGCCTCGCCGGCTTGAATGTGCTGCGCCTGCTGAACGAACCGACGGCCGCCGCCATCGCCTATGGCCTGGACAACTCGGCCGAGGGTATCTACGCCGTGTTCGACCTGGGCGGCGGGACCTTCGACATCTCCATCCTGCGCTTGTCGAAAGGCATCTTCGAGGTCATGGCGACCGGCGGCGATTCGGCCCTGGGCGGCGACGATTTCGATCACCGCATATTCTGCTGGATCATCGAACAGGCGCAGCTGGCGCCACTCTCGCCGCAGGATGCACGTCTGCTGCAAACGCGAGCCCGCGAAGCCAAGGAGCAGTTGTCCCAGCATGGTCAGGCGCCGATCACGGTCAAACTCGGCAGCGGCGAGTACGTCGATCTGGTGCTGAGCACCGAAGTGTTTACCGAGATCTCGCGCACCCTCGTGCAAAAGACCCTGGCGCCGAGCAAGAAGGCCCTGCGCGATGCCGGTCTGACCGTGGCCGATGTGCGCGGTGTCGTGATGGTGGGCGGCTCGACGCGCATGCCGCAAGTCCAGCATGCGGTGGCCGAGCTTTTCAAGCAGGAACCGCTCAACAACCTTGATCCGGAGAAGGTCGTCGCGCTCGGCGCCGCGATCCAGGCCAATCTGCTGGCGGGCAACCGTGCTGCCGGCGACGACTGGCTGCTGCTCGACGTGATTCCACTCTCGCTGGGGCTGGAGACGATGGGCGGCCTGGTCGAAAAGGTCATCCCGCGCAACTCCACCATTCCGATCGCACGCGCCCAGGAATTCACGACCTTCAAGGATGGACAGACGGCGATGGCGCTCCATGTCGTGCAGGGCGAACGCGAGCTGGTCACCGATTGCCGCAGTCTGGCGCGGTTTGAACTGCGCGGCATACCGCCCATGGTGGCAGGTGCGGCGCGTATTCGCGTGACCTTCCAGGTCGATGCCGACGGCCTGCTCTCCGTCACGGCGCGCGAACAGACCAGCGGCCGCGAGGCGCACATCGAGGTCAAGCCGTCCTACGGCCTGAGCGATGACGAGATCGCGGACATGCTCAAGGACAGCTTCAGCCATGCCGGTGATGACGCCTTCCGTCGTGCCTTGCGCGAGGCTCAGGTGGAGTCCCAGCGTTTGATCGAGGCGACCCACTCGGCGCTGCAGGATGATGCCGAACTGCTGTCAACCCTGGAGCGTGCGCATATCGACGCGGCCATGATCAAGCTCCAAACCGTGATGAGCGGCGATGATCGCCGCGCCATCGATGGCGCCATGCAAGCCCTGAGTGCCGCCACCAACGAATTCGCGGCGCGGCGCATGAACCAGAGTGTGAAGCGTGTGCTCGCCGGCCGGAAAATTGACCAGATATCGCTATGACCCAGATCATTGTTCTTCCCCATGTCGAGTTGTGCCCGGACGGTGCGGTAATTGATGCCGTCCCTGGAATCTCGATCTGTGATGTGCTGCTCGGCAACGGTATCGAAATCGAACATGCCTGCGAGAAGTCCTGTGCTTGCACCACTTGCCATGTCGTCGTCCGCGAGGGCTTCAATTCGCTTGCGGCGGCAGAGGAAATCGAGGAGGATCTGCTCGACAAGGCGTGGGGCCTGGAACCCACCTCGCGCCTTTCGTGTCAGGCTTTGGTCGGTCAGGTTCCGCTGGTAATCGAGATTCCGAAATACACCATCAACATGGTCAAGGAAGGGCATTCCAAAAAATGAAGTGGACCGACAGCCTTGACATCGCCATCGCGCTTGCCGAGTCTCACCCGGAGGTTGATCCGACCCGGATCAATTTTGTCGACCTGATGAGTTGGGTCATGGAGTTGCCGGGCTTCGAGGAAAACGAGACCCACTGCGGCGAAAAGAAGCTCGAGGCGATACAACAGGCTTGGATCGACGAAGTCGAGTGAGCCATGTTGGTCGACACCCACTGCCATCTGGATGCCGCCGAGTTTGATGGCGACCGTGCTTTGGTGGCAGAAGCGGCAACACAGGCCGGGGTAGGGCTGATAGTGGTGCCGTCCGTCGAACGTGCCAACTTTGGTGCTGTCGCCTCGGTTTGTCGTGACTATCACGGCTGCTTTGCGGCCTACGGCATTCATCCGATGTATGTGGACCGCGCCATGGAGGCGGATCTAGATGCCCTGCGCGAAACGGTTCTGCGCGAACACCCCGTGGCTGTTGGCGAGATTGGTCTCGATCGATTCGTCGAGCCGCGCGATGATCTGCGGCAGGAGTTCTATTTCAGTGCGCAACTGGAACTCGCCCGCGCTGCGAACCTGCCGGTGCTGCTGCATGCCCGTCGTGCCATTGATCCGATGCTGAAGCACCTGCGGCGTTGTCGCGTCCCCGGCGGGATTGCCCATGCCTTCAACGGCAGCCGGCAGCAGGCCGACGAATTCATCAAACTTGGTTTCAAGCTGGGTTTTGGCGGAGTGATGACCTTTCCTCGCGCCAGCCGCATCCGCGAACTTGCGGCCACGCTGCCGCTCGACGCCATTGTGCTGGAGACCGATGCGCCGGATATTCCACCCGAGTGGAAAGTCGGCGCCCGCAACACGCCGGATCAACTGCCGCGCATCGGGCAAATACTTGCCGGCTTACGCGGCATTTCAGTGCAGGAGATTGCGGAGGCCACCACGGCCAATGCAATCGCCGTACTTCCCGGGCTGGCCCGGATTCACTAAAATCGGCTCTGACTTCCCCCCCAACCCACCCACTTCACCCAGGAGTTGATCATGACTACAACCATAACCCTGCGCGGCACCCCTGTTCGCGTTGATGGAAATCTTCCCTCTGCCGGAACCCAAGCGCCGGACTTCAAACTCACCAGCGGTGCGCTCGCCGATGTTTCACTCAAGGACTTTGCCGGCAAGCGCAAGGTCTTGAACATTGTGCCCAGCCTCGACACGCCGACCTGCGCCACCTCTGCGCGCAAGTTCAACGAATCGGCCAACGAACTGGTCAATACCACGGTGCTGGTGGTTTCTGCCGATCTGCCTTTTGCCGCCAAGCGCTTCTGCGAGCTCGAAGGCCTCAAGAACGTCGCGCATCTGTCCACCTTCCGCCATCCGGAGTTTCTCAAGGCCTGGGGCGTGGCCATGGCCGATGGCCCGTTGGCCGGCCTCACCGCCCGCGCCGTGGTGGTGCTGGACGAGAACGACAAGGTGATTCACAGTGAAATGGTGCCCGAGATCGCGCAGGAACCCAACTACGCGGCAGCGCTGAAGTCGCTCGGCTAAGTCACGGCACAACCGGCGTGTTGCCAGCGCCGACTTTTCAATAGAAACGGGAGCTTCGGCTCCCGTTTTTTTATGCCGACGTCTTGTTGGCGCGCTTGCGTTCGATTTCCGTGAGGAAGCGCTTGCGCAGGCGGATCGACTTGGGCGTGATTTCGACCAGTTCGTCGTCGGCGATGAATTCGACGGCGGATTCGAGCGTCATCAGGATCGGCGGCACCAGGCGCACGGCTTCGTCAGTGCCTGACGAGCGGACGTTGGTCAGTTGCTTGCCCTTGATCGGGTTGACCACCAGGTCGTTGTCGCGACTATGGATGCCGATGATGATGCCTTCGTAGAGAGGGTCGCCGTGGCTGACGAACATGCGGCCGCGATCCTGCAGCTTCCAGAGTGCATAGGCGACGGCGGTGCCGTCATCCTGCGAAATCAGCACACCGTTGCGGCGTTCGGCCATGATGCCGGCCATCGGGCCGTAGTCGTCGAAAATATGGCTGGCCATGCCGGTGCCGCGGGTCAGGGTGAGGAATTCGCCCTGAAAGCCGATCAGGCCGCGGGCGGGGATGCGGTATTCGAGCCTGACGCGGCCTTTGCTGTCCGACTCCATATTCAGCAATTCGCCGCGCCGGCGGCCGAGCTCTTCCATGACGCCGCCCTGATTGTCGTTTTCAATATCGACCGTGAGCAGTTCATATGGCTCGCACTTTTCGCCGTTAATTTCCTTGAACAGCACGCGCGGGCGTGACACTGCCAGTTCGTAGCCTTCGCGGCGCATGGTTTCGAGCAGGATGGTCAGGTGCAGTTCGCCGCGGCCGGAGACCAGGAATACGTCGGCATCTTCGGTTTCTTCGACGCGCAAGGCGACGTTGGACAGCAGTTCCTTTTGCAGGCGCTCGCGGATCTGGCGGCTGGTGACGTACTTGCCTTCCTTGCCGGCCAGCGGCGAGGTATTGACCTGGAAGTTCATGGTCAGCGTCGGCTCATCCACCACCAGCGGGGCCATGCCGACAGGAGCGGCCGGGTCGCAGATGGTGACGCCGATGCCCACCTGCTCGATGCCGGTGACCAGCACGATGTCGCCGGCTTCGGCTTCGGTAGCCTGTTCGCGCTCGAGACCGGTGAACATCATGATCTGGGCAATTTTTGACTTGCCCTTGTTTTCGTCGCCGTACATCACGGTGACTTCCTGGCCGGCACGCATGCGGCCCTGCTTGATGCGGCCGATACCGATGCGGCCGACATAGCTGTTGTAGTCGATGGAACAGATCTGCAATTGCAGCGGCTTGTCGGCATCGACGTCGGGCTGCGGCGTGTGCTTGATGATGGCCTCGTAGAGCGGGCGCATGTCGGTACCGGGCTTGGTCGCGTCGAGCATGGCGAAGCCGTTCAGCGCGGAGGCAAATACCACCGGGAAATCAAGCTGTTCTTCGGTGGCGCCGAGTTTGTCGAACAGGTCGAAGGTGTGGCTGATGACCCAGTCAGGCCGGGCGCCCGGCCGGTCGATCTTGTTCACCACCACGATCGGCTTCAGGCCCAGCGCCAGCGCCTTGCGCGTGACGAAGCGGGTTTGCGGCATCGGCCCTTCGACCGCGTCAACCAGCAGCAGCACGCCATCGACCATCGACAATACGCGCTCGACTTCGCCGCCGAAGTCGGCGTGTCCGGGAGTGTCGACGATGTTGATGTGAACGCCTTCATAGTCGATGGCGCAGTTCTTCGACAGAATGGTGATCCCGCGTTCCTTCTCGAGATCGTTGGAATCCATTACCCGCTCGGTAACAGCCTGATGGGCGGCGAAGGTACCGGACTGACGGAGTAACTGGTCGACGAGGGTGGTCTTGCCGTGGTCAACGTGGGCGATAATGGCGATGTTTCTGAGGGCGCGGGACATAGTGGCCTTGGAGTTGTTGCGGTGCGGAATAACCGACTATTATATCACGCTTTTCTCTCCGTTCCGATTGAATTTTCAGGGGATTTTTTATGCTCGGCATCATCGGCGGCAGCGGCTTGACCCAACTGGCGAACCTGGACGTGTCGCACCGCGAGGTGGTGCGCACACCTTATGGCGAGCCTTCCGGCCCGCTGACCTTCGGCCGCGTCGGCAACCAGGATGTGGTTTTTGTTGCTCGTCACGGTTATGGGCACACCATCCCGCCACATCTGGTGAATTACCGCGCCAATATCCATGCACTGGAAACCTCGGGGGTGACGCAAATCGTCTCCGTGGCATCGGTCGGCGGGATTCGCGGCGATTGCGGGCCCGGCGCCCTGGTGGTGCCGCATCAGATCATCGACTACACCTGGGGTCGCGAGATGACCTTCCAGGCGGGTGGCGAGGGCTCTGTGGTGCACGTGGATTTCACCGAACCTTATGATGCAGGCGTGCGCAAGCTGCTGCTCGATGTCGCACAGCGGATCGGCGAGGAAGTGGTCGACGGCGCCGTGTATGCCACCACGCAGGGGCCGCGGCTGGAGACGGCGGCCGAGATCGAGCGCATGCGCGGAGATGGCGCCGACATCGTCGGCATGACCGGCATGCCGGAGGCAGCTCTGGCCCGCGAACTGCAACTGCCCTATGCCGCGCTTTGCGTGGTTTCCAACTGGGCGGCGGGGCGTGAAGATTCCTTGCACGCGATCAAGTTCGCCAGTGTTGAATCCGTGCTGCATCTGGCCATGGCTCGCGTCCGGCGGATCATCGAAGGAATTTGCGCGAAATGATCCGTGAGGTCCTACGCATGGGCGATCCGCGCCTGCTACGCGTGGCGCAGCCGGTGACGCGGTTCGCTACGCCGCAGCTGGCCGCGCTGTTGCAGGACATGCGCGACACCATGGCGCATCTTGACGGCGCCGGACTCGCCGCACCCCAGATCGGCGTTGATCTGCGCGTGGTCATCTTCGGCGGCATGTCGAATTCCCGTTACCCGGATGCGCCCGCAGTGCCCGATACCGTGTTGATCAATCCGGAACTCGTCCCGCTTTCCGACGAGGAGGAGGAGGGCTGGGAGGGTTGCTTGTCGGTACCCGGTTTGCGCGGCTGGGTGCCGCGCTGGAGGTGTCTGCGCTACGCCGGTTTCGATGAAGCAGGTCGGCGTTTCGAGCGCACCGTGGAGGACTTTCACGCGCGGGTGGTGCAGCATGAGTGCGACCATCTTGATGGCGTCTTGTACCCCATGCGCATCAGAGACTTCCGTCTATTCGGGTTCACCGACGTTCTGAATATCCCCGGCGTCGCCGACGAATAGGACCAGGACGGCATTCGTCGCCGTCCCGTCGGCGCCGACTCCTGGCCGGGTCCACGCGAGTGACCGCAGCCGCCGTCGATTCCGGATTGATCAGCCGGCTTTCGCTCGCTTGGCTTGCAAGCGTTGCGTGGTCATCTCGATGTCATACAGCAGGTTGGGAGTCGAATAGACCCGGCAGTCGTATCCTTCTTTGGACGGGACGCTAGGCGCCGGGCGCTGCCTCGCCACGCAGGCGCGCCGCGCGGAGCCGCGCCTCCGTATAACGGACGAGCGCCCGCGTGGCGCGCTCGCTGGAGCGGAAGACGCAGACGCCCTGCTCCATCAGCGTGTCGGCCATCGGGTCGAACAGCGGGCCGCCGTCAATGAAGCTGACGATGGGTTTCGGACAGGAGGCGACCAGCCCCGGCAGCGTCCGGGCGATGCTCTCCGGGCTGTCGATGTCGTAGCCCTCACGCGCGCTCTTCTTGAGCGACCTGACCACGGGCGAGGTCGGATCGAGTCCGACAATTACCGAGTCGACGTCCGGTTCGCCGGCCATGGCCTCGGTGCATAGCAGGTGAACCTCGTCGTCGGCCGCCGGGTTGATGTCGAACGGGTTCCGGACTTCCATCAGCGCATCGAGCTTCTTGGACTTCAGGATCGCTATCAGCCGTTCCCGGGTCGATGGTCCGATCGCGGCCAGAGACATGGCGAAGTCGCCCACCTGGATGCTGTCGCCGATGGCCACCGTGTCGTAGCCCGCGCCGGCCAAGGCGCCGAGTCGCTTGCCGCGGACGACCTTCTTGCTCAGGCAGTCCGATATGTAAAACAGGTCGCTGAACTCGCTGACGTCGGTCGCGATCAGCGCGCCGGCCTGCGTGAGTATGGACAGGCACACCTCGTAGTCGCCGGCGATCGAGGCCGTGTGGCCCATCGCGGCCTGCTTGCCCGCCACTGACTGTCCGGCCTTGTAGATGACGACCTGCTTGCCGGCAAGGGTCGCCTTGCGCACGGCCCGCGCCAGGGCCAGCCCGTCGAGGTCCTTGAATCCCTCGACGTAGGTCCCGATCACGTGGATGTCCGGGTTGGCTGCGAAGTTCTCGACCATGTCGCCGTGCGTGATGTCGTTCTGGTTGCCCAAGGCGACCATGTAGGCCGGGTCGAGCCACGCGTTCTTGCTGAGCCGCGTGACCAGGAAGGCACCGCTCTGGCTGATGAGCGCCGAAGTGCGTTGTGCCTTCTTCTGGGTTCTCGGCAGGCGTTCCTCGGGAATGAACCAGGAATCGTAGTTGCCGGGGTGCGAGATGATGCCCAGGCAGTTCCCGCCGACGAATACCGGTCCGCGGCCTGTCGTCCGCCGGGCGTCGTCGATCGTCGCCAGCATCCGCCGCGCAGGCTCCCTGCTCGCCTCGGTTTCCCCCATGCCACCGGGGATCAACAGCACCGATTCCGCGGCATCGGTCCTGATCACCTCATCGATGATGCCAAAGGCGACTTCCGCGGTCACCGCGAGGATCAGCAGGTCCAGCTTCCCCTCCAGCGCCCCCAGGCTCGGTGCGCAGCGCACGCCATCGACTTCCTGGCCGTCGGGATTGATGACGCGCAGCCGCGACCGATCGTAACCGGATGCGATGATGTTCTTCAGGGTGATCCGGCCGAAGTTCATGCGCGTGGCGGATGCACCGATGATTCCAATCGAAGCCGGGTGCAGCAGCTTGTCGATCTTGCCCTGGGGCCGCGGCGGGCGGACGATCTGAGGCCGGCCGAAGCGGCACAATCCGTCGAGCGCGACGAGCGAGCCGGCCGAGCAGGTGAAGGGGTTGACCTCCAGTTCCTCGATGACGAAGTCGGTCTCGGGGTTGCCCGCCGAGCAGTCGTTGGCGAGGCGGATGAAGGCGCCAAAACACTGGAGGAGGGCTTCGTCCGCCACCAGCCGGCGGCCTCCCCGAGTCAATCCGGCGATCTTCCGGTAAGCAAGCGTCGGTTTGAATAGTTCGAGGAATTCCTCGGCAGTGGTCAGCGCGGTCGAAGCCGACACCACCGCCTGCCCGCGTCGAGCGCTTCCGGCAAAGAACTCTGTGTCGACGCCGCCAATCCCGGCGCTGATGATCATGCCGAACTCGCGCGTGTTGCGGATGCCGACCAGGAGCTCGCTGCCGGAACCCGGGGCGTCCGCTTCGATGAACTCGGTGAGCATCACCCCCGCGATGTCACGATCTGACAGCTGCGCGAGCATGCTTTTGCAGGCGGCTCGTATTGCCGCCGGCTGGTTGGCCACGACGGCGACCCCGCCCACGTCTGACTTGTGGGCAATGCTGCCGGAGACGATCTTCACCACTACCCGGCTTCCGGCGAACGACGCCAGAACTTCGTCCGCCGGCTCGGCCCCGCCGGCGACCACTTGGTGTCTTGGCGTCGAGGCGATGCCGGCCGCGGCGAGCAGCCGGTAGACCTCATGTTCGAACAGTGAGGATCGCCCCTCGCTGTGCGCAGCCCGGAAGATGTCGTTGATCAGTGTTTGGCTCATGATGGGTCCTGTATTTGTGTAGATTCTTGACGAAAGATGGGTTCAGCGATTCCGTTTGATGAGGCTCTCGGCATTCAGCCTTGCCTCGAAGTAGCGCACCAGCGCCTTGGTGCCCCTGGCGCAGTTGCGGAACACGCAAACACCTTGGTCCATCAGCTTCGCCGCCATCGCGTCATACAGCGTTCCGCCGTCGATGACGCCGACGATGGGCTTGTCGCAGCGATCGACGATGGGTGGCATCAGGTGTACCGTGCTCTTCGGGTCTGTGAGGTCAAACCCGGGTCTCAGCTTGCTCGTTTCGAGCGCTCGCACCGAGGGTGCCGTTGGATCGAGTCCGACCACCACCGCGTCGATCTCGTCATCCTGCAGAAATGCCTCGACGATTTGCAGATGCGCTTCGTCGTCGGCGCCGGGATTGATGTCGATCGGGTTTCTGACTTCGACCAGCGCATTGAGCTTCTTGGCCAACAGAATTTCTTCCAGTTGCTTGACGGTAGCGGGTGCCAGCGCGCCCATCTTCATGGCGAAGTTGTCCGACTCGATGAAGTCGGCCATGCCGACCGCCTCGAAACCGGCACCGCTGATGGCGCCGAGGCGATTGCCGCCGATCTTTTTCTTGTGCAAAACGCCGGCGATGTAGAACAGGTCATCGAAGCTGTTGAAGTCCTCGGCGACGATGGCACCGGCCTGGCGTACCACGGAGTCGAACAGAATCGGGCCGCCGGCGATGGATGCGGTATGCCCCATGACGCCGCCCATGCCGGGAGCGGTCTTCCCCGATTTGTAAACCACGACTTGCTTGCCGTTCAACACGGCCTTGCGCACTGCCCTGGCGAAGTCGAGCCCGTCGAGATCCTTGAAGCCTTCAACATAGATGCCGATGGTTTCGATGTCCGGCCGCTCTGCGAAGTAGCCGAGCATGTCGCCGTGGGTCAGATCGGTCTGGTTGCCGATGGCCAGCATGTAGCGTGGGTCAAGCCAAGGATTCTGACTCAGGCGGGTAATCATGAAGGCTCCGCTCTGGCTCAACATGACGGAGTTTCTTTCCGGCTTCTTCTGTGGTTTCGGCAGCCGCTCCAGCGGAATGAACCATGAGTCATAGGAGCCGGGATGCGAGACCACGCCGAGGCAGTTGGCACCGAGAAAAACCGGTCCGCCACCCGGCTTGCCGTGCGCCGCGTTGATGCGCCCGGCCAGCGCGGCAGCGGGCTCGCGGCTGGCCTTGGTTTCGCCCAGGCTGCCGGGAATCAGCATGACCGATTCCACGGCGTCGGTCTCGATGATTTCATCGACCAGTTCGTAGACGGCGCTGGCGGCCACCGCAACGATCAGCAGGTCGAGCTTGTGGTCCAGTGCCTTCAGGCTTTCCACGCACTTGACGCCATCGATCTCGGTTTCGCCGGCGCGGATGATGCACAGGCGCTCCTTGCTGTAGCCGCTGCCCATCAGGTTGCGCAGAATGATCCGGCCGAAGTTCATGTTGCTGGACGAAACTCCGATGATGCCGATCGAGGCCGGATGGATCAGCTTGTCGATCTTGTGAATCGGACGGGGCAGGCGGCCTGCCGGCGGTGCGCCGAACTCGCACTGCGCGGCTTGAATTGTCAGCCGGTCAGACAGGCAGGCCGGATTGAGTTCCAGGCGCCGTAGGACGAACGGAGCTTCCGGATTGCCCGGCGAAAAGCCTTCTGCCAGCGCCAGGAGCTGCCCGAAGCAGGTCTTGAGTTGCGCGTCGGGGAGGGGTAGCCCATCGCGTTTGGCAAGTCCGGCCAGCCGTTGATAGGCCAGCGTGCGTTTGAACAGACCGAGGAAGTCTTCGGCATCCGTCAGTTCGGCGGCCGCGTAAACCGATGCGCGATCCCTCTTGAAATTGCCTTCATCCAGTTCCGCATCCAGTCCGCCCATGCCGGCACTGATCACCATGCCGAATTCGCGCGTGCTGTTCAGGCTGATGCGAAGTTCGATCGCGGGCAGCCCTTGGGCCGACGCCGCGGTCGGAGTGAATGCCATGCCCAGGCCGGGCAGCAGTGCGCCCAGTTCGGCCTGATTCAGCGTGTTGCGCGCAGCGCTTGCGGCCTGGCGGAATAGTTCCGTGGCGGCCTGATTGCTCGAAGCGACGCGGGTCATGGACTGTGACGGATTCTGCATGCTATCGACTCCCTGGGTGCCGCTCGATCAAACGTGGGTGGTGCCGGGGCGCAACTATAACAGATACAAAAATATCAATGAAAAATATTAAATCTGTATCGGTTGATATCCATCATTTCGTAGTTGAACGAGAATCAAGCGGCGCCAGAGGTGCTCAGAGGTGCTTCCAGGCCGCCAAAGCGTTCGTAAAAATAGGGGGCGGCGGGGGGCAGCGGGCCGTTCGCCGTAGTGCAGACGGAGAGCAGATGCTGTTGGGCGAGCGGGTAGGTGACGCGGTAAAGGTCGCGGCACAACTGGCGGGCGACGCCGCCGCTCCAGTTGGCGGGAAGTAGCTGCAAGGGCAACTGCGGGTCGTGCAGCAACACCCGCCGGAAATAGTGCATGAGCAGGGTCTGGACCATGAAACACTGCTCGGGGTCAAGGCCGCTGGCGGCGCGCATGGTGCGCAATACGGGACGAAACAGTTCGATGAAGTCGAGGTACTTGGCAGAAAGGACGTCGAGATTCCAGCACTCATGCACCAGTTCCTGCAGCGGCTTGCTGGAGAGGGCGCTGATATTGACGGCTTTCATGGCGACAACCTTGTCGTGCGCTCCCGTCTCCTGCAGGATGTCGAGCAGCGCCTCGGTGTCCGCCGAGGGGTGGGCGAGAATTCCTGACGCCAGCGCCCCGTAGCCCGCCCAGGCCAGTTCCTTGCGCAGGGCGTCGCGCTGCGCGCCGCCCACCGAACTGGGAATCATGACCAGTTGCCACTCTCCGGCCCAGGTGTCCTGCGGCGCGAAATAGATGCGGCGGTAGGCGTGTTCGAAGCGGCGCCGACCGGAGGTGGTCAGGCTGTAATAGCTCTTGCGTCCCAACTGCTCGGAAACCAGCCACTTTTCCTGGGACAGACGGTACACGCTGGTACGCACCATGCGTTCGTTGAGGCCGAGCGGGCTCACCAGCCGGATGAAGCTGCCGAGCCAGACGGTGCCCCCATGCGGCGCAATGAAGTCGCCGTAGATCGTGATGATCAGCGAGTTGGCACGGGCTGGATGCTGATCCAGGAAGTCCTTGATCCACTGGCTGATATGTCGGCTCTTCACATTCTTTCCATTTGAGAGACCTGCGCTGTTCGACAAGGCGCGGGGCGGCTTGACTTGGATCCGAGTCCGCCGCGATTGGACCAGCGGGCATTGTATGGGATGCAACTGTATCCAGTATGCAGCATAAGACAATTCTAATGTGATACAAAATGATTGCTAACTGATTCAATAAAATGTATCGTAATGCAAGTAGGGGTAAGTTTGGCCCCTGCGCTACCAGACAAGGCGGACCATGCAACGCGAGACGGGTGTGGGCATCGAGGCACATAACAGCTACGGCGCGTATCGCTGGGTGGGCGGCGCTGCCACTCATGCGCACGAGACGGTGGCGGAAGAGGTGCCTGTCGCGCTGGTGTACAACGGCATATCGCATGCCGTGATGCTGGCCACGCCGTTGGATCTGGAAGACTTTGCCCTCGGCTTCAGTCTGAGCGAATGCATAGTCGGACGCCCGGGTGAAATTCACGATCTGGAGATCATCGAGCGGGATAACGGCATCGAAGTTCATATGCAACTCTCCGCGGAGCGCGCCCATATCCTCAAGCAGCATCGGCGAACACTTGCCGGACGTACCGGCTGCGGCCTTTGCGGCACGGAAAGCCTCGATCAACTGGCCAAACGCGCGGCCACCGTTCAGTCTTCCGCTGTCCTGGGCGCAGGAGCATTGCCGCGCGCCTTGTCCGAGTTGCAGGGCATGCAGCACCTGTTTCGTTTGACGGGCGCGGTTCATGCGGCGGCGTGGTGCGGTTTCGATGGCGCAATCGATCTGGTGCGGGAGGACGTGGGGCGTCACAACGCGCTCGACAAATTGATCGGTTCCCTTGCATCGCAGCGCCGGGCGTTTGATGGCGGCTTCGTGCTGATGACCAGTCGCGCCAGCTACGAAATCGTGCAGAAAGCGGCAGCCGTCGGGATCGCGGTAGTGGCCGCGGTTTCCGCACCTACCGGTATGGCGGTCAGAGTGGCGATCGACTCGGGGGTGACGCTCATCGGCTTTGTCCGGGGCGAGCGGCACTGCGTCTATTCGCATCCTGAGCGCGTTCATTAGTCGAGGGAAACCAGCATGGCAGTCGTCCAATCCAAGTCAGTCAAGCATGTTCCGACCTTTTGCTACAACTGCGTTTCCGGCCCCGACTTCATGAGCGTGAAGGTGGAGGATGGCGTAGCGACCGACATCGAACCCAATTTTGCCGCTGCCGAGGTGCATCCGGCCAAGGGCAAGGTGTGCGTCAAGGCTTACGGGCTGGTGCAGAAGACCTACAACCCGAACCGCATCCTGTCGCCGATGAAGCGGACCAATCCGAAGAAGGGGCGCAACGAGGATCCGGGTTTCGTCGCCATCTCGTGGGAGGAGGCGCTGGATATCGTGGCGCAGAAACTCAATGCTGCGCGCGCCAAGGGTCTGGTCGACGCAGCCGGGCTGCCGCGGGTCGCGGTGAGTCTCGGCCACGGCGGCACGCCATCCAACTACATGGGCACCTTCCCGGCTTTTCTGGCGGCATGGGGTGCCGTGGATTACAGCTTCGGTTCAGGCCAGGGCGTCAAGTGCGTTCATTCGGAGCACCTGTACGGCGAGTTCTGGCATCGCGGTTTCACGGTCGCGGCGGACACGCCGAACGCACGCTATGTCATCGCGGTCGGCGCCAACGTCGACGTGACCGGCGGGCCTTGCGCGGTGATTCGTCACGCCGATGCCCGCGTGCGCGGCTACAAGCGCGTGCAGGTGGAGCCGCACCTGACCGTGACCGGAGCCTGTTCCGCCGAATGGGTACCGATCCGGCCCAAGACCGATCCCGCCTTCCTGTTTGCGCTGATCCATGTCCTGGTGTGCGAGCACGGCCTGACCAAGCTCGACATTCCCTTTCTGCGTGATCGCACCGCCTCGCCCTACCTGGTGGCTCCGGACGGCCTGTATCTGCGTGATCCGCAAAGTGGCAAGCCGCTAATCTGGGACGAGGTGTCGGGTGCGGCCGTGACCCACGATACGCCGGGTGCGCAACCCGCTGTGGCAGGGTGTTACCGCGTCGCGCACGCCGTGGTGGTCGATGCCGACAAGGAACGCCGCGAATATGCCGATGTCGAAGGCAAGACCGCCTACGAGATGCTGGCGCGGCACATCGAGAAATACACGCCGGAGTGGGCCGAGACCATCTGCGACGTCAAAGCGGCGACGATACGCCGCATCGCCAACGAATACCTGGAGAACGCCAGCATCGGCGCCACCATTGATATCGACGGCAAGACCCTGCCGTTGCGGCCGGTGGCGGTAACCCTCGGCAAGTCGGTCAACAACGGGTGGGGCGCCTACGAATGCTGCTGGGCGCGCACGGTGCTGGCGGCGCTGGTCGGCGCCCTGGAAAATCCGGGCGGACTGGTGGGTACCACGGTGCGGCTCAACAAGTCGCGTGACAACCGCCACCTGGGCGTGGCGCCCGGTGAGGACGGCTTCATGGTCCAGTATTTCAATCCGACGAGCAAGGAGGACTGGCAAACCGAGCCGGCCACCCGCAACCTGCACCAGTCGCTGGTGCCGATCGTGGGCCACAACGGAGCCTGGAGCCAGGCCCTCGGCCCGACTCAACTGGCATGGATGTTTCAGGGGGAGCGGCCCGACGACTGGACGATGCCGATGCCGACGCTGCCTGAAGTGTGGATCGTCTATCGCTCGAATCCGTCGATCTCGTTCTGGGACACGCGACGTCTGGCGGAGATCGCAGCGCGCTTCCCGTTCATGGCCTGCGTGGCCTATACGGTGGATGAGACCAATTACATGGCCGACGTGCTGCTGCCTGAGGCCACCGACCTCGAATCCACCCAGATGATCCGCATGGGCGGCACCAAGTACATGGAGCAGTTCTGGGATTACAAGGGCGTCGTGCTGCGCCAGAAAGCGGTCGAGCCACAGGGCGACGCGCGCGACTTCACTTGGATTACCACGGAACTGGCCAAGCGCACCAATTTGCTCGATCCCTACGTCAAGGCCATCAACAAGGGAATTTCCGGCGTCTCGCCGCTCAAGGGCGAGGGCTATGACTTCAGCCTCGATCCGGCAGGGGAACTGGCGCCGGAGAAAATCTGGGACGCGGTTTGCCGAGCCGCGTCGCTGACGCTTTCCGGGGGGCGCGAAGAGCACGACCTCGACTGGTTCCGTGAGCACGGCTTCTATGCCGTGCCGATGTCGCGGCTCGAGTGGTACCTGACGCCGACCATGGAAAAACACGGACTGCGCTACGAGCTGCCCTATCAGGAACGTCTGCTGCGTATCGGCCGGGAACTGGGCAACCGGCTGCATGAGAAGAACATGAACTGGTGGGACGAGCAGCTTTCCGAGTACGCGGCGCTGCCCGAATGGCACGACGTGCCGGCACGCTGGGTGCGCAACCTCGAACGTTCGGGTGCCAAGATCGAGGACTTTCCGTTCTGGCTGTTGACCACCAAGAGCATGCAATACCACGCCGGCGGCAATGCCGGTATCGAGATGATGCACGAGGTCGCGCTGAATCTGCGGGGCCATGCGGGCGTCATTATGAATGCGAAGACCGCCGCCAGTCTCGGCATCGCCGACGGAGACCGCGTCGAGGTTCGCTCCCACATCGGAGCCACCTACGGCAAGGCGGCCCTGGTGCAGGGCATACGGCCCGATACGCTGGTCATAATCGGCCAGTTCGACCACTGGGCGCAGCCCTTTGCCAAGGATCTGGACATACCGAGCCTCAATACGATTGCGCCGATGGCGCTGGACCTTACCGATGCGACGGGGTCCGGCGCAGACATAGTGCGCGTGGCCGTGCGTCGGGTGGAGGTACCCGCATGAAGCGCTACGTCATGACCATCGACCTGCGGCGCTGCGTTGGCTGCCAGACCTGCACCGCCGCATGCAAGAGCACCAATGCCACGCCCCCCGGGATTCAGTGGCGGCGCGTGCTCGACCTCGAAACCGGCGAGTTTCCGGATGTGCGACGGACCTTTCTGCCGATTGCCTGCATGCATTGCGGCAATCCGCCGTGCGAGCAGGTCTGTCCGACCAAGGCTACCACCAAGCGGGCCGACGGCCTCGTGGCGATCGATTACGATCTTTGCATCGGCTGCGCCAACTGTGTCATGGCCTGCCCTTACGATGCCCGCTCGATCGTGCACGAGTCGCATTTCGCCTATGGCGATACGCCGATGCCTTCCGAGGCCAAGCGCTTCGATCCATCGCGGGTCGGGGTTTCGATGAAATGCACCTTCTGCGTGGATCGCATCGACGAAGCCGCAGTCACCGGACGGACGCCCGGCGTGCATCCGGAGGTGACTCCGGCCTGTGTCAATTCCTGCATTTCGGGTGCGATGCAGTTTGGCGACATCGAGGATTCGGAAAGCAATGTCAGCCGGTTGCTGGGCGAAACGCAGCATTACCGGATGCACGAGGAACTGGGTACCGAGCCAAGCGTGTATTACATATGGGATCAGTCATGAAGAAACCTGTCCTCGGCGGGTCCGACCTGGCGGCACCCAAGCATCAGCAAAACTGGGATTGGCGCGCTGCAACCAATTTCATCGTCGGTGGTGCGGGCGGTGCCTTGTTGTTGTTTGCTGCGATGGGTGGCTTCGAGGCAGCGGCTACCCGCACGGCCATCCTGCTGGCTCTGGTCCTGATCGGCTGCGGGCTGACCTGCGTCTGGTTTGAAATCGGCCGGCCGTGGCGCGCCTTGAACGTGTATCGGCATTTCGCCTCGTCCTGGATGACGCGGGAGGCCGTTGTTGCGCTGATGGTTTTCGCCGCGGGCGGCTTGGCCTTGCTTCTGCTCTGGCCGCTGCTGGTCTGGCTGTCGGCTGCAGCCGGCCTGGCCTTTCTCTACAGTCAGGCGCGCATTCTGGCGGCCAACAAGGGAATTCCGGCATGGCGGCATCCGCGCAGCGTGTATCTGATGGTGGTGACGGGACTCACGGAAGGTGCCGGCCTTCTGGCCTGTGTGGCGTCCTTGTCGGCGTCGCCGATCGGCTTCTGGCATCTGGCTGGCCTGCTGGCATTGATCGCGATCCGGGCGTTCATCTGGAAGGGCTACCTTGCCGGACTCACGGCCGATGGCGCTCCTGAAGCAAGCTTGCGGGTACTGAACGGGATTGACACCAAGTTGCTGGTGCTGGGCCATGTTCTTCCCGGACTGGCTGTCGCTGCCGCGCTGGCCGGGATGCCGGGGCGTGGCGTCTGGCTGTTCGCGGCCGGGATCATGGTGGTTGCCAGCGGCTGGTTGCTGAAATACACACTGGTGCGTCGCGCCGCATTTACCCAGGGCCTGGCACTGCTGCGCCTGCCGGTACGCGGCGGGGGCCCGGCCGGTCCGGCCACCAAGCCTGGGTGGAAGTCGCTTCAGGATGCCAAAGCCGGATAATAGGATTCAGGGAACAAAATACGGGATGGGGCCATGCAGCTCCGTCGAATTGGAGGAGGCAGGATGTACGAAGTACGCTTTCACGGCCGCGGCGGCCAGGGCGCCGTTACGGCAGCATCGATGCTCGCGGCAGCGTTGCTTGAAGAAGGCAAATACGCGGTGTCGATTCCGTCCTTTGGTTTCGAACGACGCGGCGCGCCTGTCGTTTCCTTCATGCGCTGCAGCGATCGCGAAATCCGCCAGCTGACCAATATCTATACTCCGGACTGCCTGATCTGCGTCGATCCGACGCTGGCGAAGTCGGTCGATATCTTCAGCGGTCTCAAACCGGGCGGCACGCTGGTGCAGGCCACGCACAAACCTCTGGCGGAAGTGGTTCTGTCGGATGCGGTGGCCGTGGTCGGCCTGTGCGATGCGATCGGCATTGCGCTCGAGGTTTTCAAGCGCCCGATCACCAATACGCTGATGCTGGGTGCCTTCGCACGGACTACCGGCATCGTCTCGCTGGATGCACTCAAGCGTTCGCTGGAAGACTCCGACTTCCGCGACGCCGGTCTGGCGCAAAACCTCATCGCGCTGGAGCGGGGTTACAACGAGACCACCGTGCACACCATAGAGCGGAGGGTTGCGGCATGAGCAGGCACACCAGCTATCCGTTGTTCGATCTGGTCAAGGCGAATGTGCCGGACGATCTGTGTCCGGTCGCAACCGAGGTCAGCCAGATGCTGCCCGGCGACTGGCGCAGCATGCGCCCCGTGGTCGACCGCAACAAGTGCGTCAAATGCGCCGTATGCTGGTTGTATTGCCCGGTGCAATGCGTCGAGGAACATGCGGCCTGGTTCGATTTCAATCTGAAGACCTGCAAGGGTTGCGGCATTTGCGCCAACGAGTGCCCGCAGCGAGCGATCACGATGATTCCGGAGGCGACATGAGCCACGCCCGTTCTCAAACAGGCCTGATTCGCCGCATCGCCAGCGCCGACTCTTGTACCTGCACCATGATCGCGGAGGCCAAATGACTACCGCTACTCTCGAAACGCCGAATCAGACCAAGCCGGCGAAGCAAAAGGTGATTCTCTGCGAAGGCAACGAGGCCGCTGCGCTGGGCGTCGCGCTGGCGCGTCCCGACATGGTCGCGGTGTACCCGATCACGCCGCAGTCATCGCTGGTCGAGCACGTTGCCAAGCTGATCGCCGATGGTCGCATGGACGCCGACATCGTCGATGCCGAAGGCGAGCATTCGGTGCTCTCGGTGCTCCAGGGTGCTGCCTTGGCCGGGGCGCGGACTTACACCGCAACCTGCGGCCCCGGGCTGGCGTTCATGTTCGAGCCCTATTTCCGTACCTCGGGCATGCGTCTGCCGATCGTCATGTCGATCGTGACGCGCGACGGCATCACGCCGCAATCGGTCTGGGGCGGACATCAGGACGCGATGACGGTGCGCGAAGTCGGCTGGGTGCAGGTCTATTGCGAGACCGTGCAGGAAGTCCTCGACACCACGATCATGGCGTTCAAGATCGCCGAGCACCACGACGTCATGCTGCCGGTGAATGTCTGTCTCGACGGCAACTATCTTTCCTATGGCACGTCCCGCGTCGAACTGCCCGATCAGGCGGAAGTGGATGCCTTCATGGGCGTCAAGGACGTCAACTGGCACGTGGCACTCGATCCGCTGCGGCCGATGGCGGTCGATCCGCTGACCGGCGGCTCGGGCGGCAAGGGGCCATCGACTTTCGTTCGCTATCGCAAGGGCCAGTGTCGCGGCATGCAGAATTCCTTGCGTGTGATCGAGGAGGTGCATGAGGAATGGGCGCAGCGTTTCGGTCGCCGCTTTGCGCCACTGGTCGAAGACTACCGGCTCGATGGCGCCGACTACGCGATCATGACCCTGGGCAGCATGACCGGGGCGGCCAAGGATGCGATTGATGAGGCGCGCGATGCCGGCAAGCGGGTAGGGCTGATCAAGATCAAGACCTTCAGCCCTTTCCCGGTAGACGCGCTGCTCAAGTCCCTGGAGAAAATCCAGGCGCTCGGCGTGGTCGACCGCTCCGTCGGCTTCCGCTGGAACTGCGGGCCGATGTATCAGGAAACCATGGGTGTCCTGTATCGCCTCGGCAGACAGGTGCCGTCGATGAGTTTCATCGGCGGCTTGGCCGGCGCCGACATCACGGTCGGGCACTTTCACCGCGTCATCGAAGCGACGGAGAAACTGCTGACCAACCCGGCGCCGACCGAGCCGGCCTGGCTCAACGAGCGCGATTAGGAAACCGACATGGAACACACCAAATACCTTGTGGTCGGCAGCAGCCACGCAGCACTCGAGGCAGTCACCGCGATCCGCATGCACGATGCCGACGGCAGCCTGACGCTGCTGACCCGCGATGCGCACCTGCCCTACTCGCCGACCGTTTTGCCCTACGTCGTTTCCGGGCGCTCGGCGGCCGACGACGTCTTCCTTCGTGATGAGACGTTTTTTGCCACGAACCGGGTCGAATTCAAGCGCGGCTCGGCGTTGAAGGCCCTGCACGCCGCGCGCAACGCAGCCGAACTAGCGGATGGCAGCGAGATTGCCTACGAGAAGCTGCTTCTCGCCACCGGCGCGGCACCTGCAATTCCGCCGATTCCCGGCATCGACCAGGTCTCGTATCACGTGCTGCGCACGCTGGACGACGCGACAAAGCTGCACGCGGCGATCAAGCAGTCGAAACAGGCCGTGGTGCTGGGCGCCGGGCTGGTCGGCATGCATGCGGCGGAGAATCTGGTCAAGGCCGGTGCCAACGTCACGATCGTGGAAATGGCCAAGCAACTGACCGATGGCTACTTCGACCCGGTGGCGGCACAGATGATCGAAAAGGCCTTCACCGACCACGGCGCCAGGATACTCACCGGCAGCCGGGTGGTGAAGCTGGCTCCATCGGCCGCATTTGGCACCCCGGGCACCACGCTGACCCTTGAAAACGGCACCACGCTGGAAGCCGATCTGCTGCTGGTCGCCACCGGCGTCAAGCCGAACATGGACTATCTCGATGATGGCGGCAGCGGTGTGGAACATGACCGGGGCATTCTGGTCAGCGACACCATGCAGACCAGCGTCGCCAATGTCTGGGCGGCAGGCGATTGCGCGCAGGCCAAGGGCTTCTTCACGGAAGCCAAGGTGATGAACGCGATCTTGCCGGATGCGACGGAGCAGGGGCGCATCGCCGGCATGGCGATGGCCGGCGATCCCGGACTGAAGTACTACCCGGGCGGCGTGCCGCTGAACACCTATCACTTCTTCGGCCGCCATGCGATTTCGGTCGGCAGCAGCAAATTGCCGGAAGGCGGCGAGGTGCTGACGCGCTTTGACGAAGCCAGCGGTCGTTATCTCAAGGCGATTTTCAAGGATGGCCGCCTTCTGGGAATATTCGGCGTCAATGAATTCTTCGACGGCGGCGTCATGTGCCAGTTGATTCTGCGGCGGGTCGATCTGTCAGCGGTCAAGGAGCGCTTTATGGCGAACCCGCTGGCCGTCGGCCGCGAACTGATGTCACAACTCTGGCGCTAGGAGACGATCATGGGAAGAGGCTACAACACCATCGCCTTCGATGCCGCCAAATGCGACGGCTGCGGCGACTGCATGACGGCATGCGCCACCGCGAAGACAGGCACCGAAGACAAGACGCGTTCGCGCATCCAGATCGTCGGCAGCGGGGATGACGGCTTCGAACTCGCACTCTGCCGGCAGTGCGGCGATCCCAAGTGCGTGACGGTGTGCCCGGCCGCGGCGCTGACCAAGAATGCCGAGAGCGGCGTCATCGAGTGGGACGCGGCGAAGTGCGTCGATTGCCTGCTGTGCACCATCGGCTGTGCCTACGCCGGCATCGCCCTCGATTCCGGTACCGGCCACGTTGCCAAGTGCGACACGTGCGATGGCGCCCCGGCCTGCGTACCCGCCTGCCCGCACGACGCACTGACCTACATCACCACATCGCGCATCTACAACGAAGTCGGCGGCTGGGAAGACTTGTTCACTCCCGGATTGGCGGGCTGCCAGGGCTGCAACACCGAACTCCTGATGCGCCACACCCTGCGCCGGGTGGGGCCGGATACCGTACTGGCGACGCCGCCCGGTTGCGTTCCCGGCATGGGGTCGGTCGGTTTCAACGGCACCACCGGCACCAAGGTTCCGGTTTTTCATCCGTTGCTGACCAATACCGCGGCCATGCTGGCCGGCATCAAGCGGCAATACAAGCGCGTCGGGCGCGAGGTCAATGCCCTGGCCATTGCCGGCGACGGCGGCGCTTCGGACGTGGGTTTCCAGTCATTGTCGGGCGCTGCCGAGCGCAATGAACAGATTCTCTTCATGGTGGTCGACAACGAGGGCTACATGAATACCGGGATGCAGCGTTCGAGCTGCACGCCCTACGGCGCATGGACCTCGACCACGCCGATCGGCCGGGGGTCCGGCGGCATGCCCGCGCAGGGCAAGACGCAGGACGCCAAGAATCTGCCGCTGATCATGGTCAACCATCGCTGCGAGTATGTCGCGACGGCGTCCACCGCTTACATGGAAGACTTCTACGACAAGCTCGGCAAGGCGATCGAGGCTTCCAAGCGCGGTTTTGCCTACCTGCACGTCTATTCGCCCTGCACCACCGGCTGGCGATTCCCGACCGACCAGAACATGGAGGTCGCACGCAAGGCGGTGGAAACCAATTTTGTAACGCTGTGGGAGTACACGCCGAACGAGGGCCTGCGCTTGACACGGCCGGTCGATGATCCGATGCCGGTGACCGAGTATCTCAAGGCAATGGGGCGCTTCCGCCATCTCAGTCCTGATCAGATTTCACACATTCAGGGCAAGGTCGTGGAAAATCTCGCTTTCGTCAAACAAATGATTCATCGATCAAGCGTATAGGGGAGAAAAATGAGCAAGCAGGCTGTGGCAGGAAAAGACCTGGAACCGATCGAGAAGGCGAGCCGGGATGAACTGCAGGCGCTGCAGCTGCAGCGCATGAAGTGGTCGCTGAAGCACGCCTACGATAATGTGCCGCACTATCGGGCAAAGTATGACGCCGCCGGAGTGCACCCGGACGATCTGAAGCAGTTGTCGGATCTCGCGAAATTCCCCTTCACCACCAAGCTCGATCTGCGCGATACCTACCCTTATGGCATGTTCGCGACGCCCATGCGCGACGTGGTGCGCGTGCACGCCTCGTCCGGCACTACGGGAAAGCCGACGGTCGTAGGCTATACCGCGAACGACATTTCGATGTGGGCGCAGCTCATGGCGCGCTCGATGCGCGCCGCAGGCTGCTCGGCCGATGACATCATCCTCAACTCCTATGGCTACGGCCTGTTCACCGGCGGCCTCGGCGCGCACTATGGCGGCGAGCGTCTGGGTGCAACGGTGATTCCCATGTCCGGCGGCCAGACCGAAAAACAGGTGCAGCTGATCCAGGACTTCAAGCCCACCGTGATCATGTCTACGCCCTCATACGTGCTCACGATCGCAGACGAGATGATCAAGCAGGGCATGAAGCCGAACCAGAGCAGTTTGCGGGTGGGCGTTTTCGGCGCCGAACCGTGGACCAATGAGATGCGGCGCGAGATCGAGGAGCGTCTGGGCATCGACGCCGTCGACATTTATGGCCTGTCGGAGGTCATGGGTCCCGGAGTGTCTTGCGAGTGCATCGAGACCAAGGATGGCCCGCACATCTGGGAAGATCATTTCTACCCGGAGATCATCAATCCGGAAACCGGTGCAGTGCTACCGGACGGGGAGATGGGCGAACTGGTGTTTACCTCCCTGTCCAAGGAGGCCTTGCCGATTATCCGCTATCGCACGCGCGACCTGACCCGGCTCTTGCCGGGGACCGCACGCAGCATGAGGCGCATGGAGAAGATCACCGGTCGCAGCGATGACATGCTGATCATTCGCGGCGTGAATGTCTTCCCGACGCAAATCGAAGAGATTTTGCTGAAGAACCCCAACTTGTGCGCCCAGTATCAGTTGCAGGTGTCGCGCGAAGGGCACCTCGACAAACTGGACGTCTACGTCGAGGTGCGCAGCGATCTCTCGGCTACCCTGAGCGAAGCGAGGCGCCGCGAAATCGGCGGCGAGGTGCAGCACCACATCAAGTCCCTGGTGGGCGTCACTGCCGAAGTTCATGTCGTCGAAACCGACAAGGTCGAGAGAACCCTGGTCGGCAAAGCCCGGCGGGTGATTGACCGGCGGCCGAAGTAGGGCCGGGAGACGATATGTTCTCGCAGTTCCTGCAATTCCTGTTCTCGGGCATCACGGTAGGGGCCACCTATGCCCTGGCGGCACTAGGGTTTACGCTGATTTACAACGCCAGCAACGTGATCAATTTTGCGCAGGGCGAGTTCATCATGCTGGGCGGCATGCTGGCCTTCTACTTCATGCAGTCCGGGTTATCGCTGCCGCTGGCCCTCTTGCTGGCGATCGCGATTCCGGCGGTGGTCGGCGTTCTGTTCGAGAAGCTGGCGATCGAACCAGCGCGCGATGCCGAGGTGGTGACGCTGATCATCATCACCATCGGTGCATCGCTGGTCATTCGCGGTCTGATACAGATCTGGCTGGGCAAGGGCGCGCACAGCTATCCTGCGTTTTCGGGCAGCGAGCCCATTCAAATCGGCGGCGCCACACTGCTGCCGCAAAGCCTTTGGGTGCTTGGCATCACGGCGCTGGTGGTTGTTGCACTCTGGTATTTTTTCAGCCGTACGCTGGCCGGCAAGGCCATTCTCGCCACCTCCTGCAATCCGCTGGCCGCGCAACTGGTCGGCATCAACACGCAGTGGGTGCTGCTGGTGAGTTTCGCGCTTTCGGCCGCGCTGGGTGCGATCGGCGGTGTGCTGCTGACCCCGATCACCCTGACTTCCTACGACGTCGGGATCATGCTGGGCCTCAAGGGCTTTGTCGCCGTTGTCGTCGGTGGCCTGGGCAGCGGTCTGGGTGCCGTCGTCGGCGGGCTGCTGGTGGGAATCATCGAAGCGATGGCGGCCGGCTACATCTCGTCCGCTTACAAGGACGCCATTCCATTCATTCTCATCCTGTTCATTCTCTTCTTCATGCCGCGCGGCATTTTCGGCGCGCAAGTCACGGAGCGGGTATGAGCGTGCTGAAGCGGCAATACCCGCTGATGATTCTTGCGGGGGTGCTGCTGCTGCTGCCGCTGGTGCTGCCCAACAACTATTATTACGACATTGCCATACGGATGGCGATCAATGCGATCATCGTTCTCGGCTTGAATCTTCTGATCGGATTTGCCGGCCAGATAAGCCTCGGGCACGCCGGCTTCGTTGGCGTTGGCGCGTATGCTTCGGCGATTCTTCCCTCCCAGTTCGGTTGGCATCCGCTATTGGCAATGGGCGCAGGTGCGGCGATTGCGAGCACCATCGCGGCGATTGTCGCGCGGCCGATCTTTCGCCTGAAGGGGCACTATCTGGCGATGGCAACGCTCGGCCTGGGAATCATTATTGCGATTGTGATCAAGAACGAGGCGGCCTATACGGGGGGTCCGGATGGTATGCCGGTCGCTCCGCTCGGCCTGATGGGCTTCGAGATTTCCGGTGAAAAGCAGTGGTACTGGGTGCTCGCCGCGATTCTTCTGTTCAGTTTCTGGGCAGCCCGGAATCTGATTGATTCTCCCTTCGGCCGGGCCCTGCGAGCACTGCATGGGTCCGAGGTCGCGTCACAGGTCATGGGTGTCGATGTCGTTCGCTACAAGGTCACCATCTTTGTCCTGTCGGCCTTCTTTGCCAGCCTGATGGGCAGTGTCACCGCTCATTACATCGGTTTCGTCACGCCCAATATCGCCGATTTTTTCCATTCCATCGAGCTTATGACCATGGTCGTGGTCGGCGGCATGGCGTCCATTTACGGCTCGCTGATCGGGGCCGTGCTGCTGACCGCCTTGCCCCAGGCGCTGTCGACGTTCGAGGGGTGGGAAACGGTGGCCTTCGGTTCCATCCTCATACTTTGCATGATCTTCATGCCAAAGGGATTGGTGCCCACCTTGGCGGCACGCTTCGGCCGCAACGGGCAGGAGGACCGCTGATGGCCCTGCTCGAAGTCGATAATCTTTCCAAGTCCTTTGGCGGCGTCACGGCCGTGCAGAACGTCAGCTTTGCCGTTGATCGCGGGCTGGTTTATTCGGTCATCGGGCCGAACGGGGCCGGCAAGACCACGCTGTTCAACCTGATTACCGGTGTTTACACGCCGACCGAGGGTGACATCAGGCTCGACGGCCAGTCCATTGCCGGCGTCGAGCCGCATGCTCTGGCCTTGAAGGGAATGGCCCGAACATTCCAGAACCTGCAGATCTGCATGAACATGACCGCGCTGGAAAACGTCATGGTCGGGGCGCACTTGCAGCTTGACCGCAACCTGATCAAAGCCATGCTGCGCTTTCCAGGCATCGCCAGGCGCGATAGCGAGCTGAAGGACCAAGCGCACGAACTGATGCGCTTCGTCGGCCTGGAGCGCTACTGGAATCTGGGCGCCAGCTCCATGCCATACGGAGCGCTGAAGCGGCTGGAAATAGCCCGGGCGCTCGCCGCCAAGCCGCAGATACTTTTTCTCGATGAACCGGCGGCGGGGCTGAACTCAATGGAAACCGGCGAGATCGATGAACTCGTGCGCAAGGTCGCCGGCAACGATGTCACCGTGGTGCTGGTCGAGCACGACATGAAAATGGTGATGAACATTTCCGATCGCATTCTGGTGCTTGACTACGGCAAGAAGCTGACCGAAGGCACGGCCAAGGAAGTCAGAGAGAATCCGGACGTGATCGCGGCCTATCTGGGTAGCAACGTATGAAAAGGGCAGAGAGGAAGATTCTGTGACCGATGCTCTGGAGATCATCAGCAGCGAGCACCGCAGCATGTGGCAGTTGACCGTTATGCTCGATGAACTTCGCAAGCAACTGGGCAAGCCGGGGGGGAGGCCCGATGCGGAGCTGTTCGGTCTGATTCTGAACTACATCGAGCAGTACATCGAGCGGGTGCATCAACCCAAGGAGGAAGCTCTCCTTTACAAGGCAGTGCTTGATCGCACCAGCGAAGGCAACGACATGATTGCGGAGTTCCAGCGCGAGCATGCCGACAGCCCGGAGCTTGTGGCGCGGCTTCGCGCCCAGTTGGAAGCCCTGGGGCATCACTATCCGGAGGGTGTCGCCGAATTTCAGGCGGCACTGGAAGCGTACATCCTGATGATGCGTCATCACATCATGAAGGAAGAAAACGAGCTGTTTCCGTTGGCGCGCAGGATATTGACCGAGGTGGACTGGGACCAAATCAATACCGCGTTTGCCGACAGCCACGACCCGCTATTCGGGGAAAGTGTCCGTGTCGAGTTTCGCGCCCTGATGTCGCGCATCGTCAATCAGGCGCCTGAACCGATAGGCTTTGGCCTCGTTGCGGAGATGAAACCGCCAGCCGAAGCGCATCCGGTGCTGCTGTCGGTCGAGAATCTGAGCAGTCATTACGGACGCATACAGGCGCTGCGGGGCGTCACGATCGAAGTCAGGCAGGGCCAACTGGTCGCACTGGTCGGCGCCAACGGGGCAGGTAAGACCACCTTGCTCAGGGCGATTTCCGGGGTGCAGAAAACATCCGGCGGCAAAGTGAGTTTTGCCGGGCAGGACATCACGCATTGTCGCCCGGACCAGCGTGTCCGGCTCGGCATCTGCCAGGTCCCCGAGGGGCGCCAGGTATTCGGCCCGCTTACGGTGGAAGACAACCTGCGCCTGGGCGCCTATACGCGCTGCGACAAGGCGTCGATCAAGGAAGACATGGAACAGATGTACGCCATGTTCCCGATCCTCAAGCAGAAATTCAAACAGGCGGCAGGAACCCTGTCAGGCGGCCAGCAGCAGATGCTGGCGATGGCGCGCGCCCTCATGGGAAGGCCGAAATTGCTACTGCTGGACGAGCCATCGATGGGCCTGGCGCCGCTGCTTATCCAGGAGATATTCAACGCCATCATCAGCCTGCGTGAACACGGCAAGACCGTTTTCCTGGTCGAGCAGAATGCGCAGGCCGCGCTTTCGATTGCAGATCAGGCCTATGTGATCGAGACCGGAGAAACCGTTCTTTCCGGAACGGGCAGCGAATTGCTGGTGAATGAGCGGGTGAAGTCGGCTTACCTGGGCATCTGATTTGAAGTAGATTGGCGTTGTTGCATGCTTGCAAATACTCTTTAGAATCACCCTGTCGTAATCGCTGTTATTAAAAATACACTTGGAGGAAACAACCGTGGTCAAACACTCGTTACTCAAGATCGTCACCGCTGCCGCTATTGCAGTCGGTACCAGCCTGTCCGCCTTTGCCGCCGACCCGATCAAGATCGGCTCGGTTCTTTCAGTCACCGGTCCCGGAGCTTTCCTTGGCGACCCCGAACTGAAAACCCTTCAGCTATATATCGAAAAGATCAACAAGGAAGGCGGCGTCCTCGGGCGCCAGTTGCAGTTGTTCCATTATGACGACGGCTCGGATGCCGGCAAGGCCAATGGCTTCGCCAAGCGTCTGCTCGATGATGACAAAGTGGACGTGATCGTCGGCGGCACGCTGACCGGTTCCACCATGTCGATGATTCCTCTCGTCGAGAAGGCAGAAGTACCGTTCATTTCGCTGGCCGGTGCGGTCGTCATCGTTGAGCCGGTGAAGAAATGGGTATTCAAGACGCCGCATACCGACCGCATGGCGGCCGAGAAGGTGTTCGATGACATGAAGAAGCACAACATCACCAAGGTCGCCCTGTTCTCCGAAACGAGTGGCTTCGGCGCGTCGGGCAAAAAGGAAACCGAGGCCATGGCTGCCAAGATGGGGATCACCCTGGTAGCCAATGAAACCTACGGACCCAAGGACACCGACATGACGCCGCAACTGACCAAGATCAAGAACACGGCAGGCGTCCAGGCTGTATTCGTCTTTGGTCTGGGACAGGGCCCGGCCGTAGTCAACAAGAACTACAAGCAGCTCGGCCTCACTTTCCCGCTGTATCACGCTCATGGCGTGGCATCGGAAGAGTTCATCAAGCTCTCCGGAACTGCGGCCGAAGGTGTCCGCCTGCCGGCGGCGGCTTTGCTGGTGGCCAACAAACTGGCTGCCAACGATCCGCAGAAGCCTGTGGTTACGGCCTATCGCAAGGCCTATAGCGACCGCTACAAGGAAGATGTCTCCACCTTCGGTGGTCATGCCTACGACGGTTTGATGATTGTGGTTGATGCAATGAAGCGTGCGGGTTCCACCGACAAGGCCAAGGTTCGCGACGCCATCGAGACCACCAAGGGCTACATTGGCACAGGCGGCAAGGTCAACATGTCGCCAACGGATCACATGGGCCTGGATCAATCCGCCTTCATCATGCTGGAAATCAGGAATGGAGATTGGACTATCGCCAAGTAAGCCGGTCCGACTGAACAAGAAAGCCCGCTTCGCGCGGGCTTTTTTTATGTCTCCGTCCCTTGGGGCGGGGACGGTATCCCAGGCTATGGGGAATCCGGAATCTGGCGTCGCACGCGCAAGCGGCGTGATTTTTCGATCTCACCCAGTTCGTATGGAAACAGGCGGATGGTCGCGTTGAATGGGCGGTCTTACTCCCCGCTGGTCGGGCGGGATGATTGCGGTGCGGGTCCGGTTATCGGCCATTGCAGTCGTTTTGTCCAACACTGAAAGTCGGCGCTGGCGATACGGCGGTTGTTCGGCCAAAGCTGCCGTCAATGATCGTTTGCTCTATGTCTCAGTGCGGCCATGAGCGGCCTCCCAGCCCTATTCCCCAATGCGGTCGTTCGCGGTGACGCCTTGACATATCTTAATCGTGCCCCTCTTGGCCACCCAGTGTCACGGCCGCCCAGATTGAGGAAAGGATAGAT
>JALNYT010000016.1 GCA_023229685.1 Sulfuritalea sp.
AAGTCCGACCGCATTCGAGTTTGCAGTACGCAACCCCGGCGGAATTCCGCCGGGGTTGCGAAGTCAGTTCAACAACCGGGGCCACGAATCTCTAGATCGAATTGGTCCGATAAAACCAGTCAGGTCAGAGGTATCCAAGGGCGCTGCCGTCTAGCAGAGTGTTGAGGACTATTGCCTATCCAGCCTCTAGTTTTTTCACTTGGCCGACGAGGCCATTAAAGATCCGATCGGATACGACACCGGGGAATTTCGCCGGAAGCTCGGAATTCACAGATTTGATTACGGCCGGTGTCAAGGTGATGAGCTTCTGGATGACGGCTTCAAAATCCGGCCCCAAGGCGTTGGCCTTGGCCACCTCGTTCCAATGGCGACGTTGAATCTCGGCTATCCGGTAATGCGTATTCGTGGCGTGCAGCGCCATCGCCAGTTTCACTTTCTTCCAGTGAACCTCGCGAGGACCCTCACCAATCACTGGCCATGCAGACATTACATCGTAAAGCGGCGTCAGCCGAAAGTGATCCTGAGCTTCAATCGCAATACTAAAATTTTTTGCATGGCCATCGGGGGCTGCGAGCATCCAAAACACCAGCTGAGCCATTAAGAAATTCGTCCTGTCGGATTCCGCATTGTCACTGCCGCGCAAGGTGTCAAGAATGGTTGCAATCCCGGGCCCTCCATCTTGTTCATATTTGCGGCCGGGGGGCAGCCCTTTTGCTTGGCAGAAGTCTTCCTGCGGCAGGCGAGCCCACCACCCTTCGAGGAGGCGACGGTCAAACCGCGTGACTACCAACACCTTGTGGCGACCAAATGTCTCGATAGCGCATTCTGCGGCCGGGAGTCCGTAGGCACGTACAAGCCGCGCGCAAAGCCATTCGTTTTCGATGGAAGTGGAAAAGTCGGCACGCATTCCGCCTACTTCGCCCAAGGGTAGTTTCAGGATGTGCGTAGTCGGCGTCGTGCCGCGTGGACGACACCATTGGTCATCGTGCCGAAGTAATGCGGACTTTTCCTGTGCACCGGCGATCGAGATTCGCAGCTCGTCCTCCATTGGCACACCGATATTCCGATTGCTTAGAGTGTCATCGAGGATTCGCTCGATCTCCTCTTCAGACAGTGGCTCGGCATCGATTCGCCGAATCTCTGGTGCTGGGCTATTCGCGGGAAGCAACTGGATAGCGCCGACACAATCGCGCCCGATCTTTTCCAGTAGCTGAAACGCTTGCGTCGAATCAGCTCCAAACCTTGAGGCCAGGCGCTTGCGAATATTCGTACTGTCGGGAAGTAGATTGTCAAAATAGGATTCCACGACGCCGCCGGTAAACGGGTGCATCCCTTGCGAGAGTGGAAGTGAAAGCGATAATGATCGGCGCTGCGGTTTATCGATCCAGGAGGCATCGTAGGAAAAGGAATGGCCAACTGCGGAGGTAAGCGTCCAATGACCGACCAGCTCGCCATTCATCCATACGCCGAGCGTTTTCTTTTTGGAAGGACGTCCTGCCATTACCAAGGCTCACGAGGTTGTGTCGTGGGTGTTCCTGAGGCCGTCGATTTCACTGGTACCTCGGCAGATGGAGAATTGCGTTGTTCTACACGGAGCTCAGCTTCCAACGCCATCAGGATAGTGAGCAGCTGATCAATAGAACACTTCTCCGGATGCGTTTCAATTGCCGAGATGCGCTCTTGGGATAAGCCAATCCTTCTACCAAGCGCTACTTGCGACCAGCCTTTGGCTTTGCGCAATCGCCTCATGACTGGGCCGAGTTGGCCAGTGGTACGGATAATGTCGGCCATAACCAATATTCCTTATTGAGAATAAAGCAATGTTATTCTTAATCAAGAATCAAGTCAAGGTATTCCGAATTAACAATATATTATAGATATTCCGTAAATAGGATATCTAATTGATATTTATCGAGAATCATTGCAACAAATCATACAAGCGAGAAGAGGCTGACGATAGCGGCTACCGATCATCATCATCCAGAGACATGTTATAGATAGTCGGCGCCGGCGGCACGCCGAGTATCTTCATTGGCGTTAAGCGCAGCGGCCGCAACTAAAACGCGCCCGTCCGGCGTTGCCGGAGGAGCGCGTCGGGTTGATGCCGGGCGGAGCTGCCCGGCGGCCGGCGTCAGGCGGCGGCGATTGCCGCGATCGCGGCCGCTTCGGCCGCGCGTCGCGTCTTGCCGGCACGCGCGGGCATGTGGCACAGGCCGCAAACGTAGCCGCGGGTAGGATCGTAGGCATGGGCCACAAAGTCACCGCCGCACTCGCGACAAGTAGCCATTTGCAGCATGTTCGCATCGAAAAAACGCACCATGGTCCACGCCCGCGTCAGCGAAAGCACGGTATCCATGCCGCCGCGCTTGATCTGGTCGAGATACATCCGGTACGACTTGATGATCAGTTCCAGCCCTCGCAGCTGCGTATGCGACTTGAGAAAGCGGAAATAGGCCATGAACAGCGAGGCGTGAATGTTCGGCTGCCAGGTCATGAACCAGTCGGTCGAGAACGGCAGCATGCCCTTGGGCGGCGACTCGTGACGGACTTCCTTGTACAGCTTGAGCAGCCGTTCCCGCGAGAGATTGGTTTCCGCCTCGAGCAGTTGCAGGCGGGCGCCCAGTTCGATCAACTGGATCGCCAGACCGATATCTTTCGCTTCGATGATGACCGACTTGTTACGCATGGAGAACCTCCGCAGCTTGACGCTTGATGTTGAAATGACGCCGGATCAGGATAGGGTCGCAACGGGCCTGCCGGCAGCCAGAATCGCCGCATGCAGATGCCCCACGCCGCGATCGCGTTCGTGATTGGCGAGAAGATCAAGCAACAGGGTGTCGTCAAAGCGGAAGCTGCACAGCAGCATGTCCGAACTGGCCATTTTCAGAACCTGGCCCGGCGTCAGGCGCCCCAGCACGTCTGCAATCTCTTCACTGATGCCGAGACGGAAAATGGCCCCTTCGCGATCCGAACGAACCATGTTTTGCGCCAGCATCAGATACGAGAGATTGACTTCCTTTATGTCGTTGTAGGTGTCGGTCGATTTCATCTTGCACTCCTGGTGAGCGCCGGTCAGGCCCGAATTGGAGCCCGAATCGCGGCAGATACATGTTCACACAGGGCATGACAAGAAAGAAATCAATGGAAAAACCATTCTGTTGTAAGAATTAGATAGAGCGGCTTTGTAAGAGAAAACATTACAAAGTGATGATAAGTTATTGTTTATTTGTAGTTTCTAATCTTTGCTATCCGGAACTCATGATTGAAATCGGTTAAAGCTCGCCGCTTTTAATCATCTGGGTCAGTGTCGATATGACCGGGCTCTCACAGCCGGGTTGCGGACCCAATCTCTGCGTCGGTTTCTGGCCGCTAAGGCCCGGAGCAATCAGTTCTGCAATTCGTTCAGCAGTTCCGGGTGCCGATCAAGAAGCCGAAACAGATTTGTCACCGCAGGTAGTGGACGGGCCTTGCCCCTCTCGTACCGCGAAAAAGCATTCGGACCGCCGCCGGTAATGCGCGCGGCTTCGAGTTGGGTCAGCTTCAACTTCTTGCGGATTCGCGCCAGTTCCGCAGACTCTCGGGCGTCGATTTCGGCGGCAATTCGTTTGATGGCGTCAGCGAACCGCTCACCTTCTCCCGAGTCGAATTCAACCTCGTGACAGCGAGGACAATGCCAACCGGCAACCTTCGGCACCACGGTTGCGTGACCTTTGTATTCATACGGCACATCCTTGACGGCATGCCGCAGAATTCCCCGTTTGCAGTTTAGGCATTCACGTGGCATCTCATTTCTCCTTAAACTGAATCACAATCGAGCCATCTGCCCGCGACGTCACCTTGATATAAGCCACTTTGCCATTCGGCGTAAGGCAGTGATAAACGTCCTGCCACACCTGGCTTGCAGCATAAGCCGTCATGCTCTTGTAAAAATCGGCTCGCGTCATCGCACACACTACGTCAATCGCGCTTGCAGAATCCAGGCCCATGGCCTGAGCACCAACCAAAGCGGTAGCAGTAAAAGCATCCGCACCGCGCTGTCGCACGGCAAGTTTCACGGCAGCCAACTCGTAGTGCGGCTTACGCTTTTCCATTGCGGCAATATTAACCCATAAGGTTAGTTAGTACAAGCGCAATTTTCTGAGCCGACGACCCCTGCGGATGTCGGGTGTTGAACGAACATCGGCATCTCAAAACGGAGTTTCCAACCCTGCCGCTACGGCCGCTCCTGGCCCAGAGTAACTGGATGGTCGTCCCTTTCCTTCAAGTGCTTGCTATAGCACCTCCACTTTGGCACATCGATGCCGTTTCAGGAGGGTGATGCCGCCAGCAGGATGGCCGTCGACTAAGCCGACCGGACCGACGCCGGCGAGATCGACTGCACCGTCGCCACGGCATTGCGGCGGCGCTTGGCAAGATACGCGCTCTGATCCGCCAGCCTGATCAGAGCATCCGGATCGCCTGTTGCGGCATCGCGTACGGCGACGCCGACGCTGACGCTGCCGCGGACATATTGCGCGGCGGAAACCAGCGGCACGGTCTCGATCATGGCGCGTATGCGCTCGGCGCAAGCCAGCGCCGCGTCCAGAGTCGTATCCGGACAGATCACCATGAACTCGTCGCCGCCGGTGCGGGCCAGCACGTCCTGTGCCCGCATCTCGTCCTTGAGGGCGCCGGCAACCAGTTTCAGCACCGTGTCTCCGGCGTCATGGCCGTAGCTGTCATTGACCTGCTTGAAGTTGTCGATGTTTATGACCATGCAGGCCAGCGGCCTCTGGCTGCGCGTGGCCATCGCCCATTCCTGCTGGAGACGATCCATGGCATAGCGGCGATTGGGGCAGCCGGTCAGCATGTCCGTCGTTCCCACTTCCCGCAGTTGCTGGTTGGTGGCCGACAGGGCGGCGGAAATGCGGCGAATTTCTTCCTGATCGCGGACCAGTTCCTCCTGCAGCCTGACCACGCGCTGACCGGCGCGCAGGCGCGCGGCCAACACCCGCGGCGTGATCGGCATGATCAGGAAATCGTCCACGCCGGCTTCGAACGCCTTGACCAATTTCTCGTCGTCATCCGTCCCGGTCAGGAGATTGGTTCCCGTCAGCAGCAGAATGTAGATGCTGCGCCCGGCCGCGAATTGACGCAGGCTGTCGGTCAGCTGGATCCCGTCCATCTCGCCAGCCTGCAGGTCGACCAGCATGATCTGCGGCCGCAACTCGAGGGCCATGGCGAGACCCTGGCGGCCGCCGGCCGCCTCGGACACCGAATGCCCGGCCGCCGTCAGCACTGCGCAGAGTTGCTTGCGTGCCCGCTCCTGATCGCCCACCACCAGAATGCTCATGCCCTGCCCGCTGTCGGCCCGCGGCGGCGGCGCCGCTTGGCTGGCCTTTTTCGGGGGCGCCGCCTGGTCGGCCGTTCGTTTCTGGGGCGCCACCGGCTCGGCCATTTTTGGGGGCGCCGCCGGTTCCGGCGGGACGTCCTCGAAACGCGGCATGGGGCCGGCGTCGATCTCCAATGCCGGGCCCCATTCGCGCCATTCGTGGGCCGCCCGGTCGCAGATCGCGATCAGGGCGGCCGCGTCGAAGCCGAGGCGGGCACCCAGCTGAAACAGCCGCGGCATCAACTTGCGCCACTCTGCCTGGGGCGCCACGCAAACGTCGGCGATACGGTCGGCCAGCGCCAGCAAATGCCGCGTCACGAACTGGGTGGAGCCCTCCTGCAAGCGCTGCTCTTCGCAGCCCTCGAAGAATTGACCCGAGTCGACGCAATCCTCGGGCAGGCCGCAGTCGAGCAGCAGCGACGCCGTCAGCACGTTGTGGCTGATGCCGAAAGCCCGCTGCTCGAGATCGATCAGGCGGTGCGTCGGTTCCTGGCCGCGGCGCTGCAGAAGCTCCGCGTACTGCACCGCAAACAACTCGGCCAGGACCAGTTCGCCGACGCGGGCCAGCAGACCGACGCTGAATGCTTCTTCCGCCTCGCTTCTCTGCGTCGCCCCGGTCGCCAGCTGCAGTGCGACGGCACGAGCCAGCGAGTGCGACCAGAAGCGCGAGTAGTCGAAGTTGGCACAGTTTCCGCTGCGATGATTCGACAGCAGCGAGAAGCCCAGCGCCAGCGCCCTGACCGCCGGGACGCCCAGCACGCTGATTGCGTCGCGAACCGAAACCACCGGGCGATGTTCGTTGCTGCTGACACCATTGGCGACCTTTATCAGCCGCACCGAGAAGGTCGGATCCGCCTTTAACGCGTGGGCCAGCACGGCCAAGGGAGTGGATTCCCGCTGCGTCAGGCGGATCAGCGCCATCGCCGACCCCTTGGCTACGGGAAAGTCGTCCATGGCCTTGATTTCTTCAAGACGCCGGAGGACGGCAGGATCCGACACCAACTGGGTGGTTGCACTGGTCATTGCACGGGGCTTATATCACCATTCCGGAGACAGGGGCGCGGCCGAAAGCGGCTTTCGGCACGCTAGAATAACAGCATGGATCCGGCCATGAACTTTTGCAGCGTCTGCGGCGCGCCCGTCACGCTGAAGATACCCGTCGGTGATTCCCTGCCGCGCCATGTTTGCGACCAGTGCGGGGCGATTCATTACCGCAATCCGCGGCTGGTGGTCGGCGCCCTGCCCGCGTGGGAAGATCGTGTGCTCCTCTGTCGGCGCGCCATCGAGCCGCGTCATGGCAAGTGGACGCTGCCCGCCGGCTTCATGGAGAACGGCGAAACCGTCGCCGACGCGGCCATGCGCGAAACGCTGGAAGAGGCCTGCGCCCGTATCGAGTTGGGCGAAATGTACACCCTCATCAGCGTGCCGCACGTTCATCAAGTGCATGTCATCTACCGCTCGCGGCTACTCGACCTCGACTTCGCGCCGGGGGCGGAAACCCTCGAACTGCGACTGTTCGCCGAGGATGAAATTCCCTGGGACGAAATCGCCTTTCGCACCATCGCCATCACCCTGAGACACTACTTTGCTGATCGCCGTAGCGGACAATATCGTTTTCATACCGAAGACCTGACCGCGCCACCCCCGCAGGCTATTCGTCCTCCAGGTTGAACACCACCGGCAGCACCACCGCGAAGGCCTTGCCGCGCAGGCTTTCCGGCAAACGTGCGCGCAGCGCGCCGGCATCGATCATCGTCAGCGCCGCCCGATCCAGAGCCTCATGTCCGCTGGAACGAACCACCGTGGCCGCGCGCGGCCGGCCATCGCGGCCGACTTCGACGCGAATCTCGGCGCTGCCCGCCCAGCCGGATGCCATCGCCTGCGGCGGATAGCGCTTGAAGCGCCGCGCCTCGATCGCCAGCGCCAGACGATAACCGCGCAGGCCATCCACCACCTCGCCGGATGTGCTGGCTTCCGTCAACCGGGCCGCGCCGGGTAAGCCCACTGCAGGAGCCGCCGACACAACGGCAGCGGCCGGGGCCGGCTCGGACCCCGCCGCAAGCGTTTGCGGAACCGGAGACGGCTTGGGCTGCTCCAATACGAGTGCCTGAGGCTTGGGCGCGGGCGCCGCGGCAAGAGTCGGCGCTGGCGACGCGGTGCGCTGCGGCGGCTTGGGTGGCAATAGTTCCGCCGGCGGCTGCGGCGACGAGCGCAGGGTGGCTTGCAGCAGCGAAGGCGTATCCTTGGTCAACACGCGCAAGTTGGCGGGCCAGAGTATCAGCAGGTGAACCAGCAGCGAGGCGACGACGGCATAGCGCAGGCGCCGCGTCGCTAATCCCCTCATATCCATGCTTTGAAAAGTCATTGCGCTCTGCTAAATTCTCGCCAATACAGGATTCTATAGAGATGAGTGCCCATCCGCTGATCCTCACCCTCGACCAGTACGGCGTTCCGCACCGCTGGGTGAACTGGCAGCATGCCTGCATTTACGTGGCGCGCGACCTGGTCGCCTGGGACGCCGGCGATACGCATTTTGTCTTCTACGGCGGCACCAACCGCGTCACCGGCGAGCGCTCCGAACTGGCCACCAGCAGCATCATCGCGATACGCGGCAAGGCACTGTCGGGCAAGGCACTGCACCCGACCCCGCCGCTGTCCAACCGCGAATTGTTCCATCGCGACCGCCACATCTGCGCCTATTGCGCGCGCGAGTTTTCTTCGCAGCGGCTGACCCGCGACCACATCCTGCCGGTGTCGCAGGGCGGGCGCGACAGCTGGATGAACGTGGTCACCGCCTGTCGCCACTGCAACCAGACCAAGAGCGGGCGCACGCCGGAACAGGCGCGCATGGAACTGGTGTATGCACCCTACGTGCCGAACAAGGCGGAATACCTGATCCTCTGCAACCGCAACATCCTCGCCGACCAGATGGACTTCCTCGCCCGCCACGTTCCCTCGCAAAGCCGCGTGCGCGCGGCCTGAAATTTACGAGTTTCAAGCCTGAAAACCATACTTCTTGCCACAGAGGGCACAGAGATCACAGAGTAAAGACAGCGGCTTGGCTGGAGTTCGTCGCCCACCCGACGGGTGATGGGCAGAAGCTGCCAAAATCAGGTTTACCTCTGTGTCCTCTGTGCCCTCTGTGGCTAACCAAGGTTTTAACCCACCGTCATGAGTACCTTAGCGGCCAAGCCGCTCACCTCCTATCGCAAGTACTGGGCGCAGCGCTTCGGCCCGGCGCGCTTCCTGCCCATGTCGCGCGCCGAAATGGACACGCTGGGCTGGGACGAATGCGACATCATCCTGGTCACCGGCGACGCCTATATCGACCATCCCAGCTTCGGCATGGCGCTGGTCGGCCGGCTGCTCGAAGCGCAGGGCTTTCGCGTCGGCCTGATCAGCCAGCCGGACTGGCACTCGTCCGATGATTTCAAGCGTCTGGGCAAGCCGAAGCTGTTCTTCGGCATCACCGCCGGCAACATGGACTCGATGGTCAACCGCTACACCTCGGACCGCAAGATCCGCTCCGACGACGCCTACACGCCGGACGCCGCACCCGACCGCCGCCCCGACCGCGCCGTGATCGTCTATTCGCAGCGCGCCCGCGAAGCCTTCCCCGACGTGCCGCTGGTGATCGGCGGGATCGAGGCCAGCCTGCGCCGCATCGCACACTACGACTACTGGTCGGACAAGGTGCGGCGCTCGATCCTGCCGCACTCGAAAGCCGACCTGCTGCTGTTCGGCAATGCCGAGCGGGCGCTGGTGGAACTCGCCCACCGCCTGGCCCATGGCGAGAAGATCGCCGAGATCCGCGACCTGCGCGGCAGCGCCTTCATGGTGCCGCACGGCTGGCTGCCGGGGCCGGAGTGGACCGCGGCCGATTCGACCACGGTGGATACGCCGGGAGCGGTGCACGCCCATCCCGATCCCTACGCCATGGAAGCCGACAAGCAGACCGCGAAAGTCGGCGCTGGCGAGGCGGCGATCGTGCGCATCGTCAGCAAGGCCGAGCGGCTCGCGGCGACCAAGCAAGCACGCGCTCACACCGCGATTCGTCTCCCATCGTACGAGCAGGTGCGCGACGATCCGGTGCTCTACGCCCACGCCTCGCGCACCTTCCATCTCGAATCCAATCCAGGCAATGCGCGCGCGCTGGTCCAGGCTCACGGCGAAGGCGCCAGCCGGCGCGACCTGTGGCTCAATCCGCCGCCGATTCCGCTGACCACCGAAGAGATGGACCACGTCTTCGGCCTGCCCTATGCCCGCGCGCCGCACCCGAGCTATGGCGACGCGAAAATTCCGGCGTGGGAAATGATCCGCTTCTCGATCAACATCATGCGCGGCTGCTTCGGCGGCTGCACCTTCTGCTCGATCACCGAGCATGAAGGCCGCATCATCCAGAGCCGCTCGGAAGCCTCGATCCTGCAGGAGATCGAAGACATCCGCGACAAGACGCCCGGCTTCACCGGCGTCATCTCCGACCTCGGCGGGCCGACCGCCAACATGTACCGCATGGCCTGCAAGGACCCGAAGATCGAGTCCTCCTGCCGCCGGCTGTCGTGCGTCTATCCGGGCATCTGCGAGAACCTGAATACCGACCACGCGCCGCTGATTTCGGTCTACCGCAAGGCGCGCGCCCTGCCCGGCATCAAGAAGATCCTGATCAGCTCCGGCCTGCGCTACGACCTCGCGGTGCGCTCGCCCGAGTACGTCAAGGAACTGGTGACGCATCACGTCGGCGGCTACCTGAAGATCGCGCCCGAGCACACCCAGGAAGGCCCGCTGTCGAAGATGATGAAGCCGGGCCTGGGCGCCTACGAACGCTTCAAGCAGATGTTCGACAAGTTCTCCAAGGAAGCCGGCAAGGAGCAGTACCTGATTCCCTACTTCATCGCCGCCCATCCGGGCACCACCGATGAAGACATGCTGGAGCTCGCGCTGTGGCTGAAGAAGAACGGCTTCCGCCTCGACCAGGTGCAGACCTTCCTGCCGACGCCGCTGGCCATCGCCACGGCGATGTGGCACACCGAAAAGAATCCGCTGCGCAAAGTCACGGCGGACTCCGAAGCCGTTGCCGTGGTGCGCGGCGGCAGACAACGCAAACTGCACAAGGCCTTCCTGCGCTATCACGATGCGGAAAACTGGCCGCTGCTGCGCGAGGCGCTGCGAGCCATGGGCCGCGCCGACCTGATCGGGCCGGGCAAGCGCCACCTGATCCCGGCCTGGCAGCCGGCCGGCACGGGGACTGCGACATTACCGCACAAACCCGGGCAAAGACTCCACGCGGACCAGCGCCCGCAAAAGTCGGCGGTGGCGGCACGGCGAACCACGCCTTCCGCGCCGGCCAAACCCGCCAAGGCTGCACCGGCACGCCGCCACCCCGACGTGCCGCGCCATCCGCTGTCGCGGCGCAAGGGTGGCTAAAGCCCGGGTCAGTTAAGTATTGGTTAAGCAGAGGATGGCACAGTGCGGCCTGACTTACTTGAAGGAAGAAAATTCGCATGACTCGCTCACCTGCCCCGTTTCTCTCGACGATGCTTTCGGTCGTCCTGGCGTCACTTTTTGTCGTCATGACCACTGCATTCATCATGATCCCGCAAGTCATCGGCGGCCACCCCGGTGAGGCCGCAAACGTCGGGGCCTGGAGCAAGACCTACCACCCGACCTGATCACTGCGGACAGGAAAATATGGACACCCCAACGGCGACGGCCCCGGCACTGACGCGATACGCCTGGCTGTCGATCGCCGCTGCAATCGCCACCATCCTGCTGAAGGGCGTGGCGTGGAAACTCACCGGTTCCGTCGGACTTCTGTCCGACGCCATCGAGTCATTCGTCAACCTCGCCGGGGCCATGATGGCGCTGTGGATGCTGACGCTGGCGGCGCTTCCGGCAGACGACGATCACGCGCACGGACACGGCAAGGCGGAATATTTTTCCAGCGCCTTCGAGGGATTCCTGATCCTGCTGGCGGCGGCCAGCATCGGCTACACCGCGATCGACCGCCTGATGAATCCCCGGCCGCTGGAAGCGATTGGCTTCGGGTTGCTGGTTTCGGTGGTGGCTTCCGTCATCAATTTCGCCACGGCCCGCATCCTGTTGGAGGTGGGGCAAAGGCGCAATTCCATCACCCTCGAAGCCGATGCGCACCACCTGATGACCGACGTGTGGACCTCAGTGGGAGTGATTGGCGGCGTCGGCCTGGTCTGGCTCAGCGGCTGGCTCTGGCTTGATCCGGTGATTGCCCTTCTGGTTGCAGCCAACATTGTCTGGACCGGCTGGCAACTGATGCAGCGTTCGGCAGCCGGGCTTATGGATATTTCATTGCCCGCGGAAAAGCTGCAGCAAGTGGAGGCGGTGTTGGCCGGATATTGCCAGCAGGGGCTGGAGTTCCATGCCCTGCGTACCCGCCAGGCGGGCAGCCGCGTCTTCGTCACGTTTCACGTTCTGGTACCCGGAACCTGGACCGTGCAGGAAGGACACGACTGGTCGGAGCGCATCGAGGCGGATATCCGCCGCGCCTTGCCCCATGCGCACGTCACGACCCATCTGGAGCCGCTGGAAGACCCCGTGTCGATGATCGACCAGGAACTCGATCGACCGCTGGATTGACGATTCCCATCCGGCATGCCGTGCTCCCGAAGGCGGCGGCTGCGTGCACGGAGACTGATGCCGGAGCTGCACCGTTCACCCTCCGACGTCGCGGAGGGTGAAGCTACGCATCACGCGGGTGGCAAGGTCGATGCGACCTAAGGCCGCATCGCACCACCACCGGGTCTCATGGCACCACCCATGGCGCCTCCCATGGCACCACCAGGCCCGGCAGCGCCCATGGCAGGACTCGGAGGGCTCATGGCGGGACCACCCATGGCCGCACCCGGGGGACTCATGCCGCCACCGCCCATGGCCGCGCCCGGCGGGCTCATGCCGCCACCGCCCATGGCTGCACCCGGAGGGCTCATGCCACCACCGCCCATGGCTGCACCCGGCGAGTTCATGCCAGCACCGCCCATCCCGCTGCCAAACCCTCCGACAACGTCATCGGCATTTTTTTGCCCATCAATGCCCGGTTGTTTCATCTCCCCGCCAACCGCGCCAAGGTCACCCGCACCGGCACCCGTCCCACCTGGTTTCACACCTCCGCCATTCGCACTCGTAGCAGTCGCACCCGTGGTTCCAGTCGTGCCGGTGCCAGTCGCACCGGTCGCCGGTAGATCTCTGGTCACAACAGGCAAGTAAACTTCAGCTTTCGTGCCAGTACCACTCGCGCCGGCACCGGTCGTACCGGTGGTACCAGGACCGTTAGGCTTGCCAGGATCGACCGTAACAGGAGGCGGCTTGCGCGGATCGTCCGGTCTCGCACCTCCGCCATTCGCACCTCCGCCATTCGTGCCAGTGCCGGTCGTACCCGTGGTTCCCGTAGTTCCGGTCGTGCCGGTACCCGTCGTACCAGGACCGTTAGGCTTGCCAGGATCGACCGTGACAGGAGGCGGCTTGCGCGGATCGTCCGGTTTCACACCTCCGCCATTCGCCCCTCCGCCATTCGTACCAGTGCCGGTCGTACCCGTAGTTCCGGTCGTGCCGGTACCCGTCGTGCCAGGACCGTTAGGCTTGCCAGGATCGGCCGTGACAGGAGGCGGCTTGCGCGGATCGTCCGGTTTCACACCTCCACCATTCGTACCAGTCCCGGTCGTACCAGTCCCAGTCGTGCCAGTCCCGGTCGTGCCAGTCCCGGTCGTACCAGTCGTACCCGTAGTTCCAGTCGTGCCGGTACCCGTCGTGCCAGGGCCGTTAGGCTTGCCAGGATCGTCCGTAACAGGCGGCGGTTTGCGCGGGTCATCCGTAACCGCAGGCGGATTGCCAGGGCCACCCACGCAACCGGCCGCGCCCTCGGTGCATCCGCCCGGAGGCGGCGGCGGTGGTGGCGGAGGCGGATTGCCAGGGCCACCCACGCAACCGGCCGCGCCCTCGGTACATCCGCCCGGAGGCGGCGGCGGCGGCGGTGGCGGTGGCGGAGGCGGAGGCGGTGGTGGCGGTGGAGGCGGCGGATCACCAGGACCACCCACGCAGCCGGCCGCGCCCTCGGTGCATCCGCCCGGCGGCGGAGGTGGCGGTGGTGGCGGCGGTGGAGGCGGATCACCAGGACCACCCTTGCAACCCAAAGCAGGATCTTCGGCGCAGCCACCCGATGGCGGTGGTGGCGGCGGATCGCCGGGACCACCCGGCGGCGGCGGCGGAGGCGGCGGTGGCGGTGGCGGTGGCGGCGGATCACCAGGACCACCCACGCAACCGGCCGCGCCCTCGGTGCATCCGCCCGGAGGCGGAGGCGGAGGCGGCGGCGGTGGCGGCGGTGGTGGCGGCGGTGGTGGTGGCGGTGGCGGTGGTGGCGGTGGGTCGTTAGGACCACCCGCGCAACTCACGGGACCGTCGGTGCAGCCACCCGGCGGCGGCGGCGGTGGCGGCGGCGGTGGCGGCGGTGGCGGTGGCGGCGGTGGTGGCGGTGGTGGCGGTGGCGGCGGCGGCGGCGGTGGCGGCGGCGGGGC
>JALNYT010000022.1 GCA_023229685.1 Sulfuritalea sp.
GTAAGCGGTAACTGAGCGGCGTTGTATTCCGGATTTTTCAGAGGTGCAGAATGGTCTCCCAGGACATGGACTGAGGAGATCATGAGTGATGGCATCGGAGACACAGAGAAAATACCAGCGGCTCAGTGCCGCAGAGTGGCGGGCGCTGGTAGCGCAGCAGGCGGTCAGCGGCCTGACTATTGGGGCGTTTTGCCGCAAGGTGTCAGTGAGTACGGCGAGTTTCTACCGCTGGCGGGAGTTGCTGCAAAAGAACGGCGATTCAGGCATGGCGGCGGCTGTGACCGATCGCGTTCCGACAGCCATGGCACCCCGCCGCACGCCGGATTTCGTGGATCTGGGCGCACTGGAAGATTTGGCAGCGCCTGTGCCGCGTGACGATGCCGCATCGCCCCGCGTGGAACTCCGCCTGGAATTGGGTGGCGGCCTGGTTCTGCATTTGGTGCGTGGCTGATGTTTTTTCCGGAAGGTCAGGTGCGGGTGCATCTCTGCGGCCAGCCGGTGGATATGCGTAAGTCTTATGACGGGCTCTATGCCCTGACCCGCAATACCCTGCACCGGGACCCGCTGTCCGGTCATTTGTTTGTATTCATCAACCGACGGGCCACCCAGATGAAAGTCCTCTACTGGGACCGTACTGGATTTTGTCTCTGGGCCAAGCGCCTGGAGCAGGGTCGATTTCTCTCGGACTGGCAGAATGTCACGCCGCGTGAAATGGATTGGACCGGACTCAAGCTGATGCTCGAAGGCATTGAGCCGGGGCATCTGCGCAAGCGCTATAAAATGCCGAAAAATGCGCAATAAATGCGACTTTCTTATGGACAAAATAGCCGGTTATTATTATGATTTGCCTATGAAATTAGCGACGGCAGCAGCCCTTTTCCCCACGCCTTTGAGCCTCGAACAGGCGGCGGCTTTTACCCCGCAGCAGGTGCTTATGGCGGTGCAGGGATGGCAGCTTGCCGAACAAAAACTTGCCGCCTTCCAGGAGCAGCTCGACGCACTGAAACACCAGCTGGAATGGTTCAAGCGCCAGACCTTCGGACAGAAGAGCGAAAAGCGGATCCCGGAAGCACCGGCCAACCAGCTCAGTTTGGGTGAGACGATGGAGATGGAAGCGGCGGCCACCCCCGCCACAGCACCCACCCGTCTGGTCCCTGCCCATCAACGGAAGGTCTTGCGCTCAGCAGAAGACAAAGCGGAAGCCGTGCCCTTCTTCGATGAAAACCGGGTGCCGGTAGAAACCATCGAGGTCCCCAACCCGGAAATAGCTGGCCTGACGCCGGAGCAGTACACCGTCATCGGTAGTAAAGAGACCTACCGTTTGGCACAGCAGCCCGGCAGTTATGTGGTGATCAAATACGTCCGCCCGGTGATCAAGCGCCTCGACACCCAGACCATCAGCTGTCCGCCCGCCCCGGTAGGGGTACTCGAAGGCAGCCGCGCCGACGTCAGCTTCGCGGCCGGGATGGTCGTCGAGAAATTCCTCTATCATTTGCCTCTATACCGCCTGCATCAGCGCTTGCAGGATATGGGTTTTACCTTAAGCCGGGTCTGGCTGACCCAACTCATGCAGCGGATCGTGAGCCTCCTGGAACCCATCTACAACGCCCAGTTCGACTCCATCCGCGCTTCCCGGGTCAAGGCCATGGATGAAACCCCCATCAAAGCCGGTCTGCAAGGACCGGGGAAGATGAAGCAGGGCTATTTCTGGCCGGTTTATGGGGAGCTGGATGAAATCTGTTTCCCCTACTGCGAGAGCCGCCGGGCAGAACATGTGGATCAGCTCCTGGGACTGACGGCACCACCCGGTGCCGTGCTGATCACCGATGGTTATGCGGCCTACAGCCGCTACGAGAAGAAAACGGAAGGGCTGACCCATGCCCAGTGCTGGGCGCATACCCGTCGTGAATTCTTCGGGAGCCAGGACGCCGATCCGCAGCGGGCGGCCGTGGCGCTGGAAATGATCGGCAACATCTATGCGGTGGAAGCCGAGATTCGGGATCGGGGATTGAAAGGGGCCAAAAAGCAGGATGTCCGGCTGACCAAAGCCAAGCCTCTGGTGGAAGAATTCTTCACCTGGGTGGCCGACACGGCCGCCGATACCGGATTACTGCCCAGCAATCCCATGAGCAAAGCCTTGGCCTATGCCCACAAACGCCGGGCGGGGCTGGAGGTCTTCCTCAGCGATGCCGACGTCCCTATCGACACCAACCATCTGGAGCGGGGCTTACGGGTGATTCCCATGGGCCGGAAGGCCTGGCTGTTCTGCTGGACGGAACTGGGTGCCAAACAGGTCGGCATCGTGCAGAGTCTGCTGACCACTTGCCGCCTCCACGACATCAATCCCTATGACTACCTGGTCGATGTCCTGCAGAGGGTCGGCCAGCATCCCAGCTCACGCGTCGCCGAGTTGACGCCAAGGCTCTGGAAAGAACACTTCGCGGCCAACCCCCTGCGCTCGGACCTCTATAACATCTCGAACTAAGCCGCAAGATACGCCGCTCAGTTACCGCTTAC
>JALNYT010000003.1:0-46051 GCA_023229685.1 Sulfuritalea sp.
GTGGTGGGGGGGGCGGCGTTGGCGGCGGTGGTGGCGGTGGGTCGTTAGGACCACCCGCGCAACTCACGGGACCGTCGGTGCAGCCACCCGGCGGCGGCGGCGGCGGATCGCCAGGACCACCCGGCGGCGGTGGCGGCGGTGGTGGCGGCGGTGGTGGTGGCGGAGGCGGTGGAGGCGGCGGCGGCGGATCGTTAGGACCACCCGCGCAACTCACGGGACCGTCGGTGCAGCCACCCGGCGGCGGTGGCGGTGGCGGCGGCGGCTTACGCGGATCATCCGTGACAACCGGCGGCTTGCGCGGATCTTCCGGAGGCGACGGAGGTGGCGGTGGCGGCGGCTTGCGCGGGTCATCCGTGACAACAGGCGGCTTGCGTGGACCTTCCGGAGGCGTCGGAGGCGGCGGTGGCGGCGGCTTGCGCGGGTCATCCGTCACGGCAGGCGGCTTGCGCGGATCACCCGTAACAAGGGGTGGCCGCGGACCGCCGGGACCACCCGTGCCAGAAGGGCTATCCGCATTGCCGCCGGTATTGCCGGGGACGATGTCGTTGGTATAGCTTATCGTGCCGTCGTCGTTGCGCCTCAGCATGCCGGCGATGGTTCGATTCTCGCCCACCGTGATCGACTGATCCTGCCGGCCGACAATAATCAGATCGTACTTGCCTGGTGCCAGGCCGGTAAATTTGTAAATCCCGTCCTTGTTGGTCACCCCCGTGAGGGCGGTGCCGCCGCTGTGTTTCTTCACGACCACACGAATGTTGGGAAGCGGTTCGCTGCCCGCTATCGCCGCCGACCAGGACCACGCCAAGGCCAGGCCCGTGATGAGCGCCAGTACAGTGCGTGATCGTCTTCCTTTTCGTCCTCGAGCGTCTAAGGTATGGCCGGCTTGATAGTCCATTTCGAGGCGCCTCGCTTGGTCGGTTGCCGGATCATTCAATCCCGCAAAACTTCTTATCAGTTTGTCATCCCGCTGCGAAAACCATCAGGCGCGCAGCAGGTGTTTTGCAGGAAGCTCAGATCTTGTGATCCCGACCGATTTGGCGGTGAACAGCGTTCGCGGCAAGCACCAGTAATGGCTATTACGGCCCCATCGCTCCTCTTGGCGCGGGGCTGAGCGCGGGACTGAGCACAGGGCTGAGCACAGGGCTGGGTGCAGGGGTGAGCGTGGGATTGAGCGCAGGATTGGTTGCGAACGGCCCTGAGCCAGGAGTTTGCTGATTGAAACCGGCGCCGAAGGTCTGGCTGCCGGCAACGCTGGTCGGCGCACCGAAGCCGGCGCCTATGCTGCTGGCGCTGCCCGCGCCGCCGCCGGAGCCAATGCCGGAGCCGCTGCCGAAACCCATGGCCGGAGCGGGTACGGCCGGATTCGCCGCCGGCGGGGCAGCCGCTGCCTGCGTGGGTTCAGGCTGATCCGCCGCCGCGGCGGTGCCCATGGAGATGAAGGCGCATGCCATTAGCAACGCCGCAGATTTGATTTTCATTTGAATCTCCTTTGACTGGAGTTAACCCTCGATTGCAGGAGGCATCGCCCTCTGCAACCTTGAGACGGGGCAGGCATGGATCGGGTTATGCAGTCGGGTCAATAACTGAAGCTGAGGCCAAGCGACAGAACCTGGTTGGTGTAAGCCGTTCCGGGAAAGTTGGAATCATTCCTCATATAGGCGTAGCCGCCGTTCAAGTACCAGTTTTTCGCCAGCCGCTGCGTCACCTCGGCGAACAGGGTTTCCGTGGTGGCATCGAAAGGCAGGCTGCTCTTGAAATCACGCTTGGCCTGGCTGTAGCCCAGGTTGACGAAGGTATCCGTGAGCGGCAGGTAGCCCAGATTCACGCCGTAGGTCTTGCCCGTAGAGCTGAAGGCACTCAGATTGGCCTTGTTGTCCTCGTAGTCGACAACCCCCTTGACCCATACCGTCTGGCTCAATTGCTTCTTGATTTCAAGGGTTGCGCCGACGCCGTTCGAATCGCGTTCGTCTTGCCGGGTCTCGCGCGTGAAAGCGCGACCCATGATCTGGCCGGACCAGGTAGCGGAAAGCTGCCTGTAGATCCCTGCGCTCGCCATCAACATCGAACTGTTGAGGTTGTTGAACTTGTTGTAGGCGGAAGTGCTGGCGCCGACCTGGCCGATGAAATAGTTGGTTTGCGCATCGTTCAGCGGCGTGAAATACACGGCGGAAGCACTCAGCGAAAGAAAGTTGTCGCTGAGCTGATTCGCCTTGGACGGCGTATCGGGCGAGCCATTGACATTGCTGTCATACGACAGCCGGGCGCCCGCATTCAAGGTGGTCTCGGCCTGAGCCGGGCTGACCAGTACGACGAGCGCGCCAGCCATGACCACCACGGGAAGGGTGTGACGGAGATTGAACCGCATCGGTGTGTCCTTGTTTTTGAACTTGTAGAACGCAAAAATACCGGCAGATTCAAACTCGACGTGCAACTGCCCCTACCGGCCTGGTATCCCTAACTGGAAACTTGGCGCCTCTCCTCCTCGCCCTTGACCGGGCAATTTTTTTTCAAGGCCGCGCCACGATACACGCTTCTGCTCCCGGCGCGGTATTTATTCTCTGCATTCGATGCGATTGGCTGACCGCCGTCCCGGACTCTGTCTGCCGGGGACGCCCCTTCGGGGCCGGCAAGCGCCGACTTTCTGCTCCCGCCGGCATTCATGCCTTCGGCAAGCCGGGGCATGTCCTTTACGATGTAAAATCCTTGTTAGGCAAGGCAGAGTCGGATGGACGCCTATGAACATCGGCGCACACTGATCCTGTCCTTCACGCAGATCATCTACTCTATCCACGCCGTCTCATCAGCGCCGACTTTCTGATATGAAACCTTCGATTGTTCTTGCCGAACGACATGACGCCGTACGTAATGCGGCCAGCCGTTATCGCACCGTTAATCCGCGCGTTTTCGGGTCGGTACTTCACGGCACGGATAAAGAGGGAAGCGATCTGGATCTATTGGTAGATGCACTGCCTGGTGCGACCTTGTTTGATTTGGGAGCCCTGCAAGTTGCACTGGAACAGTTGCTTGGCGTGCCGGTCGATCTGGTGACTCCCGGCGATCTACCGGTCAAGATTCGTGATTACGTACTTGCCGAGGCGCGCCCGGTATGAATGAGAGCCGGTTGTCGGACTATCTCGAACATATCCGGCAAGCGGTAACGGATGCTTGCTCTTTTGTCGAAGGTCAGTCCAAAAAAAAATTTCCTTGCCGACAGGCGCACCCAGCAAGCCGTCATTCTGGGAATGCGAAACCGACTTGCGCATGGCTATTTTGATATAAACCTCGACGTCGTGTGGGATACGGTTTCCACTGCCCTTCCAAGTCTGCTTGAAAGTCTACCTGTGGTATTGAAAGCTGCCCGCGAGATTTCAGGCGACTGAGCTTCCGGTTGCCGCATTTTTCGCCTCACACGAATATGGCGGGGGAAACCCCGAAGCGTTCGCTGAGCGCCCGGATTTGGCGAACATTCAGATCTCGCTTACCAGTAAGTATCTCAGACACCACGCCCTGGCTGCCAATCTCGCACAGATCGGTTTGCTTGAGACCGTGTTGCTCCATCAGAAACCTCAACGCCTGGACCCCGGTGACCTCGGGCAGCGAGTGATGTTCGGTTTCGTAGTCTTCGATCAGATCGCCCACGATATCGACCAGCCCCATCGCGGGATGGCTTTCGTTGCTGCCTGCCTCATCAAGCAGCGCCTCGAGCATGGACACCATCCGCTGATAGTGCTCTGCATCGAGAATCGGGGCGATATTGGTGGCGTTGCGAAACGTCTCCCACGCCGGCAGCAGGTGTTTGACCTGGATGCGTGCATTCATTATTTCCATCCTCCTTTGTCGTAGTCCCGGTGAGTTAGCACCGCTTTGATGTAGACGATCTGCTTCTCGAACCGGAGGTAAGCGATGAGCCGGTACTTGTTGCCGCCGATATCGAAAACCGTCAACTCACCGACCTTGTCGATCCTCCCGCTTCTTTCCCTTCGCAATCTCATCCGCCAGCCAATGCGGTGATCCCGTACTCGGACTCAATGGCATTGGCAGTTCACGCCTCCTCGTCCAGGTCATCTTGAAGGGCTGTTTCGTAATCTTGACCACCGTAGAACACGCCGATGATGGAAACCTGTTGGGTATCCACATCAAACGCGATCACCGTCCGCCCTTTGTAGTTCGTGACGCGCAAACCCGGGCGAATGTCATCGCGCTTGGCTCCACGGAGAGGAAATGTATCCAGGCCCTCACAGTAGGTAATGATGGCATTGATGTAGCGTTCCGCGATGCTGGGCGATGCTGCTTCCGCTATATAGTGGAATAGTTCGGCGAGTTGCTCTTCCGCTTCCGGCGAGAAGATCACACGGTATTTCATTTTTCCTTGCCAGTCAGCGCCTTGCGCTCGGCTGCTATTCGTGCCCGAACCATATCCGCGCTGACACCACGGGTTGGATCGGCTTTCAATGCGTCGTAAGCAGGCCCGACCTGTTCCTGAAGCCAGCGCTCCGTGGCCCGTTCGCGCGCCATAAGCGCACGTAGCCCGTCACGAAATACTTCACTTTCGGTGGCATAAGCCCCGGTGGCAACCATCGATTTGACCAAGCCCGCCATCTCGTTTGGCAGCGTGATGCTGAATTGCTTGGTTGTGCGCATATCAGCCTCCATGCAAATGAATAGGATTTAATCCTACACCAAAGACCGCACCGAATTCAACCCGGAAGCCGGCGCGTATCACGGTAGTTGTCGTCTCAGTCATCGCAACCCGCCCGAAACATTCGTTAATCATCTCACCCACGTGATAAGAGATAATCGCGATCCATCTCTGCCCGGATCGAATTCCTCGCGTTCCATGAATCCAATTTTCTACGGCCTGCTCGGACTGCTGGCATGGGCGCCCTTGCCTCTGGGCAGCAACCGTACCTGGGCCTGGTCGATATTGGTGGTCGGATCGTGCCTGCTGGCGATAGCGTGGCTGGTCGGGTATCTACTGGGACACTTTGCAGTTACCGATGCATTTCGGCGCGCACGTTGGGCATTGGGTGCCGGCGCCCTGTGGACGCTCTATGTCGGGCTTCAGTCGGTCGCGCTGCCCGCGGAATGGGTCCAATTCCTGTCCCCTCACGCCTATGACGCCCACGCCGTTGCTGCAGGCGTCTTGGGGCATCCGCTTGCCGCCACCCTCACGCTCAGCATCGACCCTCACACCACGCGCGATTTCTGGTTCAAGACCCTGGCCTATGGCTGCATGTTTTCGCTGACCCTGCTGGTGGTGGATTCGCGTCAGCGCCTCGAATTGCTGCTCAAGACACTGGTGATTTCCGGCACCGTGCAGGCGGTCTATGCCAGCGTGATGTTGCTGTCCGGCCTCGAGTACGGCTTCTTCATCAAGAAATACGTTGGCCAGGGCAACGCCACCGGAACCTTCATCAATCGCAACCACCTGGCCGGCTATCTGAACCTGTGCCTCGCGGCGGGCATCGGCCTCATGATCGCCAAACTCGGCGGCGAGGCCATTCACACCTGGCGGCAGCGGATTCGATCCATTGCCCGCTTGCTGCTCGGCGAGAAAACGCGGCTACGCATTTACCTGATCGCAATGGTCATCGGGCTGGTGTTGACGCGTTCGCGCATGGGCAACACCGCATTCTTCGCCGGCACCTTGATTGTCGGCGCCATCGGTCTGCTGCTGATGCGCAATGCGCCGCGCTCGACGATGCTTTTTCTGGCGAGCCTGATCGCGCTCGATATCCTGATCGTCGGTACATGGTTCGGTGTCGATCAGGTCGCCAAGCGCATCCAGGAAACGCAGGTGACGACCAATGTCGGTAATCCCCTACCGGCCGAAGACCGGGTCGAAGTCGACCAACTGGCCCTGGACTATGCGAAGGATTATTTGCTGACCGGCTCAGGGGGTGGCAGCTTCTACGTGACATTTCCGACCTACAGCAACCGCGGCATCACCGGTTTCCTTGATCATGCGCACAATGACTATCTGCAGCTCTTGACAGAAACCGGCGTCATCGGTCTTGCGCTTTGCGTCCTGATTGTTCTCATGGCCGCGGTCCAGGCCCTGTTGGCTCTGCGCCGCCGCAACGACCCCTTGATGCGCGGCACGGCCTTTGGTGTCGCGCTGGCTATTTGCTGGCTGGCGATTCACAGCACGGTGGATTTCAATATGCAGATACCGGCCAATGCGCTGACCATGAGCGTTATGCTTGCTCTGGCCTGGGTGGCGGCCGCTCTTCCGGGAGGAAGTGGCGCAAAGGAGTTCAGGAAGCACCGCAAGCGTTCGGCTCGACCTCCAGCTACTTTGTGTTGAGCTTCATACACCCATTGTTGCCAGCGCCACACATCGGTGCGCGTCTGTTTCACCCTCTCCTGGATTTCCAGCCCAGCAGTTCGTGGGCCAGACCGGGATCAGCCCAGCACCGGGCAATGTCGCCGGCACACGCGCGCGGGCCGGTCTTGTACGCAACAGCCGTGTGGATAGAACTCTCGAAACTTTCTACTCTAGAGAGAAGCTCACGGACTGTTAATCCGTAGGTCCCTGGTTCGAGCCCAGGTCGAGGAGCCACCGAATTCTTGTTGTGTTTCTTGCGCTTAGCCCGGCCATTGCGGTTGGGCTTTTTGCATTTTTGGGGGATCATCGGACTAAAAGTCCGGGGGTCGGTATTCGGGAGAACGCAGGCACCGCCACTTCCTCCCAATCACTTAACCGAATACTCGTCCCGCTTGTGCCCACCGCCTTCCAAGGCAACCAGCCACTTCGGCGCCCGGCCGCGGCCGGACCAGGTCTTGCCAGTCGCGGCATTGCGATACTTCGCCGCCACCGGCTTGCGCGGCTTCGTCGCCTTGGCCTTGGTGCCTCTTGCTGCCTTTCCTGGTTTCGCTACCTTCGGTTTGCGACCTTTCGCCGCTCCAATACACCAAATGTCGGTGCTGGCTCACGACGCCTTAGCCGAAAAACTGCCCCAGTTTGCTCAGGTTTTTCCAGACCAGCGTCCCCAGTCCACCCACCTCGTTGCGGCGCAGTGCCGCGTAGTCCTCCCGGCTCTTGCGCAGGATGCGCGACAGCGACCGGTTGCTCTCGCCGCCGACGCGCATCTTCACCAACACTTCTGGGATGTAGGCTAAGCGAATGTTCCCCCGCGCCAGATAGCGCAGCATCGCATCGTAGTCGGCCGCGATGCGGAAGCTGGTATCGAAACCGCCCCATCGCTCGATCACCGCGCGCCGAAGGAACAAGGTCGGATGTGGCGGCATCCAGCCGTAGGCTAGGCGCGATCGCTGGTAAGTCCCCGAGCGCCAACGGCGAATAATGCGCGGCGGATCGGCCTTGGCCACGTAGTCCAGATCGCCATACACGCCATCCACAGCCGGATCGGCAAAGGCCAGCGCCACCCGCTCGAGCACCCGCTCGTCCGCGTAAAAGTCATCGGAATGCATCAGGCCGACCACGTCGCCTGAGGACAGCGCAAAGCCCTTGTTCAGGGCATCATAGATTCCGTTGTCCGGCTCGCTCAGCAACGCCGCCAAGCGATCCCGCTGTGCCTCGATCACCGCAAGCGTGCCGTCGGTGGACGCTCCATCGATCACGATGTGCTCCACTTGTTTCCACGTCTGCCCCTGCACGCTGGCGAGCGCCTGGGCAATGGTATCGACGCGGTTGAAACTTGCGGTGATCACGGAAATTTTCAAGGCCGCAAGCTCATCCCTTGCGTTCGATGAACCAGTCGCCCATCACCAGCACATCCATCTTGGTCCGCAGGAAACAATCCAGCGCCTCTTCCGGCTTGCAGACGACCGGTTCGTTTTCATTGAACGACGTGTTCAGCACGATCGGCACCCCGGTCTTGCGGGAAAAGGAACTGATCAATCGGTGGTACCGCGGGTTGGTGTCTGCTGTGACAGTCTGCAGGCGCCCTGAGCCGTCCACATGGGTCACCGCAGGAATTAACGCGCGCTTCTCTTCACGGATCGGATATACCTGCATCATGAAGGGTACATCGTCGTCCTGCTCGAACCATTCCGACACTGCCTCGCGCAAGATCGATGGTGCGAATGGACGGAACGACTCGCGCCGCTTGATCTTCAGATTCAGAATATCTTTCATATCGGCCCGGCGGGGGTCCCCCAGAATGGAGCGGTTTCCCAAGGCCCGAGGACCCCACTCCATGCGATCCTGAAACCAGCCGACCACCTTGCCCTCGGATATCGCCGTTGCTGTGCGCGCACACAAAACAGACTCGTCTTCGATGCGGGTTACTGAGCATCGCTGCTCGAGCAAATTCGTGGCATTCGTATCCAGCAACGCCAATAACTCAGCATCGGAAAAATGCGGGCCCCAATAGGCGTGGTCCATCACGAACTTTCGTGAACCACCCAGCTTGTGCCAAACAGCGTAGGCAGCGCCGATTGCTCCGCCCGCATCCCCTGCAGCAGCCTGAATGTATGCCTTCTTAAATGGCGTGTTTTGGTATACCTTGCCGTTGGCCACCGAGTTCATCGCACAGCCGCCGGCCAGGCAGAGTTTGTCATTGCCGTGGCGCACATGCAGCACATTCAGCAGATGGAAAAAAGCCTCCTCATACATCGCCTGCACTGAACGGGCGACATCCTTGTGACGCTGGGTCAGTTCCTCGTTCGTCCGGCGCATCGGCCCCAATAATTCCACCAAGGCATCGGAGAACAGTTCGCCCACCTTGGGTTCGCCATTTTCCCACTCGTACTCCACCTTTTCCTTGTGGTGACGGAAATAGCCCAGACTCAGTTTGAAACTGCCATCGCCCTGCAACTGCACGATGCGTCGCATCTCGGTCATAAATTTCGGCTGCCCGTAAGGCGCCAGCCCCATCACCTTGTACTCGTCGCCATAGTGCGGGAAACCCAGCCATTGAGTCAGCGCCTGATAGAAGATGCCCAATGAATGCGGAAAATAAACCTTGTCGTCGATGGCAATCTCCGCCCCCCGGCCGATACCCCAAGCAGCACTGGCAAAATCACCGAAGCCATCCACCGACACCACCACCGCCTCATCGAAGGGCGACACATGAAACGCCGAGGAGAGATGCGCCAGATGGTGTTCGACCTCATGCACTTCGCCCGCAAACGGCGCGACCGAAGTTCGCGCCAGTTCATCCCTCACATTGGTCCTCTCGCGCTTGTTTTTGATGCGATCCATCACCAGGCCGAGATCGGGCCTCTTCGCCAGCGTAAAACCAATCTTCTTCCACAGATTGGCCTTGCCATCCTGATTGATCGCCACGTGCCTCACATCCACCAAACCGATACCCGCCTCAGCAAGGCAATAACGAATCGCCTCGGACGGAAACCCCGCCCAATGCTTGATCCGGCGGAAGCGCTCTTCTTCCGCAGCCGCAACCAGAGCCCCATCCTTGACCAGACAGGCCGAAGAATCGCCATGATAAGCATTGATACCCAGAATGATCGACAAGACAGTTTTCTCGAGTAAAGGTGGCTCAGAATTGGAAATAGATGAACTGGCTGATCGGTCGCAGGAATACAAATACCAATCCCGCGACGATTCCCATCAGCAGCGTTTCGACAACAAACATTAGCGCAGGGGTCTTATACAGCCACCGAGCGCCCTTCTCATGAAAGAAGTAAGTGCCTAGAAACCCGACAAGAAGTACCGCGGCGACAAGGTAGGTGTTCTCTCGCATTCCCAACCAGAAATAGTCTCGCGGAGCGAACAGCTTTCCATACATGCCCAGTGCGTCACTTACCGACTTCGCGCGAAAAGGCACCCACGCCAGCATCACTATCGGTAATGTGATTAACCAGCCCCCCCAGCTTTGGATAAAGTTCGGAAATCTGGCGCACTGTAGACTTATCGCCCGATACGCCGCAATGAAGGTTGCGTGGTACAGCCCCCAAAAAACAAAGGTCCAGTTGGCACCGTGCCAGAAGCCCATGATTCCCCAGGTAGCAAACAGCACCAAGGTGGGGTGCCTCTCCCTGGCGCCATGCTCTTGTGAAGCCGTGGCCAACCCTCCAACCGATCGATCCTGAACCTTAACCCCCAGGAGCGGCAAATACAGGTAATCGCGAATCCAACTCGACAGGGAAATATGCCAGCGTCGCCAAAACTCTCTTGGCGAACTTGCCATGTAAGGAAAGTTAAAATTCTCAGGAAACGAAATGCCCATTAGGCGCGCTGAACCAATCGCTATGTGCGAATATCCCGCGAAGTCGAAGTAGATCTGAAAGCCAAATAGAAAGGCGAGCGTTACAACATCAATAGCGCTCATCGCCGAAATCGGCTGACCGAAGCCAGCGTCGACCAGGGGCGAAATGTTGTCGGCCAGAACCACCTTGAGAAACAACCCGAACAGGATGCGTCTTAACCCGCTGACAAAGGTATCCAACCGAAAGCTCGGCTTCGCGTCGAGTTGGTATAGAAGCTCACCCGCGCGTAAGATCGGTCCGGCAACGAGTTGCGGGAAATAAGTGACGAAACAACCGTATAGAACGAAATCCTGTTCCGCTCGAATGAACTTCCGATAGACATCAACCGTATAGCTGATGGTTTGAAAGGTATAGAAACTGATGCCAAGCGGAAGCACAATGTTCAGAACAGGCGACTGCACCTCGACACCGAAGAAACGCATCACTACGACAGCGTTGTCGACGACGAACAGCAAATACTTGAAATAGAACAGCAGGCCGAGATTTACGAAGAGACTCACGACTAGCCAAATTCTGCGCCGCGCCAATACTTCAGTTGCCTCGATGCGCATGGCAACAAAATAGTCGGTCGCTGCTGAGAGCAACATCACCGCAAGAAATTCTGGGCGCCAGAAACCATAAAACGTCAGACTGGACAAGAAGATCATCCAGAGGCGTGGTCGTTTCGGCAGCAGCCAAAAAAGGCAAACTGTTAAAACTAGAAAAATTATGTAGGTGACCGAGTTGAAAATCACGGTCTGATGTCCAGATTGGCCAACGAGTCGGTAACCAATTGTTCCAATTTTGCAGCCAAGACCTTGTGGCCGCCTGCCTGAAAATGCATAAAATCCGCATCAGGCACTTCATTCGCGCCACTTTCGGTGCCGGAATCCCATAGTTCATTAGGCACCAAGGCTTCGAGGTTGGCGTACCTGGCATTGTGTAGCCTGGCGAGCCTCTGTATATCCGACTTGAATCTCGCGTACTCGCCGGAGTCATAGGGAATCTCCATCCCACCCCGCAATGGGGCAATATACAAAACGACCTCGATCCCTTCTCGCCTCGCAGCATTCAGAATGGCAGCCAAAGCCGCTAGATTGTCGTTGTATCGCCCTTGGATAATTTTGCGTTTGCTGGTGGCTTTGATCCCAAATAAGGCATTACGGGCCACGTACAGACCGTAAAAGACCTTGCCCCGAACCATCGGCCTGACCTTCCAAAGGGAGTTCTGTTCCTCAAGCCACCCATTCAGAGTAAGTTCGGCGCGCTCCTGAATAGTTTGAGCAATTCCGGCGGTATCTTGATCTTTGGCCACAAAGCGTGAGATGACAAGCAACCGCCGTCCGATGTCCGTGGCGGACAAAGCCATTGAAGTCTGTTCATCGCGTGTCAGAGCTGCAACTTCGTCGCGTAGCCCATCTTCACGAAGGTCGTCAAAAACAATCGACAGAATCAGTAGGCGCAGTGGCAGTTGTTTGCGTAAATACTCGAATAAGACGTAATGCTCCTGCAAGTTGGCGTTGGGTTGGCTAAATGTCAGAAGGTCGAGTCCACGGGGGTAGAGCGATTCAAACAGTATCGGTGGTGCGTTCATTTCGCCCAGTCGCATTTGATTGATCGCATGCAATTGCGAATTGCCCAACCATAGGACTGAATTCCTCGCACTTCGACTTCGCGCACCCTCAATGCAGCCATTCGCATCGCGACTATCCATGCAGTGGATCGGATGTCCTCCTTCTTTCGCAAAAATGGAAGTCGTCTGTGCTCCAAACGTAGCCGCTTCTTCGAAATTCGTCTTTACCCCACCAAAAAACATCAACAGTAGCGTAAGCGACGTTACAGTCCCACAGACGAGGGCCGCGAGGAACAATCGCGCGCGGCGAATATCGGGCAGGGTCGGCGAGTCTCTATCCGGATCAATCGCAGAGCGTTTCAATCCCCGCCCTCAATGGTAGCGCAGCGTATTCGAGTTTGGCAGACATGCCCTACGCCATTATTGTGGTCAATCGTAGCGCACTCCCAGCATTGCCTATCCGCAGGCTTTACCCGAAGTACAGTTTCAATAACTGGATCTGAGGTCGAAAAGCCAAGTGGACGCGAGTAAATATTGCCTTTTGGCATTGAGCAGTTAATCATCCTGGCGGCTGCGAGAAATTGTGATCTATCCACCATGCAATCCGGCTAGTCAGCATTGATTCAATCCCGTTTTTTCCAGGAAAACAAACAGATTCCCGGTAAAAATCTTGGGTGCATGATTATGTATGACAGACATGATTTTATAAATTGATGGCCGGCCAAAATAATAGGAGGGCTCAGCGGTATACAAATAAGAAAAGTTATTCCAACGTGGCGCAGGAAAGGCATGCCTTAGGGCACCGAGCGAATTGCAGCGGTAACAAGTGGGAAACACATCCTCCGCCAAGCGGTCTGGCTGAGCGTAACGGAGAATTCGGTGGTGCTTGAGGTTCGAAACCAAGCGAGCGGCAACGCTGACATAGTTGAAGTAGTGAGGCGTTCGTGCGCAAAACCAACCACCTGGTTTCAATAACCTGAACACCTCTGCCTCGAAGCTACACACATCCTCGACGTGCTCAAGGACAAAATCCGACAGAATCAAATCACAAACCGAATCGTTAAGTGGAATCTGTTGATTTTTGACCAAAATATTTTCGTGAGTTGTTGGATTCGATAAAACTGCTGCATCGATGTCAGCACCAATATAACGTTTTGTCATGGACTTGAGATCCAACACTTGACGCCGATGTTTGCTCTTCTCGACGTAATACCAAGCTGCTCGTCCTGCCCCAAGATTGAGCACAGTTGAGTCCCTATCGATTAGCGAGCCAATACGGCCATAGAACTCTACGGTTCCATCTAATGGCGGATATCGGCCAACAAAGCTTATGTGTGGATCGAATGTCATGTCTTGGGCCACATATTCAATAACTCAACGAGCCACCTGCGTTGAAAACGTCCTCTCGTGGAGTACGTTAGCGTAGGCTTGGAGCATTTGGGAGCCTATCTTTTCTGGCGAATGAAGCAATCGTATCTGTTCGCGATTCGCGAATCCCATTTTTCTGCGTTCTACCGACGAGAGCGACATGGCCCTTTTCAACGCGGAAGAAAGCTGAACGCAATCATTGGGCCGAAAAATCAAACTTTGCTGCATATTTCCAAGAGTCCTTGAAACTGCCCCTACATCGGCCGCAACACAGACCTTAGCCATTGCCATCGCTTCAAACAACACAATCGGTCCCGTTTCGTTCAAAGACGGCAATACAAACAAATCCGACGCATCCAGCAGGCCCCTAATGGACTCGGAATCGCACCAGCCTAGAAACTCTACCAAGACGTCCGATCTGCGAACTGCCAATTCGCCCGCGAGTGACTTCAACTGAAGAAAGTAGGCCGAATGAGTGTCTAATAACGCACCTACAATTCGTAGATGCATTGGATGTGGCACACTCAGCATTGATCGGAGAAGGAGGTCCATTCCCTTTATTGGATTCAGATTGCCAATGGCAAGAATCTCAATCGCAGCGCCTCGCTCTTTGTCCTTGAAGCAATCACTGCCGGGCGCCGGTTGCCAAAACTCCGTGTCCACAGGACATGGAATTATGGGCATGGAAGGCAAACCAAGTTCTTGCGCGCTTTTTTCGCTGACAGAGAGTTTGGTATGGCGCGAACTCTTGACGAGCCATGCACCAATCTTGGCCAACGGGCTCAACTCAGGAAGCGCTTCATGCATATGCCAAATTATAGGATGCTTTGTAATGACGGCAGCGAGAAGTGGGGCAAGATTTGCTGCGCCGTGCACATGAAAGATATCCCAATTACCGCGGGACGAATTGCTTGATCTAAACATCCAGGCAATTGCCAACGCGTTAATGAACACCTCCACCGCATATAGCGGCCTCCACCATCGGCGAAGGTTTACGAGAGAGACATCCGTTGCTGCCCCTTGGCCGGCAGTAACGAGAATGCATTTCACATTTTCTCCCATCGCAGCCTTAAGGGATTTGTAGTAAATGTGCGGCCCTCCGACTCTATGGTCGAGAATAAAGTGTACGATTCGCAACCGTTGCCTCACCCGGTTTGCCCCGCTATCTGCGTGGAGCGCAGGTAGTTCATCAAGATGCGAGTTCCTGAAACCGCGCCCACTGCTGTCCTTTACTGTAACGGTCTTGCATAAGCCTAACCCCGTTTGCAGCGATTGTCGCCAGTCTTGTCGAGTCAGAAAGCAATTCGGCAATCAGGGACACAGCTTCGACCTCGTTCGCATAGGTTTCCATCGTGACGCCCTGCTCCATTCCAGCCGGGTAGCGGCCTGGATCCGACAAGAGGAGGCTTCCGCAGCCTAAGGCTTCAAAGCAGCGCATGTTGCCGCGGTCGCCGCCAGCAGAATCGACGGCCCCATTCAATACGATTTTTGCGTTTGATAAGAGCTGATACATAGCTCGACCAAATACCGGTCGAGTTGACACGACCTGAACGTCCGCTGGTCGGCGATGCCGACCCAAGGGAAGATAGCGTCCGATCGGACTTTCGGCCAGTCGCGTAAGCCGACCGCGGTCAAGCGCAAAGACAATGTTGAATCTCTTCCGTAGGCGTGCGACCGCCTCGAGGATTACCGCCCGATTTTGGTGATGCCGCGAGTAACCACCGATAAAAACGACATCAATTGGACGATTCTCATTCGAGGCGTAATCCGCCATCACTGGGTCGAAGGACGGGGTGAAATAAGCAGTGAGCACACCTTGCCTGCCGTATTCAGCAAGGCTCTCAGGAAAATTATTCAAGACCAGATCGTACGAGGTCAGATCACCCAAAGGAGCCGGAGGAGATTGCCAACAAATCTTCCTCTTGACGCATCCCGGAAGTCTCTTCAAGAAATCCGGCCCATAAGTTGCTGGTTCTTGGGTATAAAACACTTCCGTCCGGTGTTCCTCTACCTGCGCCAGCAAAATGTCCGGTAGCGCGCACGCCGTGTTCATTCCGTGCTCACTTGCCCATATCTTCTGGAGTTGCGGGTCGCACCCCGCAGTTAAAAAAGCATCAGGGTTACGACATACTACAGGATCAAGCAAATGAACACCATTGTAGCCGTCGGCGACCAGCGCTTCAATCCATTTCTTGAAATTGACTTGACGTAGCGCTAGCGAGGCTAGTCGTGTGCGGTACGAAGGGAACGAAAAAATATTTTGAAAGAGTCTCATCTGAAAATAGTTGCGGGATGTACGGTTATGCTAATTATTGAACACTCGAATGACAGGAGTAACACGCCATTGGAATAATGTTGTCGAAAAACAAAGTCGCGTAACTAAAGTTCTCGCCGCACACACCGCATATAGATGTGTAAAAGCTATCAATCAAGTTCTTCTCTCGAAAACATTCACATCTATCACAGCTTACTATCCAGGAAACGCGCGAAAATTGGGATGATGAATAATCCGCCAGTAATTAACGCTGTTGTTATCGCCGACGTTGAGAGCGCATACGTTCCGTAAACTGAAAAAACGACCATGCCGACTCTAATTGAGGAGTTTTTTAGCTTGGCTGTTTCGGAGTCATACCACTTAACAAGAAGACCCGCCATGAATGACAGAACTACCACCCCTCCCCATGAAAACTGTGCCCAAGCTTCCGCTATGAAGAAGCTATTCACTACCGTGTCATAATCGTGTCGATACACGGAGGCTACCAAATTATAGGTCGGCAAGTTTTGGCCGGTGCCTCTTGCGTCTCCAAATAACTCAGTAATAACACCTAATCCTGATCCGTATCCAAATGGGAAATAGTCTGGAATTGCGTTGAAGTACTCGAAGATCCCTTCATTGGGAATCATTAATAGGCGATAGAAATAGTCATCGAATGCCGTTTCCATATCGACTGACTCGCCCCGAACAATGAAGACAAACCCAAACGCAATGCCCAAAGCGATCAAGCCAAATCGGACGTATCTAAGACTGAATGCCAACGTCTGACGAGAGTAGAGATATTTGCAAAAAAGCAACTGAATAAGTATCAATGCCGGTGCGGCCTTACTAAATGTTGAAAGCTTCAAGAGTACGAGAAGCGCACCAAAACGAAAAGCACGATGTTTCAGGTAGGTCGATTTTGACTTTAATGCTTCAATAAACACTATGAACAGTAGCATGGGCATAACGGTCAAGTGCAATATGGCGGGGATATAGAAACTCAGAGTTTCTGTTCTTCTAATCGCGACCCGCTCCGATGATCCTAGATCAGACAAATAGTAATCAAACAATGCGGTTGGGCTTGCAACGAAGGCGTATTGCAGAATGAGCAGAGATAACAGCAGTAACTCACATACAGAGACTAGCGTCAGCATTGTTTTCATGTTTGCCGCAGCTATTATGCTCGGCTTAATGGTATCTATTCCTAGCCTTTGGGTGCTAATCGCACCGAACGCGATATCCCCCGCATGACATCCAAGCAAGATGAAGGAATAACATAAAGCCATTGCCAACGTGACTTTTGGAACCAAGTCTGGAAATGAGATAACGAAATCCTGGAGCAGGCCGAAACCCAACTGTTCTGTCCAAATGTAAATGTAGTAGGGATACGCAAACGCGTGAAAAAAGAGGACAAATACGATGAAGAAAAACGTAGCCCCCATAGGTTTTCGCCGCATACTAAACAAATAAAGCAGCATCCAGATTACAGCGCCATAATAGAAGGCGAAAGAATTAGCAGTCATATTTTTAGTTAGCAGTTGCGTCTACTTTGGAAAGTGCTTGGGAATAACGTGATTGACGCACTATTATGAGATCGCACGATCAGTCTTTCGCCGATTTTCTGATCGGGAGATAGCGAACAATCGCTGCTAACACTAACAATTAGTCAAGAAGAGTCTGTTCTACTAGTCAAAGCGACGCAACAGATTTAGGGGAAACCTTCGGGCGTCGGAATGCAGTCGATGTTGCGTCCCACAGATAAAGATGACATAGCCGCAACGAGCGCCAGTTTCTAATTCGGGATCGTAATTCGGGAAAAAAGTCACGGCTCCACTGATTGCGTTTTTCGGATCGATAAAAAATCGCTCAATGCAAAGCTCGTCGTCACCATACCGATCGAACTTGAAACCGGGCCTATCTGGCACCTTGTAGTCATCGACTAGTACGACACACTTTGCCCATGTCGTCGCCACGTAGTCGAGTTCCTCCTGCAAAGGAAGATCGCTATACCAGTGTGCGTCGAGATAGATAAACGGAATCTCTTCAGGCCCGAGGTGTTTCCCCATCCTTCGGAGAAATGATCGGCTATCCGCGCGAAATATGAACAACTCTGAGTATGGAAGACAGCGGATCGTCGAGAACAGCCAGCTTTTCAGGCTCAATTCGCAGCTGAAAACCTTGCAATTCAGCAAGCGCTTTGCAAGCACGGTCGTCGCAGCGCGATAGGTACCGGTTTCGATGAATGCCGTGCATCCAACTGAGTTGAAGAGATCAGCAACGATTCGCGTACGAATCACGTCGCCATTGAAGCCAAACCCGGATGGTGTCCCCACGTCACTTGCAAACCACTTCCGAAGTTCTTGTATCGTTCTGGCGGAACGCAGGCCCCCGAGGTTTCGGCGGTAGCCATTAATGACGGATCGGATTTTGCTTAGCATCAAAAAACCTCGTTTTTAGTTTAATTGTCACTGACAGGGATCGGAGTTCCCGGAGGGGGGGTCAGGATTGTTGTTCATTCAAACCGCCTGATCTGATCTCTCATCCATGTAAGCGTAGCGTGCAGCCAATATCGGTTCGGATAGTCTCTATGCGGAATCACCCGACGGTTGATCCACACATTCAGATCCTCATGTGCGCATCCCAGTTTCTTTGCAACGAACTTGACGTCCCGTGCCGCCTCCTTCTCATCGATGATTGGTTTTGCAAGCTCTTGTAGCGCTTGTTCGCGCGTCATCGCCTGGGAGACAATCAGACTGGATAGATGCAACCGCCGCTTGTCAAAAAAGACCTTTCTCGGAAGATATATTTGCTGATAAAACTTGGTGAAACGCGACTCGTGGTGTTTTGTGCCATAGTCGCGCCAGTCATAGTGCTTCTTCAACTCCTCCGCTGCTATCTCTTTGTTGTAGGGCAGATAATTTAACGGGCGAAACACAAGAAGTTGCTTTCGCACCCGCGACAGCCAGACGAAATATGAAAGATCCATCAAGGGAAAACTCTCTAAGATGCCCTTCCCGAATTGGCGGTGCACGCCACGGATATGTCTTACATCCATATAGGGGTGTCCGCTCTCCGGCGGGATGATCGACTCGGTGGCGAAATTCACACCGCTGAGAAAGTATTTCACACCAAACTTTCCTGCCGTTTGGTACAGCACGGAAAAGAACGCGTGATCTTGAGGAATGTCTTGGTTGAGAACCGACGCCTTCAGAAATGCGACTTGCACTTCGCGCATCTGCTGCCATTCCACGACGTATGTAAAGAGGTCAAGGTTGAGCGTCCTGACGATCGTCTCTATGTTCCTTACTGCCTGATCGGAGTTCCAGCCGCCGTCGACGTGGACTGCAAGAAGACGCAGATCATACTTGTGTTTCAGCACGTGGGCTAGATACGCACTGTCGACGCCACCACTGAGACCGATTATTGCGTCGTAGGGCCTGCCGCGACCACCGGCACGAAGCCTCTTGACAAGCTGTTCAAGCCTTCGTTCGCCCTCCGCATTGGGCCACCACTCATTGGGTAAACGGATCAGTGCATCGCGGCAGCAGCTACATTGACCATGTTCGTCGAACTGAATCGCCCTGTTGCTGTCGTCCATAACGCAATATGTACAAACGCGTGTCGGATATTGGTACACGCTCACGATCCGCCCCTTATAAGCATCTCGATCGCTGCCGGATCCGGGGAATTGATCAGGACGGCTCGCAATCGGCCAACAAATATAAACGCGCTACCGGATGCGGCAGCCGATGCGCCGACTTTCAACGCCTCGACAAGATGCGTTGCTTCGCCAGCCCCGCCGAGCGCCACCAAGGGCACAGCCAGTTGGCTCGCCAGCATTCTTATCAATTCAACGTTGTAGCCGCTTCGTGTCCCATCGCGGTCAATCGACTGAAGCACGATTTCGCCCGCCCCCGCTTCCTGCAATTCAACGCAATGCCTGATCAAGTCGATATTGATCGGCGACTTGCCCGAACGAGTAAAGCATCTTGCTGAGACTCCAGATCCGAATACGTCGACACAAGCCACAACTGACTGACTCCCCATATTCTTGCTTACGTCGCTAACGAAACCTTTGTTCTCGCTGGATGTGCCAAGAACGATCTTTTCGATTCCGGCGCGACTGATCTGCTCGCATTGTTCAAGGCTCGTAATACCGCCGCCATACGCGAGAGGCATGAAGCATTCACTGGCCAACTCTCGGAGAAAGCCAAGGTCGGGAGTCCGACGATCGGACGTCGCATCGATGTCCAAAACGAATATCTCATCGACTTCTTTTTCGTTGAACAGGCGAATGACGTTCAAGGGATCGCCAACATATGTTCGCTTTCCAAAACGCACAGTCTTTACGAGTCGGCGTGAGGAATCCAACAAGAGTACGGGAATCAAACGCGGCCGCATTTGTTAAAGGTCTCCGAAGGCCTTGAGGAGCCTCATCCCGAACCGATGGCTCTTTTCAGGATGAAACTGAACACCGTAAATGTTCCCGGCCGACACCGAACAGCAGATTTCTCTACCAAAATCGACGACTGCGGCAACGTCGTTCGGCCGATCACAACAAACGTGATAGCTATGGACGAAATAAAACCGCTCCATCGAATGAATTTTAGGGAAGAGGTTCGTCTCGCGGATAGGCCTGACGTCTGCCCAACCGATATGCGGCACCTTCAGCTTGGAGCCGGACGGCACTTCGAGTCGGCGAACATCTGCGTCGATCCAGCCGAGGCCGGGCAGATCGCCTTCCTGACTTCCCCGGCAAAGCAGTTGCATGCCAAGGCAGACACCGAGGATCGGTCTCTTTCTGCGGCACACTGCATAGTTCAGAGCGGGAATCAAATTTTGTCTGTTCAAAGCATTTACGGCCGTGTCGAACGCACCAACCCCTGGCAAAAGCAGCTTATCGGCATTGCCAACGTCTTCCGGACGATTCGATACCGTACAGTCTACGCCCAGGAAATCGAACATGTTTTCCAGCGCACCAATGTTGCCTACGCCGTAGTCAACAATCGTAATCACAAACTTTCCTCCATAAACGCCCTCTTGGCTAGTGCCCGGTCCGTGACGAAAAGATAAACAGCAAAGCAGACAACCGCCGCGGCGCAGTAAATTGATAGCGCGCTGGTTGAATTCATTTTCGTGTCGAAGACGAACCACCATACCGCCGCGATTGCAATCAGGCGGCCGGCATCCCACACGAATTGAATTGATTGGAAGCCAGCAATCGTTAGCGCCATATTGACCGGGCCGACGACAAATGACGCAACGAACAACGGCGTCATAATCTGCGCGTAGCGCCCGGCCAGTTCCCACTCAGAGCCAAAGATCCAAGGAATCACGGCTGGTGCCGCAAAAAAGAATCCCACGGCAGGAAGCACAGCTAGTTTCAATTGGTTGAGGACGAGGCTTCGGAATTGAGTTTTCTGGGCCCCGGGATTATTTCGACCCATGGCCGAAAAATCCGCCATGAAAACCTGTGAAGCCGCACCCGAAACCATCCCCACGGGGCCTCCGATCATTCTTTCTATCAGTGCGTAATGGCCTGCCTCGCTCGCGCTGAAAAGAAGCAACAGCATCATCGGTGTGTAAGACGACCCAAGTACATTGATCAGTGCGCCGGGAAGCGAAACACAAACCAATTGTCTATGTCTACCAATCACCGCCTTGGCTCTGCTCCAGTCGAGGGAAGACAACTTGAGCCCTTTGCCTATCGCTAAATTTCGGAAACATACAAACCAATATATGGCCTTGCCGAATAAATCGGCGAATCCAAGTCCGATCGCTGCTGGCGAGATTAATCCAAAGAGAATCGCGGCGCCAGAATACGATGCCGCTTGTGCGATCTTTGCTCCGGCGCCGACATCGAAGAGGTGCGAGCGCAAAACGAGATAGGAAACAATGAGCCCCAATCCCGCGAACAGCATACTGAACGGTACCAGATATACGAGCCCCCCCAGGCTCGTATCGCCAGCCCCAGCGACCAGTTCCCAAACAGCTATCGATAGCGCGACAATTCCGCTGGTCGCGCAACATATCCAGAAACACGTGGCAACCAAGGCATCAATTTCTTCCTCCGTCTCCGACAAGATCGCGACTTCCAGGCGCAACGCCGAGCACACCAACAGAAAAGTCAGTACTGACTGCAGTGCCTGTACGGCGCCGAAGTTTGCCGGAGAAAACAATCGCGTAATCACTGGCATCGCCACTAGGAGCAACAATTGAGCAGCCACGGTTCCGCGCAACACTCTTGTTATGTTCGTGGCGAACGACGTCATTTGTTCCTTGGCGTGGAAAACAGTGAATGCAAATGTTGCAGAAACGCATCGCTAAGTTCGGCCACCGACTCGCACTCGGGTTCGAGATCGAGATCACCTTGGCCGCCCAAGACTCTGTACATGCGTTGGCCGGGAAAATTGATCCTTGGAACGTGGCCCAAATACGCCCCCCAAAAGCTGAATCCCGACCCGGATGAAATCAACAATTTCGCAGCTGAAATCGACAGCAAATCTGTGACTGCAGGTGCCAACGGTGCTTGCCTAACCCAATCTAGCTCCAGGATGGGAGAAAGCTCATGATCCGGACCGTCCGAATAGAGCCTAGCCGGGACCATCACACCGAGTCGACGTCGCAACTCTTTCAAAATATCGGCATACCACTTAACGGCGATTCGCGAGTTCTTTGCTCCTTGCCGGAGGGCGTCAGCTGTTGCCCGTTCGGAAAAGTCCCCCATCCGTATATGGATTGCAATGTGCGCTTCGGAACCCACACAGGGCAGATATCGAGGCTTGGTCATTCGGACCAGTGCACCCCTTACCTGCTTTTCTAGGCCAACGATCTCGCCAAAATATCGTTCTTCATTTCCGGAAACCAAATTTTGGAACACTATCAACTTGCGTCCGTTGCCTTCGCATACGGAATCAAGATCCGCGCTTCCTGCATATACCTTCGGTAGCGTTGCCAGGAGAAATTCCCGTCGAATACCTGTGATGTAATCGGGGAAAGTGAAAAGCCGATGATAGGCTCGCTTGTCGATCTCCCGACGAAGATACGGCCCGATCCGTAAATGCCGCCAATTCGGCGCAAGCATCTCAAACCCGTTGCGGGCGCACCAGACGTGACAGCGCGCCCACGCGAGCATGCTATGCGCTAGGCCGAATCTTCCGACAGCAGGGTAGCCGATATGAGGTGGCTTGCCTGTTTCCATGTTCAGATTGTCGCGCCTTGGTCAAATTCTCGAATGCAATCCGCTACAAAGTCGATTTGTTCTTCTGTCATCTCGGGGAATATCGGGATCGAAAGAATGCGCGATTGATGAAAATACGCATTCGGAAATTCTTCTACCCGATGATTGAGATACTGGTACGCCGGAAGGAACGGCAATGCACGTGGATAATTTATCACCGTCTGCACGCCTCTTGAAGCCATGTGCCTCGCAAGTGCGTCGCGCTGTTCGTGCAGAACAACGTAAAGGTGATAGACATGCTCTCTCTTGTTTCCTACAAGCGGGAGAGTTATTCTGCGTGTTCCATGTAGTAGTGCGCCGTATTGCTCGGCGATTAGACGACGTCGAACTGTCCACGCCGGTAGATGACGCAACTTGACGGAGAGAATCGCGGCCTGCAATCCGTCAAGTCGACTATTGGTCCCCTCAATATCGTGCTGCCCTTTGATCAGCCCACCGTGTCGGGCGAACATTGCCATCTTTCTAGCGAGTGACGCATCGTTCGTCACCACCGCTCCGGCATCGCCCATCGCACCAAGGTTCTTGCCTGGATAAAAAGAAAACGAGGCAGCGTTGCCGATTGTGCCGACCATACGCCCCTTATAGCGCGCCAGATGTGCCTGCGCACAATCCTCAAGTACCCACAACTTGTTCTTCCTTGCTATCGCCATGATCAGATCCATGTCGGCCGGTTGTCCGTATAGATGTACCGGGATTATTCCAACCGTGCGGGGTGATATTTTTGCTTCGATCTCGGCCGGGTCAATCGTATATGTTGTGGCATCGGTATCGCAAAACACAACGGATCCACCTGCCTGCGTGATGGTTTCGCTAGTAGATATCCAGGAATGCGCAGTAGTGATTACTTCGTCGCCTGATTTGACGCCAAGAGCATGCATCGCGATATAGAGTGCATCCGTCCCGTTGGCGCAAGAAACGCAATGCCGGACACCTACTGCTTCAGCAAATTCCTGTTCGAACTTCTCAACATATGGCCCCCGTATAAACGCGGAATTTCGGATCACGCTCTCAATTGCGGCATCAATTTCCGGCTTTATCGAGCGATATTGGGCGTAGAGATCGGCGAAGGGTACTTGAATTGTCATGGTCGTTAGGAATTATAGGTAGCGAAGCAGGAAACTCTTAGAGCTTCCGAATCAGTCTTGCAGGGTTGCCGGCATATATTCCTGGGTGCGCAATGTCTTTCACTACAACAGCACCCGCGCCAATTACGACGTCGTCACAAATCGTAACGGGCATGATCGACGCATTCGACCCTATTGATACCCTGTTACCAAGCGCGATGCTTCGCCAGAGTTCCTTCCTGCCGCGAGCCGGCCCACCTGCGGAGAACGGGTCATTGATAAACATGACCCCATGACCGATGAAACAGTCTTCGCCGACAGTAAGCATTTCGCAAAGAAAACTGTGTGACTGAATTCGTGTACGAGCGCCAACACGGACACCCTTCTGAATTTCGACGAACGGACCGACAAAACATCCTTCCCCGAGGAAACATTCATACAGATTGCAGGGCTGAACGATCTTTACGTTAGCGCCACAATGAATGTCCCTGATACCGCCCTTCACGAGAGTCGGCTCGATGTGTGGTTCGTTCATCACTACCCGCCAAGTCGGCAGCGCTGTGGCCTGAAATGCAAGGAGACCTCCTTGCCTGTTTCGATGGACTCGTAAAGGGCTGAAATCAGTTCAAGGCTCCGTCGCCCTTCAAGGCCGTCAACCAAAGCCGGCGAGCCGCCAGCCAAGCAATCGATGACGTGTTTGTAGTAGGCGTGATGCCCAAAGCCATAGACGTTCGGTGGATTGACGGAGAAATTCTCCATGACGTCCTTGTCGGATGGCAATTCGTCACAAAACTGCCATGTGCGAATCTTATTTACCGCAAACCCGGCAATTTCGACGGCGCCCAACTCACCCAATATGGAGAGAGATCCTTCCATATCCTTTGGTCGCGCTGCCGTCGTTGCTTCTATGACGCCAAGGGCCCCGCTGCTAAATTTGAGCGTAGCGACGGCCGTATCTTCAGTCTGAATATTCACTAGAGCCGTCGTCGACCTGGCATGAACGCTTTCTACGTCACCCATGAACCATTCCAGCATATCCACGTGATGACTTGCCTGGTTGGTGAGGACGCCCCCATCGAACTCCCACGTACCCCGCCACGCATCCTGATCATAGTAGGTTTGGTCGCGACACCATCTGACTCTAACAGTACCGAGAACCAGTTTGCCGAATCGACCGGCATCAAGTGCTTCTCTGGCCTTTACGACCGGAACATTGAATCGATTCTGTTTGACGACAAATAGCTTGACCGCAGCACGGTCACATGCGCGAATCATTTCATCTGCGTCAGACAAGCGGAGCGCCATGGGTTTTTCAACGACAACGTGCTTACCTGCAGCGGCAACAGAAATTACGTGGGCAGCATGCATCCCGCTGGGTGTAAGCACAGCAACCGCATCAATATTGCTATCCTGCAAGAGCGATTCGAGTGAGCTATAGCCACGCACACCGTATCGAGTGCTGAAGCTTTCTAGTCGCGCCGACTCGATATCGCAGACAGCGACCAGCGTTGCGCCTGGTAGCTGACCGCTAGTCAACAGATCAGCATGGCGTTTGGCGATGCGCCCGCAACCTAATAACGCAAATCGGATCATCGGCTTTCCCCATCAATTGACACTAGTAACGACAACATAAGCATGGCATTTAACCGCCTATAGACTTGGGCGTGGTGAATGAGAAAGTCAGCGCCTATTCGTGATAGGCCATCGTCTTGTAACCATGGTGCTTGACCAGTTCGTCGCACTCGGCCGACCTAAGATCTTCGCGGACCATTTCGGCGACGAGTTCATCGAAGGTGATCTTTGGCGTCCAGCCGAGTTTCTCTCTGGCCTTGGTGGCGTCGCCAAGCAGGGTTTCGACTTCGGTCGGGCGAAAGTAACGGGGATCGACGGCGACGATGCACTTGCCATGGGCGTCATGGCCCTTTTCATCCGCGCCTTCGCCTTCCCAGCGGATTGCCATGCCGAGTTCCTTGGCGGCGGCATTGACGAAGTCACGCACGCTGTATTGCACGCCGGTGGCGATAACGAAGTCTTCGGGCTTTTCCTGCTGCAGCATCAACCATTGGACTTCGACGTAGTCGCGGGCGTGACCCCAGTCGCGTAGCGAATTCAGGTTGCCCAGGTAGAGGCACTCTTGCAGGCCGAGCTTGATTCTTGCCAGCGCGCGGGTGATCTTGCGGGTAACGAAGGTTTCGCCACGAATCGGGCTTTCGTGGTTGAAGAGAATGCCGTTGCAGGCATAGATGCCGTAGGCCTCGCGGTAGTTGACGGTGATCCAGTAGGCGTAGAGCTTGGCGACGGCATAGGGACTGCGTGGATAAAAGGGGGTGGTTTCCTTCTGCGGGGTTTCCTGCACCAGGCCGTAGAGTTCACTGGTAGAGGCCTGGTAGAAGCGGGTCTTCTTTTCGAGGCCGAGGATGCGGATGGCTTCGAGGACACGCAGGGCACCCAGGGCATCGGAGTTGGCGGTGTATTCGGGTTCTTCGAAGCTCACCGCGACATGGGACTGGGCGGCGAGGTTGTAGATCTCGTCGGGTTGCACCTGCTGAATGATGCGCACCAGGCTGGAACTGTCGGTCATGTCGCCGTGGTGGAGGAAGAAGCGGACGTCCTTTTCGTGACGGTCTTTGTAGAGATGGTCGATGCGGTCGGTGTTGATCAGGCTGGTGCGGCGCTTGATGCCGTGAACGATGTAGCCCTTGTCGAGCAGGAATTCGGCGAGGTAGGCGCCGTCCTGGCCGGTGACGCCGGTGATCAACGCTACGCGTTGCGGACTTTGTGGGGAAGACTGAGGACTGAGTAGGGTCATTTGAGTTGGTTCGCGTTCTTGACGGTGATAGGCGGTTTGCCGGATTTTGCTTTGATTTCTCTGCGCGTGTTGCCTTCTCTACGCCGCCAGCTTTAGTGCCTTGATCTTCGGCCTTGCCCCCTGCGACGCCTGCCACAAGTCCCACGCCGCCTGCATCGCCAGCCATGATTCCGGCTCAGTCTTCAACCACGCAGCCAGACGCAGCGCCATGTCCGCGGTAATGGCGGCCCTACCGTTGATGATGCTGGAAATATGCTTGCGACTGCATCCCAGCGCCAGCGCTGCCGCCGTGATACTAACGCCCACAGGCTCTAGCCAAAGCCCCTGTAACACTTCGCCCGGATGAGGCGGATTGTGCATTCTGCCCATACAACCTCCTTCCATATCCTGGGTATCTCGGTCAGGAAAACCTTAGCTAAGCATGGCAAGAAAGCTTGCATAGGCTTGCGCAATCCCGTCCCGCAGCGGCGTCTTCGCCTGCCAGCCGAGTTGTTTCATGCGCGAGACATCGAGCAGCTTTCTCGGCGTGCCGTCGGGTTTGCTGCTGTCGAAGACAATTTTACCTTTGAATCCGACGAGGCTAGTCCGAAGACAGCAGGCCACGAGACGTTGCTTCTGCTTTGATCGCAGCCACAACGCGGAACAGCAATTCAGTGGCTGACTTCGCCGTAATCAATGCTTCATGAAAAAGCCTGGGCTCGGTCATGTATTCGTGCACCAGCAGGTTACGAAGTTTTCGTGCCCCAATAAATTCCTCCGCATCATCCACCCATCCCATGCGTTCGGAATACGCCATGACATCGAGTAGCGACTTGGGTTGTTCACCGAGAAGCCTTGCAAAGGCCGGCAATAGTTTCTCGCCGAGATGATCCTGGAGGCGTCCGAAGCGGCCAACAAACGCATCGATCTTTTCCGCCAGATCTTCTCGCTTTACCAGCGCCTCGACCCACGCAAGATCAATGGGCTCGGCATACAGTGTGCGGTAGGTGTAGCGCAGATGGGCTGATTCCCGTTCTGCAAGCTCGAGTGCGATACGTGCAGGATCGGCTTGTTCGGCCAGGTAGGGCATGCTCATAGCAATACTCCCGTCTTTCGCGCGGCATGGAATATGGGGGCTTCGACGGTTTGTGCATCCTTGAGCAGGACGTCGATCTTGCGGTCACCGAGGCGCTTGGCAAGCGCACCCTCGATCTGGCAAAGCGCGTTTGTCCGGCTGGGAACAACTCTGTCAGTTTCAATCAGAAGGTCAATGTCACCGCCACGTTTGGCGTCGTCGACGCGGGATCCAAAAAGCCATACACGGCTTTCCTCCCCGATAACACTCGTTACGGCGGACTTGATCGACTGGCGCTGAGCTTCAGTTAGACGCATGGCTCCGTTGCGGCACTTACGAGCATTGAGTGGTTGGCTTCATCAAAGGGCTCGTAGCTTGGGTATTGTACAAGGACACGTTGTGGTCGACGGTGAGGGCGGCTTTGCGGTCCGTGGGGAAGGAGCGGCAGGGGTAAAAAATCGGTGCTGTCCGGCCCCCGCCGGGGTGACAGGAACGGCGACAAGCCGAAGAACCCCGATTGGCTGCCGCAAGGGTCATGCAGGGTCCAGGGCTTTACACGTTTGGTGCAATCGAGTGGGCGAAAGCTCCAGGCCGTTCGGCCAGCATAATGCGCCGGCATCGATAAACGCCTGCTGAAAATACGATTCGTTGCGCAGCGCATCAAGCAATGGGCCATTCCGTTTCAGGAATTCATTACCATCGAATATGCCCTCGGTACCATCAGAAAACCTCAGGGTGATTCTGAAATCCCCGAGGTGATGTGCTTCAATCAGCTTAATCATCTTGATCTGCTCCTGGAATGCGCTCCATGGGTTCAAGCCTTTGTGCATGTTCCCAGTTAGCCAATAATTCCTCTTGGTGCTTGAAACACCATTCTTTGACGATGGCAGTTGCTTTCTTTGGCAATCGTCCCTCGGTGACTTCTCCCGTGCGAATTTCGACAAACGCTTCGAAGCCCTGATACTCGACATGAATGGGGCGGCGGATGATCGTCGTGCCACATGCGCACAATGATGCCGAAGAAAACCGAGAGAATAGGCATCGCTGGCTTACTTATGGTAGCCCATCGACTTGCAGGTGTTGGACGGGGCGAAGAGGCCGGTTGCCATAATCGCAATTATGCCATTTCACAAACGTCGATCGGCTTCTTCTTTACCCGGGAGTAACGAATATCAAGCCTCTGCGCATGTTGCCTTTTCTACGCCGCCAGCTTCAGTGCCTTGATCTTCGGCCTTGCCCCCTGCGACGCCTGCCACAAGTCCCACGCCGCCTGCATCGCCAGCCATGATTCCGGCTCAGTCTTCAACCACGCCGCCAGACGCAGCGCCATGTCCGCGGTAATGGCGGCCCTGCCGTTGATGATGCTGGAAATATGCTTACGACTGCATCCCAGCGCCAGCGCTGCCGCCGTGATACTAACGCCCACAGGCTCTAGCCAAAGCCCCTGTAACACTTCGCCCGGATGAGGCGGATTGTGCATTCTGCCCATACAACCTCCTTGCGGTAGAACAACTCCAAGCCCTTGTGATCGAATGAACGAATCATGATCGACTGTAACTGAAATGGTTACACTGCGCAAGCCTTGTTGTGCGATTTCGCGGTTCTCCTCGAAGCCTTCGGGCAGGTTTCTGTGGTCCGGGCAGCCGGGGTATTGGAGTTGGCGGTGTACTCGGACTCTTCGAAGCTCACCACGGCAAGGAACTGAGCGGCAAGACAGGCACCGTCCTGTCCGGTAATGCCGGTGATCAACGCTACGCGCTGAGGACTGAGGGCCGAGGGCTGAGGACTGGGTGGAGTCATGCGAGCTCGTTATTCTAAAAGTTTGGCTACGTCGGCAATCAGGTCGGCCACCAAAGCACACAGCTCGGCGATGGCTGCTTCCTCGACCTCGAGGAAACCCTCGTACTCGGCCAAATTCCGTTTTTGATGGGCTGCGTCCAGGACTCGCCAACGGGGTGCGGGCCAATTCAGGGTATGCGCGAGGCACTGGAAAACGGTATATCTGTTTTCGCTGCGATAACCATGCCAGCGAAGGGCGGCCAAGGCGGCTGCATGCGCGGCGTTGTAAGCGCTGGTGAAACGGCCTTGCGGGGACAGGGCAGCCAGCCGGGCATCGGCAAGGCTGGTACGTGCCATGGCCAGCATGCGCCTAGCCTCGGCTACGTTTCGAGGTTCGGCCTTGAGCTGCCCGATGCGCACCAGATTATCAAGCGCGGGCAGACTCATGGGCATCTCCGATCAACGACAGAACAGGCTGGGTCATGACGCGATTGACGAACGAGTCCGGTTCTGAGCGGCGGCGCTCGAAATCTGCAGGCGAATAGCAGGTCGGATTGATTTTTCGACCCAATTGCGCTTCCAGTGGCACCAGACGTTCCAGAATATCGCCCAGCAGCAGGTTCTCGCCGATCAGCATTACGTCGATGTCGCTTTGCGCCGTGTCGGTCTGCTTGGCCACGGAGCCATAAATCCATGCGGCTTTCAACGAGGGCGCCAGAGGCAACAATGCTTCGCGCAACAACGGCTCCACGCCGAGTGTCTTGCGCGTCAGGGCGATCAGCTCGCTGTAGACCGGGCTTTGCGGGTTCGCCTGGAAACGACGCAGATTCCCGATCCGCTCCGAACGCACCAGTCCCGCCTCGGCCAGACGGTTCAGTTCCCGTTGCAGGGAAGCGCTGCCTAAGCCGGTGAGACGACGCAATTCGCTCAGGTGAAATTGGCGGTCGGGCTGACCAAACAGCCAGCGAAAAACTCGGGACTGGCTGTCTGAGAAAAGGGCTGTAGCGATTGACATAGCCAGATAATAGCATGAACATGCTAAATATTGGCCTACGATTCGGGCCGATGGCTTCAGGCTGCGTCATTCGTTGTGATCCAACCAGATATCAGGAAGCTTGCATAGGCCAGCGCGATGCCTTCGCCGATGCCTTGCTCCATGAGAAAGACGCAGGCGTCGGCAATGTCGTCGACATAGAGAAATTCGCGCTTCGGGAACCCCGCGCGCGAACGCGGCCACAGCCGGGTGCCGGAGCCGCCGCAGAGGATGACGGGCTGGACAGGGAACTGAATGGCTGCGGTCACGGCGATGGGAGTACGAGCGGCGAGTCTGGTTGGAATCGAAGTTTAGGTTATGCGGCTGGTTTTTGGGCAAAGTTCAGCGTCAGCTGCAAAGCACAGGTCGCGTGGAAGTCGGCGCCGACGGGACGGCGGCCCGCTCCGGCAATGAATTTGCAGATGTCCGCCGCAATAGGCAATAATCGGCGCCAACGGAACGGCAAGCACCCTGCGAATTGGCGGGCTTATCGGTGGCCATAAAAGCAAAACGCCCCGAAAGGCGCCTTATTCCTGGTGATTGGCGGAGAGGGTGGGATTCGAACCCACGGATGCCTTGCGACATCGCCTGATTTCGAGTCAGGTACATTCGACCACTCTGCCACCTCTCCGTGGGCGCGGATTATACCCGCGAAGCGTGCGTCGATCACGGCCTTCAAGGAGGGGAAAGCGTTGTCGAAACTGCTTCGCCTGATCTGCTGTCTGGCGCCGCTCTGCCTGGCCGGCTGCACCCGCATCGAGCCGCCGCAAACAGACGGCAGGCTGGTGGTGGCGATCAGCGAGACGCCCGCCTTCTTCCAGCGCGAGGGCGCCACGGCAAGCGGTTTCGAGCACGACCTGGTGACGGCCTTTGCCGACAGCCTCGGCCTCAAGGTGAACTTCATCCAGGCCGCCGACGCTTACGAGCTCAACGATCTGGCCCTTGCCGGGCGGGTGCATCTGGCCGCGTCGATGCCGCTGGGCAACGGGTCTTTGCAGTTCTCGACGCCGATCCGCACCGTTACGCAGTGGATTGTCGGTCACAGCGATATCCTGGGGCCGGAAAAGCTGTCCGACCTGGCCGGAAAAACCGTCGAGGTGATGGCCGGTTCGCCCCTGGCGGATACGCTGCGCGGGCTGGACGAGAAGTCGCGCCCGCTGGTGGTCGAGATGCCCGGCGTCAACGAAATGGACCTGCTGGCGCGCGTCGCCGGGCAAAAGGCCGAGTTCGCCGCGGTGCATGAAATCCATCTCGATCTGGGCGTCAACTACTACCCGGAGTTGCGGCCCCTGCTGCAACTGCCGGGCAAGCTCGAGCTTGGCTGGGCCTTCGGCGGCGAAGGCGCCGCCGCGCTGCGCGCCAAGGCCGATGCCTTCATCGCCGGTGCCCGCGCCGATGGCACGCTGGCGCGCATCCACGACCGCTACTTCGGCCACATCAAGCGCATCAATGCCGCCGGCATCGCGAAGTTCCTCGACGACGCCAGAAGCAAGCTCCCCGCCTGGCGCCGCCACTTCAAGTCGGCACAGGATCTGACCGGCATCGACTGGCGATTGCTGGCCTCGCTGGCCTATCAGGAGTCGCATTGGGACCCGCTGGCCACCTCGCCCACCGGCGTGCGCGGCATGATGATGCTGACCGAGGACACGGCCGATATCCTACGCGTCAAGAACCGCCTCGATGCGCCGGAGAGCATCCGCGCCGGCGCCCGCTATCTGGCGCAGCTGGTGGAGCAGATTCCCGCCAGCGCCAAGCATCCGGACCGCCTGTGGCTGGCGCTGTCGGCCTACAACCTGGGCATGGGCCACTTTCGCGGCGCGCGCTCGGTCGCCAAACGCATGAAGCGGAATCCGGATGACTGGTACGACATGAAGCAGGTGCTGCCGCAACTGGCGCGGCCGGAGATCTATGCGCGGCTGAAGAGCGGCGCCGCGCGCGGCGGCGAAGCGGTGATCATGGTGGAGAACATTCGCAGCTACTACGACATCCTCAGCCGCTTCGAGCCGGCCTATGCCTCGCCCTACGCTGCCCAGTCGGCGCTGATCTTTTCCATGCCGCCCATCGAGGAGCGCAATGCGGAAGGCACCGAGATGCTGCCGTCCTCGTTCTGGTAATTCTCCAGCACGGCGACCAGGGTGCGGCCTACCGCCAGGCCGGAGCCGTTCAGGGTGTGCAGCAGTTCGGGCTTGTTCTTTTCGTTGCGGAAGCGGGCCTGCATGCGGCGCGCCTGGAAGGACTCGAAATTGGAGCAGGACGAAATCTCGCGATAGGTGTTCTGCGCCGGCAGCCAGACTTCGAGGTCGTAGGTCTTGGCCGCCGAGAAGCCCATGTCGCCGGTGCACAAAGCGACCTTGCGGTAGGGCAGTTCGAGCCGCTGCAGCACGGCCTCGGCGTGGCCGGTGAGTTCTTCCAGCGCGGCCCACGACTGCGACGGATGCACCATCTGCACCAGTTCCACCTTGTCGAACTGGTGCTGGCGGATCATGCCGCGGGTGTCCTTGCCGTAGCTGCCCGCCTCCGAGCGAAAGCAGGGCGTGTGGGCGACGAACTTGAGCGGCAGGGCATCGCCGGCAAGAATCTCGCCGCGCACCATGTTGGTCACCGGAACTTCGGCGGTGGGGATCAGGTAGAGCTTGCTGCCGTCACTGCGCGGCACCATGAACAGGTCTTCCTCGAACTTGGGCAGCTGGCCGGTGCCAAACATGCTTTCGGGATTGACCAGGTAGGGCGTGTAGATCTCGGTGTAGCCGTGCTCGGTCGTATGCAGATCGAGCATGAACTGCGCCAGCGCGCGATGTAGCCGGGCAATCGGGCCCTTCATCACCGTGAAGCGGCTGCCGGAGATCTTTACCCCGGCTTCGAAATCCAGGCCGCCCAGGGCGGTGCCGAGATCGACGTGATCGCGCGGCGCGGCGATTGCGCGCGGCGTGCCCCAGCGCAGCACTTCGACATTGCCGGTCTCGTCATTGCCGACCGGCACGCTTTCGTGCGGCAGGTTGGGAATCACCGAGACAAAGGCATCGAAGCGCGGCATCAGGTCCGCCAGCGCCGTCTCGCCGGCCTTCAGATCGTCGCCCAGCCCGGCGACTTCAGCCATCACGGCCGAAGCGTCCTCGCCCTTGCCCTTCAGCATGCCGATTTGCTTCGACAGCGTATTGCGCCTGGCCTGCAGATCCTGGGTATGTACTTGCAGACGCTTGCGCTCCGCTTCGAGCGCCTCGAAGGCGGCAGTGTCGAGCGTCACGCCGCGCAAAGCCAGGCGCTCGGCGACGAAGGGAAGATTGGTACGAAGGAGTTGAATGTCGAGCATTTTGGAAAACCTATTTAGCCACAGAGGCGCGTTGCGTACCTGGGATTCCGCTTCGCGGGCAGGTAACAGAGTTCACAGAGAGAAGCGTTTGATGCCATCAGCGAGTCTTGCTTCGCCAAAGTTCAGTAGCAGGCCGCGTTTGAGCCCTGTTGCCTTGAGGTAGGACAAGACCTGTGCGCTTGCGGCTTCCGGCATAGCCCGCTGCGATTTGAGTTCAACCACCACCTCGTCCGCAACCAGCAAGTCGACACGTTGGTTACCGACGTTGACCTCCTTGTAGGAAACCGAGACTTCGACCTGCCGCTTGAAGGCGATCCCCCGCAAAAACAATTCGTGACAAAGAGCCGACTCATAAACTGATTCCAGCAACCCGCTACCCAACACGCGATGCACCTCGATGGCTGCCCCAATCGTCTTCTCGGTCAATTCATCCGCCATGCTCTTCTCTGTGTCCTCTGTGATCTCTGTGGCTAACTGGTTTTAGCCTTGCGGTCCAGCTCACGCAGATGGGCAAGTTTTTCGGCGATCTTTTGTTCCAGGCCGCGGGCCACGGGTTGATACCAATGCACGGCGGGCATGCCTTCGGGCAGATAAGTCTCGCCTGCGGCGTAGCCCTCGGCTTCGTCGTGGGCGTAGCGGTAATCGGCGCCGTAGCCGAGATCCTTCATCAGCTTGGTCGGCGCGTTGCGCAGGTGTTCGGGCACGCCGCGGCTCTTGTCTTTGGCCACAAACGCGCGGGCCGCATTATAGGCGACGTAGGCGGCGTTCGACTTGGGCGCGACGGCCATGTAGAGCACGGCATTGGCCAGCGCCAGCTCGCCTTCCGGGCTGCCCAGGCGCTCGTAGGTGGCGCAGGCGTTGAGCGCGATGTCCCAGGCCCGGGGGTCGGCCAGGCCGACATCTTCGATCGCCATGCGCACGATGCGCCGGCCCATGTAGAGCGGATCGGCGCCGCCGTCGAGCATGCGCACCAGCCAGTACAGCGCCGCATCGGGATCGGAGCCGCGCACGGACTTGTGCAGGGCCGAGATCTGGTCGTAGAAGGCGTCGCCGCCCTTGTCGAAGCGCCGCAGATCGGCCGCCAGCGTCTGCTCCAGAAAGTCGGCGCTGACCAGACGGTGACCGGTGGTGGCGACGGCGGTGCGCACTTGTTCCAGCACGTTGAGCAGGCGCCGCGCGTCGCCATCGGCGTAACCGATCAGACGCTCGCGCGCTTCCGGCGAGAAGTCCAGATCCGCCAGGGCCCGTGACTGGGCGCGATCGAACAGCTCGCCCAACTCCGCTTCATCGAGGCTTTTCAGCACATAGACGGAGGCCCGCGACAGCAGCGCGGAATTCACCTCGAAGGACGGGTTCTCGGTGGTGGCGCCGATGAAGGTCACCGTGCCCTTTTCGACGTAGGGCAGGAAGGCGTCCTGCTGCGCCTTGTTGAAGCGATGCACTTCGTCGACGAACAGGATGGTGCGGCGCCCCTGCTGGGCCATGACTTCGGCCTGCTGCATCGCCTCGCGGATATCCTTGACGCCGGAGAACACCGCCGACAGCGCGACGAACTCGGCATCGAAACTGTCCGCCATCAGACGCGCCAGCGTGGTCTTGCCGACACCAGGCGGGCCCCAGAGAATCATCGAATGCGGCGTGCCGGAAGAAAACGCCAGGCGCAGCGGCTTGCCCTCGCCCAGCAGGTGGCGCTGGCCGATTACTTCATCGAGTATGCGCGGCCGCATCTGCTCGGCCAGCGGAGCATGCGGATTGGTCGTCTCGAAAAGATCAGTCGCCGACAACATCGGCCCCGGCGGGTGCGACGAAACGGAAGAGCGCGGCCGGCAGCGCCGGATTGGCCTCGAACTGCGTGAAGCGCAGCACCGTCACCTGACCGAAGCTGTCGTGGATTTCCATGCTCACCGGCCGGTTGGCGGCGAAGCCGATCTTCATGCTTTCGAAGCTGGCGTCGCCACCCTTCGGCGTGGCCTCGACAAACTCGAGGCCGTCGGCGGCATTGCCTTCCTTGAGCGTAAAGTGCTTCTCCAAGTCCTGCCCCGCCAGCAGGGCTGCAGGACTTGATCCGAAGGCCGAGCCGAGCTTCTTCACCGCGACCTGATTGAGTTCGGGGTCGTAACTCCACAGCTTGTTGCCGTCGCTGACCAGCAACTGCTTGTAGGGCTTTTCGTAGGACCAGCGAAACTTGCCAGGACGCTGCAGGGCGAAGATGCCCGCCGACTGCTGCGGCTTGCGCCCGGATTTGGCAACCACGGTTTGGGTGAACACGCCGCGGGCGCTGCGGTTCGTTTCGAGAAAGCTCTTGAGCTGGTCGAGGCCGGCGGCCTGGACCGGAGTCAATAACCCGTAGCCACAGAGGGCGAATAGAACGCTGAGAAAAGTCTTCATTCGGGGATTATCGCAGCCCCGCGCCCCCCGTGGTCAATCCGATCCGCCTCTATCTCCCGATCCTTGTGCTTTCCCAGAACTGCCGGGGAGAAAGGATCGCCATGCCGGCCACCTGCTCCAGCCCGAGCAAGGCTTTGTCGCCGGTGACGAAACATGCGGCGGCACCGGCCAGCGGCGCGTCGTCGGGATCGGGAATACCTTCCGGAATATGGTCGGCGCCGACTATCGATAAACCTCGCGCCGATTGCCGATGCGCAGGACACGGACGACGATGCGACGATCCTGAATGTCGCAGATGATCCGCCAGTCGCCGACGCGGTATTTCCAATATCCGCCTAACTTAGCACCAGCTAGCGCTTCCCCAATATCGCGGGGATTGTCCAGTGTGGCCACGCGCAGCTTCAGGAATCCGACCAGGCGCTGCTGAACGGGACGGTCCAGTTTTCTCAGATCCTTCACCGCCTCCGGATCGAATTCGATCTCAAAGGCCAAGCTTGCGCTCCACCTCAGCTAGGGGAATGGTCTTTCGATTCAGCCTGGCTCTTGCCTCAGCGAGGTAGTAATCCTCTAGATCGTCAATGTATTCGACGATAGCTTCTCGTGCCAACGCGGTTTTGGTACGCCCCGTTTCGCTAGCCAATGTGTTCAGGCGTTCTTCAATTGAATCGGGCAAACGTATGGCAAGCATGCCGGTTCTCCTCGTGGAAATAATCGCTATACAAGTATAGCACCGACCCGTTTTTGCTCTCGAAGTTTGCCGCAGTATGCAGACCGCCCTGACTCTTGGCCGCCTTACGCTGAGGACAGCCATCAGGCCGCGGCGCCACGCGCAGCCAGATTCACCACTCGAACATTTTGATAAGCCTCGAACAAACGCAGGGCTTCGCTAATCACTTCGCTGGCGGAACCACAGAGGCCGGATTCGACATGACGGCGCACCCGGTTTTCTGGAGGAAAGTTCGCAGCCTCGCGCTCCCCGTGGTCAATCCTGTCTGTCCAGACCGAGATGGGTCAGGCCACCCGTCTCACCTGACCGCTCTTGTGCTGGACAACAGACTTTTTTGCCGCCGTTGCCCGTGCGACCTGCCTACCTGGAACAAGTTTGATGGTCAAGCCAACGCGCATGCCGGCACGCGTCGCCATATTCACCAGCGCATCCAGGCTGAATTCGCCAATCTTTCCCTTGAGCAACTGGTTAAGGCGCGGCTGCGTGATGCCGAGCGCCTGGGCCGCCTTTGCCTGCGTCAGGCCGCTAGCCTTGTACCAGTTCTCCACCGCCATCATGGCTTGCGAGCGCATTTGCAGGTTCTGCGCTTCCTCGGCATCGAAGCCCAAATCGGCGAAGACATTGCCGCTGCCTCGGGTCATGGTTAGATCGCTCATTTCTTCTTCCTTTCCGTCAATAGGTCGCGGTAACGCTTGTTCGCCAAATCAATGTCGGCCTTCGGCGTGCGCCGGGTCTTCTTCACCCCGGCGCCTACCGTTTCCATCGGCTTCCAGTCGGCCGGTTCTCTGCCATCCTGCACGAAACCCAACTGGTGGCCGGCTTCACGCTTCGCATCAGGCGAGAATGATTTGACAGCATCGAGACTGTTGCCGAGCCAGATCAGCAGCTTTTGCGGAGGCTTGAGCATGGGCCCAGATTATTCCGGTTTCAGTATAAGCACAAGGAGGAAATGCCAAGCGTTCCGCACGTTCGGAGTGGTGACACAAAAGTCGGCGCTAGCGGCGACCCGAAGGTAGTGCAGAGCAAGGCGAATAGAAATTAGACGGTAAGGGATCGGCATTTTGGTCGGCGTCTTCTGCGGCCCGCACCTGCAGTGCTCGGCCATGCGCTCCTTCAGCCTGCCGGCAACAGATCTATTTCTTGTCCGTCGTCACGAATCCGATGGGCCGCTTTTTTTCGGGCTCCGGCGGGACCATCAATTCTCGAATCGCATCGAATACCTGCTTGAGTTGGGCACGAGTATTGTGGGCCAGCGTGTCATGCTTGAGCGCCAACGCCTCAGTCTTCTGTTCCAGCACCTCCAACTTGGCCGCCAACTCCTTGTGGCTGGCAAGCATCTCGCGCAACTGCACGAAGGCGCGCACCACATAGACGGACATCTCGGTGGCGCGCGGGCTGTTCAGAATAGTCGCCGCCATGATCGCACCGTGCTCGGTAAAAGCGTAAGGCAAATAGCGCCGGCCGCCCCTCTTGGTCGCCGTTTCGTTTGAGGTCGCAAAATGCGACCTCAAAACCGTGAACTCCTCGTCGGACAGTTGAAACATGAAGTCGGCGGGAAAACGCGCCAGATTGCGCTTCACTTGTTCGTTGAACCGCTTGGTCGGCACCCCGTACAGATCAGCCAGGTCACGGTCGAGCATAGCTTTCTGACCGCGAATCATCAGGATTCGCCGGGCGACCAGTTCAGACGTCACGGGGATCGAGGATGTATCTACGGAAGCGATCATTGGCATTGAACGCGGCAAAGTGCGGAGCCTATTCCGTCCGGTTCGGCGCAAGCACTTCGCGCCCGCCGGCTCCGTTCATGGGCGAGACCAGCCCGGCTTTTTCCATGGCTTCGATCAGTCGCGCCGCGCGGTTGTAGCCGATGCGCAGATTGCGCTGCACCAGCGAGATCGAGGGCCGCCGCGTCTTCAGCACCACTTCGACGGCCTGGTCATACATCGGATCGCTTTCCGCATCGCCCGCCGTGTCGCCAGCGCCGACTTCTGTATCGTCGGTCGCCGGTCCGTCGAGCAGGCCATCGACATAATTCGGCGGCCCGACCTTCTTCAGGTGATCGACGACATGGTGCACTTCCTCGTCGGCGACGAAGGCGCCGTGCACGCGGATCGGCAGGCCGGTGCCCGGCGCGAGGAACAGCATGTCGCCCTGGCCGAGCAGCGCTTCGGCGCCCATCTGGTCGAGGATGGTTCGCGAATCGATCTTGGATGACACCTGGAAGGCGATGCGGGTGGGGATGTTGGCCTTGATCAGGCCGGTGATCACGTCGACGCTGGGCCGCTGCGTGGCCAGGATCAGGTGTATGCCGGAAGCGCGCGCCTTCTGCGCCAGCCGTGCGATGAGTTCTTCGATCTTCTTGCCGACCACCATCATGAGGTCGGCCAGTTCGTCGATCACCACGACGATGTAGGGCAGCGTTTCCAGCGGCTCGGGGCCGATCTCCGTGTTCGCGGTCAGCGAGAAGGGATTGGGAATGTGCTCGCCAAGCTTGCGCGCCTCGTTGATCTTGCTGTTGAAGCCCGAGAGATTGCGCACGCCGAGCGCCGACATCAGCTTGTAGCGGCGCTCCATCTCGCCGACACACCAGTTCAGCGCATTGGCCGCCTTGGTCATGTCGGTCACCACCGGCGCCAGCAGATGCGGAATGCCTTCGTAGATCGACAGTTCGAGCATCTTCGGGTCGACCATGATCATGCGCACGTCCTTCGGCTCGGCCTTGTAGATCAGCGAGAGGATCATGGCATTGACCCCGACCGATTTGCCCGAGCCGGTGGTGCCGGCCACCAGCAGGTGCGGCATCTTGGCCAGATCGACCACCACCGGCTGCCCGCCGATGTCCTTGCCCAGCGCCACGGACAGCGGCGAATGCATGCCGTGGTAGGCCTGCGAGCCGATGATTTCCGACAGCCGCACGATCTGCCGCTTCGGATTGGGCAGTTCCAGAGCCATGCAGGACTTGCCGGGCACCGTCTCCACCACGCGGATCGATACCAGCGACAGGGCGCGGGCCAGATCCTTGGCCAGGCCGACGATCTGGCTGCCCTTGACGCCGATCGCCGGCTCGATCTCGTAGCGCGTCACCACCGGTCCGGGGTGAGCGGTCAGGACCTTGGCCTCGACGTTGAAGTCGGCCAGCTTGCGCTCGATCAGGCGCGAGGTGAATTCGAGTGTCTCGGGCGCAGGCAGATCGGCCGGATTGTGCGAGGGCTCGGCCAACAGATGCAGCGGCGGCAGGGCGCCTCCCGGGGCATCGAAGAACAGCGGCGCCTGGCGCTCTTTCTCGGCCCGGGCGATGGCCTTGGGCGCGACCGGAACCACCACGTCAACCGGCTCGATCCGGATCAGCGGCGGGTTGTCTTCGACCTTGCGCCGTTCCGTTTCCACCACCACCTCGCGCTGTTCGGCGACGACGCGGCCATAGCGACGATCCTGCCAGCCGTCCCACAAACTGCGCAGGCCGACATAGACGCCTTCGAGCAGGATGCCGGCCTTCTCGGCAATGGCGATCCACGAGGCACCGGTGAACAAACTGAAGCCGATCATGGCCAACACCAGCAGGATCAGGGTGCCGCCGGTGTAGCCGAGAAACTGCGTGATATGACGACCGACTTCGACGCCGAGCATGCCGCCCGGGGCCAGTGGCAAAGCCAGCTTCAGGCTCCAGAAGCGCATTGCCTCGAGGCCGCAACTGGCCACCAGGAGCAGAACGAAGCCAGACAGCGCGATCAGCAAGGAACGGCGGTCACCGCCCAGCAAGTGGCTCAGCCGGTGGTAGCCCCATACCAGCAGGAAGAGCGGCAAAGCCACCCACCACCAGGCGGAGAGCCCGAACAGATACAGCAGCAAATCACTCAGCCAGGCGCCGAAGCGTCCTCCCGGATTGGCGATGCGCTCCACCGCGGCCGCATGCGACCAGCCCGGATCGGCGCGGTCGAAGCCCCAGAGCACAAGGCCCAGATATAGCCCGACGAGGCCCACCAGCAACCAGCGCGCCTCATGCACCAGCAAGGCGATTTTTTCGGGCAGAGGAGTCGAAACGGATTCGGACACGCTGATAGCACTCATGGCAACGGGCCGATCCGCGGCTCAACCCGGACCGGAATGACGGACACTGGCAAATTATGGCCGGCCAACGTGGCGCCCAAGGCCCAAAAAGCTGCCCAAGTCAGGCCCTGTTCCACTGTTGGCCCAAGAACCGATAGATGACGCAACTCGGCTATTTCAGCTTGCCCGATATGCGGTCTATCTAGGGAGCGCTGAGTGCGGCCTTGGCCAGCCGCTGGATTTCGGGATTATCGGGCTGGCGGGCCAGCATGCTGCGCGCCACCACCTTCAAATCGTCCACCATTCCATGTTCTTCAAACACCGCGTACAGGAACAGTTCCGGCGTGACGTCGCTGGGCGTGGTGGTTGCCCGCATCGATTCATAGGTAGCCATGGCGTCAGCGACTTCGTCCTTGCTCGCCAATGTTTGTGCCTTCCCCGAGCGCACGACCACACCGCCCACGCTTGAAAGGTGCATCATCTCGGAAATTCGCGCCAGCTTCGGCGGCACGGTAGCCGGCAACTGCACCACATCAGGTTTGCTGCCCTTCAACAATTCACCGCCGGCCGAGGTTGCCACAAAAACGCCTGGCCCCAACCATGACTCCTGGCGGCTGACAGTCGTATAACTGATGCGGATGCTGGCGCCGGACGCCAAGGTAATCTTGTCGCCGTGACGCAACCTCATGTAGGGCTGCGCCTTGCGCGTCTGGCCTTCCTTGCCCTGATAGCTCACATCACCTTGCAAGGCGTTCACCAGGCCGACATCCCCCGCCACCTCCTGGGCCCAAGTCGTCCCCGCCATCACGGCGGCGAGGACAAAGGCGGTAAAACTGGAACGGGCGGGGAATTTCATACATTTCACCAATTGGGCACAAACTCGACACGGCGATTCAAGCCGCTGGTCGGATTGTCAGCATCACGCAGGTTGTCGCTGGAGCGCCCCAGCGTTTCAATATTGCTCAGGCCGAACTCGGCCTGCAGGAATTCTTTCGCCGAATCCGCCCGGCTCTTCGACAAACGACGGTTAACCGCGTCAGTCCCCGTCGCATCAGTGTGGCCCTCGATCGCCAAGGAATTCCAGACCCCGCTCTTTAGTTTCAAAGCGGCGCCCACCGTGCGCAAGAACTCCTTCGCCTCCTCGTTCAGCAGCGCCGAACCGCGAGCGAAAGTGATCTGAATCGTATCCAGCGAGGACTTCGGAATGACGCTCTGGCAACGCATGCCGGCCTTCTCCAGCTGCGCGCACTCAGCCTTCAGCTCTGCGATTTTCTTCGGGAACAATGCAGCATCGACCTCTTCCACGCTCGGATTGGCCTTGTCGATCGATACCGTCTGCCGAAGATCCTTATCAGCAGCAAAAGCTGTACCGCATGCGAAAGACGCCACCATCGCTGCAACTAATAGATGCTTGCTCATGGCTACCTCCAATAAGTCACTATTTCACACATGGCAACCGCATGCGCCGTGCCTGTATGGCGACGCATGCGACCACCCCTGATTGACGATTCGATTGCGGCAGACCCCTCCCGGTTCCCACCGCAAAAAGTGAAGAATTCATGAACAACGCCCGCCGGCGACACCGATCAAATGCCTGCTACCCCTTCCGGCATCTGTCTGCCGTCGTACCTACTTGGCGTTGAGCGCGGCGTTGGCCAGTTGCTGGATCTCGGGATTATCGGGCTGACGCGCGAGCATCTCGCGGGCAATTATCTTCAAATCCTCGGTCATTCCGTTCTCTTCAAATACCGAGTACAGGTACAACTCCGGCGTCACGTCGCTGGGTACCGCCTTTGCCCGCATCGACTCGTAAGCAGCCATGGCTTCCGCGATTTGCTCCCGGGTTGCGGCTGTTTGTACTTTCGCCGCCCGCACGACAAGGCCGCCCACCCGTGAAGTGTTCATCAACTCGGAAATCCGCGCCAGCTTCTGTGGCACGGCGGCCGGCAACTGGGCCACATCGGGCTTGTTGCCCTTCAACACTTCACCGCCGGTCGAGGTCGCCACAAAAGTGCTTGGCCCCAACCACGACTCCTGGCGGCTGACAGTGGTATAGCTGATGCGGATGCTGGCGCCGGACGCCAACGTCACCTTGTCACCGTGGCGCAATCTCATGTACGGCTGCGCCTTGCGCAACGGGCCTTCCTTGCCCTGATAACTGACATCACCCTGCAAAGCATTCACCAGACCGACGTCTCCGGCGGCTTCCTGTGCCCAGGCCTGAGTCGCCAGGACGGCGGTAAGGACAAAGGCGGTAAAACTGAATTTAGAGGATTTCATGACTTTCACCAATTCGGAATGAATTCGACACGGCGATTCAAGCCACCGGTCGGATCGTTAGAATCGCGCAGGTTGTCACTCGAGCGCCCCACTGTTTCAATATTGCTCAGGCCAAACTCGGCCTGTAGAAAACTCTTCACCGAGTCCGCGCGGCTCTTCGACAAACGACGGTTAACCGCTTCAGTTCCCGTCGCATCGGTGTGGCCCTCGATCGCCAAGGACTTCCAGATTCCGGTCTTGAGCTTCAAAGCGGCTCCCACCGAGCGGAGAAACGCCTTTCCGTCTTCGGTCAGCAGCGCCGAACCGCGAGCAAAAGTAACCTGGATCGTATCCAACGATGACTTCGGGATGACGCTCTGACAGCGAAGTCCAATCTTTTCCATCTGCGCGCATTCAGTCTTCAATTCCGCGATTCCCTTGGGGAACAACGCAGCGTCGACTTCTTCCACCTTTGGATTGGGCGAGTTGATGGAAACGGTCTGCCGTGCCTCGTCGTTATCGGCGGCGAACACCGCGCCACAGGCCGAAGACGCCATCACTGCTGCAACAATTACCCGCTTCATCATGGCTAACCCCCATTAATCATCGACTTCCACATCCTACGACAGGAAACCATACCCCGCAGGCCCTGTGGCGTCAACGACAAATGTCACAGTTCACAGCAAAGTTCAACCGCACCCAACACTATTTTTGTAGTACACAGCGGGCTCATTGGCAAGTCAGCCTGCCGTTGTTGAATTTACCGTCGCACATGCCCGCGCTCGCCATGCCGGTACTGTCATCCACTGCCGGTTGCCCCGGGCCCGCAGACGTCACCACCCCGCGGCGCAAGACCTTGTTTGCATTCTCCTTGGCGAAACCGGACTCACGGATTTCAGTCGTCTGGTTGCGGATGTCCAGGTAGGCTGCGTCCAAGGCGCCTGTCAATTGGGCGTTGGTTGCTTCAACACCGTTGTATTTGACCGACCGATGCTTCGGATCACCGGAAAACTCGTACTTCGGCTGAATCTTGTCATCCCCGAACAACATTATCGTGCCGTCGGCCGCTGCATCTCCCACCACCATAACCAGGCCGCTGGTCTGTACCCCCAAACCCACGCTGGTCGGATTCGCAGTAGCCAGATCGCCGATAACGCCATTGGCAAGGATTTTCAGTGACGGCGTTATGCTGAACGACGCATCCGCGGTGATCAGCCCTTGCTTGCCGTCCGCCTGAATCGTCGAGCCTCCATTCGGCGCCTCGATAGTCACTCTTGCGGCCGTGATGCCGACATTCGTGTCCGCAGCATTGGACGGTCGTACCGTACCTACCTTGATCGCATTCGCCGTGAGCCAAACATCACTGCCGGCACCGAGGGCGCCGTGAGATAGTGGCGCGATGAGCGAGACAGTGCCGCCGAGGACGTTGGTGAAATTGTTGAGAAGGATGTTTCCGGATGTCGTCATCGCCCACAGGTTGCCGGTTACGTTCAGAAGGCCGCTCTGGGTGATGGCACCTGCCGCCGTGGCATCAAGGTAGCCGCCGACCGTTGTGGCACCCAATGTCGTAGCGCCTCCGGCAGTGGACGTGAGGTTCCCGGTCACGTTGCCGGAGATCGCCAAAGCTCCCACGGCCCGGATTACGCTGTTGCCTGCATCGGTCAGTGCAATGGAAAGCGCGTTCGCGTCGCTAATCTGGATTCCGGTCCCGGACACCGCCAGCGTCCCGAAGTCGTTCGCGGCGTTGGCTGCAACAACTGCTCCACCGCTCGTCGCAAGTGTCAATCCGTTACCTGTTACCGCGTCGTTGTAGGTCTGTGAACCCGTCGTCGCAATTCTGGTGGTGCTGATTACCGTCGTGCCGGCGGCGTCCGTGGTAAGACTCGTCAGCGGGGTGGCGCCGCCCACGATGCCGCCGAAGGTGGTGGTGCCGCTATCGATGATCGACAAGGTCTGCGCACCGTTCACCGTGCTGGCAAACGTATTACCCACTCCTGTGATCGTCGTCGCCGCGCCCAGGGTCACCGCGTCGTTGTAGGTTTGCGCCGCCGTCGTGGTCACCGCACCGCCGTTGATCGCGGTGCTGCCGCCGGCATCGGTCGTCAGGCTGGTCACCGATACCGCGCCACCCAGAGTCGTCGTGCCGCTGTCGATGATCGACAAGGCCTGCGCGCCATTGACCGTGCTGGCAAACGTATTACCCACTCCCGTGATCGTCGTCGCCGCGCCCAGGGTCACCGCGTCGTTGTAGGTTTGCGCCGCCGTCGTGGTCACCGCACCGCCGTTGATCGCGGTGCTGCCGCCGGCATCGGTCGTCAGGCTGGTCAGTGCGGTGGTGCCGCCCACTGCGCCGCCGAAGGTGGCGGTGCCGCTATCGATGATCGACAAGGCCTGCGCGCCATTGACCGTGCTGGCGAACGTATTGCCCACGCCGGTAATGGTTGTGGCCGCGCCCAGGGTCACCGCGTCGTTGTAGGTTTGCGCCGCCGTCGTGGTCACCGCACCGCCGTTGATCGCGGTGCTGCCGCCGGCATCGGTCGTCAGGCTGGTCAGTGCGGTGGTGCCGCCCACGATGCCGCCGAAGGTGGTGGTGCCAGCGGTATTCACGGCCAGAGTCTTCGCGCCATTGACCGTGCTACCAAAGTTGATCGCGCCACCGGCGGTAGAAGTGAGCGTGGTCGCCGCATTAAGCGTGACCGCACCTGTGTAGGTCTGATTGCCCGCTGTCTGGATCGTCCCGCTCAGCGCCGTCGCACCGCCACCGTCATTGATCGCACCTGAAAGACTGCTGCCACCGGCGCCGGTGAAGCTGTCTACGCCCGTGCCGCCGGTGAGGTTGCCCACGCCGGTAAAGGCCAGCGTGCCCGCGGTACCCGCATCCGGACCCGTGACGTTGAAGGCTTGCCCGGCGTCCGCCCCAGTGATGGTGGCGAGCGCGCCGTTGCCGACGACGCTGGCGATGTTGCT
>JALNYT010000003.1:46061-383616 GCA_023229685.1 Sulfuritalea sp.
CCACGCCGGTAAAGGCCAGCGTGCCCGCGGTACCCGCATCCGGACCCGTGACGTTGAAGGCTTGCCCGGCGTCCGCCCCAGTGATGGTGGCGAGCGCGCCGTTGCCGACGACGCTGGCGATGTTGCTCCAGGTGCCGGCAATGTCGGTGGCCTTGCCGGTCTGCTGGTTGATCGCGACGGCGCCCAGTTTTGCGCTCAGGTCCAGGCTGTTGGCCCCGGTGATGCCGCCATCGACGTTGCCGCTCAGCGTGCCGGCGTTGGCCAGGGTGAAGCTGTCTACGCCCGTGCCGCCGGTGAGGTTGCCCACGCCGGTAAAGGCCAGCGTGCCCGCGGTACCCGCATCCGGACCCGTGACGTTGAAGGCTTGCCCGGCGTCCGCCCCAGTGATGGTGGCGAGCGCGCCGTTGCCGACGACGCTGGCGATGTTGCTAAAACCGGTGATGACGGTGATACCGGTGGCGGTTGTCGCTTGCTGGTTGATCGCGACGGTACCTGTGTGGCCAGCGTAGTCGAGTGTGCTGGCTGGTGCCCCGAATGTAACGGCGGCTACGCTGGGCGTAGCACCCGCCAGCGAGAGTGTGCCGCCATTAACGGTGATCGCCTCGGTGGTCAGGTCAACGTTATTGATGGTCAGCTTTCCACCACTGGCCACGGTGGTGCCTGCGGCGCTTGTTCCCAACGCAGTTGCATTGGATGCAATCAGCGTACCTGCGTTGATCGTTGTCGCACCCGTGTATGTATTCGCGCCCGAGAGCGTCAACGTGCCAACACCTACCTTGGTCAGACTGCGCGGACCACCTGTTTCACTCACCACTCCGGACAGCGTCAGATTATTCGCGCCGCTTGAATCCACGGTACTGTTCCCACCCAGGGTCACCGCACCAGCAAACGTGCTCGGGCCCACCGCCGCATTCACTAGCGTCCCCCCGTTGAGCGTCACCGCTTCCGTGGTCGCATAGATTACGTTCTGGAAATCCAAATACCCCAAAGCACCCACCGTGGTGCTGCCCGTAGTGTTACCCAACGCCCCGTCCGCCGTCACCGCCAGCGTGCCCCCATTCACCGCCACTGCACCAGAGAAGCCCGCCGAACTGTCACCGGAGATTGTCTGCGTGTTAATGCCCGCCTTGGTCAACGAGGAGGCGCCCGTGCCTGTGAACACCCCTTGATAGACCGCGTTCGTCGTCGAACTCATCGTCAACGCACCCGCACCCAGCGCTACCGTGGCATTCGCATCACCAGTGAGCGCCCCGATCGTCTGCGTGTTGCCGTTGATATCCAGCGTGCTGCCCGCATTGGCCAGCGTCACCGCCTCCGTGCTCGCCAGAACACCCGCGCCATTCAGTTGCACCGTGCCGCCGTTGATGACGGTGCCGCCGGTGTAGGTGTTCGCTTGAGACAGGATCAGCGTCCCCGCGCCCATCTTGGTCAGTCCCCCCGATCCTGCAAATACGTCAGACTGACTCGCTGTACCGGAATTATTGATCGTCAGCAAGCCAGCGCCCGTCGTGAGTCCGCCGAGGGACATGTTTGCCGAATTGAGCGTCAACACGCCGCCAGTTGTTGCAACGGTGAACCCCGTTGACGTGATGTCGCCGCTGGTGTTGAGCGTGAGATTATTGGCGCCCATGCTCAGCGCATCGGTGATGACGATGCCGCCGCTTGCCACGCCGGTATTACGCAGGGTCAGATTATCCGAGAAAGTATACCCAGCGGATGGACCCGCGCCGTCGCCGAAGGTAATCGCGCCGGTGCCGTCCGCGCGGCCGATGGTGATCGATACGAATCCATTGGCAATCTTGCCGAGTTCAGCCGTGGTGAGATTTAACGTGCCCGCGCCACCGGCAAGGCCAATCGATGTGTTTGTGCTTTGGGGTTGAATGAATAAATTGCCCTGGCCTGCGATTGTAAGATCGGTTCCGCTGGTTGCGATATCAGCCGTGTCGGTAGTGAGCGTGATGTCACCGGTCATGGTTGATTTGCCGATGCGATTCACCACGCCTGGGGCGGGCTCAGTATTTTTGGAAATGATGCCCGTACCGCCCGCAGCTGCGGTGGCGGTGATGAAGATATTGGCGCTGCCCGTGGACTCGATCACGCCTATCCCGCTTATTGCCGCCTCGGTGTCGAGGCTTACGCCGCTATTTCCGGCGCCGGAACTGCCAGTGCCGATAAGGGTTATGTCGCCGGTGTTTGAGGTGACGCGCGCCCCGCGAACCAAAATACCATGCCCGCCGGCACCGCTCGTGCCCGTAATCCCGAGCGTTCCCCCGCCCGTTGTTTCAACGTAGGACCCGGCAAAATGAATATAGACGCCATTGTTGTTGGCATTTGCCGAGGAAACGGTATTGGTTCCCGTGATCTGGATATTGCCGCTGGTCGCCGTATTCTGGACAAATGTCGAGCTAACACAGACAGCACAACCGGCACCGATGTCCACGCCCGACGCGCCTACGCCCGTGCCCGTAGAGCCGGTAAGGGCGATATTGCCGGCCGCGCCGCTGGCCGTAACCCGTCCGCCGTTGGCGACTGATACGCCGCTGCCGGCCGCACCGCCGGTGCCGTTGATCGTGACGTTTCCGCCACTGGAGGATACCGTCGCGGTGCTGGCGGTAGCCGAGGACTCCTCGTAGCCGTTGATACTCACACCGTTACTGCTAACCCCCGTGACGCCCGTCCCCACACCACCCGTTCCGGTAATGATGATGTTGCCGGAGCCGCTCGATACCAACGCCGGCGTTGCGCCCTTGCTGCGGATCGCAACACCACCCGAATCGGTCGCACCCGAAACGGTAGTCTGGCCCTGACCCAGAATCGAAATATTGCCGCCGCCGGAATTAAGTGTTGCTCCTAAAATAAAAACTCCATTCTGATCAGTCGCGGTACCTACCGCGCTTCCTGTTGATGGATCCGAGCCACCGCCCAGGATGATGTTGCCGCCATTCGTGGTAATCGTCGCGCGGTCAAGAACCACTGCGCCGGCGGCGGTTGCAACGCCGTTGTTATTGCGTGAATTCAGCGTGACGTTCAGTGCGTTGCCAGCGCCGGTAGCTTGAATCGTCGAGCCAGCGTTCATGAAGATACTGCCCGCGGCCTGAAGCGTGAGCGATGCGGTGACGCCCGTGCTTTTGTTGATATTCACTGCTCCGTTCACATCGGTGGTTCCGACGACCGTGAGATTTCCCGCCTCCGCGCCGGAAGCCCCAGTCGTCACCGTTACACTAGTGCCGAGATTTAGCGCACTCTGAATAGAGGCCGCGTTGACGTTTGCTCCGCTAGCGGTGGCGGCAAAATTGGGCGATGCGCCGACAGTCAAGTCGATGCTGTTCGAAATCGAGGTGTTCCACGGATCCAGCAGCCAGGTACCGGCCTGACCCATGGGCGCACTGGCGTCGACCACGCCGCTCGCACTCAGAATATTGTGGCCAGAGGTTTCGACGAACCCGCCATTGCCTGACTGCGCTCCGCCGCGGGCGGTAATGCTGCCGTAGTAGCGGGAGACATCGTCCGCCCAAACCGCCACCTTCCCGCCATCCCCTGTTCCAACCGCGTCGGCGTTGATCTTTACATCCTTGCCGACATAGGTGGCGCTGGCGTTCTGCTCCGGGCCTTTGCCCTGGAAGTTTCCACCGATCAGCGCCGTGCCACCAGCGCCGACTCCTGAAACGTCGATCTTCGCCTGGTCGAACAGACCGACCTTGTCGCCCAGCACCTTGACGGTGCCACCCGCTCGCCCGACTGAAGTGCCGGAGGCATCCAGCGTGCCGGTGACGCTAACCACACCAGAATTGCCGCCACCCAGCCAGATTTCGCCCTGGCGCGTTTCAAGACTGCGAGCGCGGATGACGCCATCGTTGTTGAGGACGGTGGACAGCAGGGCATCCCTGGCCTGCGCGTTCATCACCACGCGGCCGCCGTCGGCAATCAGAACGCCGGTGTTGTCGGCGCGCGCCGCGGCGGCGGCGATGTTGACCTGGAAGCTGAGCATGCCATCGTGATCGAAATCGAGATTGACCGCGTCTCCGGCGGCGAGGCCGATGCTGCCACCGGTGGCGTTGATGGCGCCGCTGTTGCCGACTTGCGGGGCGATCAGCGCGACGAAGCCGCCGTTGGCGACGTTGATGTTTCCCTGATTGACGACCGCGCCGGCGCCTCCGGTATTGAGGAAGTTGTATTTGCCGGCGAGAAAATTGGCATCGGAAATGCCCAGCGAGGAAGCGACCAGGCCACCGACGTCGACCTGCGCACCGGGAGCGAAGAGAATGCCGCCGGGATTGGTGAGGAAAACGTGGCCGTTGGCGGTGAGGCGCCCGTAAATGGCCGAGGGATCGCCCCCTTGTACGCGGTTGAGGATGACGGCCGCAGCACTGGGCTGGGCGATGTTGACCTGAGCCTGGCTGCCGATGTTGAAGCTGTCCCAGTTGACAATGGCGCTGTTCGAAGACTGGGTCACATCCATGCGCGCACCGCTGCTGCTGATCGCGGCTTGTCCGGCGGCGATCTGGCCGCCCGTGGGCAAGGCACCGGGTAACGGAACGCCGGCGGCCACCGCACTGTTGGCGCCCAAGGCCAGCAGGACGGCAGCGGCCAACCCGCCGGAGGTGCGCTTGCCGCGCGTACGGGCGAATTCGGCGACGGCGATCCAGGTACTGTGCAGTTCGCTCCAGACCAGACGGTAGGCGCGATTCATGGTGGCGTGCTTGAACATATCAATGTCCTCTTGCGTTGGCTGCGCACCGGGCTAGACGAAGTCTGGACGGCACGGCAACGAATTGCAAATCAAAAAAACTTGCTGAACTGGAAGTAGAAGCGCGGATAGCGCAGCAGGTGGTCGGCCGTGGCCTGGGTGGTATCGCGGAAGGCCAGCGAGGCGTGCAGATACCAGTCGTTGGGAACTTCCCAGTTGAGGCCGACGCCGGGACCGGCGATGCGCCGCAGCAGCGGACTGTTGGCCGCGAAATCGGCGAGGGTAGGACGGTTGATCAGGATGGAACGGCCGAAATCGTAGAAGCCGGCCAGCACCAGACTGCCGGGCAGGTTCTCTTCGAACGGCAGGCGGTAACGCAATTCGAGGGTGGCGAAGTAACCCTGGTCGCCCGCGCCTTCGCCCTGCGGATAGGCGCGCACCGCGCTCGGGCCGCCAAGGCTGATCTTCTCGCTGGCATCGAGGTTCTTGTTGGTGAACTGCTGGCTATAAGCGCCGTAGAGCGCCAGCCGCTCGGAAACCGCCTGCAGGCGCGACACGGAAATATTGGTCTTGCCGAAAAGACCGGCGGTCTTGTGGCCAGCCTGGTCGGCGGCGTTCAGAGCCGCATTGCCGAATTTCAGGTCACCCAGGGTATAGGCGACGTTGAAGACGTTGATGCCGCCTCCGCCGAGACGGTCGCGGAAGTCGCCGGACAAACCCACCGAATTGACATCGCTTTTCTTCAGGGTCTCGGCGCCGGACGCCAATTGAACGTCGTAGAACTTGCGTTTGTCGCTCTGCGCAATCAGCAAGAGGTTGGTGTTGCGCGAACGAACAAACGGATGAATGGCCGTCAGCGAATTCACGGCTGCCGCGCCGCCGGCCGCGAGCGGCTCAAAGAGCGGAGTGCCAAGACGATACTTGAGTTCCGAGTAGGCGCCGCCGATCTTGGTGCCCCAGGGACCGACCGGAACCAGTATCGAGGCGCGGGCAAAGCGCAGGTTGCCGTCGATGGCGTTGCTCCCGCGCACACTGATCAGTTCGCCGTAACCGAGCAGGCTGTTGGCGTCCACACCGGCGCCTACCCGGTGCTGGCCGGTGTAGACCGAGCCGTTGGCGTCGAAGTCGAGGTTGGCGTCGAAGGCCTTGCCGGCGCTGACCTTGATGGTCAGATCGGCGGTTCCGGGCGTCGCGCCGGGGGCGAAGCTGCTGCGCGCCACGATACCGCGCAGATCATGAATCTGGAACAGGGCGCGCTCCACTTCCGCAGTCCGGATCAGGCTGCCTTCCAGCAGCGAAGCGATATAGGACTCCAGCAGCGACCGGCTGATCGAGACATCGGGATCGACTTCAAGACGGACCTTGCCCAGCCGCCCTTCGAGTACCTGCAACTGGACTATGCCATCGGCAATCTTCTGCTCCGGGACAATCACGTCGGCGAGAAAGTAGCCTCTACCCGCAAGCGCTTGCTTGACCGCCGCCGCAGCGTCCAGCAAATCCTGAAAACGCTTGTTGGGCCCTATGAAGGGAGCTACCACTTCCGTCATTTCGGCCTCGGCCGCGACCGTCAAGCCGGCAATGCGAAATCCCTCAATATCCAGCCGCATGCCCTCGACGTCGGCAACCGCCCTCAGCGAAAGTGCCTTATCAATTATGAGGCCCGCATCGGGGCGAGTCACCGCCGGGGGAATCGTTTGCAGGATTTCGCCCGCGCCAGGGGTCGTCTGCCCAAGAGCCGTGCCGCAACACAACACAAGTGCCGCAGCGAGCCCCCAGCAATGTGCCAACCAGCCGGTGCTGGACGCACCCGGCTGATATCCTATTTTCATTGTGCCATCTCCCCCAGCCAAACCAAAAGTCGACAGATACTATGTCTATCGACCACGGTCGCCCGCCTTTATGATACAGCTCACGTGCGCGCCATGTCCATCTGGCCGTTAGGGGTGCTTGGCCTGTCCGGGTCAGTAACCCCGCGTCGGCAAACGGGGCGGGGGTCGGTAGCCCAGATCGAGCGCCTTTTTCTCGAAGCGCGCGGCGTCTGCCACGAGTCCCACGCGGTTGTACATCTGCGCCAGTTCCCAGCTGGCCAGCCCGTTGCCCAGTTCGGCGGCGAAGCGCAACCATTGCTCCGTCCGCCGCATGCTGGGGACAACGCCCGACGTGCCTGTCCAGTTGGCGAGGGCAATGCGGTATGCCGCGTCCTTGTCGCCGCGTACGGCCCTGATCAGGTTGTCCCGATAGCCACTGTCGCCGATGGGATCCTCGAACAAATCTCCGGATAGACCGGCGGAGCGCTGAATATCCATGGCCCGGCGCGCACCCGCTTGAACGTCCTTGATCTGCGGCTCGAGCGGGCTGGAGGGAAAATCACGCTGGAACTCATCGCATAGCGCGATCAAGTGCCGCGGCCGCAATGCTGTCTGAATTTCCTGCCAGCGTGCCTCCATTCCCGCGGCATCGACTTTGCCCGCAACCGGTTGCTGCACGCCATCGGCGTGCCCTGCCTTATGATCCCCCTTGAGCTTGGCTTGGGCCGCCAACTGGAGTTGGGACTCAGTTGGAGGCTTGTTCTGAGTCTTGGGTGGGGGTTTGTGAATCGGCTGAAGTTGGCCGGCCACGGCTCGAGCTTGGGCGAACACCACGCCTGAACCCAGCGCCAAGGCGATCAGCCAGGACAAGTTGCGGCTGCGCGACCGCCCCATCGCCAATGCCGCAACAGTCGGCGCTGGCGAGGCGGCGACCGGCATCGAGTCGCCCGGGGCGAAGCGGGCGGAGTCAGTAGCCACGGGTCGCCAGCCTGGGTGGCGGCCGGTAGCCAAGATCCAGCGCCTTCTTCTCGAACCTGGCTGCATCTCCCACCTGCCCGCTCTGGTTGTATATCTCCGACAGTTCCCAGCTCGCAATACCGTTGCCAAGTTCGGCGGCGAAGCGCAGCCATTGCTCGGTTCGCCGCGGATTGGCCACCACACCCGAGGTGCCATCCCGGTAGGCGATGGCGATCCGGTGCGCCGCATCCTTGTCGCCGCGCAGCGCTTTGATCAGATCGTCGCGATAGCCCTTGTCGCCCGCCGGTTCGTCGAAAAGATCGCTCGAAAGACCGGCGGAACGCTGGCTCTCCAGGGCCTGGCGGGCGCCGATGATGTTCACCTTGATCTGCTGGCTGAATTCGCTGCCGGGAAAATCCCGCTCGAACTCCTCGCACAAACGGATCAGCCGCGCCGGTCGCAATGTGACCAGGATGACCTGCCAGCGTTCTTCGATCTTGGTGAAATCGACCTGCTTTCCTGCCTGCAGGGTCATTTTCGGCCGCGGCTTGGAACGGTCCAGTTCGAGTTGGCGATTCCTGATCTTGAATTTGCCGCGCAGGTTGACGGTGCTTTCCGGAAACTGGGGCAGAATCGTCAGCTTGGCCTTGTCGAACTCGGCTTTGACGCGGGCCTGACATTCGATGGCGGCAATCCGGAACAAGTCATCGATCGGAGTCTCGCCGTTGGCGTCGCGCAGCGCGTCGATCACTGCCCCGGCAAAAAAGGTGTTGCGGTCAGGGCTAATCGGCGCCAGCGCCGGACGCCCGGCACGAGTCGCAAAGAAAACCAGCATGCCTTCGGGGGCCGCGATCTGGTTGAATTCATCAACACCCTTGCGCACCGACGGGTCGGTGCGACAGGCGTCGATCAATGCGATGCTGATCCCCGGGTAGTGCTGCGGAAAGGTGCCGAGAATGTCTTCCGTCAGCCTCAGGGATTGGGTCAGCGCCTTTTCCGAGGATGGGTCCACACCCGCAGGTACCAGATAGTTTCGGCCGGCCGACTGAAACCCATGCCCGCAAAAATAGAACACCACGGCGACCCCGCCCGGCAGAGCTGACTCACCCACCATGCGCATTTGCGCGCCAAACTCGGCCAGCGTTCGCTTCATTGCCTCTGCATCGAGATCACGATAATCACTGACCTTGAATTCGTAGTATTCAAGGACATCCTTGAGATCGCGGACGTTCTTGTGCGCGGGGGCAATGTCCTTGCGGTTTGGATAGTCCCGGTTGCCGATCAGCAAGGCATACTTGGCGCGCGGCACGTAAACGTCCTGAATCGGCTCGCCGGTAGTTTGGGCAAACAGATCCGCAGAGATTGGCAAGGAGCCCAAGGCCAGGCCGGCACCGCCGCCGAGCAGCAAACTGCGACGCTTCGCGTTGCAGGGAGCCTCCGGGGCGTTGGGGATCCTCGCCAATCGGCCGCGTCTCACGGCAAGGAACGCGCGACCCGGAAACCGAGATTGTCATGACAATCGCCTTTCGATTCACGGTCCCGATAGGCCACGCGCACCAGGTTGGGCTTGCTGTCCCAGGCACCGCCCCGGAATACGCGTTCAGTACAGGCTCCGGTCAGGCGCGGCTGTGCCGTTTCCGGGGCTCCGGCATAGCCCTCGTTCCAGCAGTCCTCGACCCATTCCCAGGCATTGCCCAGCATGTCGTGCACACCGAAGGCATTGGCCGGGAAGCGGCCGACCGGCGCGGTATAGGCGAAGCCATCGGCGCATGGGAAAAACTGCGTTCCGGCGGAAAAGGCCTTGAACGCCGTATCCGCGACGTTGGCGTAGCGGCACGCCGCCGCATCATCGGCCTCGGCCCAATAGTGCCGACCCCTGGTGCCGGCGCGAGCGACGTACTCCCACTCGGCTTCGTTCAGCAACCGATATGCTTTGCCCGTCTTTTTGCTCAGCCACGCGAGATAGGCCTGGGTATCGTCCCAACTGACGCAAACGACGGGATCGTCGTCCTTCTGTTCGAAGCCGGAATTTTGCCAGGTTGCCCTCGGATCCTTGTGGTACCGGCCGCCGCGGTTTGAATAGCATCCGGGCTTGTGCTCGCGCGCCGTCTCCTTGACAAATGCGGCGTATTGGCCACGCGTAACTTCGAATTTGCCGACCGCAATGGGGCCGGCAACACTCACGCGATGCGCCGGTTCTTCATCCGGCTCGCGAAACTTCTCTTCCTTGCCGCTGCCCATGACGTAATCTCCGCCAGGCACCACGACAAGTTCGGGGCATTGCGGGCAATCGCGGATCAAGGGGCCTGGCGCAGACAACGCACCACCACTCACGGCTGCCGGCGGTGCCTGCAGAACCGGAGCCGGAGCGGGCGCTGCGACCGCCACCTGCGCCGATGGCGGTACCGGAACCGCGGGTGCTCGCGCCGACGCCGCGGAAGCCGGCAGCACCCCGCCATACTTTTGCACCATCCAGCGCGCGTAAGCGCCGCGCGGCGAGCCGCCGAATTTTTCCAGGTACGCGCTGTAATCGGCGGCACTCCGGCTATCCTTGATCTTCTCCCAGAGGGCTCTTTCCTGCACCGGATCGTAAGACGCCGGAGCCGCTTCAGTCTGTTCCGGCTGTGCCGTCAACAGCTTGACGGGACGGCGCTGCGCCGCGAGATCCTCGGCGACATCGAAATAAAAACTGCCGATTACCGACGTCGAGGTCCAGGGCACCTGCGCGCCTTCGGTGTCGCGCACAACGCCGGTGCGGACCAGACCAAAGACCTTGTCAATGTCGGAATCCGGTGAATCGAGCGCCTGCAGGAGATGTTTGGTATAGAGACCATTGCGTCCCTGTCCGTCCTGCGCGGTCGAACCCGGCGACGTCGCGTAGGCAATAAAGGTTCCCTTTTCGGCGCGACCGACGTTCATCACGCCGAGGCCCTTGCTCGCGCGCCCTTTCTGCTGAAAAGGATTGTTGCGGCACGCATCGAGAATTACCACATTGACGCGGTTGCCCGCCTCGGCCATGCGCGACAGCACGTATTCGGCGCTGACCGATTTGAAAGAGATGTCCGTCTCGCTATCGAAACCGATGTCCACCGGAACCAGGAAATTCTGATCCTTCAACTGGATGCCATGGCCGGCAAAGAAGAACAGCCCCACCCCGCCTTTCTGCAGATGCTTGGCAAAGGTATCGACCGCCTCCTTTAATCCCCGCTCGCCGACATTCTCACGCACCAGAACGGTAAAGCCCTTCTTCTCCAGAGCGTTCGCCAGATCGCTGGCATCATTCGCCGGATTGCCAAGCGGCGCATCCTTGTAGGAAGAGTTGCCGATGATCAAGGCTACGCGAGCCTCCTTGGCGTTGGCCTGACCGATCGGACCGCGATCCTGCCCGATCGCAACCGCGAGACAGGCGAAGGCCACCGTGGCGACTCCGACACGCAAGCAGCGCCGCATCACGGAACCCAATTGCGGCCACCCAGAGAGGAAGAAAGTGCAGATCGACATTGGTAAGTAGTTGAGGCGAATGACCCAATATCCCAAATACAAGTTTTTATTATCCCATTCATGCTGCCAAATTCAACATTTGGAGCAACATTCCGCCCTCGCAACGACTTTGGCAATTCGCAGCGCCTTTCCGCGCTAGTCAAACAGCACCTCGAACACTTCGATGGGCTCGCTCTTGCCCTTGACATGAACCACTTGGCGCCGTCCGGTACGAATGCCCTCGCCCGCCGCGCTGATGGCTGCCGCACTGGCTACCACGACGCAGCCAATCTCCTTGGTCATCCCCTCCAGCCGGGATGCCGCATTGACAGTGTCGCCGATCGCCGTAAACTCGCGTCGCTTGACCGAGCCGATGTCGCCCATGACCGCCGGCCCGCTGTGGACCCCGATGCCGATGCCGAACTCCGGCAGCCCGCGGTCGGGGAAGCGGTCTTTCATCCATGTCTTGAAACTCTGCGCTTCCCGCGCCATCGCCTGGGCAGCCAGCAACGCGCGCCGAGCGTGATCATCATAGTGAACGGGCGACCCGAACACCGCCATGACGGCGTCGCCGATGAACTTGTTCACCATCCCGCCATGCTCCAGAATCGGCTCACAGGTCCGTGAAAAATAGGCGTTAAGCATTTCAACGACCTCTTCGGCGTCGAGTTTCTCCGAAATTGTCGTGAAGTTGCGGATGTCCGAAAAGAGGATCGACACCTGAAGTTTTTCGCCGCTCAGATTGGGCCGCTGTCCCTCCGAAATCAATTTATCCACCACCACATCGGACACATACTGGCCGAACATCGACTTGAGATGGGCGCGCTCCCGCTCCTCGCCGGTCAGGCGCAGCGCCAGTGTGGACAGGTAGGCCGTCGCCAGCGCCACGTGGAAGGGCGCCACGGACAACAGCAGATACTTCTGGAACAGCGCGTAGGCGGGAATCAGGATCATGAGCGAAACCCCGATGCCGACGCCGAGCCCGGCGGCCGGATGCAGGCGCATAAAAAGAAGCACGGTGACCACCAGCACGGCGACCAGACCCGGCCAGGCAAACCATAGCGAAAGAGCGCGCGGATACACGCCCGACATGATGGTCTCGACCACGTTGGCATGAATCTCGCCGCCGATCATCGGTTCCGTGGAGAAGCCTGGCAGCACGCGCGAATAGGGCGAAAAATGCCGGTCCGAAGTGCCGATGTTGTTGGGTGCGATGATCACGACTCGCCCTTTCAGCTTCTGCACCTCAGGATCGGCCAGCGCGTCGGGCTTCAGCAGCTTGCTCATCGACACGGTAAGCATGCTGCCCGGTGGCCCCACGTAGCCAATCCTGTGGCGCTCCCGGATGCGCGGGTAAGCCTCTCCGGCAAACGACCAGCCGTCGGCCATGCTGTCCCCGTCCGTTGCTCTCAATACCAGCTGCATGGCAAAGCCGACACCGGGGAATTGTGGCTCGGGGATCACCACCGGATAGTAGGTGCGCACCAGTTTGTCGGCGTCCGGGTACAGGTTGGCGATACCGGTATCGTAGGCGCCATTCGGCATCATCAGCAGATGGTCCTGGGGCGGCCCCATGACTTCCATGTCGCCCTGCGAGGTTTCGACCAGTTGCGCGATGAGTATCTTGCGGCCTTGCGCAAGCTGTCCGCGAAATGGGGCGTCGTAGTTCCGGGATATCTCGCTGTCCGGAAGGTTCAGCTTGTGCAGCCAGGCTTCGGCGCTTACCGCATAGATGAAATCCAGTCCGATCGACTTGACGCCGGCATCGGTGAGGGTCTGCATCGCCCGTGCGAAATGCGGCGCCCAGAACGCCAGCGGATCGTCCTTGTACTGCAACAAGGTGTCGTCATCGACGGCCACCACAGCCGCGTGAACAGCCTCCCGCCGCTGTCCGGACAACTGATGCCAATAGTCGTAGTAGATATTCTCGTAATCCTGCAGCCATCCGAACCGCTCGCTCCCGAGCGAAATAACCAGGGCGAGGACAGTCACGGCGAGAAAATGCCAGGCCTTGCGGAATCGTTCGCCGGAGAGCCAGCGCGGTTTGATCATGAGTCCCCTCTTTTTCATGCAGACTTCCGGTGCAACAGCCGTTCCGCGGCCTCGCCGTCCGATGGTTTTGCGCGAGCCCGGCCGGTAGCACCCAAAGTTGCTTTCTCCGCGGCATCTTACCCATTCCCGGAAAAGAGTCGACAAGTGGGCCGAAGGCATGGCGTCTCGTCCCCGCCTTGAAATCGACGTCAGCGGAGCGATCTATATAATCCGGACAATTCACCATCACAGGGACTTCACGCCATGAGCACTCGTCACGCCCGCCTGCTTATCCTCGGCTCCGGCCCGGCCGGCTACACCGCGGCAGTCTATGCAGCCCGCGCCAACCTGAAACCGGTATTGATCACCGGCATGGCTCAGGGCGGGCAATTGATGACCACCACGGACGTGGACAACTGGCCTGCCGACGCGGACGGCGTGCAAGGCCCCGAACTGATGGCGCGGTTTGAAAAGCACGCCGCACGCTTCCAGACCGAAATCATTTTCGACCACATCCACACTGCCTCACTCAAGGAGAAGCCACTGCGCCTGATCGGCGACGCGGGGGAATACACCTGCGACGCGCTGATCATTGCGACCGGCGCATCGGCGCAGTATCTTGGCCTTGCTTCCGAAGAAACATTCGCCGGCAAGGGTGTTTCCGCCTGCGCCACCTGCGACGGGTTTTTCTACAAGAACCAGAAGGTGGCCGTCATCGGTGGTGGCAACACGGCCGTTGAGGAGGCTTTGTATCTGTCGAATATCGCCAGTCACGTTACGGTAGTGCATCGGCGCAACAAGTTCCGCGGTGAGAAGATCCTGCAGGACAAGTTGTTCGAGAAAGAGAAGGCCGGCAAGGTCACCATCAAGTGGGACCACACGCTGGACGAAGTGCTCGGCGACAAGTCCGGCGTCACCGGCATGCGCATCAAGAACCTGAAGACCGGCGCTACGGAAGACATCGCTCTAATGGGCGTGTTCATTGCCATCGGCCACAAGCCGAACACGGACCTGTTCGTCGGCCAACTGGACATGGAAGGGGGCTACATCGTCACCCAGTGCGGCCGCGGCGGCAACGCGACGGCGACCAGCATCCCCGGTGTATTTGCCGCTGGCGATGTGCAGGATCACATCTACAAGCAGGCTGTCACCAGCGCCGCCACCGGCTGTCAGGCTGCGCTGGATGCCGAGCGCTATCTCGACAATCTGGAATAATGGCGTGAGCGGCGGAGATCACGGAGTTCGCGGCTCCGGCGTTCTCCTTGCGGGTTCAGTCGAGCGTGACTAAACGTATTGTTCCCACGCCGGAGGAACGCGCGGCATTCCAGCATGAGGTTGCCGATGTCAAGCCGCTGCTGTGGGATCGCGTCCATCACCAACCGCCTGCGCCACCGGCCATTCCACGTCAGCATCAGCACGATGAAGCCGCCGCGCTGCACGAGTCGCTGCATGGTCCGACGCTGATCGACCTCTATCTCGAAGGCGGCGACGAAGCGGCCTGGCGGCGCGACGACCTGCCGAAGGCGTGGCTGAGAGATTTGCGACGCGGGCGCTGGGTGACGCAGGACAAGCTCGATCTGCACGGCCTGAATCGCGATCAGGCGCGAAGCGCGGTCGTTACCTTCCTGGTCGAGTGTCAGCACCATGGTTATCGCTGCGTGCGCATCGTTCACGGCAAGGGCCTGAGTTCGCCCGGGCGCGAGCCGGTGCTGAAGAAACTGGTGCTGGGCTGGTTGAGCCAGCGCCGCGAAGTGCTGGCCTTCTGCCAGGCCCGCGCCGCCGAAGGCGGCGCCGGAGCGGTAGTGGTGCTGCTCGCCGCCCCGAAGAATCGAGCGTAGCGAGCCAGTCAATAGCCCCTTCCTCGGGAAGGGGATGGGGGATGGCTCACCAGTTTGCCGCAGGCGAAGCCAACGAAGCGGCCTAAATGGCCGCTTCGTTGGCTTCGCCCGTGCGAATCCGCACCACCTGTTCCACTGCGGTGACAAAAATCTTGCCGTCACCGATCTTGCCGGTGCGCGCTGCCTTGATGATGGCCTCAATGGCGGATTCCACTGTGTCGTCCGCAACCACGATCTCGATCTTGATCTTGGGCAAAAAATCAACCACATACTCGGCGCCACGATACAGCTCGGTGTGGCCCTTCTGCCGGCCGAAGCCCTTGACCTCGGTGACGGTCAAGCCGGTGACTCCCACCTCCGAGAGGGCTTCGCGAACTTCGTCGAGCTTGAACGGCTTGATGATGGCTTCGATCTTCTTCATATTCAATTTCCTTCAGTATTCGTCCGGATAGCGCGATGTTATCGGATAGCGCCAATCCTTGCCGAATCCGCGTTGCGTGACGCGGATACCGACCGGCGCCTGGCGGCGCTTGTATTCGTTCTTCTTCAGCATGCCTACGACTTTGCGTACATCGGCCTCACTGTAGCCGCGGGCAATTATCTGCCGCGGACTCTCGTCGCGTTCCATGTAGGCTTCGATAATGGCGTCGAGCACCTCGTAGGGGGGCAGCGTGTCCTGATCGGTCTGGCCCGGCTTGAGCTCCGCCGAAGGCGCGCGCGTGATGATGTTCTGCGGAATCACGTCGGAAACTTCGTTGCGCCAGCGCGCCAACTGATAGACGAAGGTCTTCGCCACATCCTTGATCACGGCGAAGCCACCGGCCATGTCACCGTAGAGCGTGGCGTAGCCGACCGCCATTTCGCTCTTGTTGCCGGTGGTCAGCACGATGCGCCCGGTCCGGTTGGAAAGCGCCATCAGCAGCATGCCGCGGATGCGCGCCTGCAGGTTCTCGTCCGTGGTGTCCCAGGCCGGCCTCGGCCCGAGACTGGCAAAAGTCGGCGCCAGCAATACGGCGAACTGGTCCATTGCCGCGGCGATCGGGATCTCGTCGTATTGCACACCAAGCCGCCGCACCATCTCGCGCGAATCGTCGAGGCTCATCTGCGCCGTCCATGGCGACGGCATCATCACCGCGCGGACCTGGTCCGCGCCCAGCGCATCGACCGCAATCGCCAGAGTCAGCGCCGAATCGATGCCGCCCGAAAGGCCGATGATCGCGCCGGGAAAGCCGTTCTTGCCCAGGTAGTCCGCAACGCCGAGCTTTAGCGCGGCGTAGACTTCGGCCTCGCGCGACGGCGGCTCGACCACGCACCCAGGCAGCAAATGCCCGTCGGCGTAATCGATGAACTCCAGAGCATCGACAAAAGCGGGCGACTGATGCGTGAGGCGACCCTGCCCGTCCATCGCAAACGACGCGCCATCAAACACCAGTTCGTCCTGCCCGCCGACCAGGTTGGCATAGATTACCGGTCTTCCGATGGCCGCCACACGCTCACGCAGCACCTCATAGCGTCGCGCCTGCTTGTTCATGTGGAAGGGCGAAGCGTTGAGCGTCAGTATCAGTTCCGCTCCCGCGTGTGCGGCAGCTTCGGCGGCACCCGATTCCCAGACATCGGCACAGATCGCCAGCCCGCAGCGCACTCCGTTGAGTTCGATCACACAGGGCTCGTTCCCCGCCGCGAAGTAGCGCTCTTCGTCAAAGACCTCGTAGTTGGGCAGACGAAACTTGCGGTAGGTCGCCACTACCTGACCATTGGCCAGCAGTGACGCGGCGTTGTAGTACTTGCCCGCCGACTCCTCGGGATAACCGATCACTATCGGCAATGCGGCGGCGCGGGCTACGACATCCAGTTGCGTCGCGCAGGCGCGATAGAAATCCGGCCGCATCAGGAGGTCTTCGGGCGGATAGCCGCTGAGCGCCAGTTCCGGCGTCAGCAGCACGTCGGCCCCGCCGTCGCGAGCGCGCGCCGCGCAGTCGAGAATGCGCTTGGCATTGCCGGCAAGATCACCGACATGGGCGTTGAATTGGGCGATTGCGACGCGAAGACGGCTCATGGGGCTAACTATAGCGGATGCGCGCCGGGAAAAAGCCCACGTGGTGACGGGCGCAATCTTGCCGGACCGGAATCAATACGCCGGCTTCTCCCTGGCGCTCTGATACGCGGCAACGCCCTCCATGATTTCCTTCTTGGCGTCTTCCATGCCCAGCCAGCCCTGCACATTGACGAACTTGCCGGGCTCCAGATCCTTGTAGTGCTGAAAGAAATGCGATATCTGGTCGAGCACGATCTGCGGCAGATCGCGCGGACTCTCTATGTCGCGATACATGGGTGTCAGTTTATCGACCGGAACCGCCAGCAGTTTGGCATCTTCGCCGGCCTCGTCGGTCATCTTGAGCATGCCGATCGGACGACAGCGAACCACTACCCCCGGCGGCAGGGCAAACTGGGAAAGCACTAGGACATCCACCGGATCACCGTCACCCGCGATGGTGTGCGGTATATAGCCGTAATTGCACGGATAGTGCATCGCCGTAGACATGAAGCGATCCACGAATATGGCGCCGGACTCCTTGTCCACCTCATACTTGATCGGCTCGGAGTGCATCGAAATCTCGATGACCACATTGAAGTCGTTCGGCAAATCCTTGCCGGAGGGAACGCGATCCAGGCCCACGGCTGGCTCCTTTTTGCTAAAGGTCGAATTATAGCGTCGCGACGATTCCGGCTTCCTGACGAGCGCCAAAGCAGGAGCGTCAGCGCAATCCGGCCACAAGACCCAAAATTACCTGTTGACAAAATGAACCAGCTAATTGAGAATGGTTCTTATTACGATTCATATTGGCAGCTTACCCCGATGAAAACCGAAGCTCACGAGTCAGCAAAGAAGATCGAGGGACCACTCCGACCCATGGCTCCCCAGCGCCCGCTCGACAGCGTGGCCCTGCTCGGCAACCGTGGCGAGGTCGAGATTGCCCATCAGGGCGAGACCTATCGCTTGCGGCGCACGCGCCAGGGCAAGCTGATTCTTACCAAGTAAGCGGAGAGCCGTCATGTTTGTCTGCGTCTGCAATGCCGTTACCGAGAAAGATATTGGCGATGCCGTCGCCGAAGGCTGCCGAAGCCTGCAAGAATTGCGCAAGCAACTCGGCGTCGGTGCTTGCTGCGGCCGTTGTTCCGACTGCGCACGCGGCGTATTGCAGGATACCCTGCAAGGGCATGCGTCCCATCGATCCGCCGCGATGCCCCACCTCGCGGCGGCATAAGCCAGGCCAAGGAGATTCCATGAAAGGCGACAAGAAAGTCATCCAGTTGTTGAACAAGCAACTGGTCAACGAACTTACCGCGGTCAACCAGTACTTTTTGCACGCGCGGATGTACAAGAACTGGGGCTTCGCCGCGCTTGGCAAGCACGAATACGAAGAATCGATAGAGGAAATGCACCATGCCGACAGCCTGATCGAGCGCGTGCTGTTCCTCGAGGGCCTGCCCAATCTGCAGGCCCTGAACAAGCTGCTGATCGGTGAGAACGTGCCCGAATGCCTGGCCGGCGACCTGAAACTGGAAGCGGGCGCACATGCTGATCTCAAGGCCGCCATCACCTTCTGCGAAAGCGTCAACGACTACGTCTCGCGCGACGTGCTGCAGGAAATTCTCGAAGACACGGAAGAGCACATCGATTATCTCGAAACCCAGCTCGAACTGATCGACAAGGTCGGCGTCCAAAACTACCTGCAAACGCAGATGGGCGCGCCGTCCAGTTCGTAAGTCGCCGTCCCCGCGGCAGCACACGACGCGCTGCCGCACCCAGCCAGCCAGCCGGACCCTCGGCAAGCCAGCCAAAGTCGGATTCATGTTTTCCTTTGGAGGTTTGCCATGCTTCACTTCTTCCGTCGTTCCGTGTTGCTCATTTGCGGTACCGGTTTCTCGCTTGCCGCCGCGGCGCTCGAGTATCCGATCGGCTCGCCGCAGAATGTCGCCGGCATGGAAGTCGGCGCTGTCTATCTACAGGCTGTCGAAATGGAGCCGGAAAGCCATATGGCCAAGGCATCGGCGGCGGACATTCACCTCGAGGCCGACATCCATGCCCTGTCCAACAATGCCAATGGATTCGCGGAAGGCTTCTGGATTCCCCATCTGCTGGTGAAATACGAACTCACCAAGCTGCCTGGTGGCGAGGCGATCAAGGGCGACATGATGCCGATGGTTGCCAGCGACGGCCCGCATTACGGCGACAACGTAAAGCTCAGGGGCCCTGGCAAGTACAAGCTGAAGTTCATCATCTATCCGCCCAACGCCAAGGAGAATCCGCGTGGGAATCACTTCGGCCGCCACACCGACCGCGCCACCGGCGTACGTCCCTGGTTCAAGCCCGTCGAGTTGGAATGGGAGTTCGTCTATGCAGGTATCGGCAAGAAGGGCGGGTACTGATCATGCGAGTCAGGCTGATCGCCGCTCTGCTGGCGGCGGGATTCGCCGCGCCCGCCGTGGCCGATGACATGGCTGTCGTGCTGGCCGAAATGAAACGTCTCGCCGCGCGCGTCGAGGCGCTGGAACAGCAGAACAAGGCCCTGGAGCAGTCTCTGGCCAGCGAACGTCTGTCCGAAAAGGAACCGGAAATCGCCACTCGTCTCAAGGCCGTCGAGTTCCAGACCCTCTCGATGCAGAAACAGGCGCGCCAGATCGAAGCGCTGGAAGGCATCACGGTCGGCGCCAGCCTGACCGGCGTGGCGCAGAAAGTCGGTGCTGGCGGCACGGCGACGGGCGCCGGTGAATCCCGCGCCAACTATCGCGGCGACATTTCAGTCACCCTGCCGGGCGGCGAAATGGGAAATACCGAGGGCAAGATCTTTGCCCACGTCCGCTTCGGCCAAGGCACCGGCATCGGCCTGCGCCCTACTTACACCAGCACCGTCAATACTACGGCCTTCGAAGTCTCGAGCACACCAGCCGACAATTCTTTCGCGATCCTGGCGCAGGCCTGGTACCAGCTCAAGATTCCCCTGATGGACGACGGCAGGAAGGCCAATGCGCGGGAGCATCTGCACCTGACAGCGGGCAAGATCGACCTCTTCGTCTTCTTCGACCAGAACGCAGCGGCCGACGACGAGTCGGCGAAGTTCATGAACAACGTCTTCGTCCATAACCCGCTGCTGGATTCCGGCGGCGATACCCGCGCCGACGCCTACGGCTTCGCGCCCGGATTCATCGGCCAGTACGTCAACGAGCGACAGAAAGGTTCGGAGTGGAGCCTGTCGCTGGGCGTCTTCGGTTCTGGGCCGGGTGCCAACTTCACCGGCTCGCTGGCCGGCCCCTTCGTCATCGCCCAGGCCGAGACCGCCGCGCGCTTCGACTACCTGCCAGGCCATTACCGCGGCTACCTGTGGCACAACGGTCGCGGCAATGACTATGACGGCGTCGAGCGCAAGCACGCCGGCATCGGCTTCTCGGCCGACCAGAAAATAGCCGACGATGTCACACTGTTCGCCCGCTATGGTCACCAGCTCGCCGGCAAGGTTCGCTTCGACCGCGCGCTGACGCTGGGCGGCGAACTCACTGGCAACCTCTGGGGGCGCGCCGCCGACAGCGTCGGTCTGGCGCTCGGCGCGCTGCGCACCAGCGCCGACTTCCGCAACGACTCGCTGACGCTCGATGCCAACGCCGACGCGGTGCCCGACTTCGGCTACCAGGCTGGCGGCATGGAAAAACAGATGGAGATCTACTACCGCTTCAAGCTCAACAGCAAAGTCGAACTGACGCCTGACTTGCAGTGGATCCGCCAGCCCGGTGGCAACGCCAGTGCGCCGACAGTCAAGGTGCTGGGCCTGCGGGCAAAGGTCGGGTTCTGACATGCTGCGCGCACCCCTTGCGCATGGCGCTTTTGTCGCGGCGCTCTGGCTGGGCCTGGGATGGGCAGTGGAGGCTCCGGCCCAGACGACGCCAGCAGAATTGCTGGTGTTCTCCATCGTCATCAAGGACGGACGCATCACGCCGAGCCGGCTGGAGGTGCCGGCCGGCAGGAAGATCAAGCTCGCGATCAAGAACGAGGGGCCCGGCCCGTGCGAACTCGAAAACCTCAACCTGCGGGTCGAGAAAGTCCTGGCACCGGGAGCCAGTTCCTTCGTCGTGATTCATCCGCTGCGGCCGGGCACCTATCGCTTCATCGACGAATTCCACCCGGCCACATCCGCACTGTTGATGATTGCTCAATGAGGAACTGACATGCTGTTGGTCCGGACTTCCCGCTGATTCCATGGAACAAGTCGTCATAACCACTCACATCCTCAAGTTCGTGTCGCCGGCGGTGCGCAATCGCCGAGCTCGTCTGGCGCGTGTGGGCGACTGGATGGCGCGGCACCGGCGCAGCATCATCGGGCTGCAGTGGGTCATCGTGATGTTCTACACCGTGCTGGTCGCGCTGCCGGCGTTTCTGCCCCATCCCCTGCCGGAATCGCGCCTGTTCTCGGGCAACTTCGGCGCCGCCTCCTTCATCGACCCCAATGTCTGCCTCGCATCGGGCGAGCCGGTCCTCCAGGAGAAGACGCCGACATTGACTCCGTGGCACGACAAGCTCGTGCTCTTTGCCCAATTCGCCTTCTGGGGCGTCTGGTGGCCCTTCGTCATCCTCTCGATGATGCTGATGGGCCGCGTCTGGTGCGGCGTGTTTTGCCCCGAAGGTGCGCTGACCGAGTTCGTCAGCCGCCATGGCCGCGGCGGCGCAATCCCGAAATGGGTACGCTGGAGCGGCTGGCCGGTGGTCGCCTTTGCGCTGACCACGATCTACGGCCAGCTCATCAGCGTCTACGAGTATCCCAAGGCCGTGCTGCTGATCCTCGGCGGCTCAACGGGAGCGGCGATGGTCGCCGGCTATCTGTGGGGCAAGGGCAAGCGCGTCTGGTGTCGCTACCTGTGCCCGGTGTCGGGGGTCTTCGCCCTCTTGGCGCGACTGGCACCATTCGCATTTCACGTCGATCGCACGGCCTGGGACCGTCATCCGGAAAAGCGTGCCGCCGTCGATTGCCCACCGCTACTCGACGTCAAGCATCTGCAGGGCATGTCGCAATGCCATGCCTGCGGCCGCTGCAGCGATCATCGCGAGGCGGTCACGCTGGTACCGCGCTCCCCGAACGCCGAAATTCTGAACTTGCAGCACGCCGGCACGCCCGAGGCCTTGCTGCTGGTGTTCGGCATTTTCGGGGTGGCCATGGGGGCCTTTCAATGGAGCGCGAATCCGTGGTTCGTCGCCGCCAAGACGGCGACGGCGGAATGGCTCGTGAACCGCGACATCCTCTGGCCGCTGACAGACAGCCCGGCCTGGTGGCTGCTGACCCGCTACCCCGAAGCCAATGATGTATTCACCTGGCTCGATGGCATCGCCATCCTTGCCTATATCGGCAGCGTGACTCTGCTGCTGGGCGGCTTCATCTTCGTGAGCCTCGTTGTCGCGGCACGACTGGCGCATGCCGACTGGCGCCGCATCGCTCTTGGCCTGACGCCGCTGGCCGGGGCCAGCCTGTTTCTCGGCCTAACGATGCTGACACTGACGCAATTGCGCGCCGAGGGTTTCAGCTTCGCCTGGCTGTCAGCGGCGCGTGACGCGATTCTCGGCGGCAGCGTGGCGTGGTCTCTATATCTGGGCTTCCAACTGCTTCGTACAAGTGCTGGAATTCGTGCCGCGACGGCGGCGATGCCGCCCTATGCCGCTGCGACCAGCGCGATTGCCGCCGCCTGGCTCCTTCAGTTCCATCGATGATAGCGAGCGCGATCGCTCGCCGCCCGAACCAAATGCTTTGATCAGGAGGCGTCGAAACCGGCGTCTTCGATCGCCTGCGCCAACTGCGCGCGATTGACCTTGGCCGCGTCGAATTCGACGGCCGCTTCGCCCTTCTCCAGCGAGACCTCGGCCTTCGCCACACCGTCAAGCGCCATCAACACGCCGGTGATGCTTTTCACGCAACCGCCACAGGACATGCCGCCTACCGTGATTAATGTCGTTTCCATTTCAGTCCTTGTCTGGTTTCCAGCTTTTCAAAAGCAAAGAGTTGCTCACCACCGAGACCGAACTCATCGCCATCGCCGCGCCGGCGATCACCGGATTCAACATGCCCAAGGCTGCCAGCGGAATGCCGAGCACGTTGTAGATGAAGGCGAAGAACAGATTCTGCCGGATCTTGGAGAGCGTCGCGCGCGACAGCGAAATCGCGTCAGCCACACCGTTGAGATCGTCCCGCATCAAGGTGACATCGGCCGCCTGCATCGCGACATCCGAACCCGCGGCCATGGCGAAGCTAACGTCAGCCGCGGCCAGCGCCGGAGCATCGTTGATGCCGTCGCCGGCCATGCCGACCAGGCGGCCCGCGCCCTTGAGTTTGTTGACCGCCGCGGCCTTATCGCCGGGCAACACCTCCGCCTCGAAGTGCGTGATACCGGCCTCCTGCGCGACGGCCTTAGCCGTACCCGCGTTGTCGCCGGTGAGCATGACCACCTCGATGCCGAGGCGATTCAGGCGCGCAACCGCCGCGCGCGAGGTGATGCGCAAGGGATCGGCGATGCCGATGAAACCGATCAAGGCTTCGTCGACTACCACCACCACGACACTGCGCCCGGCACGTGCCAATGTTTCAGCCTCCGGCGCGGCCCAGCCTTTTTCCCTCAGCCATGCCACGGAGCCGACAAGTACCCGGCGCCCATCGACATCACCCACCATGCCTTTGCCCGCCGTCGTCACCACGTTCTGCGGCGTCGTCAGCTCGATCCCGTCGGCCCTGGCGCGCGCCACGATGGCGGCGGCCAGTGGATGGGTCGAGCCCTGTTCGAGGCTGGCAGCGAGTTGCAGCAGCGCCGCCGTATCGCCAGCACCGACTGTTGCCGGAATCACGTCCGTCACCGCCGGCCGGCCCTCGGTCAGCGTCCCGGTCTTGTCCACCACCAGCACCTTGAGCTTTTCCGCCAGTTCCAGCGCCACGGCATTGCGGATCAGCACCCCCGCCTTGGCGCCCTGCCCGGTGCCGACCATGATCGCGGTCGGCGTCGCCAGGCCCAGCGCACAAGGGCAAGCGATCACCAGCACCGCCACCGCATTCACCAGTGCCTGCGCAAAGTCGCCGGCCAGCGCCCACCATGCGATGAAGGTCAGCAGCGCGATGACCGTCACCACCGGAACGAAGATCGCCGCCACCTTGTCGACCAGCCGCTGCACCGGCGCCTTCGACCCTTGCGCTTCCTCCACCAGGCGAATGATGCCGGCCAGCAGCGTGTGGCTGCCGACGCCCGTGGCGCGACAACGCAACAGGCCGTCGCCGTTGATCGTGGCGGCGAAGACGCGGTCGCCCGCGGCTTTCGTGACGGGCAGGCTCTCGCCCGTAAGCATGGATTCGTTGGCTGCCGAGGCGCCTTCGACGACCTCGCCATCCACCGGCATCGCCTCGCCGGCACGGACGACAAAAACGTCGCCAGGAATCAGCGTGGCCACGGCGATATCGACCAGTTCGCCATCGCGTTCGATGCGCGCCGTCTGCGGCTGCAGCCTGGCCAGTGCCTCGATGGCGGCGGTAGTCTTCGCCTTGGCCCGCGCTTCGAGAATCTTGCCCAGCAATACCAGCGTGATGACCGTCGCCGAGGCTTCGAAATAGACGTGCTGGTGATGCAGACCCCAAGCCGTGACGACGAAGCTGTAGGCCCAGGCCATGCTGGTGCCCAAGGCCACCAGCACGTCCATGTTGCCGGCACCGCCGCGGATCGCGTTGAAGCCGCCGACGTAGAAACGCCAGCCGATCCAGAACTGCACGGGTGTCGCCAGCAGCAGCTGCAGCCAGCGCGGAATGACATCGGCGTGAGACGCAGTGCTGGCACCGGTGCCGAACATGAAGACCATCTGCGCCACCAGCGGCAAACTCAGCGCTGCGGCAATCCAGAATCGCCGCAGTTCATCGTGATAGATGGCGAGTTTTTTCACCTTCTCTTCGGCGCGCGTGTCAGCCGTGGATACGTCAGCGGTATAACCGGTCTTGACCACCGTGGCGATCAGCCTGCCGACGTCGACTTCACCGGGCGCGTAGCGCACATGCGCGCGCTCAGCCGCCAGATTCACCACCGCCTCGACGCCGGGCAGCTTGTTGAGCTGTTTCTCGATGCGCGCCGCGCAGGCTGCACAGGTCATGCCGCCGAGCGCCAGCTCGACGGTTTCGCGGTTATTTCCGGTGGGGTCCTGCGGTGCGTTCATCCGATCCATCCGCGTGGACATTAGGAAATGCTAATTATGCGACTCTGCACCGCTAGTCGCAAGTTTCGCGTTCCTGGCGCGAGCCTCGGCGCCGTCCCGCCGGCACCGACCCTTCAAGCGTGGGAGGCGACTCCCTGCCAGAGTCTGCCGCCCATTGCAGCCGCGTTGAACAGCCCCCAGAGGCCGAAGCTCAACACGATCAAGCCCGAACCCAGGCGCAGCGCACGGCCCTGAACGACGTCGCGGAAACGCACCAGCAGCAGCCCGGCGAGCATCAGGTTGGGCAGCGTACCGAGCCCGAAGGCCAGCATGATCGAGGCGCCACGGGTCGCGCTGCCGGACAGTATCGCCATCGTCAGCACGCTATAGACCAGGCCGCAGGGCAGCCAGCCCCACAGCATGCCAAGGGGAAAGGCCTGGGTCGCGCCGCGCACAGGCAGGAAGCGTTTGGTCGCCGGTTGTACGCACCGCCACAGCCATTGCCCGGCACGCTCGGTAAAGGCCAGCGTTTGTGTCAATCCGGTGAGATAGAAACCCAGCGCTACCATCATCAGGTTGGCCGCGACATACAGGGCCATCTGCACCGGCAGCACGTTGTTGAGCAACAGGCCGAGGCTGCCGAGCGCACCCATGAGGGCGCCGGCAATGGCGTAGCTGCTGATGCGACCGAGGTTGTAGGCGAGATGGATGGTCCAGGCAGGACCGGACCTCACGCCTGATCCCGGCGTTTGCAGGCTTAGTGCAGAGACAATGCCGCCACACATCCCGGCGCAATGCACGCCGCCCAGCAGACCGATCAAGAATACCGCGAGGAAGCCGCTGTCAGGCACCTAGCAGCCTGCAGGCATCAAATGACCTTGGAGTAGCGGACGCGTTCGCGGTCGGTGCGCAGATAGCGGTCAAACGCCATGGCGATGCCGCGCACCAGCAAACGGCCCCGCGGCAGGACGCTGATCCACTGATCGTCGATGGAAAGCAGGCCGCCCTTTTCCATCTCCCGCAGGTCGTCCAACTCCAACGCAAAGTAGGATTTGAAGTCAATCAGATGGGCAATCTCGATGGATTCGATGGAAAGCTCGAAATGGCACATCAGGGCCTGGATGATACTGCGCCGCAACAGGTCGTCAGCATTCAACTCTATGCCGCGAAAAACCGGGAGTACGCCCTGATCGAGGCGGTCATAGTACTCGTCGAGCGTCCGCACATTCTGGCAGTAGCTGGGACCGACCTTGCCGATGGCAGAAACGCCGAAAGCCATCAGGTCGGCTTCGGCGTGCGTCGAATAGCCCTGAAAATTGCGATGCAGACGACCTTGGCGCTGCGCCACGGCAAGCTCGTCATCCGGCTTGGCGAAGTGATCCATGCCGATAAATACATAACCCGCATCCGTCAGGCGGCGGATCGCCAGCTGCAGAATCTGCAAGCGCGCGTCAGGCGTCGGCAAATCGGATTCATTGATGCGCCGCTGCGGCTTGGCCAGGCTCGGCAGGTGAGCATAGTTGTAAATCGAAAGGCGGTCAGGATCGAGCTTGATAACCTCGTCCAGCGTATGGTTGAAACTGATTACGTTCTGCTTTGGCAGGCCGTAGATCAGGTCGACCGAGACCGACTTGAAGCCCAACTCGCGCGCCGAGTCGATCACCAGCCTGGTTTCTTCAAGGGTTTGCACCCGATTCACGGCCACCTGCACATCGGGCGCAAAATCCTGCACGCCTACGCTCATGCGGTTGAAACCCAATTCGCCGAGCAGCTTGACCGTTTCGCGATCGACCTTGCGCGGATCGACTTCGATCGAGTACTCACCCCCGGGCAGCAAGCGGAAGTGGGTATTGATGATGTCCATCAGCCGACGCATTTCGTCATGCGAGAGGAAGGTCGGCGTGCCGCCGCCAAAGTGCAACTGGACCACGTCCCGGCTACCTTCCAGAGCGGCTTCCTGCATGGCGATTTCCTTGCCGAGGTACTTGATGTACTTGGCAGAACGCCCATGGTCCTTGGTGATGATCTTGTTGCAGGCGCAGTAGTAGCAGATCGTGTTGCAGAAAGGGATGTGGACGTATAATGACAGCGGTCGGCCTATGCCTCCGACCGTCCTCTGCCCGAGCCAGCGCGTGTAGTCATCAGCCCCAAACGCCTCCACGAAGCGGTCGGCAGTCGGATAGGATGTGTATCTCGGCCCGTTTACATCGAAGCGTCGAATAACCTGTGGGTCGAAGATGAGTTCCTGATAATCCATTGAGTAAAGGTATGAGATTTCGGTAAATGCGGCAAACTTCCGCGAATATGTATGATGCCGCAATCGCCGGAAAGTTGCATTGACACAGATCAAAGGGGTACCCGTCACCGGGTAATGCAAGCAGCGTGCACGCAAACGTCAAACAAAATGTAGTCCCGCTTATTACTCCGGGACTCAAACTCGCCTGTTCGCAGTGTAACCTGCGCGAACTGTGTCTGCCCTTCGGTCTTTCAGAACACGACATGGGGCGCCTCGACAGCCTGATCGGCGGCGCGCGCAAGCTGAAGCGCGGCCAGCACCTGTATCGCGCCGGCGACGTCTTCGAGTCAATCTTTGCAGTCAAGGCGGGGTTTTTCAAGACCGACGTACTGACCGAAGACGGACGGGACCAGGTGACCGGTTTCCAGATGGCCGGCGAGATTGTCGGCATGGACGGCATCAGCACCGAGGTTCACACCTGCAATGCCGTGGCACTGGAAGACAGCGAAGTGTGCTTGATCCCGTTCACCGAACTGGAAGTCCTTTCCAGCGAGATTCGGTCCCTGCAGCATCACCTGCACAAGGTCATGAGCCGCGAGATCGTGCGTGACCACGGCGTCATGATGCTGCTCGGCACGATGCGCGCAGAAGAGCGCCTGGCCGCCTTCCTGCTCAATCTTTCACAGCGCTTCACCACGCGCGGCTACTCGCCGACCGAGTTTCACCTGCGCATGACGCGCGAGGAAATCGGCTCCTATCTCGGCCTCAAGCTGGAAACCGTAAGTCGCGCCTTCTCCCGTTTTCAGGACGAAGGCCTGATCTCGGTGCAACAAAAGCATATCCGCATTCTCGATATTCCCCGGCTCAAGACGCTGCTGGCTCCGCCCGACGGTCGTATCCGCTAGTTCTACAGCGCCGCCAGGAAACCCATCGGCTGGCGGGTCAAGGCGACCGATACAATCCAGCCGAACACCGTCAATGCGGCCAGCCAGTAGACGATCCGCATCCGCCGCGTGCTCTCCGCACGCAACGCCAGGGATCCGAGCATGATGTAGGCAATCAAACCGAACACCTTCGCCGTAACCCAGCCGACGACAAACGGATACTGGCCCGACATCGCCGCCAGCGACAAGGCCGCGACCAGCAGGATGGTATCGTTGATGTGGGGCAACACCTTGATCCAGCGCGCGGTCAGCGATGGCGCGCCGCGAATCATCAGCAGGCCGCGCACAAAGAATCCCGTCACGCTCAACGCCACGCTGGTCACATGCACGTATTTGACCAAGGTATACATAGCCATTAGCCCGGTCTGTCATCCTCGCGCGGCCGCCAGCAGGCTGGCGCATAGCGCCAGGTCCAGAGGGCGAAGGCGCCCAGCCAGAGCAATGACGACAGCCACATCAGGTGGTACGCGGCGGGCAGCGCCGGCACTTCGCTGACCACCCGCAGCAGCGCCGCCGCCTGCATCATGCAGAACGCCCGCCACATCACATTATCCGCCGCCACCGCCCGGCCGGAGTGACCCAGCGTCACACGCGAAGCCATGCCGAGCAGCATCGAGGCGAAGAAGCCGAGCGTCAGTGCATGCAGCGGTGCCTGGCCAAGAAAGCCCGGGATCACATCCGACAGCAGGCTCTGCAGGGCAAACAGGGCAAATGCCGGACTCAGCCAGGCGAAGGCGACATGCAGAACGGTCAGCATGTGGTTCTTCATTGCGGCACCGCTCCACCACAGCCAGCTCAACCGGCCTGCGACCAGCATCGCGGGGAGGTCTGCCAGCCAGAGCCACTGCGGTTGTTCCAGAAACGCCAACGCACCATGCAGCAGGCTGGCGCCAAGCAGGATGCGCAGTGCCCACGCAGGGCGGTGGAGCACATAGCCGCGCACCGATGACGCGGTAAAGAAAGGCAGCATGCGGTGCGCCACGCTAAGAAAAACCGGCAGCAAAAAACCCCAGACGGCTAGCGAGATTCCGAGACGCGCCCAGAGCATCCCGCCACCCGCGGCAAACGCCAGAAAGGCGCCGAGCCCTGCTGCACCGAGCCAACCGGCAATGGTGATAAAGACGATATGCTCGCGCTCCGTCGCCCGATATCGGGCGATCCGGGTCAGCGTCAAGGCCGCGGCAATCCACCCGCCCAGCACCAGCGCGAGTCCCGCGACCAGCAGTTGCGGCAGCAGCAGGCCCGCCCAGACCAGGAGCCAGCCGGAAGCCAGCAACAGGAAGGCAGGGACGAAATTACGCTGCGACAATTCGCTGCCGCCCTGCCAGCGCGGCCCGGCAGTGAGGATGAAGCCAAAGATGAAGAAAGGAAACACGCCGCAGGAAATGAGCAAGGCGTGCAGCACGGGCGCAGGGAACAGGGTCAGCAGCGGCAAGGCCGGCACCGGCCAAAGTCCGGCGTAGCGCCCGCCCAGTTCGAGCGACCAGAACACCATGACCGCCAGCGCCTGGATGGCGCCTGACAGAAACAGCGCGCGGTGCGGCGCGGCAAATAATACTCGTATAAGCATTATGAGTGCCGCCGCCGATCCGTTGCGTGGTAAGGTTCGGCCGATAAATCAAGAGCAAGCCCATGCAAGAGACCCGACTCGACATTCCCCAGATTCTTTCGCGCCTTCCTCTGTTCCAGGAGCTTTCCCCGGAGCAGATTGCGGCATTGGAATCGGCGTGCCGTGAGCGCCGACTCGCCAAAGGCGAGATGCTGTTTCAAAAAGGCGACCCGCCGAAGGGTTTTTTCGTCGTGGTGTTCGGTCAGGTGAAACTGGCTTTCCCTTCGTCGCAAGGCAACGAAAAGGTGGTGCAGATTCTCGGGCCGCGGCAGAGTTTTGGCGAGGCGATGATGTTCATGGATCGTCCCTACCCGGTATTTGCCGAAGGACTGGTAGACAGCCTGCTGCTGCAAATCGGCAGCGTCCCGGTCTTCGAACTTCTGCAGCGCGACCCGATGTTCGCCCGGCGCATGCTGGCAGGGCTTTCGCTGCGACTGCATTCCCTGGTGCAGGATGTTGAAACCTACTCCTTGCGTTCCTCGGCACAGCGCGTAGTCGGCTATCTGTTGCAGCAATGCCCACAGGGCAAAGCCGGTGAGGCCTCGTTCGACATTTCGCTGCCGACCTCGAAACAGGTGATCGCTTCGCGCCTGAATCTGACGCCGGAAACGCTCTCGCGAATTTTTCACGATCTCTCAGCCAACGGACTGATTGGTGTCAGCGGCAAACAAATCACCATCAATGATGTAAACCGGCTGCGCGAATTCGATCTCTGAAGGTCTGGTAGCGCCTGACCGCCCCCACCAGATTCCAGCCCAGCCAAGCGCATGAGGCGGCAAAGGCCACGCCGGCCAACCGGGCCAACCCGGGTTGCCAAACCGCGGCCAGCAGCAGCACGACAGCGAGTGCATGCAGGCGCAACTGGCCGGTCATGGCCTCGGGCGGAATCATCTTGTTCATGTTGGGCACACTAGACAAGGGTGCGCCCAAGCGCTGCAGATGCAACCAGTTGAGGAAGGGAACGATCTTGTACATCATCCCGGTGATGGCGGAAACGAAGACCCCGGCGAAGGCCAGCATGCCCAGCCAAACCACGAATCGCGGATCCGCACCCAACTCCGGGAGCAGAAAGAACGTCGCACCGGAAATGGCGAAGGCCAGCATGGATGCCATCGCCATACGAAAGCACATGGAAGTGGCGTCATGTATTTTTCTGCGGCGCGTGTACTGAAGCCACAAGGTCATGCCGGCATAGACCGACACAAGCAACAGCAACGGCAGCGCGACCAGCAGCGGCCAGCGCGCATCGTCCACAAGAAGCTGCGATGACCAAGCGAGCAGCAAGAGCAGCAACAGCGGCCCGAACCAGCGCGTGAACCACAGCGGATAGGGCCGCGTCAGCTGAAACATGGGCACGACATAGTAGGACACGCCCGCCAGTAACATCAGCGCCCAGCCACCCAGTCCCCACGCCAGATGGATGTTGGCCAACTCCAAAATGGGCACGGAGAGGCCATACGCCAGCGCCTCAACCATCAACGAGCCGAGCAGTACGGTGATCGCCAGGCTTCCGATCGCCATGCGTAGCGCCCATAAGGTCATTCCGGTTGCCGGTGTCCGCCATAGTGCCAGTGCCACCACCACGACGAAGCCGCCAATCGCCAGCAGAAACAAAGGGGCCGCCGCAGACAACAGCCCGGGGCGACTGAACAACAGGCCTGCGACCAGCAGCAGGGTCGCCAGCAGCAGCAGGGGTTGCACCGTATTGGCAACAAGCTTCGGACGCCAGACATTGCCGCCCACCGCAACGGGTATGAACTGAAACAGCGCCCCGCACATGGTCTGGAGCATGAAGCCGAGGGCAATCAGATGAGTCAACGCCAATACCTCGGGCGTCCACCGTGAAGCCAGGGCATCGCCGCCCGACCATGCCAATAGGATCCCGGCCATCACGCCGAACCACGGCGCCGCCAGAAAAAAGCGATACGGTACCGAAATGGGCGGCGCCTGATCGAAGGAAAGGCTCGGGTGCATCCGATCGGCGGCTATCAGCCGGGCAGTTTACGGATCCGGATCTCGCGCGTTCCGTCGGCGCGCAGTTCTTCGTTCCAGGCGTAACCGTTCTGCCGCAGGACATTGAACAGGGGATGCGGCTGGCAATACAGCAGCAGCAGCAGATCATCGCCCTCGGCAAGCGTATCCAGAGCCTCCAGGGTCCGCTCCATCGGCTCCGGCGGCTGCAGTTCGCGTCCGTCGATTACCGTGGTCATGACGCCTTCAGGCGCTCCGCCAGCAAGGCGCCGACATCCGACGCACCCAACGCGTTGTCGCACATCGGATACAGGATGTTTTCTTCCTTCATGTTGTGCTGCTGCATGAGTATCAGCAGGGTCTCGGCGCCGCCGCCGAAAGCATCGCTGTCGCGGGAAGCCAGAGCCGCTTGCATCTGCGCCAGAAGATCACGCATCTGGCGATGCTCGCCGCGCATGATCTCGGTCGGACCGGAGGTCATTCCGGTCGCCGCCTCAAAGGCCGGGAACAGAAGCTGCTCCTCACTGGTGAAATGAGTTTCAAGCTGGTCGACGAGGAGCGCAAAGGCCCCCTCCCCTGCCGCCCAGTTGCCATCGGCGCAAGCCTCTTCCGCTGCGGCGAACAGTTCGTCGCAGTGTTTGTGATGTTGGAACAGCGGGGCAGTAATCGACATGGGGCAAACTCCGGTTGAACAGGTGCCAATTCTGGGCATCGGCCTGAGCGACGACATTGACCGCCGTCAAGAACACGGGCGACCAGAGGACCTTAATGGCCGCACCTGCAGCGTGGAAAACCTGCCGAGCAGTGCCCGATAATCCCTGCCCTCACGGCTCCAGCACATAGGTGCCCGGCGCGTCGGCCAGCGCAGGAAACTTCCGCGTCGCCACGGCAGGCGCCGCAACCAGCTTGCCCGACTGCGGCTTGAGCCATGCCATCCAGTCTTCCCACCAGCTGCCGTGATGAAGCTCCGCCCGTTCGCGCCAGTCTTCCGCCGTATCGTGTCTTTCGACGGTGCCCACGCGGTACTCGCGTTTGGGCGGATTCACCACCGGATTCACGATACCCAGAATGTGTCCCGAACTCGACAGCACATAGCGGCGCGAACTGGCGACGAAGTTGTTGATGCGGAAGGTCTGCCGCCACGGCGCAATGTGGTCATCCTCGGCCGATACCGCATAGAGGGGCTGGGAAATCCGTCCGAGATCGATGTTCTCGCCGGCTAGGTTGAGTGCGCCCTTCTTGATCAACAGGTTCTCGAGATACAGGTTGCGCAAGTACCAACTGTGCATCGCCGCCGGCATGCGGGTCGTGTCCATGTTCCAGAACAGGACATCGAACGGCGGCGGCGCCTCGCCAAACAGGTAGCCGCGCACCACGTAATGCCAGACGAGGCTGTTTGAACGCAACAGACGAAATGCGGAGGACATTTCCTTGCCGTCAAGGTAGCCTTTCTCGGCCATCGACTTTTCCAGCCACTTGATGCTGCTCTCATCGAGGAACACCTCGATGTCGCCCGGCTTGTGGTAATCCACCAGTGTGGTCAGCAGTGTGACGGTTTCCACCGGCACATCCTTCTTCTCGTAGTGCGCGTTGGCCCATGCCATCCAGGTCGCCAGCGCTGCGCCGCCGATGCAGTAGCCGACCGCATGCACCTTGGCGGAACCAGCAATGCCGCGGGCCGTTTCGATGATCTGGCCGATGCCATCCGTCAGATAGTCATCGAAAGTCACATCACGCATATCAGCCCCGGGGTTCTTCCAGCTGGTGATATAGACGTCGAAGCCCTGATCGACCAGAAACTTGACCATGCTCTTCTTGGCGTTGAGATCAAGAATGTAGAATTTGTTGATCCATGGCGTGACGATCACGATCGGCGTTTCAAAGACCTTTTCCCGAGTCGGAGTGTAGTGCAGGACTTCCAGCAGGCGATTACGAAACACCACTTTGCCCGGGGTCGTGCCCAGATCCTTGCCAACGACGAAATCCGTCGGGCGCGCCATCTGCACGTCACCCGCCTGAAAGTCGGTCACCAAATTGTTGAAACCCTTGAGCAGGCTCTCGCCGCGGGTTTCCATGGCCTTCTGCATGGCCGCCGGATTGGTCAGCAGAAAGTTGGTGGGGGCGACGGCATTGAGCCACTTGCGCCACCAGAAAGCGGCGCGGCGGCGGTCGCGACCCGACAGCCCCGGCGTGTCATAGAGCATGTCCTGCACCTGGTGGGTCATCGCCAGATACCACTCTTTGACGATATCCCACGTCGCCGACTCGCTCCATATCGGATCTGCGAAGCGCGTATCGTCGGGATTCGGCGAGACGACATCCTTGCTCGGCATGCCCAGTGCGCGGTGCCAGGAATGTGTCTGCAACTCCCACAGTTTGGTCGAGATTTCGGCCAATGCCTCGGACATCTCCTGCGGATGGGACAACCAGGCCAGTTGCGCGTGCATCAAAGGGGTTGCCATGCCGATCGGATCGACCTTGGCCTCCACCGCCTGATTCACCGCTCGCCATGCGGCTTGGGGAGTTGCCGGTGATTTGTTCTGTTTAGTCGTACTCATGACAGTTTCTCCACTTCACAAGGGCCGCACACAGTCCTGCAACCGCTATGATGCTATTGTGCCCGATGCCGCTCGGGTATAGTTCAGGTTGCGATTGATCTCGATCAACCTTGCTGTTCGTTTGTAGGCTAGGCTAGAATTTCTATTCGGAGGGCCAAATCCCATGTTCAAGCACATACTCGTTCCAACGGACGGATCGCAGCTTTCATCCGATACGGCAAAGCGTGCGATAGCCTTTGCCAGGGAAACCGGGGCAAAGGTGACTTTTTTCTTCGCCAAACCTGATTACCCGGTCGCCTTCTATGGCGAGGGCGCATTGATTGACCCCACCACACCTGACAAGTTCGCGGAAATGGCCGAACAGCAAGCAAAAGAAATTCTTGCCGCCAATGAAGCAGCGGCCAAGGCTGAAGGCGTAGTCAGCGCAGCGGTGAGTGCTGTCAGCGATATTCCCTATGAGGCGATCATCGCTGCGGCCGAGGAGGCGGGTGCAGATCTGATTTTTATGGCGTCGCACGGCCGGCGTGGCATCAGCGGACTCCTGCTCGGGTCTGAAACACAAAAGGTTCTGACGCATTCGAAGATACCGGTACTGGTCTACCGTTGATCTCGATCGGGTTGAGAGATCAACCCTGCTGAACTTGGCGCCTTGGGGGCAGGAGTCCCTGCGCGGGATGCGGCCTGACGTCGGTCCGCATTGCCCGGTGAGCTATTTCCCTGCATTGTCTCCAGCGTGAGGAGCGGCACCCACTCCCTTGTTTACCGCTGCGGGGCTCCGTTGCAGGAAACACGTCAGCAGGCTGGACGCAGCGCAGACGGCCCAGAAGCAAAAGAACCCCACCGACAAGGTCGCGATCTGCGAGAAATGCACCGGCTCGCCGAAGAGATACAGCTCTTGCGGGTCGATCACGGTGAAGAAAACGCCTTCTGCGATTCCAGCGACCAGAAACGAGGGCCACAGCACCCAGAAGATCTTCTGCATTTTTTCTCTCCTTCGTAGTCCTGGAGGAAGCGCCTACTTCGCGTTTCGGATGTCTGCTGGCGCGGGCGCGACTCCCTGCGTCGCCGGACTGCCAATGAGGGTTTCACCATTCGCCGGGAGAATCACATTGCCCAGCAGGCGCCAGGTTTCGCGCTCGTCTTTAACCAACACCAGCCAATGCCCGGCCGCCGGCAGGCGTACCTCGCCGGAATAGAGATCGCCATTGCGCACCAGCACACGCGACTGATCAAGACCGGCACGGGTCGGATGGGTAATGGTCACTACCAGTGTCGGCGGCATCACAAAGCTTTTGTCGCGCGCCTCTAAACGCACCGTCAGAGCATCGCTGGTAATCCGCACGCCGGCGACCAGCCCCATCTTGGTTGCCTGTTCGCTGCGGGCGATGGTCTGGTTGGCGGAGAGACCTTTCTTGTAGTAGTCGTCCGTAACCAGTCCGTCGTTGCTGACCACGGCAAGCCACGCCGTGTACAGCGCGGCGATTACCACGATGAACGGCCCCGCCGCGAGAATCCACGGCCAGGGTTCGCGGAACCAGGGACGGGCGATGGCTGTGCTCATATTGTTTTCCTTCATGGTTGCAGGAAGCTGGCCTTTTCGTGCACCGCCACCTTCTCGTCGGCGAGAGATTTCACGTCAAAGAATATCTGGTTCGAACCCTTCTTTCCCGACTCCGGCGGCACGCGTACCTGCACGGTAAAACTCCTGGCTGCGGCGGCCGGAACTTCGAGGATGCGCTCACCGATCATGTCGATCCCTGGCAGGCCGGACACGCTGACCGCATAGCGATGCGGTACTTCGGACACATTGATCACGTGCAGCCGATACACGTTCTCGATCAGCCCGCCCTCGACCTCGCGCGCCAGCGTGGCACGATCACGGATCACATCCACGCGCAGGTTCGCCTTGGTGGCGATGCCCCAGACAAAGGCCACGCATATCGCAGCAAGAATCGTCGAATAGATGATTACCCGCGGTCGAACGACGTGACCGACGATCTCCTTCCAGCCCCAGTGCGCCTCTATCGCGTGCTCAGTGGAATAACGGATCAGCCCTTTCGGGTAATCCATTTTCACCATGACCTGATCACAAGCATCGATGCACGCGGCGCAGCCGATGCACTCGTACTGCAAACCATCGCGGATATCGATACCCGTCGGGCAGACCTGCACGCAGATCCCGCAGTCGACGCAATCACCCTTGGCAATCGATTGGGGATCAACCCCTTTTTTCCGCGCGCCGCGCGGCTCGCCCCGTTCGGTATCGTAGGTGATCGTCAGCGTGTCAGGGTCAAACATCACGCCCTGAAAGCGGGCGTAGGGACACATGTGTTTGCATACCTGTTCGCGCATGTGGCCCGCAAACAAGTAGGTAAAGGCGCCGTAGAACAGCATCCAGAAGGTTTCCCACGGCCCCAGCGAAAGGCTCCAGACGGAGCCCCATAGGGTCGTGATCGGAGTGAAATAGCCGACAAAGGTGAACCCTGTCCAGAATGCCAGCAGTCCCCAGCAACTGTATTTCGCGGTGCGCAGCCACAGCTTGCGCGCACTCATCGGCGCGGCATCGAGCTTGATGCGCGCGTTGCGTTCGCCCTCGATCTTCTGCTCGATCCAGGTGAATATTTCCGTATATACCGTCTGCGGACAGGCATAGCCGCACCATAGCCGCCCACCCACCGCCGTGAAAAGGAACAGGGAATACGCGGAAATGATCAGCAGGATGGCGAGAAAAATCACGTCCTGCGGCCAGAAGACCAGGCCGAAGATGTAGAACTTGCGTTCGACCAGATCGAAGAGCACCGCCTGCCGTCCGTTCCAAGGCAGCCAGCACAGACCGTAATACACCAGTTGGGTGAACCCGACCAGGGTCCAGCGCCAGGTGGCAAAGATGCCGCTGACGGCGCGTGGATGCACCTTCTGGTGAACTTCGTAAAGACTCTCCTCGACGAAGTGGGGCCTGCTCTCCTGCGACTGCCGGGGGGTGGATGGCGCCATGATTATCGTATTACGATATTCTGATAAACCTGATCAAGAATTCCCCGGCTCCATGATCATGGAGCCGGGGAAATTGGCTCAGTTTACTTCTTTTCTGCTGGTGCCGCTGCCACCGGGGCAGCTACCGGTGCTGCGGCCGGTGCTGCGGCCGCTACCTCCTTGCTGCCGCCGCCGAGGCCATAGACATACGCTGTCAGCAAGTGCACCTTGGCTTCACCGAGGAACTCACCCCACGCCGGCATGCGGTTGATACGGCCCTTGGTAATGGTCTCGGTGACAGTATCCTCTGAACTGCCGTAGAGCCAGATTTTGTCGCTCAGGTTCGGCGCCAGACCCGGAGTACCCTTGCCTTCCGGTCCGTGACAGGCGCTGCAAGCGGGAGCGAACAGCTCCTTGCCGCGCTGGGCGCGAATCGAATCGGACGCAAGACCCGACAGGGAACGCACGTAGTGGGCGAGATCCTTGATCTGGTCACCATTCAGATCGGGCTTGAGACCCTTGGGCGGCATCATCGCGTCGCGACCCTTGGTAATCGACTCCTTGATCTGCTCGGGCATGCCGCCAAACAGCCAGTCGTTGTCGGTCAGATTGGGGAAGCCGCGGGCGCCCTTGGCATCCGAACCATGACACTGCGCACAGTAGGTGAGGAACAGGCGCTGGCCCATTTCCCTTGCCTCGCTGTTGGCCGCGACGGCCATGATGTCCTGCGACTGGAACTTCTTGTAGATCGGCCCGTACTGGTCGTCGGCCTTCTTCATCTCGCCGTCATACTGCCCTGTGGAAGACCAATTGAACTGGCCCTTGTAAGTGCCCAGGCCGGGGTACATCGCCAGATAGAACAGGGAGAACACGATCGTGATATAGAACAGCCAGCGCCACCAACTGGGCAACGGATTGCTGAACTCCTCCAGATCCTCATCCCAGACATGCCCGGTGGTCGCGCCTTCCACCGTCGTGGCCGAACTTTGCGACCACAGAAAGACGCCACAACCGATGATGCTGACGAGCACGATGCCCACTACATAAATATTCCAGAAGCCGCTGACAAAATCACTCATGATGATTTCCTTTCCTGATTCTCCGTAGCCTGCGGCACCGATGGCACCGACGGCACAAATGGGCTGTCGCCGTCGAGCGGCAGCATCGCCGCCTCGTCGTATGTCTTCTTGCGCCGGTCCGAATAGGCCCACCAGACGATGCCGACGAACGCAATGAACGCCAGCACCGTGAAGATGGAACGCAGGTCGTTGATGTCCACCCGATTACCTCGCTTGCTTGAGCGCGGTGCCCATGCCCTGGAGGTAAGCGATCAATGCATCGAGTTCGGTAGCGCCCTCGATGGCCTTCTTCGCTCCGGCGATTTCGGCATCGGTATAGGGCACGCCGACCGAGCGCAGCGCCTTCATCTTGGCGTCGATGACGTCGTCCTTGAGCGGCCGATTCAGCCAATAGTAGGCGGGCATGTTCGACTCGGGCACCACGTCACGCGGCTGCAACAGGTGGGTGCGATGCCATTGGTCCGAATAGCGGCCGCCAACGCGCGCCAAATCCGGGCCGGTGCGCTTGGAGCCCCACTGGAACGGATGGTCATAGACGAACTCGCCGGCCACCGAGTAGTGGCCATAGCGCTCGGTCTCGGCGCGGAACGGACGAATCATCTGCGAGTGGCAGTTGTAGCAACCTTCGCGAAGATAGATGTCACGTCCCGCCAAGCGCAACGGATCATAGGGCTTGACCAGTTCGTTGGCTGGAGTGGTCGTCGACTTCTGGAAGAACAGCGGCACGATTTCCAGCAAACCACCGACACTGATGGTGAGGATGGTGAGGACGATCAGCAGCCCCACGTTCCGTTCAATTTTGTCATGCGTCAACATGATGTATAGCTCCTTAATCTGTGCAATCAGGCTAGTGGGCCGCTGCGGGTGCGAGTACCGGCGCATTGACGGCTTTGCCACCTGCCATGGTCAGGAACATGTTGTAGGCCATGATCAGCATGCCGGAGAGGAATAGCAGGCCACCGAGCAGGCGTATGGTCCAGAACGGGTAGGTCGCCTTGACCGATTCGACGAACGAATAAGTCAGCGTACCGTCCAGATTCGTTGCGCGCCACATCAGGCCCTGCATCACGCCGGCAATCCACATCGAGGCGATATAGAGCACGATGCCGATGGTGGCGATCCAGAAGTGCGCTTCAACCAGCTTCTTCGAATGCATCTCGGGCTTGCCGAACAGGCGCGGCAGCAGATAGTAGATCGAGCCGATCGAAATCATCGCCACCCAGCCCAGTGCGCCGGAATGCACGTGACCAACTGTCCAGTCGGTGTAGTGCGACAGCGCGTTCACCGTCTTGATCGACATCATCGGACCTTCGAAGGTCGACATGCCGTAAAAGGACAGCGAGGTGATCATGAACTTCAGGATCGGATCGTCGCGCAGCTTGTGCCAGGCGCCCGAGAGCGTCATGATGCCGTTGATCATGCCGCCCCAGGACGGCGCCAGCAGGATCAGCGAGAAGACCATGCCGACCGACTGCGTCCAGTCCGGCAGGGCGGTGTAATGCAGATGGTGCGGACCGGCCCACATGTAGGTGAAGATCAGGGCCCAGAAGTGCACCACCGAGAGACGATAGGAGTAAATCGGGCGACCGGCCTGCTTGGGCACGAAGTAGTACATCATGCCGAGGAAGCCGGCGGTGAGGAAGAAGCCGACCGCGTTGTGGCCGTACCACCACTGCACCATCGCGTCCTGCACACCGGCGTAGGCCGAGTAGGACTTCGGGGTCAGGATGCCGGCGGCGAACACCGGGATCGCGGCGCTATTGACCAGATGCAGTACCGCGACAGTCAGAATGAAGCCGCCGAAGAACCAGTTCGCCACGTAGATATGCGAAACCTTGCGCTTGACGATGGTGCCGAAGAACACCACTGCGTAGGACACCCAGACCAGGGTGATCAGGATGTCGATCGGCCACTCGAGTTCCGCGTATTCCTTGCCCTGGGTGAATCCCAGCGGCAGGGAAAGCGCAGCCAGCACGATGACCAGTTGCCAGCCCCAGAAGGTGAAGGCGGCCAGTGCCGGAGCAAACAGCGGCACATGGCTGGTACGTTGCACGGCAAAGTAGGAGGTGGCAAACAATGCACAGCCGCCAAAGGCAAAAATTACGGCATTCGTATGCAGCGGACGCAAGCGCCCATAGCTCAGCCATTCGACCACGTTCAGTTCCGGCCAGATCAGTTGGGCGGCGATGATGACGCCGACCAGCATGCCCACGATGCCCCAGATTACTGTCATCACAGCGAACTGGCGCACGACTTTATAGTTGTAAGTCGCTTGCGATTGCATGATGGATTCACCTCACATTAACAAAAAGAAACTATTCACAATGCCGCGATTGACGCACTGCAGCACAGGGATTTTGGGAAGTATTGCACTGAAGCATTGACGGCCATTGATGCAGATCAAAACGCATCCCAACTCAACAGACCAACAGACCTCGGCTTCCTAACGATAAGCGGATATTAATATCTTAATATAGACGACGTGAGGACTGATATCCAGAACCCTGACGCAGGTCAACCTTTGTGTCCGTGTGGCGGCGTCGCGAATCGGATCAAGGTAAGTTGCGTCAGGCGGCGGGCTTCATCCGCGCCACCGCCTCCAGTTGTCGAAGATCGATCAGCGAAACATGGCGCCGTTGCGTCGCGATCATGCCTGCGTTCTGGAATCGGGTCAGAATGCGACACACCGTCTCCTCGGCGATGCCGAGATAGTTGCCGATGTCGCCGCGCGACATGCTCAGGTTGAATTGAGTCGGCGAAAAATTGCGGGCGGCGAAGCGCCTCGACAGCCCGATCAGATACTCGGCCAGGCGTTCTTCGGCGCTCCTCCTTCCGAGCAGCAGCATCAGTTCCTCGTCCTGGCGGATCTGGCCGCTCATGATCTTCATCATCTGGTACTGCAGCGAGGGGATTTTTTGCGCCAGTTCATCAAGCCGTGCGGCCTCTACCCGGCAAACAGACGTCGTTTCAAGTGCCCGCGCTTCGCTGCTGTACTGCCCCAATGCGAGCGCGCTCAAGCCAAGAACTTCGCCTGGAATATGGAAACCGGTGATTTGCACGCGGCCGTCCGGCGTGCACACCGAAGTCTTGACCGAGCCGCCGCGGATCGCATAAATGAAGTCGAAGCGCTCGCCCGCCCTGAAGAGGAGTTGCCCGCGCTTATAGGTCTCCTTGCGCTTGACGATGCTCTCCAGCAGCGTCATGTCCCCGTCATGAAGGCCGAGCGGCAGGCATAAGCGATAGACGCCGCATTGCGTGCAGGCGACTGGCTCGCACGCCTGATGAAGTGGCGCAGGAAGCGGAGTTATCTTCGAGTCGGCCATGTCTTTCATGCTCTCACGCGTCGGCCGCACGGGCACTGCGCGTGCGGCGACCCCTGATTCCCGGCGCCTTGGCGAGAATCACTGGTTCGCTGCCGGGCGCACCTGCCTTCGATTCCAGCGCGGCAAACGGCAGCTCCGTCAGTCGATATTTCCCGCTCTGGACTGCCGCGGCAAGCTTGCCGAGGGTCTGCTGGTTCAGCAGTTTCAGGATTTTCGTCTTGATCGGTTTCCACTCGGTGTGCATCGGGCAGGCCGTCTCGTCGCCGCATACCTTGAGTCCGAGCACGCAGTTATCGGCGAGGCCGGGACCTTCGATCAGCGTGAGAATCTGCATCAAATCGGTCTTTTCGCCGCCCTCGCACAAACACACGCCGCCCTGCCGGCCGCGAAAGGAATGGATCAGTTTTCCGCGACTGAGGTTTTGCATGATTTTCGCAAGATACGGCGGCGGAACGCCGAGGTGGTCGGCGATGGTGCGAATCAATACGGGCACACCGCGCGGCTGGGTCGCCACGAAAATCAGGGCCTGAATCGCGTACTGGCTGGTGCGGGACAGAATCATCGTCGAAGTCGACTGGCCTCAAGTAACTGGAATCAGATAAAAAAAAGGGTGCGCAGCGCGCACCCCCAACCCCAACAGAGAGCCTTTGGGCAACGGCGCGAAGCCATCACCATAAAACCCGCAGTCAGTATGGTTACTTATCACCCGCCGCGTTTTGATCTGAGTCAACAGTGCTGCTTTCCCCCGGCACATCGGCCTTGTCGTCATCCATCAGGATGCGGTAGCCGGGGCCTTCGAGATCGTCGTACTGCCCGCTTTTCACCGACCACCAGAACAGCGCGGCAATGACGAAGACCAGCAACAGGGACAACGGAATCAGGAGATACAGGATGTCCATAGAGTCTTACCCTCGCTGCAGACGCAAGGCATTGAGAACCACCAGCAGCGAACTGGCCGACATGCCGATGCCGGCCATCCAGGGTGTCACCCAACCGGCCATGGCCAGCGGGATCGCCAGCAGATTGTAGGCGAAAGCCCACGCCAGGTTCTGCCTGACTATCCGCACGGTGCGCCGCGCCAGCAGCAGTCCTTCGGGCAAGGCCCGCAGATCATTGCCGAGCAACACCACGTCGGCATTGGCCCGTGCCAGATCGGCGCCGCCAGCCATGGCAATCGACACCTGAGCCTGCGCCAGCACCGGGGCGTCATTGACGCCGTCACCGACCATCGCTACTGTCTCGCCAGCCGCCTGCAGGACCTTGAGCGCCGCATGCTTGTCTTCCGGCGAGAGTCCGCCGCGCGCGTCCGCAATGCCCAGCGCCACACCCACCCGCCCGGCCGCAGCCGGCGCGTCGCCGCTGAAAATCGACAGCCTGATGCCCGCGGCAGCAAGTTTGGTCACCATGACGGCTGCCTCAGGACGGAGGCCGTCGCTCAGGCGGAAAAACGCCTGCCAGCCGTCTGCATCGCCCAGGGCAATCACCGTATCGCCAGCGCCGACTATTGCCTGAGCTTCCGACGGGACCGGTGCTGCATGCAAGGCCGCGACGAACTCGGGACGCCCGAGCCGCCAGACCCGCGCCTCGATCACACCTTCGACGCCTGCGCCCGTGGTGGCGCGCAGTCCGCTAACCTCCATTGCCAGATTCCTCCCCGCATCCACGCCGCCAGCGGCCAGTGCCTTCGCGATGGGGTGCTCGGAACCGCGCTCGAGCGCGGCCGCCAGCGCCAGCGCGCCTGCGGCATCGCCACGCAGGGGCAGCACCTCGACCAGCGCCATGTGCCCCACTGTCAGCGTGCCGGTCTTGTCGAAAATGAAATGATCGGCACGCGCCAGTGCCTCGATCGCGTGGCCGCGGGTGACCAGCACGCCCCGGGCGGCCAGCGCGCCGGTCGCCACCGTCAATGCCGCCGGTGTCGCCAGAGAGAGTGCGCAAGGGCAACTCACCACCAGCACGGCGACAAAAATCCACAGGGCGCGCGCGGGATCGATCCACCACCAGGCCAGCGCAGCCGCCACCGCCAGCACCAGCAAGGCGACGATGAAGCGACCGGCGACCCGGTCGGCCATTTCCACCAGACGCGGCTTTTCCGCCGCGGCCCGCTCCATCAGGCGCTGAATGGCCGCCACGCGCGTCTCGGCACCGACATGTTCGACGCGCATCACCAGCGGGCTGGCGGTATTCACGCTGCCGCCGATCAGCGCATCGCCCACCCGCTTGGACACCGGGCGGCTTTCGCCGGTCAGCAGCGATTCGTCCGCGGCACTTTCGCCAGCGAGGACCATGCCGTCCGCCGGAACCGTCTCGCCGGGTTTGACCTGCACCGCATCGCCGGCGCGCAACTCGGCCACGGCGACGCGCTCGCCCGCCGCATCCGCCGCGGTACCTGGCCACGCCGCGAGACGCGTGGCAAAGGCCGGAATGGCTCGGGCCAGAGTCTCGACGCTGCGCGCCGCCTTCTGCCGCGCCATCATTTCCAGATAGCGGCCGGTAAGCAGGAAGAAGACGAACATGGTGACCGAATCGAAATACACCTCGCCGGCCGCCGTCAGCGTGGCCCACAGGCTGGCCGCAAAGGCCGCGCCAACGCCCAGCGCCACCGGCACGTCCATGCCGACGCGACGCAGCTTCAGGTCGCGCCACGCGCTGACGAAAAAAGGCGCCGCAGAATACCCGATCACCGGCACCGTCAGGATCAGGCTGGCCCAGCGCATCAGCTGCTCGATGTCCGGCGTCATGTCGCCATGCGCGAGATACACCGGCACCGCATACATCATCACCTGCATCATGCCGAAGCCGGCGACGAACAGCCGCCACAGCGCGGCCTTGCGCTCCTTCTGTGCCAACTCCTCGGAGCGGCCGATATCGTAGGGATGGGCGCGATAGCCGATCGCGGCGACGGCTTCGAGGATCGCCGACAGCTTCGTGACGCGCTCGTCCCAGCGCACCCGCGCGCGGCGTGTGGCGTAATTGATGTCGACGGCGGTCACGCCGGGCTGGCGGCGCACATGCGATTCGTTGAGCCAGACACAGGCGGCGCAAGTGATGCCTTCGAGGATCAGCGCCGCTTCCTGTTCGTGCTCGCCCGCCGCGCCCTCGGCCCGCCGCACGAAGCTTTTCTGCACGTCGGGATGATCGAACAGGCCGAAATCGGCCAGCACCTGCGGCAGAGCCTCGCGCGGGCTTTCCGGCATCGCGTCGCGATGGCGGTAGTAGTCGGTCAGGCCGTTGGCGACAATGGCCTGCGCCACCGCCTGGCAACCCGCGCAGCACATCTCGCGCCGGACGTGGTCGATCTCCACCGCGAACGCCGCACCTGCCGGGATCGACAGGCCGCAGTGGTAACAGGGCTCCCTATCGGCCATCGTCAGGCCGAGTCTTCAACACCGATTACTTCGGCGCCATGCGGATGGCGCCGTCGAGGCGGATCACCTCGCCGTTGAGCATCTCGTTTTCGACGATATGCCGCACCAGCGCCGCATACTCGTCCGGCCGGCCCAGGCGCGAGGGAAACGGAACCATCTTGCCCAGGGCATCCTGCACGTCCTGCGGCAGGCCCAGCAGCATCGGCGTCTCGAAAATGCCGGGAGCAATGGTCATGACGCGGATGCCAAAGCGCGCCAGTTCGCGCGCGATCGGCAGGGTCATGCCGACCACGCCGCCCTTCGACGCGGCGTAGGCCGCCTGCCCGATCTGGCCGTCATAGGCCGCCACGGATGCGGTGCTGACGATCACGCCGCGTTCGCCGGCCGCATTCGGCTGGCCCTTGCTCATCGCCTCGGACGCGAGGCGAATCATGTTGAAGCTGCCGACCAGATTGACGGTGACGACCTTGGCGAAGACATCGAGCGAATGCGGGCCGTTCCTGCCCAGCACCTTCTCGGCCGGCGCAATGCCGGCGCAATTGACCAGCCCGTGCAGGCCGCCAAAGGCCGCCAGCGCTGCCGCCACGCAGGCCTTGGCGCTGGCTTCGTCGGCGACGTTGGTGGTGACGAAGCGCGCGTTGCTGCCCAATTCGGCCGCCAGCGCATTGCCCGCCGCCTCGTTGAGGTCGGCCAGAACCACCTTGGCCCCCCCCGCCACCAGCATCCGCCCGGTACCGGCACCGAGCCCCGAAGCCCCGCCGGTGATGATGAATACGCTGTCCTTGATCTGCATGAGCGTCCCCTGAAAAGAAACAGGGCCTGCCGACCGAAATGGAGGCAGGCCCTGAGATTTGGTGCTGTTGGCCGGAATCGAACTGGCGACCTACTGATTACGAATCAGTTGCTCTACCAACTGAGCTACAACAGCGTCCTGAAAGGCGGCAGATTATACCTGCTGGCCCCCTTGCGTGGCAACGCGGGAAAGTCGGCGCCGGCGCTACGGCGATACAGGTTCCCGCCGGAGACGGGCGCCGATTCCGCGGCCTCTTGATTCGTCCATCACGGCTGATTTGGTCATTGGTCGCGCGGAAGCAGGGTCGGCCCCGGTTCATAGCGGATCACCAGGTCGAGCGTGCTCGCCACGGCCTCCGATCCGGCCAGCGCCGGCGCCAACCGGGCATGCTCGAAACGGGTCAGCAGACCGTCAAGCAGTTCCTTGGGCACCGGATCACCCTTGATCACCGTGATCCGGTCAACCGTCCCCAACGCTGTGACATGGAGACGAAGGGTCAGGCTCCCGGCGAATTGAACCGGTATCGCCTCCAGCGCCGCGAGGTTCGGCGCGACGAGGAAGCGCGCCTTTTGGGTCAATATCCCGCCAGCCTCGCCGACGGCAGGCAAGGCCGCCGTGGCAGAATCCGCGACAGCCGGTTCGGCTGATGAAACCCGCAGCGGGTCGGAGCGGTCCTTGCTGGCCAGGGTTACCGTCAGCGTGACCGCCTTCGCCTGCCTCAGCCGGTTCTCCGCGCTGCCCGGCGAGAACAGCCAGCCGACACCCAGATGCAGCGCCAGCGAAATGGCAAGCGGCCAGGCCAGTCGCGCAGTGGATTTATTCACGCGCTCTCAATCGAAGAGCTTGTGTTCGATGGCGTAGCGGATCAGATCGGCGTTGTTGCCGATGCCGAGCTTTTCCATCACGTGACTCTTGTGGGTGGTGACGGTCTTCGGGCTGAGATGCAACTGCTCGGCGATCTGGCTCAGCATCACGCCCTTCGCGATCAGGCGCAGCACCTGCCATTCGCGCTGACTCAGGCTCTGGTGCGGATCGCCCGGACCGTGGGCCGCGGTATCGAAAGCCAGCGCTTCGGCGATGGTGGGATCGATATAGCGCTCGCCGGCACCGACACGGGTCACCGCCGTCAACAGGGTGTCCGGGCTCGAGCCCTTGGTGATGTAGCCGGAAGCGCCGGCCTGCAGGGCGCGGCGCACCGTACCCGGCTCGTCGTGCATGCTGAGCACCAGAATCGGCAAATCGGGTCGCGCCTTCCTGGTCTGCTCGATCAGGCTGGTGCCTGACGCGCCGGGCATGGTCAGATCCATGATGATGAGGTCGGCGCCACCCACGCTCGCCGCCGCGAGCGCCTCCACCGCATTGGTGGCTTCGCCGACGACATCGATGCCGGAGAATGAATGCAGCATCTGTTTGAGGCCGACGCGGAACAGCGTGTGGTCGTCGGCGATGATGATCCTGATCATGGTGCGCTTGAACTCCTGTCGGCATTGTCCGCCTTGAGCGGAACCTGCGGCAGTATCACGGCAAGGCGAGTGCCGGCGCCAGGGGTGCTGTCGATCTCGAGCACGCCGCCGAGCGACGTGACGCGCTCGGAGATTCCCAGCAAGCCGAAGTGCGTGGCGTGGTCGACAGCCGGCGCATCGAATCCCTTGCCGTCGTCTTCCACCAGCAGGCGCATTTCTCCCTCATGGTGGCTGAGCGTGATGTGCACATTCCGGGCCACGGCATGACGAACGATGTTGGTCAGCGATTCCTGGATGATGCGAAACAGCGCAATGGCATAGTCATCGTCGAGCCGGTCCGCCGCCGGCGTACAGGAAATGCTGCACTGGATGTTGGCCGGCCCGAGAATGCGTGCAGCAACCCATTCCACGGCCGCCGCCAGGCCAAGATTGAGCGCTGCCGGGCGCAGGTCGGAAGCGATGGTTTTTACGCTGCGATAGGCCTCGGCGATCATCGCTTCGATGTTGCGCGCGGCGTCGCGGGCATCCGCTGAGTCGGCCGGCAGGCTGCGTTCAAGCAATTGCAGGTGCATGCGCGCCGTCGTCAGCACCTGTCCCAGTTCATCGTGGAATTCGCGTGCCAGGCGCGCGCGCTCCTGCTCGATGCGCGCCTCGCGGTGGCTCGTCAGGCGTCGCAACTCCTCATGCGAGCGTTCCAGATCCTGCTGCGCCCGTTTCAGCGCGGTGACGTCGAGAATCACGCCGTGAATCGCGCGCTCGCCTCCTGCGGTAAATTCCGTGGTGGCACGGATTTGCAGCCAGCGTGGATGCTCGGCCGCCGGCAGACTGCGCACGACGCACTCGAACTCACGCGCCGGCGGCGTCGCGGCATCGCGCCAGACCAGCCCCGCGAGATCCCCGGCATGGATGCCGCCGAAAAACGCCTGGGGATCCGCCAGAATTTCAGCTGCCGTGCACGGCAGCAGTCGCGCCACGCCCTCGCTGATGGATCGAAACTCCGGCACCGGGGCGGCGACGTACTCGAACAGCGCCACCGGCAGCTGGCTCGACACCTGGCGCAGGCGGTCTTCCGAGGCGCGCAAGGCCAGTTCGGCCTGGCGGCGGCGCAGCGCCAAGCCCTGGCGATGGCGCCACGACCAGAAGGCGAAGCCCATCATCAGGCTCAGCGTAATGCCGATCAGAATCATGGCGGAGAGCGTTAGCTGTCGCGATGATGCGATAGTGATATCCTCGGCGGCATGAGCGAGCGACACGGCAGCAAAACTCCAGAGACAGGGCCTGCGGCCGATTATATGTGGCACAGCAATCGCCGTCCCGCCAGCGCCGACTTTTACATCGTGCGCTCAGGGCGCTCTGTCCTGCAGCGGCCCGGCATCAGTCCGGCAGCCGGTGCCGGCATTGGCGCCGGATCAGGTTTCCCCTATGCATAATCCGATTTTGCTGATGGCGCAGGAGGGCGGGCAAGGGAATCATGGGCTCATCTACAAAGTACATGCGGCACGTCGAATGACATCCGTCAGGCAGGCAAGCTATCCCACAGCGTTGAACCCGGTTTGCGGCCGCGGCACCGATCGCGGCTTCTCGCTGATCGAGTTGGTCGTCGTCGTCTTGGTTATCGGAATTCTCGGTGCGATTGCCATGCCCTCTTACAACGCGTACCTGATCCGCGCCAACAAGGCCGCCGCCAAGGCCGTGCTGATGGAGGTGGCCAGCCGTCAGGAACAGTACGTCATGAAGGCGGGTGCGTATTCAAACACCTACACTGTTGCCAACTGTGTATTCGGCGAGCTTGGCTACACTGTGCCGACCGAAGTTTGTACCAAATTCGATTTCGCGCTGAACGCGGGAAACAATACCGCTTCCACCGTGGTTGCCCTGCAGGGCCTGCCGATTTTCACCGTCAGCGCCAGCGGCAAGGCCGGCACCATCCAGGAAGGCAATCCTGCGGCCGGGGCCAGCACGGAGCTGTCGATCAACCAGTTCGGCCTCAAGCTGCCGGTGACAGAATGGTAAGCCAGCGCCGCCGGGCCAGCGGATTCACCTTGATCGAAGTCATGATCGTTATCGTCATTGGCGGTATCCTGATGGCCGTTGCCGTGCCCAGCATCAAGACGCTGCTCAACAATCAAAAGATGAAGTCCGCCACGTTCGACCTGGTAACCACGGCGATGTTTGCCAGGAGCGAGGCGATCAAGTGGGGAGGCGTTTCCGGCTCCTCCATTTCCATCGTCGCGGCGGGAAGCAACTTCAGCAACGGCTGGTGCATCGTGTTCACCAGCACGACGGCCTGCAGCGTATCCGCCCCCGCCGACGGCGTGATGCAGATCATCAAGCCGACCGCGGGCATCACCTACGCCTATCAGGGGACGGTGGCCCCAATCGTGTTCGGCCGCAGCGGGCGCCTGGCCGGCGGAGTGGCCGTGAAATTGCTGGTCACCGATATCGACGGCTTCGCCGCGCCACGCTGTGTCAAGTTCGACACCAACGGTAACGCCAGCGTCTGGGTCATGACGACCGGAGCACCATCATGCTCATGAGCAGAACCATGAAAGTACAGGGCGGCTTTTCGCTGCTCGAAGTCATCATTACCATGGCCATCCTGGCGGTGGGCCTGCTTGGGCTGGCGGGCCTGCAGGCACGGGCGCTGAATGCCGAAGCGGATTCCTTCTCCCGCGCGCAGGCCATGATGCTGGCCAACGAAATGGCCGATCGCATGAATTCCAACCTGACCGAGGTCAAGACCAGCACCGCGGCCAACACCGGCTACAACCAGCAGAGCAGCGGCAGCGTCCCGGTGGTGTTCGGCACCGGCTACAGCAATGACTGCATCACCGTTACAAACAACACGCCCGCACTTCAGGCCACCTGTTGTGCGGGTAAAGCCAGCATGGCGGCGCGTGATTTCTGCGAATGGGATCTGTCGATCAAGGGCATAGGCGAGTCCGTCAGCGGCAGCAAGGTGGGCGGCCTGACCGCCGGCCGCGCCTGCGTCTTCAATACGGGAACCAGCGGCGAATTCCAGATCGATGTGGTCTGGCAGGCACGCGATATCGGCGTCGTTCCCAGCGACAATTCCTGCGGCTCGACCGCCATCACCACGCGCCGCAGCGGAGTCAGCCGCAAGATTCGCGTTGCCGTTCTTGATGGGACCTGAACCCCTCATGAAGCCCATCCGACAATTGCCCGCCGCCGGTCGCGGCTTCAGCCTGATAGAGCTGATGATAGCCATGGGCATCGCCATGACCCTGATGATGGCCATGGCGTCCATTTTTACCACGTCGATCAACACGCGCGAGACGATCGACCGCGAAGGGCAGAAAATCGAAACGGCCCGCTATTCGCTGGACACCCTGGCCGAGGACATCCGGCTTGCCGGCTATTACGGCAACTACGCACCGCCGTTCACCGGATCCATGCCGGCCGACTGGAAATATGTCGATCCGTGTTCCACCACAGGAGGCAACCCCCTGCCGGGCTGGAACGCGACGACAGGCCCGGTCCAGGTGCCGTTCGCGATTTTCGGCTATGAGGCGCATAACACCGGCAGCCTGCCGACGGGCCTGACCGGTTGTCTGGACCACTACAAGGCGAACACCGATGTCTTTGTGGTGCGCCGTGCCAGCACCCTATCGGTGACGGCAGGCGGCGCCGGCTACGTGCCCGGCGAGGCCTATTTCCAGGGCTCTTCCTGTCCGGACGGCACCGTCGATACCCAGCCGTTCAACGCCTTGTCGACCACAACCAGTACCGACTTCAATCTGCATGTGCTCGGCTGCACGTCGACCGTGCCCGGGACAAACGCCTCGCTGCGCAAGCTGATTACGCGGATTTACTATATTTCGCAGTGCGACGACTGCGTCAATGACCTCGACCGAGACGCCGCGACCACCGGTGACGGCATACCCACGCTGAAAATGGTCGAACTGGCCATTCCCAGCAGCGGCGGCACCACGCTCAGAGTCCTGCAGAACCTGCGGACCATCGCACCCGGGGTCGAGGACATGCATCTGGAATATGGCATCGATACCACCGATGACGGATCGGTGGACGCCTGGGTGGTCTCCAACAACGATCCGCGGCAGACCGGTGCGACCGGCACTGCGGTGACCGGGATGCGGCTCGACGCCAGTACCGAAAATCGCTGGGAGGATGTGATGGCGGTCAAGCTGTTCCTGCTGACCCGGGACCTGAAGACCACCAGCCGCTGGGTCGACACCAAATCCTATACGATGGGCAGCAAGACGGTGTATCCCACAGGCGCACTCGACGCCTTCCGCAGGCGCATGACGTCTTCCACCATCAAGCTGGTCAATATGTCGGGCCGAAGGGAGGTGCCATGAGCAACCTGCCCGTCCGCCAGCGCGGCGTCGTCCTGATCCTGAGCCTCATCATGCTGATGGTATTGACGCTGATGGCCGTTTCGGCGATTCGCTTATCGACCGTCAACCTGCGCAGCGTGGCCAATGCCCAGTCGCGCGCTGAAGCCATGTCGACGGCGCAACGCACGATCGATCTGATTCTGTCGAGCAACTTTACCGACAACATTGCCGGAACAGCACAAACCTTGACCGTGACGGAGGGAGGCAAGACCTATTCCGTCGTGGTACCGCGGCCGTGCCTGGTCAGAACCGTTCCGGTCAAGAATATCGATCTGAACATCGCCCTGGCCGATGACAAGAAATGCCTGGACACCCTGTCCAACCCGTATTCGGCCTGTGCCGACACCATCTGGCAGATCCAGGCGACCTCCACCTCGGGCTGGTTCGGCGCCAATGTCTCGGTTACCCAGGGCACCGGCATCCGCATGGACAACGGCGCCGTGACGGTTTACGCCAACGACGCAGCGTATCGCTGCACCGGCACCTGATACGCCGGGATAAACGGCAGGAGAAACACCATGAAATCCAAATTTCGCAAGCTGCTGGGCGCCGCACTGTTGACGGGCGCCTTCCTCTCGCCGCAACTGCACGCCGACGATATCGATCTTTACGTAGGCGGCGAGGCCTCCACCGGCTCCCAGGCCAACGTCCTGATCGTGCTCGACAACATGGCCGACTGGGCGCGCGCCGCGGAGGGCTGGCCGGAGGGCAAGCAAGGCGTATCCGAACTCGAAGCCCTGTCCGAGATCGTCTCCACCCTCGGCGACAACATCAATGTCGGGCTGCTGATGGCGGCGGGTTCCAACGGCGGCTATGTGCGTTTTGCCGTCCGCGAGATGAGCGGCACCAACAAGACCGCCTTCGGCAGCATGCTCAACACCATGGTCGCCAACTTCGGCGGCGACGGCGACAACGACGACAAGGTGAACACCTCATCCATCGTCTATGACAGCATGCTGAATACGGCCTATCGCTACTTCAACGGCTTCGCCCGTTTCGGCACCACCGATCTGCCCAGTGGCAGCCAGCTTGACCTGCGCGATTACGCCGGCAGCACGGTCAACACCACCAAAATGCCGGCCGGCGCCCTGCCTGGCAATTCCCTCGCCGACGGAACGGCAAGCTCGACTACTTACATACCGCCCGGCGCCGCCGCCGGCGGTTGCGCCAAGAACTTCATCATTTTCATCGGCAACGGTTATCCGAACCTGGCCGGTGCCAGACAGGATTTGATCGACGCGGCGACACTGGGCGGCGTCCCATTGACCGACTCGGACGGCAACCTCACCCCCGACTTTGCCGAAGACGTTGTCGGCGGCGACAACGCCAAAGTTGCCGACGAGTGGACTCGGCTCATGTATACCTACGGCGTCAAATCCACGGTGGATGACCCGAAGAGCACGAGCATCCCGAAGGCCAAGCTGGTCAACAAGATCGCGACCTACACCATTGACGTCTGCAAGAATTCGTGCGACGGGTCTACTGCACCGAAAACCGACGCGAATCGCGATCAAGCCAAGCTGCTGAAAAGCATGGCCAAGGTCGGCGGCGGCAAGTACTTCAAGTCCACCAGCAAGCAGGAAATCAAGAATGCGATGGCGCTGATCTTTGCCGAAATCCAGGCCGTCAATAGCGTGTTCGCCTCCGCCACGCTGCCGATTTCCGTCAATACGCAAGGCACTTACGAGAATCAGGTCTACATCGGGGTATTCCGCCCCGATGCGGGCGCCCGGCCGCGCTGGTTCGGCAATCTCAAGGAATACAAGTTCGGCCGCTACTGCGACGCCGACCGCAACGACAAGGTGCTGATCGACAACACGCGCCCCCTGGTCAGCGGCCTGATACCGGCCATTTTGACCGGCGATGCCACCGGCACGGTCACGGGTACGTTCAGCGGTACGCTGACCAACGGAGGCACAACCGCGGTCAGCGGCACGGTGAGCGGCACCGTCAGCGGCACGGCGACGGCGACCCTGGCGGCAACGCTCAGCACCTCCGCCGGGACCACGTTCACACCGGTCGCTGACATGGGCAGCGGCACGGTGACCGGGACCATCACTGGCACGGGGACCGGCGGCGGCAGCTCGAGCTTCACCGGCACCTTCACCGCCACGCCCTCGGTTTCGGGAACCTTCACGGCGAACGATGAACGCGTCGGCGAAGATGTATCGGCGCCCGACTGCGGCACGGATGCCACGGGCAAGATTCCGCTCAAGCTGTACATGGGCGACAAGAACGGCTACCGGGCAATCGACGAGGAAGGCAATACCGGCTTCATCGATCTCTCGGCGAAGAGCTACTGGACCTCGCCTTCCACCTTCTGGACCGCAACGCCCAGCGCGGCCGGCGGCTCGAGCGACTCGCCGGACGGACCCGAAGTCGAGCGCGGCGCCGCCGCGCAGCGCCTGCGCACCAATTGGGCACAGACGCCGACCGCGCCCAACCCGGACGGGCGCAATGTCTACACCTGCCTCGGCACCTGCCTCGCTGCCGGCGCGACGACGGCGCAAAAGACCTTGTCCAACAATGTCGTAGCGACCTCCAACACCGAGGTGACCACGGCCCTGGTGGCGCCGGCCGGCTCGGCGACCGTGTCGCTGGCCCGTTCCGGCAATACGGTGACGGCCACCTCGACCGCGGCGCACGGATTTACGGATGGAGCAACGGTGACCATCGCCGGTGCGACGCCGGTCGCCTACAACGGCGCCAAGACCATCACTTATGTCGATGCCACGCATTTCAGCTACACCCTGAACGAATTGCCGACCACCACCGATACCGCGACCGCAACGCGGCCCGGCGGCATCGCCGGTGTCAGCAGCATCACCCTGTCCGGTACCACGGCAGGCACCACGGTGACCGCCACGGTGTCCACGACGTCACTCCATCTCCTGTCGGCCGGGAATTCGACGACGATCGCGGGCGCCGCGCAGGCCTTCCTCAATGGGCCGTGGACCGTGCTGGCGTCGCCGGCGCCGACCGGGACCACCTTTGCCTTCAGCGTAACCATCCCCGGCGGCAACCCGGCCTCTCCGGCGACCACCGCGGGCAGTGCGGTGGCCTTGGGTCAGTCGGCAACGCACAGCTCGGTGAGCTATACCACCAGTCCCTGCGTTGCGGCCGGCACCGCCGGTTGCGTCGTGGTCCTCGCCACCGCCAACTTGGGCAACAAGTTCGTCACCGGCAATACCGTGGTGGTGTCGGGTGCGGTGCCGACCGCCTATAACACCAGCGCTGCAGGCGTCGTGATCAGCGCCACCGGCACCAGTTGCCCCAATACCACCAGCCTGACCATCAGCGCTACCAACAAGAACAGTGTTTACTGTTACACCCTGGCCGCAGCGGCCAATGCGACGACGCCGGACGCCGGCGCCAGCATGACCGCGACAACCGTTGGCACCGCGTTCCCGGTCAACATCACGCGCACCTTGGGCAGCACGACAGCGACGGCGGTCACCACCCTTCTTGGTGTGCCCGCGCCCCATGGCTTCGCCACGACCGACACCATCAGCATCACCGGCGCGGCCCAGACCCAGTACAACGGCAACTTCCATCCGCTGACGGCGGGCGTACCCGACGCGAATACCTTCACTTTCGGCCCGATCACCCTGACCCCGACCACTCCGCCGACGGGCACGATCACCGCAACCACCGGCACGGGAATCGCCGGGCCGGATACGACCAACCTGATCCTGTGGACGCGCGGCAAGGACCTGTGGGAGGACGAGGACCTCAACGCCTCGCTGGCCAATGTCCGCGCCAGCATCCACGGCGACGTGCTGCACGCCCGGCCGGTGGTGGTCAACTACGGCAGCACGATCGGCATCGTCGGCTTCTACGGCGCCAACGACGGTTTCCTGCGCGCCATCCATGGCGGCACGGCGAGCGTCGATGGCGAGGAAAAATGGGCCTTCATCCCCAGCGAGTTCATGACCTACAGCAAGCTGGCGCGGTTGTACACCAACAGCGAGCTGGTGCGCTACCCGAACCTGTCCTGCAGCATCACGCCGACGCCGACCCGGCGCCCCTTCTTCTGGGATGGTTCGCTGACCGCTTATCAAAGCCCGGACGGCACAGCAACCACCGCGCCGACCAAGACCTGGCTGTTTGCCACCATGCGCCGCGGCGGACGCGCGATCTATGCGCTGGACGTGACCAACCCCGACACGCCCAAGTTCATGTGGCGCATCACCAATGCCAGCACCGGGTTCTCCGAACTGGCGCAGACCTGGTCGGAACCGATAATCACCAAGCTCAAGGGCAGCTTCACCCGGACCGATGCGACGGTGATTACCGACCCCGTGGTGCTGGTGTTCGGCGCCGGTTACGACGCCACCCAGGAGGACAAGCCGGCAGGTTCCCCGGTCTCGCCCACCATGGGCCGCGGCGTATTCGTGGTCGAGGCGGAAACCGGGCAGTTGATCCAGTTCCTGCAGCCCCCCAGCGGCGCCATGGGCTACAGCTTTGCCGCCGACGTGAATGTGCTCGACCTGAATGCCGACGGTTTCGCCGATCGCATCTACGCCGGCGACACCAATGCCAACATATTCCGCTTCGATACGGTCCAGACTGTCACCAACGTCGCCAGCAGCACTTACTGGAAGCGCTATCGCGTCGCCAAACTCGGCGACGTCGAGCACGACGGCGGCGACAATGCGAGAAAATTCCTGTTTGCCCCGGAAGTGCTGCCCTTCACCTTCAACGGCGTGGTCAACGTCATGGTGATGGTGGGCAGCGGCAATCGCGAAAAGCCGCTGCCCAATTTCAAGGCCGACGGCACCGCCAACAGCTTGACCTGCGGCAGCCTGTACACCGATACCTACTACCCGACTTCCACAATCGGCAAGATAAGGGATCGCTTCTATGGCGTGCTCGATACCGTGCAAACCGGCGCCGACGAGGCGACCGTCAATGGCGCTCCGATCCTGGATGGCAATCTGCAACGCATAAATGCCAGCGACGGCACTTTGACGCCCTACGACCTTTCCAACGCCTTGGGTTATAAGGGCTGGTACGTCTATTTGCGCAACGATCCGGACGGCAACGGTTCGCGCAACGAGGAGAAGTCGGTGAACGCGGCGCGAGTGGTGGCCGGGGTGGTCTACTTTGCGACCAACACCCCGGTGGCGCCCAACCCGGACGCAGGCATCTGTTCCAATCTGGGCCAGGCGCTGGGTTATGCGGTCGATCCCTTCACCGGCATGCCCGCGCTCAACCGCGATGAATCGACCAGCGGCGGGGTGCAAACCTTCACCGCCACCGATTACGCCACGATATTTTCCGGCGGCGGCCTGCCGCCGACGGTGACGGCCGGCGTGGTATCGATCGGTGGCACGCCCTACCGCTTCATCATCGGCAGCGGCGGTACCTCGCTGACCTCGGCTTCATCGATTGCCGGTGCGCGCAGCGTGCTCAATCTGCGGGGCACGCGCACCCGGCTGTTCTGGTCATACGGGGCGGACTGAGCCGGCATGGCCTGCGCTTTGGCGCAGGCCGAAAACACCGGCACGCCGGCTACGTGAGTTCCCTGGGCAGCGGAAAATTGACGTTTTCCGCGACACCCGCGAGCAATTCGACCGGGCCGGCGCCTAGCGCCTTGAGGCGTTCCACGACGCCGGTGACTAAGACCTCGGGTGCCGAAGCGCCGGCGGTCACGCCGACCCGCGCGTCGCCGCTCAGCCACTGTGCTTCGATCTGATCCGCCCCATCCACCAGATAGGCCCGTACGCCGCCGATTGCCGCAACTTCGCGCAGACGGTTGGAATTCGAGCTGTTCTTCGAGCCGACCACGATCACCACATCGACCTTGCCGGCCATCGCCTTGACGGCGTCCTGGCGATTCTGCGTGGCGTAGCAGATATCGTCCTTGCGCGGCCCGACGATCTCGGGGAAACGCTCCGACAAGGCGTGGACTATGATCCGTGCGTCGTCCACCGAGAGCGTGGTCTGCGTGACGTAGGCCAGCGGCGGCGAGCCGTCAGCGCCGACTTTGAGTTGCGCCACATCCTCAACGTTTTCCACCAGATACATGCGGCCCGTCGCCTGGCCCATGGTGCCTTCGACTTCGGGGTGGCCCTTGTGACCGATCATGACGATCTCGTAGCCCTGCTTGTGCAGGCGCGACACCTCCATATGCACCTTGGTTACCAGCGGACAGGTGGCATCGAACACCCTGAGACCCCGCTTGGCAGCCTCCTTGCGCACCGCCTGCGGCACGCCGTGGGCGCTGAAGATCACCGTGGCGCCATCCGGCACCTCGGCCAGCTCTTCGACGAACACGGCGCCCTTGGCCTTGAGGCCATCGACCACGTAGCGGTTGTGCACCACTTCGTGCCGCACATAGATCGGCGCGCCGAATTTTTCCAGCGCACGTTCGACAATCGCGATCGCACGTTCGACGCCGGCGCAGAAACCTCTTGGATTGGCGAGCAGGATTTTCATTCCAGTATTCCGATGATTTGGACCTCGAAGCGCACCGGCTTGCCGGCCAGCGGATGGTTGAAATCGACCAGCACGGCTTCCTCGTCGAGTTCGCGCACGATGCCGGTGAACTTGTCGCCGCCGGGTGCGGCGAACTCGATCAGGCCGTGCAACTCGGGGCTGGCATTGGGCGGCAGGGCGCTGCGCGCCATGCGCTGCGTCAACTGCGGATTGTGGGCGCCGAAAGCCTGGTCGGCCTCGAGCAGGAACACATGGCGCTCGCCGACGGCAACGCCGATCAGACAGTGCTCGAGGGGCGGCGCCAACTCGCCGGTACCGAGTTGCAGGGTCGCCGGGGTCGAGTCGAAGGTGCTCACCAGCTCGGTGTCGTCGCCGGTGGCGACGCGGTAGTGCAGCGTGATCAGATTGCCGGCGCGTACGGTTTCGGTCATGAAGCTTCCTTGGGCTGACGGAACTGATGCCAGAGCATCAAGGCCACGCCGACCGTGATGGCCGAGTCGGCGACATTGAAGGCCGGCCAATGATAGCCCGCCAGATGAAAATCGAGAAAGTCGACCACGGCGCCGAAGCGCAGGCGGTCGATCACATTGCCCACCGCGCCGCCCAGGATCAGCGCCAGAGCCGCGGGCAGCAGGCGCTCCTGCGCATGCTTGCGCAGCAGGCTCAACAGCCAGAGCGAAATGCCCAGTGCCAGGACGACAAAGAACCACTTCTGCCAACCGCCGGCGTCGGCCAGAAAGCTGAAGGACGCGCCGGGATTGAAGACCAGGACGAGGTTGAAGAAGGAGGTCACGCTCTGCCGCTCCGTGTGGGGAAAGCTCGCCAGTATCCATGTCTTGCTGGCCTGATCGAGCACCAGCACGATCGCCGCCAGCAGCAGCCAGCGGCCGAGGGTTTGGGCGGAACTAGGCAAACTCGCGCTCCTCACCCGAACCGAACAAATTGGAGCTGCAGCGTCCGCACAGCTCGGGGTGTTCGGCGTTCCGGCCGACATCCTCGCGCCAGTGCCAGCAGCGCGCGCATTTGACATGGGCGCTGGGCGTGGCTGTCACGCCGGTTGCCGCCTCGCCAGCGCCTGCCTTTTCGAGACTGACCTTGGAGCAGATGAAGACGAACTTGAGGTCCTCGCCCAAGGACGCCAGCAACTCGTGCGCTTCGGCCCCGACGCGGAGGCTGACCTCGGCCTGCAGCGAGGAACCGATGCCGCCGGTGCCGCGCACGTCTTCCAGCACCCGCGAGACTTCGGCGCGCACGGCGCGAATCGCCTGCCACCGTGCCACCAGCGCCGACTCTGCGGCCTGCTCCGGCAGCGTGTGCCAGGTGTCGAGCATGACGCTTTCGCCCTGCTTGAGCGTGGTCCAGATTTCCTCGGCGGTGAAGGACAGGATCGGCGCCATCAGCCGCGTCACGGTTTGCAGGATGTGCCACAGGGCGCTTTGCGCCGAGCGACGGGCGCGGGAATTTTCCGCCGCCGTATAGAGCCGGTCCTTGAGGATGTCGAGGTAGAAGGCGCCGAGGTCCTCGGAGCAGAAGTTCATCAGCGCCTGCACCACCTTGTGGAATTCGAAGCGGTCGTAGTCGGCGGTGCACTGGGTCTGCAACTGCCGCGTCAGGGCAAGGGCGTAACGGTCGATTTCCAGCCAGTCGGAAGGCGGCAGCAGCTTTGCCGCGGAATCGAAATCCGCCGTGTTGGCCAGCAGGAAACGCAGCGTGTTGCGCAGGCGGCGATAGACCTCGACCACGCGCGGCAGGATGGTCTTCTCGTCGATCGACAGTTCGCCCGAGTAGTCGGTGCTGGCCACCCAGAGACGCAGGATTTCGGCGCCGAGCGTGTCGGAAATCTTCTGCGGTGCGACCACGTTGCCCTTCGACTTGGACATCTTCATGCCCTTGCCGTCGACCACGAAGCCATGGGTCAGCAGCGCCTTGTAGGGCGCGCGGCCGTCGATCGCGGCACCGGTGAGCAGGCTGGAATGAAACCAGCCGCGATGCTGGTCCGACCCTTCGAGATAGAGGTCGGCCGGATAGTCAAGGTCCCTGGCGTGGGAGCCGCGCAGCACGGTGCGGTGCGTGGTCCCGGAATCGAACCAGACATCGAGCGTGTCGCGCATCTTGTCGTACTGGCCGGCTTCATCTCCGAGCAGTTCCACCGCGTCGAGCTTGAACCAGGCGTCGATGCCCTCCTGCTCGATGCGCTTGGCCACGGCTTCGAGCAGTTCCAGCGTGCGCGGATGCGGCTCGCCGGTTTCCTTGTGCAGGAAGAAGGGGATCGGCACGCCCCAGTTGCGCTGGCGCGAGACGCACCAGTCGGGCCGGTTGGCGATCATCGCGTGCAGCCGCGCCTTGCCCCAGTCGGGATAGAACTTGGTCGCGTCGACGGCGGCGAGCGCCTTTTCGCGCAACGTGCCGCCTTCGACAGGGATACGGTTCATTCCCACGAACCACTGCGTCGTGGCGCGGTAGATGATCGGCGTCTTGTGGCGCCAGCAGTGCATGTAGCTATGCACGATCACGTCGCTGGCGAACAGGCTGCCGACCTCGGCCAGCTTGTCGATGATCGCCGCATTGGCCTTCCACACGTTCATGCCGCCGAAGAAGGGCAGGCTGGCGGCGAACACGCCGTCGCCCTGCACCGGGGTCAGGATCTCGTCGTTGTGCATGCCGTGCTTGCGGCAGGATTCGAAATCCTCCAGGCCGTAGGCCGGCGCGCTGTGAACGATGCCGGTACCGGTGTCGAGCGTGACGTAGTCGCCCAAATACACGGGTGACTTGCGTTCGTACAACGGATGCAGGAAGTTCACCAGCGACAGCGCCGTCCCCTGGCAGGCGCCGAGCACCTCGCCTTGCAGCTGGTAGCGCTCCAGCGCCGCAGCGCGCAATTCGGCGGCCAGGATCAGGCAGCCGCGCGCCGTCGTCACCAGTTCGTAGGTGAAGTCCGGATGCATGTTGAGCGCCTGGTTGGCGGGAATGGTCCACGGTGTGGTGGTCCAGATCACCGTGAAGCAGTCGCCGTCAGGCAGCGCGTCGATGCCAAAGGCATGGGCAACGCGACCGCGTTCGGCGGCATCGAGACGGAAGGCGACGTCGATCGCCGGGGACTTCTTGTCCTGATACTCGACCTCGGCCTCGGCCAGTGCCGAGCCGCAGTCGAAGCACCAATTCACCGGCTTGAGTCCCTTGAACAGGTAGTCGCGGGCATACAGTTCGCCCACCGCGCGGATTTCGTCCGCCTCGTTGCGGAAGGCCATGGTCAGGTAGGGATTGTCCCAGTCGCCCAGCACGCCGAGGCGGATGAAGTCCTTCTTCTGCCGTTCCACCTGTTCGGCGGCGAAGCTGCGGCACAGCTCTCGCGCCTGGTCGGCGGGCAGATGCTTGCCGTGGGTCTTCTCGATCTGGTGTTCGATCGGCAGGCCGTGGCAGTCCCAGCCCGGCACATAGGGCGCATCGAAACCGGCCAGCGTCTTGGCGCGGACGATGATGTCCTTGAGGATCTTGTTCACCGCGTGGCCGATGTGAATGTCGCCATTGGCATAGGGCGGACCGTCGTGCAGCACGAAGCGCGGACGACCCTTGGCGGTGGCGCGAATCTTCTGGTAGAGCTTCTCCTGCTGCCACTGTGCGATCCAGCCCGGCTCGCGCTTGGCGAGATCGCCGCGCATCGGAAAGGGCGTGTCAGGCATGTTGAGGGTCTTGCGGTAGTCAGCCATGAGTCGTGCCAGTAATTGAATGTGTGTTGAAGAAGGCGCGCACCGCCGCGACGTCACGGGCGATCTGCGCCTTGAGCGCATCGAGTGAATCGAACTTGGCCTCGGCGCGCAGCTTGTGCAGAAAATTCACGTCGACGTGGGTGCCGTAAATGTCGCGGTCGAAATCCAGAATATGAACCTCCAGCACCGGCTTCATGCCCGCGCCGACGGTGGGCCGCACGCCGATGTTCGCGGCGCCGGGCAGCGGTTGCGCGGCGACTCCCGAAACCGTGACGGCGAATACGCCGGACAGGGGCAGGCGCTGGCGCTTGACCTGGATATTGGCGGTGGGAAAGCCGATCGTGCGGCCGATCTTCTTGCCGTCCATGACCCGCCCGGCGATGACAAAGGCGCGCCCCAGCAGTTCCTCGGCGTGCTCGATGTTGCCGCTCGCAAGTGCATGGCGCACGGCGGAACTGGATACGCGGAGCCCGCCGAAATCCACCGTGTGCATGGCCTCGACCACAAAGCGGTGCTGCTGCCCCATCCGTTGCAACAGGGCGAAGTCGCCGGCCCGGCCCTTGCCGAAGCGGAAGTCGTCGCCGACGATCAGATGTCGCACCGACAAGCCCTGCACCAGGATGCGTTCGACGAACTGCTCGGCGGTGAGCGCCGCCAGTTTGCGGTTGAAGCGACAGACATGCACCCGGTCGACGCCGCAATCCGCCAGCAGTTCCACCTTGTCGCGCAGACTGGCCAGACGCGCCGGCGCCTGCTCCGGGGCAAACAGTTCGCGCGGATGCGGCTCGAAGGTGAGCACCGTCGCCGGCAAGCCAAGCTCGCGCGCCTTGGCTGTCAATTCAGCCAGCAGCGCACGATGGCCGAGGTGCACGCCATCGAAATTGCCGATGGTCAGTACCGTAGACGTCGTCGCCCGTTCGGGAACACCGCGAAAAACCAGCATGGGGTTGAGGCTGCAGGGAAAGCCGCTGATTATATCAACCTTGAAACCTCAGTTAGCCACAGAGGGCACAGAGAACACAGAGATAGAGCGGGATTCAACCGCTTCTGCGCTTCACCTCTGATGTGTGCCGCCCATCCATTGCAGTTGCTTGTTTTTCCTCTGTGAACTCTGTGCCCTCTGTGGCTGGAAGTGCGGTTTGCCGTATCAATCGACTCGCGCCAGCTTGGACTTCGCCAGCGGCGGGTTCCTCGCGAAGTAGCGGCGGATGCCCTTGAGGATGGCTTCGGCCATGCGGTCCTGATAGGCCTCGTCGTTGAGGCGCGCCTCTTCTTCGGGATTGGAGATGAAGGCGGTCTCGATCAGGATCGACGGGATGTCCGGCGCCTTCAGCACCGCAAATCCGGCCTGTTCCACCTGCCCCTTGTGCAGGGTATTGATACGGCCCAACTCGCCCAGCACGTTGTTGCCCAGCTTGAGACTGTCGTTGATGGTCGCCGTCTGCGACAGGTCGAGCAGGGTGCGCGCGAGATAGGGATCCTTGACGCCGAGATTGACTCCGCCCACCAGGTCGGCGGAGTTTTCCTTGTTCGCCAGCCAGCGCGCCGCCGAGCTCGAGGCGCCGTTTTCGGACAGGACAAAGACGCTGGAGCCGCGCGCCGTGGTCTTGACGAAGGCGTCGGCATGCACCGAGAGGAATAGGTCCGCCTGCACCCGCCGCGCCTTTGCCACGCGCTGCTGCAGCGGAATGAAATAGTCGCCGTCGCGCGTCAGCACCGCGCGCATGTTCGGCGTGGCGTCGATCTTTGCCTTCAGCCGCCGCGCCACGGAGAGCGTGACGTTCTTCTCATGGCTGCCGCCGCGCCCGATCGCGCCGGGGTCTTCGCCGCCGTGCCCGGGATCGAGCACGATCGTGACCAGGCGTGCGATTTCCGGCTTTTCACCGGGTTTTTGCGCGGCGCGCTCGGCCGGCGCTTCCGCGGGCTTGCCCTGGCTGCCGGGGGCAGGCTCCGCCTTCTGCGGCGCCTCGCCGGATTTTTCGAGCAGCGCCATCAGGGGATCGACCGGTTCCACCGGATAAATGTCGAGCACCAGCCGATGGCCGTATTCGCCCACCGGCGGCAGCGAGAACACCTGCGGTTTGACCTCGCCCTTGAGTTCGATCACGAGGCGCACCACGCCGGGCTTGTTGCGACCGGCGCGGATCAGCTTGATGTAGGGATCGGAGTCGAGAATCTTCGAGGGCAGCGTCTGCAGCACCGAATTGAACTCGACCCCCTCGAGGTCGACCACCAGCCGGTCCGGATCCTTCACCAGCAGATGCGAATACCTGATCGCCTGATCGTGCTCCAGCGTCACCCGCGTGTAGTCGCGGGCGGGCCAGACGCGCACTGCGAGGATGCTGGTGGCCGCCGTGGCGCCAGCGCCGACTCTTGAAACCAGCAGTGTCAGGCTGGCCGCAGCAAACTTGAGGACATCACGCCGGCGAGGCATGTCCGTCCCTTTGCGCTGGCGGCCGTGATGCGGGCGAGGCGCCCGTCCTCCGGCGCACCCGGCGCAACGCGCAACTCGATTTGCATATCGGCGGCCGGCAGATACGGGGCGGCCTTGTCGGGCCATTCGACCAGACAAATTCCGCTTCCTGAAAAATATTCGTCGAGCCCTGCATCGAGATATTCTTCCGCCTGATTGAATCTATAGAAATCAAAGTGATAGAAGTGTAATCCAGAAACCACATGAACTTCAAGTAGTGTGTAAGTGGGGCTTTTGACCGGCCCGCTGTCGCCTGCCGCGCGCAACAGCCCGCGCACCAGCGTGGTCTTGCCGGCGCCGAGGTCGCCCTCGAGCCAGATCACCAAGCCCGCCGCCCGTTGGCCGGTGATTGACGCGGCCAGTGCGGCGCCCAGGGCCAGGGTGTCGGCCTCGCCGGGCAGGGCTAAAGTAAGATGGTCGGCATGCATGGCAATGATGAAGATCCGGCGAAACTGAAGGAGAACATACGACGCTGGGGCACGGACCTCGGCTTTGATGCCGTCGGCTTTTCCGCCGCCCAGGTCAGCGGTGCCGCAGAGAACCTGGGCGCATGGCTGGCGGCAGGTTTTCACGGCGAAATGGATTATATGGCGGCGTATGCAACTGGCGCCGGAAACAAGCGTGCCCAGCCCGAGCTGCTGCTGCCGGGCACGCGCAGCATCATCACCGCGCGCATGAATTACCGCAGCACCGCCGCCGACTCCCAGGAGGCACTGGCCGACGGCGAACGCGCCTTCGTCTCGCGCTACGCTCTGGGCCGCGACTATCACAAGCTGTTGCGCGCGCGCCTGCAGAAACTCGCCGACCGGATCACCGATGAGACCGGCAGTTTCGCCTACCGGGTGTTCACCGACTCGGCACCGGTGATGGAAGTCGGCCTGGCGCAGAACAGCGGGCTGGGCTGGCGCGGCAAGCACACGCTGCTGCTCGAGCGCGAGGCCGGCTCGTATTTCTTTCTCGGCGAGATACTCACCGACCTGGCGCTGTCGCCCGATACGCCGGTGACCGATCACTGCGGCAGCTGCACCGCCTGCATCGAAGCCTGCCCGACCCAGGCCATCGTCGCGCCCTATCGCCTCGATGCGCGACTCTGCGTCTCCTACCTCAGCATCGAGCTCAAGGGCAGCATCCCCGAGCCGCTGCGGTCGCTGCTCGGCAACCGCATCTACGGCTGCGACGACTGCCAATTGGCCTGTCCGTGGAATCGTTTCGCGCCCCTGACGCGCGAGAACGACTTCACGCCGCGCCACGGCCTCGACCAGGCAACACTCGTCGAACTCTTCGCCTGGGAAGAAAGCGATTTCAACGAACGACTTGCCGGTTCGCCGATCCGTCGTATCGGCTTCGAGCGCTGGCTGCGCAACATCGCCGTGGCACTGGGCAATGCGCCGCCTGGCGCCGAAGTGATCAGCGCCCTGCGCTCACGCGCCGATCACCCGTCGGCGCTGGTGCGCGAGCATGTGGCATGGGCACTGCGACGGCAGGGTGTCGATCCCTAGCCGGTCGCCACCGGACGCGAGGGATCGGCGCACCACTCGCTCCATGAGCCCGGATAGAGCTTCGACCCGGACAAGCCGGCCAGTTCCATCGCCAGCAGATTGTGGCAGGCAGTCACGCCGGAACCACACTGTTGTACCACCTGCGCTGGCGGCCGGCCGTCGAGCAGTTTCTCAAATTCGCGGCGCAGTTCTTCCGCCGGCTTGAAGAAGCACTCCGCGTCATCAAGGTTGTCGGCGTAGAACCGGTTGACCGCGCCGGGAATATGGCCGCCCACCGGATCGAGCGTCTCGTTTTCGCCGCGAAATCGTTGCGGGCTGCGCGCATCGAGGATCAGCATCCACTCCGTGCCGAGATCCGCCAGAACCTGATCGAGATCCACCGCCATATCCTGCGGGTGTGGCGTGAACTGGCGTGGCTCCACCAGCGGCACCGACTCTTCCAGAGCCCGTTTGCTGCGCTTCCAGCCGGCCAGGCCGCCGTCGAGCACCGCCACCCGGTCATGCCCCAGCCAGCGCAGCATCCACCACAGGCGTGACGCAAATATTCCGCCTTCATTGTCGTAGGCAACGACCCGGGTCGCTGCATCGACGCCGCAGGCGGACATGCGCTGCGCAAAATCAGCGACCGCGGGCAGCGGATGACGGCCATTGCGACCGGTCTTGGCGCCCGAGAGATCGTCATCGAGATGCAGGAACAGCGCACCGGGAATGTGGCCGCGGGCATAGGCCTGGCGCCCGTATTCGGTATTCTTCAGGTCATGCCGGCAGTCGAAAACGCGCCACTCCGGATGAGCGGCAAGCTCCTCGACACTGACCAGCGCATCTGCCGGCGAACTTGTCACCAGTTCGCTCATTCGGCCAGCCAGCTGCGGGCGTCGGCCTCGTCGGCAAACACCGTGACGTCGGCGGTGACGAACAGCTGCTCCAACCACGCGCTCCAGGCCACCCACTGGCTGTCGGTGATCACGGCGATGCGCTTGAAGTCGCCGGCGTGCTGCTTGGAAAACCGGATCTCTTCCCAGGCTACGTCCACCGTGAAGTCGGCCATGTCGCGCAGGTCGACCAGCAAATTCAGCGGGCCGGAAAACTTGATCTCGTGCAGGACCAGGTCTTCGAATTCCTTGAAGTCGGCCAGAGTGAATTCGCCGAACACGGCGAATTCGACCAGTTGCCCCTTATGTTGTGTCGTAATCATGGTGAGCCTCTCAAGAGTCCATTTCAGCAGGGATCATATCCCGCGCAACACTTAATTTGCTTGACCCCGAACCGATAAATCCGCAGCCCAAAAAACAAAGGACCCGCAAGCGGGCCCTTTCAGAGGAAAGAAGATTGTTCTTACTTCTTGGCCTTCTTGCCGGAAACGGCGAGCTTGAAACCCGTACCCGCGCTGAACTTCGGCACGGTGGTGGCGGGAATCTTGATCGTCGCGCCGGTCTTGGGGTTCTTGCCGGTACGCGCAGCGCGCTTGGCCGACTTGAACGTGCCGAAACCCACCAAGGTAACGCTATCCCCCTTGGATACGGCCTTCACTACTGCAGCCATGATCCCATCAAGCGCCTTGCCGGCGGCAGCCTTGCTTATGTCGGCTTCCTTGGCGGCGATTTCAATCAGTTCAGCTTTATTCATGCTTTAAATTCCTCCGGTAATTTTGAGGGCATCCCGCCCAAAAAAGATTCTAAACCTGCCCCCCCCGGCAGATGCAAGGACTTTATGCACAGTTTTATGCGCCTGACGCCTGATGTGTTGCAATGATGCCGCCACCCAGACAGACCCTCGATTCGTAGAGCACCAGCGATTGTCCCGGGGTCACTGCCCATTGCGGCGCAGCAAAAACGACCTCGCACTCCCCGCCGGAAATGCGCTCCACCTCGCACGCGGCGTCCGGCTGGCGGTAGCGCGTTTTCGCCGCATATACCCAATGCGTGTGCGGTGCATTTCCGGAGACCCACGACAGATCGTTGGCCATCACGCTGCCTGAGAGCAAGGCCGGATGTTCGTGGCCCTGCACGACCCAGAGGATGTTCTTTTCCATGTCCTTGGCGGCGACGAACCAGGGCTCCTCCGGGGCGCCCTTGACGCCGCCGATGCCCAGGCCCTCGCGCTGGCCGAGGGTGTAGTACATCATGCCCTCGTGATGGCCGACCACGCGATCCGTGCCGAGCACCCGAATCTCCCCCGGCTGCTTCGGCAGGTAGCGCGCGAGGAATTCACGGAAGGGTCGTTCGCCGATGAAGCATATTCCGGTCGAGTCCTTGCGCGCATGATTCGGCAGGCCGGCCTCCTCGGCGATGCGCCGCACATCGCGTTTGTACAGGTGGCCGACGGGAAACAGCGTCTTCGCCAGTTGCGCCTGATTCAGCCGGTGCAGGAAATAGCTCTGATCCTTAGTGCCGTCTTCGGCCTTGAGCAACTGCCACGCGCCGAGAAACTCCCGCACCTGCGCATAGTGTCCGGTGGCGATCTTGTCGGCGCCGAGCGCCAGCGCATGGTCGAGAAAGGCCTTGAACTTGATTTCCGAATTGCACAGCACGTCGGGGTTAGGCGTGCGGCCGGCCTGATACTCGCGCAGGAAATCGGCAAACACACGCTCGCGGTACTCGGCGGCAAAGTTGACCGCCTCGAATTCGATGCCGATCGTATCCGCAGCCGCAGCGGCGGCGACCAGATCCTCGCTCGAGGAACAGTATTCGTCGGTATCGTCGCCCTCCCAGTTCTTCATGAACAGGCCGATCACCTCGTAACCTTCGCGCTTGAGCAGCAGCGCTGCCACCGAAGAATCGACGCCACCGGAGAGGCCGACGATAATCTTTCCCTTGGAGCCCATCAGTCGTAGTGCCTGACCAGTTCGAGCGGAAAACGCCGGCCGGCGAGGTAGTCGCTCACGCACTGCCACACCAGCGGGCTGCGATGCCGATCCGCGTTGGCGCGAATCTCGTCGGGCGTCATCCAGACCGCGCGCAGGATGCCGTCATCGAGCACGCGGCCTTCCTCGTGCGCGCCCAGTTCGCCGGAAAATGCAAAACGCAGATAGGTGATGTCGCCCTGCGGCCGCAGCCACTGATAGATGCCGACCAGCGCCGTCGGCGTAAATCCCCAGGCAGTCTCTTCCAGGGTTTCGCGCGCACAGGCAGCGACCAATGACTCGCCTTCATCGAGATGGCCGGCGGGCTGATTGAAGCGCAAGCCGCCGTCGGTTTCCTCTTCGACCAGCAGAAATCGTCCGTCGCGTTCAACCAGCGCGGCGACGGTGACATTGGGCTTCCAGATACGATTCATCGGCGCATTTTAGCGCCCCTGCTAAAATCAGGGCTTCAACAACGCAAGCTGGAGACCCACCATGTCCATGGCCGACCGTGACGGCTTTATCTGGTACGACGGCAAGCTCGTACCCTGGCGCGATGCCACCACCCATGTACTGACGCACTCGCTGCACTACGGCCTCGCGGTGTTCGAGGGCCTGCGCGCCTACAAGACCGTTTCCGGCACGGCGATTTTCCGCCTCAAGGAGCACACCGACCGGCTGTTCGCCTCGGCGCACATCTATCGCATGCCGATGCCTTACGACAAGGCGACGCTGATGGAAGCGCACAAGGAAGTGGTGCGCGCCAACCAGCTCGAATCCTGCTACCTGCGGCCGATCGCCTTCTACGGTTCGGAGAAGATGGGCGTCAGCCCGCGCGGTGCGGTCACCCATGTCGCCATCGCGGCATGGCCCTGGGGCGCTTATCTCGGCGAAGAAGGCCTGGAAAAAGGCATCCGCGTCAAGACTTCGAGCTACTCGCGGCACCACGTGAACGTCAACATGGCGCGCGCCAAATTTGCCGGCACCTATCCCAACTCGATCCTGGCCAATATGGAAGCCACTGAAGACGGCTATGACGAGGCCATGCTGCTCGACGTCGATGGCTTCGTCGCCGAAGGCGCGGGCGAAAATCTGTTCATGGTCAAGGACGGCGTGATCTACGAACCCGAAATCGCTTCGGCGCTGATGGGCATCACCCGCAGCACGGTCATCACGCTGGCCGCGGAACTCGGCTACAAGGTAGTCGCCAAGCGTCTCACGCGCGACGACATCTACATTGCCGACGAGGCCTTCTTCACCGGCACGGCGGCCGAGGTCACGCCGATCCGCGAGCTCGACAATCGCACCATCGGCGGCGGCAGTCGCGGCCCGGTCACCGCCAAGCTCCAGAGCCTGTTCTTCGACCTGGTCAATGGCAAAGTACCGGCCCACGCCGACTGGCTCAGTCTTGTCCAAAGCACTTGAGGTAAATCATGTCCACTCTCGACGAATCGCAGCGCCAAGTCACCGTTACCGCCCACGACCTGCCGCTGGCCTGCCCGCGCCCCGATGCGCCTTTGTGGGCGCGCCATCCGCGGGTCTTCATCGACGTGCTGAAGAGCGCCACCGGCGAAGCCGCCTGCCCCTACTGCGGCACGGTGTATCGCTTTACCGGCGAGCGCCCCAAGGGGCACCACTGAGAACCCATTTGGCCGCAGAGTTCACAGAGGGCACAGAGAAAAGCACCCATCGGTTCTCTCTGTGATCTCTGTGTCCTCTGTGGCTGAAAAAATCCTTGTCGTCGCTCCGTCCTGGATCGGCGACACGATTCTCGCCCAGCCTTTCCTCGCACTGCTCAAACGCAAGCATCCGGCCGCGCGCATCGAAGTGCTGGCAGCGGACTGGTCGGCGCCGCTGCTGGCGCGCATGGCCGAGGTCGATGCGGTGATCGTCAATCCCTTCCGCCATGGCGAGTTCAGTTTCGGCGCGCGACGCGCCCTCGGTCGCCGTCTCGCCAGCGCCGACTATTCGACTGCCTATGTCCTGCCTAACTCGTGGAAGTCGGCGCTGGTTCCCTTCTTCGCCGGCATTCCACGGCGCGTCGGCTATCAGGGCGAAAGCCGCTACCTGCTGCTGAACGAACGCCATCGGCTCGACGTCGCCGCACATCCGCAACTGGTGCAACGCTACGCCGCGCTGGCCGGACCGCTGCCCGCCAGCTTGCCGCCGCCGCGGCTGAGTTCCACGATCGAGCAGCAACAGGCCGCGCGCCTGGCCCTGAATCTGCCTCTTGACGCGACACCGGTGATCTTCTGTCCGGGCGCTGAATACGGCCCCGCCAAGCGTTGGCCGGCGCGGCACTTCGCGGCGCTGGCGCGACTCGTCGCAACGCCGCAGAACCCGGTCTGGCTGGTCGGCTCGGCCAAGGATCTAGCCATCGGCGAAGAAATATCCGCTGCGGCAGCAGGTGCGGCGCTCAATCTGTGCGGTCGCAGCACGCTGGAGCAGGTCATCGACCTGATCGCCTCCGCGCGTTGCGTGGTGAGCAACGACTCCGGCCTGATGCACGTCGCGGCGGCGCTGGAGCGACCCCTGGTGGCGCTCTACGGTTCGTCTTCACCGGCCTATACGCCGCCGCTGTCAGCGCAGGCGCAGATCGTTTCGCGAAACCTGCCGTGCAGCCCCTGCTTCAAGCGCGAATGCCCGCTCGGGCATTTCGACTGCATGAACGGAATCAGCCCGCAACAGGTGGCGGCTATCATCACCACTCAACTTGCCCCATCCGTCTGACCGTGCCCAGCCAGAAGATCTTCGCCAGCCCGCAAGACGTCGAAGCCGCCTTCTACGAGGCGCTCGAACGCTCCGACATCGAGGCCATGATGGCCGTCTGGGCCGAAGACGAAGAAGTGGTCTGCGTGCAGCCCGGCGGCCCGCGCCTGGTCGGTTACGCGATGATTCGCGAAGCCTGGCAGCGTGTCTTCGCCAACGGCAGGAAACTCACGGTGCGCCTGTCGCAGCAGACGGCGGTAACGACACCCTTCGCCATGATCAGCACCGTGCTGGAACACATCGCCACCGTCGACGCCGAAAACTTGAGCGCTCCGGTGGCCGCCACCAACGTCTACGTGCGCGGGGTCCTCGGCTGGCGCATGGTCGCCCACCACGCCTCGCCGGTACCGCCCAACAGCGTCGGCGAGGCGCCACGCATCCTGCATTGAAAGCAGCGTGACCGGGCCGCATTATCTCGCTCCGCCATGGCTGCCCGGCGGCCATGCGCAGACCATCTGGCCGTTGCTGATCAAGGGGCCGCTGCCGAGCTACCGGCGCGAGCGCTGGGACACGCCAGACCAGGACTTCATCGATCTCGACTGGATCGCCGGCCAGCCCGGCGCGCCGTGCGTGGTGCTGTTCCACGGCCTCGAAGGCAGCTCACGCAGCCACTACGCACGGCGCCTGATGCATGCCGTGGCGCGCCGTGGCTGGCATGGCGTGGTGGTGCATTTCCGCGGCTGCTCGGGCGAGCCGAACCGCCTGCCGCGCGCCTATCACTCGGGCGACTCGCACGAGATCGACTGGATTTTGCGTCGGCTGCAAACCCACGGCTACCCGGCGCTGTTCGTCGCCGGCGTTTCGCTCGGCGGCAACGCCCTCCTGAAATGGCTGGCCGAGCAGGGCGGCCTCGCCTCCGGCGTAATCGCTGCGGCGGCGGCGGTGAGCGCGCCGCTGGATCTGGCAGCAGCCAACGCCGCGCTGTCATCCGGCTTCAATCTGGTTTATGCGCGGCATTTCCTGCGTACGCTGATTCCTGCGGCACTGGCCAAGGAGAACCGCTTCCCCGGTCGCATCGACATTCGCCGCGCGCAGGCGGCGCGCACCCTGCGCGATTTCGACGATGCCGTCACCGCGCCTTTGCACGGCTTTCTCGGCGCCGACGACTATTACGCGAGAAGCAGCGCCGGGCCGTTGCTGGCTAGCGTGCAAGCGCCAACGCTGCTGCTGCACGCGGCGAACGATCCGTTCCTGCCGGCGGCCGCCTTGCCGCGCTGCGAGCACTTGCCAGACACGGTGACGCTGGAAGTCCATGGTCACGGCGGCCATGTCGGCTTTGTCCATGGCGCCCTGCCCGGCCGCATCGACTGGCTGCCGCAACGTCTGCTCCAGCACTTCGACGCCCATCTGCCGGCCTCCGCTCGCATGCGATAATCCTCGCATCAACCTTTGCCAAACAACCCGTATGCATATTCCAGCTCCCGAGATCTTCAAGGCTTACGACATTCGCGGCATCGTGCGCACCACGCTGACGGCAGAGACCGTACGGCAGATCGGACTGGCACTCGGCAGCGAAGCCGTCGTCCGCGGCGTCAAGTCGATTGTCATCGGCCGCGACGGACGCCTCTCCGGTCCCGCGCTTGCCCGCGCGCTGGCCAACGGCATCACGCAGGCCGGAGTCAATGTCATCGACATCGGCCGGGTGCCGACCCCGATGACCTACTTCGCCGCGCATGAATTGGGGACCGACAGCTGCGTCTCGGTCACCGGCAGCCACAATCCGCCCGAATACAACGGACTGAAGATGGTGCTGGCGGGCCAGACGCTGTACGGCGAGATGATCCAGGACCTGCGGCGCCGAATAGAGAAATATGCGGCCAGCGCCGTCCCGCCAGGGAATACCGCTTCGCATAACTATCGCGCCGGTCGCGGCATGGTGCGCCATGCCAGCGTGCGCCAGGCCTATCTCGAGCGCATCGTCGGCGACGTCAAACTGTCGCGCCCGATGAAGATCGTCATCGATTGCGGCAACGGCGTGGCCGGCAGCGTGGCGCCGGACCTGTTCCGCCGCATGGGCTGCACGGTGACCGAACTGTTTTGCGAGGTCGATGGCAATTTCCCCAATCACCACCCGGATCCGTCCAAGCCGGAAAACCTGCTCGACCTGCAACGCGTCGTGCGCGAGAAGGATGCCGAACTGGGGCTGGCCTTCGACGGCGACGGCGACCGCCTCGGCGTCGTCACCAGGGATGGCGAAATCATTTTTCCCGACCGCCAGCTGATGCTGTTCGCCGCCGACGTGCTGACCCGCAATCCCGGCGCCGAAATCATTTATGACGTCAAGTGTTCACGCTGGGTGGCGGAATCGATTCGCCATCAGGGTGGCCGGCCGCTGATGTGGAACACCGGCCATGCGCTGATCAAGACCAAGCTGAAGCAAACCGGCGCACCGCTGGCCGGCGAGATGAGCGGCCACATGTTCTTCAAGGAGCGCTGGTACGGCTTCGACGATGCGCTCTACACCGGCGCCCGCCTGCTCGAAATCGTTTCGCGCTGGGATGACGCCAACTGGCCGCTGAAGCACCTGCCCAACGCCATCTCGACGCCGGAACTCAACATCAAGATGAATGAAGGCGAGCCCCATGCGCTGGTGGCGAAGCTGCGGCAGGACGGCCGCAGGCTGCTGCCCGGTGCGCGCGAACTGATCACGATCGACGGCGTGCGCGCCGAATATGCCGACGGCTTCGGCCTGGCGCGCGCCTCGAATACCACGCCGGTCGTCGTGCTGCGCTTCGAGGCCGACACCCAGGCCGGGCTAGTGCGCATCCAGAACGAATTCAAGGCGGCGCTGGCCGCCATCTGGCCGGGCATCCGCACCGACTTCTGACGACGCGTTAAGGCGCGTCCGACAACCCTCAGGCGCGTTGTTCGACCCAGGCCTTGACCGAGGCCAAAGCGGCCGGCACTGCCGCCGGATCGGTGCCACCGGCTTGCGCCATGTCCGGCCGGCCGCCGCCCTTGCCACCCACCTGCTGCGCGACGAAGTTGACCAGTTCGCCGGCCTTGAGCTTGCCCGTCAGATCCGCCGTGACGCCGGCGATCAGGCTGACCTTGCCCTCATGGCTGCTGGCCAGCACGATGGCGGCGCTCTTGAGTTTGTCCCTGAGCTTGTCCAGGGTCTCGCGCAGCGCCGTGGCATCGGCGCCTTCCAGGTTGGCGGCGAGAACCTTGATGCCCTTGACGTCCGTCGCCTGACCGACCAGGTCGTCGCCCTGCGCCGCGGCGAGCTTCGACTTCAGGCGTGCCAGTTCCTTTTCCAGCGTCTTCACGTTGTCCAGGATCTGCGCCACGCGCGCGGCGGCTTCCGCAGGCTGCGCCCTGACCTCGGCGGCCACCGCATCGAGTTGCGCCTGCTGCTGCTGCACGCTGACCACGGCGATATCGCCGCAGACCGCTTCGATGCGCCGTACGCCGGCCGCGACGCCGGCCTCCATGACGATCTTGAACAGGCCGATGTCGCCGGTGCGGCCGACATGCGTGCCGCCGCACAACTCGCAGGAGGAACCGATGTCGATCACGCGTACTTCATCGCCGTACTTCTCGCCGAACAGCATCATGGCGCCGGTCTTTTGCGCCTCGTCGATCGGCATCACGCGCGAGCGGGCCGCCGCGTTGGCGGTGATTTCGCCATTGACGATGCGTTCGATGCGCACGATTTCGTCGACGGTCACCGGCTTGGTGTGGGCGAAGTCGAAGCGCGTCTTGTCGGGGTCGACCTGCGAACCCTTCTGCTGCACGTGCGGGCCGAGGACTTCGCGCAGCGCCTTGTGCATCAGGTGCGTCGCCGAATGGTGGCGGACGGTGCGCGCACGCGCCAGGGTGTCCACCTTCGCCGTCACGCCATTGCCGACTTTGAGGGTGCCGGTGCGCACCACGCCGTGATGACCGAAGACGCTGGCCTGGATCTTCTGCGTGTCTTCGACGGCAAAAATGCCATGCGCCGAGCGCAGTTCGCCGATGTCGCCGACCTGACCACCGGATTCGGCATAGAAGGGCGTGTCGTCGAGCACCACCACGCCGAGTTCGCCCTCGATCAGTTCATTGACCGCGGTGCCGTCCTTGTACAGGGCCAGAATGTTGCCGCGGGCTTCGAGCGACTCGTAGCCGTGGAAGGTGGTGGCCGGGCCTTCGTACTCGAGATTGGCCGCCATCCTGAACTTGCCGGCGGCGCGCGCCTGTTCCTTCTGCCGCGTCATGGCAGCGTCGAAGGCAACGCTGTCGACGTGCATCTGCCGCTCGCGGCAGATGTCGGCGGTCAGGTCCAGCGGAAAGCCGTAGGTGTCGTGCAGCTTGAACGCGGTCTCGCCGTTGAAGACGCTGACGCCGGTCTTCTCCATCAGCTCCAGTTCGGCTTCGAGAATCGCCATGCCGTGCTCGATGGTGGCGAAGAAGCGGTCCTCCTCCTGCTTCAGCACCTCCATCACGCGCGTCTTTTCGCTGACCAGTTCGGGGTAGGCGGCGCCCATTTCGGCCACCAGGTCGGGCACCATCTTGTGAAAGAAGGCGCTGCGTGCGCCGAGCTTCCAGCCGTGCCGGATGGCGCGGCGGATGATGCGGCGCAGGACGTAGCCGCGCCCTTCGTTGCCGGGAATCACGCCATCGGCAATGAGGAAGGAACAGGCGCGGATGTGGTCGGCCAGCACCTTGAGACTCGGGCTCTCCATGTCGGCATCCGAGGTCTCGCGCGCGGCGGCGGCGATCAGCGCCCGGAACAGGTCGATTTCGTAATTCGCGTGCACGTGCTGCAGCACCGCCGAAATGCGCTCGAGGCCCATCCCGGTGTCGACCGAGGGCTTCGGCAGCGCATGCATGACGCCGGCCTCGTCGCGGTTGAACTGCATGAACACGTTGTTCCAGATTTCGATGTAGCGGTCGCCGTCCTCATCTTCGCTGCCCGGGGGACCGCCCCAGATATGCTCGCCATGGTCGTAGAAGATTTCGGTGCAGGGGCCGCAGGGGCCCGTCTCGCCCATCATCCAGAAGTTGTCCGAAGCGTAGCGCGCGCCCTTGTTGTCGCCGATGCGGATCACGCGCCCGGGCGGCATGCCGATTTCTTTGGTCCAGATCTCGTAGGCCTCGTCGTCCTCGGCATACACCGTGACCCAGAGCTTGTCCTGCGGCAGCTTGAAGACCTCGGTCAGCAGTTCCCAGGCGTACTTGATCGCATCGCGCTTGAAGTAATCGCCGAAGCTGAAGTTGCCCAGCATCTCGAAAAAAGTGTGATGTCGCGCCGTGTAGCCGACGTTCTCCAGGTCATTGTGCTTGCCGCCGGCGCGCACGCATTTCTGCGAACTCGTGGCGCGCTTGTAGCTGCGCTTGTCGAAGCCGAGGAAGACGTCCTTGAACTGGTTCATCCCGGCGTTGGTGAACAGCAGGGTCGGATCCTCGTGCGGCACCAGCGAACTGGAGGCCACTATCTGGTGGCCTTTCGACGCGAAAAAATCGAGGAACTGCTGGCGGATTTCGGAGCTTTTCATGGCGGGGGCGCAGCCTTTGATGCAAAAAGCTAATTTTACGCGAACAGGACGCGTCCCACAGGGGGATGCCGTCCGCGGCCGGGCGCGCCGCGGTACAGCGCGGCAGGCCTACATCTCCGCTGCCGGCCAGAGATCGGGCCGGTCCGTGAACACGGCACTGACGCCCATGGCAAACAGGCGCGCGGCATCGTCACGGCGATTGACCGTGTAACAAGCCAGCGGCAAGCCGGCAGCGCGCACCGCCGCCAGCGCCTCGGCAGTCAGCGCGCGCGCCGCCGAATGCACGGCCAGCGCCCCGGCCGCGGCAACGCGCTCGCGCCAATCCGGCGGAATCGCCTCGACCAGTATCGCGCGCGGCAGTTGCGCGGCTTCAGCGGCGGCGGCGCATAGGGCGGCGGACGAAAACGACGACAACAGCAGCTTTCCCGTCGCCGCGGCGGCATGGCGGGCCACGACGCGTCCGGTCTCGGCTTCCCGTCCGGCAGACGGTTTGATTTCGACATTGGCCCACAAGCCAAGCGCGGCGCAAAGCTGCAAGGCCTCATCAAGAGTCGGCACTGGCTCGACGGCGAATGCCGGATGGTGCCGGCCACCGGCATCGAGCCGGGCAAGTTGGGCGGAACTCATGTCCGCTACCGCGCCGCGTCCCGCGGTGGTGCGCTCCAGCGTCTCGTCATGAATCAGGACCGGTACGCCATCGGCGGCGAGCATGGCGTCGAACTCGACCCCACGACAACCCAGGCGTGCCGCGAGGCGCAGTCCGGCCAGGGTGTTTTCCGGCGTCAGCGCGCCGCCGCAGCGATGCGCGATGATGCGCGGGTAGATCATCGCTTGTGGGAAGTGGTCACCGCCTTGGCCGGTAGAACTGTGGGAGCGATGGCCTCATTGACCCGGCGCACGGCGTTGTCGAGCGCCTCTTTCGCGGCCCGACCGCTGGTCCAGACAAAGGCCACTTCTTCGCCAAGAAATTCGTGCAGGCGGTCGCGAACCGGTCCGTGCCTGGCCCGCGTGCTGCCCTTGTGCGAAACCGAAAGACGCTTTTCCGCCGCGTCCAGCAAGTTCCGGGGAATGTCCGAGTCGCGCAGTGCCGCCACCGCCCCCGGCGTCATCGGCAAGTAGCTTGTAGCGTGCACCCACTCCTTCTGCACTTCGGGTCGCAGCATAAACGTCATGAAACGTGCCGCCAGCTTGTCCTCGTCCTTCTTGTGCCCGGCCAGCACCCAGAGCCCGGCGCCATCAGGCAGAACGTCGGCTGGTTTGGGTGCATACACATCGTCGTAGTAAGGCAAGGGAGCCATGCCGACATCGATTCCGGCGCGTTTGGCTTCGGCATACAGCGATGATTCGCCGGTCAGCATCGCGCACTCGCCGCTGAGAAAGCGCCGGTTGCCTTCCCGGCCCGGTCCCGAGTAGTGAAAGTAGCGGCTCTTCTGCCAACTGGCGAGCAGCGCCAGGTGCTTGACATTGACCATCGAGTTGGCCAGGACCTTATCCGCGCTGCCGACCCGGGCCACCATTGCCTCACCGGCCTGCGTCGATACATTCTCGGAATGAATCCAGGCAAACCGGGTGGTGGTCAGGGGACATTTGCCGCCATGGTCATAGATCTCGCCCGCCACCTTCTGCAAATCCCACCAGGTCTTCGCCGGTTTATCCGGATCAAGCCCGGCCTTGCGCAGGGCAGCCCGGTTGGTGAATAGCACCGGCAGGGAAAGCGCCATCGGCAGCGCCTGAATGCGCCCGCTGGCATCGTCCACCGCATCGGCGACCTGAGGATAAAACTGGGCGGCGTCGAACTTCTGTCCGGCTTCGCGCATCACCTCGTGCAGAGGGCGGAAGCGCGGCCGGGTGCCAAAGAACTCCATGCTGTCGTCGGGATCGAGCAAGGCGAGGTTTGGCAGTGCCTGGCGGTTTTCCAGCCCGCGGGAGTCCTGCAGCACCACTCTGCCCTTGCCCTTCAGTTCGTCGTTGAAGCGCAACACCAGCGTCGCCAAAGTATCCAGCGCCTTGCCATCAAGATCATGGCGCAAACTGATGTCCTGGGCCAAAACCGGGAACGCGGCGCTACAGCCGAGCAAAAACCAGAGAATCTTCTTCATGCTTCTGTCTCTCCTCCATTCAACAGGCTGAAGTCTATACGTGATCGCCTGCGCTCCACTGACATTGCGCCCGGATATGTTCTCGACTAGTCTACGTTTGTTTGTCACGCACGAAGGAGAGGGCCGTTCGAACTCGTCGCGGAAGCACCATGAATAATGCACAACGAATAGCACTGGCGGTTGCCGTCGCCAACCTTGTACTGATTCTGGCGTTTCCGCCCTTCGATTACATTTCGCTGCAACGCGGCAACATCCCCACCTTCGGCGGCTTCTACTTTGCCTTCGGTTCTCATCAGAATCGCGTCGTCAATGCCAACTTTCTCGCGCTTGAGATCATCGTGATACTGGTCAATGCCTGTATCGCCCTGCTCCTGCTGCGCAAGCCGCCTCTGCCACAACATCAGCGTTCGGGCGGCAACCGTCAGCAAAGAGCCGTGCTGGCACTGGTCGCGATCAACTTGGTCGTAATACTCCTGTTTCCGCCATTCGAATTCTTTTCAGCGATCACCAAAGCCGTCCTGCCTACCTTCGAAGGCTTCTATTTCCTGTTTGGCGACAACTCCCAGCGACAACTGGTGACCCCGATCCTGTACATCGAGGTCACCCTGGTCCTCATCAACGGAGCCCTGCTCTGGCTGCTGTTCAGGGACAAGACACCTGAGGAAGTAGCGGCGGAGCAAGCCCGGGCCCTGGCGCAACGAGTCCGCGCCGCGCAAAAAAAGTGACCCGCAATGACGCCAGTCCGGCCGTCCCCGGGCGGGTGCGGTCTTGTCTTCAGCGATTTCTTGCGTATAATCCGGCCCTCTCAAGCGCCCGTAGCTCATCTGGATAGAGTACTTGGCTACGAACCAAGGGGTAGGGAGTTCGAATCTCTCCGGGCGCACCAGAAACATCAAGGGGTTAGCTAAGGCTAGCCCCTTTTCAATTTAGGCCTGTGCCGGATTTGTGACTTGAACGCCCTCTTCCGCAGTTCGCAGAGCGCACAAGCGATCCGCGTAGGGCGCTAGGTGCTCCGCAGCCAGGTGCGCATAGCGCCGCACCATATCCGCAGTCTCCCAACCGCCCAGCTCCTGCAATGCATGCAATGGCGTCCCGCTTTGCACGTGCCAGCTTGCCCAGGCATGTCGCAGATCGTGCCAGCGAAAGTTCTCAATGCCAGCCCGCTTTGGCGCCGGGTACCAGGTCTTGGTTTCGGATTCAAACGGTAACTGGCGAAATTGCCCCGAAGCGATCGGGCAGGTGCTCCATATGTATGCTGATATAATATGTATGTTCGGTTTCGCTTTCGATGATTGCCCTAATACCGGATGAAAAGATAGCCGATATGCCTGAAACTTATGCTGCAAGAGGCTTGGAACCCGTCGGCAGACGCCGGAGTTAGGGCGCAAGATTGTTTCCCTATGACAAAGTTACCCCTCATGAATGCCCGATATCGCCCCTACTCGTTCTCACATCCACTCAAACAGAAACTTGCATACCTGCTGTCCGTTGAGCGCGACTTGGTTCGCGCCAAGGAAGCTCTTGAGTTGCTTCTCGGGTCACCTCCGCTGTTTGGTGAGTCCGGCGTCATTGCCAGCTCGCTCTATACGCAAGCGCTGGTTTCCTATTTCCGATGCTTTCCGGCAGGCACAAGAAAGGGGCTCAGCCGAGCCCTGTATTCTGAAAGGCCGGACCTCCTTGAGCGCCACGATGATATGAGATCTATTCGTGACCAACATATCACTCACTCGGTGAGCGAATTTGAGTGCTGGGACATTTTGGTTGCCGCTAAGGATGAATCATCGCCCGCCATTGGATTTGGTATCCAAAGTCAGCCTCCTGTCAGTGCCTCACCAAATAAGTTGCAGGGGTTCTTTGCTCTGGTGAACTACGCACACACCCAGGTAAAGAAGAGCATTACGTCTATTGGAAACCAACTCGCGAAAGAAGTTGTTGGGGGCAAAGCGACTTGGAAGAGCGCCCGGCGCGCTTTCGATAAACACCTAACGGCTGAAGATGTGGATGGGCCAACCGACATTGAGGCATAGCCCTGCGGCCGACCTCGCTCCTCTCGGTCGCCGGACACTGGGTGATGAAGCCGCGCAGCGTCCCTGCACTTCAACGTTGAACGTCCCGCTTCCTCGACTCTTTTACGTCTGCTCAGGGTCGATCGCAGTCACTCAAGCCAGCGAAACCACCTCGATCCAGTGCCCAGCTTCATCGTCTCGGGCGCCGGAAAGTCAGCGCGGACGACAGCCTTCTGCTGTCATTGAGGCCGGGTCAGTATTGGGCTTTCCGCGTCTGGTCCTGTGACAACAGGAGACCCTGAAGCCTCCCCGACCAACATCTCATAGACTGAACCCCAAAACCTTGATAAGAGCTATGGCGTAGCATATACAAGATGACGAAGCAGATCACTGTAGGGTCGACCCACTCGGCCAACGCAATGCGCAAGAAGTCATCAGCTGCTGACAGCGTTGATCTTAGTTCAATACTGTCGCCTGGCTTAATCCGCTCCTATCGCCGATTCCTTCCTCACCAGTTCATGAATCTGCTTGGCAAAGCCAGTGTTTCCGACATTAAGCTAGGCGACAGCATTGAATTGAACATGACGATCTTGTTCTCGGATATCCGGGACTTCACGTCACTGTCTGAATCCATGACTTCGCGGGAGACCTTTGGATTCATCAACGCGTACCTCAAGGAGATGGAGCCTGCCCTGTTTGAGTCGCATGGTTTTATCGACAAATACATTGGCGACGGGATTCTGGGTATCTTTCCCAACAGCGCCGACGACGCGTTGAGTGCTTCGCTTTCAATGCTGAAGCGTCTCAAGGGATTCAATATCATTCGACGGAAAAGTGGTGCTCCTCCCATCCGTATTGGTATCGGCCTTAACACGGGTCTCGCGATGGCTGGCGCTGTTGGTGGTTCTCATCGGATCGAAACAACAGTTATTGGCGATGCAGTCAATCTCGCTTCTCGTCTCCAGTCTCTCACCAAGACGTATGGCGTTCCAATATTGATTAGCGAGCATGTCCTCTACAGCCTCGAAGAACCAGAGTCGCACGACATCCGTTTTGTTGACCGGGTGCGAGTCAAAGGGAAGGAGCAACCTCAGTCAGTGTATGAGGTGTTCGATGCCGATCTTCCGAAATTGAGGCTGGCGAAGCGGCGCGCCAAATCAATGTTCGAGGAAGCACTCGCCAATTACCACTGCAGGGACATATCAAAAGCACGCTCGCTATTGCGCCGCTATCTCGCTGCTTGCCCCGAAGACATGGTAGCGCGAGTCTATGCCGAACGCTGCGCGCATTTCACCAAGACAGGTATTCACGAGGGAACGGGTGAAATCGGGATGCCTATTGTCTGGGGTGAGAACTGCAAAATCAATCATCCTGAGATTGATAAGCAGCACCGGGAACTATTTGCGAAGGTGAACAAATTCGTTAGCGAGATACGCGAGGTCAAGAAAGCTTCGCAGGTTGAACCGCTTGCAATGTTCCTCCACAAATACGTAATAGAACACTTTGAAACAGAAGAGCGAATAATGCGGGAAAAGGGATATCCGCTACTTTTGCTGCAGCAGCAACAGCATGCGCGGTTCAAGAAGGATTTTGCTTTTCTTGAAGAGGAACTTTGCAAGAAACTCGCCACGCAGCGAACGTTCATGCTTTTCAAGATTCAGTTGCTGGTCGTGGACTGGCTAGCAAACCACACCATGAAACTGGACAGGCATTTCGGAAAATATTTGTGCCGCGCGTGAACGCGCCAGAACAACGAAAGAAGGGGAACGGTTATGCCACGCAATGTACCCGAGTTGTTGCAGGTAATGAATGATATGGTCGTGCTTGAGAAGGCGTTGGCCGAACTGTATCTGGCATGCAGCGAAAAGTTTCCTGAAGACAGTAAGTTCTGGCTTGCCATATGTCACCAAGAAGAGCTGCATGCCAAGTTCATTGGGGAACTCGCCGCCCTCGTCTCGTCTCACCCTCAAGAGTTCAAGTTTGGACGCCCATTCAACACAATGGCCATCACGACGATCATGTCCAACGTCAAGAACTCCATGGACCAGGTTCGAAACGGACAATTTGATAGGAAGCGTGCATTGCTCATGGCCAGAGACATCGAGAACTCAGTGCTGGAGGCCAAATACCATGAAATCGTCAGCACGGACAATATTGAGTTCACGAAAACCATCAACCGGATAATGAGGGATACCGCTTCCCACAAGAGTTTACTCGCCGCCAAGGTCGCAAGTAATCAGGGCTGATAGCCTCTGATGCCTGCCTATAGGAGTCCGCGAGCAATTCACATCAGGTAGGTAACCGCTTTGTGGCGCAAGCGGTCGTAAGCCATGCCAATGGCAATGGACGGCTTCGGGTCGATCGCAGTCACTCAAGCCAGCGAAACGACCTCGATCCAGTGCCCAGCTTCATCGTCTCGGGCGTACCAGTTATACCAAGGGTCTGCAGAAATGCACGCCCTTTTCATTTGCACCCTTGCTACCATGCTTGGCCGCGGGCGGCTTCAGCCCGGACTGCTTCAAGGGTGCGTAATGAATGCTACCGATTTCCTCGTCCGCAAGGATCAACTCGCCGTCACGGAACTTCGCGAGACGCCCGAAAGCCCGCTCGAAGACGGTCGGGTTCGCCTCCGCGTGGAAAAGTTTGCGCTGACGTCCAACAACATCACCTACGCCGCGTTTGGCGAGGCCATGAACTACTGGGGGTTCTACCCGGCGGAGCGAGGCTGGGGACGCATACCAGTCTGGGGCTTTGGCAGCGTGGTGGAGTCGCTACATCCCGCCGTGGCGGTGGGCGAAAAATTCTATGGCTACTATCCCATGTCATCGAGCGTCGTGTTGCAACCCGTGCGCCCGTCACCCGAAGGATTCTTCGACGGCGCCGAACACCGCGCCGCGCTGCATGCGGTCTATAACAACTACGCGCGCTGCAGCGCGGATCCCTTCTACACGCCGCAAACCGAAGACGTCCAGGCACTGCTGCGCCCGCTGTTCATCACCTCGTGGCTGATCGATGATTTTCTGGCGGACAACAATTTCTTCGGCGCCAGCGATAACGGCGAAGGCCTCATGCTGTTGTCCAGTGCATCGAGCAAGACCGCCTATGGCACGGCGTTTCAACTTGCGCAACGGCAAGGGATCGAGGTGGTCGGCCTGACTTCTGCCGCCAATCTGGAGTTTTGTCGCAGCCTCGGCTGTTATCGCCGGGTTCTGTCCTACGAGCAACTTGACCAGATCGCGGCCGACGCGGCTTGCGTGTACATCGATTTTGCCGGCAATGCCGGCCTGCGCAAGACCATTCATACCCGGTTCACGAATCTGAAATACAGCAGTTCGATCGGCGGCACCCATGTCGAGCAGCTTGGCGGCGCCAGGGATCTGCCGGGCCCGCGCGCCACGCTTTTTTTTGCGCCGGCGCAAATCAAGAAGCGCAACGCGGAATGGGGTGCCGACAGCCTCGGGCAGCGCCTGCTAAAGGCATGGCAAGGCTTCGTCGGCACAGTCTGCGATCCGGCGGCGCCGTGGCTGGTGGTCGAACATCACACGGGACCGGATGCGGTCAAAGCAGCCTATGCAGCGGTGCTCGGCGGACGGGGCGACCCGCGTGTCGGGCACATGCTCTCGCTTGCGGCGAACTCTTCCGCCTAGCAACGTTGCCGGCACACATGAAAAAGGTCAGGGTCTTTGCGCCGTGCCGCCAGCGCCGACTGTTCGATCACCAATCCAGCACCAGTGTCAGCTAACGGCAGCGTCGGCAGGCTCCACCCGGCAACAGGCGGAAGTTCAAACTTGCTGGGCTTGGTCACCGATTGTCGGCCAATGCGATCATTCGCCGACGGATGCCCAGTTTTTCCGCCGCGCCGGCAGCAGTGCGGCGAAGCCAGCCATCAATTCAGCAAACTGCGGTTCAGCGCTTGAATGCGATTGCCCCGGACACCCCACCCGAACTGCCGTAACCGTAGGTGAAGGCAACGCCCGCTGCCTCGGCATTGGGGCCGGCAAACATGCCCCCGAAGGAACCTCCCAACGAGTTGCCAAGAGGGTTCGCGCAAGTTCCGGTGCAACTGCCGCTTGCGAAGGCGGCACTGAAGCGCCCCGAGACTGCGCTGAAACCAGAGTTGCCACTCATTGAATAGACACTGCCATTCGTGTTGCTGGCCGTGATACCAACAGTCATGTTGCGATTCACGAAATCCGCTGTGAGCGTCGCGCTGTTCAGACTTCCGCTTATATTGGAATTCACGACCGATCCGATCGGCGAATAGGTTACGGTACCCAGTGTTGCCGGAAGTGTCTGGGTGGCCTGACCGACGATCCAGGGAAGATTGAAGCCGCTACTGCTCGTATAGGAGGCGTAGTTATTGTCGACAACATGTGCACCGCTGCCGGTCCAGTAGCCCCAGCGGAGACTGCCCGGCCCGCTGTCGGATCCGACCACGACATTGCCTGCAGTGCCCAGAGCCGCCTGGCGATTCCCCGCCGGCGGCCCGATCCGCGTCAGGGAACCGGCCGCGTCCACTTGCACGTCCCAGAATGCCGAGGTTGAAATCACCGCCCCGTTGCCGCCACCAGGGTAAAAGGGGATTATTGCGGCAGCGGCCAACTGATTGGGCGGCGTCTGCTGCGGTACGGCGACCGTGAAGGTGCCGCCTCCCGTGGCAGCATTTGAGCCGGAGAAGGTCAAGCTTGCCTGTGATCCGCTAATCGTTCCCGAGACGCTTAGCGTATCAAGAAAGCCTACCGAGTTGCCGGGCCCGCAGGTTGAACAGCGGAACGCTCCTTGCTGCGTCGGGTAGTCGGCGCGGTTGGCAGACCCGCTGAAGCTTATCGTGCCACCCGAAACAGTGACCGGTATGCCATCCGAGTTGGGCGGGGTACCCACGTTGAAAAACCCCCCGGAGTTATCCTGAAACGCCACATTCACATATGCGCGCTGCAGGACCAGGCTGACCCCGAGCACGAGTTCGTTGATCGTCACGCTTCCACACGGTCCGCTGAGGCAGGCGCTGACCGGTGTGGTGCCACCGGTCAGCCGAAAGAACAGGATCGGCGAACTGGTGGTCGGCTGAACCAGCGTCGTGGGTCCCGATACGGCAACCGTATTGGTCGTCTGGAACGGGACGGCCGTTACCACAACCGGTGGCGTGCTGCCGGCAGCGCTCGAGGTTACGCGACTGTCGCCGTTGGTGGCCCCTTGGCCCGTCTGTGCGACCGTTGTTGACGACTCCGAGCCACTCCCGGATTGGGAGGACGGCTTGTCTTGCGAGGAGGCAGTCTGCTGTGCCTTGCTGGCGCGGGCACGCCCTTCCAGCGAGTCACGCAGAAAGCCCGGCGGTGCGATGAGTCGCTGGGGCGCGGCGGAAGCGCTGGCCACCTGGAAATACTGGTTGGCGCCAAACTGGTGCTCTCCGCTCTGGTTTGTTACCGCTATGCGGCCGTCGGTCACCGCCCCATATGTTCCATTGGGTGCGACAGTGCCGTCGGCATTCCGGCAGTTACCTTCACATTGCACCAGAGCGTAGTTGGTGCCTCGAATGCCGATCACCGAGGTCGGCGTTGTGACCCGGTAGTCGTCGTCGTGAGTGAGTTTGCCGATCAAACCCGTGACCGTCCGCATGCCACCCTTGGCGAGGTTGAAGAACGCCCGTTGGAAGCCGCCCGGTTCGGCGCTTTTGAACGAATATTCGCTGACCTTGAACGTGGTCTCGGGCCGCAGCGCGACCATCGAGTCGTCGGTGAATAGTACCTGGGCGTTGGACTGTGCTCCCAGTTGCAGGGTGTCGCCGGAACGCACTTCACTGCCGCGCTGGGCGGTGATGGTCTGAGCGCCGCGTTCGATCTTCACGTCGCCGATCGCGATCAGCACCCTGCCGGCAATCTCCTGTGCGTGCAACGTTGGAGAACACAGCAGCGCCGCGATAATGGATAGCAGCGACGCTGCCTGCAGAGTGAGGTTCTTCGTCTTACTTGAATTCATATCGCACCTTGAGAGCATAGAGGTCGCGCGGGAAAGAGTAGAGCTCGATGTTCGAACGGTTGCGTGCGGTAGTGATTTCACCGCGGAAGGACAGGTTACGCGAATAAAGGTAGGACGCCGCGACATCGAAAGCCTCATAACGATCGGAGCGCTTGACGCCGAGCAGTGCATCGGCCTCCTTGTAATCCGAATTGAGAATCGTATATCCGAGGGATACCCCCCATTCTGCTGCAGGCGTAAAGCTGACACCGATGCGGCCACCAGATGTTCTTGGCACCAGATCGTTACGATTGTCGAGGGAATTTTGCTCGCCGGCGTTGATCGAGACATTCAGAACGGGCTGCAGCGGATGAGAGAAGAGCTTTCTGTAGCCGGCTGCCAAGCCGACGAAATCCGCGTTTCGCGGCTGGTTGGGGCTCGCGTAAGTAAGGCGTCCCGCTTGCGCACCGAGTGTGAACGCCTGTTGCTCATCAACCTGATACTGCCATTCGCCTTGACCGGCGTGTGTCGTCAGGTAGCTGTTGTTTCCCATGTGGAGCTGGCTTTCGCTTGCTCCCAGACGAAACAGGTGCTTTTCATTGAGCCACGAAGCACCACCGTTCAGATTGTAGTTTTCTGAATTGTAGAGATGGTTTTCGGTCTTGTTGTTGTACTTGAAGTCAAGCTGCCCGCTGCCAAACAAGGCGATTCCCGGAGCGACCGGGTAGGAGATATATCCGCCTGCTGCCAGGGTCGTGAATCCATCGCGTTGCTTGGTACCACCTTGCGCGATCAGGACCGGACCCAGGTTTGGTAAAACAATATTGGGGCTTGCTACCCCGCCATTTACGTTCGAATCAGCGCCAATCCCGAGCTCGACATACATCGACTGCGTTACCGAATAACGGGATTCCCGCAACCGGATGACGTCCAGAAACCGGTCGATGGTCGCCGCAACATCTGCAGGGGGCGAGAGCTTGCGTAGCGCCTCGAACTCATCTCTGGCGCGGGCATCCTCGCCGAGGATAAAGTAGCCCCGAGCAAGTTGAAGTCGAGCCGAGGTGTTGTCCGGAAACTGCAGCAGATAGCGCTCAAGAGCAAGCACACCCTCGCCGGCATGACCGCTCTCGACCGCCGCAATGCCGAAATAAAAGTCGAACGTCGGATCACCGAACGAATCTCGTGACTGCCGGCCGGCTGCGTAGGCATCGGCCAGTTTGCCGGCTTCGACCAATGCTTTGACGTCTTCGACAGGGGTAGCGAGGGCGCAAACCGGAAGCGCAAGCGCCGCCAGCAGGCAAAGATGGTGCTTGAGTGTCATAATTATCATTCTTGAAGGAAACCCAAGGGCATTGTTTCTGAACAAATCCGTCCTGTCAATCGCGTTCTGTCAATTTGGGTTTCAGAAAGAGGATTCCGTCGTTGGCATCGTGAATTGCCGTGTCGAATGGACTTGTTTCACCTATGCGGGGCCGGCCGCTGCTGGTGCTGCGGCTCTTGTATCAGCGACCAGTACCACCGGGTGTTGGTTCGAACAGGGTCCCGTGTCTAAGGCCGCCGATAACTGGAACCTGCCGTTTGGATAACTCCTTTCGACGCGCATTACTCAAGCCATTCGGAACCTGTTCAACGCGCGCCGGCACAGTCGCTCAGTTTGGTATGGCGAGGCACAAAAAAGGCCGGAAACCCTTGCTGTTACGGAATTTTCCGGCCTGGTCTGGAATGCTTAAAATTGGTTGCTGGTGGAGGTGAGCGGGATCGAACCGCTGGCCTCGACGTTGCGAACGTCGCGCTCTCCCAACTGAGCTACACCCCCTAGCGGCGCGGATTATAACAACCGCGATAGGGCAAGGGAAGTTGCCTGCCCGCGAAGCGGAGTCCCAGGCACGCAAAGCGCCCTGCCCGCGTCCCACCAGGGGATACCGTCCCCTTGGGACATAAAGCGGTGTCCCAGGCACGCAAAGCGCTCAGGCCAGACTCACCTCATCCATGCCGCACTTGGTCACGCCGAGAGCAGTGCGCACCACGAGCGGATAGGCATTACCGACGAACTGACCGAAGTTGGCGATGTTGTAGCCGACCACGATCCCGGGGATGCTGCCGACCAGAACCTCGCGCCCCACCACGAAACCCCTGTTGATCGCGGCAGTCACCGCAGACCCGACGCCGCAACCGTACTGCTCCGAATCCTCGCCGACCTTGCCCGGACCTGAGCCCTTGCGCTCTTTGGCAGCCATAGTCGCCTCCTCCTGGCGGAATACCCGCCTGCAGCAAAATTATCGACCGCTGCGGGAAAAGTCTAGGCCTTGATGACCACGATGTTTTGCCCCTATTTCGAGCCAGCCGCGGCACGGCGCAGGCGATCGGCCACGGCGCGCCAGCCTTCACCGGACGGCGGCGCGGCAACCAGAATCACGTCGCAGCCCATGGCGTCAAGCTCGCGCAAGCGGGCATAGAGATCGTGGGCGAACTGCGCGGCGTCGCTGCTGGCAGGGCAGTAGAGAAGGCTGCCGTGGCTGAAACCGGGAGGCTGCGCCGCCAGCACGGCGACGCGCCGGCCGGCGCCGAGCGCCTCGCGTGCAGCCGCCGCCAGAGCTGCCGCGGCCACCAGTTGCAGCGGGGTGCGCGGCGCATAGTGGGCTTCGAGGCTGCCCGAGACTCGCGGTGCGTTCTGTTGTCCGCCAAACGCCGGGGCATGGCCCAGCACTGCGCCGATGGCCGTCCCATCCAGCATGCCGGGACGCAGGATGCGCGGCTCGCCGCCGGACAGATCGAGGATGGTGGATTCGATGCCGACCGCGCAGGGACCGCCGTCGAGAATCATTGCCACGGCGTCGCCGAGTTCTTCGCGCACATGCGCCGCCGTGGTCGGACTGACGTGACCGAAACGGTTTGCCGAGGGCGCCGCCACGCCACCATCGAATTCACGCAGCAGTTGCAGCGCCAGCGGGTGGTTCGGCACGCGCAGGCCGACCGTATCCTGGCCACCGGTGACGGCATCCGGCACCGAGGGGTGGCGTTTGAGGATCAGCGTCAATGGGCCCGGCCAGAATGCGGCAGCAAGCCTGATTGCGGCCTCGGGAATATCGACGGCCCAACGCTCCAGATGCGAAGCATCCGGCAGATGCACGATCAGCGGATGATCGGCGGGCCGCCCCTTGGCCGCGAAGATCTTGCCGATGGCGAGCGGATTACTCGCGTCGGCGCCCAGGCCATAGACGGTTTCGGTGGGGAAGGCGACCAGTTCGCCGGCGCGCAGCAGCGCCGCCGCGCGCGCGACATTAGCCAACTGCACAGTCATCGCTTGATGGCGCGAAAACCTATGTCGCGACGACACTGCATGCCATCGAAACTGATCGGATCGAGCGCTTCATAGGCGCGCTTCTGCGCCGCCTTGACGTTGTCGCCCAGCGCCGTGACGCAGAGCACGCGCCCGCCCGCCGTCACCACCGCGCCGTCGCGCTCAGCCGTGCCGGCATGGAAAACGTGGCTGTCTTCGGTCGGTGCAGGAAGGCCATGGATCACATCGCCCTTTCTCGGCGTCTCGGGATAGTTGGCGGCAGCCATGACCACGCCGAGCGCGACGCGTCGATCCCACTCCGCTGCCACCTCGTTGAGGCGGCCATCGATGGCGGCATCCAGCAGTTCGACAAAATTGCTCTTGAGCCGCAGCATGATCGGCTGGGTTTCGGGATCGCCCAAGCGGCAGTTGAATTCGAGCACGCGCAGGCCGCCGTCGGGCTTGATCATCAGGCCGGCATACAGGAAGCCGGTGTAAACGATGCCGTCCGCGGCCATGCCGTTGATGGTCGGCATGATCACTTCGCGCATGACGCGACCGTGGATTTCCGGCGTTACCACCGGCGCCGGCGAATAGGCCCCCATGCCGCCGGTATTGGGGCCCTGATCGGCATCCTTGAGCCGCTTGTGGTCCTGGCTGGTGGCCAGCGGCAAGGCGTGCCGGCCGTCGGCCATGACGATGAAGCTGGCTTCCTCGCCGTCGAGAAACTCTTCGATGAGGACGCGCGCGCCGGCGCCGCCGAGCTTATTGTCGGCCAGCATCATGTCCACTGCAGTGTGGGCTTCCGCCACGTTCATCGCCACCACCACGCCCTTGCCGGCGGCCAGACCGTCGGCCTTGATCACGATCGGCGCGCCCTCGGCATCGATGTAGGCGTGCGCGGCCTTGATCTCGGTGAAAGTTTGAAACTTCGCCGTCGGGATGTTATGCCGGACCATGAAGCGCTTGGCGAAGTCCTTCGAGCTCTCAAGCTGTGCCGCGGCCTTGGTCGGGCCGAAGATGCGCAGGTTGCGAGCACGGAACACATCGACGATGCCGGCGGCGAGCGGCGCCTCGGGTCCCACCACGGTGGCATGCACTTTCTCGCGCTGCGCGTAATCGGCCAGGGCATCGATGTCCGTGAGTGGCAGATTCTCCAAATCGTGCTCACGCGCCGTGCCGGCATTGCCGGGTGCGACATAAACCTTCTGCAAGCCTGGCGCCTGCGCCAGGCGCCAGGCCAGCGCATGCTCCCGCCCGCCGGAACCAATAACCAATAGCTTCACGAAAAAACCTTTTCAGCCACAGAGGACACAGAGAGCACGGAGAAAATCCTCTGCCGCGTCCCTCTGTGTCCTCTGTGATCTCTGTGGCAAACGGGTTTCAATGCCGGAAGTGCCTGAAACCGGTGAACACCATCGCCAGATTCTGCTCATCCGCGGCAGCAATGACTTCGGCATCGCGTACCGAGCCGCCGGGCTGAATCACCGCCGTCGCCCCCGCCTTGGCCAGAACGTCGAGGCCGTCGCGGAAGGGGAAGAAGGCGTCCGAGGCGACCACCGAACCGACCACGGTCAGGCCGTTGTTCTCGGCCTTGATCGCGGCAATGCGGGCGGAATCGACGCGGCTCATCTGGCCGGCGCCGACACCCACCGTCATGCCGTCCTTGCAAAAGACGATGGCGTTGGACTTGACGTACTTGGCGACGCGCCAGGCGAACAGCATGTCGGCCGTTTCCTGTGCCGAGGGTGCGCGTTTGGTCACCACCTTGATGTCGGCGGCGGTGATCCGCGCGTCATCGGCGCTTTGCAGCAGCAGTCCGCCGCCGACGCGCTTGTAGTCGAAGGCGCCGGCAACCTTGCCGAGCGGCACCACCAGCACGCGCAGATTCTGCTTGGCGGCAAACACGGCACGGGCTTCCGCGGTGATTTCCGGCGCGATGATGACTTCGGCGAACTGGCCGGCGATGGCTTCCGCCGCCGCCTTGTCGATCGCCACGTTGAAGGCGATGATGCCGCCGAAGGCCGAGGTCGGGTCGGTCTTGAAGGCCTTGCGATAGGTTTCTTCGGCATTCGCGCCGACCGCCACACCGCAGGGATTGGCGTGCTTGACGATGACGCAGGCGGCAGGGCCGATCGAGGCATCGAAAGCCTTGACGCATTCCCATGCCGCGTCGGCATCGCCGATGTTGTTGTAGGACAGTTCCTTGCCCTGAATCTGCTGATAGCTGGCGATGCTGCCCGGGACCACCGTCGGCTCGCGGTAGAACGCCGCCTGCTGGTGCGGGTTCTCCCCGTAGCGGAGGGTTTCCACCTTGTCGAAGGCGAGTTGCAGTCTTTCGGGGAACACGCCGGGCTTGTTCTCGTCGTCGAGCGAGGTCAGCCAGTTGGCGATCGCCGAGTCGTAGCGCGCGGTATGGGTGAAGGCCTTCTTGGCCAGGGCAAAGCGCGTCTTGTACGAAAGCGCGCCGCCGGACTTGAGCTCGTCGAGCACCGGCGCGTAATCCTCGGGATCGGTAACCACGCCGACGCCGCCTTGCTCATTGCCGTGATTCTTGGCCGCGGCACGGACCATGGTCGGGCCGCCGATGTCGATGTTCTCGATCGCATCGTCGAGCGTGCAGCCGGGCTTGGCCACCGTTTCGCGGAAGGGATAGAGATTCACCACCACCAGGTCGATCGGCGGAATGCCGTGCTGCGCCATCACCGCCAGATGCTCGGGCAGATCGCGCCGGCCGAGAATGCCGCCATGCACCTTGGGATGCAGGGTCTTGACGCGGCCATCGAGCATCTCGGGAAAGCCGGTGTAATCGGAGACGTCGGTGACGTCGAGCCCCGCATCGCGCAGCAGCTTGGCGGTGCCGCCGGTGGAAAGGAGTTTGACCCCGAGTTGGGCGAGGCCGCGGGCAAAATCCACCGCACCGCGCTTGTCGGAAACGCTAATGAGCGCCTGTGTGACTTTCATGGGAACCTCGGAAAAATTAAAGCAATTCGTGTTCGACCAGCATGCGGCGCAAGGTGCCGCGACTGATGCCCAGCATCTCGGCGGCGGCGGTCTGATTGCCGTCCGCCTGTTTCATCACCACTTCCAGCATCGGCCGTTCCACGCATTTCAAAACCATGTCGTAGATCGCATGCGGGGCCTGACCGTCCAGATCGCGAAAGTAACGATTGAGGCTGCGCCGCACGCAGTCGTTGAGTTCGCTCATGCGGCCTCCATTTCCTCAAGTCGGTCTGCATAACGCAGTCGGTCATTTGCGGCGGCATGGCCAAGGAAGAACTCATCGGTGGCCGCCAGTTGTTCGCCAACGCTCTGCAACTGGTTCATGGCGTGGCGGAAATGCGCGGCGCCGATCAGGCCCTTGGTGTACCAGCTGATGTGCTTGCGCGCGATGCGGACGCCGGTTTCCTCGCCGTAGAACGCATACAGGTCCGCCAGATGCCCGCGCAGAATACGGTGTATCTCGTCCACCCGCGGCGGCGGCAGTTCCGCCCCGGTCTTCAGGAAATGTTCGATCTCGCGGAACAGCCATGGCCTGCCTTGCGCCGCCCGGCCGATCATGACGCCGTCGGCGCCGGTGTAGTCGAGCACGAAGCGGGCCTTCTGCGGCGTCCCTATGTCGCCGTTGGCGATGACCGGAATCTTCACCTGCGACTTGACCAGGGCAATCGTGTCGTACTCGGCGCAACCCATGTATTGATCTGCACGGGTGCGGCCGTGAATGGCGATGGCGCGGATGCCGGATGCCTCGGCGATGCGGGCAATGCGCGGCGCGTTACGGTTCTGGCTGTTCCAGCCGGTGCGGAACTTGAGCGTCACCGGGGTGTTCGGCACGGCAGCGACCACGGCCTCGAGAATCCTCGCCACCAGCGGCTCGTTCTGCATCAGGGCCGAGCCGGCCATGACGTTGCAGATCTTTTTGGCCGGGCAGCCCATGTTGATGTCGATGATCTGCGCGCCGTTGTCGGCGTTGTATCTGGCCGCCTGCGCCATCATCGCCGGATCGGCGCCGGCGATCTGCACCGAGATCGGATCGACCTCGCCCTCGTGGTCAGCGCGACGGCGGGTCTTGGCGCTGCCGTAGAGCAGCGAGTTGGAGGTGACCATTTCCGATACCGCCAGCCCGGCGCCGAGCTGCTTGCACAGCTGCCGGAAGGGACGATCCGTAACCCCGGCCATGGGCGCGACAAACAGGTTGTTGCGCAACTGAAAGCCGAGGAAGTCCATGTCGGAGTGGGAATGCGGTGGGCGAGGGCACGATTTTAGCGCAAAGCGCGGCGGCGGTAATCGAGCCTTTTTATCAACGCCGCCAAGAATCAGGGCCAGGCACGGGCGCCGTAGATCATCCGCTTCGCCACAAAAGCGCGTAGCGGCGGCAGCAGGTCCAGCGCCAGCAGGCCCGCACCGCGCGCATGCTTCAATGGCGCAAAGTCCGGAGCGAAGCTGTCGATCAGCAAGTCGGTAAACCCGATTGCGCCGCGCCGGTCCGCCTGGCGGCCGCGCGCATAGGCGGCGAGTACTTCGGGCGCACCCGGGTCGGCGGCGGCGCCCGCCTGCTGCGCCAGTTCCCAGATGTCGCGCAAGGCGAGATTGAAGCCCTGCCCGGCGACCGGATGCAGAGTCTGCGCGGCATTGCCGAGCCAGACCTGACGCTCACCAATCGGGTTCTGGCGGTAGCGCAGGCCGAGCGGATAGGCGGTGCGCGGGCCCGCCGCGGTAAAGCGGTGGCGCGTGCCGAAGCGCTTCTGCAACAGCGCGAGAAAGCTCGCATCGTCGAGCGACTTGACCGCGGCCACGGTTTCGTCGGCACAGCTCAGCACCACGGCGTAGCGCTCACCGAGCGGCAGCAGTGCCACCGGCCCCTCGCTGGTAAACCGCTCCCAGGCGACATTTTGATGCGGTGCTGCGGTGCTCACGTTGCACAGCACGGCATGTTGCCCGTAGTCGCGCAGGGTGCCGGCGCCGGCTTCGACGGCGCCTTCGGCAAAAGCCGTCAATGAAAACTGCGCCGTTACCTGCCCGCGAAGCGGCGTTCCAGGTACGCAAGGCGGAGCGGCGCCGACTCTTGTGTTCTCGCGATAGACAATACCGGCCGCACTCACCGCGGCGTCGAGCGCGGCGATCAGATCGCTTGCCGGTAGCACCCAGCCCAATGCCGTCACACCAAGCTCGGCAGCACGCAGACGGCTGCGGCCGAAGCCGCCGCGTTGCGAAATATGGATGGTTTCGATCGGCGTTGCGGCAAGCCCGGACCAGACGCCCAGCCAGTCGAGAATCTGCCGCGCGCCGTCGGACAGAGCCAGCACGCGCGCATCGCGGCAGACCACGGCGCGTTCGCGGGCTTCCAAGATTTCGGCAGTCACGCCGTGGAGTTTCAGCGCCAAAGCCAGCGCCATGCCGGCAGGGCCGCCGCCGACAATGGCGACACTTCGGTCGCCATTGTCGGCGGCAGAGCCGCCAATTTCAGGGCTATCTCCCCAGCCCCCTTTCCGGGAAAGGGGGTGACTAGTTAGGCTCGCTACGCTCGCGAGCTTGTCAGTGGGCGCGGGCATCTCGCATCAGTGCTTCGATGTCGGCGATCTTCTTCGGCGCGGCGAGGGTAATGATCTCGCAGCCTTCGGCCGTCACTACCGCATCATCCTCGATGCGCACGCCGATATTCCAGAAGGCCTCGGGCACGTCGTCCGCCGGCCGGATGTAGCAGCCGGGTTCGATGGTCAGCACCATGCCGGAAGTCAGCGGCGCCCAATGATCCCCTTCCTTGTATTCGCCGGCATCGTGCACGTCCTTGCCCAGCCAGTGGCTGGTGCGGTGCATATAGAAGCGCTTGTAGCTTTCCGCTTCGATCGCGGCATCCAGCGATCCGGACAGCAGCTTCAAGTCGATCATGCCCTGTACCAGCACCTTCAGCGCCGCCTCGTGCGGATCGGCGAAGGTGGCGCCGGGCCGCACCGCCGCGATCGCCGCGGCCTGGGCATCGAGCACCAGCGAGTAAACATCCGCTTGCGGCCCGCTGAAGCGGCCGCTGACCGGGAAGCTGCGCGTGATGTCGGAGGCATAGCCATTGAGTTCACCACCGGCATCGATCAGCAGCAGTTCGCCTTCGCGCAAGACCTGGTCGTTGCCGACGTAATGCAGCACGCAGGAGTTGGCCCCGCCGGCAACAATGGAGGTATAGGCCGGATACTCGCAGCCGTGACGGCGAAATTCGTGCAGCAGTTCGGCTTCGACTTCGTACTCGAAACGGCCGGGCGCGACGAAGCGCATGGCGCGAATGTGGGCCGCCGTGGAAATCTCGGCAGCGCGGCGCATGATGGCGAGCTCGGCGGCATCCTTGACCAGGCGCATGGCGTCAAGCTCGGCACGCACATCGCGTATCGTCGCCGGCGCGCGCTTCCCGGTGCGGCTTTCGGCGCGCACGGTATTCAGGGCAGTTGCAATCCGGCGATCCCATCCGGCATCGTAGCCAATGGCAAACCAGAGTGCCGGCTGGTTGGCGAACAGCTCGGCCAGCTTGCTGTCGAGTTCGCTGATGGCATGCGCGGCATCGAAGCCGAATACGTCACGGGCAGCTTCCGGACCATGGCGAAAGCCGTCCCAGATTTCCCGCTCGAGGTTTTTCTCGCGGCAGAACAGCATCGATTGCGGCGACGTATCCGCGGCGCCGACGACGATCACCAGCACCGCCTCGGGCTCGGTGAAGCCGGTCAGGTACTGGAAATAGCTGTCGGCGCGATAGGGATAGTGCGTATCGCGGTTGCGCGCCTGCTCTGGAGAAGTGGGGATCACGGCAATGCCGCCGCCGCCGCGAGCCATGCGTTCGATCAACGAAAGTCGGCGCTGGCGATACGCCTCGAAAGGGTTCCCGCTGAGGGATGGCGATGTTTCCATCAAACGATTATATGTCCCCGTGCTCCTGCATCGGGGACGGTATCCCCTCGTGGGATAGCGATCTGAGTTCGCCATCCAGTTCGGCCAGCCGTTGCGGCGTGCCGACATCCGTCCAGCGGCCCGCATGCAATTCTCCGGAGACGCTGCTTGCCGCCATGGCCGCCCGCAGCAGTGGTGCCAGCTGCGCCCGCTGGTCGCGCCGGATGTCGGCAAACAGTTGCGGGCGATAGATGCCGATGCCGGAGAAAGTGCAGACCTGCGCAGCGGCCGCCGCGCCGATGTCGGCGCCAACTTGCGTCCCCGTCAGGGAAAAATCGCCCCGCGGATGATGCGGCGGATTCGGCACCAGCACCAGATGCGCCAGATCGTTCGCTGCCAGCACGGTCACGGCCCGCGCCACATCCCAGTCGCAATAGATGTCGCCGTTGAGCACCAGAAACGGCTCCATGGTCCCTAACAACGGCAGCGCGTTGGCGATGCCGCCGGCCGTCTCCAGCGCGCCTTCGGGTTCGGGCGAATAGCGGATCGACAGGCCCCAGCGTGCGCCGTCGCCAAGCGCCGCCTCGATCTGCGCACCAAGATGGGCGTGATTGATCACCACCTCGTGCAGCCCGGCCTTTGCCAGATGCTCCAGATGCCAGACGATCAGCGGCTTGCCGCCCACTGGCAACAGGGGCTTCGGTATACGGTCGGTCAGCGGCCGCATGCGCTCGCCGCGCCCTGCGGCGAGAATCATTGCCTTCATGAAGGCGACGCCACATGAAGGCAATGATTCTCGCCTTGGGCGAGCAGGTGTTTGCCTTCCCCCCGTCCCCGCCCCACGGTCGGCTTTGCACAGCCGACCGGCTGCGGCAGCGCGGAGCATGCTCCGCGAAACCCTGCCTCGCCCCAAGGGAGGGGGTGACTAAGCAGGGTTCGCGCATGGCGCGAACAGGGTTTACTGCCCACGATGACTCCCGATGTCGCCGGCATCCATCGTGTAACCCAGCACAGTCACTTTGTCTTCCAGCCGGTCGAGTATCTTGCGCAGCGGTGAGAGTTCGCTGTAGCGTTCGCAGGTCTTGCGCAGGTAGCGCGCAACCAGAGGCAGATCCTTGAGGTAGGCTTCCTTGCCGTCGCGGTGATAGAGCCGGGCGAAGATGCCCAGCACTTTTACGTGGCGCTGCACCCCCATCCATTCGTAATCGCGGAAGAACTCGCCGAAGTCGGCTGCGACCGGCAAGCCCGTCTTGCGTGCCAGTTCCCAGTAACGAATCAGCCAGTCGAGCGCGAGATCCTCCTCCCACTCGATGTAGGCATCCTTCAGCAGCGACACCATGTCGTAGCTGATCGGGCCATACACGGCATCCTGAAAATCGACGATACCTGGATTGGCTGCGCCGGGTTGGGCGATATGCATCAGGTTGCGCGAATGATAGTCGCGATGCACGAAGACCTTCGGCTCGGCGAGATTTACGGCAAGGATCCGCTCGAACACGGTCTCCAGGGACTGCCTCTCACTTTGCGTCAGGACCATCTGGTGGTGCTCGGCCAGGAACCATTGCGGGAAAAGATCGAGTTCCCGGCGCAACAGCGCCTGATCATAGTCAGGCAGCAGGCCGGGACGGCTGGCCTGCTGGATCTTTACCAGCGCCGCGATCGCGTCGGCATAGAGCGGCGCAGCGTTGTCGGCGTCCAGCGCCTGCAGGTACGTCGTGTTGCCCAGATCCGAGAGCAGCAGGAAGCCGCGCTCCAGATCCTGTGCCAGAACTTCCGGCACATGGGTTCCGGCCGCTTGAAAGAGCTGCTGAACGCGCAGCCAGGGCCGACAGTCCTCGTTGGCAGGCGGCGCGTCCATGATGATGCGCGTCGTACCATCCTCCAGCGTGGCGCGAAAATAGCGACGGAAACTGGCGTCGGCCGAGGCCGGTGCAAGCGTGAAACTGCGGTCCGGCAACAAGCCGGCAAGCCACGTCCTGATTTGCTGCTGGCGTTCCATATCAAAGATGCGCGAGCTGCGTGGAAAGGCGCAAAAGCTTCGCCGGAGAGCTCGTTCCGCAGGCGTGAAGTGTTAGAATTCGCGATTCTAGCATCGGCCGGCAAAGGCTTCTCCAGCATGCAGCGCGTGCAGTTTGCGTCTGCGTTCTTCCGCCACCGCTGCGCCAACTCACCGATACGGCATGGCTCAATCGCATCGCGGACAATTCGGCACCAGCTCACTGCTTGCCTTGCTGGCACTGACCACAGGTTCCGCGGTGGCGGAAACGCTGCCGCCCTTGCGCATCAATCCTGGCCTGCTCGGCGCCGGCACGCTGCCGCCGCCCGCGGCGCCTGTTGCCGTCGAACCGGTTGTCGCCCCGCAACCGCTGGTCATGCCACCCGTACGAATTTGGCCGACGCCAGCGGCGCGTGTCGAACTGGCTCCAGAGCCAGCCAGACCCGTGGCCGAGCCTACCCCGCGGCCTGCTGCCATTCGACCGGTGCCGCAGCCAACACCCACCCCTCTGCCACAGGCCGCAGTCATGGAAGCGCCACGCCGCCCGGAAGAGGCGAAGGCAGTGCCGCAGGCGCAACCGTCGCCGCCGGCACTAGTGATCCAGAAGGCGCAGGAACCGCCTCAGGTCGCAGAACGTCCCGCCCTGCCGCCACTCTACTCGGCCCACGTCGCTGCAGGAGAGTTACCTGCATCCAGGCTCCGGGGCGCTGCAGCCGTCATGCCCTATCTCAAGCGGCAAGGGGAATTGCTGCCGGCCTTCATCGCCGCCGACCAGATCGCCGGCCAGAACGATGTCGAAGTGGTCGCCGACGGCAACGTCGAATTGCGCAAGCGCAATACCATCCTGCTGAGTGACCGACTGACCTACTGGCAGGAAGCCGACGAGGTCGAAGCTGAAGGCAATGTCCGTCTTTCGCGCGACGGCGACCGCGTCCGCGGCCCCAAGATGCGCATGAAGATGGAGGACAGCACCGGCTTTTTTGAGCAACCCGAATACAACATCCGGCGCATCAAAACGGGGTCGGCCGCCACGCTATGGACCGGCACCGAGGAGCGCGTATCACCCGAACTCACCACCGGGCAAGGCACGGCTGCACGCATGGAATTCGAAGGCGAGGGCAAGTACCGGCTCACCGACGCGACTTACAGCACCTGTACCCCCGCTACCGGCCACGATCCCGAGTGGTTCGCACGCACCACCGATCTGCGCCTCAACTACGACGACGAGGTGGGCACCGCGCGCAACGCCACCCTGTATTTCAAGGGCGCCCCGATCCTCTATTCGCCCTGGATGAGTTTTTCGCTCAACCATGAGCGCAAGAGCGGGCTGCTGACCCCCACCTTCGGGTCCACCAGCCGCGGCGGCCTCGAATATACCCAGCCGTTCTACTGGAACATCGCACCGAACATGGATGCGACGGTTGCGCCACGCCTGATGACCAAGCGCGGCACCCTGTGGAACGGCGAGTATCGCTATCTGGAGCCCACGTACAGCGGCTGGATGACAGGGCAATATCTGCCCGACGACAAGCTCGAGCACAAGAGCCGGTCCTCCTTTTCGCTCGCCCACTTACAGAACCTGGGCCATGGCTTTTCCGGAACTCTGAATCTCAACGGCGCTTCCGACGGCACCTTCTTCAGCGATCTGGCCAATGGTTCAGCAGCGATTGCCCAGACCAACCTGCTGCGCGAGGGCACGCTCAGCTATGCCGGCGGCTGGTGGTCGGCCAACTTGCTGGCGCAGAGCTATCAGACCCTGCAGGACCCGTCCCTGCCGCCGGTGGCAGAGCCTTACCGGCGCCTGCCACAGCTGACAGTAAGTGCCAACCGCAGGGATCTGCCGCTCGGGCTGGCTGCTGCGTTCAGCGGCGAGTACGTCAATTTCAGCAACCCGACGCCGGGGATGGAACAGGCACGACGTTTTACCGCATATCCACAGATTTCACTGCCCTTGAGCACTGCGGCCTTCAACGTCACGCCCAAGATCGGTCTGAATTACACCAGCTACATCCGTGATCAGCAGCCCATTGGCGCGCCCGAGAAGCTTACCCGCAGCGTACCGATTTTCAGCGTGGATTCGGGCGTAGCTCTTGAGCGTGATGTCGACTGGTTCGGTCGCAAGGCTACCCAGACGCTGGAGCCGCGTCTTTACTACCTGTACGTGCCGGTGCGTGACCAGAGCCAGTACCCGGTGTTCGATAGCGGCGCAGCAGGTTTCAATTTCTCGTCGATTTTCGGCGAGAACCGTTACGCCGGCGGCGACCGTATCGGTGATGCCAATCAGCTTACGGCCATGCTCACCTCGCGCCTGCTGGATCCGCTGACCGGTGCCGAAACCGTACGCGGCTCAGTAGGCCAACTTCTTTATTTCAGTACGCAGAAAGTCGGCCTGCCCGGCGAAGTGCTGCGCAGCGACCGTCAGACCGACTACCTTGCCGCGCTCTCCGTCACCATCCAGCCGACGAAGCTCTACGCCAACTCCGACCTCCAATACAACCCGCGTTTGAACCAGCTAGAGCGTTTCAACATCGGGGGCCGCTATCAGCCCGAACCGGGCAAACTGCTGAATGTCGATTACCGCTATACCCGGGACCTGTTGTTAGGACAGCCCGGCCTCGGCCAGATCGACATCTCTGGCCAGTGGCCGGTGTTCGGCGGCTGGCATGCGGTAGGCCGCTTCAACTACTCGACCATGGACCGGCGCATGATCGAATCGGTAGCAGGTCTCGAGTACGATGGCGGTTGCTGGATTGGCCGCGTCGTGTTCCAGCGTCTGGCGATACAAACGCAGCAGTCGAATACTGCACTTTTCTTCCAGCTCGAGTTCAACGGATTGGCGAAAGTCGGCTCCAACCCGCTCGATATACTCCGACGCAACGTACCCGGCTACGGCTTGATAAACCAGCCGCACCCTGAAGGCCCGCTCACTGTCCCATGATCATTCGTCTACTACTGCTTTGTCTGCTCTTCAGCCTATCCGTCGTCCAAGCGCAGGCCCAGACGCGGCGCGCCCAGCCGGTCGAGATCGACCGCATTGTCGCGGTGGTGAACGACGAAGCCATCACCGCCTTTGAACTGCAAGCCCGTCTCGCTACGGTGGCACGCCAGTTGCGAGGTCAGAACGTACAGTTGCCGCCGCGCGAGGTAATCGAACGACAGCTGCTCGAACGCATGATCACCGATCGCGTCCAGCTGCAGTTTGCCAAGGAAACCGGCTTGCGCATATCGGACATCGAACTCGATGCCGCCATCCGTCGCATCGCGGATGGCAACCGCCTCTCCTTGGCGGATTTCCGCGCTACGCTGGAAAAGGACGGCATAGCCTGGATCAAGTTCCGCGAAGAGATTCGTGACGAGATCGTGCTGTCGCATCTGCGCGACCGCGAGGTGGAAAGCCGCATCATCGTCTCCGACGGCGAGATCGACAACTACCTCGCGAATCCGGAGCAGGACCGCAATATGGGCAACATTGAAGTGCGGACGGCGCACATCGTCCTGCGCGTACCGGAACAGGCGTCGCCCGACCAGTTGATGCGCATCGGTGCGCGGGCGCAAGCGGCGCTTGATCAGATTCGGCGCGGCGAAGACTTCGCCAAAGTAGCCGCCAGTTATTCCGATGCGCCCGATGGTCTCTCCGGCGGAGCCATGGGCACACGCCCGCTTGATCGCTTGCCGGCGCTCTACGGCGAAGCCGTAAAAAAACTGAAACCCGGTGAAGTCAGCGATATTTTTCGAAGCCCGGCCGGTTTCCACATCGTCAAGCTGATCGACAAGCAAGGCAGTGCGGACGCCAGACCCTTGGTGGCGCTGAAGCAGACCCGCGCCCGTCATATCCTGATCAAGGTCAACGAACTTGTTTCCGAAGCAGAGGCCAAGCGCAAGCTGGTCGCGCTCAAGGAGCGGCTCGACAACGGCGCCGATTTTGCCGAACTGGCGCGCCTGAATTCCAACGATCTGTCTGCCACCAAAGGGGGCGATCTCGGCTGGATGTATCAGGGTGACACGGTCCCGGAATTCGAGAAGGCGATGGATGAGCTGAAGATCAACCAGATCAGCCAGCCCATACAGTCGCCTTTCGGCTTCCACCTGATCCAGGTGCTGGAACGTCGCACCGAAGATGCCACGGCGGAACGCCAGCGTCTCACCGCGCGGCAGGTACTGCGCGCGCGCAAGTCCGACGAGGCGTATCAGGACTGGGTCCGGCAAATGCGCGACCGCGCCTATGTCGAATACCGCACCGAAGACCGCTAGCCGGGACAGTTCAGCGCTGCCGGTGATCGCCGTCACCTCCGGCGAACCCGCCGGCATCGGCCCCGAGATCTGTTTGCGGCTGGCTGAGCGCAAATGGCCGACGCGGCTGGTGGTATTGGGTGACCGCGACCTTCTGGCCGCCCGCGCGCGCCAGCTTGACCTCGACGCCGGTCGCATAGAGATCCGCCATGTCCCCCTGCAAAAGTCGGCGCTGGCGGGACGCCTCGATCCCGCCAACGCCCGCTACGTTCTGGATATCCTCGATGTTGCGCTGGCCGGCTGCGTCAGCGGTGAATTCGCGGCGATGGTCACCGCCCCCGTGCACAAGGGCGTCATCAACGACGCCGGCATCGCCTTTAGCGGCCATACCGAATATCTCGCCGAGCACACAGGCACGCCGCGCGTGGTGATGATGTTGGCCGGCGCAGGACTGCGCATTGCGCTCGCCACCACGCATCTTGCGTTGCAGGATGTTCCCGCCGCGATCACGCGCAGCGATCTCGAAACCACCCTCCGCATCCTCCATGCGGATATGCAGGCCAAGTTCGGCATCGCCCGCCCCCGTATCCTGGTCGCCGGCCTCAACCCCCATGCCGGCGAAGGGGGTCACATGGGCCGCGAGGAAATCGAGGTCATCGGCCCGGTGCTGGACAAGTTGCGCGCCGAAGGCATGAACCTGGTCGGGCCCTTGCCCGCAGACACGCTATTCACCAGGAATGTACTCGCCGGCTCCGACGCACAACTGGCGATGTATCACGATCAGGGCCTCGCGGTGCTCAAGTACGCGGCGTTTGACGAAGGCATCAATGTCACGCTCGGTCTGCCGGTCATCCGCACCTCGGTCGACCATGGCACCGCGCTCGATCTCGCCGGCACCGGCAAGGCGTCGCCCACCAGTCTTTTCGCCGCCGTCGACGCGGCCATCGACATGGCGTCGCGCCGGGCCGGCTGAGATGCGCCTTTGCCTGGCATGAGGGAACATGACGGCCATGTCGCGCGCAAGCGCTTCGGCCAGAACTTCCTCGTTTCGTCCGGCGTCATCCACAAGATCGTGGACGCCATCGGCCCGCGCGCGGGCGACACGGTGGTGGAAATCGGACCGGGCCTGGGCGCCCTCACCGGACCGTTGCTGGAACGCATCGATCATCTGCACGTGGTCGAGATCGACCGCGACCTGATCGCGCGGCTGAGGCAACGCTTTCCGCCGGAGCGGCTGACCATTCACGAAGGCGACGCGCTCGAGTTCGACTTCGGTGCGCTGAAGGGATCGGGGCCGCTGAAAATCGTCGGCAACCTGCCCTACAACATTTCCAGCCCGCTGCTGTTCCATCTGGTCCCGTTCGCGCCCTTGGTCCATGACATGCACTTCATGCTGCAAAAGGAAGTGGTCGATCGCATGGTGGCGGAGCCCGGCAGCAAGGACTTCGGACGCCTGTCGGTGATGCTGCAGTACCACTACCACATGGAGCGCATGTTCATCGTCCCCCCCGGCGCGTTCAATCCGCCGCCCAAGGTCGACTCGGCCATCGTGCGCATGATTCCCAGAAGAGAAGTCGGCGCTGGCGGGCTCTGCATACCTGGGATTTCGCTTCGCGAGCAGGTAACGGCGAAGGACCCGCTGCTGTTCGCCCGGGTGGTGACCGCCGCGTTCTCGCAGCGGCGCAAGATGCTGCGCAACACCCTGCGCGAATTCATCAGCGAGACTGATCTCGCCGCGCTCGGCATCACGCCCACGGCGCGCGCCGAAGACATCGCCGTGACCGACTACGTGCGCCTCGCCAATTCGCTGGCCGACCTTGCTGCCCGCTGATCCGCAATCGCCGATGATTGCCGTCGTCGGCGGCGGTCCGGCCGGCCTGATGGCGGCGGAAGTGCTCAGCGCCGCCGGCATGCGCGTCGAGGTATTTGACGCCATGCCCTCGGTCGGTCGCAAGTTCCTCCTCGCCGGCCGCGGCGGCCTCAACCTCACCCACTCGGAAGCGATGGACCGGTTCCTCTCCCGCTACGGCGCCCGCCGGCGGGAAGTAGGCGCCTGGCTCGCCGAGTTCGGCCCGCAGCAACTGCGCGACTGGGCGCAGGGACTCGGCGTCGAAACCTTCGTCGGCAGTTCCGGCCGCGTCTTCCCCAGGGAAATGAAGGCGGCGCCATTGCTGCGCGCCTGGCTGCACCGCCTGCGCGCTGCCGGCGTGCTGTTCCATGCGCGGCATCGCTGGCTGGGCTGGGATGACGACGGTGCGCTGCGCTTCGACACGCGGGCGGGAGAGTCGAAAGTCGGCGCTGACGCCACGGTGCTGGCGCTGGGCGGCGGCAGTTGGGCGCGGCTGGGGTCGGATGGCGCCTGGGTTCCGCTGCTGCTGGCGCGCGGCGTCACAGTGCAGCCCCTGCGCCCCGCAAATTGCGGCTTCGACGTGGCATGGAGCGAACATCTGCGCCAGCACTTCGCCGGCGCGCCGGTCAAGTCCGTAAGCGCTGCATTTGTCGCGCCCGACGGCTCACGCATCGAGCGCAACGGCGAGTTCCTCATCACCGAGCATGGCGTCGAAGGCAGCCTGATCTATGCCCTCTCCGCGCCGCTGCGCGACTGCATCGAAGCCAGCGGCAGCGCCACGCTGCAGCTCGACCTTGCCCCCGGGCGCACGTTGCAGCGCCTCACGGATGATCTGGCGCACCCGCGCGGCCGCGATTCGCTTTCCAATCATCTGCGCCGCCGTGCCGGCATCGACGGCGTCAAGGCCGCCCTGCTGCACGAATTCGCGGAGCCCGCCGATCTCGCCAGCCCGGCCCAGCTCGCCGCGATCATCAAGGCGCTGCCGCTGCGCCTGGTTTCGCCGCGCCCCCTCGACGAAGCCATCAGCAGCGCGGGCGGTGTCGACTTTGCCGCGCTCGACGACAAGCTGATGTTGCGTGACTTGCCCGGCACTTTCTGCGCCGGAGAAATGCTCGACTGGGAAGCGCCGACCGGCGGCTATCTGCTCACTGCCTGCTTTGCCAGCGGTCGCGCCGCGGCGCGCGGCGTGCTGCGCTGGCTGGATCAAGCGCGACCGACAACGCCGCGATAACTCAGCCTTGCTTCTTCACCGAACAGGTGCTGAAGCCGAGGAGCGCGTAGGGCGGACACCAGCCGATCGCCCCGGTAGCCAAGGGCAGCACGCCAATCCACGCCCAAACCGGACCACCCATGGCCGCCCAGCCCACCAGCGCAAGGCCGGCAACAATGCGGATCACGCGGTCGATGCCGCCAACGTTAAGTTTCATGGTGTTCTCCTTGAAGGGTTATGCAACATGGGGCATTACACCATCCTTGCCCGCGGCGGACTGTACCCTGGGTCACAGAGGCGACCGGCGCAAACCGGCGGGGTCGAGCACGCCGGGGTTCATGCCGGTTCAGGGTCCAGTGTGGCCATCACGGGGGCATGATCGGAAGGTCGCTCCAGCTTGCGCGGCGCCTTGTCGATGACGCAGGCGCGGCATGCCGCCGCCAGTGGTGGCGAGAGCAGGATATGGTCGATGCGCAGGCCGCGATTGAGGCGAAAACCCATCTGCCGGTAATCCCACCACGAGTAGATCTTCTCCGGCTGTGTGAAGAGACGAAATGCATCGGCCAGACCGAGGTCGACAAACTGCCGGAACGCGGCGCGCTCCGGCTCGCTGCACAGGACCTGATCCTTCCACAGCACCGGGTCATGCACATCGCGATCTTCCGGCGCGATGTTGTAGTCGCCGAGCAGCGCCAGTTGTGGCCAGCGCTGCAGTTCCTCGCGCAGGAACCCGGCTAGCGCCGCCAGCCAGCGCAGCTTGTATTCGTACTTGTCGGAACCGACCGCCTGGCCATTCGGCATGTAAGCGCAGACGATGCGCCGGCCATTCACCGTGGCCGCCAGCACGCGCTTTTGCTCGTCGGCGAAGCCGGGAATGTCGCAGCGGATGTCGTGCAGCGTGCCGCGCGCCAGGATGGCGACGCCGTTGTAGGTCTTCTGCCCGTTATGCGCGGAGTGATAGCCGGCGGCTTCCAGTTCGGCATAGGGGAAGACCTTGTCCTCCATCTTGGTTTCCTGCAGGCAAAGCACGTCCGCCCGAGTCGCCGCCAGCCAGTCGAGTACATGGGGCAGGCGCACCTTGAGCGAGTTCACATTCCAGGTCGCGATTTTCATGTGCCGATGATACCCGAGCAGGACGGTTGCCTATAATCAAAAGCGATGGCCAACCAGGCCAAGGAAGCGGAGATGCGTCATGTTCGATTCACCTGTTGAGCCCTGCCCCGTCTGTGGACAGATGGTGCTGCTGGACCAGACCCAGGTCGAGTGCGCGCGCCAGCACGGTTGCAGTACGGACCTGCCGTGCCCGCTGCAGAAGTATTTCACCGGCATCGATTTCGGCGTTGAGCAGTCCAAGCAGAAGTTGCGCGACCAGGGCTACTGAGCGCCGCACTTCGCGGGGCACCGGGTTGCCTTCGCCGCTGCGCCCGAGCGTCCATGACGACCCTGCCCCTGTGTTCGACTTCGGGACGTCTGGCGCCCCCCGATCATGGCGCTTGAGTTATCACCATGATATAAAGATGGGTATTGAACATATAAAGTGGCGACCCATCCATCGACGGCGCACCATGATTGACTTCGACATTGCCAGGGCATGGCACAAGATATTTGCGCTTCACATCGAGTTTGTCATTGACGGCATCGAGAAGACCAGCCTGGATCCCCGAGTCGTCCGTGACGATGCGGCCTGTAATCTCGGCAAGTGGATTTTCGGTTCAGGCGCACGCTATGCACGCAGACCTGAGTACGCCGATCTGGTCGAGTCGCACATACGCTTCCATTACGCTGCCAGTGCAATCCTCGAGGAGCACTTGGCGGGCCGTGCTGGAAACCAATCAAGCTCGTTTCGTGCCGCATCCGATGCCGTGTTGGCGTCGATTGATGCGCTGGCGTCCACCATGATCAAGGCGCCACGCCCGGCGGGACGGGAAACTGCCGCCGGCAGGAAGAACGACGAGGATCAGCCCGCCTGGCAAGAATCGATGCGCATTGGCATGAAATTGATCGATGAACAGCACGAGGAGTTGTTGAGCTGGATTGGAAAACTCAACGATGCACCTACAGCTGCGATCACTTCAAAATCCTTTGTCGACTCCATCTCGGCCGTGAAGAAACTGGAGACCCTGCATTTCGAGACGGAAGAGATATTCATGCAGAGACTTGGGCTGCCCCACGAGCAAGTGCAGGAGCACGTCAACGCGCACGGCGAACTGCTCAAGGAACTGGTCCAGGTTGAACTCGACGCCGGCAATGGAATTCGCAAAACCGCTGCAGAGGTTCACCGGGGAATCAAAGACCACGTGCTGAGCCATATTGCGCGCCACGACATGCCCTTGAGCAGGCATATCGCAAATCCACACTAGGTTCGCCAACCACAAGAACCGGCTACCCAATTGCGGCAAAGGGTGGAGGTGCTTCCGCAACCTCCACCCTTCCACCGCGATCTTGGCGTCTTGATCCCTTACCGGGTCAGGATCCACTGTGCGGCGTTCTTGATCTCCGCCGGATCACTGCTCTTGATCGCCTTGTGTTCTTCCTTCTTGCCGTCGACCTCGATCATGGGCTTGAGGGTCATGTGCTTGACCAGCTTGTCTTCCGCATCCGCCTTGCCTTTGTATTTCTTGGCGACTTCCTTGTAGGCCGGGCCATCTTTCTTCTTTTCGATGGCATGGCACTTGAAGCAGTCGCTTTTCTTCAGCAAGGCCTGGGCGGCTTCTTCATCCACAGCGGCCTGCGCCGGCACTAGGCCGGTCAGGGCAAACAGCAGGGATCCTGCGATCAAGAGTGAGGTTCTGGTTTTCATGATGTTGTTTCCGGTTAGTCGGCGCAATGCCGTACATATCCAATAACGTTGGCTAGACCCTTTTGCTGACGATGAATTGTGTCAATTTGTTTCATGGCACGTCGAACCACTCCGCAAGAGTCGGTGCTGGCGGCGCGGCGATTCAGGCCGCCACCGCCATGCCGTTATGGCGCAACAAGGCATCGGGTTGCGGCTCGCGACCGCGAAATGCCTTGAAGGATTCGAGCGCCGGACGCGAGCCGCCCACCGACAGGATTTCGCGCCAGAAGCGCTCGCCGGTTGCCGCGTCGAGCGTGCTGCCGCCAGTTTTCGCTGCCTCCTCGAAGGCCTCGTAGGCGTCGGCGGAAAGCACTTCGGCCCACTTGTAGCTGTAGTAGCCCGCCGCATAGCCACCGCCGAAGATGTGCGAAAAGCTGTGCGGGAAGCGATTCCACTCGGGCGGCACCAGTACCGCCACCTCGCGCCGCACTGCGGCCAGCAATTCCATGAAGTTCCTGCCGGCGCCGGGCACGAACTCGCTGTGCAGCAGCAGATCGAACAAGCCGAATTCGATCTGACGCAGGGTCTGCAGGCCGCTCTGGAAATTCTTCGCCGCGATCATCTTGTCGTAGAGCACTCGCGGCAACGGCGCCCCGGTTTCGGCGTGGGCGGTCATGCCGCTGAGCACGTCCCATTCCCAGCAGAAGTTTTCCATGAACTGGCTCGGCAGTTCCACCGCATCCCATTCGACGCCGTGGATGCCCGACACCGGCAACTCGTCCACCTGCGTCAGCAGATGGTGCAAACCGTGGCCGCATTCGTGGAACAGGGTGATGACATCGTCGTGGCTGAAGGTGGCGGGCCGCATTTGCGTACCCTCGCCGACAGGCGCCGGGAAGTTGCAGTTGAGGTAGGCCACCGGCGTCTGCACGCCGCTCGCGACGCGCCGGCGGGTGATCGCTTCGTCCATCCACGCCCCGCCGCGCTTGGTTTCGCGCGCATACGGATCGAGGTAGAACTGGCCGATGAGTTTGCCCTCGCGCTCGATGCGGAAGAAGCGCACCGCGGGATGCCAGGCCGGCGCCGCATCGGGCGCGAGCTTGACCGCGAACAGGGCCTCGATGACGCGGAACAGCCCGGCGAGGACCTTGGGCTCGGGAAAGTACTGCTTCACTTCGTCGTCGGAGAAGCTGTAGCGCTGCTGCTTGAGCTTTTCCGAGGCCCAGGCGAGATCCCAGCTTTCCAGCGTCTCCATGCCGAGTTCCTGGCGGGCGAAATCGCGCAACTCGGCGATGTCCCGCTCGGCGAAGGGACGCGCCTTGGCCGCCATGTCGCGCTGGAAGCCCGCCACCTGGGCCGGCGTGTCGGCCATCTTGGCGACCAGCGAGACCTCGGCGAAGTTGGCGTAGCCGAGCATTCTTGCTTCTTCGTCGCGCAGGGCGAGCAGGCGGTCGATCAGCGGGCCGTTGTCCCAGCCCTCCGGGCCGAACTCGGAAGCGCGCGTGGCATAGGCGCGGTACATGCGCGCGCGCAACTCGCGGTTGTCGCAAAACTGCAGCACGGGAATATAGGACGGCGCATGCAGGGTGAACTTCCATCCCGGCTTGCTGTCTTTCTCTGCGGCCGCCCTGGCCGCTGCCTTGGCGTCCGTGGGCAGGCCTGCGGTCCCGGCTTCGTCCTCGATCCACTCGGCATGGGCATTGGTCGCATCCAGCACGTTCTCGGAAAACTTTGCGCCGAGCGCCGACAACTCTTCCTGGATTTCCTTGAAGCGCGGCTTGCGGTCTTCGGCGAGTTCCGCGCCGGACAGGCGAAAATCACGCAACTCGTTTTCGATGATGCGGCGCCGGGCCGGCGACAGGGTGGCGAATTCCGTACCCACGGCGAGCAACTTGAACTTGGCGAACAGCGCAAGATTTTGTCCGAGATCGGCATAGAAGCTGGAAACCTCGGGCAGCATGGCGTTGTAGGCCTCGCGCCAGGGCGGCACGTCGTTGACCGAATGCAGATGCCCGACGACGCCCCAAGCCCGCGACAGACGCTCGCCCGCATCCAGCATCGGTTGCACGAAAGCATCCCACGTCGCGGCGGTTTCCGGCGCAATCAGGCGATCGATCAAGGCACGGTTTTCGTCGAGCAGCTGGCGGATGGCGGGGGCGACATGTTCCGGCTGAACAGCGTCAAAGCGGGGCAAGCCGCTGAAATCGAGTAATGGATTCATCTTCTCTATATTGGGGCGAAGCTTGAGGTTTCAATGGCTCGCCGTCTGTTAGATGCAGCCGCCGCGGTCAAGCTTCGTGTTCGACGAGGTCCTTGTAGGCATGAAAACTGGCGTGCCCGAGCCAGGGCATCACGATGATCAAGCCCAGCAGCGCCGTGGCAAAGCCGAGCCCGGTCAGCAGCATGATGATGAGCGCCCATAAAGCCAGCGGCAGCGGGTTCTCGGCAACGGCATTGACGCTGGTCACCAGCGCGCACAGCAGGTCGCAGCGGCGGTCGACCAGCATCGGCATCGAAACCACGCTGACCGCGAACACCATGGCCGCCAACACGCCGCCCGCGCACAGGTAGATGAAGAACATCAGGTAGTGCTGCGGGTTGATCACCACCTCGATCATCATGTCCAACGGCCCCAGCGGGCGGCCCTTGTAGAACACCGCGATGATGACGATGGATATCACCTGCCACACGGTGCCGGCCAGTATCGACAGCAGTCCGAAGCTGACCAGGGCTGACGGGTTGCGCTTCCAGGCCAGCATGGAGTCGACCAGTGATGCCGGTTCATTGGCAAGATAGCGACGCGAGAGTTCATAGAGCCCGGCCAGGAGCATCGGTGCGACCAGCAGAAAACCGCTGATGGAGGCGGCGAACAGATACGGCAGGTTCGCCGTCACACCCAGGATGACGGCGCCGGTGACGGCGATGGCGACACCATAGAACAGGCTGGCCGCAGGCTGCCGCCGCAGATCGCCCCAGCCCAGTCGAAGCCACCGCAGCGGCGCTCCAAAGCCGATTTGGCGCACCTTGGGAAGAGTTATGTTCCCGGCGGAGCCGGGGCCGGTGCCTTGCATGCCGGGGATTCCGCTTCGCGGGCTGGCATCCCTTGCGGACGGCGCTGGCCGGACGGCGACGGGGTCGTTCATCGGACGGAAAGCGCAGGGAAAATCAGAGCGCGTGCGGGCCGGCCAGACGGGTCAGCGCCTCACGGTAATTGGCGGCAGTCTTGTCGATGATGTCCTGCGGCAGTTTCGGTCCCGGCGCCCGCTTGTTCCAGTCCAGCGTTTCCAGGTAATCGCGGACGAACTGCTTGTCGAAGCTGGGCGGGCTGATGCCCACCTGGTACCGGTCGGCCGGCCAGAAGCGCGAGGAGTCGGGTGTCAGCACCTCGTCGATCAGGTACAGCCGGCCTTCGGCGTCCTGACCGAACTCGAACTTGGTGTCGGCGATGATGATGCCGACCACGCGGGCATAGGTGGCTGCCTCGCGATACAGGCGCAGGGTGGTGTCCTTGACCATCTTCGCCAGGTCGGCGCCGAGCATTTTCTCGACCGTGGCGTAGTCGATGTTTTCGTCATGGTCGCCCGCCTCGGCCTTGGTCGCCGGAGTGAAGATCGGCGCCGGCAGTTGCTGGGCCATTTTCAGGCCGGGCGGCAGCGCGATGCCGCATACGGCACCCGTCGCCTGATAGTCCTTCCAGCCCGAGCCGATCAGATAGCCGCGCGCCACCGCCTCTATCGGCAGGGGCTTCAGGCGCTTCACCACCAGCGCGCGGTCGCGTACCTGAGCCTGCTCTTCAGGCCCCGAGACTACGGTCTCCGGATCGATGCCAGTCAGCTGATTGGGTATCACATGGGCCAGCTTGCCGAACCAGAAATTGGCGACGGCGGTGAGAACGGCGCCCTTGCCCGGAATCGGATCCGGCAGGATCACATCAAAGGCCGACAGGCGATCGGTGGTGACGATCAGCAATTTGTCCGCGCCGACGGCATAGATGTCGCGCACCTTGCCGCGGCCAAGCAGCGGCAGGCTTTTGATAGTGGATTCAAACAACGGAGGATTTGGATTGGACATGGAGAGGCTCTGAACAGGAGGTTTATTCGCGAACGTAGGGCTTGCTAAGCTTTTCGTCGGCATCCTCGCGATAGGGATAGCGGACATGGCCGTAGCGGATCGCCAGTACGGCAATGGTCAGCAGGAATATTGCCGCGGCGACCGCCAGCATCCGCCATTCGGTCATTTCCTTGAGATCGAGGATCAGGTAGCGCGCCAGCGCCACCATGCCGATATACAGCGGAAAGCGCACCGGCAATTGCCCCGACTTGAAATACTGGCCGATCATCGCCAGCACTTCGAGGAACAGGAACATCAGCAGCAGATCCGCCAGCGCCACCCGATGCGACTCGATCATGCCCAGCGCCTCCTGGTACATGGCGATGGTGGTGGCGAAGGCAATCACCAGCAAGCCGGCATACTCGACAATGTCGAGGCCGCTGCTGAAGAACTTGCGCAGTCGATCGAAAGTGTGGGACCGGATATCCATGCTGGAAAAAGGGAAGGCCACCCGAACGGGGCGGCCAAGTAATTTACCGCAAATCGCCGCTTACTTCACGATCGCGTTCAGTTCGCCCTTCTTGTAACGCTCGGCCATCTTCTCCATGGCAATCGGCTTGATCTTGCCGGCCTGGCCGGCGCAACCAAAGGCCTGGTAGCGGGCGACGCAGATTTCCTTCATCGCCTTGCGCGCTGCGGCCAGGTATTTGCGTGGGTCGAAATCCTTGGTGTTCTCGGCCAGGTACTTGCGGATCGCGCCGGTCGAGGCCATGCGCAGATCGGTGTCGATGTTGATCTTGCGCACGCCGTGCTTGATGCCCTCGACGATTTCCGCGACCGGCACGCCGTAGGTTTCGCCCATGGTGCCGCCGTACTGGTTGATGATCTTGAGCCAGTCCTGCGGCACCGACGAAGAGCCGTGCATCACCAGATGGGTATTCGGAATGCGGGCGTGGATTTCCTTGATGCGGTCGATGCGCAGCACGGCGCCGGTGGGCGGCCGGGTGAATTTGTAGGCCCCGTGCGAGGTGCCGATGGCGATCGCCAGCGCATCGACGCCGGTCGCCTTGACGAATTCGGCGGCTTCATTCGGGTCGGTCAGCAGTTGGTCCTGCGACAGCGCACCTTCCGCGCCGTGGCCGTCTTCCTTCTCGCCCATGCCGGTTTCCAGCGAGCCCAGGCAACCGAGTTCGCCCTCGACCGAAACGCCTATGGCGTGGGCGATGTCGACCACATGACGAGTGACCCGGGTGTTGTACTCGAAACTGGCCGGGGTCTTGGCATCTTCCTGCAGCGATCCATCCATCATCACGCTGGAGAAGCCCGAGCGCATCGACTGGATGCAGATCGACGGGCTGGCGCCGTGATCCTGGTGCATCACGATCGGGATATCCGGATGGGTCTCGATCGCCGCTTCGATCAGGTGGCGCAGGTAGGGCTCGCCGGCATATTTGCGGGCGCCGGCCGAGCCCTGCATGATGACCGGGCTGTTGGTTTCGGCAGCCGCCTCCATGATGGCCTGGATCTGTTCCAGGTTATTGACGTTGAACGCCGGCAGGCCGTAACCATTTTCGGCAGCGTGGTCGAGCAGTTGACGCATGGATACTAGGGGCATGGCAATCTCCTTGGGGTTTAGCGCAGTGCAAATTTGGGCGGACGATGCTCGCCGACCTTTACAAGTTTCATAGTGTTGGTACCGCCGGCCTGACCGATTGGTTCCCCGATGGTGAGCACGATCAGGTCCCCCGGCACTACCGCGCCGGCCGCAATCAGGATTTCCTCGGCCTGCCACAGCAGTTCATCGCGATCCGTGGCGATGTATTCGGTCAGCAGCGGATAGACGTCGCGGTAAATGCTGACGCGGTAGCGGGTGCGGATGCGCGGCGTCAGCGCGTAGATGGGCACCCCGGAATTGAGCCGGCTCATCCACAGCGTGGTCGAGCCCGACTCGGTCAAGGTGGCGATGGCCTTCACCTTGAGGTGGAATGCGGTGAATATCGCCGCCATCGCGATCGACTGATCGATGCGCGTAAACACCTGGTCGAGGAAGTGCGTATCGAGGGTGACGGTTTGCGATTTCTCTGCCGCAACGCAGACCCGCGCCATGGCCGCCACCGCCTCCACCGGATAGGCGCCGGAAGCGGTCTCGGCGGACAGCATCACGGCATCGGTGCCGTCGAGCACGGCATTCGCCACGTCCGAAACCTCGGCACGTGTCGGCACCGGGCTGGCGATCATCGATTCCATCATTTGCGTGGCGGTGATGGCAAAGCGGTTGTACTCGCGGGCCATGCGGATCATGCGCTTTTGCAGGGCCGGCACCGCCGCGTCGCCCACTTCGACCGCCAGATCGCCGCGCGCCACCATGATGCCGTCGGTGGCGTGCAGGATGTCTTCGAGATTCTCCACCGCCTCGACGCGTTCGATCTTGGCGATCACCAGCGCATCGGATCCGGCGTCGCGCAGCAGCTGGCGCGCCTGGCGCATGTCGGCGCCCGATTTGGGAAAGGAAACGGCAACGTAATCGACGTTGAGCGCGGCCGCCGTCTTGATGTCCGCCATGTCCTTGGGCGTCAGCGCCGGCGCGGACAGCCCGCCGCCCTGCTTGTTGATGCCCTTGTTGTTGGACAACTCGCCGTCGTGCCGGTTGCGACAGTGAATTTCGCTGCCTTCGACGCGCTCGACGTCGAATACCGTGCGCCCATCGTCGAGCAGCAGAACATCGCCGGCGTCGACATCCTCGATCAGTTCGGGGTAATCGAGCCCGACGCGGCCTGCATCGCCCAGCGTGCATGAGGCATCGAGGATGAAGCTCTGTCCCGCCTTGAGGGCCACCGGGCCGGCGGCGAACTTGCCGATGCGGATTTTCGGCCCTTGCAGGTCGGCCATCACGCCGACCGTGCGGACCGCCTTGCGCGCGGCATCACGCAGGATCGCGATGCGCTGCTTGTGCTCTTCCGCAGTGCCATGTGAAAAATTCAGGCGCACCACATCGACGCCCGCCGCGACCAGTTCGGCGAGCCGTTCCGGACTGCTGGAAGCGGGCCCCAGGGTGGCGACGATCTTGGTCGAACGCTGCTCGGTCATGGCGAGGCCGGCGGGTCTCAGCTCGCCGCGCGCTGCTCGAGAATATCGACGGCGGGCAGTTTCTTGCCTTCGAGGAACTCGAGAAAGGCGCCGCCCGCAGTGGACATGTAGCTGACCTTGGCGCCGAACTTGTTGATCGCGGCAATCGTGTCGCCGCCACCCGCCAGGGAGAAGGCCTTTGAGTCGCTGATCGCGCTGGCCAATGCCTTGGTGCCGCCGGCAAAGGCGTCGAACTCGAAGACGCCCACCGGGCCGTTCCAGACAATCGTGCCGGCGTTGCGGGCGATCTCTGCCAGCGCCTTGGCCGATTCCGGACCGATATCGAGAATCATGTCGTCAGCGGCGACATCGTCGATTTTCTTCACGGTTGCGGCCGCCGTCGCGGAAAATTCTTTGGCGCAAACCACATCGGTCGGCAACGGCACCTTGACCTTCGCCATCACGCGCCTGGCCTGGTCCAACAGATCCGGTTCCGCCAGGGATTTGCCGATAGGCTTGCCCGATGCCAGGAGGAAGGTGTTGGCAATGCCGCCACCGACAATCAGCTGATCGACCTTGTCGGCCAGCGCCTCGAGTACGGTGAGTTTGGTGGACACCTTGGAGCCGGCGACGATCGCCGCCATGGGCCGCGCCGGCTTTGCCAGGGCCAGGGTCAGCGCTTCCAGTTCGTTGGCGACACAGGGGCCGGCGCAGGCCACCGGCGCGTACTTGCCCATGCCGTAGGTGGTGGCCTCGGCGCGGTGCGCGGTGCCGAAGGCGTCGTGCACCCAGATGTCGCACAGCTTGGCGAGCTTTTGCGACAGCGCATCGTCGCACTTCTTCTCACCCTTGTTCATGCGGCAGTTTTCCAGCATGACGACTTCGCCGGTCTTGACTTGGACGCCATCGACCCAGTTCTGCAGCAGGCGCACCGGTTTGCCCAGCAGTTCGGCCATGCGCGCCGCAATCGGCGCCAGCGAATCTTCCGCCTTGAACTCGCCCTCGGTCGGTCGCCCGAGATGCGAGGTGACCATGACGGCGGCGCCGCCATCCAGCGCATAGCGAATGCCCGGCAGTGCCGCGCGGATGCGCGTGTCGTCGGTGATCGCGCCGCTGTCGTCCTGGGGCACATTGAGATCGGCGCGGATGAAGACGCGCTTGCCGCTCACATCGAGATCAGTCAGTTTCTTGAATTTCATTGCCTATCCGCTTCAGAAGAAGCACCGGACCCGGCCGGCGGATTGCGGTGAAGAGTCGGCGCCGTATCGCCAGCGCCAACTCTCTACCGTGCCATCACTTGCTGATGACGCGAACCATTTCCAGCACCTTGCTCGAATAGCCCCACTCGTTGTCGTACCAGGACACGATCTTGACGAAGGTGCTGTCGAGCGCGATGCCGGCATCGGCATCGAACACCGAGGTGCAGCTCTCGCCGCGGAAATCGCTGGCGACGACCTTGTCCGTGGTGTAGCCGAGCACGCCCTTCATCGCACCTTCGGAGGCGGCCTTCATCGCGGCGCAGATCTCCGCGTAGCTGGCCGGCTTGTTGAGTTCCACGGTCAGGTCGACCACCGATACGTCGGAGGTCGGCACGCGGAAGGACATGCCGGTGAGCTTCTTGTTGAGTTCCGGGATCACCACGCCGACGGCCTTGGCGGCGCCGGTCGAGGAGGGAATGATGTTCTCGAGGATGCCGCGGCCACCGCGCCAGTCCTTGTTGGACGGGCCATCGACGGTCTTCTGCGTCGCGGTGGCGGCATGCACGGTGGTCATCAGGCCGCGCTTGATGCCCCAGTTGTCGTTGAGCACCTTGGCCACCGGAGCGAGGCAGTTGGTGGTGCACGAGGCATTGGAGATGATCGCCTGGCCGGCATAGGTCTTGTCATTGACGCCGAAGACGAACATCGGCGTGTCGTCCTTCGACGGCGCCGACATGATGACCTTTTTCGCGCCGGCAGCGATGTGCTTGGCGGCGGTTTCCTTGGTCAGGAAGAGGCCGGTGGACTCGATGACGACGTCGGCGCCGACTTCATTCCACTTCAGTTCGGCAGGATCCTTGACCGCGGTCAGGCGGATCTTCTTGCCATTGACGATCAGTGTCGATCCCTCGACCGAGATCTCGCCCTTGAAGCGGCCATGCACCGAATCGTACTTCAGCATATAGGCCAGGTAATCGGGCTCGAGCAGGTCGTTGATGCCAACGATCTCGATATCTGAGAAATCCTTCGCCGCGGCGCGGAACACCATGCGCCCGATGCGGCCAAACCCGTTGATGCCAACTTTGATCGTCATGCCGAAACTCCTGATAAGAGAGACTAGGAAACTAGATAACCCCCTTCACCGTCGCCACCACATTTTCGACGGTAAAGCCGAATTCCTTGAACAAGGCCCCTGCCGGAGCCGATTCGCCGAAGCGGTCGAGGCCGATGACGGCTCCTTCCAGTCCGACATACTTGTACCAGCCATCGCTGACGCCTGCCTCGACGGCAACCCTTGCCACACCCTTGGACAGCACGCTGGCGCGATACGCCGCATCCTGCCGGTCAAACAAATTGGTGCAGGGCATCGATACTACGCGCACCGGAACGCCTTCGTCAGCCAGCTTCGCCTGGGCCTTGAGCGCCAGATCGACTTCCGAACCCGTGGCGATCAGGACTGCCTTTGGCGCGCCGATGCTATCCACCAGGACATAGCCGCCGCGCCGGATATTGGCCTGCGTCGCCGCGTTGCGCTTGACGAAGGGCAGGTTCTGGCGCGAGAAGGCCATGCTGGTCGGGCCGGTGCGGCGTTCCAGCGCGGAGGCCCAGGCCACGGCGGATTCTACCGTGTCGCAGGGGCGCCACATGTCCATGTTGGGGATCAGCCGCAGGCTGGCGATCTGCTCCACCGGCTGATGGGTCGGGCCGTCTTCACCGAGGCCCACCGAATCATGGGTGAACACGAAGATGGAACGCTGCTTCATCAGCGCCGCCATGCGCAGCGCATTGCGGGCGTATTCCGAGAACATCAGGAAGGTGCCGCCGTAGGGAATGAAGCCGCCGTGCAGGGCGATGCCATTGACGATGGCGGCCATGCCGAATTCGCGCACGCCGTAGTGGATGTAGTTGCCCTTGCCCTCGCGCGTGACCGACTTCGAGCCCGACCAGTTGGTCAGATTGGAGCCGGTCAGATCGGCAGAACCGCCCAGCAGTTCGGGCAGCTTCGGCGCAAAGGCTTCGATGCTGTTCTGCGAGGCCTTGCGCGTGGCGATGGTCTCGGCCTTTTCGTTGAGCTTGGCCAGGACGGCGTCGACATGCGCGCTCCAGTCCGCCGGCAAGTCGCCCGCCATGCGCCGCTTGAATTCCGCGGCAAGTTCCGGGTTGGCTTTGGCGTAGGCGTCGAAGCGGCCCTGCCATGAGGCTTCCAGGGCAGCGCCCTTCTGCTTTGCGTCCCATCCGGCATAGACCTCCGGCGGAATCTCGAAGGGTGCGTGCGACCAGCCAATGTGCGCGCGGGCGGCAGCGATTTCGGCGTCGCCCAGCGGCGCGCCATGCACGTCGTGCCCGCCCTGCTTGTTCGGCGCGCCCATGCCGATCACCGTCTTGCAGCAGATCAGCGTCGGCCGCTGCGTGTCTTCCTTGGCGCCGCGAATCGCGGCATCGATGGCGGCCTGATTGTGCCCGTCGACATCGCGGATCACCTGCCAGCCGTAGGCGTGGAAGCGCTCCGGCGTGTTGTCGGTGAACCAGCCGTCGACGTGGCCATCGATCGAAATCCCGTTGTCGTCGTAGAAGGCGATCAGCTTGCCCAAACCCCAGGTCCCGGCCAGCGAACAGGCTTCGTGGGAAATGCCTTCCATCAGGCAGCCGTCGCCGAGGAAGCTGTAGGTATGGTGATTGACGATCTCGTGGCCGGGGCGGTTGAATTCGTTGGCCAAGAGCTTCTCGGCCAGCGCCATGCCCACCGCGTTGGTGATGCCCTGCCCGAGCGGGCCGGTGGTGGTCTCGACGCCCGGCGTATAGCCGACTTCGGGGTGGCCCGGCGTCTTGCTGTGCAACTGGCGGAACTGCTTCAGATCGTCGATCGACAGATCGTAGCCGGTCAGGTGCAGCAGCGCGTAGATCAGCATCGAACCATGGCCGTTGGACAGCACGAAGCGGTCGCGGTCGGCCCAGTGCGGATTCTTCGGATTGTGGCGCAGGTGGCGATTCCACAGCACCTCGGCGATTTCCGCCATGCCCATCGGGGCACCCGGGTGGCCGGAATTGGCTTTTTGCACCGCGTCCATGGCAAGGGCGCGAATGGCGTTGGAGAGTGTGGAACCCACGGAAGCGACTGCGGGGGAAGAAACGGACGGCGACGTTGTCATGGCGGCATCGAAAAGTTGGGAGACGGTCTGAGTTCCGTCAAGGTAGCCCGGTATTATCGGCGAAACCGGGTGGATCGCGCTAGTGGTTCTAGATGCTTGATTCCCTGTGGCTCAGGCGCGCTTGCGGTTCTCCATCATGCGCAGAATCAGGGGCGTGAAGATCAACTGCATCGCCAGTTCCATCTTGCCGCCCGGCACGACGATGATGTTCGGCCGCGACATGAAGGAATTGTGGATCATGGACAGCAGATAGGGAAAGTCGATGCCCTTCGGATTGGCGAAGCGGATGACGACAAAACTTTCGTCCGCGGTCGGAATGTCGCGGGCGATGAAAGGGTTCGAGGTGTCCACCGTCGGCACCCGCTGGAAGTTGACGTGGGTCCGCGAAAACTGCGGCGTGATGTAGTTGATGTAGTCCGGCATGCGGCGCAGGATGGTGTCCACCACGGCCTCGGTCGAGTAGCCACGCTGATTCTTGTCGCGGTGCAGCTTCTGTATCCATTCAAGGTTCACGGTCGGCACCACGCCGACCAGCAGGTCGGCATGCTGGGCAACATTGACCTTGTCGGTGACTGCGGCGCCATGCAGTCCCTCGTAGAACATCAGGTCGGTGTCGCCGGGAATGTCTTCCCAGGGCGTGAATTCGCCGGACTGCTGGCCATACGGCGCCGCTTCGTCGGCATTGTGCAAATACTTCCTCAGCTTGCCCGTACCGGTCTCGCCGTAGCCTTTGAACAGCCCCGCCAGTTCCTCGAGCAGATTGGCTTCCGGGCCGAAATGGCTGAAATGGTTGTTGCCCTGCAGTCGCGCCTCTTCCATCGCCACCTTCATCGCCTTGCGGTCGAAGCGATGGAAGGAATCGCCCTCGACGATGGCGGCCTTGATGTTTTCGCGACGGAAAACCAGGTCGAAAGACTTGGTGACCGTGGACGTGCCGGCGCCGGAGGATCCGGTGATGGCGACGATGGGATGCTTGACCGACATGAGGCTCTCCTGGGTTACTGTGTCCGGAACAGCGAGCGCGTTGAAAACAAGGGCGAGTTGAAGGTGTCCGGCTCCTTGCCGCTGGCGTATTCGGCGTGGTAGGCAGAGACGCGCTCGACTTCATGCTTGGAACCGAAGATCAGCGGTACGCGCTGGTGCAGTTCCGCCGGAGTGATTTCCATGACCCGCTCGCGACCTGTGGTCGATAGGCCGCCGGCCTGTTCGATGAGGAAGGAGATCGGGTTGGCTTCGTACATGAGGCGCAAGCGCCCCGGCTTGGACGGATCCTTGCTGTCCTTCGGGTACATGAAGATTCCGCCGCGCGTCAGAATGCGGAAAGTTTCCGCCACCAGCGAGGCGACCCAGCGCATGTTGAAATCCTTGCCCCTGGAACCGGTCTTGCCGGCCAGGCACTCTGTCACATAACGCTTCACCGGGGGTTCCCAGAAACGTTCGTTGGACGCGTTGATGGCGAATTCGCTGGCGTCGGCCGGAATGCGCATCTGCGGATGAGTCAGGATGAAGGCGCCGATCTCGCGGTCCAGCGTGAAGCCATCGACCCCATGGCCGGTGGTCAGCAGCAGCATGGTCGAAGGCCCGTAGAGCGCGAGCCCGGCGCAGACCTGTTGCGTGCCGGGCTGCAGGAAATCCTCGAGGCTGGCGTTGCTGCCCGGATTGGGTGCGCGCAGAATCGAAAAGATGCTGCCCACCGTGAGATTGACGTCGATGTTGGAACTGCCGTCAAGCGGATCGAAAACCAGCAGGTACTTGCCGCGTCGGCAATGGTCGGGAATGGCGTACACCCCTTCCATCTCCTCGGAGGCCATGCCGCTGAGGTGACCGTTCCATTGATTTTCCTGCAGCATGACGTCGTTGCTTATGACATCCAGCTTCTTCTGCACCTCGCCCTGGACGTTGACCAGGGCGCCATCGGCGCCGGCATTGCCCAGCGCCCCGATCAGGGCGCCCTTGTTCACCTGGTTGGAGATGATCTTGATTGCCGTGGCCAGGGAATTGAGCAGTCCCGAAAACTCCCCCGAGGCGCCCGGATGCTTGTGCTCCTCCTCAATGGTGTACCGCGTCAGCGTGGTGCGTCCCTGATGCATGAGTCCTGCTCCCTAGAATGTAGCCGATGTAGCCGGATTGCCCACTGCGTATTGCCGGCGCAACTAACCCCGCTTTGTCAGCGGACAATGTAATCGCATCGATCTATAAGCGCCATTCACTTTTTCTTATCCTTCAAATAAGGCCCTTGTTATTGCTTCCCGCGCCGCTAGAATCAGGCGGGCAGAGCGTCTGCTTCCGCAGCGCAGTCTGCTCAAAAGGAGAGTCCCCATGGCTTCACTGCTATCCCGCCTCTGCGTCGCCGCATTTGCCGCCGGCGTAACGCTGGCCGCCTGTGCCCAATCGATGTCCCCGGTCGGCCTCTGGCAGACCATTGACGACGAGACCAAAAAGCCCAAGTCCTTCGTTCGCATCACGGAAAAGGATGGCTTGATTTCGGGAGCGATCGAGAAGATTGTCGATCCGGCCAAGCAGGACTCGAAATGCGACGAATGCGCCAGTGACGACCCGCGCAAGGGCAAGCCGGTGATCGGCATGACCATCCTGAGCGACCTGAAGAAGGACGGCGACGACGTCTGGAGCGGCGGCAGGATCCTCGACCCGAACAACGGCAAGACCTACAACGCCAAGGTGACGCTCATCGAAGGCGGCAAGAAGCTCGAAATGCGCGGCTCCATCCTGTTCATCGGCCGCACCCAGACCTGGATTCGCGCGGAGTAGTTGCAGCAACCGGGTCCGGCTAGCGGGTCAGTTCCAGATACAGGCTCGGCAGTGTCTCGGGCAGGCGCTCGATGCGGTCCAGCACGCGCCAGCGCTTGCCGAATATCTCGCTTACATACTCGTCGGCCTTCGCGTCGAGGCTCAGGCAGAACGTCGTGATGCCTTGCGTATTGAGTTCCTCGACAGCCTTCTTCGCGTCGGCACGCAAGTGACCCGGTTCGCTGACATCGATGTCGGCGGGCTCGCCGTCGGTCAGCAGCAACAGGATTTTCTTGTCGGCCTTGCGCTGGGCCAGGTAGTGGCCGGCGTGACGCAGTGCGGCGCCCATGCGAGTGGACCATCCCGCCTCCATTGCCGCGAGTCGCGCCTTGACGGTGTCGTCCCAGCGCTCCGAAAAGCCCTTGATGTGCTGGTAACGTACCTCGTGGCGCGTGTTGGAATGGAAGCCGGCAATGGCGCAGGAGTCGCCAAGACAATCGATGGCCCAGGCCAGCAGGGAAACGGCTTCCTGGCTGAGTTCGAGAATAGTCTGTCCCGCCGTGCCGCCGGCACCGACTTTCTGGTTGAGCGACTCCGACAAATCGAGCAGCAGCAGCACGGTGATGTCGCGGCCATCGGTGCGGTGGCTCATGTTGATGCGCGGGTCCGGCGTGCTGCCGCTCTTGAAGTCGATCAGCGAGCGCAGCGCGGTATCCAGATCGAGATCGCTGCCGTCCTCCTGGTAGCGGATGCGCACCCTGTCCTGCGGCTTGAGCAGGTCGAGCAGTCGCTTTAGCTGCTTCGCCAGCACCGCATGTTTCTGCAACAGCCGGTCGATTTGGGCGGCATCGCCCGACGGATGCAGGGCTTCGTAGACGCTGACCCAGTCGGGGCGATAGGTCTGGCTTTGGCTGTCCCACTCCGGGTAGTGACGCGGCGGCAGGCCTTTCAATTCTTCGCCGGGTTCGAGTTTGCGCTCGACGTCGAAGGCGTCTTCCTCATCCCCCTGTTCGATGAATTGCCACAGCTGGCGATTGTCGTCACGGTAGTCGATGACGGTGTCGTCGAAATGCAGTTTGGCCAGTTGATCGCTCTGGCGGCGGGTCCGGGTGACATAGGCCAGCGCCAGCGCGGCGATCTCGGCGGTGCTGGATTCTCCAACGGCCAGCGCGGCATGGAAACGCTGCACGAAATCCAGCAGCACCGGATCGCTGTAGCCGTGGGCGGGGTCGAGCAAGGCGCGCGAAATCATCGCCAGGCGGTGGCGCAGGCACGACGTGGTCTCCGGATCGCAGGCATCGGCCCGCGGATGCGGATGCAGGGCGAGGAAGATGCGGCGCAAGCCCGGATATTCGCGGATCAGCAAGGTCTCGATGCGGCAGTCCTCGAAAAATTCGACCGCCATGCGCTGGAAAGGACTCCAGTTGTCCGCAATCTGCGCCCTACTCCAGCGGCGGTGGCCGACCATGTGAGCCAGCACGGCACGGTAGCGGTCGAGGCCGCTCACCGGTTCGCCGGGACCGTGAAAATCGTCGAACACGTCCGGTACGCGCAATCCCAGCTTGTCGTAGTAGGGAATCGGCTTGCGCAGTTCGTCGAAGGCAGTGGAGTAAGGCACCAGCGGATCGCTGTCGCGCCACAGTGCGCGCAGGTAGAGATCGAGCTTTCTCTCGACATCGGCGAACAGCGTGCCGTGGCGTTCGCGCTGCAGGACGGCGCGGCTGTCGGCAGATTGCAGCCGGAAATAGTCTTCCTGACGCTCCGGATGATCGGCGTAGTTGCGGATGCCATACTCGGCCCAGTTCTTCAGGCCCGCGGTCGACGCCAGGCTGGCCAGATGCGGCGCCTGGCGGAACAATTCGGGCAGGCCGGGGCTGGGGAAGGTGGTGTGATGCCCGTGGATCGAGCCCGAGGTGCGCGCCATCAGGTCCAGCGCGACGTCGATATAAACGCGCAACTGATCGGCCGACGGCCAGCGCCGCGCCACCGCGGCCAGGGTTTGCAGGAAGGGCGTGATGGAACTGCTGTTGGGCGACTTCTGCATGGCGCGAATGGCGGCCATGACCTCCGGCAGAATGCTTTCCTGGTCGCCGCCGATGGCGGCGACCACCGCAGGCCACTCCTCGAGGAAGGCCAGCAGCGGCTCAGGGCCGCGGCCGAGCTTGCCGATGACGCGCGCCGCCTCGATGTAGGCCTCCATCTGCGGCTTGCTGAAGCTGGTCAGCGCTTCGTAGAGGCATTCCTCGAAGACATCGGCGACCGGCGCAAAGCCGCAATCGAGCGCCGCCCACCAGGCCTGCACCTGCGGGTGCAGCATCTGCCGCTGGCGGGCATCGCTGACGGGACGGAATCCGGTGGCCATGATCTATCGCGCCGTATCACCGGCGCCGACTCTCAGACGAAGGTGCTGTCGATCGCGTGATCGAGCGTTTCGCGAATGTCCGCGTCGTCGGTGATCGGCCGCACCATGGCCATGCGACAGGCATCGCGCGGCTCGACCCCGCTCCGAATCAAGGTTGCCGCATAGACGATCAGGCGCGTCGACACGCCTTCGTCGAGGCCATGGCCCTTGAGGTTGCGCGCGACGTGGCCGATCTTGATCAGCCGGGTCGCCACGGCAGCGTCGATTCCGGTTTCCCGGGCAACGATCTGCGTTTCCAGCGCCGCTTCCGGATAGTCGAAATCGAAGGCGGTGAAGCGCTGCTTGGTCGACTGCTTGAGGTCCTTCATCAGGCTCTGGTAGCCGGGGTTGTAGGAGATCACCAGCTGAAAGTCGGGATGCGCCTCGATCAGTTCGCCCTTCTTGTCCAGCGGCAGCACACGGCGGTGGTCGGTGAGCGGGTGGATCACCACGGTGGTGTCCTGGCGCGCTTCGACGATCTCGTCGAGATAGCAGATGGCGCCGATGCGCGCGGCGGTCGTCAGCGGACCGTCGAGCCAGCGCGTGCCGCCGGCGTCGAGCAGGTAGCGGCCGACCAGGTCGCTTGCCGTCATGTCCTCGTTGCAGGCCACGGTGATCAGCGGCTTGCCGAGTTTCCAGGCCATGTACTCGATGAAGCGCGACTTGCCGCAGCCGGTGGGGCCTTTCACCATCACCGGCAGGCGGGCCTGGTAAGCCGCCTCGAAGAGGGTTACCTCGTTGCCCTGAGGCTGATAGAAAGGCTCGCGGTGTATGCGGTAGTCGCTCATGGATTCAAAACCGGAAAGCAGCCACAGAGATCACAGAGTTCACAGAGAAGAGCAAGAAAACAGGGTTCTCTCTGTGAACTCTGTGTCCTCTGTGGCTAACAGGTTTTACTTGTGTACGCCCATCTTCTCACGCCAGCCGGGGTACAGCTTGTCCGCATCCTTCGGGAAGGATTCAAAGGCGCGAGCGAATTCCTTGTGCTCCCTGGCGAACTGGATCGGGTCGGCGCCGGTTTTCCAGCACTCGTAGGCCTGGCGCAGGGATACGGCGCCGGAGGCCGGGCTGTCGATGTGACCGTAGGCACCGCCGCCGGCGGTGTTGATGACGTTGCCGTGGCCGAGATTCTCGAAGAAGCCGGGCAGGCGCAGCGCATTCATGCCGCCGGAAATGATCGGCGTGGTCGGCTTCATGCCGAACCACTTCTGGAAGTAGACCGGGCCCTGGCACTCGTCGCGCTCGATCATGTAGGCGATGATCTTGTCGTCGCCCTCGCCTTCCATCTTGCCGTAGCCCATGGTGCCGACGTGGATCCCGGAAGCACCCTGCAGGCGCGCCATCTTGGCCAGCACGAAGGCGGTATAGCCGCGGCGGGCAGAGGGGGAAGTGACCATGCCGTGGCCGGCGCGGTGGTAGTGCAGATACTGGCCCGGGTACTGGCGACGGGCGGTGGTGACCATGCCGGGACCGCCGACGAAACCGTCGACCAGGAAGGCCAGCTTGTCGGCGTCGGCGCCGAACACTTCCAGGCCGTAGTCGGCGCGGGCGCACATCTCGTAGTGATCGTCGGCGGTGATGTTCATCGAGAACAGCTTGGCCTCGCCGGTTTCGTCCTGCGCACGCTTCAGCGAGTCATACACCAGCGGCAACACTTTCTTCAGCGGACAGAAAGTCTGGTTGCCCTGCGGTTCGTCGTTCTTGATGAAGTCGCCGCCGAGCCAGAACTGGTAGGCGGCCTGGGCGAAGGGCTCGGGACGCAGGCCGAGCTTGGGCTTGATGATAGTGCCGGCGATGTAGCCGCCATCCTTGACCGGACGGCCGAGGATGCGCCACAGGTCGCTGATGTCCTTGGCCGGACCGTCGAACATCTGGATCACGCGGTCGGGCATGTAGAAGTCGATCATCTTGGCGTGTTCGATGTCGCCCATGCCCTGGTTGTTGCCGATGACCAGCGTCAGGAACGAGACCAGCATGAAGCGGCCGTCGGTGACGTTGCGGTCGAACAGTTCGATCGGATAGGCGATGCGCATATCCTCGGTGGCCTCGTCGATGTGATAGACCAGCGCGTCCACGCCCTTGGTGAAGTCGTCGGTGGTGGACACTTCGACGTTGGTGCCGGTCGAGGATTCGGCGGCAAAGTGGGCGGCGCCTTCCAGGTAGCCGATGCCGGCCTTGGGCTTCATCTTGTAGGCGACCAGGATGTGCTTGCCACCCTTCATCAGGTCCTCTTCGTTCAGGCTCAGGTCGGCGTAGCGGTTCGATTGATCCATGGTGATACTCCTTGGGCGGTAATCGTTCAGGCAATTGGTCTAGCGGATTGACGACATGTTAATCATGCCGTTGCATAAGTGAAAGTCACGATTTTTTATCACTAGCATAAGCAGTCTCATGCCAATGACGGAGCAGCGGCAGTGCCACCCGACCGAGATCGGGCAACACGGCCAGGGCGCCGGCAAAGTCGTGCTCGCGGGTGTAGTCGGTGAGCGTGATCACGGTCGCCAGCCCGGCGGCAAGGCTGGCCTTGAGGCCATTGGCCGAGTCTTCGATGGCGAGGCAGGCAGCGGCGGGCAAGCGCAACTGCGCCAGCACCCAGAGGTAAACATCCGGCGCCGGCTTCTTGTGCGGAACCGTGTCGCCAGCGCCGACTTTGTCGAACAGCGCGAGCAGGTCGGGGGCCAGCAGGGCGCTGATGTTTTCCGGCGTCGTGGTGGTGGCAATCGCCAGACGCAGGCCGGCGCCGTGACCCTCGCGCAGCAAGCGCTCCACGCCGGGACGCAAGGGAATGCCTTGCGCGCAGAGCGCCACGTAATGCCGCGTCTTGGCCGCATGCAGTTCCCGGATGCGCGCCTCGGCGTCCGCCTGCTGCAGGAATTCAGGGGCATGCCGCTCGCAAAAGAACCGTATCCGTTCCTTGCCGCCGGTCACCGCCAGCAGCTCGCCGTAGAGCGCCGGGTCCCAATCCCAGGGCAGGCCCGCGTCGGCGAACGCCGCATTGAAGGCGGGACGATGGCCATCGCGCTCGGTGTCGGCCAGCGTGCCATCAACGTCGAAGATCAGTGCCTGCAGCTTCATCGGGGCAAAGCCTATGCCTGCCAAGGTATAAGCGCCAGTCACAATTTCTTATTTGCAGGATAAGATGCCCGGATGAAGAACGTCACCCTGCGCCAACTCAAGATATTCGAGGCGGTTGCCCGCCACCTGTCCTTTTCGCGTGCCGCCGAAGAACTGCACCTGACCCAGCCCGCGGTGTCGATGCAGGTGCAGGCGCTGGAAGATCAGGCCGGACTGCCACTGACCGAACAGGCCGGCAAGAAGGTGCGGCTGACCGCCGCCGGGGAAGAGGTGGCGCGCCAGGCGCGGCGCATTGCCGAACAGCTGCGCGAGGCCGGCGAAGCACTTGCCGCACTGAAGGGGGTCGAGGCCGGCAGCCTGAAAATCGGCGTCGTCAGTACGGCCAAGTATTTCGCGCCGTCGCTGCTCGCCGAGTTCCGGCGCCGGCATCCGGGCGTCGAGCTGCAGCTGACGGTCAATAACCGCGGCACCATCGTGCGTCTGCTTGCCGAAAACGGCATCGACCTGGCCATCATGGGCACGCCGCCGACCGAGTTCGAGACCGTGGCCAAGATTTTTGCCGAGCACCCGCTGGTATTCATCGCCGCACCCGACCACCCTCTGGCCGACAAGCGGCGCATCGACGCGCAGCGACTGGCGACGGAAACCCTCCTGATCCGCGAACCCGGCTCGGGGACGCGGGCCGCACTGGAGCGCTTCCTCGAGGAGCATCACGTGGTTGCCGGTGCCTTCATGGAACTCGGCAGCAACGAGACCATCAAGCAGGCCGTCATGGCCGGCCTCGGGCTGTCCTTCCTGTCCGAACACACCATCGGGCTGGAGCGCTCGGTCGGCCGGCTGGTCAAGCTCAACGTCACCGGCACGCCGGTCAAGCGCCAGTGGCGCCTGGTGTATCGCACCGACAAGCGGCTGATGCCGGCGGCCACTGCCTTCGTGCGCTTCATGGACAGCGAGGGTTCGCGCCTGATCGCGGCACAGGTCGGCGAGCAGATGCCGGCCGCCACGGCCAAGGCGAAGACAGCAGGAGCGTAGGAACAACAATATTCGGCATGTCGATATCTCCGACGGCGTACCCTTTGCATAAATCCTCTGACGGGGGTATTGTCCTCATAATCAATGGGGGAATTTCGGTGAAAAAGAATCTTCTTGTCGTGGCACTGGCGTTGGCGCTGACGCCGCTGACTGCTCTAGCCGGTACCGTCGAAGACGCGAAAGCGCTGTTGAGTGCCGGCAAAGCCGCGGAAGGCGCCGCGTTGCTGGAGCGGGACTTGCCGCAGCACCTCGAGGAAACCGAATACAACTACCTGCTGGGTATCGCCCTGCTCGATTCGGGCAAGCCAGGTGCTGCAGTGTTCGCCCTTGAGCGTGTCCTCTCGCTCAATCCCCAGCACGGTCCGGCGCGGGCCGAGTTGGCGCGCGCCCTGATCGCCCTTACCGAATACGATGCTGCCCGCAAGGAGTTGCTGCAAGTCAAGCAGACGCCGATGCCGGCTGATGTGGCGACCAAAGTTGATTCCCTGCTGGCCGAACTCGACAAGGCCATCGCGAATCGTCCTGCCGACGGCCGTAGCGCCGCGACCTTTGCCGCCTATGTGGAAGGCGAATTCGGCTACGACACCAACATCAATACCGCCACTAACAGTAGTACCGTGCTGATCCCGCTGTTCGGTTTGCCTGCTTCCCTGAGCGGCTTCGCGCGCGCGCAGGCCAGTTGGGTTACCGGCATCAATGGAGGGCTTGCGGCGCAGAAGCGCGTCAGTGACGATGTTGATGTCTTCGGCAGCGTCGACGGCCGGTTCCGTTATCACCCGAACCAGGAAGAGTTCGACACCACCTCGCTTGCCGCGGGTGGCGGGGTGCGCCTGACGCGCGGCGTCGACCAGTTCAGCGCTGGCATCAGTCATTCGGTCTATTACATCGGCCAGTACCGCAACGACGAGCAGTACGGCGTCTTCGGCCAATGGCAGCGCGAACTCGGACGGCAGGACGTGGTCGGCGCCTTCGCCCAGTATCTGCGCGCCAATCATCCGATCGCCACTTTCCTCGACACGGATATCTACCTTCTCGGCGGGTCTTGGACGCACGCCTACTTCACCAAGGGCGATCCGCGCATGACGCTGACCGTCTGGGCGGCGGATGATCAGGAGCGCGATGCTCTGGATCCGACGGTCGGCCGTACGTTCTACGGTGTCAAGGCCGCCGGCGAGTACAGCCCGTGGGAGAACTGGAAGGCTTTCGCCAGTGTCGCCGTCCAGCCTTCGCGCTACGGCGGCCAGAGTCCGTTCTTCTCGGTCAAGCGCGAGGACAGCCGTTACGACCTCAATTTCGGGCTGGCCTACAAACCCGAGAAGGCGTGGACCGTCACCGGCCAGTATTACTATTTGCGCAACGACTCGAACATTGCGATCAACGACTTCTCGCGCCAGCAGATATTGTTCACTGCACGTCGCGACTTTTTCTAAGGTGGATTCGATGGCTCGAAATGCATTCCTGACGGTCGCAACCGCCATTGCCCTCCTCTCAGGTCAGGCGATGGCCGCGGCAGGCGCTTTCCTGCTGGCTAGCGGAGACGTGCAGGTGCGCGACGTGGCCGGTACTTTGCGCGCCGCGAAGACCGGCATGGAGATCAATTCCGGCGAAACCATCCTGACCCAAAGCGGCAGGGCACAAGTGCGTTTTACGGATGCCGGCCAGATCAGCCTGCAGCCAGGCACCGAATTCAAGATCGCCGACTACCGGTTCCACAAGAACGGCAAGCAGGATGAGTCAGCCGTGTTCAGCCTGATCAGGGGCGGCGTGCGCGCCATCACCGGGGTGGTCGGCCGTCGCTCCAAGGTCGACTATGTGATGAACACCGTGGTGGCGACCATCGGCATCCGTGGCACCGAGTTCCAGGCGATTTTCTGCAAATCGAGTTGCAAGGAACCGGATGGCCTCTACGTTCATACCGGCGAAGGCATCGTGTTCGTAAAAAATGCGCTCGGCGAAATCGACGTCGGGCGCGGCCAGACCGCTTTCGTCGCTTCGCCTGACACCGCGCCGCGGCGCACCTCGGGCGGTCCATCGATGAGTTCTGTGCCGCAGATCACCCAGCCACCGGTGTTATCCAATGTAACTCAGCCAGGGTTCCAGCCCGGAACCATTATTACGCACGATCCCTTCGGTTCGTTGACGGTTCTCTCCGGCGGAGGCGTTGCCCTGACTGGCAGCGGTACGTTCACCTTTGAGGGCACGACCTATTCCGGTGTGGGTGGCGCAGGGTCCGGTTCCGCCACCAATACGTCCACGGGAATCATTGGTGTGTATATCAACGGCAGCAATGTCAACGGCATGAAGGTTTCCCAAGATGGCAATTTCGCCAGCATCCAGTTCGATACCGTGCTCAACGGAACGAATAACGGGGACCTGTACTGGGGCCGCTGGTCGGGCGGCAATGTCTCTTTCGCCTCTCTCGGGGTAGGCGGCGGATTCCCCTCGGGGACGGTGGCCATACCGGCGTCGGTCAGTCTGCATTACATCCTGGGAACATCGGTACCGACCATACCGACCTCGGGTAGTGCGAGCTTCAGTTTCGTTGGCGGCACCCCATCCACCGATGCCGGCGGAAACGTCGGTTCCGGGATCACCGGCGGAACAGTGCACGCAAACTTCCTGAGCAATATGGTCGGGGCGAATTTTACCGTGGTTCATGGCTCGACTCTCAATGTAAGCGCCACCATGCCAATGGGTTTGAACCATCGCTCCGAGTTTTCTTCCGACAGGATCGGCGGCTACGTCAGCGGTGCAACCGGTACTGTCGCCGGCTTCTTCGTGGGAACCAGCAGCCCCACTGGCGCCGGCCTGTCCTACTCGCTCAACAACAACATTGTCGGCGTCGGCGCCTTCCGCTAGAGAAAAGCCGGGGCAAGTTGCTCGCCCGAACGGGCCCCTCATTACAAGGCGGGGACAGGGGCACCGCCAAAGGCGGCACGAATCGATTCCACTCGCCGGTGATTGACGCCGAAATCCCGCGCCCGAGCCGTGAGGCCGAGCGGACGCGGATGACCCGGGCCTTTTGATCGAGATAGAACTCGACAGCGTCGACCAAGCCAAGCCGTGTCCAGGTAAATTCGGCGTAGCTGGCGTCGGCTTGAGCCGACCGTCATGCACACCCGGTTCGACCGGGTGCTTGCTCACCAGGAGCCTAGTGCCGCCACTTGATCGAACAGCCGATACTCGGCGTCTGCATTACCGGGCCCCGGCCGCTGAGTGCCACTTGCCGCATCGCCTCGAACAATTCCCGGCGCACACCGCCGGGCGCAGCTTCCTTGCGCGATTCGTCGAGCCGGCCACGATACTGCAGTTCCAGATTGGCGTTGTAGCCGAAGAAATCCGGCGTGCACACGGCGCCGTAGGCTTTCGCCACTTCCTGCGACTGGTCCAGCACATAGGGAAAGGGGAACTGCAGCTCGCGCGCAAGCTGCACCATGTTCTGCCACGAATCCTCCGGGTAGACGGTCGGGTCGTTGCTCATGATGGCAACGCTGCCGATGCCCAGCGTGGCGAGTTCCCGCGTGTCGCGCACGATGCGATGGATCACCGCCTTGACATAGGGACAGTGATTGCAGATGAACATCACCAGCAAGCCCTTGGGGCCGCGCACGCTGGCCAGACTATGACGCTTGCGATCGACGCCCGGCAGGTCGAAATCGACGGCGGGGTAGCCGAAGTCGCAGACGGGAGGGCTAAGGCTGACCATGAGTTGTCTCCGAATTTTAGTTTCGGCCGCTTCGCTTAACGCCGATAATTCCAGCATTAGCCTGCACTGAAACTTGGTTTTGGCGATAATGCAAACATGATACCGAGATTCTTCTGTCCGTTCCCGCTCCACCCCGGTGCCACGGTCGAGCTGGCCGCGGAGGCAAGCCACCACGCGCTGAAAGTGCTGAGAGTCGGCGCCGGCGACACGGCGATTCTGTTCGACGGGCGCGGCGGGCAGTGGCAGGCCACGCTCCATCCGGCCGGCAAGACCTTGCGCGCGACGCTGAAGGAATTTGACGACGCCGACTGCGAGCCGCCGCTGGCCCTGACGCTGGTGCAGGCCATGCCCGCCAGCGACAAGATGGATTGGGTGGTGCAAAAGGCGGTCGAACTCGGAATCCGCCACATCCAGCCGGTGACCGCGAAGCGCAGTCTGATCCGGCTTTCCGCCGAACGCGCGACACGCCGCGTGGAACATTGGCGCAACATTGCCATCGCCGCCTGCGAGCAATCCGGGCGCAATCGCGTCCCGGCGGTATCGCCAATTCTTGATCTACCGCAATATCTTGGTGTCGCAGCGCAGGAGAATGGGCTACGCTTCGTCTGTGCGCCGGGGGCAGCCGACTCCCTGCGCGACCTGAAGGCGCCGACGGTGCCGGTCAGCCTGCTGGTTGGCCCGGAAGGCGGCTTCGAGGAAGGTGAATTGTTGGCGGCGCGGGCCGCCGGCTTCCATCCCATCGGGCTGGGGCCGCGCGTGCTGCGTACCGAAACCGCCGGACTTGTCGCTGTAGCGGCAATGATGGCACTTTGGGGAGACTGGTAATGTTCGAATCTGCGGAAATCGGTCACAAGATCGACAAGGACACCTACAAGAAGGCCGTGCCGGAACTGCGCGCCGCCCTGCTCGACGCCCAGTTCGATCTCAAGGAAAACGGCAAGATTCCGGTCATCGTTCTGGTCAGCGGCCAGGACGGTGCCGGCAAGGGCGAGACCATCAACATCCTCTACGAGTGGATGGATCCGCGCTTCATCTCGACGCTGGCCTTCTCGGCGCCAAGCGACGAGGAGCGGTCGCGGCCGTTCATGTGGCGCTACTGGCGTGCGCTGCCGCCCAAGGGACGGGTCGGCGTGTTCGCCGGTTCCTGGTATTCGAGCCCGATCCACGACCGCCTCGACGGCGGCATGACCAAGGCGGCGATGGATGCGCGCATCGACCAGATCAACCGCTTCGAAGCCATGCTGGTCAATGAAGGCGCGCTGGTGCTCAAGTTCTGGTTCCACCTGACCAAGGACGGCCAGAAGCGCCGCTTGAAAGAACTGGAAAAAGACCCGAAGACGGCCTGGCGTGTCACCAAGTGGAACTGGGAACGTCTGAAGACCTACGACAAACTGCAGGACGTGGTCGGCCACGTGCTGCGCATGACCAACACGGCGTGGGCCCCCTGGATCATCATCGAGGGGGAGGATGACCGCTATCGCTCGCTGACGACCGGCAAGATCCTGCTCGAGGCGATCCGCCAGCGCCTGGACAACCCCGGCTATCACACCACGCCGGTGGCACCGCCGATACGGGTGAACATCGATGGCCGCAACGTGCTCTCCGAACTCAACCTGAACAGGACGATCACCGAGAAGCAATACGACGATCAACTGGCACGCTGGCAGGGCAAGCTGTCGGAACTGGTGCGCGACCCGCGCTTCAAGGGGCGTTCGGTGGTCTGTGCCTTCGAGGGCGCGGATGCGGCCGGCAAGGGGGGCGCCATCCGCCGCATCGCCGCCGCGATGGATGCGCGCGACTACCAGGTCGTGCCGGTGGCAGCGCCGACCGAGGAAGAACGCGCCCAGCCCTACATGTGGCGTTTCTGGCGGCACATTCCGCGCAACGGCCGGGTGACGATCTTCGACCGCACCTGGTATGGCCGCGTGCTGGTCGAGCGCGTCGAGGGCTTCTGTGCCGAGGCCGACTGGCTGCGCGCCTATTCCGAGATCAACGACTTCGAACACGATTTGTCCGAAGCCGGCGTCATCGTCTGCAAATTCTGGCTCCAGGTCAGCCAGGAAGAGCAACTGAAGCGGTTCACCGAACGCGAGAAGATCCAATTCAAGCGCTTCAAGATCACCGAAGAAGACTGGCGCAACCGCGAGAAATGGGATGCCTACCAGCAGGCCATTTGCGACATGGTGGATCGCACCAGCACCGGTTCGGCACCGTGGACCCTGGTCGAGGCCAACGACAAGAACTACGCCCGGGTCAAGATCCTGCGTACCCTGTGTGAAAGGCTCGAGGCCGAACTGGAAGGCAAACCCGTGCCGACCGAGAAGCCCGAAAAGCCGGCCAAGGCAGACAAGGAGAAGAAGGCCGACAAGGACAAAAAGTCCGGCAAGGACAAGAAAGACAAGAAGGACCGGAAGGAACCAGCGGAACAGAAGGCAGAGGAAAAACCCAAGGCCTCCAAGGAGCCGCCGCGACCCGTCATGCCTAAAGCGCCTGCCGCCACGAGGACAGTCAAGCCGAAGAAAGCCAAGACCGCTACATGACGCTTGACACCCGCAGCAGTCAACCGGATACCGACGCCCGCCTGGTCGCCTGGGTGCGCCAGGCGGCGCCGTATATCCATGCCTTTCGCGGCCGCACCTTCGTCATCGCCTTCGGTGGCGAAGTACTCGAGGCAGGAGCCGCGCAGGCGCTGATTCATGACATTGCACTGCTCGACAGCATGGGCATTCGCCTGGTGCTGGTGCACGGGGCGCGGCCGCAGATCGACGCCGAGATGCTGTCGCGCGGCCTCACGCCGAAGTTCCACAAGGGTTTGCGGGTCACCGACGCCGAGGCGCTGGAGTGCGTCAAGCGCGCCATGGGCGTCACCCGCATCGAAATCGAGGCGCTGCTCTCGCAGGGGCTGCCCAACACGCCGATGGCGGGTGCGTTCCTGCGCGTCACCGGCGGCAACTTCATCACCGCGCGCCCGGTCGGCGTGGTCGACGGCATCGACTTCCAATACACCGGCGCGATTCGCAAGGTCATCGCCGAAGAAATCCAGGCCGACCTCGCCCAGGAAAACGTGGTGCTGATCACGCCGATCGGCGCCTCACCCACCGGCGAAATTTTCAACCTGGCCTGGGAAGAGGTGGCCGAGGCCGTGGCGGTGGCGGTCAAGGCCGACAAGCTGATTTATCTGTGCGACGGGCCGGGGCTGGTCAACCCCAAGGGTGCATTGATCGATGCCCTCACCGCCGACGAAGCGCAGAAACTGGTCAATCGGCATTTGTCGGTGCAGGCGCCGGAAGCCGCCCGCGTCCTGCCCAGCGCGATACGTGCCTGCCGCGCCGGAGTCGGTCGCGTGCATTTCCTCGACCGGCAGGCCGACGGTGCGATGCTGATGGAATTCTTTACCCGCGACGGCGTCGGTACGGTGATGACCAGTGCGCCGCTGGCGCTGCTGCGCGATGCCACGATCGACGACGTCGGCGCCATTCTTGGCCTGATCGAACCGCTGGAAGCCGATGGCACACTGGTCAAGCGCGGACGCGAACGGCTCGAAATCGAAATCACCCGTTTCTCGGTGGTGGAACACGATGGCGTGATCGTCGGCTGCGCGGCGGTCTATCCGTTCTCCACCGAAAAGTCGGCGGAACTGGCCTGCCTTGCCGTGATGCCGGATTTTCGCCGCTGTGGCTACGGCGACCAGTTGCGCAGCCACATCGAGGCCCGTGCCAAGAAGATGAAACTGAAGCGTCTGTTCGTCCTGACCACCCGCACCGCGCACTGGTTCATCGAACGCGGCTTCGTCGAAGCCGGCGTTGATGAACTGCCCGAAGCACGGCGCGAACTCTACAATTTGCAGCGCCGTTCGAAAGTCCTGGTGAAGTCGCTGTAGAACCGGCCGGAAGTCGATGTAAACTGGGCGTCTTCTTGTAGTCTTAGCGAAAGGAAACCCTGTGGCACGCATGGTCAATTGCATCAAACTCGGGCGCGAGGCCGAAGGTCTCGACCAGCCTCCCATGCCGGGTGAAATGGGCAGGAAATTGTATGAAAACGTCTCCAAGGAAGCGTGGCAGCAATGGATCAAGCTGCAGACCATGATCATCAACGAGAACCGCCTGAGTCTGGCCGACGCCCAGCATCGAAAGTATCTGGCCGAGCAGGTGCAGAAGCACTTTTTTGGCGAAGGTGCAGATCAGGTAGGCGGCTACGTTCCTCCAACCTGAGCGCTGCCTGGGTCAGCCGCGTTTAGGCCGGCCCGTAACTCCCTGTTTCATCGCCACACGGCGCGCGGTCAGCGTAGATGGGTCTGCACGCCGTCCGCGGTGGCCAGCAACAGCACGTCCGCGCCGCGCTGCGCGAACAGGCCATTGGTGACGACGCCGACGATCTGGTTGATCTGAGTCTCGAGACCTAGCGGATCGGTGATCGACAGGCCATGCACGTCGAGGATCAGGTTGCCGTTGTCGGTCACCAAGTCCTTGCGCAGTTTCGGCTTGCCGCCGAGTTTGGCCAGTTCGCGACCGACATAGGCGCGCGCCATCGGAATCACTTCCACCGGCAGCGGAAAACGGCCCATGGTCTGCACCCGCTTCGAGGCGTCGCAGATGCAGACAAAAGTTCCGGCGACGGCAGCCACGATCTTCTCGCGCGTCAGTGCACCGCCACCGCCTTTGACCATCGCCATGCTGCCGTCGATCTCGTCCGCACCGTCGACATAGATGCCTATGGCATCGACATCGTTGAGATCGAGCACGCGGATGCCATGGCCGGCCAACCGCTTCGCCGTCGCCTCGGAACTTGCAACGGCGCCGCCGAGGCGGTCCTTGATGGCGGCAATCGCGTCGATGAAGAAATTCGCCGTGGAGCCGGTGCCGACGCCCAGGATTGCCCCGACCGGCAAGCGGTCAGCAACGTAATCACGCGCCGCGCGCGCGACCGCCTGCTTCAATTCGTCTTGTGTCATAAGATCCTTCAGGAAATACGGGTAAATTCGATTCGATCATAATCCGGCCCGCGGTCGAGCAAATTGTCGAGTCGTACGCGCCAAAGTCCAGTTTCACTGCGCAGTTCGACCTCCAACTCGGCGATAAAGGTCTCCGCAGGCAGAATCAGCTCGTGGCCGTCGAGGCTGATGATGATCGCGTCGGACCAGCCATGGCCGCCATCCGCCACCCTGGTCCAGACGCTTTCTTCGCCGACCGGCTTCGCCAGGGCGGCGATCGATGGCCAGCCCAGGGTTTCGACACCTATGCTGGGCCGATTCGCGGCGTCACGCCCGATGCGCCGGATCAGGCCCAGGCGCCAATCGATTTCGTCGGCTTCCCGAAAACAGATCAGCAAGCCAATGCGGTGGCGCGGCAACACGGCCGGCAAGACGACCCCGAGACCTGTTGCGCTGCCGTCCACCTGCTTCCAGCTTTCCATTTGCGCCAGGTCGCCGTCCGTTTCAAGCCGACGCAGAATTTCCATCGGGCTTTTGACCTCGTCGGCAACCGGTTCGGCAGTCTTGTCATCCTTCGCGGCGACGGAACCAAAGCGGGTTTCTTCGAACTGCCGGGTGATCCGCTCAAAGTCATTGCCTTCGTATTTGAATGAGCGTCCCATGCGCGCAAAATTCGCCGCAGCAATCATGCGCCGGGCCAATCCAAAGCCGAGCATCACGCGCAACTCGACCATGCGCGCTACCCGGTCCTTGCCTCGCTTCGGCGGCGCGGACGCCCAATGCGTCATCAGGATCGAGATGGCGCTATCGATCTGCGCGCGACTGGCGGGTAACTGCTTGAACCACTCCGGAGCACCTCCCGCCTTCTTCACCTGCGCCGCCAGCCGCATCAGGGTGCTACCCAACTTCGGTACCGAGCAGTAGCGCAGAGTGCTGCTCCCAGGCTCGCCCTGCGTCAAGCGTTGCGGACCCTTCGCCGCCGACAGGTCAATGCAATGCGTGCTCAGTTCATGGCGCTGCGAACTCAGGTCCAGTCCGTCGCAGAACCGCAGGACGGCCTCGGCGAATTCCATCTGCTGCGGCACCAGATTGCTGATCGGGACAAATTCAAGATACAGCCCGATCAGGTACTCGTCCAGCGGTGTCGTATCCTCTTCGTTGCGATAGGGAGCGACACGGGTCTTCATCAGTTCCAGGCGTCCGAGTACCTGCAGCAATTCGTGGGCATCCTGCCACAGCTGCGCTGTCGGCCTGCGGTAGCGGAAGTGCTGCAGCTTCTTGCGCAGGGCCCAAGCCATCATCGCGCGGGCGGCGCAGCGTGCCATACGGAGCTTGTCGTCGTCCGCCGGCAATTCCAGCGAGGGTGTCAAGAACGACCGGTAACAGCGGAACTGAAGTTCGGCGTGGGTTTCAAGCGCAGACCAGGCCGAGTCCGTCAGATATTCGCGTTCGCCGGTGGAAAGGTAGCGTGACAGCAGATGCCGGGCGCTGGGGCGGGAAAACTGATCCAGCCGGGCCAGGGCACGCAGGGCGAGCACCGGGCCGATTTCCTCGACGCTGGCCTCCATGCCGGCCAGCAATTCATCGATATCGAACAGCAGGCGTCGCGGATCCGACACGGGAATGTCTGCCATCAGGGCATTCAAACTCGCGTCCGAAGCCAGCGGATGGTCGGACTTCTCTTTCTTGAAGCGGGAGGTAAGCTTCTTGAACACGGTACCGGCAAGTGTAGCCGATGATCAGCTCATTTCTTGCGCATCGGCGGCAGGTCCGTACACGAGCCGTGCGCCACCTCGGCCGCCATGCCGATGGTTTCACCTAACGTCGGGTGCGGATGTATGGTCTTGCCGATATCCACCGCATCGGCGCCCATTTCGATCGCCAGCGCCACTTCGCCGATCATGTCGCCGGCGTTGGGACCGACGATGCTGCCGCCGATCACGCGGTGCGTTTCTTCATCGAACACCAGTTTGGTGAAGCCGTACTCGGCGCCGTTGGCGATCGCCCGACCCGAAGCCGCCCACGGAAACTTGGCCGAACTCACCTTGCGCCCGGCCTTCTTCGCCTCGTCTTCGCCGACGCCGACCCAGGCGACTTCCGGATGCGTGTAAGCCACACCGGGAATCACCGTCGCATCGAAGTGGCTCTTCTGCCCCGCCGCCGCCTCGGCCGCGACATGCCCCTCATGCACCGCCTTGTGCGCCAGCATCGGCTGGCCGACGATGTCGCCGATGGCATAAATGTGCGGCACGTTGGTCCGCATCTGGCTATCGACCGGGATGAAGCCGCGCTCGATCACCGTCACGCCGGCCTGGTCGGCGCCGATCTTCTTGCCATTCGGCGCGCGGCCCGCCGATTGCAGGATCATGTCGTAGCGCTGGGCCTCGGCCGGGGCCTGCTCACCCTCGAACTTGACCCAGAGGCCGTCCGGCTTGGCATCGACGGCGACCGTTTTTGTTTTCAGAATCACCTGGTCGAAGCGCTTGGCATTCTGCTTTTCCCAGACCTTGACCAGGTCGCGGTCCGGCCCCTGCATCAGGCCGTCGAGCATCTCGACCACGTCGACCCGGGCGCCCAGCGTGGAATATACCGTCGCCATTTCCAGGCCGATGATGCCGCCGCCGATCACCAGCATTTTCTTCGGCATGAAGCGCAGTTCAAGCGCGCCGGTGGAATCGACGATGCGCGGATCCTTGGGAATGAAGGGCAGATGAAACGCCGCGCTGCCCGCGGCGATGATGCATTTCTGGAAGCGAATCACCTTCTTCTCGCCGGTCTTCTCCTGCGCGTCACCGGTCATTGCCTCGACTTCGAGATGGAAGGCATCGAGGAAGTGACCATAGCCGCGCACAACCTCCACCTTGCGCGCCTTGGCCATGCCGGTCAGGCCGCCGGTGAGCTTGCCCACGACTTTGGATTTGTGCGCCCGCAGCTTGTCGAGATCGATCGAAGGCTGAGCGAAGCCGATGCCGGTTTCCGCGACGTGACTCGCTTCCTCGATCACGGCGGCGACGTGCAACAGCGCCTTGGACGGAATGCAGCCAACATTGAGGCAGACGCCGCCGAGCGTAGCGTAGCGTTCGACGATTACCGTCTTCATGCCGAGGTCGGCGGCGCGAAACGCGGCGGAATAGCCGCCGGGCCCTGCGCCGAGCACCAGCATTTCGCATTCGAGGTCGACCTTGCCGGCGAATTTGCCAACAGCGGCAACGGGTGCCGCAATAGTCGGCGCTGGCGACACGGCGGGCGCCGGCGCTGAAACGATTTTCTCTGTGACCTCTGTGCCCTCTGTGGCTGAATTGGTTTTCACCAGCGCCACCAGCGTGCCCTCGGCGACCCTGTCACCCACCTTGACCTTCAGTTCGGTGACCACCCCGGAAACCGGCGAGGGCACATCCATGGTCGCCTTGTCCGATTCCAGGGTGATCAGCGAATCCTCGGCAGTGACCGTGTCGCCGACCTTGACCAGGACTTCGATGATCGGCACATCCTTGAAGTCGCCGATGTCGGGTACCTTCACTTCAACGATGTCACTCATTTGGCTTTCCTTCCAGTTTGATCTCATGGACCACGATCGGCGGCCCGGACGAGGTGTCGAATTCGATGCCCGCGGCGACCCCGGCCTCGGCAATGCGCGCGGCGGACATCCCGCTGTCGTAGAGCGCATGCATCGCGCCGAGGGCGAAGTTGCGGCCGGAACCGGCGGCCCAGACCCGGTCGAACTGGAACACCTCGCGATACGAATAAACGCCGTAGATACCCGAGCTGTTGGCGATCAGCGCGGTGATCTGCGAACTCTCGTAGGGGTCGTCCTCGTCTTCCTTGGGATTGAGGAAGGCGTGCTCCTTGAGGATCGGGTGCAGCCGGCGAAAGGTTTCATACACCTCCATGCGCGAACCGAGCCGGATGTCCTCCAGCTTGGAGAACGCGCTGAGCAATACCAGGTGGTGCGCCGACGACCCGCAGATGCCGATCCATGAATCGGCAATGCGGAGAATCTTGTCGTGCTCGCCCTTGTAGCTGCGTGACAAGCGAGTGTCGCCGAAGGTAGTCAGGCCGTCGGCGGCGATGGCGACCTCGTCCCCCTTCTTGACTACGGTGAGCGTGGTCACAGCATGCTTCTCCGCAAATCGGCCAGCAGTTGCGCCAGATAGACGTTGAAGCGGGTCGCCAGGGCGCCGTCGATCACTCGGTGATCCGCCGTCAGCGACAGCGGCAGGGTCAGGCGCGGCACGAACGTCTTGCCGTCCCAGACCGGCTTCATGGCCGACTTGCTGACGCCGAGAATCGCCACTTCCGGCGCATTCACGATCGGCGAAAAGCAGGTGCCGCCGATGCCGCCGACACTGGAAATGGTGAAGCAGGCGCCCTGCATGTCGGCCGGCTTGAGCTTGCCTTCGCGCGCCTGGCGGGCCAGTTCGCCGGTTTCCCGGGCCAGCTCGAAGACGCCCTTGCTCTCGGCATTTTTGATCACCGGCACCATCAGGCCATTCGGCGTATCGGCGGCAAAGCCGATGTTGAAATACTTCTTCAGCACCAGATTGTCGCCGTCGATCGAGGCGTTGAACTCGGGGTATTTCTGCATCGCCTTGACGCAGGCCTTGATCAGGAAGGCGAGCATGGTCAGCTTGGTGTTACCCAACTGCGCCGACTTGTCGCCGGACTTTTCGTTCTCCTTGTTGATCTGCACGCGGAAGGCTTCGAGCTCCGTGATGTCGGCATCTTCGTGATAGGTGACGGCCGGAATCATGGCCCAGTTGCGCGACAGGTTGGCGCCGGAAATCTTCTTGATGCGCGACAGCGGCTGCACCTCGATCGCGCCGAACTTGGCAAAGTCGATCTTGGGCCAGGGCAACAGGTCGAGGCCGCCGCCGGCACCGGCAGCCGGCGCGGTCGCCGCCCCATTGACGATGCCCTTGACATAGGCCTGGACGTCGCTTTGCAGGATGCGCCCCTTCGGGCCGCTGCCGCTCACCTTGGCCACATCGACGCCGAGCTCGCGCGCAAAGCGGCGTACCGATGGACTGGCATGGGCTACCTGCCCCTGCAGTCTGTCCGCGGCCGTCGGCATGGAAACGCGGGACGGCGATGGAATCAGCTCGGTGTCGCCGGGACGGAAATCGGCGCCGGCCGCGGCGACAGGGACTGCGGGCGCAGCGGCCGGACCTGGCGCCGCAGGCACGACAGGAACAGCGGCAGGCGGCGCAACCACCGGTGTGACTGCAGGGGCCTCGGCGACAGCGGTCGCCGTGCCACCAGCACCGACTCCTGTTGCAGCGCCCGCAGAATCTATCAGCGCGACCAGCGTACCTTCGGCGACCTTGTCACCGACCTTGACCTTCAACTCCGTCACCACACCGGATACGGGTGACGGCACATCCATGGTCGCCTTGTCCGATTCGACGGTGATCAGCGAGTCTTCGGCCTGGACCTGGTCGCCGACCTTGACCAGCAGTTCGATGATCGGCACGTCCTTGAAGTCGCCGATATCCGGTACTTTCACTTCGACAATTTGGCTCATGCTGCCTCCGCAGGGCCGCCCGCACTAGTGCGGCCAATTGATTGACACCCCCTCCCATCCTCCCCCGCCAAGCGGGGGAGGTGACCAGTCACCCCCGCCCTTGGGGCGGGGGAAGGGGGGTGGGCTAACAAAATCCCCGAAGGGGCGCTTGCGCCCCCCGCCCTTGGGGCGGGGGTTGGGGGGTGGGGGGCCATGACTACACCTTTACCGGGTTGGGCTTGTTCGGATCGAGGCCGTATTTGGCAATCGCCTCGGCCACCTTGGTCCGCTTCAGCTGGCCATCGTCGGCCAGCGCGGAAAGTGCGGCCAGCGTGATCCAGTAGCGATCCACCTCGAAGAAATGGCGCAGCTTTTCGCGCGTGTCGGAGCGGCCGAAACCATCGGTGCCCAGCACGGTGTAGCGGCGCGGCACCAGTCCGCGGATCTGCTCGGCAAAAACGCGGATGTAATCGGTCGCGGCGATGACCGGACCCCGCGTCTCGGCCAGACAGGCCGCGACGTGCGGTACGCGCGGCGTCTCGCCCGGATGCAGCAGGTTCCAGCGGGCGCAGTCCTGGCCGTCGCGCGCCAGTTCGTTGAAGCTCGGGCACGACCAGAGGTCGGCCTCGATGCCCCAATCGCTCTTCAGCAGCTCGGCGGCGGCAATGGCTTCCATGAAGATCGTTCCCGAACCGAGCAACTGCACGCGCGGACCGTTGGACGCGGCGCCCTTGCGGAACTGGTACATGCCCTTGAGGATCGCAGGAGCCGCATCGGCCGGCATCGCCGGATGTTCGTAGTTCTCGTTCATCACCGTCAGGTAATAGAACACATCCTCCTGCTCGGTCACCATGCGGCGCAAGCCGTCCTGCACGATCACGGCGACTTCATAGGCAAACGTCGGGTCGTAGGAGACGCAATTGGGCACGGTGCCGGCAAACACCTGCGAGTGTCCGTCCTCATGCTGCAGGCCTTCGCCGTTGAGCGTGGTGCGCCCGGCGGTACCGCCGATCAGAAATCCTCGGGAACGCTGGTCGCCGGCCGCCCAGACCAGATCCATGGTGCGCTGCATGCCGAACATCGAGTAGCAGACATACACCGGGATCATCTGCACGCCGTGCGTCGAGTAGCTGGTGCCGGCCGCGATCCAGTCAGCCATGGCGCCGGCCTCGTTGATGCCTTCCTGCAGAATCTGGCCGTCCTTTTTTTCCTTGTAGAACATCATCTGATCGGCGTCCTGCGGTACGTAGTTCTGGCCGTCCTGGTTCCAGATGCCGATCTGGCGGAACAAGCCTTCCATGCCGAAGGTGCGCGACTCGTCGACCACGATCGGCACCACGCGCTTGCCGATGATCTTGTCCTTGAGCATGACGTTGAGACCGCGCACGAAGGCCATCGTGGTGGAGAACTCACGGCCGTCGCCGCCTGCCTTCAGCAAGGCGTCGAAGGCCGACAAAGGCGGCACCGGCAGCGCTTCGGTCCGGCGCCGGCGCGACGGCAGGTAGCCGCCGAGGGCCATGCGCCGCTCGCGCATGTACTCGAGTTCCTTCGATCCCTCGGGGAAGGTCAGGTAGGGCAGCTTTTCCAGGTCCTCGTCCTGCACCGGCAGCTTGAAGCGGTCGCGGAAAGCCCTGACCGAGGTGGTGCCCATCTTTTTTTGCTGGTGGGTGATGTTCTGCGCTTCGCCGGCCTCGCCCATGCCATAGCCCTTGATGGTCTTGGCCAGGATCACCGTCGGCTGGCCCTTGTGCGCCACCGCTGCGGCGTAGGCCGCGTAGACCTTGTGCGGATCGTGGCCGCCGCGATTCAGGCGCCAGATGTCGTCGTCGGACCAGGTCGAGACCAGCTTGAGGAGTTCCGGATACTTGCCGAAGAAGTGCTCGCGCACGTAAGCGCCGTCGCGCGACTTGAAGGTCTGATAGTCGCCGTCGACGCATTCCATCATGCGTTTTTGCAAGAGCCCGGTCTTGTCCTGCGCCAGCAACGGATCCCAGTAGCTGCCCCAGATCACCTTGATCACGTTCCAGCCGGCGCCGCGGAAATCGGATTCCAGTTCCTGGATGATCTTGCCGTTGCCGCGCACCGGGCCGTCGAGACGTTGCAGATTGCAGTTGATGACGAAAATCAGGTTGTCCAGACGCTCGCGTCCGGCCATGCCGATCGCACCCATCGATTCCGGCTCGTCCATCTCGCCGTCGCCCAGGAAGGCCCACACCTTGCGGTCGTCGGTGGGGATCAGGCTGCGATGCTGGAGGTACTTCATGAAGCGCGCCTGATAGATTCCCTGCAAGGGTCCGAGGCCCATCGAGACGGTGGGGAACTGCCAGAAATCCGGCATCAGCCACGGGTGCGGATAGCTCGACAGTCCCTTGCCATCGACCTCGCGGCGGAAATTGTCCATCTGTTCCTCGGTCAGGCGGCCCAGCATGAAGGCCCGCGCGTAAGTACCCGGCGCCGAGTGGCCCTGCGACAGTACCAGATCGCCGCCGTGACTTTCCGAGGGTGCATGCCAGAAGTGGTTGAAGCCGATGTCATAGAGCGTGGCCGCCGAAGCATAGCTGGCGATGTGGCCGCCAAGACCGGAATGATCGGCGTTGGCCCGCAACACCATGACCATCGCGTTCCAGCGCGCGTAGTCGCGAATCTTCTGTTCCAGTTCGTAATCGCCCGGCGTGATCGGCTGCTGATCGGCGGGAATGCTGTTGGTGTATTCGGTATTGGCGCTGTAGGGCATGTTGATGCCCGTGTGGTGGCCCAGCGCAATCAGTTGTTCGAGCAGGAAATGGGCGCGCTCGGGGCCTTCCTGGGCGATGACGGCTTGCAATGCGTCGAGCCATTCACGGGTTTCCTGCGGGTCGGCGTCGGATGACGCGAGTTGGGGCGCAGCTGACATGACATCACCTCGTCTTCGAGTTATTGGATTCCGCTGGACGCGATCCCAACGGCCCTGTTTGTTGCAGCATAGACCTAGTTGATGATTCCGCTGACTGCGGAATATTCCGCATTGTAAAACACAGCTTCACGATACGCAATCTGTGGATTTCCACATGCGGCGCAGCCGGAACCAAAAGAATGCTTCGCCGCAGACGCGATCAGGCTTCCCCGGTGCGATGCTGCAATGCCGCCTTCTGCCGGGCCCGGCTGGCGCGCTTGTCCTTGCGCTGGTGCGCGCCGCCTTTCTTCAGCAGCGGATCAAGGGCCAGCGGATTGCGTGGCCGGATTGGGCGTTGCTTGGCGCGCTTCATCGCGAATGAAACTTCACCACCGCGCGCCCATCGGAAATCTGCCTCGGCTCGGGCTTCCAGGCGTGGCCGTAGACGATTTCAAAACTGGCCGCCAGGCGCCGGTCCGCATCCCGCGGCCAGGCTTCGAGCAGGCGGCGCCAGTCGCGCCACCCCTGTTGTCCCAGCAGCGCGTCACGCACGCCAAGGTGGCGCTGGTCGGCGAGGAAGGCGCGCGGCGTGGCATAGGTCAGCGTGATGACCTCCATGTCCATCACCGGATCGGCGAAGCCGGCGGCCACCAGCATGTCGCCCAGATCGTGCATGTCGAGGAAGCGTCGCGCCGTATCGCCAGCGCCGACTTCTGCGGCTGCGGCACGCAACTCCTTCAGCGTGTCGGGGCCGAGGGTGGCAAAACTGAGCAGACCGCCGACCTCCAGCACGCGATGCAATTCGCGCAAGGCAGGCAACGGGTCATCGAGCCAGTGCAGCATGAGATTCGACCAGACCAGGCCCAGCGTATTGGCAGCCAGCGGCAAGGCGCGCACATCGGCATTGACCAGGCGCGGCCCGCGGCCGGTCAGTCGCTGCACGCGCGGAGTGCGGCTACGCACCGCGCGCAGCATGGGCAGTGCATAGTCGATGGCCAGGGCGAGCTTGCCGCGCGCCGCGGTGCCGTAGCGCTGGTGCAGTTCGCGGATGCCGTCGCCCGTGGCGCAGCCGATGTCGGCGACGCGCCGAGGCGCGATCTTTACCAGGTCCAGCCGCGCCGCCATGCGAGCGCCCACTTCGCGGGCCAGTGCCGCAGCCGAGTCGTAGGATTCGGCTGCGCCGGCAAAGTCGCTGCGCATGAGGGGGTCAAAGGGCGCTATGAAGTCCCAGGCGGGCAAACAATCCCGCGTCGTGATCGGCCTCGGGGTTACCGGCCGTCAGCAGCTTGTCGCCATAGAAAATCGAATTGGCGCCGGCGAGGAAACACAGCGCCTGCAGCTCGTCGCTCATCTCCTGGCGACCGGCGGAAAGCCTCACCATGGAGCCCGGCATGCTGATGCGCGCCACGGCGATGGTGCGGACGAACTCGAAGGGATCGAGCGGCGGCGCATTCTCCAGCGGCGTACCGGGCATCGGCACCAGCTGGTTGATCGGCACCGACTCGGGCGGCGGGTTCATGTTGGCCAGTTCGGCCAGCAGCGCGGCGCGCGCGCGGCGCGTTTCGCCCATGCCGACGATGCCGCCGCAGCAGACCTTGAGGCCGGCGTCGCGGACCTGGCCGAGGGTGTCGAAACGCTCGCTCTGGGCGTGGGTGGTGATGACCTGGCCGTAGAACTCCGGCGCGGTGTCGAGATTGTGGTTGTAGTAGTCGAGTCCGGCCGCCTTCAGCCGCTCGGCCTGGCCTTCCTTGAGCATGCCGAGCGTGACGCAGGTTTCCAGGCCGAGCGCCTTGACCGCTTCGATCATGTCGGTGACGCGGTCCAGATCCTTGTCCTTCGGGCCGCGCCAGGCGGCGCCCATGCAGAAGCGCGTGGCGCCCTTGTCCTTGGCGGCCTGCGCGGCGGCGACGACCTCATCGACTTCGAGCAGGGCTTCGCGCTGCACCTCGCCGTGGCGCGCCGATTGCGAACAATAGCCGCAATCTTCCGAGCAGCCGCCGGTCTTGATCGACAGCAGGGTCGACAGCTGGATGGCATTGGCCTCATGATTCTGCCGATGCACTTGCTGCGCCCGGAACAGCAGGTCGTTGAAGGGCAGCTCGAACAGGGCGGCAAGCGCGTCCCTGCTCCAGCGCTGGGTCGGAGGAACTGCGGGGAAAGCGATTTGCGGGGCGGCTGTGGCAGTCATTGCAGGGGACTCGCTAGAATGCGGGGAGCCGCGAATCTTGGTGGAAGGAGCCGGGCTTGTCAATTGCAGCGAGCATCGTCACGGGTTGGGCAAATTCAGCGCGAAGCGGCGCGGCAACCCTGTTGCCGCAGGACTGCTTCCTCTGCGCAGCCCCCGGCGGCGACAATCTGCTGTGCCCCTCGTGTGCAGACAGCCTGCCGCGCTTGACCGCCGAGCGCTGCCCGGTCTGCGCGCTGCCGACTCCGGACGCTGGAATCTGCGGCGCCTGCCTGAAGCGAGCGCCGCATTTCGATGCCACCCAGGCCGTTTTTCGCTACGAGTTTCCGGTCGACCGCCTGATCCAGTCGCTGAAGTACGCCCACCGTCTCGCCAGCGCCGACTTCTTCGGCAAGGCGCTGGCGCAGATATCGGCACCGCACCGCCCCGACCTGATCGTGCCGGTTCCTCTCGCGGCAGCGCGGCTGGCACAGCGCGGCTTCAATCAGGCCCTCGAGATCGCCCGGCCGCTGGCACGGGCGACCGGCGCGCCCATGGAAACCAGCCGCATCCGGCGCCACCGCGACACCACGCCCCAGGCCAGCCTGCCCTGGAAGGAACGGACGAAGAACATCCGTCACGCCTTCGAATGCGAAATCGACCTGACAGGCAAAGCGGTGCTCGTGGTCGATGACGTGATGACCACCGGTGCGACACTCGACGAACTGGCGCGCACGCTCAAAGCCCATGGTGCGGCGCGAGTGGAGAACCGCGTGCTGGCACGGGCGCTGAAGGATTGAAGGCAGCGGTAGAATCCGCTTTGCTCAAGCCCGACCAAATCTAATGGCGTTCCGCGATCCCGTCGACAAGAACCTGCTGCGCATGGAGGCACGACGTTTCATCGCGCGCTGCGAGGGGCAGGTGGCGTTGATCGAGCGCGCCGACACGCTGCGGGAAGTTTCGCGCCTGGCGACCTTGATTACGCTGCCCTTCTCACTTATCGAGGATGACACGGCACGGGATGGTCTGCGGCTGGTGCAAATGCGCGCCGAAGACCGGGCGCGCGAGCTGATCCTGGAACAGCTGAAGCAATTTGGACGCGCCGAAGAAAACCAGCGCGAGAAGCTGAAACGGGGCATGCTCGATACATGGGCCAATCTCACTGGCCCGCTCGGACACCTGCGCACCTGGGCGCAAACCAAGCTTCAGGCGGTTGAGCAGCAAACCGGCTGAGCGGCAAGACTGACCGGTGCAGAGCGGCGGGCGTTCTAGCGCAAGCGCTGCTCTATGTGCTGCGCCAGATCGGCCGGCAACCCGGGCAGGGTGCGCGCCTTCTGATAGGCCTCACGCGCTTCCATGCCTCTGCCTGCAGCGTCGAGCGCAATGCCGAGGCCGGCCCACCACCTTCCTTCGTTGGGAGCCATGCGTGTGGCTGCCTGATAATGCTCGACCGCTTCGGCGGTGCGGCCGGCACGATTCAGCAGGGCGCCGGCAAATCCCTGGTACTCGGCGCTGCGCTCACCCGACGCCGCATTTTTCTGCAGCAGTTCAAGCGCTGCGCCAGCTTGGTTGCGTTCGACCTTCAGGCGCGCCAGGGCCAGGGTCGACGCCAGGCGCACCGGAGGCAGTTCCGTACCCTTGCGCAGGAGTTCCTCCGCTTCGTCAAAACGCCTTGCGTCGATCAGCAACGCCGCCAGCGTCTGGCGTGCCGCCGCATGTTCCGGATAGTTCGCCAGCGCCGCGCGGTAAATCCCGGCGGCTTCGTCCAGGTTGCCCTGACGCTGCGCCAGGAGACCCCGCCGATATTCGGTCTCTGCACGTTCGGTGGCCGATGGCAGGCGCACTTGCTTTTCGATGCGCGCCTCGGATCGAGCCGGCGGCGTCCTGGATGTCGCAGGCACCGAGGTGCGCGGCGGAACGGCATCGGTGGCGGGTCGCTCTGCAAGCTTCGGCGCCAGCGCCACGTCCTTGCGGGGCGGCTCAGCGCTGGCCGCAGGCGCTGCAAACAATGCATCATCCAAGCGCAAGGACGGCACGGCGACGTTGCCCACGGACGCGGGTAACGCTGCACCGACCGGATTGGCAGGCGCAACGATAAGCTCGGCGGCGGGAGGTGCCGCAGGTGCGGGCGCCACGGGTACTGCTGCCGCTGCGGGTACTGCTGGCGCTGCGGGTACTGCGGGCACAACCCGCGCCTGGGGCACCTCCGGATTACCGGCTTGAGTTCCGTACCATGCCACGCCACCAAGCGCTGCCACGATTGCCAGGCCACCGACCAACAGAAACGGCAAGGTGCGACTTGGCTCCTGACGTGCTGCCAATGGCGTCACCGCCGCCGGCAAGGCCGCCCGCTCGCCTTCGCCGCCTCGACGCGCATCGAGATCGCGCAGCATCTTGTTGATCAGGCTCATGTCACCAGCCGTGCCACCAGCGCAGCGCAGGCAGGCCTTCGGTATCGCGGCCGGCCAGTTTGACGTGCGTGTTGGTGATCCTGGTCTTGCCCTCTCCAAAGGCCAGCAGCATGGCCTTGTGCGCCAGAATATTGACGAGACGCGGCGTGCCGCTGGACAAGCGATACAGCAAGCGCGCGCTGGACGGTGGAAACACGTCGCCATCGCGATGGCCCGCCACGCGCAAACGATGGGTAAGGTAATGCCCAACCTCGTGCTGCCTCAGGCCCGGCATCCGGTAATGAAACACAATCCGCTGGCGCAACTGGCGCACGGCGGGATTAGCCAGCTTGTGGTCGAGTTCCGGCTGGCCGAACATCACCACCTGCAACAGCTTGCGTTTCTCCGTTTCGAGATTGGACAGCAGGCGCAATGCTTCCAGGCTTTCCAGAGGCATGGATTGCGCCTCGTCGATGCAAATGATGACTTTCTTGCCCTGGCCCGCCATCGCCAACAGGTGCTCGTTGAACTGCTTCAGCAAGCTGAACCTATAGTCGTGACCCAGAAGCGTAAGACCCAGTTCCTCCGCTATCGCAAGCAGCAGCATGCGCGGCTCGATCATCGGATTCGGCAGATAGGCGACCACCTGGTCATCCTTCAGGGTCGCGAGAAAGCGGCGGCACAGGAGCGTCTTGCCGGTGCCGACCTCGCCCGTGATCTTGATGAAACCTTCTCCGGTGTTAAGGCCGATCAAGAGCGTATTGAGCGCTTCCTGGTGAGCATCGGCGGTGAAGATAAAACTGGTATCAGGCGTGATGCCGAACGGAAATTCCTTAAGGCCAAAGTGAGTGAGATACATCGCCGGGCGGAATTACTGTGTCAGCCGCGCGCCAGGAAAATCGCGTACTCGTTCCTGGGTGTCCCTGAGGTCCTGAGTCCAATCGCGATCGCTGTCGATCAGGGTGGGCTTGAGCAGGATGACCAGTTCACGCTTGCGCAAGGACGACGATCTCTGGCCGAGCACGTTGGCTATCACGCCTGTGGCGCCGGGCAGCTGCGAGCGGTCGCCGGCCTGTTCCTGGCGCATCAGGCCGCCGATGGCCACGATGTTGCCGTCCTGAACGCGGACGATGCTGTCGGTCTCGTTGATGCTGCTGGCCGCCAAGGGCAGCTTGTAGATGCCCAGCGAGCCCAGATCGATGATCTTTTCCTTCTCGGCCACCGTGCTGACCGCCGGATGCACATGGAGAATGATGTTGCCGTCCTCGTCGATCTGCGGTGTCACATCCAGCGAAATCCCGGAGAAATAGGGCTGCAGCGTCACGCTTGGCGATGAAACCGAACCTGCCGCAGTCGTCGTCGTCGCCGATGTGACATTGGTTACAAACAGTTCATCGGTCCCCACCTTGAGCACGGCTTTCTGATTGTTGAGCGTAGCGATGCGCGGCGACGAGAGCACCGAGACGCTGCCCTGGGTTTCAAGAAAACTCAGCAAGGCGGCGAAATTGGAAGTCTGGAAGGCGAGGCCGATAAAACCCTTGCCCAGGGCCGAGGCGGCAATTGAACCGAGTTGCCCCGGTGTCACGGAAAGCGTCGGTGAACTCGCCGTGCCAATAATCTGCGAGGCATTGCCGGCACCGATCTGGGCGCCCGCCTGCGTCACCCCCATGCCGAAACGGCTGTTGGGGCCGCCCGTAAAGGCACCCCAATTGACGCCCGACTGGAAGTCGTTCGACAGCGTTACATCGATGATTTTGGCCTCCAGCATCACCTGCCGCTCGGCGATGAGTTGGGTTGCCTTGAGATATTTTTCGACGTTGCGCAGTTCATTGGGCAGGGCGCGCACCAGCACCACCCCCGATGAGGGATTGACGACGACGCTGCGTCCCTCGACAGTGCCGACGATGCTCGCCAGCGCGCGACTCAGGTCGCCCCAGAAATCACTGTCGGTGGTCATGCTGACGCGACTGGTGTCGCTGCCGCGCGCCGCGGTCGGTGTGCCGGCCCCGGTCGGCACGCCCTGACCGGTAGTTGGCGTCGCGGCCGACGCGGTTCCCGGCGCGCCGCCACCAGTCGTCATCGAATTGCCGGTAACCCGCAGGTCGCTGCTGCCTTGACGCCGGCTGGAGAGGTAATTGATCTGAAAGACACGAGTCTTGATCGTGTTGGGTTCGATGAAAATGCGCTTGCCCTGCACGCGGTACTCGTAGCCGTAAAGCTCACGGATGGTATCCAGCGCTTCCATCACGGTCACATCCTTCAGGTTGACCGTGAGGCTGCCGCTCACATCGGGTGGCAGCAGCATGCTGTAGCGGGTACCCGATACCAGCGCCATGAAGACTTGGGTGGCGGGTGCATTAACCACCGAGAGATCGAAGCGCGGCTCGGCAGCGGCGGCGTCGCTCGCCGCCTGCGGCGCCAGCGGCGGCATCAGCGAGGTGTCAGTGACCGTGGCAAACGTCACCTTGCGGTCCGTGGTGGATTTCAGCAGGACGTCATTGATCTCGCCCAGCACCTCGCCGCCGGCGCGCGGCGGTGCAGCGCAGCCGGCCAAGGCAGCGACAATCGGCAGTATCCAGGACAGATGAATTGCGCGTCTCATTGTTGCGTGGTTCCCGTCGTCGGCGGCTTGGCGGCACCTGCCTTCTTTGCCGGCACTTTTTCGATGGCAGGGATCAGCTTGATGACTTCACGCCCGCCCTCCCCCTTCAACACTACTTCGCTTTCGCTGATCTTCAGCACCCGCTTGTCACCCAGCTTGTCGCCGACCGCGAGATACTGTCCGTTGATCACGGCAATGGATTTCCCGCCGGGCCGCACAATCACCGTCTGCACCCCGCTCTCGACGGCAGCAACACCACTGCCCCCCTCCTGGTCAATCACGGCCGCAGGCGGACGAGTTGGATCCGGCACCTGCCCAAATACGGGACTCGCCACCACCAGTAAGACCAGCAGGAAAGAAAGCGGACCGCGGCGCATCATACAATCAACCAGTTTTTGTCGAGGCTCAAGGTGTAAACGCGCAATACCATGACATTGCGCGGATATTTCTCCACCGTGAGAGTGACGTTGTTCCAGATCAGCCGTTGCGGCATGCGTTCGAGTTCCATCAGGTAGTTCAGCAGATCATTGTAACTGCCCGCCAGCCGGACCTCGATACCGTGCTGATAGATGCCATCGCCTGAGTTCTGATCTGCTTCCCCTTGCGCCGGCTTGTCCTTGCCGGGATCCTTCGCGCCCTGAGCGATAGCTCCCGCCGGCGCTTCGGTCTTTGCCTGCGTGCCCACCAGCGTCACTGGCAGTGTTTTCAGGCCGAGCAACTCGATGGCCCTATTCCGCGCCAGCAACCCTTGCAGAACAGCCTGCATCCTGGTCGACGGCACCATGCCTGCCTCAAAACTGGCGAGCCGTCCGCTGACCGCCGCCAGCTCCTGCTTTGCCTGCGCCAACCGACGCAAATTGACGGCATCAGGGTCGATCCTTTGCGCCTTGAGCAAAGCCAGCTGTGCCTGCTGGCTGGCGAGTTCCGCGCGGGCCGCAGACTCCGCCCGGGCCGCGCTGCGCGCCTTGAGCAGATAGGGTTCGATGCCAAAATTGAAAATCAAAAAGCCGCCGCCGAATAGCACTGCAGCAGCAACGATCATGCGTTCGCGACGCGTAAGTGCGGCGAATTTTGCTGCCCACTGCGTCCACTGGAGGGCAATTGCACTCATTGCCTTGCCGCCTTTGGCTCGACCAATTTCGGCATCAGCACAAAATCGATGGGACGCGAGCCGGAAGTCGGTGCCGGCTTTACGGCGGCGGCACCCTGCACCGCCGGACCAGCAGGTTCGGGTGGAGCATCCCGGCTCATGGTCAAGGCGGCAAAACTGCGTCCCTGAAAAGCCTTTTCCGCGCCAAGCCTGCGAATGTACTCGGGCAAGGCGGCGGGGTTCAGCAAACTGCCGCGGATCTCCATGTCGCTGCCGCCGGCCCCGATGCTGAAGCCGGTCAGCCAGAGGTCGTCCGGCACCTGGCGGGCAAAACCAAGCAGGTAATCGGCAAACCCCCCGGTACTGCCGATGGCCCCGCTTTCCAGCAGGCGCGCGATATTTCCGCGCCGCCGCAGCAGAGCTTCGGTGCGCTCCAGTTCGGCAACCACTTGCGGGCTGGATTTGCTGACTCCAGCCGCCTTGGTCGCCGCTTCCACTTGTTCCTTCACCGCCTTGACCTGCGCTTCGGCGACAGTCGCGGCCCGGCTTTGCGTCGCCGCGTTCTGCCAGGCCCAGCCGCCCGCTAGCGCCAGCATCGTGTACAGCGCGACGGCAGCAAGCATGGCATTGCGTAGCGTGAGCGGGTCGCGCTGCTTGAGAAAGCGCGGATGGTAGAGATTGATCTGCGCGCTCATGGCGCCACCGATTCGTCGCGTAGCGCCGCGCCGAGCGCGCGCAGGCATTGAAATTGACGCAAGGGATCGAGCAGACCCGGTGCCGCGCCAAGGTCGAGCACGGTGGATGCGTCCAGAGGGACCAGCGAGACGGTGAGATTTTCCCGCAGGTAGGCGAGAAAATCGTCGACCCCGGGAATCGGCGCCACGAGAACTCGTTCCAGCGGAATTGAACTGTAAAGACGATCAAAATTGTCCAGCGAGCGCTGCATATCCAGCGCAATCCGCTCGAACAAGGTCTCGCGCCGCGGCGCATCGGCGGCGATCAACTGTCGCGCGGTAATTTCCACATGGCGCACCACCAGCAGTTCGCCATTCACCGTAAACGTGAGCAGCCCCTCGTCGTCGTCGAAAATCAGGGTCGCCAGCCCCCTGGCGTCTTCCTCGAACAAAGCCGCCAGATTGCGCTGCGATATTTCGGGCAGGTCAATTGCCGCCAGGGGCACCCGGGCGGCCTGGAACGCCTGAACCAGGGGCGCCATCACCGACTCCGGCGACAATGCGGCGAACACCTGCGGCGCCCGCCCGTCAGCGGGAATCGGCAGCAAGTCGATGGCCGCCGTATCGACCGGAAAATCGACCTGGTCCTTGAGCTTCCAGCGTGTCACTTCGCGCGCTTCATCGGCAGGTCCGGCAACGGCATCGGTCTGGATCAACTGGTACTGGTCGTGCCTGAGCAGTGCCGTGCAGCGGTAACGATCCAGGTGCATCTGCTTTCTCAGGGCGCTCAGAGTCGCGGCATCGTCTGCGCCCTTCTCGACCGAATCGGCCAGCAACACGCGGGGCTTGCTGCCCCGCTCACGGCGCACATGGATCAGGTCGACACGGCTTTCCCGCATGACGACGGACAACCAGCCTGGTTCGGTTTTCGGTTTTAAGAAGTTGAGCACTAGACGTATCGATACCCATTTTTCACCTGACTATACTAAGCAAGCAGGCTCGGGCAAGGCTGGATTTCAAGGGGGAAGGGCTTGCAATTTGGGCGCTTCAGCGCAGAAAGAACCTCGAAATCACAAGCCGCGTCTCGCTTGGCGGCGTCTGTTACTCCCGACTCGCCGGCGCCCTTTCGGTTCAGGAGCGCGCACCCGGAGAAGATGGCCTTAGTAGCGTTCGCGCAGGTAGATATACGGGGCCTTGGGCGAGCCGAACTTGATGCGGGCCAGAGGCGCCTTGTCGTAACTGGCGCCGCACCAGTTGCCCGCGAGAAATGCAAGAGTCGGCGTCGGCGTGCCGCCACCGACGGGGCTGCTCAACGTAACGCAGCTGGTCATGCCGATGATGCCGCCGAGATTGAGGATCAAATCGGCGCTACCGACGCCATTGGTCGAGGGGGTGATCCTGAGATCGGTAGCGCCACTAGCCAGCGTGGCGGATGGCGAACCAGCGATGCCCGCCGGCGGTATGGCGAACGCCAGGCTTGAACCGGCAGGTTTCGTAACACTGCCGATGGCCAGCGCGCCAGGCGTGAGCACCGTACAGGAGTCCGTTGTGTTGAGCGTCCAGTTCGTGCCGTTGTAATACTCGGCGCGAACGGGTACGCGAATGGGCAGCAGTTCGGAGCCATAGGCATTCAGCAGCCGCAGGCGGCCGAAGCGCGCCTTTGTCTGCCCAAGTGCTTTCCGCTCGTTGGAACTGTCGCCATTGGCATCCATGTCCAGCGCGGCGGCCGGCAATGTCACGCCATCGCCGTCTTGCGGAGCAACACCGATGTCGAGATTTTCGTAGGCGCCCCAGGTGGCATCGGGGATGGTCGTGGTCGGGCGCGCAAGCTTGATCTGGGCGCTCACGGTGACCTCGCCGCTGGTCCAGGCTCCCGTCGGCGTGCCGTCAAGCGAAAGGCGTACGGAAAGATCCGAGGTGCCATTCCTGGCGCCCAGGGCAAAGCCGGTCGCGCCGAGCGTCGTCGAGGGCCAAAGCGCGGTATTGGTCGGATCGAGCTTGGCAAAGCTGCTCGCGGTCGTGTAGTTCGTCGTCGTACTGCCGCCGGCATTCTTTGCCGTCAGGATAAGGGCCGCGCCGAATGGCTGATCCAGGTAGTTGAAGGTGCAGGTGCCGGGCGTGAGACTCGGGCCGGTAAGATTGAATTGGTAGGGATAGAAGCGGCCGACATTGACCGACACGGCGCCGGTGGCGTCGCCCGCGCCAAGATAATCGCCATCGCCCACGCTCGGGGTCAGTGTAATGATGCCGACCTCATCCCAGGCGAAGCTCGTGCCGGTAGCGATGCCGCTGGTAAAAACGCCGAAGCCGGTGGCGTTCTGCAATGCCGGAGACGCACCGCCGGCAGGGGCAACCAGGGTGACGGTGAGCATGACGCTCTCCGGCACGGTCTCCTTGCCGTAGTTCGGCGCGGCGGTGACACCATCCACGGTGGTGGCGGTCACGGTCACGCTGAATGCCTCGCCGGCCTTGACGAATTTCGCACCCCCGGCGCCAGCAGCAGCCGGGTTGGCAAGATTAGGCGCAGCCGTCTGCTGAATGGCAGACAACGCAAATCCGCCAGGCTTCACCACGAAAGCGCCGCTGTTCCCGGTTTCGGTAGGTGTTGCATTGTTGCGCATCCACAACTCTACCGAACCGACATCGGCATAGTTGAAGGTGTAGGACACGTTGGAGGAGGGGGATCCTCCCGGGAAGGTGACTGTCACCGTGGGCGACCAGGTCGTCGGAGTCGCCCCGCTCGCCTGACATAAGGGCGGGGTCACACCGGCGAAAGCCGCCTGCCGACCGGCATCGGCAACCGGATTGTGGCAGGACAAGCCGAACTCCATGTTGCGCGTCCGAACCTGCGAGGCATGCAAGCGCGTCGGAATCCCGGAAGTATTGACCGCCGTGATATAGACGCCGGTCAGATTCTGTCCGGCGACTTGCGGTGACCAAATCACCTTCGCGCATGGTTGCCCCGGGCCGAACGCTACACCGTCCGTACAAACGGCGTCGGTAAACACGTAGCCTGATGCGGTGTACACGACCGTATAGACCTGTCCCGTGAAGTTGCCGTTGCCCGTGCCGGTGCCGCCGAGCGGCTTGAGCGCGGCATTGAGGATCGTGTCGTCGTCAACCAGATTGAGCCCCAGCGTGCCGGCGCCCGCGCCGGTGCTGGCGGTCACGGTCCACGTCGTGCCGCCGCCAGTCACGCCGGTAATCGCCGCCCCGCTAACGCCGCCCGCCTGAACCAGCGCAAAGTCCGTGGCGTCCACCCCCGTCACGTTCGCGTTGAACGTGACCGTCCAGTCCACCGAGGTCGCCGGCGAGGTGGGATCGGGGCTGGCGAGAATGATCGAAACCACGTAGGGCCCTTTTTTCTCGCCCACGGCAAAGCTGTTGCTGCTGCCGGCGGCAAAAGAAGGCAGCCCGCTGGCCGCGGTACTGGTGGCTCCGGCGGCGCTCAGCGTAGTGTTGTTCCAGACCGATCCGTCCCAGCCCTCGATCTCGAAACTTGCGGGCGTCGCGCCTACATCGAAATCGCCGGGATTGATGAAATTGAAGGTCGCGCTATAGGTCGTGAACGCGATCGTGCCGCCGGCGGGATTGGACAGCGTCCAGTAGCGGTTGACATCCCTCGCCGCATCCAGCCCGGAGGCGGCGATATTCGGGTGTTCGCCGGCGAGCTGGCTCACCGTGCCGGTCAGGCTTCCCGCCGTGGTGACGCTGGCGAAGCTCATGTCGATCGGGCGGTAGGCGCTGCCGTCACCGACAGCGAAGGTGCAGGAAGGCGTGCCGGTCGGGAACTGCAGTCGCAGGTTGCCGGCTACCCAGCCGCCGCTGCGCGTCACGCTCGGCGTGGTGCAGGAACGGGGGACGATCAGCGTATTGGCGCCCGTGGTCACCGTGCCGGCGGTCAGCACGAGGGTGCCGGCGGCCCCGGTGGTCGCCGTGATGTCGCTGGCGAGTTGCAGGCCGGCGCCGCTGTTATTCACCGTCATGTTGGTAAATGTGGTGGCCCCGGTGAGCGTCTGCGAGGCGCTGCCATTGAAGGTGAAAGCGCCGGTGCTCGAGGTGAAGGTTCCCGAGTTCGTGAAGTTGCCGGCCAGGTTCACCGGGGCGACGTTGCCGGTGTAGGTTCCGGTTCCGCCTACGCTCATGTTGCCGCCTATGGTCAGCGGGCTCGCCACCTGGTTGCTCGCGATGTAGGTCCCATCGATCGTGACGTTGCCGGCCACGTTGATGGTCGGGTCGTTGCTGTTGGCGGTCAGCGTCGGACCGCTGTTGATGGTCAGGTTGCCGGCGATGTTATAAGTGCCGGCGACGAGGGTCTTGGTGTTTCCTCCCGACACCGTCAGGTGATGGTAATTACCGCCCGAAGGCAGCTTCACCGTCTGCGTGCCGGTGCCGTTGTAGTTGACGGTATTCGGAACCCCGGACGCGTTGAGCACGGTGCCGGCCGTGGTCAAAAACGCCGCCGCCACGTTCAGCGTCGAGTTGGCGGCATTGGTCCAGATCGCGCCGCTCGAGCCCGTCACGGTTCCGGCCGTGACCGTTCCGTTGTTGGCGTTGGTCCATACCGAGGTGGCAGTCAGCGTCAGCGTGCTCGCGCTGCCGCAGGCGGCCGGCGTGTTGTAGGTCAGCGTGCCATTGTTGGTGACGGTTACGCCGGCCGCCAGAGCAAGCCGGCATTCGGCGCCGGTCAAGGTCAGGGCCGAGCCGGCGGCAATGGTGGTGCTGCCATTGAGGTTGACCTGCTGGAGGTTGTTGAATGATCCCGTGCCGCTGAGACCACCGGTTCCGGTCTTGGTAAACAGGCTGTTGGCATTGCCGTTTCCCTGGACGACGCCATTAATCTGCACCACGCCGTTGTTCTGGATCGTCAGGCCGTTGTTACCGGTGGTCAGCGTTCCGGTTGCCGCGATCGTGAAGTTTCGCGCTAGCCGGTTGGTGCCGTTCAGCGAGATGTTATGTCCGGCGTTGATGGTGACGTCGTCTGCCGCGCCGGGCGTGGCAGTGCAGCTCCAGGTGAGGTTGTTGTTCCAGTTCTGGGGAGCGGTTCCGTTGGAGTTGCAGACCAGGCCCCAAGCCGCAGGCGCTGACATCGCCAGTCCGAGCGCGATCAGCAAGCAGTGGATAGCCCGCTGTTTCATGACAAAAAGGGACCGGGCTTGGGCTTCACAGGGAACAGTGGACGAAATGCGGACTGAAGAAAGTGGGTGCAGACCACGTTTCCCGCATGATGTCCGCGCAGGAAACGGGGGCACGGAGCATTCTTCATAATTCCACTGGCAATAGTCGGTGCTGGCGGGACGGCGCCGGCCGCGATCAGCTCAGCAATAGCGTGCCGAAATAAAACATCACGCCCAAGGCGGGAACGAGGATGAGGCAACCCGCAGCGCGGGGGAAGGCCGCGACCCAGTCGTCGAGCGCCACGTTCATCTTGTCGGCGTCGGGGGCCATCCGCCGCGTCGACACCCAGCGCGAAGCGTGCACTTCAAGAGCCCGCATGGTCTCCGGGAAGACGCCGAGAAGCACGGCGACGGCCAGCGAGACGGCGCAACCGATGATGAGAAGCCTCCTGGCGCTCTCCACCACCAACAGAACAGCGGCGGAGGGATACTTCAGCTTCAGCGCGGTCACGACGGCAGCATTGTCGATTTGCGCGATCAATCCGTACAGGGAATAAACGGCGCCGATTGCAAAACAGGCGGCGATCGGTCGACGGTATTTCCACAGCAAGCCGCTGCTATCGCGCGGAATCTCCAGCGGCTTCAAAACTCGCCGCGTCGATACGGAACGGTTCATCACTCCAAAAAGCCTGAAGACACTGCTGCTCTGCAGGATCAGGCCCGCGCCCACCACCGCCGCCGCCAAACCCCCAATGAAGAAAAACCATAATGCCGGCGGAACGATCAACTGATCGACGACCAAATTACCGAACTTCAGCATGAAAGCCTCCTGTCGGTTGCGGGCTGAACTGAACCCAGCAAACCTCTTCAATTAATTCTATTCCATTTCGATCACGCGAGAAACACGCCACCGCCTGTTCTGCGCAAGGAAGCAGGGGCCAAGCTTTCCTTGCACGAGAAGAAAAATTCATCGCGTGGTCCCTGGTTCGGCTCTCCTGGCAACTTCAAGAGTCGGCGCTGGCGGGACGGTGGCTATCAGAAGGTCACCTCAAGCCGGCGTTCGATGTAGAGGTTGCCGGGAGCGGAGTCCGGGCAGCCGCCCGCTGAATCACATGCAGTGGATGTGATTGTGTAGACCGTCGGGCCTCCGCTCGGATCGGCGGCCGCAGCGCAAGTCACCGTTACGGTAAAGGCTTGCAGCGAGGCGGCCGCGGCCGGGAAAGTGAATGTGCCATTAGTGCCAAAAACAGGCGCACAGGTCGCATACGTCGGCGGATTGGCACGCTGCAACGGAAGTTGCTGGTACAAGCCCCACTCGATCCCTGCCCGGGCCGCCTGATAGGCCCGCACACCTTGTACGTCAAGTGCCGAGCCGATCTGCTGGCTGGTGGAAATGTTGACGATGAATGCGCCCAGCGCCGCCAGTACGACGAGGATGAATATTGCCGAGACGATGGCGAAGCCACTCAGGCGTTTCATGGCGCGTTGTCCACATGAATTTGCTGAAATAGGGTGACAGACTCGCTGCTCGGAGTGTCGGTGAGCGTAATTCTTATGTAGAGAAGACCGTTGCGGCCGGCGGCGGCGGACGTGTAGTCAATCTCGCACGCGGCGTTTGGCTTTCCATCCGGCGACCCAGCGAGAAGACTCCCTGGGCTGCCGCAAACGGAGGGAGTGGCAAGCGTGCATCCAGAATAGCGAGTCAACACACCACCGGCGCAGGTATAGCGAACGACCTTGTCGCCTGCGGCGACAAGCTGGAATCTTGCGGTGGGCGAAGGTAAAGGGGGTAACTGTGTCGGAAACGGATTGGCGGATAGTGGAATCGGGTTGGCGGTCAGCGTACCTGTTCCCACTGTAGCTACGTTTGTGCTGGTATATGCATCTGCCGGGCTATAGCCTTCACCCAGGTTATAAACGACGATGAGATCTCCTGTTTGCAGCGATGGAATCGGCCCGACGACATCAAAACTGCTGCTATCCGTAAACAAATACTTGAGCCCGGGACCAGAGGAACCGTCTCCACTGTCACGGTATCGCCCTCCCGATTTGGTCATGATGAACTCGAAGCTGGTTGCGCTCGTTTGCCGAAGGCTATTTGGCAACGACAGCCGCACGTCGCGTGTCATCCGGCGCAGGGCGACATCTGCGGCGTCGGTAAGTTCGGCACGGCGCACGGAATCGACATAGCCTTGCACCGGCTTGGTGATGAACACGGCGACGATGCCGGCCAGAATGCCGGTGATGACCATCACCATGATCGCCTCGATCAGGGTAAATCCGGCAGATAGGCGACGAGTGCGGGTCATGGGAGCACATTGGGTGAATGGCGGGTGCGGTAGCCCTGCAACTGGATGGTTTCGTTGCCGACGGCAACCGAGACGGTGATGAGCAGCGCGGCGCCACTGGCCGCCGTAATGGTGTTCAGGTCTGCGGCAGCGACAGTTACGTTGGCCGTATATTGCGCAGCACCTCCGCCTGCGATGTTTGTGCTGATTGCCTCGCTGTCGTAATCGCTGACATTGTCGAGAGGAGATGTCGCGCTGCCTCTCGACTCGGTAATGCCGCTTACGGTTTCCTTGCCGATGCCTTCGATAGCATCCCAGCATTTGGTTGGATCGGTGGCTGTTCCATCCAGCGTGGCACTGGTCGCTGTTGCCGCCGAACGATCATCCGGGTCGCACCAGGTAAAGGGCTGCAACATCACTTCTTCCAGTACCGCCTCGGCAATCGCCAGCATCTGCTTCCTGATCATCGGGTCGGCGCTGGACTTGACCGTGACACTGAAGACCGTGAGCACCCCCGCCAAAGCCACGCTGACGATGACGATGAAGACGATCAGCTCGACCAGCGTCAGACCGCGCTGGCGGCGACTAATGCACATAGCCGGTCTCCGCCACGACGGCTATTGTTCCGCCACCGCTCACGGTATAGTCGCCCGCTCCCTGCACTGCCCGGCCGAGCGGATCGAACTGCAGGGTCGCCGCGGGGGTCAGGGTTATGCTTCCAGGATTGCAAATTCTGTTCGTTACGCCGGCGCCGCATTCCTTGTCGGCGGCAGGCAATCCGAGCGGTCTCGTGTACGGGCAAGCAAGGGTGTGGCTCACGTTTTCCGGGTTAACGCTTTCGATCGTTAGCGTCACGTCATTGCTGGCATCGATGACGGCGCAAACATATCGCCGTTGCGCCACCGCCGACTTTCTCGCATATTCCAGCGTCGCCTTGACCTTGTCCCGATAGCCGATCTCGTCGAAGCCCTTGAGCAGGTCGAAACGCGGCAGCACCACCACCGCCAGGATGCCGACCACCAGCATCACGGTGACCAGTTCAATCATGGTGAAGCCACTCTGAGCGGGCAGCTTGGGCTCGAGGCGGCGCTCGGTGATGGTGGCCCTACTGTTCATCATGTTTTAACGGGGATACACAATCTGGCGGCACGGCGAATCAAGAAAGAGCCAGACCCGCTGACGCTCGAAAGATGGTAGCAGAATACGCGGTATCGGCAGGCGATCTCGGAAAATCGGGGCTTCGCTAGCCAAAGGTCCCGGTGCCGCTGCGGCCGGGTTCCGAATTGACCAAACTCAGATCCCCGCACAGTATGAAATTGAACGTAGCGACCATGTCTTTTGCTTGCTGGTGCGGCGCGTACGAAATAGTTGTTTCATTGGGGGCGGACTTCAGGCCACCATGCCCAGTCGAAGCTGACTTCACATCGGCTCAACATTTTCGAAGCGACCCACTGGATCCAACGTATCAGCGAAACGACTCGGCCAACACCCGCAGAGGCTCAATGACGGAAAATTCCTTGGCACCTTTGGCTAACTCATTGGCTGTTGCGGTGCGTTCTGCCGGGAATGCGCGCAAGACCGCCAATATAAGCGCCCGCGCATCCTGGGCCCGCCCCACAATCGCCTGTTGCATGGCGCAGCGCACTACCAATGAACGGGCCGGTTGAAAGCGGATACCGCGTTCGCACAAGGTGACCCGATCCTGCGCTTGCTGTCGACTCGGTTCCGCTAGTTCGACAAACGCCAGCAAGGCCCAAGGCGATAGCAGCGATTCCCTATGCATCAGTTTCAGGCGTTCCATGGATATCTGCCAGGCGCGCTCGGGATCCTGGTCTGCGGCCAACGGCTGATTCGACGCAGCCTCGATGACAGAGTAGTCCATGCGCAGACCGGTCAGTATCGATATGCCCGCCAAAACCACAAGAGCCAGGTAGACCACCACCCGCCGGCCGGGTACAGAAACAGTGCTGCCGCTATCAGTTGCGCCCAGCAGAAACGCCGTTGGCCCGAGAAAGTATGCGTACCAGAGCGGGTATTCCAGCAGCGCATGCGCTGCGCCGATGCCGAGCACGGCGCCACCCCAGAACTGCTCCAGGCCCCACGGCCTGCCGGCAAAGCGCCTGGCCCAGAACAGCAGCAGCAGGATCACCGCCCCCGTGGCGGGTAGGCCGAATTCCGCCAGGCCTTGCAGTATGAAATTGTGGGCGTTCTCCGCTACCTGAAAGGGCTCGTTGCCAGCCCGCCCGGCCGCAGCCACAAAACTCGCCCAGGAATAGTTGCCGACCCCCTGCCCCAGCCATGGGTGCTCCAGAAAAGCTGACCACGTCGTGCGGGCCAGGGCCAACCGCACGCTCGGTCCGGAGACCAATTCGTAAAGCCGGGAGCCTGAGATGGCTGCCGGACTGGGAAGGTATGACGAAATCCAGGAACTGAGGTAACTCAGGGCGATCACCATCGGCAGCAGGAAGGCGGCATCGACGAACAGGGCTGCCGTCGTTCCGTGCGGCTCTCGGAAGCGCGTCCACGCAACGACCCCAAGGAGAATGAGCGGGTAGACAAACACGCTGCGCGACCCACTCACAACGCTACCCAAAGCAATCAGCAGGGTCACAAGCCAGAGCATCGGGCGAGACAGCCATCCCCGGCCGCGCAGATAGAACAGCGAAGTGATGCCGAGCCAGGAGTAATGGGTGTGATGGTTGACTTGGCCGAGGTTGGCGTAGACGGCAACGCTGAGACGGGGAAATATCCATGGAACCGCGGTGGAGAATCCCGTCCACTGCGCAAGCGCAGCTGCGGCGCCGGCCAGTGCGCCGAGGGCAAAGGCGCATGCAAGAACGTCGGCGAGACGGGCGAGGCCGAGGGTGTCGGCGAGGTAGCGTCCCAGAACCATCAACAGGCCGGCCCAAAGCAGATAGACCGCGTACAACAGCCCGAGTTGAGGAAAGGCCAGCCGACCGAATGCAGACTGCAGCAGCAGGGTTGCCAACAACAGCGTCGGAATGATCAGCAGCGGCGAAAGCCGAAGCCGACCCCGTGCGGCGAATAGCCCGGCAACCACGGCGGCTAGGCCCAACGTACCCGCCCACCATTCGTTCCAGAAACTCGGAATGGGCTCCGTATGAAAGGGCAAAAGAAACGGCCCGCTTACCATCAAGGCAAGCAGGCCAAGGCTAACATTTATCATCGGGCGCAACGGAAGAGCGATTCTGACCCCAAGCTACCCCGGGATCGCTCCCGAACCGCTGTATTGTCAGCGCCGACTATTGACTAAACTAAATCGCGCCTGACCCCTTTGATTTGCTCCATTTAGCTTGTGCAGGTAATTGCGGCAACTGCAGAAATCGAAGAGGTTCCACCTATTCTCGTAACCGTACAGGTTCCGGCTCCGTTGGCACATGCGGCACCGTCCGCTATGTTGTATCCCGTGGGGGCAACACCGCCTTGTAAAGTTGTTACTGCAGTGGCGCAAGAGTTTACGGGAGAAATCGCGCCCGTCTTGCTTAAGATGGCTGCCGCATAATTAATCGATGTTGCGGACGCGAGACCGCCAGCGACGCCTTTTACCGCAGCAGTTTCCGCGTCGCTTGTCAAATCAATAAACTTCGGCAACGCTGTCGCGGCCAAAATCCCGAGAATCACGATCACCACGACCAGCTCGATCAAGGTAAAACCTTTGGCTTTCATTCTCATCTCCTTAGAAATTGCCGCATTGCCTAATAAAAGTCAGTATACCTCTAGCAACCGGACGTGACCACCGAAATTACAGGCGCCACAATGACTGCACCACTGAGCGTCGCCTCCTGATACGTGATTCGGCAGTTGGGCAGTGTGCCGCCGGCCACATCGAAGGTCCGCGCGGTTCCGGTGCCGCCGGCAGCCAAGCCATCCGCTGCCAGATTGAGGGCCGCCGCGGCATCGATGCCGGCCGGAGTAGCGGCTGGATAGCGATTGACGATATCCACCATGAGGCCGTCCATGTTCACCTTGGGTGGTGTCGAGGCGCAATTCACTGCGGTGAGACTGGGCGCAGTGCCCGCGAGATCCAGTTCGCAGCGCGAGCGGGCCAGGCCCACCGCGGAGCGCATCGAGCCGTAGATTGCATTGGCCTTGGCCACCCGCGCATCGCGCTGGGCGTCGATCAGGCGCGGCAGCGCCACCGCGGCAAGAATGCCGATGATGGTAATCACGATCACCAGTTCGATCAGCGTAAAGCCACGTACCTGCGGAGTGACGATGCCTGGTTTCATGGTCGTGGGGACTCTCTGTTCATGGACTGATAAAAAGTAGCAGGTCTGCGAGACGCCATTATGAGGATTATCGGCCACGGAAGCGCTCAGTTTAGGCCCACCAAGCTGGCGCCAACCGTTTTACCGGACGCATCGACGCGGGCAACGTAGCGCCAGCGCAACTCCCTGGCATCGGCGAAAGCCCCCGGCAAGCGCGGCAGATAGCTGAGTTCGCGGCGAACCGGATCGTATGCCCACTGCCCGGATGACTGTGCCACGCGCCCCTCAGTAAAGCCACGCGGACGATGCCCGAGAAAATCAACCGGGCTGGCCTCTGCCACTTCGTTGATGCGGTCCTCCTCGCCACGCATGATGCGCTCACCGATTGCCAACTGTATGCCGACGCGAATATTGCGCACCGTGAGATTGACCTCGGCACGCTCCGCCTCGGCCTGAATCGTGTCCAGACGTACCAGCAGCGCCGTGGCGAGAACGCCGAAGATCGCTACCGTGATGGCGAATTCAAACTTGTTCGCGCCACGCTGACGCCTCATGTCAGAGCTCACTTTTTCATGGCCACCCTGCCCAGGTCCCACAGTGGCAGGAAAATGCCCAGCGCGAGGATCAAGACCATGATACCCAGCACAATGATCAGGATCGGCTCGATCTGCTGCGCCAGCGTCTTCAGTTCGTACTCGACTTCGCTCTGATACATGTCGGCGACTTCCTTCATCATGTCATCCAGCGCGCCGGACTCCTCGCCCACGGCAATCATCTGCAGCACCACGGGGGTGAACACGCCGGCGGACATGGAGGTGCGCAGAATGCTTTCGCCGCGCTCGACGCCGTCACGCATTTTTTCGACCTTGTCGGAGATATAGGCGTTATCCACCGTTGCCGCAACATTGGTCAGGGCCTGAATGATCGGCACCCCGCTGCGTGAGGCCAGCGCAAAGCTGGCCGCAAAACGCGCCAGCGTGGCTTTGCGGACTATTTTTCCGGCAATCGGGATTTGCAGCTTGAATCGATCCCAGAGGTAGCCGCCCCTGGCCGTCTTGCGCCATATATTGAAGGCGAGAGCGGCGGCAACGATGCCAAGCAGCAGCGCAGGCCACCAGTTCACCACGAAATCCGAAAAACCGATCAGGATCCGCGTCATGAACGGCAGTTCGGCGCCGAAGCCCTTGAACACCTTGGCGAAGGCAGGTATCACAAAGATGTTGACGATTACCATGGCGATGGCCATCGCGGCGACGACAAACGAGGGGTAGCGCAACGCCGATTTCACCTGCTCTTTCATGAAGCGCTCGAAGGCCAGGTGATCGAAGAGGCGAATGAAGACTTCCTCCAAGCGGCCGGTCATCTCGCCCACCCGCACCATGGACAGATAGAAGGGCGAGAAGACCTTCGGATGGCGAGCCAGCGACACCGACAATTCGCGGCCGGAATCCAGGCTTTCGCGCACATCCTGCAAGACGTCCCGCATCGCCGAATTGGCGGTGGATTCCTGCAAACCGGCCAGCGCGCGCATGATCGGCACCCCGGCGCGCAGCAGGGTATGAATCTGCCGTGAAAACAGCAGCACATCGATGTGCTCGACGTGTTGCTTGAACAGTTGCATGTTGATGCTGAAGCCGCTGCCGGGCTTGGCTGGTGGAGCGGCCGCCGGTTTGATCTCGATCGGCGTCACACCGCGGCCTAACAGCAAGTCGGCCACCGCTCCAGCCGCGGCACCCTCCATGACGCCCTCGACCATCTCCCCGGCGCCGTTGCGGCCGCGATAGCTGAAGTTCGGCATCTCGTCCCTATTCGTCGAGTTGCGTGCTGACGCGCATGGCTTCCTCGATGGTGGTGCGTCCGCTGACTACCAGCCGCACGGCGTCCCGACGCAGGGTGTTGCCGCCCATCTGTTCGCGGCCGATCTGCATGAACTCATTGGGGTCACCGCGATTCACCGCCTCGACCAGCGCATTGTTCATGTCGAGAATCTCATACACGGCCTGGCGGCCCCGATAGCCGGTGTTGGCGCAGTGACTGCAACCCTGGCCATGCCTGTACTGAAAGCTGTCCACCCGGTCGCCGAGTTCCACTTTGAGCCACAAATGCTCATGCGGCGTCGGTGTGTAGAAGACCGAGCAGTTTTCGCAGGTGACGCGGACCAGACGCTGCGCCAGCACCATCTGGATCGACATGGCGACCATGTAGCGCGGCACACCCATGTCGAGCAAGCGAATCGGCGTCGACAGCGCATCGTTGGTGTGCAGGGTCGACAGCACGAGATGGCCTGTCATGGCGGCGCGCATGCCGATCTCCGCCGTTTCCTGATCGCGCATTTCGCCCAGCAGAATGATGTCCGGATCCTGGCGCAAAGCGGTGCGCAGCACGCGACTGAAGGTCAGGTCGATCTTCTCATGCACCTGTACCTGGTTGAGGCCAGGCAGGCGATACTCGACCGGGTCTTCGACGGTGATGATCTTCTTTTCCGGCGTGTTCAGTTCATTGAGCGCCGCGTACAGCGTGGTGGTCTTGCCCGATCCGGTCGGGCCGGTCACCAGCACGATGCCCGACGGCCGCGCGATGGCACGGCGAAAGCGCTCGAGCACGAGCGGCGGCATGTACAGCCTTTCCAGCTCGAGGAGACCGGTGTTCTGCGCCAGCAAGCGCATCACCACCGATTCGCCGTGCTGGGTCGGCATCGACGAGATCCGGATGTCAATCGCCGTGTTGCGCAACTTGATGTTGAAGCGGCCGTCCTGGGGCAGGCGCTTCTCGGAAATATCGAGGCCGGACATCAGCTTCAGGCGCAGTACCAGCGCCGTGGAGATCTTCGAATCGGCCTCGGTCTGCACATGCAGCACACCGTCGATGCGGAAGCGGATCAGCAGCGACCTTTCCTGCGGTTCGATGTGGATGTCGGAAGCGCGCATCTTCAGCGCCTCTTCGAACACCGAGTTGAGCAGTTTGACGACCGGCGCATCCTCGGCACCGGCGGTAAGCCCGAGGATGTTGCCAAAGTCGGTCGACACATCCCCCATGTCGACCGTGAGTTCCTTGGCCAGACCTCTGATTTCCGCCGCGCGGCTGTACACGCGATCAATCGCGGCCAGAACCTGGCTCTCGGTCACCACGGCAAGGTCGAGCGCGCGCTTGAGCACGCGCGCCAGCTCGTCGAATGCCGTGAGGTCCGTCGGATCGGCCATGCCGACCAGCAGCCTGCCGCCACGCTCGGCCAGCACCAGCGCACGGTACCGCCGCGCATAGGCTTCCGGCAACAGCTTGATCAGTTCCGGCTGGAGCTTGAAGGTCTTGAGGTCGACAAAATCGGCACCGAGCTGACGGGCCAAGCCGGTCGAAATACCTTCTTCGGAAACATGGCCGCGATCCACCAAGACCCGGCCGAGCTTGCGGCCCGAGCGCTTTTGTTCTTCAAGCGCAAGCCTGAGCTGGTCCTCGGTAACGAGGTTTTGCCGCAGCAGCATGTCACCAAGTCGGATTCTTTCCGGGCGTGCCATCAGGCGATCTCCAAAGCGACCTTGGAATCGGGGTCATTGCAGCTGTGATTTTGCACGAAAGTCGCAGCCTAATCATCTGATTTTTCTGAAACTGCCCTTTTTCGGAGATGTCGACACCGGGGCTGGTTCATCACTCCGCTTCGGGGAATCGGTATATGAGCCACGCTTCCAGGCGCGGATGAACGGCAAACATAGCGCGCTCGCCGCCAAGGCGCCGTATTACCAGCGCCGACTTTGAAGTTCGGCGCGAACCGTGGTCTGAGCTAGCCCGGCTTTCCCGGCACAAAGCGTCCTAATTCCACCACTGTGACGGAATCCTGACAAAGTTGTCGATACTGCGCCAACCCGGCGTGAGCGATTAATACAACAAGGTGATGAAAAAAAACAACATTAATTTGTAACAGCAAATAGGCACGATCAAAAGATAGGTATTATCCGCGGCGGACTCGAGTTTTCTAGCGGGCACGGTGTTTGCTTTAGGTAGCTTGTGATGAGTTGTGAGCAGTCTGGAATCAAGTGATTTACTTTTCGAGCGCATCCGCTCACTTTTTGGACAATTGGGGAGAATTGAAATGAAAAAGCTTTTAGCTTCTGCTGCCGTGGCAGCGCTATTTGCAGCAACTGCGCCGGCAGCCCAGGCAGCCACAGTTAACAGCAATGCTTTCAACGTTACCGCGAGCTTAACCTCCGTGTGTACCATGGCCGCCGTCACCGCCCTCGCTTTCCCTGCCTACACCGCATTTGGCACCGCAAAGACAGCCACACCTACTAACGCCGTATTGACATGCACCCGCGGGCTGACGGGGGTCAATGCAAACTTTGATTCAAGTGGCACCGCCGCTACCGATGGTGGCGTAGGGGTCAACGCGTCCGGTGCTGGTGTGGTTGCCGGTTTGAACTACACCATAGCCGCTACAAGAAGCGCCGTTGCTGCTGGTACTGCGGCTGATGCGAGCGGTCCTGGGACCGCGGACACTTGGACCTACGTGATTAGCGGAGCCATGGCCGGCGGCCAAGCCGGTGATGCTGGCGCATCAACAACGCAAGCTCGCACGCTGACCGTCACCTACTGAACCAAGTTTCGATCTGTCATCCGGTATCCGGCCTGACAGATCGAGCTTGAAGATCGTTGATGATGATGCGTTTTCCACCGACGATCAGGCGTCAGATTAGTGGTGCCGGATGCTGCCTGCTCGCGGCTGTGCTTGGTTCATCGGCAATGCCGGTGAATGCCGGGCAGTCGAGCGGGCAATTCAATGTGACGGTCACCCTGCTATCCGCCAATAGCCCTTCGGCGCCAAATGCCGGGTTTTGCATCAAGGGTCCCGAGCCGGGCACGTTGGGCGCTGTTGTGACGATAGTTTGCGCTACCGGCGCAGTGGTGGACGTCGAGACGGCCCGACCGGGCATGCCCTGGACACCGAGACGGGGTGCCTACCGCTTCACCCATCTGACGGACGCTGAATTGCCAGGGGAGCTATTTCAGGGCGTGGTAGACAGTTATACTGGCATCGAAACCATGACGACATGGCGCAAGGTCAGTTTGCTCGGACAGGATTATCTTGAAATGCTGGTAGGCTGGTAAAAAATGAAACCCTACACGATCATACGCTGCTGCCGCCGCAAAACGATGCAGACAATGGGCGTGCTATGCGTGCTTGGCGCCAGTTTCGTCACCCCGGCCTGCGCCGGAATGTTTTCCATCACCCCGGTGCGCGTTTACATGGCGCCAAGGGATCGGGCGACCGCGATCACCGTCACCAACGAGGGTGACGAACAGTTGGTCATGCAGGCCGACCTGTATCAGTGGAAGCAAAAGCCGGGAGGCGAGGAAGACCTCGTATTGACTGAGGATCTGTTCTTGTCGCCGCCCATCATCAAGCTGGCCGCCAACTCGCGCCAGGTGGTGCGCCTCGCCATGATGCATCCGCCGCTGCAGGGGCGGGAACTCACTTACCGCATGATCGTGCGTGAAATCCCGGAAGCCAGGCCACCCAAGGAGGGTGCAGTGGTGCAGATCGCGCTGGCGTTTTCCATTCCGGTCTTCATAACACCGCCAGGGGCGAAAGCCAAACTGGACTGTATCGTGGAAAGATCGTCGGCGAATACGGTCAAGGCCGTCTGTGAAAACTCCGGGGCCGCCCACACCCATCCGGTCGCGCTGGTGCTCACCAATAGCAGCGGGGAGAGGATTGCCAGCGAGGATTCCGGCGCTTACATCCTGCCCGACATCAAGCGCAGCTTCGATCTGACGCGAAAGGATGGCAAGATTCCTGCCGGCAAGGCGAAGTTGAACGTGTCATTCGCCGATGGGACAGCCCAGAGTTACGACGTAAGCATCGCCGAATAGCCGCCGGACATTTTCATCATGCGTCCGCGACTTCCTGACCGGCGCGTGTTGCTGCTTGCCTGTGCCATCTGGGCGTGCGGCGCCGCCGCCGAGAGTCAATCTCCTCCTGCCAAATCCGCCGACCGCATCCTGCCGCTCGAGGTGGTCGTGAACGGCACCAAAAGCGGCACCTGGCTCTTGGTCGAGCGTGCCGGCGCACTGTATGCCCCGCGCGATGCGTTCGATGACTGGCGGGTGCAGTTGGACCCCAAAGCCCAAAGCATCCAGTTCAAGGGACAGGATTACTGGTCCCTGGCCGCCGTTCCGGGCTACACCTCGAAGGTGGACTTCGCCAACCAGTCGCTGGCATTGCAGTTTTCGCCGCAGGCCTTTGCCGAGACGCGCTTGACCCTGAAGATGTCGACCAAGCTCACGGTCAACCCGGCGCTGCCGAGCGTGTTTTTCAACTATGACCTGAACTACCAGCGCACCGACGCGCGGACCGCGCCAAGCGTGGAGGACCTGGGGATGCTCAGCGAAATAGGGTTTTCGTCCGATCTGGGTGTGTTGACCAGCAGCGCCGTGGGCCAAAACCTGACCAGTAATACCGCACTGGGCAACCCGCGCCGCTTTCTGCGCCTGGAAACCACCTTGACCAGAAACCTGCCGGACCAGAACAAGACGCTCAAGCTGGGCGATACCACCACGCGTGCCGGCATGCTGGGCTCGAGCGTGTACTACGGCGGCATCCGCTTCGGCACCAACTTCGCCCTGGCGCCGGGCTTCGTCAGCCAGCCGATCCCCATTCTGACCGGATCGTCGGTGGCGCCTTCCACCGTCGACCTTTATGTGAACGACGTGCTGCGGCAGACCTCCAACATCCCGACCGGGCCGTTTGCCATCGACAATCTTCCCGCACTGACCGGCGGCGGCGAGGCGCGCATGGTATTGCGCGACCTGCTTGGGCGCGAGACCGTGATCACCCGTTCGTTTTTTACCAGCAACAAGCTGCTGGCGACCGGCCTCGACGACTGGAGCGTCGAGGCCGGCGCGGTCAGGCGCGACCTCGGCATTGCCAACGCCAACTACGGCGCCGCCTTTGGCCGCGGATTCTGGCGCCACGGCTATAGCGACGAGCTGACTCTGGAAGGGCTCGCCGAAGTCACGCCAAAGCAACGCAAATTCGAACTGGGATTGTTATCCCCGATAGCGGGGCAATGGCTGGGCAGCGCAGCCTTTGCCGCCAGCAGCGAGGCCAGCCTGGGTGCCGGTCGGCAGTGGCTGCTGGGACTCGAGCGCAGCGGGCTGCACAGCAGCATCTTCCTGCAGGCACAGGGCGCGTCGGAAAACTTCCGCGAACTGGGGCAGGACAAGGACATCAAGCCGGTCAAGCTGCAACTGGCCGGCAACTGGAGCTATGCCAGCGAGAGCTTCGGCTCGTTCGGCATTGGCTTTGCCTCGATGGCGCCCTTTGATGAAGCCCGCATCAACACCATGACGGCGAACTACTCAATGCGTGTCGGCGAGCGCGGTTCGCTGAGCCTGACCGCCAGCCGCTCACAGGGCGCTTTCAGCGGCTCGTCGTTGGGTCTGAGCCTGATGCTGCCGCTGGATAAGGACCGGGCGTTCAGCGCGTCGGCCACCAGCACCGGCAAGCAGACGGACTTCTACCTGGCGGCGACGCAGAATCCGACGCCGGAAAATAGCCTGGGATGGCGCGTGCTGGCGGGACAACAGCAAAGCCAGCGGCACGAGGAAGGCGGCTTGAACTATCTCGGGCGCTACGGCAGTCTCAGCGGCGAGGTAAGTTCATCTCCGGAGCAGACCACCCTCCGCGCTTCCGGTAGCGGCGGCCTGGTATTGACCGACGGCCACCTGTTCGCCACCCGGCACGCCAATGAAAGTTTTGCCCTGGTCGAAGTGGCCGGCTACGGCGATGTCGGTGCCGGCCTAGGCAGCAACATGTTGAGCCGCACCAATTCTGATGGCATCGCGCTGATCCCCCAACTGGTTCCCTACCAGAGCAATTCGGTACGGCTCGATGCCAAGGACCTGCCCGTCAGCGCCGAAATCGATTCCATCGAACAGGCCGTCGTGCCGGCGTGGCGCAGCGTGGTCAAGGTCACCTTCCCGGTGCGCAGCGGACGCGGCGCCTTGCTGAAAATCAGGCTGGACGACGGCGAGGTGGCGCCGGCCGGCGCCATTGCCCGCATCGAGGGCGACAAGCAGGAATTTTACGTGGCGCGGCGCGGCGAGGCCTTCGTCACCGGGCTGCAAGCAAGCAATCGCGTGGTACTCACATGGAAAGAGCGACAATGCAAATTCGAAGTGGCTCTGCCACCCGAGACTCCGGACGAAATAGCGCGTTTGGGGCCGTTCCTGTGCAAAGGAGTGACGCGATGAAACAGAAATCCATCCAATTCCTGCTCATGATCGCCTCGCTCTGCGCAGTTTCCCTGGCGCACGCGGCCTCCAATAACATTAGCTGCACCCAGCCGGTATCGACTGGATTCGCAACGGCTTATGCCAGCGCCGGCGCTGTGCCTAACGTCACTCAGGGCACGGTCAGCTTCAACTGCACCCGCGGAGCCACTGGTGACCCAACCAACCTGCTGTTGAGGGCCGATCGCGGCTTATATCCGGCGACCGGAAGCCGGAACCGCGCCGCGTTCGGCAGCGGCTTCATCAGCTACGAGGCGTATCGGGACAGCGCTTGCACCGCCCTGTGGACGGACAACAGTACAGCGAATTCCATTCCATTCACCCTGGCTGCCGTGCTAACTCCCCAAACCGTCAATTTGAGTTACTGGGGTTGCATCACGCTCGCAGGCCAAGCGCCGGCAGCGGGGGCCGGCACCTACACCGATTCGGTGACCATGACGATCCGGGATTCGGGCACTGGACAGACCTTCAACACCGGCACCTTCGCGGTTTCCATCACCTACCCGGCGACGTGCAACATTACCGCTGCGCCGGGAAATGTAGCCTTTACCTACACCGCGTTCGGACCGGCGGTTAACGCCAGCACGACTTTCGGCGCCACCTGCACCAGTAACTTGCCCTATACCATGGCGCTCGATGCTTACGTCGGCGTGGTGAGCGGTTTGCGCTACACCCTCAACATTGATACCCAGCCCCCCCCTGCAGGTAGCACCCCGGTAAACAGCCGAGGCGCCGGAGTCGCGCAGACCCATTGGATTTACGGCAATATGCAAGCTAACCAAGCTGGAACCTGCGCCACCGGTACCTGCACTGCGACGAACGTGCACACCCTGACCATCACTTATTAAGCCGGTGGCCCGGCGCCGCAGAGTTCCAGCGCCGCTCATTTTCAGAGGTATCAGTGTTCCATGTCGTTCTCGTCGCCCCGGAGATTCCGCCGAATACGGGCAATGTGATTCGCCTCTGCGCCAATACCGGGGCCAGCCTGCACCTGGTCGAACCGCTCGGCTTCGACCTGTCCGACGCGCAGCTACGCCGCGCCGGACTGGACTATGCCGAGATGGCCTGCGTCACGGTGCATGCCGATTGGGCCGCCTGCCGCGCCGCACTCGGTGATGCCCGGCTATTCGCGCTGACCACGAAGGGAACACGCCGTCACGCCAGCGCCGACTTTCACCCGGGCGATGCTTTTGTCTTCGGCTCGGAATCGCGCGGACTGCCGGCGCAGGTGCTGGCCGACATCGACCAGAGCCACCGCCTGCGCCTGCCGCTGATGCCGGGAAATCGCAGCCTGAACCTCTCGAATGCCGTGGCCGTGATGGTTTATGAGGCGTGGCGGCAGCAGGGATTCGCCGGCGGCGAATAAGCGGTCACTCGTGCTTCGGGTCGCGCGCCATCAGTTGTTCCACCGCTGCACGCGGCGTGAGGCGGCCGTCGAGCACCGCGGTCACGGCGCGCGTGATGGGCATCTCGATGCCCAGCTCGGCGGCGCGGCGGGCGACTTCGCGCGCCGCGGGCACGCCTTCCGCGACATGACCGAGTTCGCGGCTGATGTCGGGCAGCGCCCGCCCCTCGGCCAGGAGCAGGCCGACGCGACGATTGCGTGAAAGTTCGCCGGTGCAGGTGAGAATCAGGTCGCCCATGCCGGCCAGGCCCATGAAGGTTTCACGCCGGGCCCCCAGCGCCTCGCCAAATCGCGTGATTTCCACCAGGCCGCGCGTGATCAGGGCGGCGCGCGCATTGAGGCCGAGACCGAGGCCGTCGCAAATTCCGGTGGCGATGGCCAGCACGTTCTTTACCGCGCCGCCGACTTCGGCGCCAGTCAGGTCTTCGTTGGCATAGATGCGCAGATTGCCGCCATGCAGCTTCTGCGCCGTGGCCTCGGCAAAGCCGGCATCGGTCGCCGCCAGGGTGATGGCGGTGGGCAGGCCGCGCGCCACCTCGAGGGCGAAGCTCGGCCCGGTAAGCACGCCACAGACGGCATTGCCCATCACCTCGGCCACTACCTGGTGCGGCAAAAGCCCGCTGCCGGCCTCCAGACCCTTGCACACCCAGAGGAAGGGCATGGCCGGCGCGATGATCTTGAGCTGCTCCAGCAGGGGCCGCAGGCCGGCCAGCGGGGCGGCGAGGATCGCCAGATCGGCGCCGGCCAGCGCGGCCTGCAGATCGGCCGTGACGCGCAAGGCATCCGGAAAACGGCAGGCGGGGAGATAACGCGGATTTTCACGCCGGCTTGCCATCTCGGCCGCACGCGCTGCATCACGCGCCCACAGGCTGACCTCATGCCGACCGGTGAAGGCAATCGCCAGCGCAGTCCCCCAAGCGCCGGCGCCCAAGACCGCTATCCGCATCGCGCACACTCCATCGGCTGGTTGGTCATGGCGTGTCCGTTGTCGCGGCCGCTACAAACCCCAGACTTGATGCGCCTTGAGAAAACCGCTTTGCCCATCGCGATGTTTCACCTTGACCCAACCGCCGGGAACGGCTTCGAGGAGTTCCAGGACCACGTCGCGTTCGGCCTCGAACACCAGCGGGGCCTTGTCTTCGGCGGCGGCACGAACCTGGGCGCGGTCGAGGCGCACGATGACATTGCGCTTTTCAGTCAGCTGCTTTTTTTCGATCCAGGCCAGATCGCCCTTGCTGTCGCGCACTTTCGACCAGCCTTCGAGGCTGACCACGAGTTCCACCGGGGTGCCGGCGAGGGCGACGAACAGGGGTTTCGCCTTGGCTGACGGCGCATCGTACATCGGCGTCGCTTCCGCCACCGTGCGGTAGTCAAGCGCCCATGCCGGCCACGCGACCGTCAGCGCGGCCAAGGCCAGTGCAGCAGCAGGAAATCGCCGTAGCGCCACGAGTGCCGGCATTTGGGTTTGTGGTATCGCCGACTATTGCAGCTGAATTTTGCTTTCGCCCTGCTGCTGTTCCATCAGGCGCTGCTGGTAGAGCGCCTCGAAGTTCACAGGAGCAAGGATCACCGGCGGGAAGCCGGCGCGATTGATCGCGTCGGAAACCGTTTCGCGGACGTAGGGGAAGAGAATGTTCGGACAGGCCACGGCAAGAATCGGCTCCATGTCCTGCTCCGGCACATTGCGAATCTGGAAGATGCCGGCCTTCACCACCTCGACCAGGAAGAATGCCTTTTCGCCTTCCTTCGCAGTGACATTGACGGTCAGCGCCACTTCATACATGCCGTCGCCGATCGTGTTCGCCGCGCTTTGAATCTGCACTTCGATGCTCGGCGTCTCGCGCTCCAGAAAAATCTGCGGTGCATTGGGCACCTCGATGGAAAGATCCTTGACGTAAATCTTTTCGATGCTGAAAACCGGTTGCTCTTCGCTCATGATGAATTGGCAGGTTAGGGGGAAATGGGATGATTCTACGCGGCCAGCAGTGAATCGAGTTTGCCCTGACGCTCCAGTTCATAGAGCTCGTCGCAGCCGCCAACATGTGTCTCGCCGATATAGATCTGCGGCACGGTGCGGCGGCCCGTCCTCTGCATCATTTCTTCGCGCCGCTCGGGTTCGAGGTCGACGCGCACCTTCTCGATTTCCGTAACGCCCTTGCGCGTCAGCAGTTGCTCGGCGCGCACGCAGAACGGACAAACGGCGGTGGAATACATTAGAACCTTGGACATTGGGCGCTCCGGACTCAGGACTTGGTGGTCAGGGGAAGATTGGCCTCCAGCCAGCCCGAGACTCCCCCGCGGAGATTGAATACCTTCTCGAAGCCGCCCTTCTTCAGTTTGCCGCAGGCAGACGATGAGCGATTGCCCGTCGCGCAGCAGATGATGATCGGCCGATCCTTGAACTTCTCCAGCTCGGACATCCGCTTCTCGAGCTGTGCCAGCGTGATGTGGCGCGCCCCGGCTATGTGACCGGAACCCCACTCGCCGGTTTCGCGCACGTCCAGCACCAGCGCATCCTCGCGGTTGATCAGCAAAGTCGCCTGCGCCGGCGTCAGATTTTCGGCGCCACCGCCGGATACGAGCGGCCACAACAGCATGCCGCCACTGACCAAAGCGAGAGCCACCCAAATCATGTTCTGTTGCACAAATTCCATTGTTGTCTATTCCCTGTGAGCTGAGACGCCACAGAACACCTCGCGCATCAGGGCGATGAGCTGGAGGGTACGGTGGTCGGCGATACGATAAAAAACCCGGTTGGCGTCCTTGCGGGTTTGCAGAACGCCCTTGTCGCGCAGAATCGCGAGGTGTTGCGAGATATTGCTCTGTGAGGTGCCGACGGCTTCGACGATATCCTGCACGCAGGTTTCCTGGTCGCCCACCACGCACAGAATTTTCAGGCGCAAGGGATGCGAGATTGCCTTCAGCGCCCGCGCCGCGGTTTCTATGTGTTCCTGTTTGCCTATCAGTTCGATGATTGCTGGATCCATGCCGGGCTAGTCCCTGGTTATGATGTTAGGTATCTGTGATGGCGGCAATTTCTTATATTATAGAATACTGGTATTGCTCCGGGTTAAGGCTTTGACCATGTACAAGATCGTTCTGCTTCGCCACGGCGAATCCACTTGGAACCAGGAAAACCGTTTCACCGGCTGGACCGATGTCGGCCTCACCGAAAAGGGACTCGCCGAGGCGGTCGCCGCCGGCCAGTTGCTGAAAAAGGAGGGCTATGCCTTCGACATCGCCTATACCTCGGTGCTGCGCCGCGCGATCAAGACGCTGTGGACCGTGCTGGAGGAAATGGACCGCATGTGGATTCCGGTGCAGCATTCGTGGCGGCTGAATGAACGCCACTACGGCGCGCTGCAGGGACTCAACAAGGCCGAAACCGCGGCCAAGTTCGGCGACCAGCAGGTGCTGATCTGGCGTCGCGCCTACGACACGCCACCGCCGCCGCTGGCGGAAGACGACCCGCGCCTGGAGACGGACAACCCGCGCTATGCGGATCTTCCGGCCGCCCAGTTTCCGCGTACGGAATGCCTCAAGGACACGGTCGACCGCTTCCTGCCGTATTGGCATGAAACCATCGCGCCTGCCGTCAAATCCGGCCGGAAGGTGATCATTGCGGCCCACGGCAACAGCCTGCGGGCACTGATCAAGTATCTGGACAAGGTGTCGGACGCCGACATCGTCGGCCTCAACATCCCCACCGCACAGCCGCTGGTCTACGAACTGGATGCCGACCTGAAGCCGATTCGCAGCTACTACCTGGGCGATCAGGAAGCCATCAAGGCGGCGATGCAGGCGGTGGCGAATCAGGGCAAAGCAAAGGCGTGATTCCCGGACGCAAAATTTGCGTCAGAGCCATCTGCCTCGCCTCTCTTCTGGTTTCGACCGCATTCGCCGCAACGGTCGATTCGAAGAAGGGAGAACTACAGGATCTGAAGGGCCGCATCGAGGCCTTGCGCCGCGACATGGCCGCGGTCGAGGAGTCGAAGACCTCCGCCGCCGACCAGTTGCGCGAGACCGAATCGGCGATCTCCAACGCCAACCGGCGCCTGCATGAACTGGGCGCCGAACGCGCCGAACTGAAAAGCCAGCTGGCCGATCTCGATGCGCAGAGCCAGCGCCTGGACCGCCAGACCGGTGCGCAACAAAACCAGCTGGCGCACCTCCTGAACCGCCAGTTCGTCGGTGGCGATTCGGATGCGTTGCGGCTACTGCTGTCCGGCGACGACCCCAACCAGTCGGCGCGCGACCAGTATTTTCTGACTCAGCTCTCACGCGCCAAAGCCGGCCTGATCCAGCAATTGCGCGCGGTTGCGGCCGAGAAAACGCGCCTGGCCGAAGCGGTGCGCGAGCGGCAGGCGCAGCTGGCCGAGATCGAGCACCGGCAACAGGAAGGCCGCGCACAACTGCTCGAACGCAAGAAACAGCGGCTGTCGACACTGGCCGCCATTGCCGACCGCCTCAAGGCGCAGCGTCGGGAAATAAATACGCTGAAGCGGGACGAACAGCGACTGACCAAACTGATTGACGGGCTCACGCGTATCGCCGCAAGCAGAAAGACCAGGCCAAAAGTTCCCCAAGGGACGCACGGCGCTGGCTCTGCTGGCACGGCGAGCGCAAAAAGTCCCCGGGTAAAAGACCATGATCCGGGCAATGTGGGCGGCGCCTTTGCCGCCTTGCGCGGCCGGCTCAGATTGCCGGTCAAGGGCACCATCGCCGGCCGTTTCGGCAGCCCGCGCGCGGAGGGGGGGGCAAGCTGGAAGGGCGTCTTCATTCGCGCCGCCGAAGGCGCCGAAGTCAAGGCGGTGGCCGGTGGCGCGGTGGTCTTCTCGGACTGGCTGCGCGGCTTTGGCAACCTGTTGATCATTGATCACGGCGACGATTTCCTGTCCGTCTACGGCAACAATGAATCTCTCCTGGCGGCGGTGGGCGCCAACGTCAAAGGCGGCGAACCGGTCGCCACGGTGGGAAACAGCGGCGGCAACCCGGAGTCGGGTTTATACTTTGAACTCAGGCATCGGGGCCAGCCGTTTGATCCCCTGAAATGGGCGAGTAATCGCTGAGGGGTCCTGGTCCCGGCAAGCCCCGCCGTTATCCGTTCGGAGTTCCTATGCGCAGCAAATTGCAACAAGTGGGTCTGGTGGTGTCCGGTCTGATCGTCGGCATCCTCGTCAGTCTGAATTTTTCCGCCAGCGCCGGCAAGGATGCCTCGCTGTCGGCGTTGCCGGTCGAGGAGCTGCGCAGCTTCGCTGATGTCTACAACGCCATCAAGCAGGGCTATGTCGAGCCGGTCGACGACAAGACGCTGATCACCCATGCGATCAGCGGCATGCTGGCGAATCTCGATCCGCACTCGGCATATCTGGATGCCGACTCATTCAAGGAGCTGCAAGTCAGTACCCAGGGCGAGTTCGGCGGCCTCGGCATCGAAGTCGGCATGGAAGACGGTTTCGTCAAGGTCGTGTCCCCGATCGAGGACACTCCCGCGTACAAGGCCGGGCTGAAGCCTGGCGACCTCATCATCAAGCTTGACGATACCCCCGTCAAAGGCCTCACGCTCAACGACGCCGTCAAGAAAATGCGCGGCAAGCCGAAGACCCAGATCCGCCTGACCATCGTGCGCAAGGGCGAAACCAAGCCTTTCGAAGTGACTCTCACGCGCGAGAAAATCAAGGTACAAAGCGTCAAGTCCAAACTGCTCGAGGGTGGCTACGGCTACATGCGGGTGACCCAGTTCCAGGAGGAGACCGCACCCGACGTGGTGAAGCACCTGGAAAAGCTGGCGAAGGAAGACAAGGACGCCAAGGGCACAGGCATCAAGGGCCTCGTGCTGGACCTGCGCAACGACCCCGGCGGCCTGCTCAACGGCGCGGTCGGCGTTGCCGCCGCCTTCCTGGAGCCCAAAACGCTGGTCACCTCGACCGACGGTCGCACGGAAGACGCCAAGCGTCGCTATTCGGCGAGCCCGGAAGACTACCAGCGCGGCTACAAGGATGACTTTATGAAGAACCTTCCAGCCTTTGCCAAGACCATACCGATGGTGGTGCTGGTCAACGGCGGCTCGGCCTCCGCCTCGGAGATCGTTGCCGGGGCCTTGCAGGATCACAAGCGCGCCGTGGTGATGGGCACCCAGACCTTTGGCAAGGGTTCGGTGCAAACCGTCCTGCCGCTGTCCAACAATGCCGCAATCAAGCTCACCACCGCACGCTATTACACGCCGTCGGGTCGTTCAATCCAGGCCAAGGGCATTACGCCGGACATCATTGCCGAGGAAACGGCTAACGGCGAAACGCGGGAACACGTGCGCGAGTCCGATCTGGAACGCCACCTCGGCAATGACAAGGACAAGACGGCGGAACCCGCCGCACCGAAGCTGCAGACCAAGAATGGCAAGAAAGGCAAGCCGGACGAAGCGGATGAGGGGCCTCACGCACCGCTTGAATTCGCCTCGAAGAAGGACTACCAACTGAACCAGGCGGTGAACCTGCTGAAAGCCTGGCAGATCATCAAGCACTGATGGCGAGACGCGCGCGATGAGCCGAATGACTCCGGAAAAGGCGCGTGAGTTACGTGATGAAATACGCGACGGCAAACCGCGCAAGCGGCCGGCTGCTTTCGTTCCGCAACCCGGCACGCGCAAGCACCGCGAACTGCGGTTTGACCATCGGCATCCGGAGCACGTCGACGAAGCCCGCAAGCTGCTCTCCGGACTCGAAGGCATGGATATCGACACCGGGCTGGCGCCCTACAGTCTGTCGATCTGGTACGAAATCAGCGCCTACTCGCTGGAGGGACTCGAAGCCGCACTGGTGCGACAGGGCTTTCATCTCGACAGCAGCGTTTACAGCAAGCTGATGCGGGCGCTGGTGTATTTCTGCGAGGAAACGCAAATGCGCAACATGCGCGTGCCCGAACGCCTGATCAAGAAATCGCACGAAGTCTATTCCAAGGCCTGGGAACATCACCCCCACGGCGACCACGACGAGACGCCGCCCGAGCTCAGGCAAGACCGGTGACCGACGACCAACTGCTGCGCTACAGCCGCCACATCCTGCTGCCGCAGATCGGCATCGAAGGCCAGGACAACATCGTCAAGGCGCGCGCCTTGGTCATCGGCGCCGGCGGCCTGGGTTCCCCCGCTGCCTACTACCTCGCCTCAGCCGGCGTCGGCACGCTGGTGCTGGCCGATGGCGATACGGTCGATCTGACCAATCTGCAGCGCCAGATCCTGCATCGTACCGATGCCGTGGGCATGGCCAAGGCCGAGTCCGGCAAGCGCACGCTGGGCGAGATCAACCCCGAATGCGATGTCATCGCGCTCAACGAACGTCTTTCCGGCCCGCGACTGGATCAGGAAGTGGCGCGGGCCGACATCGTCCTCGACTGCTGCGACAACTTCGCCACGCGCCATGCCGTCAATCGCGCCTGCGTCAAATTCGGCAAGCCTCTGGTCTCCGGTGCGGCGATCCGTTTCGACGGGCAGGTGGCGGTGTTCGACTCCCGCCAGCCCGACGCACCGTGTTACCACTGCCTGTTTCCCGAAGAGCAGGATGTCGAGGAGGTGCGCTGCGCGGTCATGGGCGTTTTTGCGCCGCTGACCGGCATCATCGGCACCGTGCAGGCAGCCGAAGCCCTGAAGCTGCTGATCGGTTGCGGCACCAGTCTCGCCGGACGCCTGCTGCTGCTCGATGGTCTCGGCATGGAATGGCGCGAGATCCGGGTACCGCGCGATCCGGGGTGTTTAGTTTGCGGGAAAACTGCCGAATAGTACAAGAACCATAAATTCAGCCACAGAGGACACAGAGATCACAGAGGAAGGGCAAACCCAAAGGTTTTTCTCTGTGCCCTCTGTGTCCTCTGTGGCTAATGGTTTTCGGGGTCAGCCATCAGAACAGCTGCCGGTGTCGCAAGCGGGCCGGCGCGTGACTGAGCGCGACCGAGAACGCGAGGACGAACCAGAACAGCGGCAGCCGCGCCGCCTCCGAGACCACCAGCAGCATCACCAGCGCCAGCTTGAGCAGCGTGCCCAGGCCCTTGGCCTGGCGAAAGTAGAAAGGATTTGCCCAGGCATCGAGGGCGACGATGCCGAGGCCCGAGACCAGCATCAACCCGCCCCAGCGCGGGGCACCGCCCATGCCGGCCAGTACCACCGCCGAAATCCCCGCCAGACCGGCGATGTGAAACACGCGCAGGACGTTGATCAGCAGTCCGCGCCCCGGAAAATCGCGATGGCCATCCTCGTCACGCAAAGCGGGCTCGGATGCGAAAGTCGGCGCCGACGACACGGCGCTCGATGATCTTCAGATGCCTGGCGCCGGCCAGGTCAGTGAGTTCCGCCAGGCCGAACATGCCACGCGCGGCATCACCTAGCAGAATCGGTGCCTGGTAGATCAGCAACTCGTCGACGCAGTTCTCGCGCAACAAGGAACCATTGAGCCGGGTGCCGGCTTCGGCCAGCACTTCGTTGACTCCACGCCGGCCGAGCTCAAGCAAAAGCCCGGCAAGGTCCACCTTGCCCTGCGCATTGGGCAGCAGCACGATCTCGGCGCCGCGCGCGCGCAGCGCTGCGGCGCGGCCAGCATCCTCCTGCGCCGCGGCGATCAGCACATTGCCGCCTTCCAGGACCGCAGCATCCAGCGGCGTCTCGAGCCGGCTGTCGATCACCACCTTGAGCGGCTGGCGCGCGGTCTGCACGTCACGCACGGTGAGTCGCGGGTTGTCGTCCCGCACCGTACCGATCCCGGTCAGCACGGCGCAGGAGCGCGCGCGCCAGGCATGGGCGTCACGGCGCGCTTCGGCCCCGGTAATCCATTGCGAGACGCCGTTGTTGAGCGCGGTCTTGCCATCGAGACTGGCGGCCACTTTCAGCCGCAGCCAGGGCCGGCCGCGCGTCATGCGCGAAACGAAACCGATATTGAGCTCCTTCGCCTCGGCTGCCAGCAGGCCGCTGGCAACGTCGATCCCCGCAGCGGCCAGCTTCGCCATGCCCTGCCCCGCCACCATTGGATTCGGATCCTGCATCGCCACCACGACGCGGGCCAGCCCTGCCTCGATCAGCGCATCGGCGCAGGGTGGGGTGCGCCCGAAATGGCTGCAAGGCTCCAGCGTGACGTAAGCGGTGGCGCCCCGCGCCGTTGCCTGCCCGCGAAGCGGAATCCCAGGTACGCAGAGCGCGCCAGCGCCGACTATTGCCTGCAGCGCGCCAATTTCGGCGTGCGGCAGGCCGGCTTTCTCGTGCCAGCCTTCGCCGATGACGCCGCCATCCCTGACGATGACGCAGCCGACGCGGGGATTGGGCGTCGTGCTGAAAAGGCCGCGCTGCGCCAGTTGCAGGGCACGCGCCATGAAGGTGTGATCGGCTGCCGAAAAGCTCATGCGCGGCTCATGTGTCACAGTCGATCACGCGCCGTTCACGATTTGGCTCGAGGCTGCCGCGGCTTCTTGATTTCGCGGATGGCCTCGGAAAATTCGTCGACGTCCTCGAAGTTGCGATACACCGAGGCAAAGCGGATATAGGCCACCTTGTCGAGCTTCTTCAGCTCGCGCATCACCAGTTCGCCGATGCGATCGGACGCCACCTCGCGCAGTGCCAGCTGCACCAGTTTTTCCTCGATGCGATCCAGCGCCAGGTCGATGCTTTCTGTGGTGACCGGGCGCTTTCTCATCGCCAGCATCATGCTGGCCTTGAGTTTGTCGCGGTCATACTCGGTGCGGCTGCCGTTCTTCTTCACTACCTGCGGCAATTGGAGTTCGACCCGTTCGTAGGTGGTGAAGCGCTTGTCGCAGGCCAGACAACGACGACGACGACGTACCGTGTCGCCGTCCTCGTTTTCCCGGGTATCAACTACCTGGGTATTCTCGTCGCCGCAGTAAGGGCATTTCATGGCGTTCAGCCATAGACAGGAAACTTCTTGCACAGGGTTGCCACTTCGCCGCGCACCCGCGCCAGTACCGTTTCGTCATGTGGCGCGTCGAGCACGTCGGCGATCAGATCGGCGACCTGTTCGGCTTCGATCTCGGTGAAGCCGCGGGTAGTCATGGCCGGCGTGCCGAGGCGGATGCCGGAGGTGACGAAGGGCTTTTGCGGATCGTTGGGGATGGCGTTCTTGTTGACCGTGATATGGGCGCGGCCCAAAGCGGCTTCGGCATCCTTGCCGGTAATGTTCTTGGCCTGCAGATCGACGAGGAACACATGCGACTCGGTGCGCCCGGAGACGATGCGCAGACCACGACCCTTTAATACCTTGGCCATGACCTGGGCGTTTTCAATCACCTGTTCCTGGTAGTCGCGGAACTCGGGCGCCATCGCTTCCTTGAAGGCGACGGCCTTGGCCGCGATGACATGTTCCAGCGGGCCGCCCTGCAGGCCGGGAAAGATCGCCGAGTTGATCGCCTTTTCGTGTTCGGCGCGCATCAGGATCAGTCCGCCGCGCGGACCGCGCAGGGTCTTGTGCGTGGTCGAGGTCACGACGTCGGCATGCGGCACCGGGTTGGGGTAGAAGCCCGCAGCGACGAGACCGGCGTAGTGCGCCATGTCCACCATGAAGATGGCGCCGACCGCCTTTGCCACTTTGGCGAAGCGTTCGAAATCGATCCTCAGTGCATAAGCCGAGGCGCCGGCGATGATCAGCTTCGGCTTGTGCTCATGCGCCAGTCTTTCCATCTCCTCGTAGTCGATTTCTTCATTCTCATCGAGGCCGTAGGGCACGATCTTGAACCACTTGCCGGACATGTTCAGCGCCATGCCATGGGTCAGGTGGCCGCCGGCGGCGAGGTTCATGCCGAGGACGGTGTCGCCGGGCTTGAGGAAAGCCATGAACACGGCCTGATTGGCCTGCGAACCGGAGTTGGGCTGGACGTTGGCGGCATCGGCGCCGAACAGCTTCTTGGCGCGGTCGATGGCCAATTGCTCGGCTACATCGACGTATTCGCAGCCGCCGTAGTAGCGCTTGCCCGGGTAGCCTTCGGCGTACTTGTTGGTGAGTTGCGAGCCCTGCGCTTCCATCACCGGCCAGGAAACGTAATTCTCGGAGGCGATCAGCTCGATGTGATCTTCCTGGCGACGATTTTCGTTCTGAATGGCGTCCCAAAGCTCGGGGTCGCTCTGGGCAATGGTGTTCTGCTTTGAAAACATGGCGGAATCCGTAGATGGATGGGAATGTGCGATTTTAGCATCCGGCCATTGCGACCCGACATCGGCCGACGGCTCAAGCCGGAACCGAACCAGCCCATCAAACATCCGATTAATCGCCGCTCCCCGCCTGACTCGCAATCTTCGGGCGCATTAATTCCGGCTCGCCAGGCCACACGGAGCTGTTTAGTGATTAAACTTCGGCAATATTTTGATCTGCCGGCCCGCAACTGATCAATGCAGACAACAACGCATAGGAGAAAACCTCAATGCAAGGCCTCTTGAAACTGTCCAGCCTGGTTGACGACCTGAACGAACGTGTGGGTCGCTCAATGCTCTGGCTGATCCTCATCGTTGTCATCATCAGCGCCGGCAATGCCGCCTTCCGCTTCGCCTTCAACATGAGTTCGAACTCCTTGCTGGAGATCCAGTGGTATCTGTTCTCGGCGATCTTTCTCTTGTCGGCCGGTTATGTGCTGAAAAAGAACGAGCACATCCGCATCGACGTCATCATCAGCCGCTTTTCCGCGCGCACGCAGAACTGGATCGACGTCTTCGGCATCCTCGCCTTCCTGCTACCGATGGCCTTGATCATTGGCTACCTCTCATGGCCGGTATTCACCAACGCGTGGACCTCGGGCGAAATCTCCTCCAATCCGGGCGGGCTGATACGCTGGCCGGTACGTCTGATGATGCCAATCGGCTTCGCCCTGCTGATCCTGCAGGGGTTGTCCGAGTTGGTCAAGCGTGTTGCCTTCCTGACCGGTGCCGGCCGCAACGTGCTGGTCAAGGAGGCCGGCCTGAGCGCCGAGGAAGAACTGGCCGAGGCCATCAAGCAGCACCAGATAGCGCCGGAGGTGGCGGACATCGTCTCCATGAACCATCAGATGGTCGACGACCAGCCGCAAGAAGGAGACCGCAAGTGACCGAGTTTCTCATCGCCAACATGGCGCCGATCATCTTCGGCTCGCTGATCTTCTTCCTGCTGCTGGGCTTCCCGGTCGCCTTCTCGCTCGCCGCCAACGGCATCATCTTCGGCTGGATCGGCATCGAGCTGGGCCTCTTCCATCCGAGCTTCTTCCAGGCGCTGCCGGAACGCATTTACGGCGGCGTCATGATGAACGACACGCTGCTGGCCATCCCCTTCTTCACCTTCATGGGTTTGATCCTCGAACGTTCCGGGATGGCCGAGGATCTGCTCGAAACCATCGGCCAATTGTTCGGGCCGATCCGTGGCGGCCTGGCCTATGCAGTTGTCTTGGTCGGCGCCATGCTCGCCGCTACCACGGGCGTGGTCGCCGCCTCGGTGATCTCGATGGGCCTGATCTCGCTGCCGATCATGCTGCGCTACGGCTACGACCGGCGCCTGGCTTCGGGCGTGATCGCCGCCTCGGGCACACTGGCGCAGATCATTCCGCCCTCACTGGTGCTGATCATCGTCGCCGACCAGCTCGGCAAATCGGTCGGCGACATGTACCGGGGCGCCTTCATCCCCGGCTTCGTGCTGACCGGTTTGTATCTGGCCTACGTAATGGGCATGACGATCTTCTTTCCGAAGTCAGCCCCGGCACTGCCGCCCGAGGCGCGGGTTTTCCGCGAGCCCAGCGGCAGAACCGGGGGCATCTCGCTGCTGCTGCTGACTTTCGTTTCCGTCGGCGCGGCTGTGTTCTGGGCAATGCTGCAACCGGACGACAAACCGACCGACGAACTGATCGTGGTTGCCATGAGCCTGGGCATGGGCGTGGCCTTTGGCCTCGCCGTCGCCAACCGCGTGTTCAAGCTCGGGCTGTTGTCGAAGATGGCGGAAAAAGTCACTTTCGTGCTGATCCCGCCGCTGGCGCTGATTTTCCTCGTGCTCGGCACCATCTTCATCGGCGTCGCCACCCCGACCGAGGGTGGCGCCATGGGCGCGTCCGGCGCGCTGATCATGGCCGTGAGCAGAAGGCGCCTGAGCTGGTCGCTGCTCAAGCAGGCGATGGATTCGACCGCCAAGCTCACCACCTTCGTCGTCTTCATCCTCGTCGGCGCGCGCGTGTTCTCCCTGACCTTCTACGGTGTCGACGGCCACAAGTGGGTGGAGCACCTGCTGACCGACCTGCCGGGCGGACAGATCGGCTTCCTGATCGTCGTCAACATCCTGGTCTTCTTCCTCGCCTTCTTCCTGGATTTCTTCGAGCTCTGCTTCATCGTCGTGCCGCTGCTCGGCCCGGTGGCGGACAAACTGGGCATCGACCTGATCTGGTTCGGCGTGCTGCTGGCGATCAACATGCAGACCTCGTTCATGCATCCGCCCTTCGGTTTCGCGCTGTTCTACCTGCGCTCGGTGGCACCGAAATTGCCCTACAAGGACCACCAGACCGGCAAGGTCACCGAGCCGGTCACCACCGGCCAGATCTACTGGGGCGCGATACCCTTCGTCGTCATCCAGATCATCATGGTCGCGCTTGTCATATTCTTCCCGCAGCTCGTCGGCAGCGAAAAGGCGCTCACCAATGCCCAGATGGAGCAGCAGGGGCAGGCCATCGACATCCAGCAAATGCTGCAGCAGGACTCTGATCAGGATGCATCGAGAGAGGGTGCCGACAAGGATCGGCCAAAGGCGGGCGCAGAAGGCGCGGGAAAAGATGACGGCGACGCGCTGACCAAGGCCATCAGGGACGCCAGCAAGGAAAAATGAAAATCGGCGCTGATAATACGGCGCGATGCATCGGTAAACAAAAAATCCCCGCCGCAGCGGGGATTTTTCTTTGGAAGAACTGCGCTTACTTGATGTGGCTTTGGAGGAACATATCCATGCCGAGTTCGGCAACGCTGAACCACTGGTTCTGTTCCTTCTGGAACTTGAGGTACTCGGTGTAGATCTTCTTGAACGCCGGGTTCTTGGCCGACTCATCGCTATAGAGCTGCACCGAAGCCTTGTAGGCGGCTTCGATGATGTCGTTCGAGTACTTCTTGAGCTTGACGCCCTGACCGACCAGACGACGCAAGGCAGCCGGGTTCTTGGCATCGTACTCGGCCATCATCGTGACGTTGGCTTCATAGGCGCCGGCTTCCCAGGCGGCCTGGTAGTCCTTCGGCAGCTTGGCCCACTGGTCCTTGTTCACAAAGAAGTGCACACAGGGACCCGGCTCCCACCAGCCCGGAAAATAGTAGTTCTTGGCGACCTTGTGGAAGCCGAGTTTCTCGTCGTCGTACGGACCGACCCACTCGGCAGCGTCGATGGTGCCCTTCTCCAGCGCCGGGTAGATGTCCGAGCCCGGAATCTGCTGTGTAACCATACCCAGCGACGAAAACACCGTACCGCCGAGGCCGGCGATGCGCATTTTGACGCCCTTGACGTCCTTCAGCGACTTGATTTCCTTACGGAACCAGCCGCCCATCTGGGTCCCGGTATTGCCACCGGCGAAGGAGACGACGTTGTAGTTGCTGTAGAACTCATCGAGCAGTTTCTGGCCGCCGCCGTAGTAGATCCACGCATTCATCTGACGGGCGTTCATGCCGAACGGTATTGCGGTGCCGATACCGAAGGTCTTGTCCTTGCCAATATAGTAATAGGAGCAGGTGTGGCAGGCTTCGACGGTGCCGTTCTGGACCACGTCAAGCGCCTGGCCGCCAGGAGCGACTTCGCCGGAGGCAAAAACCTGCACCTGAAACTTGCCACCGGTAACGGCAGCAACACGCTTCGACAAGACCTCGGCAGCACCGTAGATGGTGTCCAGACTCTTGGGGAAACTGGAGGTCAACCGCCACTTGATGGTGGGCGCCGACTGCGCGATGGCCGGGGCCGCGCCGGCGGCCAAAATGCCGGTCAGGCCGGCGTGTTGCAGAAACTTGCGTCGTTCCATGCCACTTCTCCTATTTTATTGTGATGGGGCAGTTCCGCTCCGCAGCAGAACATATACAGATACTACACCTACAATCCCTGTCATGGCGCGCTGCGACAAAGCGTCCTACTCCAGAACTTCGTCGAGCGCTCCGCGCATATGACTGCAGTCGGCCCATGAAATCAGCCGCCAGTCATCTGCGCAGTATTCCAGCCAGTTCACGGCCGCATTCAGCACCGGAAAATCGCGCGGTGCCTCAAGCACCAGGCCGGCAGCAGCACGATAGGCAACGTCCAGGACGCCACCGTGCGTGAAGACCAACACGCTCCGGCCGGCGTGACGCGCCGCCAGCGCTTCAAGCCCGTTCATGACGCGTGCCGCAAAAGCAATCAGGGATTCCCCGGTTTCGTAGTCGTAATCCGGCGTTCGCGCCACGTGATGGCGATGTGCATCCGGACGCTGCAGACTGGCCTCCCCTCGGGTAATACCCTGCAACACGCCAAAATGACGTTCGCGCAAAGTCGGCGCCGGCGAGACGGCGATGCCAAGGGCAACCGTGGCGATCTGCGCCGTGTGCCAGGCTCGCAGCAGATCGCTGCTGTACACCGCCGCGAACTCGTGTTCCGACAGTCCCTGCCGTAGTGCGCGTGCCTGCGCTTCGCCGGCCGCGTTGAGATCGATGTCGATCTGCCCCTGAATCCGCTTCTCGCCGTTCCAGTCTGTCTCGCCATGCCGGATGAGGCAGAATCGGGTGGGTGGTGTGTTTGTCATGGGCTGCATTCTACCGTTCCGCCTGGCGGCCTTTGGCGCTCGGCCGGACGTCAGAACGAGGTCAGATTGGCGCGGTCCGGCAGAACTCGCTACCGTAGTCTGCCGCAATTCAAACCCGCCGCGCAAACTCCTCGAAGCCTTCGACCGGCAGCGGTCGACTGAAAAAATAGCCCTGGTGGGCATGGCATCCCGAACTGGCGAGGAAGGCGCGCTGGCTTTCAGTCTCCACACCCTCGGCGATCACCCCCAGCCCAAGGCTCTGCGCCAGCGCCACGATGGTTCTGGCAATCGCCGCATCGTTGGGGTCGACGAGGATGTCACGCACGAACGACTGGTCGATCTTCAACTGATCCAGCGGTAGCCGTTTCAGATATGACAGCGAGGAGTAGCCGGTACCAAAATCGTCCAGCGCAAAGCCCACCCCTTCGGTTTTGAGTGAAAACATTTTCTCAATGATGTCCTCCACGTTGTCCACCAGCAGGCTCTCGGTCAGTTCCAGCTTGAGCCGGTTCGGATTGGCGCCCGTTTGCCTGATGATTGCCAGGACCTGGGCGACAAAATCGGATTCGTGGAGTTGTGGGGCGCTGACATTCACCGCCACCGTAAGATGGGCCATTTCGGGCCGGGCCGACCATCGTGCCAGTTGGGTGCAGGCGGTTTCCAGTACCCAGTTGCCCAACGTCAGGATCAGTCCTGTCTCTTCAGCCAGGGGAATGAACTCGGCCGGAGACACCAGGCCGCGCAGAGGATGCTGCCAGCGCACCAGCACTTCGGCACCCGTGACGCGGCCCCCATCGATCACCTGAGCCTGGTAATGGAGCACGAACTGCTTCTGCTCAACGGCCTCGCGCAGATCCCTTTCCAGAGCGGCCCGCTCCATCACGGCGGTCTGCATGTCCGGATCGAAGAAATGCAGGACATTGCGCCCCCTTGCCTTGGACTTGTACATGGCGAGGTCGGCCTGTTTCATCAGATCATCGATGCTGGCCTGGTGGCCCCTGAACAAGGTGGCGCCGATGCTCGCGGTGCTGCGGTGTTCGGTGCCATTGAGCTGATAAGTACGGCCGAGTGCGGCGAGAATCTTTTCGCCGACGGCTTCGGTCTGGGTGGCGGCCTCTTCCATGTTCGCGCTCAGGCTGCCCAGCACCACCACGAACTCGTCGCCACCCAACCGCGCCACCGTGTCGCCCTCGCGCACGCTGTCGGCGAGACGTTGCGCGACCTGCTGCAGCAGCAGGTCGCCCATGTCATGGCCCAAGGTGTCGTTGAGTGTCTTGAAATTGTCGAGATCGATAAACAGCAGCGCACCATAACTGCCATTGCGGGAACTGGCGGTCATTGCCTGTCGCAGGCGATCCATCAGCAGCGTACGATTGGGCAATCGGGTCAGTGGATCAAAGAAGGCCAGCTCCATGATCTTCTCTTCGGCCTTCTTGCGTTCGGTAATATCCTGATGTGTCGCGACATAATGGGTGACCACCCCGTCAACGCTCTTGACCGCAGAAATCGCCAGCCACTTCGGATATATCTCGCCGTTCTTGCGCCGGTCCCAGATTTCTCCCTGCCATGCTCCCGTATTCAGAACACTGTCCCACATCGCCTTATAAAACGCGGCATCGTGGCGACCGGACTTCAGCAGGCGCGGGGTGTGACCGATGACATCTGTTGCCGAATAACCGGTGTTCTCGCTAAAGGCACGATTGGCGCGCAGGATTACACCGTCCGGGTCGGTGACCACCATGGGTTGCTGGGATTCAAAGGCCGTTGCGGCAATGCGCAGTTCGGCCTCGGCTTCCTTGCGGTTGGTAATGTCGCTAACGCTGCCAATAAACAGTTTTCTGTCATTGAACACGGTTTCGGTAACTCCCAGCTCCATAGGAAATACCGAACCGTCGCGGCGCTGCCCCATCACATCGCGTGTGACACCTATTATCTTGCGGATGCCGCTATGCCGGTAATTCGCTAGGTAGCCGTCATGTGCCGTCCGGTAAGGCTCGGGCATCAGCATATTGACGTTGTTGCCGATCATTTCGGCGGCGCTGTGACCGAACATCCGCTCCGCGGACGGATTGCATGACTCGATGATGCCCCGTTCGGTGATGGTGATTACGCCATTGCGAACGCCATCCAGCACCGCACGCAGGCGTATTTCGCTGGCTGCCAGGGCCTGCTCGAACTGCTTGCGGACGGTTATGTCGATGGCGTAGGCAAGGATGCAAGCCTTTCCGTCCAGTTCGGTTATTTCAGCGGAAATGCTGACATGCCGACGCTCGCCATTCTTGTGGATCCAGATCGACTCGTAGTCGACCAGACGACCTTCGCGGTGGATCGCTTCCGCCCATGGCCGGCGTGTGGCTTCATCCGGCCACAGTCCGATTTCCACCGAGGTCCTGCCGATCAGGTCGGTCCTCGTCCAGCCGAAATCCCGTTCGTAGTTCGCATTCGCTTCCAAGAAGCGGCCTTCATCCGCCGTGGCAATCGACGCCGCGACGGGAGATGAACGGAAGGCCGTCGAAAATCTCTGCTCGGACTGGCGCAGGGCAATCTCAGCCAGCTTGCGCTCGATCTCATGGGATTGCAGCTTGACCTGCATCGCAGACAGGCCCGCGAGCACGCTGTCCTCCATACCGGGAGCGACATCGACGGGGGACGTGAAATCGCCCCGGCCGATTCTGAGAATGTGCTGGTGTACGTCCTCTGCCGATCCGCCCAGAGTTGTACGCAAGGCCACATACGTCCGCCAGAGCATGAACAATGCCCCGAGAATGCAGACAATGAACACAAGCCTGAAGATTCTGGCATTGCGCTCGGCAGTGTGCACCTGGTCGGCGGTGCGCTGGTTCATCAACACATAGGAGTCGTTGATCGGCCGCATGATGGCCGCCTTGGCTCGATGATAGCTGGCGTCATGCATCATCGATAGCGCTCTGGCCCGCCTGGCGGCTGCATCGGGACCGGCTGTCTCGACCAGTTTCATGGCCTCGAACTCGATCGCCGTCAGGCGGTCTGAATTGGCCTTGGCTTCAGCCAGTTTGCTCAATTCCGCCGCAGAAGACCCCGCCTCGCGCATCAACTCCAGCAAGGGAACCGCCGGCCCACCGTCAGCCGGCGATGCCTGGGCATCTGCCAGCACCAAGTCCCAGTAGACATCCTCGTATCCAGGCGGCCGCGGCTTCTTGCCGTCGCGAATATCCAGTATCTCTTGATAATACTTCTTGTAGCGCGGATCGCCGGTCACCACGTAGGTTCTGGCCATCCGGGTCAGGTCATCCGACGACTGCCGCAACTGATCCGCCAGCACAAAGGAGCGAATCCGCCCTTCATTGGCCTCGTCGATCTGCTTTTCAGAGTGGATATAGACCCCGAACGAAACCGCCAATGCAACAAGCATGGCCACCGCCGGCCCGGCCTTGCGCGGGAACAACTGCATCCTGTCCTTAAGAGCCATGTTGTCGGAATGACCGTGGTATCTCGAGCTCGCTGGCGATGATTTCCAAACTCGGCCCGAAAATTAGTGGCTGTGGCGTGCCGAACGCAAAACCCCTACTTACAATAAAGCCTAAACACAATCGTCGCTTGACGCAAATCACCAATGCTGCTTTGACCCTTTGAATCCTTTATGCGGGTCGGTCCGACGCTCGTTGGCGCTCCTTAAGGCGCCACAGCGAGGTCAGTTCTGCGGCACGTGCGGCATGCAGCGGGTCGGTGGCGTCCGCCGTCCGCGGATGGACCGGCTTGGCATCAATGCGTCCCACAACCATGAGGCCGGCCTCGTCAATCGCAGCCAGCAGTTCGGCGCGCGAGCGCAAGCCCAGATGCTCGGCGAGATCGGAGAGCACCAGCCAGCCCTCCCCCCCTGGTTCCAGATGCGCGGCCAGTCCTCCGATGAATCCCATCAGCATCCGGCTGTCGGGGTCGTACACCGCGCGTTCCAGCGGCGAACTGGCGCGGGCCGGAACCCATGGCGGATTGCACACTATCAGTGGGGCGCGGCCCGGCGGAAACAGATCCGCCGCGGCCACCGCCACCCGTCCGGCCAGCCCTAGCCGCGCCACGTTCTCGGCGGCGCAAGCCAGCGCGCGAGGATCCTGATCGGTGGCGACGATGCGAGCGATGCCGCGTTGCGCCAGCACGGCCGCCAGCACGCCGGTGCCGGTGCCGATGTCGAAGGCCAGCGTGCATGCGGGCGGCAGAGGCGCCGCGGCCACCAGACCGACGTACTCGCCGCGAATCGGCGCGAAGACGCCGTAGTGCGGATGAATGCGCTCGCCCAGCGCCGGTATCTCGACACCCGTCTTGCGCCACTCGTGCGCACCGATCAGGCCCAGTAGTTCTCGCAGCGAGGCGACAAAGGGACCATGCGCCGGGCCATACGCTTCGCCGCAGGCCTGGCGCACGTCGGGCGCACGGCGCAGGGGCACCCGGTAGTCTTCTTCGAAGGGCAGCAGCAGCATGGCCAGCGTGCGCGCGCGTTGCGACTGCGCCTGACGGTACAAGTGAAAGGCATCGGTGGGGGCCGCTGTTGCCGCCATCTTGCGCGGCTTGCGGTCAATGCGCCGGGCCATGGCCTGCAGCAGTTGGCGCGCGTTCTGAAAATCCCCGCGCCAGAGCAGTGCCGTGCCTTCACTGGCAAGGCGGTAGGCGGCATCGGCCGTGATGCGATCATCGGCGACGACCACGCGCCTGGGCGGCGGCGCGCCGCTCTCCGAGTGCCAGCGCATGGTGCACATCTCGCCCTCCTCGGTCCAGGAGATGACCGGAACGTCGCTCACAATGCTGCCCGCCATTGATAAAGTCCGACTGGAAGCAACACGATATACCTCGATGCGCAGGGAGTTGAAACGCATGGTACGTCGCCGCTGCGAGCCTGTACATTTTCCCGCGGCGGACGCCCACAAATTCGGCGCTGCGCCGCATCACCAGCGCCGACTTTCAGGGGATGCCGGCCGGCGTCAGTTGCCAGCGATGGTCATGCGTTCGACCAGGATGGAGCCCACTTGCCTGGAACCCCGTACCTCGATGTCATTGCCTATGCCGACAATGTCACGCAACATCTCGCGCAGGTTGCCGGCGATGGTGATCTCTTCCACCGGGTAGACGATCTCACCCTTTTCCACCCAGTAACCCGCGGCGCCGCGCGAATAGTCGCCGGTCACGTAATTCACACCCTGGCCGAGCAGTTCGGTCACCAGCAGACCGGTTCCCATCTGGCGCAGCAGTCCCTTGAGATCATGCGGTCCCGGCTTGACCTGAAGATTGTGCGCACCGCCGGCATTGCCGGTGGTCTGCATGCCCAGTTTGCGCGCCGAGTAGGTGGAGAGGAAATAGCCTTGCAAGACGCCGTTCTTCACCACCTCGCGATCATGGGTTGCGACGCCGTCATCGTCGAACGGCGAGGAGGCAAATGCGCCGCGGATATGGGGCCGTTCGCTGATCTGGACGAAATCGGGGAATATTTGCTGGCCAAGGCTGTCGAGCAGAAAAGATGTCTTGCGATACAGCGAACCGCCGGATATCGCATGCACGAAACTGCCGACCAGGCCCGCCGCCAGCGGCGCTTCGAATATCACCGGGCATTTGCGCGTCTTCAGCTTGCGCCCGCCGAGACGGGCCAGCGCGCGCCGCGCCGCATAGTCGCCGATGCGCGCGGCATCGGGAAAATCAACCGCGTTGCGACGCGTCGCATACCAGTCGTCGCGCTGCATGTCGTCGCCCTCACCGGCGATCACCGAGCAGGAGACATAGTGCCGCGAAGTGGGGAAGCCGCCCATGAAGCCGAGACTGTTGGCCGAGACGAAGTGCGCTGCCTGCGCGGAAACGCTGGCGCCTTCCGAGTTCTTGACCATCGGACTGACATCGAAGGCGGCCTGCTCGCAACGGCGCGCGATGTCGATTGCGGCCTCCACCGAAATATCCCATGGATGGAACAGGTCGAGATCCATGCTTTTGGTCGCCAACAGGCTGGCTTCGGGTAGGCCGGCGCAATCGTCCTCCGCGGTGAAGCGCGCGATGGACAGCGCGGCCTCGACCGAGGCTCTCAGCGCAGCCGGCGAGAAGTCGGAACTACTGGCATGGCCACGCCGCTGGCCGAGGTACACCGACACGCCGAGCCCCTTGTCGCGGTTGTATTCAATGGTTTCCACCTCCTGCCGGCGCACGCTGACCGACTGGCCGAAACCTTCCGACACGTCGACCTCGCAGGCCGTGGCGCCTCTAATTGCGGCGTGATCGAGGACAGCCTGCGCAATAGCGCGCAGCGCCTCTTGTGAATGAGCAAAAGCTGGGGACATGCGGAACCCTTTAAGAGTAAGACTCTGGTCGCGAAGCTATAATCATAACCGTGGAAGATATCTATAACGAAGCGGACGAGTATTCCGGCCCCAGTAAATCGCAGCTGAAGCGCGAGATGACTGCCTTGCAGCATCTCGGTGCAGAACTGGTCGCGCTGTCGAAGGAACGCCTGGCCAAGATCGACATGCCGGAACGGCTGCGCGACGCGCTGCTCGATGCCCAACGCTTCACCAAGCACGAAGCCAAACGGCGCCAGATGCAGTACATCGGCAAGATCATGCGCGATATCGATGCCGCGCCATTGCAGGCGGCGATGGACGAGATCAAGGGCAACTCGGAGGCGGCCAACATCCGCCAGCACCGTCTCGAAAATCTGCGTACGCGCCTGATGGAGGACGAGACGAAGTTCAGCGAACTGGCCCGCGATTACCCCGCCGCCGACATCCAGCACCTGCGCCAGCTGCGCCGCAACGCGCTGAAGGAAGCAGAGCAGGGCAAGCCGCCGCGCGCCTACCGCGAGTTGTTCAGGGAGTTGCGCGACCTCGAAGGCAAGGCCGACAAGGAAGATGCCGCCGAGTAGAGGCGGCTAGGCAAAGTCCTTTTGCGCTACGGCGTCGATATCGAGGCGGGGTGAGGCATCGGTGCTCGAGGTGAGGATGGTCAGGGTCGCCTGGGCGTGCTCCGCGGCGTCCCGTCCGAGACCCGTCAAATAGCCGCCGTCGACCAGTGTCAGCAACCCCTTGTCGTGAAGACGCCGGGTTGCGGCGATCACTTCCGGATCGGCGTTCTTGTGCACCTTGATCCCTTGCTGACTGGTCTCCAGGTTGAAGCGGACCAGGGTATTCAGTTCATGGATAAGATCGGGCGTATAGGGCATGGTCAAACCTCGCTCTCTGAAATGTGCGGCAATACCGGACTGACTCCATTCTAGCCTCCGGATCGGCGAATACAGCCCTCTGAGAGGACGAAATCTCTTCTCCTGTCACGAATTGCAAACCGAAAACAGAGCCAATCCAGATAACAAAAAAGCCAGGCAATGCCTGGCTTTTCCGTGGTGGCCGCAGCAACTTTACTCGACGGTGGGAGCCTCGGCGGCGTCGCCAGCCGGACGGTCCAGCAGTTCAACGAAGGCCATCGATGCATTGTCACCGACGCGGAAGCCCATCTTGAGAATGCGCAGATAGCCACCATTGCGGGCGGCATAGCGCGGGCCCAGTTCGTCGAACAGCTTGCCGACGATTTCGCGGTCACGTGTGCGATCGAAAGCCAGGCGACGGTTGGCCAGACTGGGCTTCTTGCCCAGCGTGATCAGCGGTTCGACCACGCGGCGCAGTTCCTTGGCCTTGGGCAGGGTGGTCTTGATGGCCTCATGGCGCAACAGCGAGACTGCCATGTTGCGCAGCATCGCCTGGCGGTGCGATGAAGTACGATTGAGCTTGCGAAGTCCGTTACCGTGACGCATTTTGATTTCCTCGTTTTTTTGCGGCCATCGCGCAATGCAAATGGCCGGTTAATGGTTATCGAGAGTTTTGGAATCAGTGCAGCAACTGAAACAAGTGAGACAAATGTGACGAACGAAACAATCGGGCCGAAGCCCGATGTTCGATCAGGCGAGTTTTTCCAGCCCGGCGGGCGGCCAGCTTTCAAGCTTCATGCCCAGAGTCAGGCCACGCGAAGCCAGCACTTCCTTGATTTCGTTGAGCGACTTGCGACCGAGATTCGGGGTCTTCAGCAGTTCGGTTTCGGTGCGCTGAATCAGATCGCCGATGTAATAGATATTCTCGGCCTTCAGACAGTTGGCGGAACGAACCGTCAGTTCGAGGTCATCCACCGGGCGCACCAGAACCGGATCAACCGAGTTCTGCTTGGGGGCTTCGGCGGACATCGGCGTGCCTTCGAGGTCGGCAAATACCGACAGCTGCTCCATTAGAATACGAGCCGCAGTCCGCACCGCCTCTTCGGCATTGTCGATGGCACCGTTGGTCTCGATGTCGAGAATGAGCTTGTCGAGGTCGGTGCGCTGTTCCACACGCGCGGACTCGACGGAATAGCTGACACGGCGCACCGGGCTGAACGACGCATCGAGCATGATCTGGCCGATGGCGCGGTTCTCGCGGGCGATTTCGCGCTGGTTGGCCGGCACGTAGCCGCGGCCGGATTCGACGCGAATCTGCATGTTCAGCTTGCCGCCGGGAGCAATGTGCGCAATGACGTGATCCGGATTCACGATTTCGACATCGTGAGTGGTTTCGATATCGCGCGCGGTAACGACGCCCTCTCCGTTTCGGGAGAGTGTGAGCGTGGCCTCACGGCGGTTGTGCATCTTCAGCACCACGCCCTTGAGATTCAACAGAACGTCGACCACGTCCTCGCGAACGCCATCCAGCGTCGAGTACTCGTGGAGCACGCCTTCGATGGACACCTCGGTCGGGGCGACGCCTTCCATTGAGGACAGCAGAATGCGACGCAGAGCGTTGCCAAGCGTATGGCCGTAGCCGCGCTCGAACGGCTCCATGACGACGCGCGCATGAAGCGGCGAGAGCTGCTGGACATCGATGCTGCGGGGTTTCAGAAGTGTGTGCATGTGCATTCCTTCGAATGGAAAACGCCTGGCGTCCGGTGGACGCCAGGCGCAAAACTAGGTGTTAACGCGAATACAGTTCGACGACCAGACCCTCATTGATCGAGGGCGGCAAATCTTCGCGCGCAGGGTATGACTTGAAGACACCCTTGCCAGCCTTGACATCCACTTCGAGCCACACCGGGAAGCCACGCGACTCAGCGGCCTCCAGAGCAGCCTTGGTGCGCAAATGGCTGCGAGTGCTGTCGAGCAACTGGATAACGTCACCGGGCCGCACGTTGTACGACGGGATGTCAACGCGCTTGCCGTTGATCAGTACGCCGTTGTGGCGAACGACTTGCCGTGCTTCGGCACGCGAGACGCCAAAGCCCATCCGGTAAGCCACGGTATCGAGGCGGCCTTCGAGCAATTTGAGCAGGTTTTCGCCGGTCTGTCCCTTCTTGCGCTCGGCATCGCCGAACACTTTGCGGAACTGCCGCTCGAGAACGCCGTAAATGCGACGGATCTTTTGCTTCTCGCGCAGTTGCGTACCGTAACCGGACAGACGCTGTCCGGACTTTTGGCCGTGCTGACCGGGCGCGTAGGCGCGGCGCTCGACGGAACATTTGTCAGTGAAGCACTTCTCGCCTTTGAGGAACAGCTTTTCGCCCTCGCGGCGGCACTGGCGGCATTTGGCATCTAGGTTGCGGGCCATGTCGTCGTATCCTTATTGCCTTAGATGCGACGGCGCTTGGGCGGCCGGCATCCATTGTGGGGAATCGGGGTAATGTCGGTGATACTGGTAATCTTCATGCCAAGCGCATTGAGCGCACGCACCGCTGATTCGCGCCCGGGGCCGGGACCCTTGATACGAACTTCGAGATTCTTTACACCACACTCCTGAGCAGCCTTGCCGGCAGCCTCGGCCGCGATCTGGGCGGCGAACGGGGTCGACTTGCGTGAGCCCTTGAAGCCGGCGCCGCCGGATGTCGCCCACGCCAAGGCATTCCCCTGGCGATCGGTGATGGTAATGATGGTGTTATTGAAGGAAGCGTGAACGTGCGCGATGCCTTCAGCGACGTTCTTCTTGACCTTCTTGCGGACTTTAGTTGCGGTCTTAGCCATGTATTGGTTCCTGGTTTACTTCTTGCCCATCGAAATCGCTTTGCGCGGTCCCTTGCGGGTTCGCGCGTTGGTGCGGGTGCGCTGACCGCGCACGGGCAGGCCGCGACGATGACGCACACCACGATAGCAGCCAAGATCCATGAGGCGCTTGATGTTCATCGTCGTTTCGCGGCGCAAGTCGCCCTCGACGGTGAACTTGGCTACCTCCTCACGCAAGCGATCCATTTCGCTGTCCGTGAGTTCCTTGACCTTGGCCGAACGCTTGACGCCGACCGCGTCGCAGATTTTCTGTGCGCGGGTGCGGCCAATACCATAGATCGCCGTCAGAGCGATCTCAGTGTGCTGGTGATTCGGGATGTTGACGCCTGCAATACGAGCCATGTGCTTACCTGTTCGTCGCCGCTAGTGCGGTAATTGGTGGGCTAGCTGAAAAATGCGAAACCGTAGATTGTATCTGAAACGAACCGCTCAATCAACCCTGACGCTGCTTGTGACGCGGATCGGTACAGATGACCCTTACCACGCCCTTGCGACGGATGACTTTGCAATTACGACAGAGACGTTTGACCGAAGCCAGAACTTTCATTGGAGTTCTCCGGAAATATTACCAAACTACTTGGCGCGGAACACGATACGGCCTTTGGAAAAGTCGTAGGGCGTGAGCTGCACGGTGACCTTGTCGCCCGGAAGAATGCGGATGTAGTGCATGCGCATCTTCCCGGAAATATGGCCAAGAACCACGTGCCCGTTTTCAAGCTTGATCCGGAACGTGGCATTCGGGAGATTTTCGACAACCTCTCCCTGCATTTCAATAACGTCTTCCTTTGACATGAATCAGCGAGCCGGGAAACCGGCCCCCTTGAAATTAGCCTTTTTCAGAAGACTTTCATACTGGTGCGACATGACGTATGCCTGCACCTGTGACATGAAATCCATAGTCACCACAACAATAATCAACAGACTTGTACCGCCGAAGTAGAACGGCACGTTCCATTTCAGAATGAGGAATTCGGGCAACAGGCAGACCGCCGTTATGTAAATGGCACCAGCCAGAGTAAGGCGGGTGAGGATCTTGTCAATGTAGCGTGCCGTTTGGTCGCCGGGACGAATGCCGGGAACGAATGCCCCGCTCTTCTTCAGGTTGTCCGCCGTCTCCTTCGAATTGAACACCAACGCGGTGTAGAAGAAGCAGAAAAACACGATGGCAGTTGCGTAGAGCATCACATAGATTGGCTGGCCCGGCGACAGGGTTGACGCAATGTCCTTCAGCCAAGTCATGCCCTCACTCGATCCAAACCAGCCGGCGGCGGTAGCCGGGAACAGGATGATCGACGAGGCAAAGATCGGGGGAATAACGCCTGACATATTCAGCTTCAGCGGCAGATGGGAACTCTGGCCGCCGTAAACCTTGTTGCCAACCTGGCGCTTGGCATAATTAACCAGAATCTTGCGCTGGCCTTTTTCAACAAATACGACGAAGCCCGTAACCAGAATTGTCACGCAGCAAATAAACAGTGCGGAAATCGGATGCATCGCCCCGGTACGGACCAGTTCAAACAGACCGCCGAGCGCGTTCGGCAGACCCGCCACGATGCCGGCGAAAATGATGATCGAAATTCCGTTCCCCAAGCCGCGCTCGGTGATCTGCTCGCCCAGCCACATCAGGAACATGGTTCCGGTAAGCAAGGTCAGCACGGTAACGAAACGGAACAGCACTCCCGGATCAAGCACCAATCCCGCTTGTGATTCAAGTGCAATGGCGATGCCCAGTCCCTGGAACAAGGCCAAAGCCACGGTGCCGTAGCGCGTGTATTGGGTAATCTTGCGCCGCCCGGCCTCGCCTTCCTTCTTCAGCGCCTCTATCGACGGCACAGCGATCGTCATGAGTTGCATGATGATCGAGGACGAAATGTAGGGCATGATGCCGAGTGCAAACAGCGTAAAGCGCGACAGCGCCCCGCCCGAAAACAGGTTGAACACACCCAAAATGCCGCCCTGCTGACCCTGGAATAATTCCGCCAGCTTTACGGGGTCGATCCCCGGCACAGGAATATGCGCGCCGATACGGTAAACCACCAGCGCGCCCAGCAAGAACCAGAGCCGGCGCCAGAGGTCGCCGAACTTGCCAGTCTTGCCGAGAGTTGCTGCCTGGGGGCTTGCCACGTCGTCCGTCCTCTTCCGCTATCAGGCCGCGGCGATGTCTGCTACAGAGCCGCCGGCCGCTTCGATCGCAGCACGGGCCCCCTTGGTCGCGCCGACACCTTTCAGCGCGATCTTGCGGTTGAGCTTGCCTGACAGAATAACCTTGGCCGACAGCGCATCCGCAGCGATCACGCCAGCCTGTTTCAGGACCAGCAAGTCAACTTCTTCGACCGGTAGTTTGTCCAACTCGGACAAACGCACTTCAACATTGCGGCTCGCCGTCAACGAAACGAACCCGCGCTTCGGCAACCGGCGCTGCAGCGGCATTTGGCCGCCCTCGAAACCTACCTTGTGGAAACCGCCGGCCCGCGACTTCTGGCCTTTGTGTCCACGACCGGCGGTTTTGCCCAGACCGCTGCCGATGCCTCGTCCAACACGCTTGGTCGCGTGCTTGGAGCCGGCGCCCGGCTTCAGATTGTTAAGTTCCATGCTCATCGATATCCCCTTAGCCTTCGCACTTCACCAGGTAGGCCACTTTGCGGATCATGCCGCGCACTGCGGGCGTATCCTCGAGCACAGCCGAACTGTTGAGCCTTCTCAGGCCGAGTCCGCGCACCGTCGCGCGATGATCCTGCTTGGTGCCGATGACACTCTTTACCAGTGTGACCTTGATCGTCTTGTCAGCCATGGCTCACTCCAGAATTTCGGCTACGGCCTTGCCGCGCTTGGCAGCAATCTCGGCCGGGGTGCTCATCGCCAGCAGACCATGCAGCGTTGCGCGTACCACGTTGTAAGGATTGGTCGACCCGATGGTCTTGGCCACCACGTCGGTAATACCCATCACCTCAAATACCGCGCGCATCGGGCCGCCGGCAATGACGCCGGTACCAGGCGACGCAGGGGCCATCAGCACAGTTGTTGCGCCATGCTTACCCGTAACCGCGTGATGCAGGGTGCCATTCTTGAGATTGATCTTGGCCATCTTGCGACGCGCTTCCTCCATCGCCTTCTGAACGGCGACGGGAACTTCGCGGGATTTTCCCTTGCCCATACCGATGCCGCCATCGCCATCACCCACTACGGTGAGTGCCGCGAAACCGAGAATCCGGCCGCCCTTCACCACCTTGGTGACACGATTGATGGACACCATCTTTTCGCGCATGCCGTCGTCGCGCTCTTCCTGGGCCTGCTGCTGTTTCCTGCCTTGAGGTTTAGCCATGTCCGTCTCGCTTAGAACTTGAGTCCGCCCTCACGGGCGGCTTCAGCCAGCGCCTTGACGCGGCCGTGGTAGTGAAAACCGGAGCGGTCGAAAGCAACCTGCTCGATACCGGCCGCTTTGGCCCGCTCGGCGATGAGTTTGCCAACCGTCTTGGCAGCATTCACGTTACCGCCGTTTGGCACCTGGCTCCGCACTTCCGGTTCCATGGTTGACGCGGCGACGAGTACACGGGTCCCGCACCCGGAGAAAATCTGGGCAGAGATATGCAAGTTGCTGCGATGCACCGCAAGGCGCACCACTTTGAGCTCCGCAATTTTGGCGCGGGTTTTGCGCGCCCTGCGCAGACGAGCCTGTTTCTTTTCCATGATTCAGCGCCTCGATTATTTCTTCTTGGTTTCCTTGATGACAACCACTTCGTCGGCATACCGGACACCCTTGCCCTTGTAGGGCTCCGGAGACCGGTAGGCACGCACTTCAGCGGCCACCTGACCAACCACCTGCTTGTCGATCCCTTTAATCAGGATCTCTGTCTGGGTCGGTGTTTCAACTTTGATGCCGATCGGCATGTCGTGCGCCACAGGATGCGAAAAACCGAGCGTGAGGTTCAACTTGGCTCCCTGAGCCTGCGCACGATAACCAACGCCAACCAAGGTCAGCTTCTTCTCGAAGCCCTTGGTCACGCCAATCACCATGTTATTCAGCAGCGCACGCATCGTGCCCGACATGGCACCCGCGTTGGGCGCGCCTTCGACGGCACGACAGAGCAGTTTTTCGCCATCTCTTTCGACTTTTACCGCCGGCAACACAAACTGCTTCAGCGTTCCCAGCGGTCCCTTTACGGCGACCTCGGTATCGGACAGCGTCACTTCGACGCCCTTGGGCACATCAACCGGATACTTTGCAATACGTGACATGACAGCGGCTCCTTAGGCGACGATACAGAGAACTTCGCCGCCCATGTTGCCCGCCCGCGCACGGCGGTCGGTCATCACGCCCTTCGGCGTGGAGACTATGGCAACACCCAGCCCGTTCATGACACGGGGCAAATCGTCCTTGCCCTTGTAGACTCGCAGGCCCGGCTTGGAAACGCGTTCGATACGCTCAATCACCGGATGCCCGGCATAGTACTTGAGCGCAACATCGAGTTGTGGCTTCGCGCCATTCTCGCGAATAGCGAAATCATCAATGTAACCCTCATCCTTCAGCACCATGGCAATCGCCACCTTGAGCTTGGAGGAAGGCATGGAAACGGACAGCTTCTCCGCCATCTGCGCATTGCGGATGCGGGTCAACATGTCGGCAACTGGATCGGTCATGCTCATATCGCTCTCCTTACCAGCTGGCCTTGGTCATGCCAGGCACTTCGCCGCGCATCGCAACCTCGCGCAGCTTGTTGCGGCACAGACCGAACTTGCGAAAAACACCGCGGGGACGCCCGGTCAATGCGCATCGATTGCGCTGACGGGACGGGCTCGCGTTGCGGGGCAACTGCTGGAGTTTCAGACGCGCGTCCATACGCTCCTCATCCGACAGTTTGACGTTGTTGATCACAGCAAAAAGTTCGGCGCGTTTGGCAGCGTACTTCGCTACCGTCTTTGCGCGCTTTTCTTCGCGGTTAATAAGAGCTAGTTTCGCCATACGTCCCTCAGTTCTTGAACGGGAACTTGAATGCGGCGAGAAGCGCCTTCGCTTCTTCGTCGTTCTTCGCGGTGGTGGTGATACTGATATTCATGCCACGCAACGCATCGATCTTGTCATACTCAACCTCGGGGAAAATGATCTGCTCCTTGACCCCGACGTTGTAGTTGCCGCGCCCATCAAAGCCTTTGCCGGAAATACCACGAAAGTCGCGGATGCGCGGCATCGCAATGGTTACCAGGCGGTCGAGAAATTCGTACATGCGATTCCCGCGTAGCGTCAGCATGCAACCAATCGGGTAGCCTTCACGAATCTTGAAGCCCGCAATAGCCTTGCGAGCCTTGGTCACGACCGGCTTCTGCCCGGCGATCTTGGTCATGTCACTGACCGCGTGATCCAGCACCTTCTTGTCACCGACCGCCTCACCAACGCCCATATTCAGGGTGATCTTGGTGATGCGCGGAACTTCCATGATGGATTTGTAACCGAACTTCGTCAGAAGTTCGGGGACCACCGTCTCTTTATAGTATTCCTGCAAGCGCGCCATGACTGGTCCTTACGCGTCAACAACTTCGCCGTTCGACTTGAACACCCGGACCTTGCGACCGTCGTCAAGCTGTTTGAAGCCGACGCGATCCGCTTTCTGGGTGGCAGGGTTGAACAGCGCCACATTGGAAATATTGATCGGCATTTCCTTCTCGACAATGCCGCCCTGATTACCCTTAAGGGGGTTAGGCTTGGTGTGCTTCTTGACGCGATTGATGCCTTCAACAAGCAGACGGTCCGCGTCAAGCCAGTTCAGCACGACACCGCGTTTGCCCTTGTCTTTACCTGTGGTAACGACCACATCGTCACCCTTGCGAATTTTGTTCATGATCGAGTCCTCGATTGCCGGTTCAAAGAACCTCGGGAGCGAGCGAGACGATCTTCATGAATCGCTCGGTGCGCAACTCGCGCGTCACCGGGCCGAAGATGCGCGTGCCGATCGGTTCCAACTTGTTGTTCAGCAATACCGCTGCGTTGCCATCGAATTTGATAAGCGACCCGTCCGAGCGACGCACACCCTTGGCGGTACGCACCACCACTGCGCTATAGACTTCGCCCTTCTTGACGCGGCCACGCGGCGCAGCATCCTTGATGGTGACCTTGATGACATCACCAATGCCTGCATAGCGGCGCTTGGACCCGCCAAGCACCTTGATGCACATGACCGAACGCGCGCCCGTGTTATCGGCGACGTCCAGCAGAGACTGCATTTGAATCATTTTTTCATCTCCAACTTAATCCGCGATTGACTTAAATCTCGCGATCAGTCTTGGAGCCCGCTAGGGGCTGGAATGTCGGGAAGAGAATACCCCGACGGTGCAAAGAGGCGAGATTTTACAACCTGCCACGTTGTTGTCAACTACTATTTCATATGGGCACAGCGTGCAACAGCCGAGGCGCAATCAGACATTGCGGGCCTTCTCGACAACCTTCGCGACGCGCCATGCCTTGGTCTTGGAAATCGGAGCACATTCTTCGATTTGTACCAGATCGCCGGCTACCGTCTCCAGACCCTCAACATGCGCGTGATACTTTTTCGAACGGGTCATGATCTTACCGATCACAGGGTGCTTGACCTTGCGCTCAACAAGGACCGTCACCGTCTTCTGCATTTTGTCCGAAACAACGCGTCCCTGGAGGGTGCGCCGCACGGTTTGAGTGTTCGCATCCGTCATTTTGCCGCCGCCTTCTCACGCTGAATGGTTTTGATGCGCGCAATATCCTTGCGCACCTTGCCGACCTGACTGGTATTGGTCAGCTGTTGTGTGGCGATCTGCATGCGAAGGCCGAATTGCGCCTTGCGCAAAGCCAGCAGTTCCTTTTGCAGATCCTCTTCGTTCTTTGCTCTCAGCTCACTTGTTTTCATGACTTATCCCAAATGGCGGGTGACGAAGGTGGTTTCGAGCGGAAGCTTGGCAGCCGCCAGGCGGAAAGCCTCGCGTGCCAGCGTCTCATCGACACCGTCCATCTCGTAAAGGACTTTACCCGGCTGGATCTCGGCGACCCAATACTCCGGCGAACCTTTACCGTTACCCATCCGAACTTCGAGTGGCTTCTTCGAAATCGGTTTGTCCGGAAAAATGCGAATCCAGATACGGCCGCCGCGCTTGATATGCCGCGTCATGGCACGACGTGCGGCTTCAATCTGACGGGCGGTAAGACGACCGCGGCCGATGGCCTTAAGGCCGTACTCGCCAAAACTTACTTTGGCGCCCCTGGTGGCGAGCCCGGTATTGCGACCCTTTTGTTCCTTGCGATATTTTCTGCGGGCAGGTTGCAGCATGTTTTACTCCTTGCCTTCCTTCGCTGCGCTATCGGCGCCCTCGGCCTTGGCCGGGGCCTTGCGAATACGCTTGACGGGTGTCTTGGGTGCTACAGCAGCAGCCTCGGGCTTGGCTTCCGGCTTGACTTCTTCAGCCTTCTTGACGGGGGTGCGGCGGGCGGGCTTGGCTTCGCCCTCGCTCTCGCTCCTAGGCTTTCCGGGAGTACGGCGCGGCTTGCGCTGATCATCAACAGCAGGCTCGGGTGCGGCCAGCAGGGCTTCACTACGCGACAGGATCTCGCCCTTGAATACCCAGACCTTGATGCCGATGATGCCGTAGGTGGTTTTCGCCTCGGCAGTACCGTAGTCAATGTCGGCGCGCAGCGTATGCAACGGCACACGACCTTCGCGATACCATTCCCTGCGGGCGATTTCTGCACCGTTCAGTCGGCCGGAACTCATGATCTTGATGCCTTGGGCACCGAGTCGCATTGCATTCTGCATCGCCCGTTTCATGGCACGGCGGAACATGATGCGCTTTTCGAGCTGTTGGGCAATCGAGTCTGCGATCAATTGGGCATCGATTTCAGGCTTGCGTATCTCTTCGATATTGACGTGTACCGGCACGCCCATCTTGCGTTGCAGTTCGGCTTTCAGGTGCTCAATGTCCTCACCCTTCTTGCCGATAACGACGCCGGGGCGGGCGCTATAAACCGTAACTCGTGCGTTCTTGGCCGGGCGTTCAATCACGACACGACCTACGGAAGCATGCGCCAATTTCTTTTTCAGATACTCCCGGACCTCAAGATCTTCCTTGAGCATCTGCGGAAAGGTCTTGCTGCTGGCGTACCAGCGGGAAGTCCAGTTGCGCGTGACCGAAAGACGAAAACCGGTCGGATGAATCTTTTGTCCCATGTGCCCTCCTTAATCGCCAACAGTCACGAAAATGTGACAAGTAGGCTTGAGGATGCGGTTGCCGCGTCCCTTGGCTCGCGCAGTAAAGCGCTTGAGCACCGTGCCCTTTTCGACATAGATACGCGTAATCTTAAGTGCATCGATATCCGCGCCGTCATTGTGTTCTGCGTTGGCGATAGCCGACTCAAGCACTTTCTTGATGATTCCGGCGCCCTTCTTGGGCGAAAATGCCAGAATGCTGAGCGCTTGGTCTACCGGCTTGCCGCGTACCAGGTCCGCGACAAGGCGACCTTTCTGGGCGGAAAGTCGGACACCGCGCAAGTTTGCGTTGGTTTCCATCGTCGCTCCTTACTTCTTCACGGCGGCCTTCTTGCCGCCGGTGTGACCCTTGAAGGTTCGCGTCAGCGCGAACTCGCCAAGTTTGTGACCAACCATGTTTTCCGACACATAGACGGGAATATGTTGCTTGCCGTTATGCACAGCGATGGTCAATCCCACGAAGTCCGGAAGAATGGTGGAACGGCGCGACCAAGTCTTGATCGGGCGCTTGTCGTTGGAGGCGCGCGCCGCGTCGACCCGCTTCAGCAGGTGAGCGTCGATGAACGGGCCCTTCTTGATAGAACGTGCCATGTCTTACCTCTTACCTTTCGGCCTGCGTTGGACAATCATGACGTCCGTGCGCTTGTTATTACGGGTGCGATAGCCCTTGGTCGGCTGACCCCACGGACTGACCGGAACACGTCCTTCGCCAGTACGCCCTTCGCCACCACCATGCGGGTGATCGACAGGGTTCATCGCGACACCGCGAACAGTCGGACGAATACCGCGCCAACGCATCGCACCGGCCTTGCCGATCTTGCGCAGGCTGTGTTCTTCGTTGCCTACCTCGCCAATCGTCGCGCGACACTCGACGTTGATGCGGCGGATTTCGCCTGAACGCAGCCGTATCTGCGCATAGGAACCCTCACGCGCCAGAAGTTGCACCGAGGTGCCGGCAGAACGAGCAATCTGCGCGCCTTTGCCCGGCATCATTTCGACACAATGAATTGTCGTACCGACAGGAATACTGCGAATCGGCAGCGCATTGCCCGGCTTGATCGGTGCCTCGGAACCGCTGATGACTTCCTGACCGACGACCATTCCCTTGATGGCGATGATGTAACGGCGCTCGCCGTCAGCGTACAGCACCAGAGCGATATTGGCGGACCGATTCGGATCGTACTGAAGATTCTCGACCTTGCCCGGGATCCCGTCCTTGTCGCGGCGGAAATCGATCACACGGTAATGCTTCTTGTGACCGCCACCCATATGACGAGTGGTGATATGTCCATGCGCATTGCGGCCTGCGGTTCTGATCTTCTTCTCGATCAGCTTGTCGTGCGGGCGGCCCTTGTGCAGATTCGGGTTAACAACCTTGACGACAGCACGGCGACCCGGCGAGGTCGGCTTGACTTTTACGAGAGCCATTTAAGCAGCCCCCCCTTCGGCGAAATTAATTTCCTGACCAGGCTTGAGGCAAACAAATGCCTTCCTGATGTCGCTCCGACGGCCAATATTTCGGCCAGCGCGCTTGATCTTGCCCTTCAGGTTGGCGATCTGCACCGACTTGACTTCAACTTTGAACAGCATTTCGACAGCCGCCTTGACCTCAGGCTTGGTCGCATCGGGTGTCACGATGAACACCACCTGCTCGTTCTTATCAGCAATATAGGTGGCCTTCTCGGAAATTTGCGGGGCCACCAGCACTTGCAGCAAACGTTCCGGATTGAAGTTCTTGGTCATGCCAGCATCTCCTCGATCTTGGCCACTGCGCCCTTGGTAAAAATCACCTTGGGAAAGCGCACCAGGGATACCGGATCAGCCTGCTGCGCCTCCAGCACCAGCACATTCGGCAAGTTGCGCGAAGCCAGCGCCAGATTGTCGTCCAGACTATCCGTCACCAGCAGCACGGGGTCCAGACCCAAGCCCATAGCTTTGAGCTTTTGTGCAAAGAGTCGGGTCTTCGGCGCTTCGATGGTGAAGTCGTCAATTACCACCAGCCTGCCTTCGCGGGCCAGTTGCGACAGGATCGCCGCCAGGCCGGCACGATACATCTTGCGATTGACCTTCTGGGTGAAGTTTTCTTCGGGCGTGTTCGGAAAGATTCGACCGCCACCACGCCACAGAGGCGAGGACGTCATACCAGCGCGAGCGCGGCCGGTTCCCTTCTGGCGGAACGGCTTCTTGGTGCTGTGATGCACCTCTTCGCGATCCTTCTGCTTGCGATTGCCGGCGCGGGCATTGGCCTGATAGGCGACCACTACCTGATGCACCAGCGCTTCATTGAAGTCACGACCAAACAGCGCATCGGACGCGGTCATGGTTGAAGCGGCCTGACCTTGGTCGTTAATTAGTTTAAGTTCCATGTCATCCCCGCTCCGTGGATGCCTTGATCGCCGGAGCGACAATCACGTCACCCCCTTTGGCGCCAGGTACCGCACCCCTGACGAGCAGGAGTTGACGCGCCTCATCGATGCGGACGACTTCCAGATTCTGCGTCGTGCGCGCTACATCGCCGAGGTGTCCCGCCATTTTCTTACCGGGAAACACTCGTCCCGGGTCTTGCGCCATGCCGATGGAACCGGCCGAATTGTGCGACAAAGAGTTGCCGTGGGAGGCGCGGTTCGACGAAAAATGGTGACGGGTGATTGCGCCGGTAAAGCCCTTGCCAATCGAGGTGCCACTGACGTCGACTTTCTGACCCACACTGAAAATGCTTGCGGCAACCACATCCCCCGGCTTGAAACTGCCGAGTTGATCCGGCGCGACGCGGAATTCCCTGAGAACTTCACCGGCTTCGACACCGGCTTTGGCGAGGTGCCCCGACGCAGGCTTGCTTACCCGGCTTGCGCGACGCTTGCCAAAGGTCACCTGAACGGCGGCATAACCATCCACCTCAGGTGTCTTTATTTGTGTGACGCGATTATTCGACACATCAAGCACCGTCACCGGAATGGAAGAACCATCCTCGGCAAAGACGCGTGTCATGCCGACCTTGCGTCCAACAAGGCCTAGACTCATTTTATTCTCCTAAACCCCAGCTACGATTGGCCGGGCCCACTTTCAAAATTCAGCGACAAACGTCACCGCGACAGGCGCCATAAAAACCGGCGCCCCTGTTACGAATTACTGCAACTTGATCTCGACATCCACACCAGCGGGAAGGTCCAGCTTCATCAGCGCATCGACTGTCTTGTCAGTCGGATCGATGATGTCCATCAGGCGCAGGTGGGTACGAATCTCAAACTGGTCCCGCGACGTCTTGTTGACGTGCGGCGACCGCAATACGTCGAAACGTTCAATGCGCGTTGGCAGCGGCACCGGGCCACGCACAACAGCGCCAGTGCGCTTCGCCGTCTCTACTATTTCAAGCGCCGACTGATCAATCAAACGATAGTCAAAGGCCTTGAGGCGGATGCGAATCTTCTGGCTTTGCATTACAAATCCTTAAAGAGCGAGGTCGCAAATCGCGAAAGGGCGAGATTTTATCGCCCTTTCCACGGCATTGCAACAAATGTTATTCGATGACCTTAGCAACGACACCGGCGCCGACGGTACGACCGCCTTCACGGATGGCGAAACGCAGACCTTCTTCCATCGCGATCGGTGCAATCAGCTTCACCGTCATCGCAATGTTGTCGCCCGGCATCACCATTTCCGTCCCGGCCGGCAACTCGATGCTGCCCGTGACGTCGGTGGTGCGGAAATAGAACTGCGGACGGTAACCGTTGAAGAACGGCGTGTGACGTCCACCTTCGTCCTTCGACAGGATGTACACCTCGGAGGTGAAGTGCGTGTGCGGGGTGATCGAGCCCGGCTTGGCCAGCACCTGACCCCGCTCGACTTCTTCACGCTTGGTGCCGCGCAGCAGCACGCCGACGTTGTCACCGGCCTGGCCCTGGTCCAAGAGCTTCCTGAACATTTCAACGCCGGTACAGATGGTCTTGATGGTCGGGCGGATGCCGATGATTTCAATTTCTTCGCCAACCTTGACCACGCCGCGCTCAACCCGTCCGGTGACCACGGTGCCGCGACCGGAGATCGAGAAGACGTCTTCGATGGGCATCAGGAAGGGTTTGTCGATGGCCCGCTCAGGCGTCGGGATGTAGCTGTCCAGCGCGTCGGCCAGGGCCATGATGGCGACTTCGCCAAGCTCGCCCTTGTCGCCTTCCAGTGCTTTCAGGGCGGATCCCTTGATGATGGGAATTTCGTCGCCGGGGAAGTCGTACTTGGTCAGCAGTTCGCGCAGTTCCATTTCGACCAGCTCGAGCAGTTCGGCATCGTCGACCATGTCGCACTTGTTCATGAACACGACCATGTACGGCACGCCGACCTGGCGCGCCAGCAGGATGTGCTCGCGGGTCTGCGGCATCGGGCCGTCAGCGGCGGAACAGACCAGGATCGCACCGTCCATCTGCGCCGCTCCGGTAATCATGTTCTTCACGTAGTCGGCGTGTCCCGGGCAATCGACGTGCGCGTAGTGACGCTTCGACGTCTCGTATTCCACGTGCGCCGTGTTGATCGTGATGCCCCGCGCTTTTTCTTCCGGCGCCGCATCAATCTGGTCGTAGGCTTTCGCCTCGCCTCCAAACTTCGCCGACAGCACCGATGTCATCGCCGCCGTCAACGTCGTCTTGCCATGGTCAACGTGACCAATCGTCCCCACGTTTACGTGCGGCTTCGTCCGCTCAAATTTCGCTTTCGCCATGTCTGATTTCCTTAGAGAACGATAGTTAGTCGATCATTTCTTGTTGATGACTGCTTCGGCGACATTCTTTGGCGCCTCGGTGTAGTGCTTGAATTCCATGCTGTAGGTGGCCCGTCCCTGAGACAGCGAACGCAGCGTAGTCGAGTAGCCGAACATCTCAGCCAGCGGCACTTCAGCCTTGATCACCTTGATGCCGCCGACCTGATCTTCCATGCCATGAACGATACCGCGACGGCCGGACAGATCGCCCATGACGTTGCCCATGTAGTCTTCCGGCGTCTCCACCTCGACCGCCATCATCGGCTCCAGCAGTACCGGGCTAGCCTTGCGCATGGCGTCCTTGAAAGCCATCGATGCGGCCATCTTGAAGGCGTTTTCGTTGGAATCCACGTCATGGTAAGAGCCATCAAACAGCGTTACCTTCACATCCACCACGGGGTAACCGGCCAACACACCATTCGGCAAGGTGTCCCTGAGGCCCTTTTCAACCGCGGGGATGAATTCACGCGGCACAGACCCGCCCTTGATCATGTCGACGAACTCAAAACCCTTGCCCGCCTCATTCGGCTCCAGTTTGATCCAGACGTGGCCATATTGACCCCGACCGCCCGACTGTTTGACAAATTTTCCTTCCTGCTCTACTGACTTGCGAACGGCTTCGCGATAGGCCACCTGCGGAGCGCCCACGTTGGCTTCGACGCCAAATTCGCGACGCATGCGATCAACAAGAATTTCCAGGTGGAGTTCGCCCATACCGGAAATAATGGTCTGACCTGATTCTTCGTCCGTTCGCACGCGGAAAGATGGGTCTTCCTGCGCCAAGCGATTGAGCGCGATACCCATCTTCTCCTGGTCGACCTTGGTCTTGGGCTCAACGGCAACGTGAATCACCGGTTCGGGAAATACCATCCGCTCAAGCGTGATCACATGCGCGGGATCGCACAGGGTCTCGCCCGTGGTGGCCTCTTTCAGGCCGACCGCGGCAGCGATGTCGCCCGCAAATACCTCTTTGATCTCCTCCCGCTGATTGGCGTGCATCTGCAGGATTCGGCCAAGGCGTTCCTTGCGGCCTTTGATCGGATTGAAAATGGTATCGCCGGTCTTGACCGTGCCGGAATACACCCGGAAAAAGGTCAGCTGGCCGACATAGGGGTCGGTCATGATCTTGAAGGCCAAGGCCGCAAACGGGTCAGTGTCATTCGGTTTGCGCTCACCCATCTGCTCGTTTTCAAGAATACCCTCGACCGGCGGAACATCCGTCGGGGCCGGCAAGTATTCAATGACGGCATCCAACATCGCCTGCACGCCCTTGTTCTTGAACGCGGAGCCGCAAAGCATGGGCACAATTTCGGCGTTCAGCGTACGCGCACGCAAACCGGCCTTGATCTCTTCCTCGGTCAGATCGCCGCTTTCGAGGTACTTGTTCATCAATTCCTCGGATGCCTCAGCAGCAGCCTCAACCATCTTTTCGCGCCACTCATCGGCCTTGGCTTTAAGTTCTGCGGGAATCTCGCCGTACTGAAACTTGACCCCTTGACTCGCCTCGTCCCAGACAATGGACTTCATCTTGACCAAATCGATCACGCCTTCAAACTTCTCCTCGGCGCCGATCGGTATCTGCAGCGGAATAGGATTGGCCTTGAGGCGCATGCGCATCTGGTCATGCACCTTGAAGAAGTCGGCGCCCTGGCGGTCCATCTTGTTCACGAAAGCCAGACGCGGCACACCGTAGCGGTTGGCTTGACGCCAGACGGTCTCGGACTGCGGCTGGACGCCACCGACGGCACAATAGACCATACAGGCACCGTCAAGCACGCGCATGGAGCGCTCCACCTCGATCGTGAAGTCGACGTGTCCCGGTGTATCGATGATATTGACTCGGTGCTCCAGAAAATTCTGCCCCATCCCCTTCCAGAAACAGGTAGTCGCCGCCGAGGTAATCGTAATTCCGCGCTCCTGTTCCTGCTCCATCCAGTCCATGGTGGCTGCGCCATCGTGGACTTCGCCAATTTTGTGATTGACCCCGGTGTAGAACAGAATTCTCTCGGTGGTGGTGGTCTTGCCGGCGTCGATATGCGCCGAAATGCCTATATTGCGATAGCGCTCGATGGGAGTCTTGCGGGCCACTTGATTTACCTGCCTTATCTAAACCAAACCGCCATGAGGCCTCGTTTCACGAAGCGACAGGGCGGCAGACAAAAACGAAAGCCTCGGCGGACACCCGACGAGGCGCGATACTACTCAGAAACGGAAATGCGAGAACGCCTTGTTGGCTTCCGCCATACGGTGAACTTCTTCGCGCTTCTTCATCGCCGCACCACGTCCTTCGGACGCCTCAAGCAACTCGGCGGCAAGACGCTGGCCCATCGACTTCTCGCTGCGCTTTCTCGCTGCTTCGCGAAGCCAGCGCATGGACAAGGCCATGCGCCGCGAGGGACGCACCTCCACGGGCACCTGGTAGTTGGCGCCGCCCACTCGACGGCTCTTGACCTCAACTAGTGGCTTGACATTATTCACCGCCAAAGTAAAGACCTCCAGCGGATCCTTGCCGCTCTTCGACTGGATTTGAGCGAAGGCGCCATAAATGATGCGCTCGGCTACCGACTTCTTGCCGCTGGCCATCAGCACATTGACAAACTTGGAAAGATCAACGCTGCCGAATTTCGGATCGGGCAGGATGTCACGTTTGGGAACTTCACGACGACGGGGCATGGTATCTCCTTAAGACCCGGATCAGGCGGCCTTGGGCCGCTTGGCGCCGTACTTCGAACGGCTTTGCTTGCGGTCCTTGACACCCTGGGTATCAAGGCTGCCGCGCACGATGTGGTAACGCACACCCGGCAGATCCTTGACCCGACCGCCGCGAATGAGCACCACCGAGTGTTCCTGCAGATTGTGGCCTTCGCCACCAATGTAGGAAATCACCTCGAAGCCATTGGTCAGTCGCACTTTGGCGACCTTCCGCAACGCCGAGTTCGGCTTCTTCGGGGTGGTGGTGTAAACACGAGTGCAGACACCGCGCCGCGCAGGGCTGTTGCCGAGTGCGGGCACCTTGCTTTTCGACTGCGGCGCCTGACGGCCCTTGCGCACGAGTTGGTTAATGGTAGGCATATATAGGTCCTGAATGCGGTGCGAAATACGCTGCAAATTTGCAAAAAATCGGCCCCTGCCAAGGGCAAAGAGGCCGGATTATAGAATGGCTGGCGGCGAGCGTCAACCTGCTTGCGAGTCTTCCGCTGCCACCGCAGCATCTTCCGCAGCCGCCGGCAGATCGAACAGACTCTGCGCCTCGGCTCCACTACGGGACTGCTTGCGGCGCGTGCGGTGGTAAGCCATGCCGGTTCCCGCCGGAATCAGGCGGCCGACAATAACGTTCTCCTTGAGCCCGCGCAATTCATCGCGCTTGCCCATGATCGCAGCTTCGGTCAATACGCGAGTGGTTTCCTGGAAAGACGCCGCCGAGATGAAGGAGTCGGTCGACAAGCTGGCTTTGGTAATGCCGTGCAACATGAATTCGTAGATCGCAGGCGTTTTGCCGGCCGCAATCAACTTGTCATTCTCGTCCAGTACCGCAGCGCGTTCGACTTGCTCTTCCTTGATGAAGTTCGAATCGCCCGGATGCGCAATTACCACACGGCGCAACATCTGGCGCACGATCACCTCAATATGCTTGTCGTTGATCTTCACGCCCTGCAAGCGATATACGTCCTGAACTTCATCAATGATGTAGCGGGCCAATTCCTCAACCCCCTTCAAGCGCAGAATGTCATGGGGATCGGCCGGGCCGTCCACAATCACCTCACCCTTGTTCACCACCTGACCGTCGTGGGCCATCACGTGCTTGTCCTTGGTGATCAGATACTCATGCGCCGAGCCGTCCGGCTCGGTGATCACCAGACGCTGCTTGCCCTTGGTATCCTTGCCGAAGGAAACGGTGCCGGTGACTTCCGCCAACACGCCAGCATCCTTCGGTATGCGTGCTTCGAAGAGTTCCGCAACGCGCGGCAAACCGCCGGTAATGTCGCGGGTCTTGGACGACTCCTGCGGGATCCGGGCCAGAATGTCGCCAACCGCAACGGTCTGACCATCCTTTACGGTAATCAGCGAGCCGACCTGGAAGGTAATGGTCACGATGTGGTCGGTGCCGTGGATCTTGACTTCCTGGCCCGACTCGTCGATCAGCTTGACCTGCGGGCGAACTCCCTTGGATGCCTTGGCGCCGCGCTTGGGATCGATAACGACGAGTGTGGAGAGGCCGGTAACCTCGTCCATCTGTTCGGCGACCGTGGCGTTCTTCTCGACGTTCTCGAACTTGATCGTACCTGCATACTCGGTAACGATCGGACGGGTGTGCGGATCCCACGTGGCCAGCTGAGCCCCGGCCTTGACCGCCTTGCCGTCGTCAGCCCGCAACGTTGCGCCGTAGGGCACTTTGTGGCGTTCACGCTCGCGACCATTGTCGTCGGTAATCATCAATTCCCCGGAGCGGGAGATGACAATCTTCTCGTTCTTCGGATTTGTGACGTAACGCATGGTCGCGGTGAAGCGAATCACGCCGGTACTCTTGGCTTCGATGCTGCTTTGCGCTGCCGAACGCGATGCCGCGCCACCGACGTGGAAAGTACGCATCGTCAGCTGGGTACCTGGCTCGCCGATTGACTGGGCGGCGATGACGCCGACGGCCTCGCCGGCATTGACCAATGAACCGCGGCCCAGATCGCGGCCGTAGCACTTGGCGCATAGTCCGTAGCGGGTTTCGCAGGACAGCGGGCTACGCACGCGAACTTCATCGATATCAAGCACCTCGATGGCGTCGACGGCGTCCTCGTCAAGCAGGTAACCGGCGGCAAACAGAACCTCCTGCGTGTCCGGATGAATCACGTCGTTGGTGGTGACGCGACCAAGAATGCGCTCGCGCAACGGCTCAATCACTTCGCCGCCCTCCACCAAGGCCTTCATCACAAAACCGTTATGGGTGCCGCAATCGTCCACGATCACCACCAGATCCTGAGTGACGTCCACCAGACGGCGGGTCAGATAACCGGAGTTGGCAGTCTTCAATGCGGTGTCGGCCAAGCCCTTGCGCGCGCCGTGAGTCGAAATGAAGTACTGCAAAACGTTCAGTCCCTCGCGGAAGTTGGACGTAATCGGGGTCTCGATGATCGAGCCGTCCGGCTTGGCCATCAGGCCGCGCATACCGGCCAGTTGCCGAATCTGCGCGGCAGAACCGCGCGCGCCGGAGTCGGCCATCATGTAGATGGAATTGAATGACTCTTGGCTTACCTGCTTGCCATCCGGACCGGTAACCGTCTGATGAGCGAGTTGATCCATCATGGCCTTGGCTACCTGATCGCCGGCACGGCCCCAGATATCCACCACCTTGTTGTAGCGCTCGCCGACAGTCACCAGACCAGAGGTGTATTGCTTTTCGATTTCCTTGACCTCGGTTTCCGCCGCCGCTATCAGGCTGTGCTTCTGGGTCGGCACCAGCATGTCGTCGACGCAGATCGAGATACCGGCGCGGGTTGCCAGACGGAAGCCGGCTTGCATCAGTTTGTCGGCAAAAACCACGGTCTCCTTGAGCCCGCAACGACGGAAGCTCTCGTCAATAAGCTTGGAGATTTCCTTCTTCTTCAGCGGCTTGTCGATCACCTTGAACGGCAGACCACGCGGCAGAATCTCCGACAGCAGGGCGCGTCCTGCGGTGGTTGAATAGCGGGTGATTTTCGGCTGCCAGTGCTTATCAGCGTCCAGTTCATACTCGCGAATGCGTACCGTGATGCGCGCATGCAGGTCGATCTGACGCGAGTCGATGGCACGGGTTATTTCGGCGATATCCGCAAACATCATGCCGTTGCCGCGGGCGGAAACATTCTCGCGGGTAGCGTAGTAAAGGCCTAGCACGACGTCCTGCGACGGCACAATGATCGGCTGTCCGTTGGCGGGAGACAATACGTTGTTCGAGGCCAGCATCAGGGTGCGGGCTTCCATCTGTGCTTCGAGAGAAAGCGGGATGTGCACGGCCATCTGGTCACCGTCGAAGTCGGCGTTGAATGCCACGCAGACCAGCGGATGCAATTGGATCGCCTTGCCTTCGATCAAAGTCGGTTCGAAGGCCTGAATACCGAGACGGTGCAGCGTCGGGGCGCGGTTCAACATCACCGGATGCTCGCGAATGACCTCTTCGAGAATGTCCCACACCACCGGGGTTTCGGCTTCGACTTCCTTCTTCGCCGCCTTGATGGTGCTGGCAATACCCATTTTCTCGAGACGCTCGAAGATGAAGGGCTTGAACAACTCGAGCGCCATTTTCTTCGGCAGGCCGCACTGGTGCAGCTTGAGTTGCGGACCGACGACGATCACCGAGCGGCCTGAGTAATCGACGCGCTTGCCCAGCAGGTTCTGACGGAAACGGCCGCCCTTGCCCTTGATCATGTCGGCCAGCGACTTCAGCGGACGCTTGTTGGCGCCGGTCATTGCCTTGCCACGGCGACCGTTGTCAAGCAGCGAGTCGACGGCTTCCTGCAGCATGCGCTTTTCGTTGCGAACAATGATGTCCGGCGCCTTGAGTTCGAGCAGGCGCTTGAGACGATTGTTGCGGTTGATGACCCGGCGATAAAGATCGTTCAGGTCCGATGTGGCAAAACGCCCGCCATCCAGCGGAACCAGCGGTCGCAGGTCCGGCGGCAGCACCGGCAGCACCTCAAGAATCATCCACTCCGGCTTGATGCCCGACTGCTGGAAACCCTCGAGAACCTTGAGTCGCTTGGAAATCTTTTTGCTCTTCGCTTCGGATCCGGTGGTCTCCAGTTCCTGGTGCAGAGTCTCGACGCTGCGGTTGAGATCCAGGGTGCGCAGCAGTTCGCGCACACCCTCGGCACCCATCACGGCCGTGAAGTCGTCGCCATACTCCTCGACCTTGGCAAGGTAATCATCTTCCGTCAGCAGCTGCGCGCGATTGAGCGGGGTCATGCCCGGATCAACGACCACGAAGGCTTCAAAATACAGGACGCGCTCAATGTCGCGCAGCGTCATGTCGAGCACCATGCCCAGACGGCTCGGCAGGCTCTTCAGAAACCAGATGTGTGCGGTCGGCGAAGCCAACTCGATGTGGCCCATGCGTTCGCGACGGACCTTCGACTGGGTGACTTCAACGCCGCACTTTTCGCAGATCACGCCACGGTGCTTCAGGCGCTTGTACTTGCCGCAGAGACACTCGTAGTCCTTGACCGGGCCAAAGATCTTGGCGCAGAACAGGCCGTCGCGTTCCGGCTTGAAAGTGCGGTAGTTGATGGTCTCCGGCTTCTTGACTTCGCCGTAGGACCAGGAGCGAATTTTGTCGGGCGAAGCAAGGCCGATGGTAATTGCGTCGAATTCTTCTTCGGCCGCCAGGTTTTGCTTGAAAAGGTCTGCAAACAGGCTCTTCATATGATTATCTCCAGTGGGCAGCTATCGGGTCAGTAACGCTCGAGATCGATGTCGATCGCCAGCGAGCGAATTTCCTTGACCAGCACGTTGAAGGATTCCGGCATGCCGGCATCGATCTTGTGCTCGCCCTTGACGATGTTTTCGTACACCTTCGTACGACCGTTGACGTCGTCGGACTTGACGGTAAGCATTTCCTGCAACACGTACGCGGCACCGTAGGCCTCCAGTGCCCACACTTCCATTTCGCCGAAGCGCTGACCACCGAACTGCGCCTTGCCGCCCAAGGGTTGCTGGGTAACGAGGCTGTAAGGGCCGGTGGAACGGGCATGCATCTTGTCGTCTACCAGGTGATGCAACTTCAACACGTGCATGTAGCCGACAGTGACCTGGCGCTCGAATGAGTCCCCGGTGCGACCGTCGTACAGGTCTACCTGCCCGTTGGTGGGCAAGCCGGCGAGTTCCAGCATGGCCTTGATTTCGGCCTCATTGGCACCGTCGAACACCGGCGTCGCGAAAGGCACACCGCCCTGCAGGTTCCCCGCGAGCTCCACGACTTCTTTTTCGGTCAGGCCGTCAATGTCCTCGCTGCGACCTGAAGCGTTGTAGATCTTGTTCAGCAGCTTGCGGATCTCTGCTGCCGCCGCTTGCTTCCTCAGCATCTCGCCGATCTTCTGACCAAGGCCCTTGGCCGCCCACCCGAGGTGAGTTTCCAGAATCTGGCCGATATTCATCCGCGAGGGTACGCCCAAGGGGTTGAGTACGATATCCATCGGCGTGCCGTCTGCCATATGCGGCATGTCCTCGATAGGAACAATCTTGGAGACCACGCCCTTGTTGCCGTGACGGCCGGCCATCTTGTCACCGGGTTGCAGGCGACGCTTGACGGCAAGATAGACCTTGACCATCTTCTGTACACCCGGCGGCAGCTCGTCGCCCTGGGTCAACTTCTTCTTCTTCGCCTCGAAGGCGACGTCGAAGTCCTTGCGGGTCTGCTCCACGCTATCGCGCAGATTTTCGAGTTGCTGCTGAGCATCTTCATCGACCAGCGAGATGTCAAACCAGTGGTAATGCTCTACCGATTCGAGATAGGCCTTGGTGATCTTGGTGCCCTTGACCAGCTTTTTCGGCCCCTTGCTGGCGGTTTTGTTGGTCAGCAGCTTCTCGATGCGGGCGAAGGTGTCTCGCTCGACGATGCGCATCTGGTCCGCCAGATCCTGCTTGTAGCTCTTCAGCATGTCGTCAATGATCGACTGCGCACGCTTGTCGCGCTCGATACCCTCCCGGGTAAACACTTGAACATCAATCACCGTGCCGATCATGCCGGACGGTACACGCAGCGAGGTGTCCTTCACATCGGAGGCTTTCTCACCGAAGATTGCGCGCAGCAGTTTCTCTTCCGGCGTGAGCTGCGTCTCGCCCTTCGGCGTTACCTTGCCGACCAGCACGTCCCCTGCTTCGACTTCAGCGCCAATGTAGACGATGCCCGACTCGTCAAGGCGCCCGAGTTGCGATTCGCCAAGAGTGGCTATATCGCGCGAAATTTCCTCGGCGCCCAGTTTGGTGTCGCGTGCGACGACCGTCAGTTCCTCGATATGGATCGAAGTGAAGCGATCATCCGCCACCACGCGTTCCGAGATCAGGATCGAATCCTCGAAGTTGTAGCCGTTCCAGGGCATGAACGCCACCAGCATGTTCTGGCCCAGCGCCAGTTCCCCGAGGTCGGTGGAGGCGCCATCGGCCACCACGTCACCCTTGGCAATCAGGTCGCCGACCCTGACGATGGGTCGCTGGTTGATGTTGGTGTTCTGATTGGAGCGGGTGTACTTGATCAGGTTATAGATGTCGACGCCGACTTCACCCGACACCGTCTCCGCGTCATTGACACGTACCACGATTCGGTTGGCGTCGATGTAGTCCACCACGCCGCCACGCAACGCTTGCACCGCCGTGCCCGAGTCGACTGCCACGGTACGCTCGATGCCGGTACCGACAAAAGCCTTTTCCGGACGCAGGCAGGGAACCGCCTGGCGCTGCATGTTGGCGCCCATCAGTGCCCGGTTGGCGTCATCGTGCTCGAGGAACGGGATCAGCGAAGCCGCGACGGACACGATCTGACTCGGCGCCACGTCCATGTACTGAACCTCGGGCGGCTCCTTCAATTCAAATTCACCCTTGAAGCGGCAGGAAACCAGAGCGTCACTGAGCTTGCCCTTCTTGTCCAACTGAGCATTGGCCTGGGCAATAACGTACTTGCCTTCCTCGATCGCCGAGAGATATTCGATCTCGTTGGTGACGTGGCTGTTCTCCACCTTGCGATAAGGTGTTTCCATGAAACCGTACTCGTTGGTGCGCGCATACAGCGCCAGCGAGTTGATCAGGCCGATGTTCGGACCTTCCGGTGTCTCGATCGGGCAGACGCGGCCGTAATGGGTCGGGTGCACATCGCGCACTTCGAATCCGGCACGCTCACGGGTCAAGCCGCCCGGGCCGAGGGCCGAGACACGCCGCTTATGCGTGATCTCCGACAACGGGTTGGTCTGGTCCATGAACTGCGACAGCTGGCTGGAGCCGAAGAACTCCTTGATCGCTGCCGAGATCGGCTTGGCGTTGATCAAGTCGTGCGGCATCAGGTTGTCGCTTTCAGCCTGGTTCAGGCGCTCCTTGACGGCACGTTCGACACGCACCAGACCGGCACGGAACTGATTCTCGGCGAGTTCGCCAACCGAACGCACGCGACGATTGCCCAAGTGATCGATGTCGTCCACTTCGCCGCGACCGTTGCGTAGCTCGACAAGTATCCGGACGACGTCGACGATATCTTCATTCGACAACGTGCCGGCGCCTTCAATCTCGTCGCGACCGACGCGACGATTGAATTTCATGCGGCCAACAGCGGAAAGGTCGTAGCGCTCTTCCGAGTAGAACAAACCGTGGAACAGATTCTCCACAGCGTCTTCCGTCGGCGGCTCGCCGGGGCGCATCATTCTGTAAATCGCCACGCGCGAGGCCCATTGGTCTGCGCTCTCATCAATACGCAGCGTCGATGAAATGTAGGCGCCGCGATCCAGATCGTTGACGTAAAGCGTCTGAATCTGCTCGATGCCGCTGGCCGCCAGCTTGGCCAGTAGGTCCTCGGTAATCTCATCGTTGGCGTTGGCCAGTACTTCGCCGGTCTCCGCATTCACTATGTTGCGGGCGATGATGCGGCCGATCATGAACTCATCGGGCACGATGATTTTCTTGATACCGGCCTCGGCCATTTCACGGATATGCTTGACGGTGATCCGCTTGTCCTTGGCGACGATGACCTGTCCAGCCTTGTCGAGGATGTCGAACTTCGCCACCTCGCCACGCAGGCGCTCGGGCACCACCTCGAAAAGAATGCCCTTCTTGGCAAAATGGAAACTGTCGGACTCGAAGAAGGTGGCGAGGATCTGCTCGTGCGTCAGGCCGATCGACTTCAGCAGAATCGTCACCGGCATCTTGCGCCGGCGGTCGATACGGAAGTAAAGGATGTCCTTCGGATCAAATTCGAAATCCAGCCATGAGCCGCGATAGGGAATGATGCGCGCCGAGAACAGCAGTTTGCCGGAGCTGTGGGTCTTGCCCTTGTCGTGCTCAAAGAACACACCCGGTGAACGATGCAACTGGGAAACGATGACTCGCTCGGTGCCGTTGATGACAAAGGAGCCCGTAGTCGTCATCAGGGGAATTTCACCCATGTACAGCGGCTGGTCTTCCTTGACTTCCTTCACTGCCTTGGTGTCACGGTCAAGCAGTTCGAGACGGACCTTGGCGCGCAGCGGGCTGGCGAAGGTCAGGCCACGTTGCTGGCATTCCTTGACATCGAACGTCGGCTCACCAAGCATGAACTCGACAAAGTGCAGGCGGGCATTTCCCGAATGCGCAACAATCGGGAAAATCGACGTGAACGCGGCTTGCAAGCCTTCGTTGCGGCGCTGCGCCGGCGGCACGTCGGCCTGCAGGAAGCGCGTGTAGGACTCGATCTGCGTCGCCAGCAGAAAGGGCACGTCGAGGACGTTGGCCCGCTTGGCAAAGCTCTTGCGAATGCGCTTTTTTTCGGTATAGGAATACGCCATGGTGGCTCCGTTCAGGATTCAGACGTCGAAGGTCAAAGGACAGGGCTGAGACAAAATGGTTCAGCACTCTCGTGTAACCCCCGGATCAGGTACAAAGGGGTGAAACTCAACAGGTACAACACGCTACGGTTTCTACAAGGACCAATAGCGGGTTGGCGGCAGCGCCGCCAACCCGCGATCGAATCGCGATTACTTGACCTCGACCTTGGCGCCCACGTCCTCAAGCTGCTTCTTGAGGGCTTCAGCGTCGGCCTTGGTGATACCTTCCTTGACAGCCTTCGGTGCGCCGTCGACCAGATCCTTGGCTTCCTTGAGGCCGAGGCCCGTGGCAGCGCGAACGACCTTGATGGCTTCAACCTTCTTTTCGCCCGCGGCCAGCAACATCACGGTGAATTCGGTCTGCTCTTCCACCGCAGCCGCAGCGGCGGCCGGAGCGGCGGCGGCAACAGCAGCCGCAGCGGCGGAAACGCCAAACTTGACTTCCATCTCCTTGATCAGCTCGGACAGATCGAGAACGGTCATGCCAGCGATGGCATCGAGTATTTCAGCTTTGCTTACAGCCATGATTACGACTCCTGAATGAATGTTTGAATCAATGAAAAACGATTACGCAGTCTCTTTGGCATCGCGCACAGCGGCGAGGCCCCTGACGAACTTCGTCGGGACTTCGTTGAGCGTACGGACAAACTGGGTGATCGGAGCCTGCATGGTGCCGAGGAGCTTGGACAACAACTCCTCGCGGCTCGGCATCGTTGCGAGCGCCTTGACCCGAGCCACGTCCATGACGTAGTTGGGCATTGCGCCGACTTTGATGGTGAGCTTTTCGTTACCCTTGGCAAAGTCGTTGAGCAGCTTGGCAGCAGCCACCGGATCCTTGGAAATTCCATAGATCAGGGGCCCCACCAGCTGCGCCGACAGACCTTCGAACGGAGTGCCGGTAATGGCACGACGAACCAGGGTATTCTTAACCACACGCAGGTAAACACCGGACTTGCGTGCGTTGGCACGTAGCGCGGTGAGATCAACCACTCCGAGACCACGGTACTCTGCGACGATGATCGACTGAGCATTCGCGACTTCTGCGGATACCTCGGCAACTACCGTCTTCTTGTCATCAAGATTGAGACTCACGGTCAACTCCTAGTCAAACAGCCGTGCCGAAAAGTCGGCACTGACGATACGGCGACCTTCATTCAGGAATCTAAATTCCGTCATCGGGTAACGCCATCTACGCCGGCAGTTGCGACAATGTTCCGTCGCCAACCTTTAAGTCCTCACGGACACCTGCGGTCTTTGATAACCTGCCGCGCCATTCGCCAAACTGCGCGAGCGGCGCAACAGCCCAAAGTTCTACTATGCTTGCGCCGCCAGGCTGGCCTGATCAACGCGAACGCCGGCGCCCATGGTGCTGGACAACGACACTTTTTTCAGATAATGACCCTTGGACGCCGCCGGCTTGGCCTTTTGCAAGGCATCGATCAGCGCCGAAAGGTTCAGCTGAAGCGCGTCAACACTGAACGACGCACGGCCAATGGTGCAATGAATGATGCCGGCCTTGTCGGTGCGGTACTGCACCTGACCTGCCTTGGCATTTTTCACCGCGGTGGTGACATCCATGGTTACCGTGCCGACCTTCGGGTTCGGCATCAGGCCACGCGGCCCCAGAATCTGGCCGAGGGCGCCGACTACCTTCATGGCATCCGGTGTCGCGATCACGATATCGAAATTCATGTTGCCGGCCTTGACCTCGGCTGCAAGATCGTCGAAGCCGACGATATCGGCACCGGCAGCGCGGGCCGCTTCGGCCTTGTCACCCTGGGCGAACACGGCGACACGCACTGTCTTGCCGGTACCGGAAGGCAGCACGACGGAGCCACGCACCAACTGATCGGACTTCTTGGCGTCGATCCCGAGATTGACGGAGACGTCGATCGACTCATCAAACTTTGCGGTCGCGCATTCCTTCACCAGACTCAGCGCATCGCTGACCGGATAGGCTTTGTTGCGGTCGACCTTGGCCAGTACCGCCTGAACGCGCTTGGATGATTTCGCCATGATTAGAGTCCCTCCACGACAATGCCCATGCTACGGGCGGAACCCGCGATGGTGCGCACGGCCGCTTCAAGGTCGGCCGCCGTCAAGTCTTTCATTTTCGCCTTAGCGATGTCCTCGGCCTGCGCCTTGGTGATCGTGCCGACCTTGTCGGTATGCGGGGTCGGCGAGCCCTTTTGAATGCCGGCTGCCTTCTTGATCAGAATGGTCGCCGGCGGCGTCTTCATGATGAAGGTGAAGCTCTTGTCCGCGAATGCAGTAATCACCACGGGAATCGGCAGACCGGGCTCGAGGCCTTGCGTCTGGGCGTTGAACGCCTTGCAGAATTCCATGATGTTGAGGCCGCGCTGGCCCAGTGCCGGGCCGATGGGGGGCGAGGGATTGGCTTTGCCCGCGGGCACTTGCAGCTTGATGTAACCGATTATCTTCTTTGCCATGATGGCTCCTATCTACGTGAGTCCTAACGCGCGGTCGGCGAATTTGTCATCCACCTACTGGCGCTCCTCTTGCCGCGGAAACCGCCGCGGCGCCGGTAAGAAAACTACGCCTTCTCGACCTGCGCAAACTCGAGTTCGACCGGCGTGGCGCGACCAAAAATGGTCACGGAGACACGCAGGCGGCTCTTTTCGTAATTGACTTCCTCGACGTTGCCGTTGAAGTCGGTAAACGGGCCTTCCTTGATGCGAACCAATTCGCCCACCTCGAACAGGACCTTGGGGCGAGGCTTCTCGACGCCTTCCTGAACCTGCTGCATGATCTTCGCGACTTCCTTTTCGGAAATCGGAGTCGGCTTGGTCGACGTGCCGCCAACAAAACCGGTGACCTTGGGCGTGCTCTTGACGAGGTGCCAGGACTCATCGTCCATGTCCATCTCGACCAGCACATAACCGGGGAAGAACTTCCTCTCCGAGATGCTCTTCTGACCGTTTTTCATCTCAATGACTTCTTCGACCGGGACCAGCACCTGGCCGAACTTGTCCTGCATCCCGGCGCGAGTAATGCGCTCGATCAGGGCGCGCTGCACCGATTTCTCAAAACCGGAATAGGCGTGAACGACAAACCAGCGTTTAGTCATGATTTCTTCCAGCCCAGAATTAGGTCGTAGAGCACCCATTCGAGGCCCTTGTCAGTCATCCACAGCATGATCGCCATTACCAGTACGAAGGCAAACACGATGCCGGTGGTTTGCACGGTTTCCTTGCGCGACGGCCAGACCACCTTTTTCGTCTCGACCACGGCCTCCCGGCTGAAGTCGAAAAACCGCCGCCCCGGCGCGGTAAACCACGCCACCGCAACACCTGCACCCAAACCTGCGAGCACAGCTAGCACGCGCAGGATCATCGGTTGCTCACCGAGGAGGTAGAAACCAGCCACACCAGCCGCCAACAGCAGCAATGCCAGCGTGAACTTGAGTTTATCGGCCATAAATAGTCAGTTATTGCGCAAATGCTTCAATTCATTGGCAGGGGCGGAGGGAATCGAACCCCCAACCTGCGGTTTTGGAGACCGCCGCTCTGCCAATTGAGCTACACCCCTGCAGCAGAGACCGCAGGGCGACACCTCGTCGCCGAAGTGCCGCCCACTTGTTAAAGCTGCGCTGTGTTATTCGATGACCTTAGCAACGACACCGGCGCCGACGGTACGACCGCCTTCACGGATGGCGAAACGCAGACCTTCTTCCATCGCGATCGGTGCAATCAGCTTCACCGTCATCGCAATGTTGTCGCCCGGCATCACCATTTCCGTCCCGGCCGGCAACTCGATGCTGCCCGTGACGTCGGTGGTGCGGAAATAGAACTGCGGACGGTAACCGTTGAAGAACGGCGTGTGACGTCCACCTTCGTCCTTCGACAGGATGTACACCTCGGAGGTGAAGTGCGTGTGCGGGGTGATCGAGCCCGGCTTGGCCAGCACCTGACCCCGCTCGACTTCTTCACGCTTGGTGCCGCGCAGCAGCACGCCGACGTTGTCACCGGCCTGGCCCTGGTCCAAGAGCTTCCTGAACATTTCAACGCCGGTACAGATGGTCTTGATGGTCGGGCGGATGCCGATGATTTCAATTTCTTCGCCAACCTTGACCACGCCGCGCTCAACCCGTCCGGTGACCACGGTGCCGCGACCGGAGATCGAGAAGACGTCTTCGATGGGCATCAGGAAGGGTTTGTCGATGGCCCGCTCAGGCGTCGGGATGTAGCTGTCCAGCGCGTCGGCCAGGGCCATGATGGCGACTTCGCCAAGCTCGCCCTTGTCGCCTTCCAGTGCTTTCAGGGCGGATCCCTTGATGATGGGAATTTCGTCGCCGGGGAAGTCGTACTTGGTCAGCAGTTCGCGCAGTTCCATTTCGACCAGCTCGAGCAGTTCGGCATCGTCGACCATGTCGCACTTGTTCATGAACACGACCATGTACGGCACGCCGACCTGGCGCGCCAGCAGGATGTGCTCGCGGGTCTGCGGCATCGGGCCGTCAGCGGCGGAACAGACCAGGATCGCACCGTCCATCTGCGCCGCTCCGGTAATCATGTTCTTCACGTAGTCGGCGTGTCCCGGGCAATCGACGTGCGCGTAGTGACGCTTCGACGTCTCGTATTCCACGTGCGCCGTGTTGATCGTGATGCCCCGCGCTTTTTCTTCCGGCGCCGCATCAATCTGGTCGTAGGCTTTCGCCTCGCCTCCAAACTTCGCCGACAGCACCGATGTCATCGCCGCCGTCAACGTCGTCTTGCCATGGTCAACGTGACCAATCGTCCCCACGTTTACGTGCGGCTTCGTCCGCTCAAATTTCGCTTTCGCCATGTCAATTCCCCAACAAAAATGCACTAAGAAATGGTGCCCTTGGCGTGGATCGAACACGCGACCTCTCCCTTACCAAGGGAGTGCTCTACCACTGAGCTACAAGGGCTGAAACCCTTCAAAACAAAACCTGGAGCGGCGAGCGGGAATCGAACCCGCATAATCAGCTTGGAAGGCTGAGGTTCTACCATTGAACTACCGCCGCCCGCCTTACTTGTCCGCTAACCGCTTCATAACTATCTGTTTTTGCAACCTGCTGGTGGAGGGGGAAGGATTCGAACCTTCGAAGGCAGAGCCGTCAGATTTACAGTCTGATCCCTTTGACCGCTCGGGAACCCCTCCAGCTGAACCAGTGATTATCTCTAAATTCAGCACTGCCGTCAATGGCTAAGACATCCATAACGATTTAGCCTGTCCTGGCAGCGAAGGCCGGACTGCGTGGCAATCGAACGAGGCGGCGAGAGCGCCGAGGAGAATGGCGTCCGAAAAATAAGTTTCGGTGGGCGCTGCCGGCGGCTTGATGCCCCAGCGGGGAACGAGGCCCGCACCCCTTGCCGATTTTGGCGTTATGCGCAGTGGCCGCAACTAATGCTGCATGGGCGCGGCGTAGAATCCGGCCACACCCCCAACGACGGAGATCGCCATGAACGCCCCCACCGACCGACCACCGTTGCCGCAGGAACTGGCCGCGACCCTCGCCTCCCGCTTCGGTGCGCGCTTCTCCGTCGCCGCGGCGGTTCGACTGCATCACGGCAAGGACGAATCATCGCACGCACCGATGCCGCCGGATGCCGTGGTATTCGCTGAATCCACTGCCGAAATCGCGGAAATCGTCAGCCTGTGTCACCGCTATCGCACCCCGGTCATCGCTTTTGGCACCGGCACCTCGCTTGAGGGTCACCTGCTGGCGGTGCACGGCGGAGTCTGCATCGATCTGGCGGCGCTCAACAGCATCATCGCCGTGCGCCAGGAGGATCTCGATGCCACGGTGCAATGCGGCGTCACGCGCAAAGCGCTCAACGCGGCGCTGAATGGCACCGGACTGTTCTTCCCGATCGATCCGGGAGCGGACGCCAGCCTCGGCGGCATGGCGGCGACGCGCGCCTCCGGCACCAACGCCGTGCGCTACGGCACCATGCGCGAGAACGTGCTCGGCATGACCGTGGTGCTGCCGGATGGACGCATCCTCAAGACCGGCGGCCGCGCGCGCAAGTCGGCGGCCGGCTATGACCTGACGCGCCTGATGGTCGGCTCCGAGGGCACGCTGGGCATCATCACCGAACTCACCGTGCGGCTGTATCCGGTGCCGGAGGCCATCTCCAGCGCCGTTTGTGCGTTTCCAAGCCTGGCGGCCGCCGTCAAGACAGTGATTCAGACCATCCAGCTCGGCGTCCCGGTGGCGCGCATCGAACTGCTGGACAAGCTGGCCATCACCGCCATCAACCGCCACAGCAAGACCACGCTGCGCGAAGAGCCGACATTGTTTTTCGAGTTCCATGGCTCGCCCTCCGGGGTCAAGGAGCAGGCCGAGACGGTGCAGGCGATTGCCGCTGAACACGGCGGGCAAGATTTCGAGTGGGCGACACGGCCCGAGGATCGAACCCGGCTGTGGCAGGCCCGCCACGATGCCTACTACGCCGGCATCGGCCTCAAGCCCGGCTGCCGGGCCCTCACCACCGATGTCTGCGTGCCGATCTCCCTGCTGGCCGATTGCATCGACGAAACCTATCTGGATCTCGAGGCCAGCGGCCTCACCGCACCGCTGGTGGGCCATGTCGGCGACGGCAATTTCCATATGGTGCTGCTGGTCGACCCGGAAGACGACGAGGAACTCGCCCGCGCCCAGGGCTTCGCCTCGCGCCTGGCGCAGCGCGCCATCCGCATGGACGGCACCTGCACCGGCGAGCACGGCATCGGCATCGGCAAGCAGGCCTACATGACGCTGGAGCATGGCGAGGTGGCCATCGACCTGATGCGGGCGCTGAAACGGGCCATCGATCCCGACAACATCCTGAATCCGGGTAAGATTCTGCCGCCACCCTGACCCAGGGCGGCAAGGCATGATGCACGGCCCACGAGGCCAAGCGTCTCCGAGGTCCACAAAATTCAGGAGCAGCCATGAACGCGCCACTGCGCAACATCACCCTCGAGGACAAATACGCCCTCAGTCAAGGCCGGGTGTTTCTTACCGGCACCCAGGCGCTTGTTCGACTGCTGCTGCTGCAGCACCAACGCGACGCGCTGGCCGGGCTGAACACCGCCGGCTACGTGTCCGGCTACCGCGGCTCGCCCCTGGGCGGACTCGATCAGGCCTTGTGGAAAGCCAAGCAGCACCTCAGCCAAAACCAGATCGTGTTCCAGCCCGGCGTCAATGAGGACCTCGCCGCCACGGCGCTATGGGGCACGCAGCAAGTCAATCTCTCACCCGGCGCCAAACATGACGGTGTATTCGGCATGTGGTACGGCAAGGGGCCGGGCGTCGACCGCTGCGGCGATGTCTTCAAGCACGCGAATTCCGCCGGCACCTGGAAGCACGGCGGCGTGCTGGCGATCGCCGGTGACGATCACGCCGCGCGCTCGTCGACCGTGGCCCACCAGTCGGAGCACGCGCTGAAGGCGGCGATGATGCCGGTGCTGGTGCCGGCCGGCGTACAGGACTACCTCGACCTCGGACTGCATGGCTGGGCCATGAGCCGCTATTCGGGTTGCTGGGTCGGCTTCAAGGCCGTGGCCGATACCGTTGAATCCTCGGCCTCGGTGGACATTTCGCCGGACCGCGTGCGCATCGTGCTGCCCACCGATTACGCCTTGCCGGCGGACGGTCTCAACATCCGCTGGCCGGACGACCGTCTGCTGCAGGAAGCGCGCCTGCTCGACCACAAGCTGTATGCCGCGCTGGCCTATTGCCGTGCCAACCGGCTCAATCAGATTGTCATCGATGCGCCCAACCCACGCCTCGGCATCATCACCACCGGCAAGTCCTATCTCGACGTGCGCCAGGCCTTCGATGACCTTGGCATCGACGATGCGCTCGCCGCCGAAATCGGCATCCGCCTCTACAAGGTCGGCATGGTCTGGCCGCTCGAGTCGGACGGTGTGCGCCGCTTCGCCGAAGGACTGGAAGAGATTCTGGTGGTCGAAGAAAAGCGCCAGCTGATCGAGTACCAGCTCAAGGAAGAACTCTACAACTGGCGCGAGGACGTGCGCCCGCGCGTGATCGGCAAGTTCGACGAGAAGGGCGAATGGGCGCTGCCCAACGGCCGCTGGTTGCTGCCGGCCTCCGGCGAACTCTCTCCCGCGCAAATTGCGCGCGTGATCGCCGACCGCATCGGCCGCCACTTCACCTCGCCGCGCATTCGCGACCGCCTCGCCGTCATTGAAGCCAAGGAGCGCTCCGCCGCCCCGGTAATCCCGATTGCGCGCACCCCCTACTTCTGTCCCGGCTGTCCGCACAACACCTCGACCTGCGTGCCGGAGGGTTCGCGCGCGCTGGCCGGCATCGGCTGTCATTTCATGGTGCTGTGGATGAACCGCGCCACCAGCACCTTTTCCCACATGGGCGGCGAAGGTGCCGCCTGGATGGGGCAGGCGCCTTTCACAGAGCAGCGCCATGTCTTCGTCAATCTCGGCGACGGCACCTACTTTCATTCCGGCTCGCTGGCCATCCGCGCCGCGATTGCCTCCGGCGTCAACGCCACCTACAAGATTCTCTACAACGACGCCGTAGCCATGACCGGCGGTCAGCCCCACGACGGCAACCTGTCGGTGCCGCAGATCGCCGCGCAACTGCATGCCGAAGGCGTCGGCCATATCGTCGTCGTCACCGACGGCACCGCGCGCGCCTACGGCCACCCCGACCTGCCGCACGGCGTGCCGATCCGGCATCGTGATGAGCTGGATGTCATTCAGCGCGAGATGCGCGAATGCCCCGGCGTCTCGGCCATCATCTACGACCAGACCTGCGCCGCCGAAAAACGTCGCCGCCGCAAGCGCGGCAAGATGATCGATCCGCCGCGCCGCCTGTTCATCAACGAGGCCGTGTGCGAAGGCTGCGGCGATTGCGGAGTGCAGTCGAATTGCCTCGCCGTGGTGCCGGTGGAAACCGAATTCGGCCGCAAGCGCGCGATCGACCAGTCCGCCTGCAACAAGGACTACTCGTGCGAGAAGGGCTTTTGTCCCAGCTTCGTTTCGGTGCTGGGTGGCAGCGTCAAGAAAGGCCGCGGCCTGGGAGGACCGAACGCTGGCAGTGATGCATTCGGCGTGCCGCCGGAGCCGACTCTTGCTTCGACGGCCAAGCCCTACGGCATTCTGATTACCGGCGTCGGCGGCACCGGCGTGGTCACCATCGGTGCCCTGATCGGCATGGCCGCGCACATTGACGGCAAGGGCGTCACCGTGCTCGACATGACGGGGCTCGCGCAAAAAGGCGGCGCCGTGCTTTCCCATGTGCGCATCTGCGACGATCCGGAAGCCATTCATGCCGTGCGCGTGGCCACCGGGGAGGCCAACGCCGTGATCGGCGGCGATGTCATCGTCACCGCGTCGCCCGACGCCCTGACGCGCATGCGGAGCGGCCGCACGCGCGTGGTGGTGAATTGCGCGGAAACCCCGACCGCCGATTTCACCCGCAATCCGGACTGGCAATTTCCGCTGGCGCGCATGCAGGCGGTGGTCGCCGAAACGGTCGGCAGCGACGCCGCCCATTTCGTCGATGCCTCGGACCTCGCCTTGCGTCTGCTCGGGGACTCGATCGGCAGCAACCTGTTCCTGCTCGGCTACGCCTGGCAGCAGGGAATGGTGCCGGTGTCATGGGAGGCCATCGATCGCGCCATCGAACTCAACGGCACGGCCGTGGCGATGAGTCGCGCCGCCTTCCTCTGGGGCCGGCGGGCAGCGCACGATCTGGCGGCCGTGGCGGCCTATGCCAGGCCGCAGGCTGCCGTGCCGCCAGCACCGACTCTCGACGAATTGATTGCGAAGCGCGTGAGCTTCCTCACCGAGTATCAGGACGCCGCCTACGCCGCCCGCTATCGCACGCAGGTGGAGCAGATCCGCGCCGCGGAATCGGCCATCAACTCATCGCAGCTGACGGAAGCCGTGGCGCACAATCTGTTCAAGCTGATGGCGATCAAGGATGAATACGAGGTGGCGCGCCTGTATGCCGAGACCGACTTTCTGCAGAAGATCAGCGAGCGTTTCGACGGCGACTACACGCTGAAGTTTCATCTGGCGCCGCCGCTGCTCGCCCGTCCCGATCCGACGACCGGGAAGATCAGAAAGATGGCCTTCGGCCCGTGGATGCTGACTGCGTTCAAATGGCTGGCGAAGGCGCGCCGCTATCGCGGCTCGCGCTGGGATGTTTTCGGGCGCAGCGACGAGCGGCGACTGGAGCGGACTTTGCTGGCGGACTACGAAGCCGATCTCGCCGCGCTGCCGGCCAAGCTGGAGCGAACAACACTGGGCGACGCCATTGCCCTGGCCAAACTGCCGGAGAAGATTCGTGGCTTCGGCCACGTCAAGCGACGCAGCATCGATGCCGCCGCGCCGGAACGCGACGCCTTGCGCGTCCGGCTGGGGCTGGTTTGAATCTGCATCCGCCGTCCGCGGCGACTTGGCGCGGACGGGGCCACAGCGGTATGATGATTTAATTATCCAGGGAGCAACCGCCATGAGCACCAACCCGTCCGATCCGATGGAGTTCCTGAAATCCCTTTGGGGCAATACCGGAATGCCTCTGCCCGGCCTGGTGTCGCCGACGCTGGACACCAACGAACTGGAGAAGCGGATTGCCGATCTCAAGGCGGTCGAAGGCTGGCTCAAGACCAATCTCAACATGCTGCAGATGACCATCCAGGGGCTTGAGATACAGCGCGCGACGCTGTCTGCGCTGCAAGCCATCAGCCAGTCGGCAGGCAGTTCCGACCCCACCGCCAATCCCTTCGCCAACCCGGCGCTGTGGCCGTGGAATTTCATGCAGGGTGCCGGCCAGACCGCGGCCCCTGACGCCGCAAGCGCTCCCGCGGCAGCCGATCAGGCGCCGCCGAAAAAAGGCGGTAAAGCCAAGTAACGCTTCGCGCGCCGACGTCAGCGCAGCGAAAGCCACAGGGGCAGGCTCAGCATGCCGAGCAGGGTGCTGGCGGAGATCAGCCAGGCCACGCGCGCGCCGTCGCCGCCCATGCGCTGGGCAAGAATGTAGGCCGAGCTCGAGGTCGGCAGCGCGGCGAATATCAGCGCGATGTCAGCATGGATACCGGTCAGACCGAACCAGCGGATCAGCAGCAAAGCCATCGCCGGCATGGCGACCAGTTTGACGACCAGCAGATAGCCGGCAGCAGCGTGTGTCGCCGCACCGCCAGCGCCGACTATGCGCAGGCCTGCTCCCACCGCCAGCAAGCCGAGCGCAATCGCCGCCTCGGCCAGCCGCGCGAGAAAGTGCAGCAAGACGGCGGGCGGCTCGAAACCCGCCAGATTTGCGGCAACACCGGCCAGCGTAGCCAGGATCAGGGGATTTCTGGCCAGTTCCCGCCAGACACCAGTCTCGCCATGGCGCGCCAGCATCCATACCGCAGCCGTGTTCGCCTGCGGCACCATGAGGCCGACGACGATCCCCATCGCGGCGATGCCGGGCACGCCATAGAGCGTCCCCGCGACGGCCAGACCGATGTAGGAATTGAATCGGAACGCACATTGGTATTGCGAGGCGAACGAAATCGGAGAAATCGGCCAGCGCCGCGCAACGAGCCCCAGCAGCATGCCGGTCCACATCGCCCCGGCGGCAACTCCGATCATCGGCGCCGCGGTCGACCAGTCGATGCGCGTCTTCACCAGGCCGCTGAACAGCAGCGCCGGGAACAGGACGTAGTAGACCAGCTTCTCCAGCCCGGTCCAGAAATGGTCGCCCAGATGCAGCAGCCGGCGCAAGCCGGCGCCGAGCAGGATCAGCGCAAAGTCGGGAAGAAGGGCGAGGACGACGGCGGATTCGACATGCATGGTCCGCCTATCCGGAGTGCTTTGCCCGCGTCGTTTGCGGGCTTAGCCCACTCCGCAGGGGCATCATCAGATTACCTGCGCAGAGCGCAAGGCGGCAATTTCCGTTTCCGCAAAGCCCGCCGCGGCCAGCACCGTTTCGCTGTCGGCACCGGAGGTCGGTGCCGGCGTGGCGTTCGCCCAGGGCCAGGCGGAAAGCTTGAAGGGCGGCGCGTACTGTTGGGTGCCGCCGACCTCGACCACCATTTCGCGGGCGACCACTTGCGGGTGCTTGATCGCCTCGTCCATGCGCAGAATCGGCGTGACGCAGCAGTCCGCTGCAGCGAAGACGGGCTGCCAATGAGTCAGCGGCCGGGCGCCGATCAGGGCGGCCAATTCGCTCTTCACGCGACGGCCTTCGCTGCCTGTGGCGAGACCAAAGGGAGCCAGGTCGGGACGCTCGATCGCCACGCAGAGGGCCTGCCAGAACTTGGGTTCCAGGGCGCCGACGGCAAGATAGCGGTCATCGGCAGTGCGATACACACCGTAGCAAGGTACACCGCCGGTCAGCAGATCGGCGCCGCGCGGCGCCGGCTGCCCAAGCACCCGCGTGGTTAGCAGCGGAAAGATGGTGTGGGCCAGCACGGCATCGGTCATCGCCACGTCGACATGACTGCCCTGCCCGCTCGCCTTGGCACCGATCACTGCCGCAAGAACACCTGCCAGCGAAGTAAGCGCTCCCCCGAGCAGATCGCCGATCTGCAGATTCGGAATCGCCGGCGCCCCGCTGGTGGTGCCGTCATGGGTGCCGATCTGATCGAGCAGCCCGGCAGTGGCGAGGTAGTTGATGTCGTGGCCGGCGAGTTCCGCCCAGGGGCCGGTCTGACCGTAACCGGTGATGGCGCAATAGACGATGCGCGGATTGATCTCCCGCACCGTCTGGTAACCGATGCCCAGCTTGTCCACCACGCCGGGACGGAAGCTTTCGAAAATTACGTCGGCATTCTTGGCCAGGCGCAGGAAAACCTCGACGCCCGCCGCCTGCTTCAAATCCAGGCGCAGGCTCTTCTTGTTGCGATTGACCATGCGAAAGAACATGCTGTCGCCGCCCCTGCCACCCGCCGCGCGTTCGCCGGGACCCATCGCGCGGGCATAGTCGCCGGCGCCAGTGTCCTCGATCTTGATCACTTCGGCGCCGAGGTCGGCCAGATGCATGGTCGCCACCGGACCCGGCAGCAGCCGGGTCAGATCGAGAATGCGCAGACCCGCAAGAGGTCCGCCGGACTCAGTCATATTTTCTGCTGTCTTCGATCACCTTGCCGTCGTTCGGCAGGCTGCCGACCGCGACCAGCCTGACTTCGGCGCGCAATTTGGTGATGTCGCGAACGCTGTCGGCGATATTCTTTTCAAGATTCTCGCCCCGGTTCAACCCGGCTTCGCAACTCAGGGTCATCAAATCGTTGCTGTCCGGATTGGTCACCACCAGTCGCGCGCGGCTGATCTCCGGGTGACGTTTGATCACCGCGGCCACCTGCTCGGGATGGACGAACATGCCCTTGATCTTGGTGGTCTGATCGGCGCGGCCCATCCATCCCTTGATGCGCATATTGGTGCGGCCGCAGGAGGAAACGCCGGGCAGGAAAGCCGAAAGGTCGCCGGTGCCGAAGCGGATCAACGGATAGTCGGCATTGAAGGTGGTCACCACCACTTCGCCGACTTCGCCGACCGCCACCGGATCGCCGGTACCGGGGCGCACGATCTCGACCACTACGCCCTCATCGACAACCAAACCTTCGCGCGCCTCGGTTTCATAGGCGATGACACCCAGTTCGGCCGTGGCATAGGCCTGGTATCCGGCAATTCCGCGCGCCAGCAATTCGTCGCGCACCGGCGGCAGAAAGGCTTCACCCGACACCAGAGCCTTGGTCAGCGACGGCAGCTTGGCGCCGAGTTCGTCGGCCTTTTGCAGCAGGATGCGCAGAAACGATGGGGTACCGACATAGCCGTTGGGTTGCAGGTCGACCATCGCTTCGACCTGCTGCTCGGTCTGTCCGACACCCGCAGGAAACACGGTACAGCCCAGGGCCTGCGCCCCCGCTTCGAGTATCCAGGCGCCCGGCGTCATGTGGTAGGAGAAGCTGTTGTGCACCAGGTCGCCGGCGCGAAAACCGGCCGCGTAGAGGGCGCGCGCCGTACGCCAGTAGTCTGCGGCGCGCCCTTCCGGTTCGTAGATCGGCCCGGGCGAAGAAAATACGCGCGCGAGCTGGCCCCAGCGCGATGCCGCCAGGCCGCCGAACGGACGCTGCTGCTTCTGCAACTCGATCAAGTCGTGTTTGCGTACCACCGGCAAACCAGCCAGCGCAGCCGCTGAAACAATCGCCGCGGCATCTACCTGCTTCAGGGATTCCGCAAACCAGGCGGTATTGGCCTTGGCATGTGCGATCTGCTGCGGCAGGCGTGTCGCCAGCGCCGACTCTCTCTCACTTGAGGAGCGGGTTTCAAGAGCGTCGAAATACTTGGACATGTCACTTTGCTCCGATGGTAAGTGAGGGCGCAAAACGCCCGCTTTGCTGCAACCGGCGAGGACTGTGGAGCACCAAGCGATGCAAGGCGCGAAAGGCCGACGTTTAGTTTTCTAAACGAGGCCTTGAGCAACGCCGCAGCGCGCCGCGTGATCCGCAGTACTCATGCGAGCCAGCGTTTGCGGCGGCGGTAGTGTTTGGACTCGCGAAAGCTCTTGCGCTCCCCCGAAGAGATACCGAGATAGAACTCCTTGACGTCCTCGTTGTTAGCCAGTTCTGCAGCCGCACCCTCCATGACCACGCGGCCGTTCTCGAGGATGTAGCCAAAATCGGCATAGCGCAGAGCCATGTTGGTGTTCTGCTCGGCCAGCAGAAACGTAACCTTTTCTCGCTGGTTGAGGTCTTTGACGATGCCGAAAACCTCGTCAACAATCTGTGGCGCCAGCCCCATCGAGGGCTCGTCCAGCAGCACCATGGTCGGATTGGCCATCAGGGCGCGCCCGATGGCACACATCTGCTGCTCGCCGCCGGAGGTATAGGCCGCCTGACTGGTGCGCCGCTCCTTCAGCCGCGGGAAGTAGTTGTAAACTTTTTCCAGCGTCTGTGCCACCGCCGCCCGGCCATCACGGCGGGTGTAGCTGCCGGTCATCAGATTTTCTTCGATGGTCAGGTGGCCAAAGCAATGGCGCCCTTCCATGACCTGGACCACGCCGCGCTTGACCAGATCGGCCGGCGTCAGCGCTTCGATGCGCTCGCCACGACACTCGATCGAACCCTTGGTCACCTCACCGCGCTCTCCCTGCAACAGATTGCTCACGGCACGCAGCGTGGTGGTCTTGCCGGCACCGTTGCCGCCGAGCAAAGCCACGATGCTGCCGTCCGGCACGGACAGCGAGACACCTTTGAGCACGAGGATGACGTGGTTGTAGATCACCTCGATGCTATTTACGTTGAGAAGGATGTTGGCAGTAGTCATGTGCTCTTTCGATAGGCGCGGGCGATATTCCAAAACTCGTCCGGGACGCGTCCCGGACGGGGCAAGCGGTGCCCCGTCCGGAAGGTCCTCAGTTTCCTTCAGCTCACTTCTTGCAGTCTTCCGGGGTGCGTGGCTTGATCTTCTTTTCTTCCGCGTACTTTGCGGAAGCCAGCATGATCAACGGACGCAGCACTTTCTGATCCGCCTCGTACCAGTCGGAAGAGAAGTTCCACTTCTTGCCATCCCAGGTGTGGATACGTGCAAAACCCGATCCCATATGGTCGAGACAGGTGGTGTGCACCGGGCGCATCACGCCGGCAAAACCCAGTGCGTCCAGCGCCTTCTGGTCGAGGTTGAGGTTTTCAAAGCCCCAGCGCGCCTGCTCGGCCGACACCCACTTGCCCTTGCCGTAGCGCCCTTGCGCCGCCCGCACGCCTTCGACCGCCAGCATCGACGAAATCAGTCCGCGCATGTAGAGCACTTGGCCGACTTCTTCCTTCGGCCCAGTACCCTGACCCTTGGCATGCAGCTTCTCGAGGATCTCCTTGACCACCTTGGCATTCGGCTCGGCGCCATGCTGCATCGCCAGCGCGTTGTAGCCCTTGGCGCCCTCACCCACGTCCTTGACATCCGGCTCGGCACCCGACCACCAGACCCCGTACATCTTCTCGCGCGGATAGCCGGTGGCCTGCGCTTCCTTAAGGGCCGTCGAGTTCATCACGCCCCAACCCCACAGGAGGACGTAGTCAGGCTTGTGCTGCCGGATCTGCAGCCAGGTGGCCTTCTGTTCCACCCCCGGAGAAGCCACTGGCAGCAATGAAAGCTCGAAGCCGTGCATCTTGGCACGTTCCTGCAAGAGTGCGATAGGCTCCTTGCCATAGGGGCTGTCGTGGTAGACGAGCGTGATCTTCTTGCCCTTCAGCTTGTCGAAACCGCCTTCCTTCTTGGCAATGTGCTGGATCAGAACGTCGGCACCGGACCAATAGGTTCCTACCATCGGGAAGTTCCATTCGAACACGGCGCCGTTGGCCGATTCGCTGCGACCATAGCCGGCGGTGATGAGGGGAATCTTGTCAACCGGGGCCTTCTCGGTCAGTGCAAAGGTGATGCCCGTCGACAGCGGCTGGAACACGGTCGCGCCGCCGTGCTTGCCCTTCAGACGCTCGTAGCACTCGACACCGCGGTCGGTGGCATACGCGGTTTCGCATTCCTCCCAGACCACCTTGACGCCATTGATGCCGCCGCGCGCATTGGTGAGCTTGAGGTAATCGACAAAGCCGTTGGCCCAAGGTACACCGTTGGGGGCATATGGACCGGTACGGTAAGGCAGTGCCGGGAAGAACTGCTCCTTGGCTTCGGCCTTGGCCGGAGCCTTGGCCGCCGCCTTGGGCGCCTGAGCGAAAGCCGCAGGTGTGGCCAGCAAGCCAATCGCCGCGGCGATACCAGCGAGTTTGTGTAGTTTCATATCTTTGCTCCTCCTTGGATGGTTTAGTGTTACGCGTGCAAAAAACCCGATCTGCGACGTCCGGCAATCCTGCCCGCCGAGCGCGTTCCTGCCTCTTAATGGGGGAAAGGCCACAATCGCAACTTCTCCCTGCCGGTTGACCAAAGACGTGCGATGCCGTGGGGCTCGACGATCAGGAAGAAGACGATCAGTGCACCGAAGACCGTCACCTCGATGTGCGATACCAGCGCCACCGATACCTCCAACCCGAACAAGCCCCCCAGCAAACCCAGCACCTGGTTGAGAAAGGTGGGCAGGACCACGATGAAAGCCGCCCCGAAAAAGCTTCCCGAAATCGCACCCATGCCGCCGATGATGACCATGAACAGCAACTGAAACGAGCGGTCGATCGAGAATGCCGCCGGCTCCCATGAACCGAGATGGACGAAGCCCCACAAGGCGCCGGCCACGCCGACGTAAAACGAACTGACGGCGAAGGCGCTGAGCTTGGCATACATCGGACGGATGCCGATCACCGTGGCCGCTACGTCCATGTCGCGAATCGCCATCCACTGCCGGCCGATGCTGCCACGCACCAGGTTTTTCGCCATCAGGCTGAAGACGACCAGAATGCCCAGACAAAAAAGATACTTGTCGGTCGGCGTACTGATGGTCCAGCCCAGCAGGTTGATGTCCGCCACTGAAACCGAACCGGATGACGCATTATTGGTAAACCACTTGATGCGCAGGAAGGCCCAGTCCCAGAAGAACTGCGCGGCCAGAGTCGCGACCGCAAGATACAGTCCGCGTACACGCAAACTCGGCGCGCCGAACACGATGCCTGCCAAGGCAGCGGCCAAACCGCCGAGCAGAATCGCCGCGAGTGCCGGCATGCCGTCAACCCGGATCAAAAAATTGTAGGCCGCATAGGCGCCTACCGCCATCGAGGCTCCAGCCCCCAGCGTGATCTGTCCGCAATAGCCGACCAGGATATTCACGCCCAGCGCTGCCAAGGACAGGATCAGAAAGGGGATCAGAATGGCGCGCAGCAGGTACTCATCGACCAGCAGCGGAACCCCGATGAAGGCAACGGCGACGATAGCGAGAATCGCCCAGCGATCCTGCGGAATGGCGAATATCTGCTGATCCGATTGGTACGTGGTCTTGAACTGACCATTTTCTCTATAGAACATCCGTTGTCCCTCGTATCAGACGCGATCAAATTTTGTTCTAGTTCCGGCCGCTACGCTTAACGTGCTGCGCACGTTAGCCTGCACTGAAAAATTATTGATCATGTTCATACCCGATCAATAATCTTCTCGCCGAACAGCCCTTGCGGTCTGAACAGCAGGAACACCAGAGCCAACATGTAGGCGAACCAGATCTCGATGCCGCCACCCACATAGGGGCCCAGAAAAACCTCGGACAGTTTTTCGCCGACGCCGATGATCAGGCCGCCGATGATCGCCCCGGGGACCGAGGTCAGGCCGCCGAGAATAACCACCGGCAAGGCACGCAAGGCCACGGTCGACAGCGAAAACTGTGCGCCCAGCTTGGAACCCCAGATGATGCCCGCCACCAGCGCCGTGATCCCCGCCACACACCAGACGATCACCCAGATCCTGCCCAGCGGAATCCCGATCGACTGTGCCGCCTGGTGGTCATCCGCCACGGCACGCAGCGCGCGCCCGGTGGCCGTCTTCTGAAAAAAGATGGTCAGGGCCAGCACCAGCATGGCGGCAATGAAGGCGGCAACGAAGTCTTCCTTGTTGATCAGGATGCCGCCTTCGAAAACACTCTCCAGCACCGTCACCGGCTCTTTCGGCATGCCGACATCGATCTTGTAGATGTCGCTGCCGAAGACGGTCTGACCGATGCCGTCAAGGAAGTAGCCGATGCCCAGCGTAGCCATGAGCAGCGTCGCGCCTTCCTGGTTGACCAAGTGGCGCAAGACCAGCCGCTCGATCAGCCAGGCCACGGCAAACATCACCACCACGGACACGGCAATGGCCAGCAGGTTGGCCAGGAACAGGTTGTCTTCCATCCCCAGCCAGAGCGGAATCCACTCCGAAAAGCGCGCCATGGACAAGGCGGCAAACAGCACCATCGCGCCCTGGGCGAAATTGAATACGCCGGAGGCCTTGTAGATCAGCACGAAGCCCAGGGCCACCAGGGAATAAAGCATGCCGCTCATGAGACCGCCGAGCAGGGTTTCCAGAAAGAAGCTCATCGTTCAGGGTCCTCGGAACTTAATGGCTGGCGCCGAGATAGGCGCTGATGACGACAGGGTCGGCGCGGACCTCGTCGGCCGTGCCTTCGGCGATCTTTTCGCCGTGATCCAGCACGACGACAAAGTCGGAGAGGTCCATCACCACGCCCATGTCGTGCTCGATGAGCAGGACGGTGGTGCCGAACTGGTCGTTGAGGTCGAGGATGAAGCGGCACATGTCCTGTTTCTCCTCGACGTTCATGCCGGCCATGGGTTCGTCGAGCAGCAGAAGCTGCGGCTCCATCGCCAGCGCCCGCGCCAGGTCGACGCGCTTTTGCAAACCGTAAGGCAGGCGCCCGACCGGGGTCTTGCGAATATGCTGGATCTCCAGAAAGTCGATGATCTCCTCGACCTTGAGCCGGTGCTCGAGTTCCTCGCGCTGCGCCGGCCCCAACCAGAATGCCTGCTGCAGCATGTTCGCCTTCATCTTCAGATTGCGCCCGGTCATGATGTTGTCAAGCACGCTCATGCCCTTGAACAGCGCTATGTTCTGGAAGGTGCGGGCGATGCCCTGCAAGGCGGCGTCGTGGGGACGCATCTGGCGGCGCACGTTGCCGAGGAAGGTGATGGTGCCCTCCTGCGGATGGTAAACGCCGTTGATGACATTCAGCATGGAACTCTTGCCGGCGCCGTTCGGGCCGATGATGGACGAGATCTCGCCGCGCTTGACCTCGAAGCTGACGTCGGTGATGGCCTTGACGCCGCCGAAGCGCAGGGTGACATTCTCGACGCGCAGGAAAGTCTCGTCCGCCGCGCCGTGTGTTTCGCGCTGGCGCTTGCGCATCTCGCCGAGCGCCAGCAAGGCCTGGTCGCGCGTGTTGTAGATGTTCGCCCGGAAAGATTCGCGCCCGGCGCTTTCCCGAATCGCATCCCGGGTGTGGGCGGTCGCATCGACGCGGACGCTGCCCAGGCTGTGGTCGACGTTGGTGGTCTTGCCGCGCTCGGCGAAGCGCCGCCAGGCTTCCGGCGTAATCACGCAATCGGTATAGACCACCAGGAAGAACCAGCGCCGACCGGTCTCGGCCAGACGACTTTGCACGGCATCATAAAACGCATCGACCTGGGCCACGTCGGCAAAGGTCAGGCCGGAAAAATCCACCTCCATCGTCGCAATGGCGTCGTGAAAAGTGATGCGTTCCGAATGGGTCCAGTCAATCATAAGTCGTTCGCCGTGTCCGCTGCTGCTGGTCTATGCCGCTTTCTTGAAGCTGGCGGGGAAGGTCTTTACTTCGCAGATTTTTAGGTCAGCCGCCACCATGCCGGTACGACCGTCCTCGAACTTGACCTGGGTTTCGATGAACTGCGAGGTCTTGCCTGAATACAGGGCGTCGATCAGCACGCCATACTTTTCGGCAACAAAGCCGCGTCGCACTTTCCGGGTGCGGGTGAGTTCATCGTCATCCGGGTCGAGTTCCTTGTGCAGCACCATGAAGCGATGAATCTGCGTGTCGGCGACCATCGCATCGTGCGACAGGTCGGCATTGACCTGCTCCACGCACTGACGAATCAGGTCGAGGACGTCGGCCTTGCCGGCCAGGTCGGTATAGCCGGAATAGGGTAGGCCGCGCCGTTCCGCCCAGTTGCCGACCGCACCCATGTCGATGTTGACGAAGGCGCAGACCATGTCGCGGTCGTGACCGAAGCAGACCGCCTCCTTGATGTACTGGAAGAACTTGAGTTTGTTCTCGATGTAGTTCGGGGCGAATATGGCGCCGTTGGAGAGTTTGCCGACGTCCTTGGCCCGGTCGATGATCTTGAGATGGCCATCCTCGTCGAAAAAGCCGGCGTCGCCGGTGTGAAACCATCCTTCGGCGTCGATCGCTTCCGCCGTCGCATCCGGACGCTTGTAGTACTCCTTGAGCAGCAACTTACCGCGCACCAGCACTTCGCCGCTATCGGCAATCCTGACCTCGACCCCCGGCACCGGCTTGCCGACGCTGTCGAACTTGATCTCCCGATCCGGCTGCAGGCAGACCGCGGCGCAGGTCTCGGTGGCACCATAAAGCTGCTTGAGGTTCACGCCGATCGAACGATAGAAGCGGAACAGGTCGGGGCCAATGGCGGCGCCCGCCGTGTAGGCGACGCGGATGCGGCTCATGCCGAGCACGTTGCGCAACGGCCCGTAGATCAGCACATTGCCGAGAGCGTAGAGCAGGCGGTCCAGGGTAGAAATACCAGGCTTGCCGTCGAGCATATCCGAACCGCAGCGCTTGGCCACGGCCATGAAGTAATGGAACATGTTGCGCTTCACGGCGCCTGCATCTTCCATGCGGATCATCACCGTGGTCAGCAGGTTCTCGAACACCCGCGGCGGGGCGAAGTAGTAGGTCGGCCCAATCTCGCGCAGATCGGTCATCACCGTGTCGCCGGATTCCGGGCAGTTGATGGTGAAGCCGGCCACCATGGCCTGCGCATAGGAGAACAGGTGATCGCCGACCCAGGCCATCGGCAGGTAGGAAAGAATGTCTTCCTGCTCGGTGAGATGATCGAAATCGACACCGCTGGTTGCCGCGGCAATGAAGGTCTCGTGGGTCTGGCAAACGCCCTTCGGCTTGCCCGTGGTGCCCGAGGTGTAGAGCATGACCGCGACATCTTCGGTGCGTCCCGCGGCAACTTCCCTGGGGATGAAGTCCGGCTGGTTCTTGTCATGGATGCGCCCCATGGCCATCACTTCATCGAGTCCCTGCAGGAAGGTCTGGGTGTAGTGGCGCATGCCGCGCGGATCATCGTACAGGACGTGCTGCAGGCTGGGACACTGATCCTTGATTTCGAGCATCTTGTCGACCTGCTCCTGGTCTTCGACGATGGCAAACCGGATCTCGCCATCGGTCAGCACGAAGACCATCTCCGCCGCCACGGCATCCTGATACAGGGGCACCGGCACGCCGCCCAGCATTTGCGCCGCGCACATCGCCCAGTAGAGGCGGGGGCGGTTGTCGCCGATGATGGCCAAGTTGTCGCCGCGCTTGAAGCCCAGTTCGGCCAGGCCGCATGCCATGGCACGGACTTCCGCGGCGACCTGGCTCCAGTTCCAGGTTTGCCAGATGCCGAGATATTTCTCGCGTGTCGCCGGACGAGCTCCGCGTGTCGCTGCGTGATTCAACAGCAGACGGGGAAAAGTATCGAGCGAGTTTGAAGTCCGCTCCGATTCGGATACAGCCATACTGTTATGCCTCCTCCGGTGCTACCGATGCGTATTCGCTTGTCCCGCGACTTGTCCGCTACGGCCATGATGTTCCGTTACGAAAAATTAGTTTAAGGCATTCTCCTGCCTATAATTGTCGCGTGACTGACAATTCCAAAAATACCGCAATTTCGCTCGAAGACATGCTGCGCCGCACAAGCTGGGCGCAGGCGATGTCGGCTGAAGACTTCGCGAGAGCGCGCGAAGGCACGACCGAACGCGTCGTATCAGCCGGGGGTTATGTCTGCAGCAAAGGCGAGCCGGTCGACCATTGGCACGGCGTCATCGAGGGTCTGGTCAAGATGTCCAGCGACTGGGCCACGGGCAAGACCGCCAGTTTCACCGGCATCGCCGCCGGCGGCTGGTTTGGCGAAGGCTCGATGCTCAAGGACGAGCCGCGCCGCTATGACGTGGCCGCCCTGCGCGATACGCGCGTCGCCTGCATGCGGCGCGAAACCTTCCACTGGATGCTGGATCACAGCATCGCCTTCAACCGCTTCATCATCAACCAGATCAACGAGCGGCTGGGCCTGTTCATCGGCCTGCTCGAATCGGAACGGTTGCTGAATGTGGATGCGCGCGTCGCGCGTACCATGGCCGCCCTCTTCCATCCGGTACTGCAACCGGAGATCGAAGCCCGCATCGCCATCTCGCAGGAAGAAGTCGGCCGTCTGGCCGGCGTCTCCCGCCAGCGCGTCAACCGTGCCCTGCGGTCGCTGGAGGAGGCGGGCCTGCTCACCAACGAATACGGCAGGATCACCGTCCACGATCTCGACGGCCTGCGCCGCTTCGGCGGCTAGAAACGAAAACGGGACGGCATCGCCGTTACCTGCCCGCGAAGCGGAATCCCAGGTACGCAGAGCGAGTCAGCGCCGACTGTCACCCAATCAGTAGGTGTAAAACCCGCGCCCGCTCTTGCGCCCCAGATAACCGGCAGCGACCATTTCCTTCAGCAGCGGCGCCGGACGGTACTTGGAATCGTTGAAGCCTTCGTAGAACACCATCATCACCGCCAGCATGGTATCGAGGCCGATCATGTCGGCCAGCGCCAGCGGACCGATCGGATGGTTGCAGCCGAGCTTCATGCCATCGTCGATCTCCTCCGCGCTCGCCAAACCTTCGGCGTAGACGAAGATCGCTTCGTTGATCATCGGGCAGAGGATGCGATTCACCACGAAGCCGGGATTGTTCTTCACCGTGATCGGCGTCTTGCCCAGTGCCTTGGCCAGCGCTTCGACTTTGGCATGCGTCTCGTCCGTGGTCTGCAGACCGCGAATCAGTTCGACCAGCGCCATCATCGGCACCGGGTTGAAGAAGTGCATGCCGATGAACTTGCCCGGGCGTCCCGTCGCGGCGGCAAGCTGGGTAATCGAAATCGACGAGGTATTGCTGGCGATAATCGTCCCGGCGCCAATCACGGCTTCGGCTTCCTTGAGTATCCGCAGCTTCAGGCCTTCGTTCTCGGTCGCCGCCTCGATCACGATATCGACGCCCTTCATGTCGGCCATCTGCGTCGTCGCCTTGATGCGCGCCATCGCCGCTGCCTTCTGTTCGGCCGTCATCTTTTCCTTCTTGACCAGCCGGTCGAGGCTACCGGATATAGTGGCGATGCCCTTTTGCACCGCCGCCTCGTTGATGTCCAGCATCACCGCATCGATGCCTGCTACCGCGCAGGCCTGCGCGATGCCATTGCCCATGGTGCCCGCGCCGATGATGCCGACGGTCTTGATCGTCATTGCTGCTGCTCCTTAGTTGGTTACATGCTGCGGCGGTATTGGCCGCCGACTTCGTATAAAGCATTTGAAATCTGTCCGAGCGAGCAGCAGCGCACCGCGTCCATCATCACCTCGAACACGTTCTGGTTGTCGATCACGGCCTGCCTCAGCCTGGCGATGCACGCATCCGACTGGCCGGCGTTGCGCGTCTGGAAGTCCTTGAGACGGGTCAGCTGCGACTGCTTTTCATCCTCGGTCGAACGCGCCAACTCGATCTCCGTGGCGACACCCGAGCCGTGCGGATTGAGAAAGGTATTGACGCCGATGATGGGGAAGGAGCCGTCGTGCTTCTTGTGCTCGTAGTGCATCGACTCTTCCTGGATCTTGCCGCGCTGGTAGCCGGTCTCCATGGCGCCGAGGACGCCGCCGCGCGAGGCGATGGCTTCGAATTCCTTGAGCACGGCCTCCTCGACGAGATCCGTCAGCTCCTCGATGATGAAGGCGCCCTGGTTCGGATTCTCGTTCTTCGCCACGCCCCATTCGCGATTGATGATGAGCTGGATCGCCATGGCGCGGCGCACGCTTTCCTCGGTCGGCGTCGTGATGGCCTCGTCGTAGGCGTTGGTGTGGAGCGAGTTGCAGTTGTCGTAGATGGCGATCAGCGCCTGCAGCGTGGTGCGGATGTCATTGAAGTCCATTTCCTGCGCATGCAGCGAGCGACCGGAAGTCTGGATGTGGTATTTCAACTTTTGCGAACGCTCGTTGGCGCCGTAGCGGTTCTTCATCGCCACGGCCCAGATGCGGCGGGCGACGCGGCCGATCACCGAATATTCCGGGTCCATGCCGTTGCTGAAGAAGAAGGACAGGTTGCCGGCAAAATCGTCGATGCGCATGCCGCGCGCCAGATAGGTCTCGACGTAGGTGAAACCGTTGGCCAGCGTGAAGGCCAGTTGCGAGATCGGGTTGGCGCCGGCCTCGGCGATGTGGTAGCCGGAAATCGACACCGAGTAGAAATTGCGGATCTGGTTGCGGACGAAATACTCCTGGATGTCGCCCATCATCTTCAGCGCGAACTCGGTCGAAAAGATGCAGGTGTTCTGGCCCTGGTCTTCCTTGAGAATGTCGGCCTGCACCGTGCCACGCACCGATGACAGCGTCCATTCGCGAATCTTTTCGGCCTCGTCTTCGGTCGCCTCGCGGCCGTTCTGCGCGCGGAACTTCTCGACCTGCTGGTCGACCGCGGCATTGAGGAACATGGCCAGGATCATCGGCGCCGGGCCGTTGATGGTCATCGACACCGAGGTCGCCGGATCGCACAGGTCGAAGCCCGAATACAGCACCTTGAGGTCGTCCAGCGTGGCGATCGAAACGCCCGAGTTGCCGATCTTGCCGTAGATGTCCGGGCGGCGGTCCGGATCGCAGCCATACAGCGTCACCGAATCGAAGGCCGTCGACAGGCGCTTGGCCGGCATGCCTTCGGAGACCTTGAGGAAGCGCTTGTTGGTGCGGAAGGCATCGCCCTCGCCGGCGAACATGCGCGTCGGATCCTCGTTCTCGCGCTTGAAGGCGAACACGCCGGCGGTGTAGGGGAAGGAACCGGGGACGTTCTCGCGCATGAGGAACTTGAGCAGTTCGCCCTCGTCATCGAAGCGCGGCAGCGCCACCTTGCGGATCTTGGTGCCGGACATCGTCTCGAAAATCAGGTTGGTGCGGATTTCCTTGTCGCGGATCTTCACCACGTACTCGTCGCCGGCATAGGCCTTCTTCATGTCCGGCCACATCGCCAACAGCTTGCGCGCGTGGGGCGTCAACTGGCCGTCCTTCCAGGCGATGAGCTCGTCGAAATCTCCGGCTTGCTTGGCGCAGGCCTCGAAGATCGCCTTGGCGGTCTTCAGCGACTGCCGTTCGCGCGCCAGCGTCGACTGTTCCGCCACCTGGCGGTGATAGCCGCGCAGGGCATCGGCAATTTCGGCCAGATAGCGCACCCGGTCCGCCGGGACGATGGCGCGCCCGGCAGAAGAGTGCTTGACGTTCGCCACCGGCAGCACGGCCTTGCGAAACTTGAGCCCGCGCGCGGCGAGGCGCGGCACCAGCGCCTGATACAGCGCGGTGACCCCGTCGTCGTTGAAGCGCGCCGCCATGGTGCCGAACACCGGCATTTCTTCAGTGCGCTCGCCGAATCTTTCTCTGTTGCGCTGGTACTGCTTGCGCACGTCGCGCAGCGCGTCCTCGGCGCCCTTGCGGTCGAACTTGTTGATCGCGACGAAATCGGCGAAATCCAGCATGTCGATCTTTTCCAGCTGCGAGGCAGCACCGAACTCGGGCGTCATCACATACAGCGAGACATCGACCAGCGGCACGATGGCGGCATCGCCCTGCCCGATGCCCGAGGTTTCGACCACGATGAAATCGAACCCGGCCACCTTGCACGCGGCGATCACGTCGGGCAGCGCCTTGGAGACTTCGCTGCCGGTGTCGCGCGTGGCCAGCGAACGCATGTAGATGTTCGGATGCTGGATCGCATTCATGCGGATACGATCGCCCAGCAGCGCCCCGCCGGTGCGCTTGCGCGAGGGATCGATCGAGATCACGGCGATCTTCTGGCTGTCGTCCTGGTCGAGGCGGAAGCGGCGGATCAGCTCGTCGGTCAGCGAGCTCTTGCCCGCGCCACCGGTGCCGGTGATGCCGAGAGTCGGCGCCGACGACACGGCGGCAGCCTTTTCCAGCAGTGCCTGCTTCGCCTTGGCCGGCCACGCACCGTTTTCCAGCGCGGTGATGATCTGCGCCAGATTGCGCAGACGCTCGCCGCGATCTTCGGCTTCCAGTGCCTTGAGGTCCTGCGGCGCGCGCTTAGTGATGTCGATGTCGCAACGCGCCACCATGTCGTTGATCATGCCCTGCAGGCCCATCTTCTGCCCGTCCTGCACCGAGTAAAGATGGGCCACGCCGTAGTCGTGCAGTTCTTGCATCTCGGCCGGGACGATCACGCCGCCGCCGCCGCCGAAAACCTTGATGCTCGCGCCGCCACGCTGCTTCAGCAGGTCGATCATGTACTTGAAGAACTCGAGGTGGCCGCCCTGATACGACGACACGGCGATGCCCTGCGCATCCTCCTGCAGGGCCGCGTTGACGATTTCCTCGACGGAACGGTTGTGGCCGAGATGAATCACCTCGACCCCGGAAGATTGCAGGATGCGCCGCATGATGTTGATCGAGGCGTCATGGCCGTCGAACAAAGAGGTGGCGGTGACGAAACGCACTTTGTGCTTCGGCTTGTAGGGCACAAGTTTGGCGGCAATGCTGAGATCGGTCATGGCAGCGGCTCCCGGATACGCGACAGTGTTTGCATCATAGGCAATGCGCAGCAACGCTGCCATGACACAAAACGACTAGAACTATGCATAATCCGCCATTATGGTCACCCAACCCAGCCCTTCGCGCAAATCCACCGGAAGCCCTTCGACGGTCGCCATCGGCTTTGTCAGCGGCATTTTGTCAGGGGTTGCGCGGGCCGGACTGGCGCCCGAGAGCCTGCTCGAACATGCAGAAATTGCCACTCATCTGCTACATGACCGCACGGCTCGGATTCCCGTCGCGCGATATGCCACGCTCTACCGCCTGATCAACGAGAGCCTCGACGACGAGGGCTTTGCGCTTTTCTCGCGACCGCTGCGCCGCGGCAGCTTCGAGTTCCTCTGCCGTGCTGCACTCTCGGCGGCGACGCTGGAACAGGCTCTGGAAAGGATCGCGCGCTATTTGCATGTGGTGCTCGACGATCTGGCGGTGGAAGTGGAAAAGGGCGGGCGCGCCGCCGTCATCGTCATCAGCGAGGAGCAGGCGCTGCCGGTCGGCCCGGCGGGTCGCGTGTTCGCCTACGAATGGCTGCTGCGCATGATCCACGGTTTCGCGGCGTGGCTGGTGGCCCACCCGCTGCCGCTCGACGAAGTCTCCTTCCCCTATCCGCCGCCCCTGCACGCGGCCGACTACGAACTGGTCTTCGCCCCGCGCTACACCTTCGACGCACCGCGCCTCGAAGCCCGCTTCCCCGTCGAGTGGCTGGACCTGCCGGTGCGGCGCGACGAAGCCGCGCTGCGGGTTTTCCTCGCCGACGCGCCAGCCAGCATCACCACGCTCTACCGCCGCGACCGCGCCCTCAGCCTGCGCGTCCGCGAGCACTTGCGCGCCGCCCTGCCGGAACACCTGGCGCTGCCGGTACTGGCGCGCCGCCTGTTCCTCTCGCCGCGCACGCTGCACCGCCGACTGGAAGACGAAGGCACCAGCTTTCGCGCCATCAAAGACGGCCTGCGCCGCGACCTCGCCACCGACTGGCTGACCAAGACCGCGCGGCCCCTGAGCCGCATCGGCGCCGACCTCGGCTTCGCCGACGCCGCCGCCTTCTATCGCGCCTTCGCCGGCTGGACGGGAAGCGGCCCGCGCGAGTATCGCAAGCGCTTCAGGCACTCGACCGCGACGTCAACGCACGCGGCCTGAACGCCGCGCTTTCACGCCTGCAAAGTCAACGCCGGTTCACTTGTTGTTTCGTTCGCGAACTATGGGCGGAACAAACTTGACGGAGAACTTCCAGCCATCTGGCGTATCCCTCAGCACCAGCGTCTTCGAACTCGCCGCCTCCTCGAACATCGGCTCCTCACCGATCATTTCGATCGCGCCGAGTCCCTTGATGACGCAGGCACCCGGCAGCGTGACAAAGGCCGATTCGGCGGCCACCAGAACAAACTGGCCTTCCTTCGACTGCGAACAGGACAAGCCGCGCGGCACCGAACTCGCATCCAGCCGCCAGGCATCGCGCAAGGTGTCGAGTGCCTTGAGCAGTTCATCTGTCATCTTGATGGCGAGCACAACTTCACGAGACTTCACATGGCTCATTCTTTGTTCCCTTGCAAGGGCGGCCGGTCGGCAGGCACCGACGGCAGCAGCCAGATCAGCAGCAGCGGGACCACTGGAATCGACAGGGCGAACAATAGCCAGAGCCCCCGCGACCGCCCCTTGCGCCTGGCAATTATTGCCGTTGGAATGGCCGTTACGATGGTCAGGCCGGTGAGCAGCAGCGCGCTCCACAGCAACGACTCGATGTCAGCGGCGTCGACCCCGAGCTGATTCAGCAGGGCGATGGTGTTTGCATCAAGCACGAGCGGAGTTTCTCTGCATGGTTCCCGGCAGCCTTTCCGGCCTCTGTGTCACGGTGCCTCGCTTCCAATTACGCAAGGTCCGCACGGATGGCGGAACAATAGCAGGAAACCCGAAAGTCGGCGCTGGATCGCCAGTGCGTTATGATTTCTGCTCGGATGCGCAGAAACGGGGAGAACCGGTCATGACCAACAGGATTATCGTCGCGGCGTCGGAGGTGCGGCTAAACGACCACATCTACAACGGCACCGGAACCAACACCCATCCCACCTTCGCCTGGGAAACCGTCACCGAAGTGCGCACGGAGGACGGCCTGATCCTGTTGATCACGGGAAACCTGAAGGGACCGCACGGTGAATTCTGGCTCGAAGCCGACGAACAGATCGAGATAATCCGCTATCCCGAAGCGGCCGCCGCAGAGGCACTGCCGGCGAAAGCCAACGGCAGACACGGGCACTGATCAGGGGCCATCGAGCCGGGAACGGGACGTTCGACAATCCGCCCAAAATTGCGCCATGTCTGAAGCCGACCCTGCCCCGCCGCCCGACACCCGAGCCGATCCGGTGCTGACGGCGCTGGTCGTCGAAGATGCAGAGTCGATTGCCAAACTGTTGCGCTTTATCCTCGAGCGCGAGGGCTTCCGCGTCGAGCACGCGGGCGACGGTCGCGAAGCGCAGCGACTGATTGCGGTCATGGCGCCGCCGGCAGTGGTGCTGCTCGACGTCATGCTGCCCTATGTCGATGGTTTCGAACTGATCGCCAGCATCCGCGCCCAGCCGGGATGGGAGCAGCTGCCGATACTGATGCTGTCGTCGAAGGGCAGCGAACGTGACATAGCGCGCGCGCTCGACGCGGGCGCCGACGATTACATGGTGAAACCGTTCCAGCCCGACGAACTCAAAGCGCGGCTGCGTCGCCTCCTGCGCGGCCGGCCGTGAAAGCGGTCCTGCTGATCGCCGCCATACTCTGCCTGGCGGCCCTGTCTGCGGTGGCCGCCGAGGACCATGCCGCCCTTGAGCAGCGCATGCGCCAGCAACTGGCCGAAAAGCCCGGCGATCTCGATGCGCGTTTACAGCTCGCCCGCGTGCTCAGTTGGCAGAACCGCCACACCGAAGCGCTGGCCGAGTACACCCGCCTGCTCGAGGCTCGCCCGGACAACGTCGATTTCCTGCTTGGATCGGCCCAGGCGCACCTCTGGCGCGGTGCGCCCGAGATGTCCCTGCCGCTGCTGCGCAAGGCACGGCTCCTGGCGCCGACCTACGAGGAGGTCTGGCGCACCCAGATCGAGGCCCTGCTGGCACTCGGCGACGCGGACCGGATGCGCCAGGCGCGGGTCATACGCGACGAAGCGCGCAGGCGCTTTCCGCAAAGCGAGTGGACCGATGCCCGGCTCGATGGCTCCCCGCAGCCTGCGCCGGGCACCGCGCCGACGGCGCCGGCGGCCGCCGCCGCAGACCGGTACGAATGGGAGGCCGGTTTTTCCGATGAAGCGCTGTCGCGCGGACTGCCCGCCTGGCGCAGCCGCTATCTGGTCGGCGAATGGCACGGCCCCGACCGCAAGACCCTCTATGCCGGACTGCGCGAAACGGAGCGCTATGCCCTCCAGGATCGCGAAGCGCATTTCGGCGGCGTACTGCCGCTCAATGCCGATGCGCAACTCCAGCTCGAAGCCGGCTTCAGCGACACCCACCGCGTGCTGGCCGCGCGCTACGGCATGCTGCAACTGGAGTTCCGGCCCGCCTCAGGCTGGCTGCTGGGGGCAGGCTGGCGGCGCTCGGTTTACGACACCGGCCAGAGTCAGGTTCTCAATTTCAGCGTCGACCGCTATATCGGGGCGGAGCGCTTCAGCTACACGCTCTATGAAGGCGGCCCCGACGGCAACGGTCTGTCTCCCAGCCATCGCTTGCAGTGGGCGCATTACTACGGCGACCGGGACTGGGTCGGCCTGACCCTGGTACAGGGGCGCGAAACCGAGTACGGCCCCAATGGGGCCTTCCTCACTTCGCAGGTGAGCGGTGTGTCGCTTTCCGGCCGCCATGGCATCGCGTCCGACTGGGCACTCATCTGGGATGCGGGGAGCCTGCGGCAGGGAGATTTCTACACGCGCAGCGGGGTACGCCTTGGGCTACGCCACGCCTTCTGATCCGCTGCTCCGGTTCATGCTCTACAGCGGGTCGGTGGTGTTCGCGCTGACCATCGTTCTGCTGGTCGCGATCGCAGTCCTGCGTTACACGATAGACCGGCGCGAACGGCTGGAACACGACCTGGCGGAACGCTGGTATCCGGTGTTCTTCCATGCCGTCGAGGGCCTCCCGTTCGAGGCGCCGCGCATCTACGGTCGTGATCGTGAAATCATCATGCTGGCCTGGATCCAGTTCACCGAGTCGATTCGCGGCGAGTCCCGCCGGCGGCTCCGCCAACTGGCCCTGGATCTCCAGCTCGAGAGCACGGCGCGCAAGTTGCTGACGCGAAGAAATGTCCGTCTGGAGCAGCTGGCCGTGGTTGCGCTCGGACGCATGCAATCCGTCGCTGCCTGGGATCAGTTGGTGGCACTTGCCGCCAACCCGCGGCCGGTGCTCTCGCTGCTGGCGGCGCGCAGCCTGTTGCAGATCAATCCCGCTCATGCCGTTCCGATCCTGCTGGACGGACTGATACGCCGCGAGGACTGGCCGCTGGTAAAGGTCGCCGCCATGCTCGGCGAGGTGCCGCCGGAAGTCCTCTCGCCGGCAATGATGATTGCGCTGCATGCGGTAACGCCACAGGGTGCGCCGCGCCTGCTGAGCCTGCTGGAGACCGCGCACCTTGGCGATACCTGGCCGATAGTGGCCCCGCTGCTGCGCGCCGACCAACCCACCGAGGTCATCGTTGCCGCGCTCAAGGCCTGCAGTGACCCGCGCGCCGTCGACCCGGTACGCTCGCTTGCCACTCACCCGCAGTGGATCGTCCGCGCCCAGGCTGCCGCCGCCCTTGGCCGCATAGGTGCCGCGGAAGACCGCCTGCGGCTGCAGGCCATGCTTGGCGATCCCGAATGGTGGGTACGCTACCGCGCCGGCATGGCCTTGGTGCAACTGCCTTTCGTCTCGCGCCGGCAATTGACGGATCTGTGCACGCAACTTGGCGACCGTTTCGCGGCCGACATGCTGAGGCAGGTTCTGGCAGAAACGGCTCCCGGAGTCGAGGCATGAACACCGGGCTCTGGATGATCCCAGCGAACGAATGGCTGGCGTCGCTGGAGTGGTTCTTCCTGTCCTACTTCATCCTGCTCAACGGCGGCTACATCGCTCTCAATCTGCTCTCGCTGGTCAGCCTGAAACGCTATATAGACCGCCACAGCCTCGATCATCTGGCGCAAGCCCATACCGGTTTCGATCCGCCCATCAGCTTGCTGGTACCGGCCTACAACGAGGAAGCGACGATTGCCGCTTCGGTGCGCTCGCTGCTCCAGCTCGACTATCCCGAATTCGAGATCGTCGTCATCAACGACGGCTCGAAGGATGGCACGCTGGCGGAGCTCAGCCGCGAATTCGCCTTGCAGCCGTATCCCGAAGCCTACCGGCGCCGCGTGCCCTGCCGGGAGATAAGAGCCATCTACCGCTCGACGCGCCACGCCAATCTGCGTGTCATCGACAAGGCCAACGGCGGCAAGGCGGACGCCCTCAACGCCGGCATCAACGCCTCGCGCTATCCGCTGTTCTGCGCCGTCGATGCCGATTCGATCCTGCAGCGCGATTCGCTGTCGAAGGTAGTGCAGCCCTTCCTCGAAGACCCGCGCACGATCGCCACCGGCGGCACCATCCGGATCGCCAACGGCTGCCAGATCAGCGGCGGCTTCCTGGCCGAGGTGGGTTTGCCGAAGAATTTGCTGGCGCGGTTTCAGATCATCGAGTATCTGCGTGCATTCCTCTTCGGCCGGCTCGGCTGGTCGCCGCTCAACGCCGTGCTGATCGTCTCCGGCGCTTTCGGTCTGTTCAGGAAGAGCGAGGTGGTGGACGCCGGCGGCTACCGGACCGACACCGTTGGCGAGGACATGGAGCTGATCGTCCGCCTGCACCGGATCAACCGCCTGCGCGGCACCCCCTATCGCATCACTTACGTTCCCGACCCGATCTGCTGGACCGAGGCCCCGGAGACGCTCAAGGTGCTGCGCAGTCAGCGCACGCGCTGGCAGAGGGGCCTGGCCGAGAGCCTGACGATGAATTGGCGGCTGCTGTTCCATCCGCGCTCGGGGCCGGTCGGCTGGCTCGCATTTCCCTTCTTCATCCTCTTCGAGCTTCTCGGCCCGATTGTCGAGGTGTTCGGCTACGTGCTGATGATCGTCGGTACCATCCTCGGCATGTTCTCTTGGCAAGCCTTCCAGACCTTCATGTTCGTCGCCCTGACTTTCGGCATGCTGCTGTCGGTGACGGCCTTGCTGCTGGAGGAAATGTCTTTCCGCCTGTATCCCAAACAGGGGCAACTCGCCTGGCTATTTCTGGTCGCCATCGCCGAGAACTTCGGCTACCGTCAACTGGTTGCCTTGTGGCGTCTGCAAGGAATGCTGCGCTGGATGGTCGGCGCCACGCAGCACTGGGGAGAAATGACTCGTGCCGACACTTTGCGCAGCGACAGGACCCGCCCATGATTGAACCTGCGATACCCGACGACGAGCAGGAGCGGCTTGCCGCGCTGCAGGAACTGCGTATCCTCGACACTCCGGCCGAGGAGCGCTTCGATCGCATCACCCGCACCGCGCGCGACCTGTTCCGCGTGCCGATCGCCCTGATCTCGCTGGTCGATGCCCGCCGCCAGTGGTTCAAGTCGAGAACCGGCCTCGATGCCAGCGAAACGCCGCGCTCGGTCTCCTTTTGTGGCCACGCCATACTCGGCACCGACCCTCTGGTCGTCGAGGATGCCCTGGCCGACCTGCGCTTCGCCGATAACCCCCTGGTCACCGGCGATCGCGCCATCCGCTTTTACGCCGGCATGCCCTTATGCTCGCTCAGCGGCAGGAAGCTCGGCACGCTGTGCCTGATCGACCGCGTACCGCGGCGCTTCGGCGCCGACGATGAGCAGCGCCTGCGCGATCTTGCGGCCTGGGCGGAGAGTGAGCTGAATCTGTCCGCCGGCATCGAGTCTGCGCTGGCGGAAATGCGCGCCACCTTCGTGCGCCTGGTCAACCACGAACTGCGCACCCCCGTCACCAGCATTGTCGGCGCGCTCGAACTGATCCGCGGCAGCATCGCCGCCGGTGACGACGTCGAGACCCTGACCGGCATTGCCATCGACGGCGCCCGACAGATCAACCGCGTGGTCGATGACATCCTCGAGATCGCGGAGCTCGATGCCTGGCAACAGGACCTGACGCCGATCGACATTGAATTGCCGCTGTTTATCGACGCGGCAATCGAATTCTATGTAGCGACAGCGAGGCCGGTCCGCGCAACGATAACGGTGGAAGCGCCGCAAGGCACCTTCGTCCGCGCCGTCCCCAAGCCGCTGGACCGGATACTGCGCTCCCTGGTGGACAACGCCCAGCGTTTCTCGCCGCCCGACACGGACATTGTCATCGCGGTCGCCGTGACCGAGTGCAACATGATTCGCATCAGCGTCACGGATCGCGGCCCCGGCATACCGGCCGAACACATTCCCCGATTGTTCCAACCTTTCCACCAGGTCGACGCGACGGACCGGCGCAGCCACAGCGGCTTCGGTGTCAGTCTGGCCATCTGCCACCGGCTCGCCACGGCCATGGGCGGACGCCTCGGCTACGAACCGGTGGCAGGCGGTGGCAGCCGGTTTTTTCTCGATCTGCCGACCTGATCCGCCGGCGGCAATATTACTTTTGGACGGACACCGCCGTCCCATCAGCACCGACTATCGCGGACGGCCGGCAAGGCGAAGCCGAATAAAGCGCCGGCATCCGGCTGGCCCTCGGCCCAAACCCTGCCGCCATGCATGGTGACGAAGCGCTTGACGATGGCGAGGCCAATGCCGGTGCCCTCGAATTGGCTGGCGTCGTGCAGACGCTGAAACGGGCCGAAGAGCTTCGCGATGTAGGTCGGATCGAAGCCGGCACCATTGTCCCGCACATGGTAGAGAACTTCCGACTCGGTACTCTCGCCGCCGACCTCGATCACTGCCGGCGTGCGGCCCCGCGTGAACTTCAGGGCATTGGCCAGCAGGTTCTGCCAGACCTGACGCAAGGCCGCGATGTCGCCGCTGGCGCCTGGCAGTTCGGCCAGGCGCAACTCCACTGGACGATCCTGGCGCTGGGGCTCCAGTCCTTTCCAGACTTCGCGCACCAGAGCGGTCATGTCGATCGGCGCGATCGTCATTTCGTGACGGCCTGCGCGTGAAAAAGCCAGGATGTCGCCGATCAGCCGCCCCATCCTGTTGGCATTGTCGCTCACCACCTTGAGCAGCCGGCGGCCCTCATCGTCCAGGCGTGGCGCGTAGTCCTCGGCAAGGATGGCGACGAAGCCGTCGATCGCTCGCAGCGGCGCGCGCAGGTCATGGGAGACCGAGTAGCTGAAACTTTCCAGGTCGGCATGGGCCGTCTCGAGTTGCGCGGTGCGCTGCTGCACCCGCGCTTCAAGATCTTGGTTGAGGCGGCGAATTTCATCGTGAGCCTGACGAATCTGCAGCAGCGCGACGCTCCGATCCTCGACCGCCGCTTCCAGCTCGCGGTTCATGGTTTCCAGGCTGGCCTGGCGCTGCATCAGGCTTTGCCGCATCTCGTCGAGATTCCCGGCCAGTCCATGAATCTCGTCATCGCCCGCCGACAGTCGAGTCACCGGCAGCGTCAGCGGCCGCGCCAGGTCACCCGCGGCAAGCCGGCGGGCGTTATCGGTGATGCGTTCCAGCGGCTGGGTGATCATGCGCCGCACCAGCAGCAGGATCAGGGCGGCAACCAGCGTCGTCTTCAGCGCGTTGAGCAATAGTACGAACCACAGTCGCTCCCAGGTGCGCCGGATCGGCCCGTCCAGCGAGGCGCCGACCTCCAGGCGCCCGATGTCGAGCGTCTGGCCGCGGTATTCGTAGGTCAGCGGAAATTGCCGGATCAGGTCCTTCGAGCTCGGGCGTATGCCGCTGCTGGCGAAGGACTTGCCGCCGACGAGGACTTCGGCAAACTCGAAATCCGGCAACCGGTCGATGCCCTCGAGCAGTGTGTGCAGGCGCCCCGGATCGACCACCCAGACGTTCTGCACAATGCTTGGCAGATAGGCTTCCTCGATCTGCGTGAAGCGCTCGTGGATATAGCGGACGTCGCGCTCGAATTCCAGGTAGAGCTGGGCGGCGGTGATCAGCAGGGCAATCACTGAACTGGCGAGGACGATCAGGAAGGCCAAGCGGCCTGCCAGGCGGTGCCCGCCCAGGAAACTTTCCAGCGTCATCGGCGTTCGAGTCGCGGCAGACTCTGCTCCTGAATACGCCGGTAGCTGCCGTCGGCCTTGGCCGCGCGCAGTGCCTCGGCAACTCGCCCGAGCAGATGCGCATGCTTCTTGTGCAGGTACATGAACATTTCGGTCGTCACCAGCGGCGGCAGCAGCAGCCGGGCGGGGATCTTCCGCTCGCGGACCATCCAGTTACCCTGCCAGCGTTCGAACAGGACGACGTCGGCACGGTCGTTTTCGAGCAGGGTGAATAACTGGTTGGCATCCTGCACCAAGGTCACCGCGGGACTCGAACGGAGTGGCGCTTCAAATACCTTCCAGCCGATGATGTAACCGACCTGGTAGGGCTTCAAGGTGTCGAAGCCGGTGGTCGCGAAGCGATGGCGGATCGAGTAGGCAACGAAGTCGTTGTCGATGATCTTTTCCTCGACCCGCAGCAGGTTGGGATAGTTTGCCTCCAGACCCTTGATGCGCATGGCCATGCCGTCATCGACCCCGTTGTCGGCGTTGATCATCGCCCGCTCCGATGCCGCGTAGCCGACGGCTTCGGCGTCGATCCCGATGCGGCGGAAGATCTCCGGCACCAGGAGGTCGAGGAACCCCTTGTGGTCTGGCTGGATGTAGGGTGCGCCGACCCCGGTGTTGATGCGGAGGACTTCGCCGGCGGCCGCCGGTGAACCAGCCAGGGCCCACAGCGCCGGCAGCAGCAGGCCAGCCAGCCGCAACCTGTAAAGTGCACTCAGTAGTAGGGTCATCTGTGCATTTTAAAACTGTTTCGATCCCTCCACCCTGCGGCGTGTAACCGACCGCAGTTGCCATGACGGCGACGTACAAGCCGGCGCGGGCGGGATGGCGATTTTCGGCAAGGCCCCGGGCGTGGGCCTCCTCCAGGACGTGATCGCGACAGATCAGCCGGAAGGCAGTCAGCGATTGATATAGCTGGTGGCCTCGATGTGCCCGGGAACGATCTGCAGCACACGGCGATATGCGTCCTTGGCTTTTTCTGCCTTGCCGCTGGCGGCTTCGCCGCGCGCGAGATAAACCCATGCGGTGGCGTCGGACGGATAGCGTTCGGCAAGACGCGCGGCTTCTTCGGCCATCGGCTTCCATTGCTTTTGTGCCTCGAGAATTACCAGCAGGCGAACGCTCGCAACGTAGTGCCATGGCGCAGATCGCAGCACTTTTCGAGTCACGTCGGCAGCTTCTTTCCACTTCCATTGCGCCATCAGCGGCAAAGTCAGGCCGAGCGGCGCATCGAGCGAATTTGGATTCATCTGCTGGGCACGTTGGTACCCCGCAACCGACTCATCGAAGCGTCCGCCCAGGTAGAGCAGCCACGCGTGGCGCAACTGGGCGAATTCTCCGGCTTTGACGAAGGGTTCGATCTGCGCCGCGGCATCGAGATATTTGCCCGAGGCTTCGAGTCGATAGGATTCGCTCCAGGGATCGGCGGCGGCGGCGGTCGATACGACGAAAGCAAACAGGAAGGGTAGAAGTATGCGCATCATTGTCTCCATTATTTTGCGGAAAAAACCTTCAGGTCGACCAATTCGTCGCGCCACTGGTCCCAGGTCGAGCCGCCGTACTGGGTGTCCCGATATTCCATTTTCACCACGCGCTTCGCGTCAGGAGCGTACCAGTAGGTTTCATAAATTTGGCCGGTCCAAGAGGCCCCCGACGAAGTGGCGAAATAATGGCCGTGATGGACTACCTTGAGCGTACGAAAGGTACCGGCCGGAACCGTGACGTTTTCCCAACCTTCGACCACTGCCGATTGCTGTATCGAGAGATCGGAAGCCAGTTGCGGGTGGTAGGTGTACTGAAACGACCACGTCTTGCCTGGATAGAGCGGAAACTGGAGTGGCACGTGCCGGCCTTCGGCCTTGGGATCGTAAAACGCCAGGGTTGAAGCGTCGAGGAACTCATAGGTAACGCTGTTGCGACGTCGCCCGTCCTGCGACGAAAGAATGGTCCACAACACGGTCAAGCTATCGCCGACGCCCCCGAGCAAATCCTCGCGGAAACGCTCGATCTCCTCGTTCTTCCACAAGTCCATGCGGCGGTAAGTCCAGTGTTCTCCGCTCAGCAGCATCGGCTTATCGACCTTGTCCTGCGCCATCACGGTCGCTGCTGCCAGTATGAAACAAAGCATCGCCGCACTGATGCCCGTCCGCAACAATCGCATCACCATCTCCTTGTCATGGATCGAGACCGCTGGCAAGCAATTCCGCTCGCCAGTTGCGTTTTCCGATCCGGGCCGTCAACACCGCACAACCGCCGACCGGATCAATTTCGGCTTCGGTCCGCAGCGAAATCTCGCGCCCGGCCAGGCCGATGGCATGCTGACCCGACTGCCGCCACCTCCCTGCCTTCTGATCCCAGTTGCGTTGGTAGGTACTCTTCAATGATGCGCCCACAGGATGGAAGACGGAGACGGCAACGCGCTCCAATAGCGACAGCGGCAACAGTCGTGCTGGAGGCGCATCCTCCCAGACGTGCACCGTTTCGCCGACAGGCGTTACGCCGAGAGCGAGTAGCCAGATATCGAAAAACTCGTCGCGACCGCCGATCCGGTCGTAGAACGCCTGCAGCGAATCATTCTCTTCATAGGTGGCGGCGGCGCCACGATCGCTGGACAGATAGCGTTGCCCCAGCAAAGAAACGCCGCAAGCCAACTCACGGTTCTGCCAAACGCTGTCCCCACAGCGCACCCGATAGCTCAGGGTTTTGCCGGCAGGCAGATGTAAGGCTCGCGCCAGTTTTCCTTCATTGGCCGGCGTCTCGACGCCATCGCCGGTTCGGGGAACTGACGTGAGATGAAATTTTCGTTCGGCGCCAGCGGAGACGATCACGCAGGATAGACAGAACGGCAGCGTCGGGCTGCCGAGCGCTTCGCCGTCCTGCACGTGCAGGTGCAGATGGGGTTCCGGCGACCGGCCTGAGCTGCCGCAAGCCGCTACGGCCTGGCCGACTTTGACGTATTCATCCACGCGGACCTTGAGACTGTGCTGGCGCAGGTGGGCCAGCAACACGTAGCGGGTGCCGAACAGGTGCAGCAGAAGATAATTGCCCCAGTTGTGACGCAGGTCGGTCTCCCCCGGCGCGTTGTCCGCCAGGTCGTCGCGGCACGCCGCCACCCGGCCGACGACCGGAGACAGCACGGGCAGGCCGAAGCAGTAGTAATCGGCAACATCCTGTCCGGCATCGCGGAAAGCCCGCCCGCCCACCCTCACCTCAAAATCCAGGGCGTGTCGCCATGCTTGCTGGTGGGTGTGGGCGCCATCGAAACCCTGGGAAACCTGCCACTCGCCGAAGAACGGCAAGGCCACGGGCAGCGCTCGGCCGTCCACGCCGCGAGCCCGCGCCAGGCGCATCCTCTCCAGCAACTTTTCCGGTAGATCAGGCCGTTCCAGGACCAGGCTGGGGCCTCCGCCCGTCACCCGCATCCGCAATGCGGCCAATGCCAGCAAGGTCGACAGGACGAAGGGCAACGCCAGGCTGGGAAGATTGAAGTCGAGAAAAAGCCGGTACCCTGCCGTAGCAAACAGCGTCGCTACGGCGACGCCGACCATGGCCGCGAGAAAGGAGGCGACACTCGGCACGGCGAAGACGCCACCAATCGCCATGGCCGTCAGGATGAAGTTGAAGCCGCCCCAGCGCCCCATCAGTTCCGCCCCGTCCCCCGCCCAAAACACGAACAGCAGATGACCGAAGATATATCCCGTCACGGCGAGCAGGGCGAGGTAGCGCGATGACAGCAGTATGCCCGCCAGCACGGCCAGACCGACCGCTGGATAGGGAGAAAAAAAGGCCGAGCCGAGAGCGGTCAGAAATCCATCCCACGGTGCCCCGACGAGATCGGCACCACCCGCCGCAAGTCCCATCGCATGCAGGTTGGCCTGCGCGGCGAAGTTGGCGGCAAATGCCACCAGGACGAAGGCCAGGCTGAGCGGCGGCAGTCGGCCGATGCGCCAGAGCATGTCGGCCAGCACCGCAGTGAGCCAGGCAGCCATTGCGGCTGCGGTGACCACCAATGCGGCCAGGGCTGCCGAAAGCGGATAAACAGCCCCCAAGGACAGGCCGACCAGCAGTGCGTTGCAGGCGCAGATCCGGTGCAGATGAGAAGGCAGCCCGCTCCAGCGGGCCGTACCCCAGCCGATGATCGCGGCCAGCAGGCCTGCCACCCCAACCGCTGGATGAAGGAAGGTGGCGGCGCAGAAAAGTGCGCCCGCGGCGGGATGTTCCACAAACACGACAGCGGCATAGCCGCCGAGAATGCCGGGAACGGCGTGCTTGCTCAATCGGGCAGCCCCCCTGGAAACAGCGCCGTCAGTCTTTGCGGGAGCCGCTCCGGAGACACGACGGTTTGCAGGGTCTCGGCTTCGCGGACGACGTCCACGGCGCCCGATTCGCCGATCATCACCACCGCCGGACGCAGGGTGATGAACTGCATCCACTGCGTGTTGTTGTAGGCGCCGACATGGCTGAACACCAGGCTGTCGCCTACATCCAGAGGCGGCAGCATGACGGAATGCCGCAGTACGTCGATGTTCATGCAAAGCGGCCCATAGAGCACGGTGTCCTCCGCCAGGCCGTCGAGCGGACGCGTCGGCATCACGGCGTGGTGGTACCAGAAAGCAGTGAATAGCAGATTGACGCCGGCATCGAGCACCACGCCGCAGCGGCCATCCGGCAAACGCTTGTTGGCGACTACGCTGGAAACCAGCATCTCGGCGCTATCCACCGCAGCCCGCCCGGTTTCCAGCACCAGCACCGGAAGCGGCTTGCCGGCGCGAACGCGGCCCTGGGTAGCGGCCAGCAATGCGGAACAGATCGCTTCGGCGTATTGCTCCGGCGCCGGCGCCGCCTGCTCGGGCGGCAGGTGGATGCCCTGCAGGGCATTTTGCGAGGCGAAGCCACCGCCGATGTCGAGGAACTCGATCAGGCAGCCGGTTTCCTGTTCGATCTTCTCCATGAAACCACACAGGATGTTGATCTGGGCAACATAGGCACGGGTATCGAGGATAAATGTGCCCATGTGGGAGTGCAGGCCGATCAGGCGCAAATGGGGACTGGCGGTGATGCGGCGTACCGCTTCGACCGCCTGTCCGCTCTCGAGGTTGAAGCCGAAGCGGCTCCAGGCCTCTGTATAGCCGGTATCGAAGTTGAGCCGCAGCGCTACCGGCACCTGCCGCCCCGCAGCGCGAGCCACTCCTTCAAGCGCATACAGTTCGTCCAGATGATCGATTTGCACCAATGCCCCTTCGGCGACGGCGACCTCCAGCGCCGCGCGGCTCTTGCAAGGGCCGTTGAACACGATGCGCTCGCCGGGTACCCCGAGGGCGCGGGCCTTCTGGTACTCGAATTCCGACACCACCTCGGCCCAGGCGCCTTCCTGGTGGAACACCGCGCAGACGGCCCCCAGGTAGTTGGTCTTGTACGACCAGGCGAAGCGCACCCGCGGATAGCGAGTGGAAAAGGCACGGTAAAGGCGCCGCGCGTTGTCGCGCAAGCGGCGTTCCGAAATTACGAACAGCGGCGAGCCGTGCTTGGCGAGAAGATCCGCCACCGGCACGCCCTCGATATCTGCCGCCCATTGCTGCCGATGGGCAGCGCCGAACTTGTTCGACAGCCCTGTGCGGTGGGGTGCGATAACAGGCTTGGCCCAGGGTTTTTTCGCGCTCATGGCTTGGCTGCTCCTCCGGTTGCCGAAACATGTCCGGTCAGCATCACCGATTCGAACGCGACCAGCGGCACGATAATTTCCTCTGCGCTCCTGATGAACAAGGTGCCAGCTTGGGGCGGCGGCAATATTGGGGGCGGCTCGCCCATGATCAGAGCGCAGAGGGCGGCGGGCAGATTGCAGCCGACACCCGCCGACAAATAAATCCAGGCAGGAAAGCGGGGATTGATTTCAATCAGGTAGTAGTCACCGTCGGGCCCCCGCATCGCCTCGACTTCGAGCGGGCCCCGCCAGCGCAATGCCGCGACGATGGAGCGGCCCAGTTCAAGCAGGCGATCGTCATGAATGGTGACGCCGGCCCAGGCCTTGCCTTTGTCGGTCAGACCGCGTTTCTTCATCATGACGGCGCCAACCATCCCGCCACGTCCGTCGCCCAGCCCGGCGAGATTGAATTCGTCGCCCTCGACGACACGCTGCACCAGAATCGGCAAACCCCAGACCGCGGCGATGCGGCGGAAAGCCTGGACCGCCTCCTCCGGGGTACGCACCACCTGCGCGTCGAACAGCGGACCCTTCACCACCAGGGGGTAGTCCCAGCCATTCTTCACGCTATCCATGAAAAAACTGGAATCGCTGATCGGTCGGGTTTCCGGATAACGCACGCCGACCCGTTTCGCCAGCTCGGTCAGGTGGCCCTTGTCGCGCGCCCGAAGTTGCTCATGGGTGGGCAGGAAACTGCGCACGCCGAGGCCAAGCAAGCGATCCTCCAGGGTGGCGAACACCGACAGTTCGGAGTCGAGGCAGGGGATCACGGCATCGAAATGCTCCACCTCATGGATATCCGCCAGGCGCTCGAAGACCGCCTCCTCGCCGGCACTCGGATAGGGCAGCAGATAGCCGGCGTCGCAGCGCGACGAGTACAGCCCGGGATCGAGTGCATCGTAACCGAGCCCGACGATGCGCAATGGCAGACCGCTTTCGCGCAAACAGCGGGCGACGGCCAAGCCGGGCGCGGGATTGTCGGCGCGGGCGTTCATGCCGGTTACCGCAATTGTTCGGCGGACGGTCATGCTCTCAGGTACTGGCGCAACGCGGTGGCGAATTCGAGGATGTCGCGCTCGGCCCGCACCGGATCCACTTCATGCTCGGCAACCACCGCCGCCACCAGCGGTGCCAGTTCCCGGGTCTGGCGAAACAACTTGAGCAGGGTCAGCCCGGTGGCGTTGATCGTATAACTGTCTCCCGTGGTCGGATCGAACACGAAACCGCTTTCGCTGACCGCGATGCGATCAAGCGCGGCAGGGCTCGGCAGGTCCACCAAAGATGCTTCAGACGGTCTGGTAACCACGATGCAGGGGCTCTTTCTCTACTTCAAAAAAACTGAGGAAATTTGCATGAACAATATTGTCTGCCGATGACTCATGACATGCCCGTTGTTTTCCATATTTGGATATCAACCCGTCTAATGAACAATATTGTCTGCCAATGGTTTATGGCGGTTCCCACTGTTGGAAACAGCAACCCCTCATTCAACTCTGCATCCCGTGCCGCAGTCTCCATTCCTTGACCAGCGCATAGATCGCCGGAATCACCGCCAGCGTGAGGATCGTCGAGGAGATCATGCCGCCCACCATCGGCGCGGCAATCCGGCTCATCACTTCCGAGCCGGTGCCGGTGCCCCACATGATGGGCAGCAGGCCGGCCATGATCGCCACCACGGTCATCATCTTCGGCCGCACCCGTTCGACCGCACCTTCCATGACGGCGGCGTACAAGTCGGCGCTGGCGGGACGGCGATTTTCGGCAAGGCACTTGGCCTGGGCTTCGGCCCAGGCGTGGTCGAGGTAGATCAGCATCACCACACCGGTTTCCGCCGCAACGCCGGCCAGCGCGATGAAGCCGACGGCGACGGCGACCGAGAGGTTGTAGTTGAGCAGCCACATCAGCCAGACGCCGCCGACCAGCGCGAACGGCACCGAAAGCATGACGATGCAGGTTTCGGTCAGGCGCCGGAAGTTGAGGTAGAGCAGCAGGAAGATGGTCAGCAGCGTGACCGGGATGACCACCTTCATCTTCTGGATGGCGCGTTCCATGTACTCGAACTGGCCGCTCCAGGCGATGTAATAGCCGGGCGGGAATTTGATCTTCTCCGCCACCGCCTTCTTCGCGTCGGCGACGTAGCCGCCGATGTCGCGGTCGCGGATGTCGACGTAGATGTAGGCGGAAAGCAGCGCGTTCTCGGTGCGGATGCCGGGCGCGCCCTTGGCAATCTCCACCTTCGCCACCTGCCCGAGCGGGATCATCGCGCCGTCCATGGTCGGCACCAGGACCTCGCGCGCGATCTGCTGCGGGTCGGAGCGCAATTCGCGCGGATAGCGGACCTGCACGCCGAAGCGCTCGCGGCCCTCGACCGTGGTGGTCACCATTTCACCGCCCAGCGCGGTACCGATCACGTCCTGCAAGTCGCCCACCGCCAGCCCGTAACGCGCCAGCTGTTCGCGGTCCGGTTCGATGTTGAGGTAGAAGCCGCCGGTGATGCGCTCGGCGAAGGCCGAGGTGGTACCCGGCACGGCCTTGACCACGGCCTCGATCTCCTTGGCCAGCTTCTCCATCTCGTTCAGGTCCTTGCCGAACACCTTGATCCCGATCGGGGTGCGGATGCCGGTCGACAACATGTCGGTGCGCGCCTTGATCGGCATGGTCCACGAGTTGGCGACGCCGGGAAACTGCAGCGCCTTGTCCAGTTCGGCGATCAGCTTGTCGGTGGTCATGCCGGGCCGCCATTCGGCTTCCGGCTTGAGGTTGATCACGGTCTCGAACATCTCCGTCGGCGCCGGGTCGGTGGCCGTATTGGCGCGGCCGGCCTTGCCGTAGACCGAGCTGACCTCGGGGAAACTCTTGATGATCTTGTTCTGCGTCTGCAGCAACTCGGCCGCCTTGGTGATCGACATGCCCGGCAAGGATGCCGGCATGTAGAACAGCGTGCCTTCGTTGAGCGCCGGCATAAACTCCGAGCCGAGTTGCGCCGCCGGAAACAAGGAAATCGCCAGCGTCGCCAGCGCGGCGGCGATGGTGGTCTTCTTCCAGCGCATGACCCAGGCGATGATCGGTCGATAGACCCAGATCAGCACGCGGTTCACCGGGTTCTTCGCCTCGGGCAGGATCTTGCCGCGGATGAACAGCATCATCAGCACCGGCACCAGCGTCACGGAAAGCATCGCCGCGCCGGCCATGGCGAAGGTCTTGGTGTAAGCCAGCGGCGAGAACAGGCGGCCTTCCTGCGCCTCCAGCGTGAATACCGGCAGGAATGAAACGGTGATGATCAGCAGCGAAAAGAACAGCGCCGGCCCCACTTCCTTGCAGGCGGCGATCATCGCCTCGGTGCGCTCAGCGTTCGAGTGGCCTTGCTTGAGCCGCTCCAGGTGCTTGTGCGCATTCTCGATCATGACGATGGCGGCGTCGATCATGGCGCCGATGGCGATCGCGATGCCGCCCAGGCTCATGATGTTGGAATTCATGCCGAGCAGATGCATGGCGATGAAGGCGATCAGGATGCCGACCGGCAGCATCAGGATCGCCACCAGCGCGCTGCGCAGGTGGAGCAGGAAGACGAAGCAGACCAGCGCGACGATGACCGATTCCTCGGCCAGCGTGCGCTTCAGGGTGTCGATGGCGCGATGGATCAGTTCGGAGCGGTCGTAAACCGTCTCGATGGTGACGCCCGCGGGCAGTCCGGGGGCCACCTCGGCGATCTTCTCCTTGATGTTGCTGATCACCTCGAGCGCATTCTGGCCGTAGCGCGCCATGACGATGCCGGACACTACCTCGCCGTCGCCGTTAAGTTCGGTGACGCCGCGCCGCTCGTCCGGCGTGAGTTCAACACGGGCGATGTCGCGGATCAGCACCGGCGTGCCCTTGTCGCTCTTGACCACCAGCATTTCGATGTCGCCCTTGCCGCGCAGATAGCCTTTGCCGCGCACCATGTACTCGGTCTCGGCCATCTCGATGGCGCGGCCGCCGACGTCGCGGTTGGAGTCGCGGATCGCCTGCGCCACCTTCATCAGCGGAATGCCGTAGGCACGCAGCTTTACCGGATCGACGGTGACCTGGTAGGTCTGCACGAAGCCGCCGATGGAGGCGACTTCGGCGACGCCGTGGGCCTTGGTCAGCTGGTAGCGCAGGTACCAGTCCTGGATGGTGCGCAGTTCCGCCAGGGTCTTGTCCTTGGCCAGCAGCACGTACTGGTACACCCAGCCGACGCCCGTGGCATCGGGCCCGATCTGCGGCGTGATGCCCTTCGGCATGCGGCCCGAGGCGAAGTTGAGATATTCCAGCACGCGCGACCGCGCCCAGTAGATGTCGGTGCCGTCCTCGAAAATGATGTAGACGAAGGACGCGCCGAAGAAGGAAAAGCCGCGGACCACCTTGGACTTCGGCACCGACAGCATCGCCGTGGTCAGCGGATAGGTGACCTGATCCTCCACCACCTGCGGCGCCTGCCCGGGGTACTCGGTATAGACGATGACCTGCACATCCGAGAGATCGGGCAGGGCGTCGATCGGCGTCCGCAGCACGGCATAAATGCCGGCGAGGATGACGAACAGCGTGGCGAGCAGGACCAGGAAGCGGTTTCTGGCCGACCAGTCGATGACATTGCTGAGCATGGCGTTTCCCGTTTCAGTGGCCTCAGTGGCCTTGGTGGGCCGCGGGACGCGAAGCGCCGGTGCCTTCGAGCTTGACGATCACCCACTCGCCGGGCTTGCGCTCGACGAAGGTGAACTCGATCGTCGCGCCGGGCTTGAGGCTGCCTATCAGCCCCGAATTGGCCAGCGTGAAATCCATCGTCATGCCCGGCCACTTGAGGCTGGCCACCGGACCATGGGTGATGGATACCGTGCCGGCCTTGGCGTCGATGGCGTCGAGCTTGCCTTCGGCATGATGGCCGATTCCCTGCGCGGCAGGGGCCGCCTGCTTCGCATCGGCTGTCGCCTTCGACGCCGCTTCCTGAGGCACCGGGCCGAAACCGCTGACCGCCGCCTTCAGATTGCTTTCCGCATCGATCAGGAAGTTGGCCGCCACCACCACCGGCTCGCCGTCCTTGACGCCCTCCATGATTTCAACATAGTCGTCGCTGCGCGCGCCGAGCTTGACCTTGCGCGGCTCGAAGCGTCCGGCCGCTTTCTGCACCAGCACGATCTGCTGCGCTCCGCTGTCGATCACCGCCGAGACGGGCACCGTCAGCACCTTGTCGCGGGCACCGACCGCCAGATCGACGCTGGCATACATGGCCGGCTTCAGCAGGCCGCCCGGATTGGCCAGTTCGACGCGCACCTGGACCGTGCGCGTCTCGGCCTTGAGGGTCGGGTAGATGTAGGCAATCGTGCCGGTGAAGCTCTTCTCCGGGTAGGCGTTGATGGTGACCTTGACCTTCTGTCCGGTCCTGACCAGACCGATGTCGCGTTCGAACACGTCAGCCAGCACCCAGACCGACGAGATATCGGCGATCTGGTACAGGGACTCGCCGGGCATGAAGCGCATGCCGGCTACTGCCTTCTTCTCCAGCACGACGCCGCCCACCGGCGAACGGAAGGTGAGCGTGCGTTTCGCCTCGCCACCTGCGGCCAGGGCCTTGATCTGCTCCTCGGAAATGTCCCAGTTGCGCAGCCTGGCGAGGCTCGCGTCGGCCAGCTGGCGCATGCTGGCCTGTGCGTCTGCGGGTGCATCCTTGAGCGCCGTGACACCCTTGGCCGCGACCATGTACTCGCGCTGAGCCGAGACCAGCTCCGGGCTGTAGACCTCGAACAGGGGTTGCCCCTTGCCCACCGGCTGACCGGTGGCACTGACATGCAGGCGTTCCACCCAGCCTTCGAATTTTGGCGCCACGGCATGCAGGCGGCGCTCGTCGATTTCGACGCGGCCGGCAGCGCGCACCTGTTGCGCCAGCTCGCGCAGCGCGGCGGGCTCGGTGCGCACGCCGAGTTTCTGTATTTTCTCGGTGCCGATGCGGACCTCGCCCGCAGCGCCGCCTTCGTCTTCGCCCGCATAGACCGCGATGTAATCCATGCCCATCGAATCCTTCTTCGGCACCGGCGAAGTGTCCGGCAGTCCCATCGGGTTGCGGTAGTAGAGCAGCTTGCGCGGCGCCGGTGCGGCGGTTGCGGCTGCGGCGGCCGGCGCGGCACCGGAAGCAGCCACGGTTGCCGTGTCGCCGGCGCCGACTCTTGTCTTGCCCACCCAGTAGCCGGAGCCCGCAGCCAGCAGTACCGCCGACAGCACGGCCATATATCGATGTATCATAGTTCCTCTCCCACCATTTTTTCGATCTCGGCCAGGCGAATTTGCTGGTCGGCGCGCGCCTTGACCAGGTCGAGGCGCGCCTTGCGCAAAGATCGGTGCGCGTCGAGTACCGCGGCAAAGTCGACGCGGCCGTTTTCGTAGCCGGCCAGCGCTGCATTCAGATTCAGTTCGGCCTGCGGCATCAAGCTCGTGGCGACCAGCGATTCCAGTCGCCGCGCGACCTCCAGTCCGGCCAGGCTTTCGCTCAGGTCGGACAGGCTCTGGTTGAGATTGCCCTGCCGCCGCAGCCGAGCCGCTTCCAGCATCAAATCGGCTTCGCGCTCCTGCTCGCGGCGACTGCCTTGCTGCAATGGAATATTGATCTCGAACATCAGCTCCCACTCGCTGACGCGGCCGCCGGTCTGGATCGGCGCCACACCCAGGGTGACGTCCGGATAACGATTGCGCTGCACCAGGTCGCGCCCCTTCTCGGCGCCGGCGATGCGCGCCTCGTCCGCCACCAGTTGCGGGTTGTTGGCACGCAGCCGCGCCTCCAGCGCAATGACGTCCAGCTTGGCTGCCGGCGGCAGCGTACGGAGGTGATCCGGCGGGCGCAACCTGACGTTGTCGGGCCGCCCCAGCAGGGCCCGTATGCGCGCGCTGGCCTGCGCGCTTTCGCCCTCGAGCATGATCAGGTCGGTCTGCATCGCCGTGATTTCGGCCTGCGCGCGCAGGGAATCCTGCTGGCTGCCAAGACCGCTGGAATAGCGCTCGCGGGCAATTTCCGCGACACGCTGCATCAGATCGAGATTCTCCTGGGCATAGCGGATGCTGAGCAGATGCACGTGATGCTGGGCGTAGGTGAGCTTGATGCGGGTAGCCAGATCCATCCAGCCGGCGCGGGCGCGCGCCTGCGCCTCATCGGCGCCGGCACCGGCGACCTCGCGCCGCAGATCGCGCTTGCCGAACCACGGTAGCGTCTGGCTTACCACATAGCGCGTGCTGCCGACGCGCGACGGCAGCAAATTGGCGCTGGCATCGCTGCCGGCATTGGTGACGTTGCGCAACTCGGTACGCAACATCGGGTCGGGCAGCGCGCCGGCCGGGTCGACCCGCGCCGCCGCCGCATCGGCCTCGGTACGCAGCGCGGCAAACTCGGGATGACGCACGCGGGCAAACTCGAGCAGGCTCTCGACGTGGCCGCCGATTACCTGCTCGGGTTCCGCCGCGCGAACGGATCCTGCCGCGAGCAGCAGCATCGCGAGCAGGATGGTGGCGGAGCGCATGGCTCTACTTCACCGCTTCAACGCGGACGACGACGAGCTGGCCTTTCTTTTCCTCGGCGCGGAAGCGTATCTTGTCGCCCTCCTTGACCGACGCCGGCACCACCCCCTTCTTGAACGTGAAGGTCATGGTCATGGCCGACATGCCGAGGTTCTCGATCGGGCCATGGGTCAGCGTGACGCTGCCCGCCGCCCTGTCCAGTCTCCTCACCGTACCTTCGGACAATGGCTGGCTTGTCGGCTTCGCGGCCGGCGCGGCCGGCGCGCCATGCGAGGAATGCTCATGATCCTGCGCGATGGCAGGGGGCAGGACAAATGCAAAGGCAGCGGCCGCGATGGCGGGCAGGACAAGGTGCTTCATGGAAATCTCCCATCAGAATTAAACAACCGAAAGACGGCGCCAGCGCGGGGCTCGAACAGCCCCCCGGAGATGCCATCGCTTGCACAATCGCGACGCCAATCACGTCATCCGCAGCTCGAAGCACACGCCCCCCGCCACCGACCTGACGCCGATCTCGCCACCATGAGCTCGAATGATGGAGCGGGTGATGGCCAGGCCCAGGCCCGCGCCCTCGTCGTTCCGGTGCCGCGCAGGATCGGCGCGGTAGAAACGGTCGAAAATCCGCGGCAGGTGTTGCGGCGGAATGGGTTCGCCGCTGTTCTCGATGGCCAGCGTCGTCTCGCCACCGGACCTATCGATGCGGACCTGGATGCTGCCTCCCCTTGGGCTATGCCGGATGGCGTTGGAAATCAGATTGGCAAGCGCCCGGCGCAACATGAGTTTGTCGCCGGATACCTGACCGCTGCCCGTCAGTGAGAGATGCAGGCCTTTTTCCTCGGCCAGCGCATCGAAGAAGTCGAACAGTTCCCGCACCTGCGCCGCCAGATCGACCGGCTCGCGCTTGGGCACGACCAAGCCGTTGTCGGCCTGCGCCAGGAACAGCATGTCGCCGATCATGCGCGCCAAACGTTCGTATTCTTCGGCATTCGAGGCCAGCACCTCGCGATACTCGTCCGCGCTGCGGACCCGCGTCAGTGCAACCTGGGTTTGCGTCATCAGGTTGCTGATCGGTGTACGCAGTTCATGGGCAAGGTCCGACGAGAAATCCTTCAATCGCTGAAAGGAACCCTCAAGGCGCGCAAGCATCTCGTTCAAGGTTTCGGCAAGCTCGGCAAGTTCGACGGGCACGGCGTCCAGGCTCAGACGGTAATCGAGGCGGTTCGCCGTCACGCCCGCCGCACCCCGGCGCATCGCCTGCAAGGGCGCCAGCCCGCGGCGGACCGCTACCCAGCCCAGAAAGCCCAGCAGGACGGCGGCAATCGCGACAAACAGCCATAGCGTTCGGCGAAACGAATCCATGAAGTGTTGGTGATGGGAAATATCGACCGCCACGGCGACCAGCATCGGCGGCAGGTCGCGGTTGGCGGTCGGCAGCAGCGTGGCGATACCGCGCCAGGGTTGGCCGGCCTGCTTCCATGACTGTGGTTTGCTGCCGGCGCCGGCCGGTTTCAGCAGGGTGTCCGGAAACGGGGCATGCGGAGTCGCAAATACGCGATTCCCGTCGGCGTCCTGGACCACGACGGCGAGCCCGTGATGACCAACCAGGGAATCGTTGAGCTGCCGCGGCAGGGCGCTCAAATCCGCCGGTGAGCGGAGCTGTTCCAGCAAGTGCGCGGCCAAGTCGGTCTTGCCGGTCAGCACTTCCATGTCCTGCTCGATGAAATGCTGCTCGACCGCGTTGCCTATCAGCAGTCCCAGCGCCAGCAGCACCGCCGTCGAGCCGGCGGCGAACAGCAGTGTCAGGCGCGCGGTAATCGAGGTACGACGACTCATGCGGCATCCGCTTCCAGCACATAGCCCATGCCACGCACGGTGCGAATCAGTTTCGGCTCGAAACCGTCGTCGATCTTGGCGCGCAGCCGGCGTACCGCCACCTCGATGACATTGGTGTCGCTGTCGAAATTCATGTCCCATATCTGCGAGGCGATCAGCGAACGCGGCAGGACTTCTCCCTGGCGGCGCAGCAGAAGTTCCAGCAGCGCGAACTCCTTGGCGGTGAGGTCGATGTGGCGGCCGCCTCGCGAAGCTCGACGCCGCAGCAAGTCCAGTTCCAGGTCCGCCGCACGCATCAGCTGCGGCTCCTGGTTGCGGCTGCCGCGCCGCAGCAGGGTGCGCACGCGGGCCAGCAGTTCGGCGAAGGCGAAAGGCTTTACCAGGTAATCGTCGGCGCCGAGTTCAAGCCCTTTGACGCGATCCTCGACTTGGTCGCGGGCGGTGAGAAACAGCACCGGCATCTCGCGCCCGGCGCGACGCAGGCCGGCGAGCAGTTGCCAGCCGTCGAGCCGCGGCAGCATCACGTCGAGAATCGCCAGGTCGTAGTCGCCGGTTTCACCCAGATGCAGACCATCCAGGCCGTCGCGCGCCAGGTCGACGACGAATCCGGCCTCGACCAGCCCCTGCCTGAGGTAATCGCCGGTTTTCGGCTCGTCTTCGACAATCAGAAGCTTCATTGTCTCTTCCACTCTTTTCGATGCCGCGATTGTGCGCCCGCAGCATCGATGCCCGGCCGAGATTACAGAAATGTAATCCACAAGTCATCTTGATGAAGGATTCAATTGATCACACTGATCCTGGCCCGCAACGATCGAGCCGCCGCCCTGCTGATGCCCTCTAAGGAGACCTGCAATGAAACCTGTGAAAGCCCTGATTTTCTCCGCCGCGATGCTTACCGGTACCGTTGTGCTGGCCCACACCGACGAATACCTCGACACCCTGCAGGCGCCGCATGGCGGGCAGTTGCGCATGGCCGGGATCTATCACTTCGAACTGGTGGTGGTAAAGGACGCTGAGAGACCAAAGGAAAATCCGGTGGTCGTGTATGTCACCGACCATGCCGGAACGAAGATCTCGACAGTCGGCGCTGGCGGCACGGTGACCATCCTCGCCGGCAAGCACAAAACCGCTGCCAGGCTGGTCCCCGACGGCGACAACCGCCTGAAAGGCTCCACCAGCTATGCCTCGACGCTGGACATGAAGGTGGTGGTGTCGGTGGCGATGCCAGGCAAGGTCGTCCTGAAAGCGCACTTCACGCCGCTGGCCGCGGCCAAGAACGCGCATGCGGACCACATGCGCTAATCCTGACTGTCTGCAGGGAAGAACCGCAGGACCGAGTGGCGATCATCCCGTCCTGCGGTCTACTACGCGCCAGCGTACTTTGCCACCACCGCGCAATGGGTGCTCCGCATCCCGAGGCAGGCCGCGTCACCAGCCTCGTACTCGAACGAACACCGACGCGCCTGGAGCAAGTTCCAGTCCTCGCGAGAATATGCCTGGATCGGCAGATTTGGCGGAAAGTACACGCAGCCGGCGCACAACTTGGGCGTTTCAGCGATCCTTGCGGACATGGTAGTTGATCACGCCGTCCCTTTCCGTCATGGACAGGAGAGTCTGCCCGGTACGCTCGCACCACGAAGGAATGTCCTTGCGAGTCCCAATATCGGTGGCGATGATATGCAGCACGTCGCCCAGGGCCAGGCCTTTGATCGCCTTGTTGGTTTCCACCATCGGCATCGGGCAGCATTTGCCCGAGGTATCGAGGGTGGCGGTTGGGGTCATATCGCTCATTAGGGCCTCCTCAAAAGTATTGGTAGTGCTCCGCCTTGGCGGCCTTGTCGTTGAGGAACCAGGCGGCGCCGACGATGCCCTCGGCTTCGGGAATCAGATTGCCTTCGTTCACGCCGAAGATCGCTGCGGCCAGACTGCAGGCGTAAAAATTCACGCAACCGGTACTCTTCAGCGCCTTGATGATGTCGTAGATTTCGACCGGAAGCCCGGCCTTGGCCACGCCCTCGCGCACCATGGCTTCTTCCGCCGCGTGCCGTCCGTCGATCCGCAGAGCGGCGGCACCTTCGGCAGTAAGGGCCTTGACCGCCCAATTGACAAACAGCATGTCGACCTGAGTTCCCTCCGACGCCGTCAAATAGGCGAACGCCAGGGGCGTCAGGATCTTGTCGTACGAGTCGTCGCGAATAACGATGGCCATGGATTTCATGTTCAGTCTCCTAGAATGAATGTTCGTTCGAAATTAAGGCTAAAAAAAACACGGCTTGGACTCAAGCCGCGATACTCCGCCAGGCACATTCCCAGACAAGGTCCAACTTGTCCGGGAGCGGCTCGGCAAGAACACCGTCGAGGCGCGCGGTGATTAGCCGCAGCGCCCCGCCGAAAAGGCATGCACTTGCCACCATGACGTCCATCCGACGAATTTCTCCCCGGTCCATCCCCTGCTGTACAAAATCGCGCATGGTTTCGAAGGGTTGGGAAGAGCAGACTGGACGCTCGCCTGGCAAGAACTCCCGATGCTTTGCGTACAGCATGAAATCCATGGCTTCGCGGCTCGACTCCGTCAATTCGAACAACACCGCTATGACGGCGCGGCAGCGTTCGGCCGCCGTGGCGTGCGCCGCGGCGATTCGAGACAACTCGGCCTGCATGCCCTCCATCAGGCCCAGATAGAGCGCACGGGCGACGTCTTCCTTGTCCTTGAAGTGGTGGTAGATGGACCCGACGCTGACCTGCGCGGTCCGCGCCATATCTGGCACGGACGTATTGAAGTAGCCGCGCCGGGTGAACAGATGCAGCGCCGCAACAATGATCTTTTCCCGGACTTGGCCAGGTGGTACGTTGGCAGGGGGACGCGCCATGGTGGCAATCTTGTTTCGAATGATCGTTCGTTCATAATATCCGCAGTCATCCGTTCGCGCAATGGCCGCTGGTTTGTACATCCAGGCAGACGAGTGGTCGCGACTGATCTCCATGTGCGTCGCCGGCGTCGTGCCGCCAGCACCGACTTTCGCATCGAATCGTCGCTCATGGCCGGCTGAAGATGACAAAGATGTCATCCCGGCGTCAGCTTGCTGTCGGTGTCGGACGGAGATACTGGCCTTATCTACTCGAAGGAGCCGCAAATGAAAACCTCCCTCCGAATCGCTGCTGTCCTCTCGATGATGGCACCGCTGGCCTGGGCGTCGGCGCCCTTGCCGACGGTGACGGTGTACAAAAGCCCGAGCTGCGGCTGTTGCGGGAAGTGGATCGAGCACATGAAGGTCAGCGGCTTTCCGGTGGTCACCCACGACACCGAAAGTCTTACCGCCCACAAGGTCCGCCTCGGCGTGCCGGTGGCCATGGGCTCATGCCATACCGCCGAAGTCGGCGGCTACCTGGTCGAGGGCCACGTGCCTGCGGCCGATGTGAAGCGCCTGCTGGCCGAGAAACCGCGTGCCCGTGGCCTCGTCTCACCAGGGATGCCGGCGAGCGCTCCCGGCATGGACGCGACGAGCAAGATCCCTTATGAAATTCTGCTGGTCGGCAACGATGGCCGCGCAGCTAGCTACGCGCACCATTGAGGCGAGGTTCTTCATGTTCGGCTTCCGGCTGCGGTGGCCGACCACCCCCGCCATGGTCATGCCAAATGTTCGGCAACGCACCGACCAGCAAGACGCTGCCACGCATTCTGTTTGAATTCCATTTGTCCTTTGCCAAGGGACCGGAGATAGCCTTACCAAGGAGAACCAACATGAACAAGTTTGCCATGACAGCCATTGCGGCCGCGCTCGCGTTTTCGGCACCTGTCTTCGCCGAGGACGCTCATCACCCGGAAAACGCGGCAGACGCGAAAAGTGCTCCTGCGCAGCCGGCGCCGCAGGTGAAAAAAATGCAGGACAACGTCAAGAAAATGCCGGCGCAGCTCGACCGCATCGCCAAGGCGAAGACCGACGAAGCGCGGCAGAAGGCGATGGCCGAGCACATGCAAACCATGCAGGAGAACATGAAAATGGCGCACGACATGAAGGCCGGGATGATGGACTGTCCGATGATGCACGGCGGCATGATGGGCAAGGGCGGCATGGGCATGATGGGTGGCGGCGCCGCGCCCGCCGACGCTCCGGACCGCATGCAGCAAATGGAAAAGCGCATGGACATGATGCAGATGATGATGGAGCAGATGATGCGCCGTCAGGAGGGCGCAAGTCCCGCCACACCCATGCCGATGAGATAAGGACAAGCAGCTCTGCGATAGTCTCCTGGCCACAGCGACTGCGCCCGCCTCCCGGATGTTGCGCAGGCGGCGAACCGGCATGATGAAACGGCCCGAGACCAACGTGGCCTTGTTCGCATTCCTGCTCAACCGACCCTGGGAACTGTGGCATATCCCGTGAAGACCGCCATGAATAAGGTGTTTTCGCTACGCTGCAAGGAGCAACCATGAACGAGGCTCATGAACACTCGCATGCCCACGGTAACGGGACGCCGCCAGCATCCGGGACAACGATCGACCCGGTATGCGGCATGGCCGTCAAACCCGATTCTGAGCACCGGTTTGAATACAAAGGGCTGGACTACCGCTTTTGCAGCGCGAAGTGCCTCGCCAAATTCGAAGCCGATCCGCAACACTATCTGCAAGCCGCTGCCGAACCGGCCGCAGCGGCCATCGTGGCAGAGGGGACGATCTACACCTGCCCGATGCATCCGGAGATACGCCAACCGACGCCCGGCAACTGCCCCAAGTGCGGCATGACGCTGGAACCCGTGCTGCCCGCGCTGGATGATGAAGAGAATCCCGAGCTGACCGACTTCCGCCGCCGCTTCTGGTGGACCCTGCCGCTGACGGTGGTGGTGACGGTGCTGGCCATGGCCGGCCATGGCCTGGAGGCGTTGGCGCCGCAAAACCAGAGCTGGGTCGAGTTGATCCTGGCGTCGCCGGTCGTGCTCTGGGCCGGCTGGCCGTTTTTCGTGCGCGGAGTCCGCTCGGTGGCGACGCGCAATCCGAACATGTGGACGCTGATCGGTTCAGGCACCGCCTCGGCCTATGGCTATAGCGTGGTGGCGACCCTGGCCCCCCACCTGTTCCCTGCTTCCTTCGTCGTCCATAGCCGGGTTGGCGTGTATTTCGAGGCAGCGGCGGTGATCATCTCACTGACCCTGCTCGGCCAGATCTTCGAGCTGCGGGCGCGCTCCCAAACGTCGGCCGCAATCAAGTCCCTGCTCGGCCTGGCGCCCAAAACGGCGCGTCGCATCGGTGCCGACGGCAGCGAGGAAGACATCCCCTTGACCCACGTGCACATCGGCGACCGGCTACGGGTACGCCCCGGCGAAAAGGTGCCGGTGGATGGCGCGGTGGAGGAAGGGCAAAGCGCGGTCGACGAGTCCATGCTCACGGGGGAACCCATTCCCGTGTCCAAACAGCCCGGCGACAAACTGATCGGCGCGACGATCAACGCCAGCGGCAGCCTCATCATGCGCGCCGAGAAAGTCGGAGCGGAAACCGTGCTGTCCCAGATCGTGCAGATGGTGGTCCAGGCCCAGCGCTCGCGAGCGCCCATGCAGCGCCTGGCCGATGTGGTGGCGGGCTACTTTGTGGTGGCGGTGATGAGCGTCGCCCTGCTGACCTTCTTCGGCTGGGGCTTGTTCGGCCCCGAGCCGAGCTGGGTCTATGGCCTGATCAACGCGGTATCGGTGCTGATCATCGCCTGCCCCTGCGCTCTCGGGCTGGCGACTCCCATGTCCATCATGGTGGCCACCGGCAAGGCAGCCACGGCGGGCGTGCTGTTCCGCGATGCCGCCGCCATCGAACAATTGCGAACGATCGACACGCTAATCGTGGACAAGACAGGGACACTCACCGAAGGCAAACCGGCATTTCACCGTGCGGTCGCGGCGCCGGGGTTTACCGAGGACGAGGTGCTGCGCATCGCCGCCAGTCTCGACCAGGGCAGCGAGCATCCGCTGGCGCACGCCATCGTCGCCGAGGCGGGGCGGCGGCAACTGACACTGGAAACGCCGGAAGCATTTGAATCGGGCTCCGGCATCGGCGTGCGCGGGCAGGTGGGGGGCCGGGCGGTGATTCTTGGCAACACCGTGCTGATGGAAGACGAGCACGTCGCCTGGAACGGACTGGCGGATCAGGCCGAGGTGCTGCGGCAAGAAGGCGCCAGCGTCATGTATCTAGCCGTGGCCGAGCAACTGGCCGGCCTGCTCGCGGTCGCCGATCCGATCAAGGCGTCGACGGCGGAAGCCCTGGCGGGACTCAAGGCAGCGGGCATCCGCGTCGTCATGGCCACCGGCGACGGCCTCACGACAGCCCGCGCCGTGGCCGCCCGGCTCGGCATCGACGAGGTCCATGGCGAGGTCAAGCCGCGCGACAAGGTGGAACTGGTAGACCGCTTGCAGCGCGAAGGCCGCACGGTCGCCATGGCCGGCGACGGCATCAACGATGCGCCCGCCCTGGCCAAGGCCAATGTCGGCATCGCCATGGGCACCGGCGCCGACGTCGCCATGAACAGCGCCCAGGTCACGCTGGTCAAGGGCGACCTGCGCGGCATCCTGCGCGCGCGGGCGCTGTCCGTCGCCACCGTCGGCAACATGCGCCAGAATCTGGCCTTCGCCTTCCTCTACAACTCCCTCGGCGTACCGCTGGCGGCAGGCCTGCTGTATCCATTCACCGGCTTGTTGCTTTCTCCGCTCATCGCAGCACTGGCGATGAGCTTCAGTTCGGTCTCGGTCATCACCAACGCCCTGCGCCTGCGCCGCACCAAAATCTGAGGCACTGCGCGGCTTGGGCGGTTCGCCAAGAGTCGGCGCTGGCGAGACGGCGATTCAACTCGTCACGACAAGCAATGCGAAAACCCAAAGCGCTGCATTGGACCCTACTGCCGGCGGATCAAGTCAGAAGTGCGCTCGGAGGTCCCGGCCAACCCAACACTGCGGCACCGGCACACGACTCGCGGGCTTAGCTCCACGGCGCATCACGGCTTGCCCGTGCTCGCGCTGGCGTCGGTCAAGGGAGCGGCGGCGACGGTTGCGGCGGCGGGGCTGGTGGCGGCGGTGAGCATACCCTGCATGGATGCTGCGATCCGGCCGCGTTGCGCCGGATCGGCCAGCGCCGGCCAGGCGGCCGCCAACTCGCGCAGCAGCTTCGGGGTCAGCGCATCGAGGCGCGGACGAATCACCGTCGCCAGATCGGGCGCCTCGGCAAAGCGCCCGGCGCCGGCCTTCTCCCAGCGCGCGAAGTCCTCACGCTGAATCACTTTGGCCGCCTCGATCTGGGCGCGAAAGAAGCGTTCCGCCCATGCCTCGGGTACACCCAGCGCCAGCGCTTCGGCCTTCAGCCCGTCGATGATCTTCTGTTCGCGCGGCAGATCCTCGATGGCGCTTTTTGCGTTCCATTTGTAGCGCGCCACATCGGGCATCAGCGCCAGGCGTTCATCCATCAGCCGCCGCAGCGGCTCCAGGCTGATCGCAGCCGGTGCCGCTTGCGGCCACGGGTGCGCGAGCCACTTGTCGAGCAGCTTGGCGAAGGCGCCGCTATCGATGGTCTGGTGCAGCCACTGGTCGACAAAAGACTTCCACAGCAAGTCGCGCGGCAGCAGGTAGGCCTTCTCGGAAAAGTCGAAAGGCGCTTCCGGGTGGACCGCACACAGCTGCGGCTTGAGTTTCTGCTGCAGGCGCGTTTCGATCGCATCGGTCATCATCAGGTCGGCCTGGCCGGCGACGATCTGGTCGAAGATGGTGATGTTGTCGGGATACACGGTGATGCCGGCCTGCCGGATGTTGGCGCGGGCGAAACGCTCGTTGGTACCGCCGGGATTGACGATCAGGCGCACGCCGGGCTGGTCGATTTGCGCCAGCGTCTGGAAGCGCGCCTGGTTCTCGCAGCGCGTGATCGGCGTCTTGCCATCCTTCAGGTAGGGAATCGAGTACAACGCTTTCTTCTGCCGGTCGAGGCTGATCGACACCCCGCTCATGACGATGTCGAAACGATCCTCGCCGAAATCCTTCATCAGATTGGGCCACGAGGTCGGCACCAGTTCCAGGCGCACGCCGAGTGCCTTCGCCAACTGGCCGGCGAGTTCGATATCCAGGCCGATGAACGGGCTGGAGGCATTGGCACGATAGCTGAACGGTTTGTAATCGCCGGTGGTGCCGACGTGCAGCACGCCGCGGGCGAGGACGTCGTCGAGCCGGTGGCCCTGCGCTGCCGCCGGCAGCTGCAGGCAAACCCCTGCGATCAGGATCAGCAGCGAGCGGAACAGCGGCATGGCGTGCCTCCCAAAGTTATTACCCATCATTCGTCCTCGTCCTTCAGCTTGAAGCTCGCCGCCAGCTTCTGCTGCACTTGCGGCGGCACTTGGGCATAGCGGGCGAACTCGATGTTGTAGGCGCCGCGGCCGCCGGTCAGCGACTTCAGGCGCGAGGCATAGTCGGAAATCTCGGCCAGCGGCACTTCGCCGCTGACGCTGACCAGACCCTGGCGCCGCGCCGCGAGGCCGCTTTGCGTCCCCGTGACATGGCCGCGCCGGCTGGCCAGATCGCCGGCGATGTCGCCCATCGCGGTTTCCGGCGTAATCACCTCGATGCTGACGATGGGCTCCAGCACGATCGCCGCGGCAGCGCGGATGGCCTCCACCGTGGCCTTGCGCCCGGCGCTGAAAAAAGCCACGTCCTTGCCGTCCACCGCATGAGTCTTGCCGTCATAGACGATGACGCGCAGGTCCTGCACCGGGAAGCCGGCGATGACGCCATCGTTCAGCGCCTGACGCACGCCCTTCTCGACCGACGCCATGAACACGCCCGGAATCACGCCGCCCTTGACCTGGTCCACGAACTCGAAGCCGCCGCCGCGCGGCAGCGGCTCGATCTTCAGATACACCTCGCCGAACTGTCCGGCGCCGCCCGACTGCTTCTTGTGCCGGCAGTGCCCCTCGGCGCCGATGGTAACGGTTTCGCTGTAGGGAATCAGTGGCAGCCGCGTGTCCAGTTCGAGCTTGTACTGGGTCGCCATTTTTTCCAGCTTGTAGCGCAGATGCATCTCGCCCAGGCCGCGGATCACAGTCTCGTGCGTGGTCGGATGGCGCTCCACTTCGAAGCAGGGATCTTCCAGTTCGAGCTTGTGCAGGATGTCGAACAAGCGCTGCTCGTCGACCTTGCGTTTGGTCTCGACGGCGAGGCCCTGCATCGGCCGCGGAAACTCCAGCGGCAGCAGATGGATGTTGTCCTCGTCATGGGAGTCGTGCAGCACCGCATCGAAATCGATCTCCTCCACCTTGGCCACGGCACCGACATCGCCCGGCAGCAGTTCATCGACTTCGACGTAATCCTTGCCCTGCAACTGGTACAGATGCGCGATCTTGAACGGCCGCTTGGTCGCGCCGACGAATAGCTGGCCGTCCTTTTTCACGGTGCCCTGATGCACGCGAAACACTCCGACCTTGCCCATGTAGGGATCGACGGTGATCTTGAACACGTGGGCGAGTACATGCAGTGCGGGATCGGGCTGGGCAGCGAATGCCTCGCCGGCCTGCACCGACTCGCCGCGGTAGAACGGCGGAGCATTGCCCTCGGCCGGGTTCGGCGCCAGTGAGGCGAGCACATGCAGTAGTTCCGGAATGCCGGCGCCGGTGCGCGCCGAGGCAAACAGGATCGGCACCAGATGGCCCGCGCGCAGGGCCTTCTCGAACGGCGCATGCAATTCCTTCGCGTCGGGATCCTTGCCTTCCTCCAGGTAGCGGGCCAGCAGCGACTCGTCCTCTTCCACCAGTTGGTCGATCAGTTCGCGATGGGCGTGGGCGATCGAATCGAAATCCGCATCGCCGGCAGCATGCTCCAGCACTTCGACCACATCGTGGCGGTCATGCGTTGGCAGGTCGAGCAGCAGGCACTCCTTGCCGAAGCGCTCGCGGATTTCGCCCACCAGCCCCGGCAGATCGACATTCTCGGCGTCGATCTTGTTGATCACGATCATGCGCGCCAAGCCACGGGCCTGGGCCGCGTGCATCATGCGCTCGGTCGCCAGCTCGATGCCGGTCTGGGCGTTGATCACCACCACGGCGGTATCGACGCCGGCCAGCGCAGCGGTCGCCTGGCCCGCAAAATCCGGATAGCCGGGGGTGTCGATGAGATGGACGTGCACCCCTTCCCAGACGAAGTTGGCCAGCGCCGAATTCAGCGAATGGCCGGCCGACTTTTCCTGCGCATCGAAATCGCAGACGGTGCTGCCCTTTTCCACGCTGCCCTTGGCGTTGATCGCGCCCGACTTGAACAGCAGGGCTTCGGCCAGCGTGGTCTTGCCCGCACCGCCGTGGCCGACCAGGGCCACAGCTCGGATGGATTCGGTGGTGTATTTGGCCATGAAGCGGACTCCCCTATTTGTCGGTCTTGCGCCAAATTTTACCCGCAACTCCCCGCCGATGAGACTCAGTCGATGGCGCGGGCGATGAAGTGGCGCGGCACCTGGGTCCGCGGCACGCGGCCGGCGAACCAGCTGCGCACGTCCTGATCCAGGCCGAGCCCGTGCATGTAGTTGTAGAGCGCCTTGTTCAGCGCAACGCCCAGCGCGGAATGATCGACGCCGGTCGGGTCGACAAAGCCGACGTCATTCCTGGCAAAGGACACCGGCGGCAAGGGCTTCAGCGTGATGCCATAGCGATCCGGGTGCTGTCCGACCGGGGAATGCACGGTGCAGGCGAAGCGGTGGAAGAATCCCGACTGGATGCAGTTCGCGGCGAACAACTGGCGCACGTATTCGAGCGCATCCACCGTGTCCTGCACGGTTTGCGTCGGAAAGCCGTACATCAGGTAGGCATGCACCAGGATGCCGGCATCGGTGAAGGCATGCGTCACGCGCGCCACCTGCTCCACCGAGACGCCTTTTTGCATCAGCTTGAGCAGGCGGTCGGAAGCCACCTCGAGCCCGCCGGAGACGGCGATGCAGCCGCTGTCGGCGAGCTGGGCGCACAGCTCCGGGGTGAAGGATTTCTCGAAGCGGATGTTGCCCCACCACGAAATCGCGCGCTTGCGCTTCTGCAGTTCCGCGGCGAGCGCCTTGAGCGCCTTGGGCGGCGCCGCCTCGTCGACGAAATGGAAGCCGGTCTGCCCCGTTTCGGCGATGACGGTCTCGATGCGATCGACCAGCGTGGTGGCGGCGACCGCGTCATAGCGCGAAATGTAGTCCAGCGAGACATCGCAAAAGCTGCACTTCTTCCAGTAGCAGCCGTGTGCCACGGTCAGCTTGTTCCAGCGCCCGTCGGACCACAGCCGGTGCATCGGATTGAGCATGTCGAGGATCGACAGGTAGCGGTCGAGCGGCAGGCCGTCCCAGGTCGGAGTGCCCACGTCGGCGAAGGCTATGTCCGGCTCGGCGGCGTCGACGTAGCGCACGCCGGCGGCCGTGCGCACGAAGCTGCGCACCAGCCGCTCTTGCGGTCGCTCGCCGCGCAGATGTTCGAGCAAGGCCAGCAGCGGGCGCTCGCCGTCGTCCAGCGTGACGTAATCGAAATAATCGAACACCCGCGGCTCGGCGAGCTCGCGCAACTCGGTATTGACGAAACCGCCGCCGAGCACGGTGACAATCGACGGGTCGTGCAGCTTGATCGCCTGCGCGATGCGAAACGCGCCATAGACGTTGCCGGGGAAAGGCGCCGACACCAGCACCAGGCGCGGCGCATGGCGTGCCACGGCCGCCAGCGTCAGCTCGCGCAGGGTGCGATCGACGAGATTGAGTGGCGCCGCCAGCGCCTTGGCCAGGGGATCGAAGCTGGCCTGGCTCTGCGCCAGCGATTCGGCATAGCGCACGAACTCGAAGCGCGAATCGACCGCGTCGCGCAGCACGTCGGCGACATCGTTGAGGTAGAGCGTGGCGAAGTGCCGCGCGCGGTCCTGCACCCCGAGCGCGCCGAAAGCCCAGGCCAGCGGATCGCCGCCGTCCGGATCGATATAGGCGTCGAGCGGCGCGAAGCGCGGGCCCTCGGGCAGAAAGTTGCGGCCGCCGATGCGATGCCCGATCGAAGGGTCGCGCCCTTGCAGGAAAGCCACCGCCGGGTCGATCGTGGCCAGATAGCGGTCGAAGTCCCGGTCGAAGGCCTGCACCGGCGGCGTCCGCTGCGGCATCGGCAAAGCCGCTATGCGCTCGCGGATGGCCAGCAGCCCGTCGTGCGAGAACAGGCGCAGGACCAGGGCCAGCGCGAGGTCCTCCTGCACTGCGGCGACGCCGCGCGAACGCAGGAAGCCGGTCAGGTAGGCGGTCGACGGGTAGGGCGTGTTGAGCTGCGTCATCGGCGGGATGACGGACAGGACGCGCATGGGCTTGGCTGTCATCTCAAAGCGGCTCCAGCAGTTCCGGTCCTTCGTTCCTGCTGCTACTGACCCGCGTGCCGACCGGCCATGCGACCATGGCTGCCGCCGGCGCCGGCAGCAGCCACCGGCTCAGCGCCTCGACATCGCGATAGGCAGGATCGAGCCAGGCAGCGAAATGCTCGGCCGGCAACAGCACCGGCATGCGGTCGTGGATCGGCGCCATCAAGGCATTGGCCGCGGTGGTGACGACGCAGGCAGAAACGAGGTCCTGTCCCTCCGGCGACTTCCACGCCGCGAGCAGGCCCGCCAGGGCGAAGAACTCGCCGTCATGAGCGGGACGGATGTACCAGGGCTGCTTGCGGGCCTTGCCGTCTTCGGTGACGACCTGCCATTCGTAAAAGCCGTTGGCCGGAATCAGGCAGCGGTGGCGTTCGAAGCTGGACTTGAAGGACGGCTTCGCGGCCAGCGTTTCGGCGCGGGCATGGTTCAGCTTGAGGCCTATGCTGGCGTCCTTGGCCCAGGGCGGAATCAGCCCCCATCGCACCCGTTGTCCGACGCGGCCCAACTCCGGCCGCTGGCGAACGACCAGGATGTCGCTTTGCGGTGCGATGTTGTAGCGCGGCTCCCAGTCCGCGCAATCGCGCAGGTCGAAGTATTCCCGGAGCCGGGAATGGGGGCCATAGAGTACGTAGCGTCCGCACATGGCAAGGGCAGAATCGAATGAAAGCGGAAGGGTAACCGATTGGCCTGCTCCATGCGACGCGGGCATCGGGACGGGGGGCTAGCACGGACTTCGGCTTGCCGCTTCGATATGCCCTTCACACAGTGTTTACTGCCGAGAATACGGCGCTTCAATTGCGAGCCAACAACCGATGTTCGGAAGCCGCGTGTCAGGGCCTGAATCTGAAATGGAAGTTATTTAGCCTTTACTGCCAATACCGGGCAGGGAACCGAAAGCAGAATTTCCTGGGCCACGCTGCCCAGAAAAAGCTTTCCTACCGGTGTGCGTTTGCGCAGGCCGATGATGAGCAGAGAGACCTGCAGCGAATCGACCATTTCTTCAATTTCCTCGATGGCACTCTTGCCGCGAACAAACTGCTTGAATGTTGCGTCGATCCCGGATTCTGACAGCAATTTTTCGACGCGCTCAACATCGCGAGTGTCGGCCATCGATGGATCGTCCTTGCTGCCACCCGGGCTGGCGTTGACCACCACCAGGCGTTCCTTGCGCCGACCCGCGATTTCTATGCCTTTGTCCAGAGCGGCCTGCCCTTCCGGGCGGGGCACATAGGCTACAAGTATGGTCATGGCTACTCTCCCTATTTGTGACAAATGAGCTAGGTACTCGGAGAACCTACATCCCGAATATGTCTAGCAATATTGCATCGGGCCAATTTTAACCTGCTTGTTGAACGAACCCGAGCCGCGCCCTCATGGCCGTTTCGCGTCGATCGGCCAGCGACGGCCATTGCCGACCCGATCCGTGCTCGCGAACCAGCCAGTGGCGCAAAAGCTTCACGGTATCAGTCTTTCTCAGCCTCGTAGCTCGACGGACTGACACCGGCATGGGCCAGAAACTCCCGTACCAGCTTGATGGTCTGCTTGTCGCAGACGTTGCTGTGGTGAGGGTGGTGAAAGAAGCCTTCCACCCGGTTCAGTACAACGCGGAAACGGGCGCCATGAGCGGGTTCGACGGCGGCCCCGAGGTGGTGCAAAAGCGACTCGACCTCCCGCCAGTGGATGTTGCTGCCGGGAGGGTCCTGAAAGATCGCGCGCAGCAGGTTCAGATGTTTATGGCTCATGGTGATCCTTGCCGTTGATCCCCTCGCTGACGAAACGGCGGAAATCTCTTTCCATTCGCCCATCGTGCCGTGAAGCAAATGGAATAGCAATCTCGGCCGCCTGGTTTTGGCCGAACCCGACCTCTTATCGTGCCTTATTCTGCACAATGGCCTGGGGTTCAAACAAAAGTTTAAACTTTGTGCCCAGTTTCGGGATTTGACAGCGGAGAAAACCAATGGCGGACAAGGAATACCAAATCGACAGCCTGACCGCGGTCATCGGCGAGTTGGCGAAACAGATGCAGCAGAAATATGGCGATGAAGCCCTGGCTGTGTTCACGCCCATCCTTCAGGAATATGGCCGCCATGCCGGGAAACGCATGACGAAAAAGATGGCGGACAGGGATTTCCCTGATCGCGTTGCCGGCTGGCTGGAGCCGCTCATCAGTGGCGGGCTGAGCGAGGTCGTCGAGCGCAATCCGACGCATGTAACGATCCGGGGCACGGCCTGCCCGCTCAATCTCGAAGGCACCAACCGCGCTCTCTGCGACGCCTGCATGGCCATCGATCAAGGCCTGGTCTCCGCATTGGCGGAAAGCGAAATCACCCTCACGATCGAGCAGTCGATGGCGCGCGGCGATAAGTCCTGCGTCGTCCACTTCTCGGTCTGATCCTGCCGGGCCTAATCTAATCCGGACCGACGGTTTCGCCGTCTATTTTCCGGCGCACCCTGAGGTCCCCGCCCGACCCGGTAAGCCTGGCGGACCCTCTGGCGGACCCTGTTAGCGCCGATCCTCGTAACGCCAGTTGCGCGAATGGTCGCCACGATTGTGGTGATTGCCCCAGCGCTCGTAACCTCCGTCCCGGTAGCCGTAATCCAATGGCACGACCATGCAGCCGCCGAGCAGAGCGGTGATGAATATCACAGTGATGATGCGAGTCATGGCAGTCCTTTTTTTTAGGTCAGTGGTCATTCGACTCTTTAGACCGCGCTTCGTCACGTGAGAATTTGTAAGACTTTGTATTGCCAATCATGGCTGAGCGCGAAGAGCACCATGCGCGCGGAGGGTATCGGCTCAAAGGACTAGCGTGCGTATTGGCCGTTGCTCCAGCGGCGCAAGGCGCACTGCGAGTGCGCCGCCTCGCGGTCACCATTGGGTTCAGGCAGGTAACGACTATGTTTTGGTCGCTATTGCCACGGGTCTAATCCTGCAGCTATTGCTGAATCACTGGCGCCCGGCAAGCGGCGCCCCGCCAGCGCCGACTTTGAGGCGATGCAATCGCTGCGGAGACGAAACGCAACCCGACCGCTTATTGTGCGCCAGCACTTCGGGAAGAGCCGTGCCCTGCGTTAACGCCAGTCGACCGCACCGAAGCGATCCTTGCCGATGTAGCTGTAGAAAATTCCCAGCGTCGCTCTCTCCTGCGTGCCATTCCCCAGAAAAGAGTAGGTTGCATCGCGACGGTTCCACAGGTACTTGAAGGCGATGGCGTGCTGCTTGTGCACGCGCACCGTGAGTGATATATCGGCGCGGGCGATGTTGTCGTGCCCACCGGTGTTGCCGGCGCCAACCCCCTTCACGAAATACTCGCGGGCCGTCACGTCGAGCGCCGCCCTCTCACCGAGAATGAGACGCAACGCCAGCAGTGCCTGCGGAGCCACACCATAGTGGTATTCGCCCTCGGTAGTACCGTGCAGGGTGCCGACGGCAGCGTAACCTGCGCCGGCGAGAGCGGTGCCCTGCAATGCGATGTCTTGCGTCAGCCACCGCTGGGCTGTGGTGCCGAGCGACAGTGCGGTGCTGGATATGCGGTAGGTCTGCGGTGAAATATAGTCGTAGCTGCCGTAGATGCCCCAGATGCCCCGAGTGTCTTTATTTTCGCCGTAGGGCTTTCCCACCAGCATTCCGCGCGTCTGGACGTTCTCGAACACGTTCGCGCTGGAGGCGGTGGTCTGGAAAGCAAAGTAGTCGAAAGGACGCGTGTATTCGTAGCCGGCCTTGCCCGGCAATCCGTACTCCATGGAGAAGTCCGCCAGCAGTTCATTGCGCTTGACCGCGGTCGACGAGCCCTGAATGTTGCGCGTGGTGCCGCTCGTGCCCAGTTGCAGGCGGCTGTGGTAGGCCGCGCCGCGGCTGGAGAAGATCGGATCGTACCGTTCACCGAAGGCGAGGCGGTTGAAGCCGGTCGACGGCGAGATGACCGCGGCAGCGACTTCACGCCAGAACTTGGGCGTGTCGCCGTTCTCGAGCACCAGGCTCGATATCCGGAACAGCGCCTCACCGAGGAAACTTCCGGCAATGCCGCTGGCAATCTGGTCGTTCTTGGACGGACGCGTTTTTTCGCCGGCGATCTCCCATGCCGCGCTGCCGGCAAAGGTATAGGCGGCCGACTCCCAGTAGCTGAGGCCCGCCGACCGCGCAAAGCCGTGGTACATCGAGCCCTGGTAAGGGTGCGCGAACTGGTTCACCTTGTAAGGGTCGTTGTCGGTCACCCAGCTGCTGCGCAGATTGTCCCGGATCGACGACAGGCTGACGTCATAGTCGGTGCCGCCGCCATACTGCTTGTTGACGCGATTCACCAGAAAGTCGAAGCCGAGGATCTCCAGGGCCGGGATCGAGTAACTTTTGTTTGAGCCGAACTCCGGAAGAGCTGCAAACCCCGGTTTTGCGGCGGCAGGGGTTCCCGCTTCGCTTGCCTGCGCCAGCATGGCGTTGGGGATGCGCAGCGAAGGACCTTTGCGCCACTGCAGATCCGGCGACCAGATCAGCTTTGGTATCTCGCGATCGCGCGCCGTCGCATTGTCTCCTGCTGCATACCCTGGCGGCACGCCAACAGCGGCTGACTCCGGGGTGGCCGCGGCAAGTACCGCCGTCGAGACCAGCCCGACAGCAGTGCTGAAGAGCACCAATGCTACCGATCGACCAAAAAATCTTTTCAACGGTAACCCCCTTCGAACCCCAGGCGCTTGCCCCGCCCCGGTTGCTCCGGGGCGTTGTTAACCGCACGGCAGGCCAAGCAGCGTCGGCAGCCACATGCTAGGCGGAGTTTCTTGCGCCTTATGTACGCCAGCGTACATAACATGGCGAGCGAAAGACGGACTGGCAAGCATCCAGGCCGATATCCGTTATTGGCCCATCCGGCGATTTCGGAAAAACAGACGCTAACGATCGGGTCTTCTCGTTTCCGGCCGGAAGACTCCGGCCACAGGGCTCCCTATGTAGGCCAGCGCACAGAGGGTATCGATTCAGAGGACTAGCGTGCGTATTGGCCGTTGCTGCAGCGGCGCAAGGCGCACTGCGGGTCCGCGAGTCACTTTTCGCACTTACCAACTGAATGGAGCCCCACATGAAAAGCAAAGCAGTTGTTTCCGCCATCCTGATGATCGCAATGACCTCGGCAGGCTTTGCCTCTGCCCAGGGTTATGGCGATCGCGGTGATCGCGGTCGTAATGAACAGGCGCAACGCGATCAGCGGGATCATCGCGGCCACGATGGGCGTCAAGCGAATCGCCGTGACGACCGGGATCGGCGAAACGACAACTATGAGCGGCGGGACGAACGTGGTGGCGGCCCGAATCATGATTGGCGCAGGGGCGGGCGTCTGCCTGCCGAATATCGCCACAACATGTACGTAGTCGACGACTGGCGTGGCCACCGGCTGAGTGCGCCGCCTCGCGGTTACCATTGGGTTCAGGCAGGTAACGACTATGTTTTGGTCGCCATTGCCACGGGTGTAATCCTGCAGCTAATGTTGAATCACTGATGCCCGGCAAGCGGCGAGACCAGCCGCTTGCAATACCGCGCCAACCGCCGCCCCGCCAGCGCCGACTCTTCGACGCCCGCGGCAGCGACACGGGTCCGACAACAATCAAGCGGGCCGGCGACCTGTTGAATTTCAGCTAGCCATGCCGTTCACGAACCCGGTTCGACGAGCGCAGGACGGATGCGCCGCGGACCCCCAGTGCCGTTACGCAAGGTTTTGTCGCAGCGGCTCAGCCTCATCATTCGCCGAAGCCACTCGATAAGCGCGCCAGCGCACGGAGTCGGCGGCGGAGTGCGCATATCTTGATATCGGTGATGCGCCGCGTAGATACCTAAAGGTAATGCATGCAGGTCGGGCTGATCCGCTCCCGCTGCGACGATGGGCAGTTCTGTCGCAGTCGATTGTTCCCCCAGAAGCCGATCAAGTCTGGACAATTGTCGCAAACCCAATAGAGGAAATTACCATGAAGTATTCAAGTCTGATTGCCGCAGCAGTAATGACGTTATCGTTAAGCGCGTGCTTTACGCTTCCCGCGGGTCCGGCCGGGCCGCAAGGCGCAACCGGTGACACCGGCGCAAAGGGAAGCACCGGATACACCGGCGCAACCGGAAACACTGGCGCCACCGGTTACACGGGTGCAACCGGCAGCACCGGAGACACCGGTGCGACGGGGTATACCGGCGCCACGGGTGACACGGGTGCAACCGGCAGCAGGGGTTCAAGGGGCAGTACCGGTGCGACCGGAACGACAACCGGCGATACCGTCGTGATCGTCCCGGCCCGCTAAAAAGCCGTGGGCGGACTTCGGTTCGAGGTTCGCCCGGCCGCGGCGGCTGCATAGCGGCCGCTTCGAATCAGTGTGCGGGTTGTTCCAGCGAGTTGGCCAGTTTCAAGTTTGCTGCAGCGAATGTTGTCGGATCAAGCGCTCATTCCTCCATCCGCCATGAGCATGGAGCCGGTCGTAAAGCTGCTTTGATCGGAGGCGAGAAAAAGCACGGACCGCGCAATTTCATCTGGCCGGCCGTGGCGCCCGAGAGGAATCAGTTCATTGAAAAACTCGGTGCCGTCCCTGCCGATGATGTTCTGCAGATCCTTCTCGACCGCGAACTGAAAGCCGTTATCGATGGGGCCAGGATGAATCGTATTCACGCGAATGCGGCGCGGAGCGAGTTCTTTTGACAGGCATCGCATCAACCCGACCTGGGCGTGCTTTGCGGTGATGTAGGCGTAGACACCGGGATCTCCGCGGGTGGCGGCCACGCTTGAGTTTATGACGATGCTGCCGCCGTCATTCATCTGGGGGACGGCGTACTTGCACAGGAGAAAGGCGCCCTTGACGTGTACCGCATAGACGGCGTCGAACACGTCTTCGGGGTAGTCGGCGATCGGTCTCACGACGCCGAAGTTGCCGGCATTGCTGAACAACACGTCGATCCTGCCCCAGCGGGTTGTCGTTGCTTCGACGGCGTCGCGTACGCTCCTCGCGTCAGTGACATCGGCCACGACACAAGAGATGTTGTCGTTATCGAGATCGGCGGTCGCGCTGTTCAATTCCGCCTCTGCCAGATCGACGAGCATGACCTTGGCGCCTTGCGCCGCAAAGAGGCTCGCCGTCGCGCGGCCTATGCTGCCGGCGCCGCCTGTTACCACACAGATCTTGCCTTCGAGTTGCCTCAAGATGCCTTACCCCCCACTCATGATTTTGCGAGATCGAAGTCGCCGGCCAGGTAGGCTTCATGCAGAACACTCGGGTTGGCTTTGACTTCGGCCGGCAAGCCCTGAAAATGCACTCGGCCGCGATTGACTACGTAGACATAGTCGGCGAGGCGAAGCGCGACATGCGTGAACTGTTCGATCAGCAGGATTCCACAGCCTTTATTCGCCAACGCTTCGAGCACGTTCATCAGGCGTTTGACGATCAGTGGCGCCAGGCCCAAGGACAGTTCGTCGGCCAGGATGAATTTTGGCCTGGCCATCAGCGCGTGGGCGACAGCGACCATTTGCTGCTGGCCGCCTGAGAGAGTACCCGCCAGCCGTTTTCGCAAGTCCAGGAGTTCCGGAAATATCGCGTAGGCTTGGTTCATTTCCGCCACGAGATCTGCTTGTCCCAGGTAGAAGCCTGCCACTCTCAGATTTTCTTCGACGGTAAGGTCCGTCAGCACTTGATGTCCTTCGAGAATCGCGGCGATTCCGCTGCGACGAATGGTTTCCGGAGGCAGATTCACCAGATTCTGTCCATCAAGGCGGATAGTCCCCGACGCGATCGGCAAGACCCCGGCCATGGCCAGCACCAGGCTGCTCTTGCCTGCGCCGTTCGGACCCAGCAGCGCAATCGTTTTCCCTGCTTCAATGCGCAGCGACAGGTTCCTCAAGACCGGCTTGTGACCTCGGACGACATTCAAATTGTCGATTTCCAGAATAGCGCTCATTCCGCCTCCTCGATGCCTAGGTAGGCCGCTTTGACGCGGTCGTCCTTGAGGATCTCAGCGGTCGGGCCAAAGGCAAGCAGCTCACCAAAATCCAGGACTACCGTTGAGATGCAGGTCGCAGCGATCATCTCGACGTCGTGGTCGATGAGCAGTGTCATCGCGCCAAACTGTTCACCGATGCCGAGAATGGTCTGTCGCAGAGCGTCCACCTCTTCCTCGCGCAGGCCGGCTCCCGGCTCGTCGAGCAGAACTATCCTGGGTGATCCCACCAGCGTTTTGGCGAGTTCGACCATCCGTCTCTGGTAGGTATTGAGCGCGGATCCGAGTTCATCAGCCTTGCCTTCGAGCTGGACGTAGGTCAGCGCCTTCTCGATCTGTCTTTCACGCTCGCTGCGCGATGTGACCGGAAGCGAGTCCAGCATGGCGCGCACATTGTCGGCGACGGAAAGATCGTCTACCACTTGTTCGGTCTGAAAAGAGCGACGCAGGCCCCAGCGGGCACGCTGGTGAGGCCGCATGGCAAGGAGGTCGGTGTCGAAGGCGCGGATCGAACCGCATGCCGGGGTGACGAAGCCGCTGAAGACGTTGAGCAAGGTGGTCTTGCCGGCGCCGTTGGGGCCGATGATTCCGACTACCGAATCCGCCAGATTCACGGTCAGGTTGTTGAGGGCAAGGACTCCGCCAAAGGAAACCGACACGTCGCGAATTGCTATCATCGCCCGACCCGCCGCTTGGTCAGTTGCTTCAGGCCCTCGAGGATCTGTCCGGCGATGCCGGTTGGTGCCGTTATCAGTGCATGCAACAGTCCGGCTCCGAAAATGACATACGCCAAATGGCCATTGACGCCGATATCGTTCAGCAAGGCCGGTGCCGCGCGAAACAACAGTCCCGTGAGGACTAGCCCCAGCCAGTTATAGGCGCCGCCGACGACAGTCAGCGCGAACAGCAGGATGGATTCGCTGGCCGGGAAAGTCGTGGCATCGAGTACGCCAAGGGTGGCGGCCAGGAGAGCGCCCGCGATGCCGGCGATGAATCCGGCCAGCGCGAATCCCCATGCCTTGTAGAACGCCACATTGACGCCGGAGGCCATGGCGCAGGCCTCGCTCTTGCGGATCAGCGCCCAGGCGCGTCCGGGGCGGGTCCGGCGGTTGAGCTCGACGAACAGAACGCAGAGAACGGCAACCACGCAGACATAGCGGAGCATGGCTTCGTCGGATTCGCCCAGGACCGGACGCGGCATGAAGATGCTGGTGACTGCGATGCCCAGCACACCCTCACCGCCATTGGGAAACTGCGTGCCGGTAACGAGAATCTGGAAGCCGGCGGCGCCCATCAGCGTGATCAGCGCCAGGAAGAGACCGCGCATACGCAGCGCCGGCAGGCCGATCAACATGCCAACGACGCCCGAGATCATTGCCCCGGTCAGCATGTTGACTTCGAATGGCAGGCCCGTCGCGTGCCACATCCTTAGCGTGACCCAGCCGCCGACACCGACCAGGGCGACCTGTGCGAGGGAAACCAGGCCCAGTCGGGCATAGAGAACGGCGATGCCGGTTGCGGCGATGGTGAAAATCACCGACGAGATGAAGACCCGCAGATATAGCGCATCGAGCAGCGGGGGAACGATCAGGATCAGTGCGGCCACGGAGAGTAGCAAGGCCAGCGTCGGCCGCGTGACGGGGAAGGTCGCGAACGATTTTCGGGGCAAGGCAGTGCTCTCGGACGTCACTGCGATTTTTTCTTCAGTCATGGCCCGAGAAAGTCAGTTTTCTGTTGCGTTGCAGCCAGAGCAGCAAGATTGCCGCCACGACAAAAGGGGCGATGCTGCGATAGGGCGCAATCGGCTTGATCAGCGTTGACATCGACTCGACGACGCCGATGATCAGCCCGCCGGCCAGCGTCATGGGCAGGGACTCCAGCCGGCCGACGATGGCTGCGGCAATCGCCGGGATGACCAGGAACGTCAGCGCCCCCGGGTTGGGCCGCACCAGATCGCCGAACATCAGTCCGGTGAATCCGGCAAGGAAGCCGCTAATCAGCCAGGCGTAAGTCTCGATCCGGATGACCGGAACGCCTAGCACGGAAGAGAGTTCGCGCTTGTTGGCAAGCGCCTGCATCAACAGGCCGATACGGGTGTGCTTGAGAAAGACGGCGATGCCGAAGGTCGTCGCCAGCGTGGCGACCAGGACCAAAGCCCGCGTACCGGTGATGTGCACATCAAGGAGTTCAAAACCCATGGTGTCGGTAAACAAGTAGAGGCGCCTCGGCGCCTCTACCCAGAAATAGTTGGCAGTGCCCAGAATCATCAAGGCGAAACCCAGCGTCGCGACGGCCTTCACCACCGGTTCGCGATAAGAAAGATAGGGCGCCACCAAGCGCCCGTAAGCGACGGATAACAGGGTGGCGACGAGCAGCGCCGCCACCCACGCAACGGGTTCGGGATATTGCATCTGCTCGAGTTGCCAGGCGAGCATGGCCCCCAGCGCCCCGATAGCGCCATAGGCGATATTGAGGACGCCGGTGGAGCGGTAGAGCACCACCAGCCCTACGCCGGAGAGCGCGTAGATCGCCCCCAGGGCCAGCCCCGCAACTAGAAAGACTCCGTACACGTCGATATCCGCGCTTTACCCGCTTTTATAGGCTCAGCTACCCGTAAGTTTCTGAGCCTTTTCCATCGCCCGGATCTTGTCGTAGTACTTACCCGAGACGTCGACGCAGCCGGTCTCGGACTTGAAGCCGGTCTTGGTGACGGTGAGCATCATCGAGGCATGGTTAGCCTGGTGGAAGTCTGCATCGCCGAAATACCACGGGCCGCAGAGCAGGTCGGTGCGATAGTTCTTCACGGCCTTCAACGCCTTGGTGACATTGGCACGGTCGATCTTCTTCGGGTCCATCTTCAGCAGGGCGTCGACGAAGATGTTGGCCGAAACGAAGCCCGCCTGGCTGAAGGTGTCACGCGGGTCGCTCTTGGCACCGTACTTGTCCATCACAGCCAGCCAGCGCTTGTTATCGGGGCCTGCGCCGTCCCACTTGGTCAGTTCGATGGCGACATGCACCTTGTCACCCCAATAGGCACCGATGGACTCGGGGATTCCCTGCTTGTAGAGCGGGGTCGGGGAAATCCACTTGTACTTGTCGCGCAGGTTCTGGTCCTGTCCGGCCTTCAGGAAGGCTTGGGCGAGACCGGCGGGCAGGCTGATGAGGAAGGTGTCGGCGCCCGAGGCGACGGCTTCGAGCAGGGCAGAATTCGCGTCGGGAGCACCCGGATTCATCAGCACCGAGACGCCGGACAGACCCTTCTCCTTCAGCCAGTCGTTGGTCAGGTTGCAGGACCAGACGCCGTTGCTCGGGATGTTGAGACCGATGCAGGCGACCTTCTTGCTTCCCAGCTTTTCCACCGCCCACTGGACCGCGGAGATATTGCTCGGAACCGGGCCCTGATTGGTCGAGGCGATATTCTTGGCCTCGAAGCATTCGCGCACGGCACAGGCGGAGGCCAGCACGGCGACGTTCTCCTGCTCGTAGAGCTTGGCGTTGACCGTCATCTCGACGAAGCTGCCATTGCCGACCAGGGCGACGACGCCGCGGTCCTTCACCAGCTTGGAAGCGACCTGTCCGGCAACCTCGGGCTTCCATTGGTCGTCCTCGATCAGGAACTGGATAGGCCGGCCGTTGATGCCGCCGTTGCTGTTAACGCAGTCGAAATAAGCCTTGGCTGCAAGAGCGCCGGCGCTGAAATCGTCCGGTCCGGTTTTGCCCACGACCGAACCGACGAGAATCGGCTGGCCGCTTGCCGCCTTGCCGTTGTTCAGTCCGCAGAGCTTGGCTTGCTGCGCAAAGGCTGCGCTTGACAGGGCGAAGGCAAGACATGCCAGCGCCAGTTGGATGAATCTATTTGTGTATGTCATCATTTTTTCTCCTCCAGGGTGAGTTAACGGCGCAAGCCCAAAACCAGGCAACTGCGCCGGGGTAGTGCGCTTGTTGTCAGAAACAGAATCCTGCGTCGATATGGCGACTTCCGGGCAGAACCGCGGCGATGCGACGGAAAGCAAATTCCTCGTGCTGTGCTCTTGTCATATAACTCCTCCTCTATGTGAGCTAATAAACGCTGGGCGTTTTCAGATGCGAATTGACAAATACCTTTGACTTGCCGCGTACAATTTTCTTGCGCTGAAAGTTCTTGAAATGCAGTACCGGACCACCCCTCCGCCAGTTGCCGGATTCGTGGCCAGACTCCGGCCCAGGCGATCGCCGATTCATGCCAGTCCCGTGATGTTCAGGAGGACATGGGAACCCATGCCACCGTCGCAGGGGATGTTCGTGCCGCGGATCCAGCAGCTGTCGTCCGAGCAAAGGAATGCAACGACGGGGGCAATATCTTCGGGGCGGCCGGGACGATCCATGACGCGCATGTCCTCCTCCGCCCGAGCCCCCAATGTTTCAAGGAAATCTTTCAGGATCGGAGTCTCGACCGGCCCGGGGCTGACGGTGTTCATGCGAATGCCACGATCACGCCAGGTCCAGCGGTTCTGCATGGTCCAGACAATCAGCGCTTCCTTGGAGAAGAAATAGCTGCGCCCGTCATCGACCTTGTGCTCATTGCATAGCGCTTCCGTAGCGGTGAAATCACGCAAGCCGATGAGTGCCTTGATGGCGGGACCGGCTTCCGGCCAGCCTATGCCGGCAAGCGAAGCCAGATTCACAATCGCGGCGCCGTTATTGAAATTCGGCAGCATGGACTCGGTGAACTCGCGGAGTCCGAGGAAATTCACCTGAATGACCGGAACCCGCCCCCGCGTTGGCGGCAGACCGGCGATATTGCACAGGCCGTCGATGCCCGATCCCAGCGCCTTGGCGGCTTGACGGATAGAGGCCGGATCGGACAGGTCCGCCTGGACAAAGCGATCGACATTGCTGGCTGCGGGTTCGTTGCGATCCACGGCGATTACCGTGGCGCCCGCGGACTTGAGAAGACGAGCGGTTTCGGCGCCGATGCCGGATGCCGCGCCCGTCACGACGATGGTTTTTCCTTTGACTGTCATCCGAATCTCCCAGGTCTCGCAGGTGGAATCGCGTCAATCAAATGGGGTAGTGCTGCGGCTCGGTCTGAATGGTGATCCAGCGCAGTTCGGTGAATTCGCTGATGGCGGCCTTGCCACCGAAGCGTCCGTATCCGCTCGACTTCACACCGCCAAACGGCATCTGGGCTTCGTCATGAACCGTAGGCCCGTTGATATGGCAAATCCCGGATTCGATGCGCCTGGCAACCGAAAGCGCTCGCGTCACATCCTTGCCGAATACTGCGGCCGCCAGGCCGTATTCAGTATCGTTCGCCAATGCCAGTGCTTCATCGATGCTGGCGAAGCGCATGATCGCCGCCACCGGCCCGAACGACTCTTCCGAGTAGAGCCGCATTGCAGGGGTAACGTGGTCGACCACGGTGGCCGCCATGATGCTGCCGTTGACCGCGCCTCCCACCAGCAGCGATGCGCCTTTGGATACCGAATCGTCCACCAGGGACTTGACCCGGGCAGCAGCGTCGGCGCCGATCATCGAGCCGAGTGCACAGCCTTGTTCGCCGGGCAATCCAGCCTTTAGCGAAACCGCCTTGGCCGCGAGTTTTTTCACAAACTCATCGGCCACCTTGCTGTCCACAATGATTCGCTCGGTAGACATGCAGATTTGACCTTGGTTGAAGAACGCACCGAAGGCCGCCGCCTTCACGGCCTCATCCAGATCGGCATCATCAAGCACGACGAATGGCGCCTTGCCGCCGAGCTCAAGCAAGCAGGGCTTCAGATACTTTGCGCCGACTGCTGCAATGACGCGCCCGACGCGGGTCGAGCCGGTGAAGGTAATCCGGCGAACGGCGGAATGGGCGATCAGCGCTTCGACAACGGCGGCCGCATCCTTTGGGGCATTGAGCACGATGTTCAGGGCTCCGGCCGGCAGGCCGGCATCCCTGAGCACTTCACCAATCAGGCGGTGAGTCATCGGGCAGAGTTCGGAACCCTTCAGGATGACTGTATTGCCACACGCCAGCGGCATCGCAATTCCGCGGACCCCTAGGATCACCGGGGCATTCCACGGCGCGATACTGAAAACCACGCCGGCCGGCTGCCGTACGGCCATGGCGATGGAACCCGGCTTGTTGGAAGGAATGATTTCCCCGGTGATTTGGGTCGTCATGCCGGCCGCTTCACGCAGCATGTTGGACGCAAGATAACAATTGAATCCGGCCCAACCTTCGGTGGCACCGGTTTCCTCGGCCATCGCCTTGATGAAGTCGGGCGCGCGCGCCAGGATCAATTCGGCGGCCTTGTTGAGCACGGTCCTGCGCGCCTCGGGTGAAGTTGCGGACCAGCCGGGAAATGCGGCCGCCGCAGCGTTTGCCGCCTTGACGGCATCTTCGACGGAAGCCGCCGCCGCACGCGTGGCTACCTTTCCGGTGATCGGATTGAGGCGATCAAACGTGGCTCCGCCGGTGGCAGCAACGTCTGCGTTGTCGATAAGCATGGGGGCTTCAAGCATTATGGGTCTCCAGTTATTGATGTGAGGTGCGAGTGGACCGTCATCGGCCCGAGCGCCAGACGAGACGGACTGCGCCTGTTGGGGTGAATGACATCGACGCCTCCTCGTTGTTATTGATCTGTACCGAGCGTCAATGTAAATTGACGACGCATCCTTGGTAATGCCTGGATTTGTGTATTTATGGTACTAAATTGGGAAAATCAGAGATGCATCGAGAACCCCGATTTACAATATAAGTTTATGTATTTAAATATATATTGCAGTCGCACATGAATTATTGCTCTGCAATATGTCAAACCATCAGTTCCTTTTTTTGGTAGATTCTGGCCTTCGTTTGGGTATCCTGCCGGAGACAATGATTGATGCACGAAATAAAACAGACCGCCGCCAACACTGCTCGTCAGCGCGGCCTGGGCCACAGGCTCGGTACCAATATCGTCGCTCAGAGGTTGGCGGCGGCGTTGCATGTGCGGCAATTCAGCCTCAAGATCGACCGTGCAGGAATTACCCGATCCTTCATCCTTTTGACAGGGGGATCCGGGGAAATCCGTGGCGGCAAAGAGGCGATCCTGCTGTCTGCCCCGGCCCTGGTGTGGTTGCCTGTTGAAACTGGCCATCACCTCCGCGTCGCGGCGGGTGCCCAAGGGCACATCGTTTGGCTCTCCGACCAACTGGCCAATAATGCGCTTGGCGATCATGCGGAGTCAGCGCAGCTTCGCTACTTGATAGATCGGCCGGTAGTGGCGAATCAATTCGACAGGCCTGACGTCATTGCCGAACTGGAGCATTGTCTTTCCGCCATTGAGCGGGAGACTCGCGAAGGCGAGGGAGGGTCCTGGGTTTATCTCAGTGCTCAAATCGCCGTGATTCTGGTGCACTGCTGGCGGCTGTCCGGACTCGAGGCGGTCTCTCAGCATGGGCATGGCACGAGTTCAACAACCCTGCTCAAGTTCCGCAATCTGGTTGAGATTCACTTCCGCGACCATTGGACAGTTGCCCAATATGCCAAGGCGCTGGAAATCCCGCACGATCGGCTGCACGATGTCTGTCGGCGTTCGCTGGGCCGGACCCCCCTGCAGTTGGTGCACGAGCGACTTGCGCACGAAGCCACCCGGCGTCTGGTCCGCTCCGGTTTCACGATAGAACAGGTAGCCGCCGATCTGGGATTCAAGACCACCACCTATTTCAGCAGGTTCTTCAGCCGAGAGACAGGCATGTCACCGGGTCGTTATCGGAGCGAAGCCACCAGCAGTCGTCCCAGCCTGTCTCAACTCCGGTCGGACAGCTATGCAGATTGGCCCTGAGACCCGGTTCAAATGCCGGCTTGAGCAGGTGGGCGACGTGGCGCGGATGGCTCATTCGACACTGATTCGATGCTGACCCGTTTGGTCCGACAGCGCAGGATGTAGCGATCTCCACCCGGCCGTAAGCGATAGCCCGTCTGCCTCGCACCCGAATTGAATGGCAGGAGTCGGCGCTGGCGGCACGGCGCTTCATGCTGCGATGAAAATCAATGCGACGCAGGAGCTTTTGACCCCGACAGTTGACGCGCCCGAGACGATGAATCTGGGCGCTGGATCGAGGTGGTTTCGGTGGCCTGACCGACTGCGGTCGACCTTCAGCCTCCAGTGACCAACGGCAACTCTCGGCACCTGGCCTTTGCGTGTCGCGCCCTGGCGTCCCGGAAGTTCGGTTAAGAGCCGATTTCCTGGCATATTCGGGCCAATAAGCCACGGCCAGGTGAATATGATTCGCTCGTGGACAAGTCGGCCGCCGATTTTCTGAGCTTCGGCGCATGACTTGACTACCGTCCAAATCGCATAGGGTCGGGAGATGACACCAGTTATTGCAGGGATAACCATTGCGGCGTTATTGCTGTCTGGCACGAGTCAAACGCCCGCAGAGTCGCCGGATGCCGGAAGGCGAGTGGAGAGCGACAGCTATACCGACCCAAGAGAAATAACCAGGTGCATCGCGTACAACATCGATAAGAAGATGCCCGAACTGCGTGTTCGCAATCACGCGGGAGACTCACCGGACGAAAGCGGCTATCTGATCCTGACCGATGGGGAGCCGTTGCCGACAACTTTTGGCGTCATCCGGGTTGATCGACGTGAAACCGGGTCACATCTGACAACCTGGCTGCCACATATAAGCCTGTCTGCCGCCCCGGAAGATATCGCGCGGAAATTGATCGCAGGTTGCTGACGATCGGTCACGCGGATAGGCGCATGGAATGACGACCATTCAATGAAACAAGCTCTGTCAACTCAATAGGGCGCGACATGCTGCCCGACCCTCCCGCGAGACAATAAAAAAAGCCAACCCCACCGCGGGTGGGCTTGGCCTTTCTTGATGCTGCAACCGGAATTACTTGGCGCCGGCGAGAATCCAGTTGACCAGGGTCTTGATATCCTCGTCCTTGACCGCAACGTTCGGCGGCATTGGGATCGGACCCCAAACACCCTTGCCACCGGCCTTGACCTTGGCAACCAGCATCGCTTCATCGCTGGCCTTGTACTTCTTGGCAACGTCCTGATAGGCGGGACCGATCAGTTTCTTGTCGATGGCGTGGCAGGCCAGGCAACCGCTCTTGGCGGCGAGGTCCTTGTTGGTCAATGCCGGGGCCGAAGCAGTGGCTGCCGGAGCGGCTGCCGGGTTAGCGGCCGGAGCAGGCGCAGGTGAAGCAGCGGAAGCAGCCGGAGCAGCCGTAACCGCGGCAGCAGGTGCCGCCGCCGGAGCACTAGCCGCTGGAGCAGGAGTCGGCGCTGCCTGGACCGGCGGCGGGGGTGGTGCTTCCTTGCCGCAGCCCATCAGGGCGACAGCGGCGATCACGGCAAGGGAAAGGGCTTTGGTCCGCAGGTTCATGGCAATGCTCCGTTCGAGGCGAGGAATGGCGGGATGGCAGGTCGGATGACAAATCAGCCGGGGAGATTCTTGCCTGCTGCCATGGACTTGTCAATGCTGCCCGACGCTCACCTTACGCCTGAATGAGCGCAATCCGGTAATTTGAGCGAACTCGGCCCCTTGCTTCGAATAGACCCCCGTCCAAGTAATACGGGGGTTACGAATCAGAAAGCAACTCTCGGGCTGGAAAGGGTGCTCCGATAACATGCCACTGGCGATTTGGCGTGAGCGTCTCCTATGATGAGGAGCGACTTCTGTGGTCTGCAGGTCGACAAGCCGACACACAGCAGCGTCATGACCTGGACGTCTTGACGACTTCGGGATTTGCCGCCGCGCGGCTTTCGACTGTGTCATAGTGCGGCGCGATGATTTCTGAATTCCTCGACACGCTACAGTTCTCGCTTTCCGTCACCGGCCCGATCTTTGTGATTCTCGGCCTCGGTGCCTGGCTGCGTCGCATCGGCCTGCTCAACGACGCCTTTATCGAGGTCGGTTCGCGGCTGGTGTTCACCGTCACCCTGCCCGCCTTGTTGTTCATCAGCGTCAGCAAGACCCGCCTCGATACGTCGGCTAATTTTGCCCTGATCGGCTTCGGCATTGCGGCGACCCTGCTGGCGTGGGGCGCGAGCGAACTGATGGCCCGTTTTGCCGTGCGCGCCGCGCGCGACCGCGGGGTGGTGGTGCAGGGGATCTTCCGTTCCAACATGGCCATCATCGGGCTGGCCTATTGCGTCAATGCCTACGGCGAACCGGGCCTGGCGGCCGCCTCGCTCTACGTCGGACTGGTCACCATCGTGTTCAACGTGCTCGCGGTCGTCACCTTGAGCACGTCGCTGCAAGCCAGCCAGAATGTCGGGCGCGTGCTCCGCTCGGTGGCCTTGAACCCCTTGATCATCGGCATCGTGCTGGCGCTGCCGTTCGCGATCTCGGGATTGCGCCTGCCCGCAATCGTGCTCCAGTCCGGGCAGTACTTTGCCGGCATGACCCTGCCGCTGGCCCTGTTGTGCACCGGCGCGGCACTGGACTTTCGCAGCTTGCGCAACGACCCGCGCGATGCCGTGCTGGCGGCGGCCGGAAAGCTGATCGCGGTGCCTCTGTTGTTCGTGCTGGCGGGCGCGGCCCTGGGGTTTCGCGGCATGGATCTCGGCATCCTGCTGCTGATGTCGTCGGCGCCCAGCGCGGCGGCCGGCTATGTGATGGTGCGTGCGATGGGCGGCAATTCGGCGCTGGCGGCCAACATCATCGCCTTGACCACCGTCGGTTCACTGGTCTCCACCAGCGGCGGAATCGTGATCCTGAAGAGCCTGGGGCTTATGTAGGTTCGCCGGCTTTCGGCTGCAGGACGAGGATGTTGCCGAACGATTGCAGGCCGACCACTTCTTCCAGCACAAGCCCGCCGCGCCCGAACAGCGATTTCCATTCGGTCAGGGTGCGCTCGCGCCCCCGCGAGCCCATGAACATCTGCATGTCGAACGAGGCGCTAGTCAGGTCGGCGCGATTTTCCGGCAGCACCATTTCCAGCAGGGCGATGGGCGCGCCCGTGGCACCACTGGCGCTGGCGAGATTGCGCAGGATGGCGACGCAGGTGTCGTCGTCGAAGCCGTGCAGCACCGCGGAGAGGAGATAGATATCCTGTTCGCCGTGCGCCGGCGGAATCGACAGCAGCAGATCGCCGGCCTGGAAGCTCAGGCGTTCGACGCCGCTCGTGGCATGCGTCGTCCAGTATTGCTCGGCCTCGGTGATCACCTGGGCGCGGTCCACCACCAATGCGGTCAAGCGCGGGTGATGCTTCAGGATGGCCAGCGACTTCGCGCCGCGGGAGCCGCCGACGTCGATGATCCGCCCAAAGCGGCTCCAGTCGAAATCGGTCGCGAAGCTGTCGCCGCTCAGCGCTTCGACACTGTCCATGGCCTGGGAAAACAGCGTGTCGAACTCGGCGTGGCGATCAAGATACGCGAACAGTTCCTCGCCATGGGCCAGGCGGAAGGGTGGCACGCCCTCGCGCACGCCGCGTTCGAGCTGCTCGTACCACGGCCGGCTCATGGCTTCCGAGTTGTGCATGAGGATCATGGCGCGCACGTTCTTCGGATTGTCTGCACGCAGGAAGGCCGAGATCTTGTTGTTGCGGAAAGTGTGCGGCGTGGTTTCCTCGAAGACGCCCATTGCCGCCAGCAGGCGCAGCAAGCGCCCGGTGGCGTCAGGCTGGGCGGCGACGCGATTGGCAATATCTTCCGCCGTGAGTTCCGCATCCGCCAGCACGGTCGCGATGTCCAGCCGCGTCGCAACGTAGAGCGCGCGCGACTGCCAGAAGGCCGAGCCGATCTGCATCAGGCGGAACGGCGGTGGAGTGAGCTTGTTGGGAATGGCCTGCAGCCAGGCGGCGAACTTCATCAGCTTGGCAAAGCGGCGGACTGCGCGCCCGTTCTTCTGGTAAGGCATCGATTTCCCTCCTCTCGTGGCGCAGCGCCCGGCGTCAATCCGATCAACGATAAAGGATCAGCGTCGAATCAGGAAGCAGAAGTCGGCGCCGGCGATACGGTGACTTTTCAATCCTCGAACGGCAAGCCCACGTAATTCTCGGCCAGCGTCGTGCGGCCGGCGAGGGAATGCACGACGTAGTCGAGTTCCGCCTCCAGCGCGCGCTGGTCGAAGGCATTGGTGTCGGGAAAGGTGTGCAGCAGATTGGTCATCCACCAGGAGAAGCGCTCGGCCTTCCAGATGCGGCGCAGGCAGCGGGCGGAATAGTGGTCGATGCCGGCGCTGCTGCCGCCGTAGTATTCGATGAAGGCGCGCGACAGGTAGCGCACGTCGGAGGCGGCGAGATTCAGCCCCTTGGCGCCGGTCGGCGGCACGATGTGGGCGGCGTCGCCGGCGAGGAACATGCGGCCGAAGCGCATCGGTTCGGCGACGAAGCTGCGCAACGGGGCGATGCTCTTCTCGATCGAGGGGCCGGTGACCAGCGCGGCGACCGCCTGCGGGTCGAGGCGGCGGCGCAGTTCGTCCCAGAAGCGTGCGTCGGACCAATCATCGACTTTCTCCGTCAGCGGCACCTGCAGGTAGTAGCGGCTGCGCGCGTGCGAGCGCATGCTGCACAGGGCGAAGCCGCGCTCGTGCTTGGCGTAGATCAGTTCTTCGGAAACCGGCGGCGTGTCGGACAGCAGCCCCAGCCAGCCGAAGGGATAGACGCGTTCGAAGTTGGCGATGGCGCCCTTTGGCACGCTGGCGCGGCAGACGCCGTGGAAGCCGTCGCAGCCGGCGATGAAGTCGCACTCGATCTCGTGGCTGACGCCGTCCTTGGTGTAGCGCACGCGCGGGCGCTCGCTGTCGAAGTCATGCACGCTGACCTCCTTCGCCTCGTACACCGTCGGCAAGCCGGCGGTGGCGCGTACATGCATCAGGTCCTTGGTCAGCTCGGTCTGGCCGTAGACCATCACCTGCTTGCCGCCCGTGAGGCCGGGGAAGTCGATGCGATGGCGCACGCCGTCGAACAGCAGATCGATGCCGTTGTGCGGCAGCCCCTCGGCGTGCATGCGCGCGCCGACGCCGATTTCGTCGAGCAGGTCGACGGCGACCTGCTCCAATACGCCGGCGCGGATGCGGCCCAGCACGTAGCCCCCGGTTTGCGCCTCGAGCACGATGGCGTCGATGCCGGCCTTGTGCAGCAACTGGCCGAGGATGAGCCCCGAGGGCCCGGCGCCGATGATGGCAACTTGTGTTCTCATGTTTTTTCCTTCTGTCTGATTACACGGCTTCCATGCAAAGGAGGCCTGATGCGGTGTTGGAAATCGGGACGTGGTAGTTGGCATGCACCTTCGCCACTTCGCCCAGCAGCGCGCCGCGCGCGGTCAGCCAGTTGAGCAGTTCGACGCCCTGGGTGCCGGTCAGCTCGACCAGGTCGGGTATCGAATAGCGCGTCACCCACAGCGGATCGCTGATCAGCTTTTCCATGAACATCAGGTCGAATTCCTTGTTGATGAAACCGGCGCGCTGGCCGTCGAGCTGGTGCGAGAGGCCGCCGGTGCCGATCACCACGACGCGCGCATCGCTGTCCCAGGACTCGATGGCGCGGCCGATGGCCTGGCCGAACTTGAAGCAGCGCGCCGGCGTCGGCAGCGGGAACTGCACGGTGTTGACGCAGACCGGCACGGTGCGCACCGGACAGGATTTCCGCTGCGGCCAGAACAGCTCGAGCGGCAGCGTGAAGGCGTGGTCGACCAGCATTTCCTGGCAGGTGACGATGTCGAACTCTTCCTCGACCAGCGAGTCGATCATGTGCCAGGAGAGATCCAGCTCGCCCTGGTAGGGCGGCAGGGTCGGAATGCCCCAGCCCTCGTCGGCGTTGTTGTACTCGGCTGCGGCGCCGACGGCGAAGGTCGGCATCTTGTCGAGGAAGAAGTTCAGCCCGTGATCGTTGTAGATGACCACGGCGACGTCCGGCTTGACCTTCGCCAGCCAGTCGTGGACCGGCGGGAAGCCGTCGAAGAAGGGCTTCCAGTACGGGTCCTGCTGCAGGTTGTTGGCAATCGCGCGTCCGATGTAGGGCACGTGGGTGACGTTGATGCCGCCGACTATTTTGGCCATATGTTTACTTTCCCGCGGCGACCAGTTTGGCCTTGAAGGCCTCCTTGGTCATGCCTGTCTGTTGTGCGCCGATGTCCTGCATGTCGAGCCCGAAAATGCCGCCCAGCTTGGCCAGGTAATAGGCGTTGCCGCCGGCCGCGAGCATCTGCAGGACATTGAGGCTGCGCACCGCCGCGCGCTGTTGCTCGTTCAGCCCGTACTTGCTGCAGTAGGCTTCCTGATCGCGCAGGAACTCGGCGCGGTTCTCGGCCGAGTTGAAGGAAAAGCACATCTTGTTCAGCGCGTACCCTTTGCGCGCCTGATCGCCATCGAACATCGTGGTGCCGGAGATCATGCGCTTCTGCCTGCCGGTATTCATGTCCTGCCTCCTGTGCCCCGAATCAAAAAGTCTCGGTGTCGACTTCCGTTTGCGTGGCCGCGTTGTAGCGTGGCCCGGCGACTGTCTGCTGGTTGATCAGCGCATCCAGCCGCGCGACGATGTGGCGATCGAGCTTCACGGCGGCGCCACCGGCATTCTCGTCGAGATGCTGCGGGTACCGGGTGCCGAAGATCGGAATGATGTCTTCGCCCTGCGCCAGCAGCCAGGCCAGTGCGAGCTGGGCCGGCGTGCAATGCGCCTCATTGGCGATGCGTCGATATCCCGGCAGCAATTCGAGGTTTTTCGCGTAGTTGTCCGCATCGAAGCGGGGCATCATGTGGCGGATGTCCTTCGCCTCGAGTTCCGCCTGCGGGTCGCGCAGCGTGCCAGTGAGGAAGGCGCGGGCCAGCGGGCTGAAGGCGACGAAGGCCACGCCCAGCTCGCGGCAGGCTTTGAGCGTGGCGATTTCCGGCTCGCGCGTCCACAGCGAGTATTCCGACTGCAGCGCGGTTATCGGATGCACGGCATGCGCGCGCCGTAGCGTCGGCGCCGACACTTCGGAGAGGCCGATGCTCCTGATCCTGCCCTCGCGCACCAGATCGGCCAGTGCGCCGATGCTGTCCTCGATCGGCACCTGCTTGTCCCAACGGTGCAGGTAATAGAGGTCGATGACATCGGTCTGCAGGCGCTGCAGGCTATCCTCGCAGTCGCGCCTGAGGCTTTGCGGCCGGCCGTCGATCACGCGCTTGCCATTGATGCCCGTCATGCCGCCCTTGCTCGCCAGCACGATCTGCGAACGGTGCGGCTTCAGCACGCGCCCGAGCAGCGTCTCGTTGGCGCCGAAGCCATACAGCGCCGCGGTGTCGAAGAAATTGATGCCGCGATCCAGTGCGCGCAACAGCACTGCCGCGGCGGCCTCGGGTGCGGGTGGCGTAGCGTAGGCGTAGCTGAGATTCATGCATCCCAGCCCGAGGGCCGAGACGCTGAAAGGGCCGAGGCGGCGCTGCTGCATTGGGGCTCCTATGCGCTCTGCGCCAGCTGCTGCTCCAGCCGGTCGAGGATGCGGTAGCAGGGCAGCACCTGGGCCACGCTGGCATTCGGCTCGCGGCCTTCGCGGATCGCGGCGAAGAACTCGCGGTCCTGCAGCTCGATGCCGTTCATCGAGACATCGACCCTGGAGACGTCGATCTTGTTGTCCTTGGCATCGATCAGGTCGTCGTAACGCGCGATGTAGGTGCCGCTATCGCCGATGTAGCGGAAGAAGGTGCCGAGCGGGCCGTCGTTGTTGAAGGAGAGCGACAACGTGCAGATCGCGCCGGTGCTGCTCTTCAACTGGATCGACATGTCCATGGCGATGCCCAGCCCCGGATGGAGCGGCCCCTGCAGCGCGTTGGCGGCGACAATGGTGCCGCCCGTCTGGTAGGCGAAGAGGTCGACCGTGTGCGCGGCGTGGTGCCACAGCAGGTGGTCGGTCCAGCTGCGTGCCTGACCCAGTGCATTCATGTTGCTGCGCCGGAAGAAGTAGGTCTGCACGTCCATTTGCTGGATGTTGAATTCGCCGCCGGTGATCTTGTTATGCAGCCACTGGTGGCTGGGGTTGAAGCGGCGCGTGTGGCCGCACATGGCGACCAGCCCGGTCTTGCGCTGCAGCGCCAGCACCGCCTCGGCGCCGGCCAGGCTGTCGGCCAGCGGGATCTCGACCTGCACATGCTTGCCGGCTTGCATGCAGGCCAGGGCCTGCGCCGCGTGCATCTGCGTCGGCGTGCACAGGATCACCGCGTCGACGGCCGGCAGCGCGAGGCTGTCGGCGAGGTCGGTGCTGACGTGGCCGATGCCGTACTTGGCGGCCACTTCCTTCGTCTTCGCCAGGTCGCGGCTGACCAGCGACACGACTTCGACGCCGTCGATCAGCTTGATGGCGTCCAGGTGCTTGATGCCGAAGGCGCCGGCGCCTGCCAGCGCAACCTTGATGGTCTTGCTCATGTGTTCTCCAGTATCAAATGGCCGACGGCGGTGTTGCTCGCCGGCACATGGTAGAAGCGGTGCGCGACCTTCGGGGGATTGTCGCTCATGGCGCCGCGCGCGATCAGCCACATCACGAGCTCGATGCCTTCCGAGCCGGCTTCGCGCACGTAATCGATGTGTGGCTTTTGCGCCAGCGTCGCGGGATCGGCGATCAGCTGGTCGAGGAAGGCGGTGTCGAATTCGCGATTGATCAGGCCGGCGCGCGGTCCCTGCAGCTGGTGGCTCATGCCGCCGGTGCCCCAGATCTGCACCTTCAAGGGCGCGTCGAAGGAGGCGACGGCCTTGCGGATGGCGCGGCCGAGATTGAAGCAGCGCCGGCCCGAAGGCACCGGGTACTGCACCACGTTCACCGCAAAGGGAATCACCGGGCACGGCCAGGCTTGCGGTTGGCCGCACATCAAGGAGAGCGGCACGGTGAGGCCGTGGTCCACCGGCATCCGATTGACGATGGTCAGGTCGAAGTCGTCCTGGATCACCGACTGTGCAATGTGCGCGGCAAGTTCCGGATGGCCCTTGACGACAGGCACCGGGCGCGGCCCCCAGCCCTCGTCGGCAATCGCGAATTCCGCCGCGCAGCCGATGGCGAAGGTCGGGATCAACTCCAGGCTGAAGGCGTTGGCGTGGTCGTTGTAGACCAGGAAGATGACGTCGGGCGTGTTGTCCTTGAGCCATTGCTTGGAGAAATCGTAGCCGGAAAAAACCTTTTGCCAGTAGGGCTCGCCAGCCTTGCCGAGATCGAGCGCGGCGCCGATGGCGGGGACGTGGGAGGTATAGACGCTGGCCGTGATCCTGGCCATGTTCAGGCTCCCGCTTTCTGCTGCGACTTGCCCTGCGGCTGACGGTGTGGCTGCGCATCGCCGTCCTCGCCGACCACTCGGTTACCTTCGATGGAACGGCCGCCGGCGATCATCATGTCGCGGTACTCCTCCTCGGTCATGCCGGTCATGCTGCCGGCCATCTGCTGAAAGCTCTTGCCGTCGGTGGCGCCGATCTTGGCGAGGAAGTAGATGTTGCCGCCGAGACGGATGCACCAGTTGAGATCGCGTGCCAGCACCGCCTGCTTCTGCTCCTCGGTCATCGGCCACTGGTCGAGGTAGGCGCGTTCGTCGGCCTTGAAGCGCGCTCGGTTCTCCGCCTTCATCAGCGACATGCAGAACTGGTTGAGGTGGTAGCCCAGGCGCGACTGCTCGGCGTCGAAGATCGTCGTGCCGGGAACATCCTGGTAGGGTTTGTCGAGTGCCATGTCAGACCTTTCGCGAATGTCCGTCGAGAACGCGCGCCAACTGCTCTTCGTCGAGCGCGCCTTCCCATTTCGAGACGACGATGGTCGCCACCGCATTGCCGATCAGGTTGGTGGGCACCAAGCCCTCCGCCAGCAGGCGATGGACCCCGAGGATCAGCGCGACGCTGGTGACCGGAATCGTGCCGACGGTGGACAGCGTCGCGGCCAGCACCACGAAGGCGGCGCCCGCCACCCCTGCCGCACCCTTCGATGTCAGCAACAGCACGGCAAGCAGGCCGAGTTGCTGATAGAGGTCGAGCGGCGTGTTGGTCGCCTGCGCCAGGAAAACCGTCACCGCAGCGAGATAAAGACAAGTGCCGTCGAGGTTGAACGAATAGCCGGTCGGGACTACCAGGCCGACCACGCTCGGCTTGCAGCCGCAGGCTTCGAGTTTTTCGATCATCCGCGGCAGCACGACTTCCGACGACGTCGTCGCCAGGCAGATCAGGATCTCTTCCCAGATGTAGCGTATCAGCTTCAGCAGGCTGAAGCCGCAAATCCGGCAGATCGGGCCGAGCACGAAGAAGGTGAACACCAAGCAGGTTACGTAGAAACAGACCAGCAGGTTTCCCAGCGAGACCAGCGTTCCCGCACCATACTTGCCGACGGTAAACGCAATCGCGCCGAAGGCGCCGAGAGGTGCGGCCCACATCACGATCGCCACGGCGCCGAACAGCATCTTCGAGAGGGTATCGAGGATGTCGATCAAGGGCTTGGCGGCCTTTCCAAGCGCGGTCAACACCGCGCCGAACAGCACGGAGAGAAACAGCACCTGCAGGATGTTGCCTTCGGCCAGGGAGCCGACCACCGTTCCCGGAATGATGTTCATCAGGAACGGCACCACGCCCTGGGTCTGCGTCTGGGCGATGTAACCCTTGACCGACCCGGCATCGAGCGACGCGGCACTGATGTTCATCCCGGCGCCGGGCTGCCAGAGATTGACCATGAGCAGGCCGATGATCAGGGCGATGGTCGTCAGCACCTCGAAGTAGATCAGGGCCTTGATCGCGACCCGGCCGACCCGCGTCATGTCGTTCATCTTGGCGATGCCGAGCACGACCGTGCAGAAGATGATCGGCGCGATCAGCATGCGGATCATCTTGATGAACGCATCGCCCAGCGGCTGCATGGCGGTGCCGGTCTGCGGCGCGAAATGCCCGACCAGGATGCCGATCACCATCGCGACCAGCACCTGGATCCAGAGCGTGAGATACCACGGGCGGCGCTTTGCGGCGGGCGGCGAAAGTGTCGCGGTGGAAGCAGTCATCGGGCTATCCCTGTGCTCAGGCTTCGAACTGATAGAGGCGCATCGGATTGTCGACCAGAATCTGCTTCTGGGTCTGGGCGTCCGGCGCGAACAGCGGAATCAGATCGACCAGATCGCCGTCGTTGGGCATGGTCTTCACGTTCGGATGGGGCCAATCGCTGCCCCATACCAGCCGGTCCGCCGCCGTCTCGACCAGCCGACGCGCAAAGGGTACGGCATCGTGGAAGGGGGCTCCGGTGGACGAGACGCGGTCGGCGCCGCTGAGCTTGACGTAGCATTTCTTGTCGCGCTGGAGCAGGTCCACCAGGATCTTGAACGGCTTCTGCTCCAGGCCGTCCTTGGCCGGCACCCGCCCCATGTGGTCGATGATGTAGGGCAGCGGCAGGCCATCCAGCAGCGGGTAGAAGTCGGGAAGGTCCTTGGCATCGAAATGCAGGACGACGTGCCAGCCGAGACGGGCGGCGCGCTTTACGCTGCGGTCGAACACGGCCATGTCCGGGAAGCCGCCCAAGTGCTTGACGAAGTTGAAGCGGCAGCCGCGGATGCCGGCCTTGTGCAGCGCATTCAGTTCCGCGTCGGAAACCCGGTCGTCGATGTTGACGACGCCGCGATAGCGTCCGCCGCTGGCGGCGATCGCATCCACCGCGACCCGGGCGTCGATGTCGTAGAGGCTCGGATTGACGATGACCGCGCGCTCGATGCCCATCCTGGCATGAACCTCGCGGAAATCGTCCAGCCCGGCATCGAAGGGCGTATAGCTGCGCTTCGGCGAGTAGGGATAGCGCGCGGCGGGGCCGAAGATGTGGCAGTGCGTGTCGATTGATCCGGGCGGCGCCTTGAAGCCGGGCGTCTTGGTGTTCCGGTCGGGGGCAAGGCCCGACGGGGTCAGTTTTTTTGCGTCGTCCGCGCCGTCTGCGGCACGAACTCCCGTGGTCGCCACCGCGAGAGTCGCACCTACCGCCCCGGCCATCCGGGTCAAAGCTTCTCTTCTTTCCATTTTCTCTCCTCCGGCCAGTAAAGGCTCATTGGGTTATCGACCAGCAGCTTGCGCTGCAGCTCGGGTGTTACCGCGATATGCGGAATGAAGTCGACCAGCAGGCCGTCGTCGGGCATGTGGTCCTTGAGGTTGGGATGCGGCCAGTCGGTGCCCCACAGCACGCGGTCGGGGAAGGTCTCGACGATGCGCCGGGCAAAGGGCACCACGTCGCGATAGGCATGCTGCTCGCCGTGCAGCGCCTTCGGACCGGTGACCGAAAGCCGCTCGGGGCAGCTGACCTTGCTCCAGACGTTCGGATGGTCGCGCATGAACTTGACGAAGAGTTCGAACTCGGGCCCATCGACCGGCTTGCTGACGTCGGGGCGGCCCATGTGGTCGACCACGATCGTGGTCGCTAAGTTGTCACAAATGGCGGTAAAGAAATCCCACAGTTCGGGCAGGTCCACGGCCTCGAAGTAGATCACCACATGCCAGCCCAGCGGCGCGATGCGCGCGGCGATTTCCATGAGCTCGTCCTTCGGCGTGAAGTCCACCAGGCGCTTGACGAAATTGAAGCGCACGCCGCGCACGCCGGCCGCGTGCATGGCTTGCAGTTCCTGATCGGTCACCGTGCGTCGCACCGTGGCGATGCCGCGTGCACGGCCAGCCGAATTTTCCAGCGCATCGACCATGGCGCGATTGTCGGCGCCGTGGCAGGTGGCCTGCACCACGACGTTGCGGGCGAAGCCGAGGTGATCGCGCAGCGCATACAGCTGTTGCTTCGAGGCGTCGCACGGCGTGTACTTGCGCTCCGGCGCGAAGGGAAACTCGGCGCCGGGGCCGAACACGTGGCAGTGGGCGTCCACGCTGCCCACCGGCACCTTGAAAGTCGGCGCCGACGGTACGGCGTACCAGTCGAGCCAGCCCGGAGTTTTCTGGAATTCCATTTTCATTTCACCGGTTTTACTTTGGCGAGGATGCGATCCGCCTCGATGCGCCAGTCGGCGCTGCGGGCGAACTCCTTGCTGCCCTTGTTGCCGAACAGCCCTTCCTCGGCCAGGTCGGCGACCCAGGCCTGGCGTTCCGCCGTGCCCTGCGCCGACCACGGCGTGAGGCCGATTTCGCGCACCGTTACGGCGACCTCGCGCACTTCCTCGCTGCGGCGGCGGCCGTGCTCGATGACGCGCTGGAAAAAGTAGCTGGCCTGCTTTTCCCAGTCGATGCCGGGAAAGGTTTCGTAGAGCGATGCGATCACCGCGTCTTCGACGCCATAGGCACGCGCCGCGGTGAAGCTCTCGATGACCATGGCCTCGAGGCCCTTGATCATCACGCTGCGGCACATCTTGGTGGCGGAGGCGACGCCGAGCTTTTCGGATGCGACCTTGGCCTCGAAGCCGAGCACCTTGAGCCCGGGTTCGATCGCCGTCGCGTGCGGCCCGCCCAGCAGCAGCGGCACGCGGATGCGGTAGGGCGGAACCGAGGTCATCACCGCAGCTTCGACATAACGCCCGCCCGCCTTTTCGATGATCCCGGCGGCCCGGATCTTGGCCGCGGGCGAAGCCGAGTTCAAGTCGAGGAAGAAGGCGCCGGGCTTGAGGCCGGGCGCGCAAGCCTCCGCTGCCGCGACGGTCTGGCTGGCGGTGACGGCACAAATCACCAGGTCGGCGCCGGCGACGGTGCCCGGATGGGTAGCGGACAGCGCCACGCCAAGTTTCGACGCATGGTCCTGCATCGCCGCCGCTGCCGCCGTGTCGCCGGCGCCGACTTTCAGGTCGCAGGCGGTCACCGTCTTGATGTACATGCGCAAGTCTTCGGCGAGGATGCGACCGACCTCGCCATAGCCGACCAGGGCGATGTTCCAGTGCAGGGCAGGAGTAGGGAAGGTCATCAGTCGATGTACCTGAGGCCGGCCTTGGCCAGTGTCTCGCGCATGCTGTACATGTCGAGGCCCAGTTCGCCGGCGGCGAAGCGGGCGCGCTTGGTGGTTTCGTTGTTTTCGCGCGCCTCGGCGGCATCGGCCACCTGCTGCGCGATCGCGGCCGGCACCACCACCACGCCGTCGTCGTCGGCGATCACCACGTCGCCGGGAGTGACCAATGCGCCGGCGCAGACCACCGGGATGTTCACCGAGCCGAGCGTGGCCTTGATGGTGCCCTTGGCGCTGATCGCGCGCGAGAACACCGGGAAATTCATCGCCGTCAGGTCCTTCACGTCGCGCACGCCGGCGTCGATGATCAGGCCCTTGCCGCCGCGGGCGCGGAACGAGGTGGCCAGCAGGTCGCCGAAGAAGCCGTCCTCGTTGTCGCTGATGCAGGCGGCGACCACGACGTCGCCTTCCTTGAGCTGTTCGGCGGCGACATGCATCATCCAGTTGTCGCCCGGCTGCAGCAGCACCGTCACCGCGGTGCCGCAGGTGTAAGCGCCGGTGTAGATCGGCCGCAGGTAGGGCTTCATCAGGCCGACGCGGCCCATCGCTTCGTGGATGGTGGCCACGCCGAAGCGCGACAGCTTGTCCACCGCTGCCTTGTCGGCGCGCACGATGTTGCGTTTGACGATGCCGAGATTGTTCATGCTCATGACTATTTTCCTTTCGCCTTGAGCGCTGCGTCGAGGCGCGGATAGACGCGGCGCGCGTTGCCCTCGTAGACCTTGTAGCGATCTGCGGCGCTGAGATTCAGCGTGGCTTCGATGTAGCGCTTGGTGTCGTCGTAATTGTGGCCGGTCTCGGGATCGATGCCCTTCACGGCGCCGATCATCTCCGAGGCGAACAGGACGTTGTCGACCGGGATCACCTTGGTCAGCAGGTCGATTCCGGGCTGGTGATAGACGCAGGTGTCGAAGAACACGTTGTTGAGCAGGTGGTCCTTGAGCAGGGGCTTCTTCAGCTCCTGCGCCAGCCCGCGGTAGCGGCCCCAGTGGTAGGGAGCAGCGCCGCCGCCGTGCGGAATGACGAACTTCAGCGTCGGGAAATCCTTGAACAGGTCGCCCTGGATCAGCTGCATGAAGGCCGTGGTGTCGGCGTTGATGTAGTGCGCGCCGGTGGTGTGGAAGCAGGCGTTGCAGGAGGTCGAGACGTGGATCATGGCCGGGATGCCGTGCTCGACCATCTTCTCGTAAATCGGGTACCAGTGGCGGTCGGTCAGCGGCGGCGAGGTCCAGTGGCCGCCGGAAGGGTCGGGGTTGAGGTTGATGCCGACGAAGCCGTATTCCCTGACGCACTTTTCCAGTTCGGGGATGCAGGTGCGCGGATCAACGCCGGGCGACTGCGGCAGCATCGCCGCGCCGATGAAGTTGTCGGGGAAGAGCTGCGCGACGCGATGGCAGAGCTCGTTGCAGATCGCCGCCCAGGTGCTGCTGACATTGAAGTCGCCGATGTGGTGGGCCATGAAGCTGGCGCGCGGCGAGAAGATGGTGAGATCCGAGCCGCGTTCCTGCATCTTCTTCAGCTGATTGGTTTCGATCGACTCGCGCAACTCGTCGTCGCTGATTTTCAGTTCGGAGACCTTCGGCATCAGCGCCGGATCCTTGATGCCGGCGATCTGGCGGTTGCGCCAGTCCTCCAGCGCCTTGGGCGCGGTGGTGTAGTGGCCGTGGATGTCGATGATCATGGATGGGCTCCTGAAGTATTCGCTGGGGTAATCACGCCGGCTCCATGCCGTGGCGCCGCTTGGTATCGGCCGCGGCCGGCGATTGCATGAAGGCGAGCAGGGCACGCACGGCCTCGGGCTGGTTTGAGGCGGCGCACAGGCCTGCCGAAAAGATGCTGATGATCTCGGTACCGGGCGGCATGGTTCCGAGTACGGCGATTCCGGGCTGGCTCGCCATTTCGCTGAACTGCTGGAAGCCGAGTTCGACCTCGCCCCGGGCCACCAGCTGGCCCACCGGCACTCCCGGCGGCGCCTGCACGACGCGGTCGCGAATGGTGTCGGCGATGCCCCAGCGCGCGAACAGCTTCAGCAGCGCGGTGCCGCTCGGCCCGGTGGAATAGCCAAGGGTGCGCGCGGACAGCACGGCGCGTCGCAGCGATTCTTCCGATCCGATATCGGGCCGCGGCGCACCGGCGCGTACCGCGATCGCCACCTTTGATCTCACCAGGTCGGCCTTGCTGTCGGCGATCACGCGCCCGCTGGCGACCAGCTTGTCAATCGCATCGGCGGCGAGCACCACCACATCGAACTGCTCACCGGCCTGCACCCGTTTCGCCGCATCAACGCCTCCGACCGACTCGAACACGACCTCGCTGGCAACGTCAGCGCCGCTCTGCTGCCGATAGGCAGCGGCCAGTTCGGCCAGCACCTGGCGCGTCGCCATCGACGAGATGCCGGTGAGCCGGGTGCTCATGTCGGGTTTCCGTGGCGCAGCGAAGCGGCAACGGCGCGCGAAGTGCCGCTGCGCATGAACAGGCGAGGAATGGAAATTTGCATCTGGGCGCCCCTGTTTCGGATGCTGGCATTCTGACAATTTCCCCCGGGCGGACCAAGCCGCCGCGCACACTACTAGCTATCGCGTTTTGTTATGGCACTGCCATCGTCGACGCTGGCCGCGAGCAGGTCCTGCAGCAGGCGCATGGCCCGCCGCCCGAGCGGCGTGACCGGCTTGTGTGCCGAGACGGCAAGGAACAGCGTGCTGGTCAGGCCCGGCTTGACCAGCGGGCGCAGGCTGAAGGCCTCGGGCCGGCCGGAGGCGGCCAGCGCGGTCTGGCTCAGCACGGCATAGCCGTGGCCGGCCGCGACCAGATCGAGAATCGACTGGACGCTGGAAACTTCCAGCGTCACGTTGAGCTTGAGGTCGGCGAAGGCCGCCTGGGTCTCCAGCAGCTTGCGCATGGCATGGGTGCGCTCGGGCAGGATCAGCGGGTAGTTCACCAGTTCGGCCAGCGGCAGCGGCGATACCTCGCCTGCCCTGCCCTTCTTGCCGGGCTTGCCCGCGGCCGGGCCCACCAGGCCGAGCACCTCGTCCAGCACCGGCGTCACCTCGATCGCCGGATTGGGCTCGGGATTATGGATCAGGCCGAGGTCGACGCGGCCGGTGGCGATCCACTCCGTCAAGTGCGTCGACAGACCCTCGACGATGGCCAGGCGCGCCTTGGGCAGGTTGCGGCGGAAATCCTCGACCAGAGGCAGCGTCAGGCGCCGCCCGATGCTCGGCGGCAGGCCGATGACGATGCGTCCGGTGGGTTCGTCGCGGGTGGCATCGATGTCCTCGGTGGCGCGCGCCACCAGTTGCAGGATGCCGACGCTGTGGTCGAACAACCGCTTGCCGGCCTCGGTCAGCACCACGCCGCGACCGTTGCGCGTCAGCAGATTTACGTGCAGGTCGGTCTCCAGCAGCCGCACCTGGCGCGACAGCGCCGGCTGGGCGATGTTGAGGACCAGCGCCGCCTTGCTGAAACTGCCCAGTTCGGCGACACTGACAAAATATTCAAGTTGCTTGAGATTCATCCGGAGCCTTGCGACTGCCATAACAAAATGAGATAGCTAATAGTACCCACATTGTCATCGCCGCGCTTCCTCAGGCTGACATAATGGCTGAATCTGAATCGAGGCCCCGCATGCAGGAAGCGAAACCACCCACCCCGTTTGCACTCAAGGACAGCTTCGGCCCCGGGGGCAGGCGTCTGCTCGCCGTGGCCCGCCTGATGGCGATCATCGGCGGACTGGTGTTCGTCGGCCTGGTGATCATGTCGGTCATTTCCATTGTCGGCCGCAAGACGCTCGGCATGGTCGTGCCCGGCGATGTCGAGGTGCTGCAAATGCTGGCAGCATGCGCGTCCGCCTCGTTCTTTCCTTATTGCCACCTGATTCATGGCGACGTCAAGGTGGACTTCTTCACCCACAATCTGTCGCAGAGGACCCTGTGGATCATGGACGCCATCGGCTCGCTGCTGGTCGGCCTGTTCGGCGCCCTGATCGCCTGGCGCACCTGGGAGGGGGCGATGACGGTCAAGGAGTTCGGCGAAACCTCGATGATCCTGCAATGGCCGGCCTGGATACCGCAGGCGCTGATGGTGCCCGGCTTTCTGCTGCTCGCCGCCGCCGGCGGCTACATGTTCGCGCACCAGTTGCGCATGGCTTTCAAGGCGCACCCATGAGCGGTACCACGATCGGCTTCCTGATGTTCGGCATCCTGATGGCATTGCTGGTGGTGCGCATTCCGATCGGCATCGCCATGTTCACGGTCGGTGCCGGCGGCTATGTGTACCTGGTCGGCGACACCCTGCCGCTGCTCAATTCGCTGAAAAACCTGGCCTACGCCCGGCTTTCCAACTACGACCTGGTGGTGATTCCGCTGTTCCTGCTGATGGGCCAGTTCGCCACCCACGGCGGCCTGTCGAAGGCGTTGTTTCGCTCCGTCTCGGCCTTTCTCGGGCATCACAAGGGCGGCGTCGCAATGGCCGCGATCGGCGCCTGCGCGGGCTTCGGCGCGATCTGCGGTTCTTCGCTGGCCACCGCCGCGACCATGGGCCAGGTCGCCCTGCCCGAGCTGCGCCGCTACGGCTATTCCGGCTCGCTGGCCACCGGGGCACTGGCCGCCGGCGGTACGCTGGGCATCATGATCCCGCCTTCGGTGCCGCTGGTGATCTACGCCATCCTGACCCAGGAGTCGATCGGCAAGCTGTTCATGGCCGCGGTGCTGCCCGGCATCATCGCCATGCTGGGTTACATGCTGGTGATACGCATCATCGTCACCCTCAACCCCGCCGCGGGCCCGGCCGCCCCCGAAGTCAACTGGGCAGAAAAGATCAAGAGCCTGATTACGGTGCTGCCGGTGCTGCTGGTTTTCGTCGTCGTCATCGTCGGCATCTACGGTGGCTGGGCCAACCCGACCGAGGCCGCCGCGATCGGTGCTGCCGCCTGCGGCATCCTCGCCGTGGTCACCGGCGGCATGCGCCACCATGGCCTGCTCGAAAGCCTGGTCGGCACGGCGCAGGCGACGGCGATGATCTTCCTCGTGCTGCTCGGCGCCGACATGCTCAACACCGCGCTGGCGCTGTCGCAGATGCCCGGCGAGCTCGCCACCTGGGTCCAGCACAGCGGCCTGTCGCCGCTGCTGGTGATGGTGATGATCCTCGTCATCTACATCCTGCTCGGCTGCGTGATGGATTCGCTGGCCATGATCCTGCTGACCATCCCGATCTTCTACCCGATGGTCATGGCGCTCGACTACTGGGGCATGGCCCAGGTGGACAAATCCGTCTGGTTCGGTATTCTCGCCCTGATGGTGGTCGAGATCGGCCTGGTCCATCCGCCGGTCGGCATGAACGTATATATCATCAACCGCCTGGCAAAGGACGTGCCTCTGGTGGAAACCTTCAAGGGCGTCATACCCTTCCTGATTTCCGATTTCCTGCGCATTGGCTTGCTGCTGTTTTTCCCCATCATCTCGCTGTACCTGGTGCATACTTTCAAACAATAGTTTTATTTAAACAATAGTTTTCCACGGAGGAGACCCACAAATGAAAACCCGCACACTCGCCCGCCTGATCGCGGCCGCGGCCATCGTCGTCGGCAGCGGCAACGTCCTCGCCCAAGAGATCACCCTCAAGGTGCATCACTTCCTGCCGCCCAGCTCGAACGCCCACGCCAACCTGATCGGCCCCTGGTGCGAGAAGATCGCCAAGGAGTCCAACAACAAGCTGAAGTGCCAGATCTACCCGGCGATGCAGCTCGGCGGCACGCCGCCGCAACTGTTCGACCAGGCGCGCGACGGCGTCGCCGACATCGTGTGGACCCTGCCCACCTACCAGGCCGGCCGCTTCACCAAGGCGGAAGTCTTCGAATTGCCCTTCCTGACCAGGAACGCGACGAACTCCAGTCCGGCACTGTGGGAATACGTGCAGAAGAACGCGCTCGACGAGTTCAAGGGCACGAAAATCATCTTCATGCACATGCATGATGGCGCTACCTTCCACTTCGGCAAGGTCGGTCCGAAGACCTTGGAAGAACTCAAGGGACTCAAGGTTCGTGCGCCGAGCCGCCTCGGCTCGAAGATGATCGAAGCCCTGGGCATGATTCCGGTCCAGATGCCGGCGCCGCAGGTGTCCGAGGCGATCGCCAAGGGCGTGGTCGACGGCGCCAACATTCCATGGGAAGTGGTGACGACGTTCAAGCTGCAGGAGATCACCAAGTTTCACGTCGAGGTGCCGCGCGGCATGCCCAAGCCAGGCAATTCGATCTTCGTCTTCGCCATGAACCAGGCCAAGTACGACAGCCTGCCGGCGGACCTGAAGAAGGTGATCGACAACAACAGCGGCCTCGAGACCTCGAAGTGGGCCGGCAGGGTCTTCGACGGCCCCGAAGGCCCCGCGCGCAAGATCTCTCAGGACCGCGGCAACACCTTCGTCACCATCACCCCGGCCGAGTATGCGCGCTGGAAGAAGGCCACCGACCAGGTCGACGACGCCTGGATGAAGGAAGCCGCCGCCAAGGGTGCCAACGGCAAGGCGCTCTACGACGACGCGGTGGCCACCCTCAAGAAGTACGACAAGCTGTAAGCGGGATCGCCCTCAGCCCGAAGGCAGGCTCCATGCGGAGCCTGCCTTTTTTTATTTCCGGGGAGAAGTTCCTGACCGCAATCGCCGTCGTTCCGGCCCGGGCGCAGGCGCGCCTTGCCGGGCAGCGGCCGCTAGGCGACCGGCAGTTCGGTGACGGCGCCCTCGGTGCGGCAGATGCCGCAGCCGGAAGCGCGGCACTGCACGCAAGCCTTCTTGATGTCCTCAGGGACGGGGATGGACTTGATGCGGCGCTTGTCCTCGGGATCGCGGATGGCGAAGATGCGCACCTCGCGCCCCTCGGCCAGGACCGTCTCGCCGCGCCGCGCGACATGGCGCATGACGAAGGTCTTGTTGTTCCACTGCTCGACCGTCGTCTCGATTTCGATGTCCTCACCGTAGGTGGCGGAGTTGAGGAATTTCGCCTGGACGTCGAGCACCGGGGTACCGATGATGCCGCGCTCGCTTTCCGTCACATGCCAGGTCGGAATGCCGCAGGCGGCAAAGAACTCGCGGCTGGCCGTGTCGAACCAGACGAAATAGTTGGCGAAGAAGACGATCTGCGCCGGATCGCATTCCGAAAAGGCAATGCGGTGGCGGTGAATGTGGCGCCGCGGGCAGACTCCAGGTATTTCCGTGAGATCGTTCATGTTCTGTGTCCTGTACGTTTCAGCCATCGCACCGGTATTGCCTTGACCGCTCGCGCCGACGCGCCGGCTTGCGTCATCGCCGCGTCCAGGGCCGAGCCGCTGTCGTCGGCCAGCGCGGCTTCGCGCGCGCGGCGGATGGTCCCGGCATCGGTGGATGTCCAACAATTCATTATATACCTGAAGTTTTCCTTGGCGCGCTCGTTGGTCGCGCCATAGCCCTTGATCAGGCGGGCGCAAAGCGCCAGTTCGAAGGCGGTCTCCCAGCTGTTGGCCGCGGCGGTTTCCACCACCGCCAGCCAGCGTTCGATCAGCGCCTGCTCCTCGGCGTAGCGCTGGCCGCGGCACCGCAGCCAGCGTAGCGAGGCCAGCAGGCGCAGGGCGAAAAAGCCGGAAATGCTGTCGGCGCGCAGTTTGAGCGGCATCGCCAGCGGCGATTTGCCGTCCCGCCGGCGCCGACTTTCCCAGTCCAGCAAGCGCTGCGCCAGCGGCTGCGGCAGCAACCCGGCCAGTTCCGTCACGCCGGGTTTGAAATGATCGGCAATGCGCATCACCTCGCCGGCTTGCGCGCCGGCCTCGCGGCGCACGCGGGCAAAGCGGCCGGCGCGGCTCTTGAGGTCGGCGACGCGCACCACGTCGTCGAAGGCCATCCACAGCGCGAGAAAGCGCGCAGCCTCGCGCGTCAGCTCGCCGCCGTGCCGTCCCTGCGGATCGGCCAGCCGCTCCGCCGCTTTCAGGCGCTCGACGCGTTGCCGGTAAAGCTCGCCATAGGCCGCGTCCTGGAACTCGACGACCCGCGCATGGCCCAGCGCGACGAGGTCGAGCTGTGTGACAAGAGTCGGCGCTGGCGCTGCGCCGAGCGCCGCGCCGCAGCGCTCGAAGCCGAGGGCGAAGCCGCGCAGGCTGGCCGCCACGCCGCGCCCCGAGGCGCGGATCACGTCCTCGAAGGCAGATCGTTCGAAGGGCAGCACGCCGCTGGCCGCAATGGCGCCGCACAGCACGGCGCTCGGCACCGTGCCCGCCTCGCGCGCCGTGCCGCCGACGTCGAATGCCGCCAGCTGCCGGCTGTTGCTGCCCGCCACCTGAAGCAGGCGCTCACTGTCGAAACGCCCGTCGCCTGGCGCCAGCTTCTCGAAGGTGGTCAGCGTGCGTTGCGAGGACGCCAGCAGCGCGGTGCGCTCGCGCGAGACGAAGCCGTTCTGGATCGCGCGTACCGCCTCGAGCAGTTCGGAGGCGACCATCAGGTCGATGCAGCCCGGCACCGGCGCCAGGCTCATGACCGGGATGCGGCCGCCGAGCGCGGCGAGGCTTTGCGGATGGATCTCGACATAGTAGGTGGTGGCGCCGGTGCGCTGGGCCACGCCCGGAATCGAGGTGGCCTGCGCCGGATGCCCGCAGCGGATGGCCAGTTCGACCAGCCACTCGGCCAGCACGCCGCCGCCTTCGCCGCCCAAGCCGGCGATCAGTATGGTGATGGGTTGAAGGGTGCTCATGGTTTCTGAAACAGGCCGATGACGCCGCGGCGCAGCGCGGCCAGTGCACGTTCGCCGAGGCCCGGGTTCTGGACGATTTCGACGCGATAAAAGGACGGGCACAGCGTCGCGGCATGGGCGTTTTCGCCGCACAGGCCGCAGCCGACGCAGCCCTCGATGACGGTGGCGACCGGATCGACCTTGAGCGGATCGTCGCTGTCCTTCAGCGTCAGCGTCGGGCAGCCGGACAGGCGGATGCAGGAATGGTCGCCCGAGCAGACGTCGTCATCGACGCCGTACTTCACCTTGACCACGCGCTTGCCGGCCTTGAGCAGGCCGGCGAGCCAGGGCTTGACGCGGCGCTGCCGCTCGAGCTGGCATTCGCCCGCGGCGATGATCACCTTGAGCCCGCCGGTCTCGGTGGTGAAGGCCTCCTCCAGCGTGCGGCGCATGGTGTCCACCTCGTAGCTGGGCACGGTGCGCAGCCACTTGACGCCGAGGCCCTGCAGGGTGTGCTCGATGGTCTGGTTGCGATCGACCAGGCTCAGGCGCTTGTCGGGCGCACTCGCCTTCTGCTCCTCGTCGGGCGTGGAAATGATGTCCTGGGTGCCGGTGGCAGCCGTGTAGCCGTTCTTCATGATCAGCAGCACGGCGTCGCCGCCGTTGAACAGCGCCGATTCGACGCCGGTCAGCAGGCCGTTGTGCCAGAAGCCGCCGTCGCCCATCACCGCCAGCGCCCGACGCTTCAGCATGGGCGAGACCCCGGCACGGCTGGCAAGGCTCATGCCGTAGCCGAGGATGGTGTGGCCGAAGCCGAAGGGCTCGAAGGTGGCGAAGGAGTGGCAGCCGATGTCGGCCGCGACATGCACCGGGCCGACGTTCTGCTGCGCCAGCTTCAGGGCGGAGAACACCGGCCGCTCCGGGCAGCCGGTGCAAAACTGCGGCGGGCGCGGCGGCAGCGGCGCGGCGAGTTGCTCCACCACTGCATGGCGGCGCGCCGCATTGGCTGTCAGCCAATCCTGCGCGGCGGCCAGCGGCAGATCGGCGGCGTGGCGCGCGAGAAACTTGATCAGGCCCTGGGCGATGGCTTCGACCGTGTATTCGCCCGTCATCTGCAGCAGGTCCTTGCCGTGAATGGCGGTATTCACGTCCTGGCGGCGCAACGTCGCCAGGATCTCGTGTTCGATGTACTCGGGCTGGCCTTCCTCGACCACCAGCACGGCGCGCTTGCCGCGGCAGAAGTCGGCAATCTGCTGCGGCACCAGCGGATAGGTGACGTTGAGCACGAGCAGCGGAAACTCGGCGGCGCCGAAGGCATCGGCAAGATTGTGATCACCCATTGCGAACTGCTGCAGCGCGCGCACCAGGGTGTTGTGCAGGCCGCCCTGGACGATGAGGCCGATATCATCGCGTTTGCCGGCGAAGAACTCATTGAGCCCCTGCTCGACGATGAAGCGCCGCGCCGCCGGCAGCCGCTGCTCGTTCTTCAGCTTCTCCTGGCGGAAGGTCGCCGGCGGATGGGCGAGCTTCTCGTAGTCGAAGGCGGCCGGTTCGTCGCGCAGGGCCTTGCGCGACATCGCCGGCGCGCGGTTGTCCGCGCATTCGAAGCTGCCGCGCACATGGCAGGCGCGCACCCGCAGCTGCAGGATGGCCGGCGTGTTGCAGGCCTCGGACAGCGCGAAGCCCTGTTCGACCATGCGCACCATGTTCGGCAGTTGCGGCCGTGGATCGAGCAGCAGCAAGGACGACTTCATGGCGAAGGCGTGGGTGCGCTCCTGGATCACGCTGGCGCCCTCGCCGTAATCCTCGCCGACGATGATCAGCGCACCGCCGGTGACGCCCGGCGAGGCGAGGTTGGACAGGGCATCGGCGGCGACGTTGGTGCCGACCACCGATTTCCAGGTGACTGCGCCGCGCAGCGGATAGTGGATCGAGGCGCCCAGCATGGCTGCGGCCGAAGCCTCGTTGGAACAGGCCTCGACATGCACGCCGAGCTCGGCCATGTAGTCTTCGGCCTGCACCATGACGTCGAGCAGGTGCGACACCGGCGCGCCCTGGTAGCCGCCGACATAGGCCACGCCCGACTGCAGCAGCGCCTTGGTGATGGCCAGGATGCCCTCGCCGTGGAAGGTCTCGCCCGCGCCCTGGCGCAGTTGCTCGACCTCCTTGCTGAAGGAAACTTCCATCGCTAGTTCGACAGCGGCCGCTTCGGCAGCATGGTCATGGGGTCCTTTGTCAGGGGGTACGCATCTTGAGCGAAGCATTCTGACAAAACACCGGCGGCGGGCCAAGCCGCAACTCGCACTAGTAGCTATCGCTTTTCGTTATGGGCGATGCACGAAGCATCCGATTGCTTTAGGTTCAAAACATGCCCACACCGGTGCCCTGCCCTGGCTCCCATAACAAAACGCGATAGCTACCAGTACTCGCAGGCCTGGTCGCGAACGAGGGCTTGACTTTTGTACTGAATGATCGTTCAATCATACCGGCAACGCGAGGCGGCATCATGCTTTGGCGCAAAACACAGCGCGCCGCCGGCGCAGCAAGGCAAGGCACGGAGGCACGTTGCCATCGCAGCATTTTCGAGTATCGTACGGCCCGGCATCCTGCACGATCGGGTCGACAACTATCAGGAGACAAGACATGCGTCATTTGAAGAAAAGCATCACGCTGGCGGCTATCGCGCTTGCTGCATCACTGACAGCCCAGGCCGCCGATCCGATCAAGATCGGCCTGGTATTGCCCATGACGGGCCCCTTCGCGGCCTACGGCAAGCAGATCGAACACGGCGTCAAGCTGTACCTCGCCACCCAGGGCGACACCTTCGGCGGGCGCAAGGTCGAGCTGATCGTCAAGGACGACAGCCCCGGCACCGCGGGCGACGTCAGCAAGCGCCTGGCCCAGGAACTGGTGATCAAGGACAAGGTCGACATCCTCGCCGGCTTCGGCCTGACGCCCTCGGCCTTCGCCGTAGCGCCGGTCGCCACCGAGGCGAAGAAGCCGATGGTGGTGATGAATGCCGCGACTTCGGCGGTGACCACCAAGTCCAATTACATCGTGCGCACCTCGATGACGCTGCCGCAGAATTCGGCGCCGATCGCCAGCTGGGCCGCCAAGAACAAGATCAAGAAAGTGTTCACCCTGGTTGCCGACTACGGTCCCGGGCACGACGCCGAAGGCCAGTTCAAGAAGACCTTCACCGCTGCCGGCGGCGAGATCGTCGGCGAAGTTCGCGCCCCGGTGAAGAATCCGGACTTTGCGCCCTTCCTGCAGAAGATCAAGGACACCAAGCCCGATGCCGTGTTCATCTTCCTGCCGCCCGGCGCCGAGACCATCGCCTTCATGAAGGGCTTCACCGAGCGCGGTTTGACCGCCGCCGGCATCAGGCTGATTTCCACCGGCGACCTGCCCGACGAGGACATCCTCGACGCCATCGGCGATGCGGCGCTCGGCCTGGTCACGGCCTTCCACTACTCCGAGGCCCACAAGTCGCCGGAGAACAAGGCCTACACCGAAGCCTATTACAAGGCCTACCCGAAGGACCGGCCGAACTTCATGTCGGTCGGTGGCTATGACGGCATGCACCTGATCGCCGAAGTTCTGAAGAAGACCGGCGGCAACGCCGACGCCGACAAGTTTATCGAAGCGGCCAGAGGCATGAAGTGGAACAGCCCGCGCGGTCCGATCAGCATCGATCCGGCCACCCGCGACATCGTCCAGAACATCTACATCCGCAAGGTGGAGAAGGTGGGCGGCAAGCTGCAGAACGTCGAATTCGACCATGTGGCTGATTTCAAGGATCCGGGCAAGCAATAAGCCAGCTTAGGCCGGCGGAAGCGCCCACCGCTCCCGCCGGATTTCGCTTCCTCCGGAGAACTCCATGACAGTCGTCTTCGACGGCATCGCCTCGGGCTTGCTGTTGTTCCTGATCAGCGTCGGGCTTTCGGTCACGCTCGGCCTGATGAACTTCGTGAACCTCGCGCACGGCGCTTTCGCCATGCTCGGCGGCTACATCTGCGTCGTCTTGCTGAATCGCTTCGGCGTACCCTTTCTCGCCGCGTTGCCGGTGGTGGCCCTGGTCTCGGCGCTGGTCGGCGTGGTGCTCGAGCGCACCCTGTACCGACGCCTTTACGGCGCCTCGCACCTCGACCAGGTGCTGTTTTCCATCGGCCTCGTGTTCATGTCGATCTCGACGGCGAACTACTTTTTCGGCGCCCAGCAGCAACCCCTCCAATTGCCGCCGATGCTGTCCGGTCAGTTCAACCTGCCCGGCCTCGATATCGGCGTCTATCGCCTGTTCCTGATCGTGCTTGGCCTTGCCATCGCCTTCGCGTTGCAGTGGATGATCGCCGGCACCCGCTTCGGCGCCCAACTGCGGGCATCTGTCGACAACCCGCGCGCCGCGCGTGGCCTCGGTATCGACGTCGACCGCGTCTTCGTCCTCACCTTCGCCCTCGGCTCGGCGCTGGCCGGCCTCGGCGGCGCCCTCGGCGTCGAGATGCTCGGGCTCGATCCGGAATTTCCGGTCAAGTACATCGTGTATTTCCTGATCGTCGTCGCCGTCGGCGGCAGCGGCAACATCAAGGGATCGCTGATCGCCTCGCTGATCATCGGCATCTGCGACGTCGCCGGCAAGTACTACGTTCCCCAGATCGGCGCCTTCGTCATCTATGCAGTGATGGTGGCCATGCTGATCTTCAGGCCGCAGGGCCTGTTCGGGCGCACCGCGGCGAAATAGGCGTGGCGTCCGTCAAACTCGACCTCGCTCCATTGCGCCAAGCCGCCGCCTGGCACTGGGCCGAATATGCATTCTGGCTGATGCCGGTGCTGGCCTACTTCGCCTTCGGCGAAAACCTCTCGCTGCTGTCGCAGATCGCCATCGCTGCCCTCTTCTGCCTGTCGCTCGACCTGATCCTCGGCTATGCCGGCATCGTATCGCTGGGCCACGCCGCGTTCTTCGGCCTTGGTGCCTATGCCGCTGGGCTGCTGGCGAAATACGGCTGGGGCGATCCGCTGCTGGGTCTGGCGGGTGCGGCGGCATTTGCGGCCGCGGCCGGCTTCGTCACCAGTTTCCTGGTGCTGCGCGGCAGCGACCTGACCCGCCTGATGGTGACTCTTGGCGTCGCGATGATGCTCTTTGAAGCGGCCAACAAGCTGACCGACTTCACCGGCGGCGTCGATGGCCTGCAGGGGGTCGAGGTCAAGCCGGTGCTCGGCATGTTCGGTTTCGACCTCTACGGCAAGACTGCTTACTGGTATAGCCTGGCCGTGCTGTTCGTCATGTTCTGGCTGGCGCGGCGCCTGGTGCACAGCCCCTTCGGGCTTTCCCTGCGCGGCATCCGGCAGAACGTCGGTCGCATGCCGGCCATCGGCGCCCCGGTCAACGGCCGCCTGGTCGTCATCTATACGATTGGCGCCGCCTACGCCGGCGTCGCCGGCGGGCTGTTGACCCAGACCACGCAGTTCGTCTCACTCGACGTACTGTCCTTTTCCCGTTCCGCCGAGCTGCTGCTGATCCTGGTGCTGGGCGGCACCGGCCGTCTCTACGGCGCGCTGATCGGCAGCATGGTGTTCATGGCCGCCCACCACTTCCTCTCGGACATCAACCCGCAATACTGGCAGTTCTGGCTCGGCGCGGCACTGGTGGTGATCGTGCTCTTCGCCCGCGACGGCATCATGGGCCTGTTGGGCAAACTGCCCGTGCCGGGAAGGAAGCCGTCATGAGCGCCGTGCTGGAGACGCGCGACCTGAGCAAGCAGTTCGGCGGCTTCATCGCCTGCAACAACGTCAGCCTCAGCATCGAAGCCGGCGCGCGTCATGCCCTGATCGGTCCCAACGGCGCCGGCAAGACCACCCTGATCAATCTGCTGACCGGCTTTCTCGAACCGAGCGCCGGCGACGTCTTCCTCAAGGGCGATAACGTCACCCATCTGGCGCAGCACCAGCGCGTCAAGCGCGGCCTGGTGCGCACCTTTCAGATCAACCAGCTGTTCGCCGAAATGACCGTGCTGGAATCGGTCACCCTCTCCGTCTGCGAGCGCCTCGGCCTCGGCTGGAGCTGGTGGAAGCCGGTCGGCGCCCACACCGCGGCGATCGATGAAGCCGCTGAACTGCTGGCCACCCTGCACCTGCTCGACGTGGCGCATACGCAGACCCGCAGCCTGGCTTACGGCCGCCAGCGCATGATCGAGATCGCCCTGGCGCTGGCCGCGAAACCCCAGGTGCTGCTGCTCGACGAGCCGGCGGCCGGCGTTCCGACCGACGAAAGCCGGGAGTTGTTCGCGACCATCGCGCGGTTGCCGCGCGAGGTGACCATCGTGCTGATCGAGCACGACATGGACCTCGTCTTCCGCTTTGCCGACAAGATCTCCGTGCTGGTGGGCGGCGCCCTGCTGACCGAGGACGTTCCCGAGGTCATCGCCAAGGATCGCCGCGTCAGGGAAGTCTATTTGGGAGAGGCGCTCGATGGCTGAACTTCTTGGACTGGAAAACGTCTGGGCCGGCTATGGCGATGCCGTGATCCTCGAGGACATTTCATTCAGCCTCGGCGAGGCCGACAGCCTGGCGCTGCTAGGCCGCAACGGCATGGGCAAGACCACGCTGCTATCGACCCTGATGGGCGCCACACGCTTCAAGTCCGGCCGCATGCGTTACCGGGGCGAGGATCTCGCCGTCGTGTCGCCGCACCGGCGGGCGCAGCTGGGCCTGGGCTGGGTGCCACAGGAGCGCGACATCTTCTCCTCGCTCACCGTCGAGGAGAACCTGACGGTGGTGGCGCGGCCCGGACCGTGGGACCTGAAGCGCGTCTACGAGATCTTCCCGCGCCTGGACGAACGCCGCAGCAACATGGGCCACCAGCTCTCCGGCGGCGAACAGCAGATGCTCGCCATGGCTCGCGCCTTGATGGTCAATCCGAAGCTGCTGCTGCTCGACGAACCACTCGAAGGCCTGGCGCCGCTGATCGTACAGGAGCTGCTGCGCATCATCACCCGGATGGTGAGCTCGGGTGAAATGGCGGTGATCCTGGTCGAACAGCACGCCCACCAGATTCTGCCGCTGACGCGCCAGGCCCTGGTGCTCGAACGCGGCCGCGTGGTGTTCTCGGGCGAGAGTGAAACCCTGCGCGACGACCATTCGCAGCTCGACAAGTGGCTCGGCGTTGGCGCGCACTAGCTAACCTGAACGCGGGCAAGGGAATGGTTGTCGCTGCCTTGCAGATCCCGATTCATTCCCGAGGTCTGGGCGCGACCGGAGTCTCCCGTCCCCGCTTGCTGCCATGGGTTCGCTGCGCCCCGAGTTCGGCCTTTCGCTGGTGGCGGCAGGCTGGGTGTCGTCGATGATCAATACGCTGGGCGTCAGTACGGGAATTCTGTTCGGACTGCTCGGCGACCGCCTCGGTGCCCTGCGCACCTGCTACGCCGGCCTGGCCGCCAGCATTCTCGGCGGCGTGCTGGGTCTTGCCGCCAGCGGCCAGTGGCGCAACGCGCTCCGGGTCACCGCAGGTGCCGCCGCATGCGGGGTTGTCCTTGGGCTTGCGCTACGCCGCATCAAGGCGCGCTGATGCGACAAGCACGAGCCTGGTCCGGGTCATGGCGGCAGTCTGCGCTGCTGCCGCATTGATCTCAGCCGCTGACGCGCAACACCACCGCCATCCCTGAATCACCCGCGGCGCAGCCGCCGAACAGGGCGACGCCGCCGCCGCGCAAGACCAGTTCCTCGATCAGTTCGATCACGCTGCGCAGGCCCGTCGGTCCCTGCGGGTGACCCCAGATCAGCGAGCAGCCGTAGTTGTTCATCTTCTCCAGCGGAAACCCGGTGGCCCGCGCGAAGGCGATGTCATTCACGGCGAAGGGATTGTGCGTCTTGACCGCGTCGA
>JALNYT010000017.1 GCA_023229685.1 Sulfuritalea sp.
CCGCGCAACTGGCGCTTGCTCTTGGTGGTTTTCTTGGTCAGGATGTGGCGCTTGAACGCACTCCCGCGCTTGATGCCGCCGGAAGCGCGCACGACAAAGCGCTTCTTGGCACCGCTCTTGGTCTTCATCTTCGGCATCGAAGATCTCCCTATTACATGGCTGCCAGGTGTTTCCCGCCTCGGGAATGCTTGGTGACCTGCAACCACTTCTTGTTTCCGCACGCCGGGGCATGCGGAACAAATTTCAAATGCTCAATGCGGCTTTTTCTTGGAGGCTGCCAGCACCATGATGAGCTGACGTCCTTCCATTTTTGGCCACTGCTCTACCATCGCCTGCTGCTCGAGATCGACCTTGATTCGTTCCAGCATGCGCATGCCGATTTCCTGGTGCGCCATTTCACGACCCCGAAAACGCAAGGTAATTTTCGCCTTGTCGCCTTCGCTCAAAAACTTGATCACGTTGCGCAGCTTGATCTGATAATCATTTTCGTCCGTACCCGGCCGAAACTTGACTTCCTTCACCACCACCTGCTTCTGCTTCAGCTTGGCCTCGTGCTGGCGCTTTGCCTCTTGATACTTGAACTTGCCGACGTCCATGATCTTGCAGACTGGCGGCACAGCCGTGGGAGCGATTTCCACCAGATCCACACCGGCTTCTTCAGCCAGCGCTAGCGCCTGACGAATCGGGACAATGCCCAGTTGCTCTCCGTCCTCCCCGACCAGACGAACCTCGGGGGTGGTGATCTCTTCGTTGAGACGCTGCGATTTATCCTGAGCGATGGTTCAAATCTCCAAAAAATTCAAAAAATCAGACCGCTACGCTTCTAGTGCATTGTTCATGCAACAGACGTTCGATCAAGGCCTGGGGGGACATCTGCCCGAGATCCTGATTCCCGCGGGCACGTAAAGCGACCAACCCAGCGACCTTTTCCTTGTCGCCAACGACAACGATATAAGGCCGCTTCAACAAGCTATGTTCGCGTATTTTATAGTTTATTTTCTCTCCGCGCAAATCGCTCTCAACGCGCAGACCGGCTTCGCGCAACATTTTCGCCACATTTTCGGCGTAATCCGTCTGCGCTTCCGAGATATTCATGACCACCACCTGCACCGGCGCCAGCCACAGCGGGAAGGCGCCAGCGTGGTTTTCGACCAGAATGCCGATGAATCGCTCCAGCGAGCCGAGGATTGCCCGATGCAGCATCACCGGCGTGTGGCGGCTGTTGTCCTCGCCGACATATTCGGCACCGAGACGCCCCGGCATGGAGAAGTCCACCTGCACCGTGCCGCATTGCCAGGAACGGCCGATCGCATCCTTGATGTGGAATTCGATCTTCGGACCGTAAAAAGCCCCTTCGCCGGGCAGTTCGTCCCAGGTCAGGCCGCTCGCCGTCAGCGCCGCGCGCAACGAGCTCTCCGCCTTGTCCCAGAGATGATCCTCGCCCACCCGCCCATCGGGGCGCAGGGCAAGCTTGACGGCGACATCGTGGAAGCCGAAGTCGCCATACACCTTGCGCAGCAGATCGTTGAAGGCCGTAACCTCCGATTGAATCTGGTCTTCGGTGCAGAATATGTGTCCGTCATCCTGAGTGAAGGCACGCACGCGCATCACGCCGTGCAGCGCGCCGGAGGGTTCGTTGCGGTGGCAGGAACCGAACTCGCCGTAACGCAGCGGCAGCTCGCGATAGGAACGCACGTCGGTATTGAAGATCTGCACATGGCCCGGGCAATTCATCGGCTTCACCGCGTAATCGCGGTTCTCCGACTCGGTCGTGAACATGTTGTGCTTGAAATGCTCCCAATGGCCGGAGCGTTCCCACAGGCTGCGATCAAGGATCTGCGGGCAGCGTACCTCCTGATAGCCGTTGTCGCGATAGACGCGACGCATGTATTGCTCGACCTCCTGCCACACGGTCCAGCCATGCGGATGCCAGAACACCATGCCCGGCGCTTCCTCCTGCAGGTGGAACAGATCAAGTTGCCGGCCGAGCTTGCGATGATCGCGCTTCTCGGCTTCTTCCAGCATGTGCAGGTAGGCATCCAGCTCGTCCTTCTTGGCCCAGGCGGTGCCGTAGATGCGCTGCAACTGCTCGTTCTTCTGGTCGCCGCGCCAGTAGGCGCCGGCCACCTTCATCAGCTTGAAGACCTTGAGCTTGGCGGTCGAGGGAACGTGCGGACCACGGCAAAGGTCGATGAAGTCGCCCTCGCGATACAGCGATACATCCTCGCCCGGCGGGATCGCGGCAATCAACTCCGCCTTGTAGTGCTCGCCGATGGACTTGAAAAACTCGACGGCCTTGTCGCGTGACCAGACTTCGCGGGTGACCGGGAAATCCTTCTTCGCCAGCTCGGCCATGCGCTTCTCGATGGCCTCCAGGTCTTCCGGGGTAAACGGCCGCTTGCAGGCAAAGTCGTAGTAGAAGCCGTTTTCGATCACCGGGCCGATGGTCACCTGTGCCTCGGGGAACAGTTCCTTGACTGCATAAGCCAGCAGATGCGAGGTCGAATGGCGAATGATGTCGACGCCGTCCGCATCCTTGTCGGTGATGATGGCAAGCTGGGCATCGCCTTCGATCAGAAAGGAAGTATCGACCAGGGTGCCATCGACGCGACCGGCGAGCGCCGCCTTGGCCAGCCCGGCACCAATCGAAGCGGCGACCTCAGCCACCGTCAGCGCTTGCGGGTATTCGCGTTTCGATCCATCAGGCAGGGTGATCACCGGCATTTTCGCTTGCTCCAGAAAAGCAACAGGGCGCACGGTTCTCGCGGAAATCACGCGGTGCGCCCTGCAAATCAGTTTGGGCAAATTTTATCACAGCGGCTCATCGCCTTACGGCATCATTCCGCTCTGGCACAAGTCAAAGGAGGCAGACTATGGACATCGATGGCTTCATGGAGAACTACAAGCGCGCCTGGGAAACCAGCGATGAGAATCTGCTGGCCTCGCTGTTCACGCCTGACGGCACCTATCGCAACACTCCCTTCGCCGTCCAGCAGGGGCACGAGGCCATCAAGCAGTACTGGCAGCGCACCAAGCTGCAGACCGACATCCGGCTTACCTACGAGGTGCTGCAGCGTCATGCCACGGGCGGCATCGCCCACTGGCACACGACCTACCAGGTGACCTCGGAGGACATGTTCAAGATGTGGGCGGCATCGACCGGCACCAACATGCTCGCCCGCAAGCCCGGCGACCCGCTGCCGCGGCTGGCGCTGGACGGCATGGCCGTAGTCGAATTCGATAGCGGCGGACTGTGCCGCGATTTCCGGCTCTGGTGGCACAGCCGGATTGACGATTGATACAAAAGCGGCCGCAGGAAAAATCCTGCGGCCGTTTCGTGGTGTTGGTAGGCGCGATTGGACTCGAACCAACGACCCCCACCATGTCAAGGTGGTGCTCTAACCAGCTGAGCTACGCGCCTGCTGCCTGCAAAAGAGGCGCGAATTCTACCCGAATCACGCCTTCGGTCAAAGAGTTTTGGCTTCAGCCGCTTCGCTTAACGCCGATAGGGCCAGCGTTAGCCTCCACCGAAACCTCGTCTTCTCAGCCCGCCAATGCCGTCTTGATCTGTTCGAGGGTGGATGGGTCGTCGATGGTGGTCAGGTCACCGGCATCGCGGCCTTCCGCCAGCGCCTGAATGGAGCGCCGCAGCATCTTCCCCGAACGGGTCTTGGGCAGGCCGGTGACGAAATGGACCCGCTTCGGCCTGGCAATGGCACCCAGACTGTTGTCGACGGCCTTCTTGATCTCGGCCTCCAGCGCGGTACGCAATTCAAGGGTCGCCACCCGTGCCGCGTCCTTGACCACCACGAAGGCGACCGGTTCCTGCCCCTTCAACTGATCACTGACGCCGACTACAGCGACTTCGGCGACCGCCGTGTGACCTTGTATCGCCTCTTCAATCTCGCGCGTGCCGAGGCGGTGGCCGGCGACGTTGATGACATCGTCGGTGCGGCCCAGAATGTAGTGATAGTTCTCTTCATCCCGGATGCCCCAGTCAAAGGAGGAATAGACCAGTTGCTCCTTGAACAGGCTGAAGTAGGTGCTGACGAAACGCTCGTCGTCACCCCACACGGTAGACAGGCAGCCCGGCGGCAATGGCGGGACGATGCCGACGATGCCTTTTTCATTGGCGTCGCACACCGTGCCGTCCTCGCGGAAGATGCGCAGGTCATAGCCATAAACCGGAAAGCTCGGCGTACCGAACTTGATCTTGGTGTCCTCGACGCCGCGCACGGCGGACAGCATCGGCCAACCCGATTCGGTCTGCCAATAGTGGTCGATCACCGGCAACTCCAGTTCGCCCATGATCCATTCGTGGGTCGGCTGGTCCAGCGGCTCGCCGGCGAGAAACAAATGCTTGAGCGACGACAGGTCGTACTTGTGCAGCCAGCTGTTGTCGTGCTTCTTCAGCACGCGAATTGCGGTCGGCGCCGAGAACATCACGTTCACCTTGTATTTCTCGACCAGTTGCCACCAGATGCCGGGATCCGGGCGGATCGGTGTGCCTTCATACATCACGGTGCACATGCCGGCGATGAGCGGGCCGTAGATGATGTAGCTATGGCCGACCACCCAGCCGATGTCCGAAGTGGAGAACATCGTCTCACCCTCGAAGCCGGTAAAAATATGCTTCATGGACGATGCCAGGGCGACGGCATAGCCACCGGTGTCGCGCTGCACACCCTTGGGTTTGCCGGTGGTACCGGAGGTGTAGAGGATGTAGGAAGGCTCGGAAGACTCCATCCAGACGCAGTCCACCTGGGCATCCATGTGCTGCGCCCGCAGGGTGGCGTAATCGACGTCGCGACCGGCAACCTTGGGGAAGTTCTTGTCGAGGCCACGGTCGATCATCAGCACTTTCCCTGGCGGGAACTCGGCCAGCTTGCACGCCTCGTCGAGCAGATTCTTGTAGGGTACGGCCTTGCCGCCGCGCATGCCCGCATCGCTTGATACGATCAGCTTCGGCTTGGCGTCATCGATGCGGGTCGCCAGAGAACCGGAGGCGAAACCGCCAAACACCACCGAGTGGATGGCACCGATGCGTGCGCAGGCCAGGATGGCAAAGGTCGCTTCGGCGATCATCGGCATGTAGATCAGGACGCGGTCGCCCTTGACCACGCCGAGCGACTGCATGATCGCCGCCATCCGCATCACTTCCTTCTTCAACTCGGCGAAGGTATAGATCTTCTCCTCGTTGGTCTCGGTCGAGACGTAGATCAGCGCGCGTGCATTGGGGCGCTTGGCGGCATGACGGTCGACGGCGTTGTAGCAGAGGTTGATTTCGCCGCCGGAGAACCATTTTACGAACGGCGGCTTGCTGTAATCGCGGATGGTCTGCGGCGGCTTGTGCCAATCGACAAGCTTCGCCTCATCACGCCAAAAGGCATCGGGTTGCTCGATGGAACGCTTGTAGAACTCTGCATATTTGCCCATGACAATCCTCGTTGGTTTTTTTGGTAAGAGAATAAATGGTGGTGCCAATGCGTCCCGTCTTCAGGCTCCGATATTGACCACGATGCGGCCCTTGGCCCGCCCCTGGATGTAGTCGTCAAATGCGGCGGGTAAATCGGCAAACGCGATGTCGCGGGTCATCTGTGCCGAGCCCGGCGCCAGATCGGCCGGCCGCATGTCGGTAGCGAGACGCCGCCAGACTGCTGCCCGCTGCGTCATCGGGCAGTTCACCGAATCGATTCCCAGCAGACTGACGCCGCGCAATATGAAGGGCATCACGGTCGTGTTCAGGCTGAAGCTGGCGGCGAGGCCGATCGATGCCAGCGCGCCGCCGACCTGCATCGTGCTGGCCATCCAGGCCAGCACGTCGCCGCCGAGGTTATCCACCGCGCCGGCCCAGGTTTCCTTGCCCAGCGGCTTGATTTTCGCCAGATCCAGCGACTGGCGAATCAGGACTTCCTTGGCGCCGAGGCCTTTCAAGTAGTCGCTTTCGGCCTCTTTGCCGGTCAGGGCAACGACGTGATAGCCCCGTTTGGCAAGAATCTCGATCGCGATGCTGCCGACACCTCCGGTGGCACCCGAAACGACTACCGGCCCCTTGTCCGGCGCCAGGCCGTCGTGCTCCATGCGCACCACCGCCAGCGCCGCAGTGAACCCGGCGGTGCCCAAGGCCATGGCGTCATGCAGGGAAAGCCCGGCCGGCAGCTTGACCACCCAGTCCGCCGGCAGGCGCGCCATTTCTGCATAACCGCCGTGATGGGCGACGCCGATATCGTAGCTGGTAGCCAGTATCTCGTCGCCCGACTTGAAGCGGGGATCGGTGCTGGCAGTCACCCGCCCGGCCAGATCGACGCCGCCGATGCAAGGGAAGCGACGGATGATGCGCCCGGCGCCGGTCGCCGCCAGGGCGTCCTTGTAATTGATGCTGGAGTGGGTGACGGCGATGGTGACTTCGCCCCGGTCAAGTTGCGACTCGTCCATATCGACGAAGCGGCTGACAACCTTGCCTTCTTCCTGATTGATCAGGTAAGCCTTGAAACTCACGATAACCTCCTCGAGTTCGTGCCCGGTCGGCACCTGCCAATTGCGAACTTTTGCGCACCGAAGCGATTGATTATAGCCAGACGAGGCTTACGGGACCCTGAATCAACACTGGCGAAGGGGTTTACAGGCAACGCCGGTCGAGGCTATAGTCCAGCCCCATGCAAGGAACACCCCTCCATTTGGCGAGAGCTTTTCTGCTCGCCGGCCTGCTGATCGTCCCCTGTGCCCATGCCGACGAGCCCATTGTGGTTCCGCCGCCATTGCAGGTGTCCTTCGTCGATAGGGCCACGGCGACGGCGCAGGATGCGATAGATCAGGCCATGGATCTGCTCGGTATCCGCTATCGTCGCGGTGGCAGTTCGCCGGAAGCGGGCTTCGATTGTTCCGGTTTCGTCAGCCATGTTTTCCGTGAAGGCCTTGGCCTGATACTGCCGCGCAGTTCGAAGGAAATGAGCAAGGCAGGACAGGAAATCAGTCGCGACGAACTCCGCCCCGGCGACCTGGTCTTCTTCAACACCATGCGTCATGCCTTTTCCCATGTCGGCATCTATCTGGGCGACAACCAGTTCGTCCATGCCCCGCGTACCGGCGGTCGCGTCCGCATCGAGGATCTGCGCAACGGCTACTGGAGGAAGCGATTCAACGGCGGGCGCCGCGTCAATCTGGACTAGCCAGACACAGCACAGCATTGTTCGCCGCCGCGAAACAAACAATTCCAGGGGCGCCATTTCGGATCGTGAGGAATGCTCCTATAGTGGGCCTTCCCCCCAATGAGATCCGGAGAACAATATGTCCAAGCCAGAAATTGCAGCAAAATCGCCTTTTGCAGTCGCCGTGGAGAAAGGCAAGGATTACTACTGGTGCGCCTGCGGCAAGAGCAAGTCTCAGCCGTTTTGTGACGGCAGTCACAAAGGCTCGGAATTTACTCCGGTCAAGTACACCGCCGCAGAGAGCAAGACCGTGTATTTTTGCGGCTGCAAACAGAGTGCCAACGGCGCCCTGTGCGACGGCACCCATAAATCGCTCTGACAGCGTCCCCCGATCGCGGCGTCGAGTGGCACTGGTGAAACCCGGTTCGCTCGATATCGACCACGGCCTTGCCTTGCCGCAGGGCCGATGATTCCCTGGCTGCCAGAGGAAGCAGCATTCCCTACGCTTGACACGGCGCTGGCCGAGCCCAACGGCCTGCTCGCGGCGGGCGGCGACCTGAGCCCGCAGCGGCTGCTCGCCGCCTATCGGCGCGGCATTTTCCCATGGTACTCGGCGGGCGAACCCATCCTGTGGTGGAGCCCCGATCCGCGCATGGTACTGTTTCCCGACGAACTGAAAATATCCCGTTCGCTGGCGAAAACCCTGCGCAATGCAAGCTATGAAATACGCCTCGATACGGCTTTTGGCGACGTCGTGCGTGCCTGCGGCAGCCAGCCCCGGGAAGGCCAGCCGGGAACCTGGATCACCCCGGAAATGCAGGCAGCCTATCGCGCTCTCCATCGACTCGGTTATGCCCACAGCGTGGAAACCTGGATCGAGGGCAGGCTCGCCGGCGGACTCTATGGCGTTGCGATCGGCCGGGCCTTCTATGGCGAATCGATGTTCAGCGCTGCGCGTGATGCATCAAAAATTGCACTCGTCCATTTATGCGCTCACCTCAAGCAGCGCAGATTCGGCATAATCGACTGCCAGATGGAAACCAGACACCTCACCTCTCTCGGTGCCCGACCGATCCCCCGCCGCGAATTTGCCGCGCGGCTGGATGATTTGTGCGCGCAGGGCGATGCCCCGGGACACTGGCCGGCCACGGCCATGGACGGTCATTTCAGGCGTCACCCATGACCCATCTGCGCGATCTGCCGCCTTTCCCGCTGTTGCAGTTCTATGCCACGGCGCCTTACGGTTGCTCCTACCTGCCGGGGCGCATTGCCCGCTCCCAGGTTGCAACGCCCACCCACCTGATCGACAGCGCCACCTACAGCGAACTGGTGCGCGCCGGATTTCGCCGCAGCGGCGTGTTCACCTATCGTCCGTATTGCGATGCCTGTCACGAATGCCAGCCGGTGCGGCTCAACGTGACCGAGTTCGCGCCCAATCGCAGTCAGCGCCGCGCCCTGACACAGCACGCGGCGCTCACCGCGCGCGAATGCAGCCTGACGTTTCGCGAGGAGCACTACCAGCTCTACCAGCGCTATCAGGCGGCGCGTCATTCCGGCGGCGGCATGGATCAGGACAGCCGCGACCAATATGCCCACTTCCTGCTGCAAACCCATGTCGACAGCCGGCTGGTCGAGTTCCGCGAAGAAGGCGTGCTGCGCGTCGTCAGCATCATCGACGTGCTGGGCGACGGGCTCTCGTCCGTGTATACCTTCTATGACCCGGACATCCCGAATGCCAGCTATGGCACCTTCGCCATCCTTTGGCAGATCGCGCAGTGCCAGCATGTCGGCCTGCCCTGGCTGTATCTCGGCTACTGGATTCGCGACAGCCGCAAGATGACCTACAAGGCCCGGTTCCGCCCACTCGAAGCGCTGCGCCACGGCGTGTGGCAGCCGATAGAGGAGTAGCACCGCCTCAGAAGTCGGCGCTGGCAACACGGTGACGGAAGCCACCTGACACCTAACGAGCGGTCGCCGTCTCGCGCCGCCGATAGCCGCGCCACGCCGGCCATATTGCCACGCCGAGCACCAGCACCAGCAGCAGCACCGGCCAGACCACCGGGTGATTCCACTCGGCTCGGCGTTGTTCGCGCAAGGCGGCGTCCACGCGCTGATACTTGAGCGTGTTGTGGCCGACCTTGCTCGGCTTTGTATTGGTCAGCCAGGCATGGCGCAAGGTGTAATCCTTCGGGTGAAAGCCCCAGATCCAGGGAGCATCCTGACGCAGGATCGCAGTCATGCGATCGATCAGTTGCTGACGCTCCGCGCCGCTTTCCATCGCCTTCATGCGCTCGAACAGCCGGTCGTATTCCGGGTTGTCGTAGTTGGCTGCGTTCTCGCCGCTATGCTTCACCTTGCCCTGCTTGCCGTAGAGCAGAAACATGAAGTTCTCGGGATCGGGGTAGTCCGCGTTCCAGCCGAAATAGAAGAGTTGCACCGCACCCTTGCGCACCTTTTCCTGGAAGCGGTTGTAGTCGGTGCTGCGCACTACCAGTTGCGTATCGATCTTGGCGAACTGCTTGTTGAGCCAGTCGATGCGCGCCTTGGCGCCGACACCAGTGGCCGTGGTATCGAGATTGATCACCAGCGGCTCGCCAGTTTTGGCATCACGTCCGTTGGGCCAGCCGGCCTCGGCCAGCAAACGCTTGGCTTCGGCGATCGACTTGCGCCGGGCTTGGCCATCGACCCAGTCATACACGTGGGGATTGATGCCTGCGGCGCCGTCGCGGTAACCGAAAATGCCTGGCGGAATCGGTCCCTGAGCCGCAACGCCGCGACCATTCTGGAAAATCGAAATGAACTCCTCCTGATCAACGGCGATCGAAATCGCCTGACGCAGTTTGCGCGCGCTTTCCGCCGTTTTTGGATCGCTGCCGCCAACCAGCGGGTCGAGCCAGTTGAAACCCATGTACATGCTCGAGGTCGCCACCGAGGTGGTCAGCACGATGCCCTGCGCGCGCATGTCGTCTGACAGGGTGATCTCGCCCGCCGTCACCTGCACGGCCTGGTCAAAGGCGTCCGAAGAAATGCCGGACGCATCGTAATAACCCTGCAGAAATTTGTTCCAGTAAGGAATCTGCTCTTTCTCGCGGGTGAACACCACCTTGTCGATAAACGGCAGCCGCTGGCCGCAATCCTTGAGCAGGCCTTCTTTCGCGTCCTCCGGCTCACCTTCGCAGGGGTAGCGTTCCTGACGAAAATTTGGATTTCTCTCCAGCACCATTCGCGCATTGGGATTGTTCTCCGTCAGCATGTAGGGGCCGGTGCCGATCGGATACCAGTCGAGCGTCAGGTTCTTTTCCATCATGCCCGGCTGACTGTGAAACTTGTCCGCTTCCCACGGCATGGGAGCAAAGAAGGGCATCGCCAGCCAGTAGAGAAACTGCGGGTACTTGCCCTTGACGCGTATCCGGTAGCGGTAGCGGTCGATGACCTCGGCGCCTTCAAGACGGTGCTCGCGCAAATCAATCCACGGCTTGTCCTTCTCTGCCTTCAAGCGCTTGGCGAAATCGCCCAGACCAACCACGTAGTCGTCCATCAAACCGAAGATCGGCGAATGCAGTCGCGGATGCGCCAGTCGCTTCAGGCCATAGACGTAGTCCGCGGCCGTCAGTTCCCGCGTGTCACGCTGGGCAAAATCGGCCAAGGTATTGATGCCGGCCAGTTGCTCGGCCGACAGCGAGTGATAGGCATATTCGCCGGTCGCCGTGCGGGCAAAGGCCGGATGCGGCTGGTAGCGGATTCCGGGCTTCAGCGTGATCACATAGTCGGTGAAGGCGATCTTCGCCGCATCGGCGCTGTCCGCCAACACGCGTCCCTGTGCATCGACATAGCGCGGCTGTGGTACTGCCTCGACGGTGGCGGGGATCAGTGTGTAGGGACGCTTCAGATAGTGATATTGCAACGGCGGCTCGTAAATCTGCCCCGTAAAAGTGATCTCATCCTCGCTGTACGACTGGACCGGATCGAGATGCTTGGGCCGCTCCGTGAACGCGCTGTACACAATGTTCTTGCCGCGATCCGCCGCCGGGTAGGGATCATTCCAGGCACTGCCGCAGGCGCTCAGCAGCAGAAAAAAAAGGCAGGGGAATACGCTACGCATGACGGCGAGTTTAGCTGATCCGCTATAATCCGCCGCTGGATTCAACCAAGGAAGAAGCGATGGGATTTCTCGCTGGCAAACGCATTCTGATCACCGGTCTGATCTCCCACCGTTCCATCGCTTACGGCATCGCCAAGGCCTGCCACCGCGAAGGCGCCGATCTCGCCTTCACCTACCAGAACGACCGTGTCCGCGATCGCATGGCCAAATTCGCCGAGGAATTCGGCTCCAAGGCGATATTCCCTTGCGATGTCGCCGAAGACGCTGAAATCGACGCTGTCTTCGTCGAACTGGCGAAACACTGGGATGGACTCGACGGCCTGGTGCATTCCATCGCCTTCGCCCCCAACGAAGCGATCGAAGGAGACTTCCTCGAAGGCATCTCGCGCGAGTCATTCCGCATCGCACACGATGTGTCGTCATACAGCTACCCCGCCCTGGCGAAGGCCGCCCGCCCGCTGCTGCTGAAGGGCAACAACCCGTCGCTGCTGGCGCTGACTTATCTCGGCGCGGTCCGTACCATGCCCAACTACAACACCATGGGTCTGGCCAAGGCCAGCCTCGAAGCGGCGACCCGCTATCTGGCGTTCTGCCTCGGCCCGCAGGGCATCCGCGCCAACGCCCTCTCCGCCGGCCCGATCAAGACCCTGGCCGCCTCCGGCATCGGCAACTTTGGCAAGTTGCTGGCCTACAACGCGCATCACGCCCCGCTCCGCCGCAATGTAACCATCGACGAAGTCGGCAACGCCGCCGCATTCCTGCTGTCCGATCTTGCCAGTGGCATCACCGGCGAGATTTTGTACGTCGATGGCGGCACGCATACCACTGCCATGGGCAACGCGGACCCGCTACCGGGATAGCGCGAGTCTGTCGCAAGCCGCCTCAAAGTCGGCGCTGGCGGGACGGTAATTCCTGGTGTTGCAGCAATCAATGCGATGTCCAGCCCACATCGCCAACCGAGTTCGGCCTATTCTGTTGAAAAAGTCGGTTTTATTTTTCCGCGGGTGCGGTTCAACATTCTCGAATTGAAGTCCTGGGCGAGTTGGTTGTGTGTGTCTGAAGGCGAGGTACCCTCAACCCGCCACTACTC
>JALNYT010000004.1 GCA_023229685.1 Sulfuritalea sp.
TATCCGCTTCGCGCAATATCCTGACGATCTGCTCTTCGCTGTACCTGCTCTTCTTCATGCCAACTCCTCGTCTGAGGAGCCATTATCTCCAGATCAGGCTGGTCCGAGAATCCCAGGGCAGGTCACCTCGACCTTGGGTGCTGGCCAAAGCCAAAGCGCAGCTATTTCAGGACGCAGCTGTCGGGTCTTGCTGTCGCGAGCCCTCTGTTTGCCAATGTGATTACAATTCAGGCCCCTTCGCCTTGGAGCGAACCGGCAGTCTTATTCCCTGAAAGGTAGAGCGTCCTTCCTATGTGGTTCCGCAATCTCCAGATTTTCAGGCTCACTCCCGAGTGGGCCTACAGCACCGAGTCCCTCACGGCAGCCTTGCAAAAGGGTCTGTTTCAAGGCTGCGGCGCGAGCGATCGCGTGGCGCGCGGCTGGGTGCCCCCGCGCGGCGAAGAGGGCGAACTGGTCTTCAGCGTCGAGCGCCAGCAGCTGATCGCATTGGGCGTCGAACAGAAGCTGCTGCCGACTTCCGTGGTGCGCCAGTATGCGCAGGCCAAGCTGGTCGAAATCGAGGCGGCCCAGGGTTACAAGCCGGGGCGCAAGCAGGCGCGCGAAGTGTTCGAACAGCTCGAGGCCGAGTTGCTGCCGCGCGCTTTCGTCAAGCGCGGCCTGACCTACGTCTGGATCGATCCGGTCAATCGCTGGTTGCTGGTGGATGCGTCGTCGAGCACCCGCGCCGATGAAGTGATGGAGCAACTCAAGCTTTCCCTCGGCGAACTGCCGGTGACCCTGGTCAAGACGCAGCTGGCGCCGGCCACCGCCATGACGCAGTGGCTGGCGGCGGGCGAGGCCCCCGGCAGCTTCACCATCGACCGCGATTGCGAGCTGTGTGCAGCAGTCGAGGAGCGGGCCGCCGTGCGTTACGTGCGCCACAACCTCGACAGCGACGAGGTGCGCAGCCACATTGCCGGCGGCAAGACGGCGACCCGCCTGGCGCTGACCTGGAACGACCGCGTGTCCTTTGTGCTGACCGAGCAATTGCAGATCAAGCGCCTGGCCTTTCTCGATTTGCTGAAGGAGGACGCCGAACGTCAGGCCGAGAACGCCGACGATCTGTTTGCGGCCGACTTCACCCTGATGTCAGGCGAACTGGCGCAACTGCTGGGACATCTGCTCGACGTATTGGGCGGCGAGGGCGAATGACATGTTGCGCGCGCTGATCGCTTTGGCGCTGCTCGGGTTCGGACTGCCGGTCCTGGCCGACGGCGTTGACGTCGGCAAGCCTTCCAGCGTGCGCAACCTGGTGCCGGCCGGCGCGCTCGAAAACCAGGCGACGCAGGAATACTCGCAGCTCAAGCGTCAAGCCGCGGCCAGGCATGCACTGGGGCCGGACGATCATCCGCAGGTGCGGCGCTTGCGCGCGATCGCCGCGCGCATGATTCCCTTTGTCGATCGCTTCAATCCCCGCGCCCGCCAGTGGCAATGGGAGGTGAATCTGATCGGTTCGAAACAGGTCAATGCCTTCTGCATGCCCGGCGGCAAGATCGCCGTCTATACCGGGATTCTCGACACCCTGAAGCTGACCGACGACGAGGTGGCGATCGTCATGGGCCACGAGATCGCCCACGCCCTGCGCGAGCACGCCCGTGCGCGCATGGCGAAGAATCAGATGACCCAGCTGGGCGCCAATCTGCTGGGCGAACTGGTGGGCGGTGGGCGCTACTCCGGCGCCTTCCAGCTCGGCGGCAATTTGTTGTCGCTGAAGTTTTCGCGCGATGACGAAGCGGAAGCCGATGTGGTCGGGCTCGATCTCGCCGCCCGGGCCGGTTTCGATCCGCGCGCGGGGATCAGCCTGTGGCAGAAGATGGCGGCCGCCAACAGCAGGGCGCCGCTGGAATTTCTGTCAACCCACCCGGCCGGCGATCATCGGATCAAGGAAATCGAGAAGCACCTGCCGGAAGTGATGCCGCTCTACGCCAAGGCGCGCCAGGCCAACTGACAATAGTTATGCGAAGCGGCATCCCCTGGTGGGACGGCGTTGGCTCGCTCTGCGTACCTGGAATTCCGCTTCGCGGGCAGGTAACGGCGCCGCGGGCTCAGCCGACGCTGCCGGGCGGGGTCCTTCCGGCACCTGCCGCGTAGGCCTTCAGGATGTCACGACGACGTGTGCTGTCGCCCAGAAACTGGTACAAATGCTCCATCCAGGGTTCGGTGTGACGGCGTACTTCGGCATCGTCTTCGAGGATGCGCTGGATCAGGCTGTGCTTGCGGGCCAGATCGGAATCAGGCGCGATGTCCGCTGCGTTGCCGTTTCCCGCAGCCGCCAGCAAGCTGTCGCGCAAGGCGGCAATCCGCTGTTCCAGTTCAGTCAGGCTGTCCCAGGCACTGGCGCGCGCCGCCGCGACCATGCGCGACGTAAGCAGGCTGATTTCTTCGTAGAGTTCGATTTGGGAGGGCATCCGGAGCATCCTAGCCATCCTGCGGCAGGCTTGTTGCGGCAAGCTGCGGCAGGATCATCGGCTATTTCTGTCCCGCCGTAGCGGGGCCGGCGGCGGCAGCCGGACTGCGTCCTGAATTGCGGCCAAATCACCCCGCAGATCGGCGCGGTGCAGGCAATCCGGATGGTCTAGCCAGCCGTGGCCAGGCGCCGCGTTTCGAGGCTGCGTTCGTCGATCGGCAGGTGGATCAGCGCCGACAGCACCCCCAGCAGAATGCAGATGCCCCATACCGTGTCATAGGCGCCGGTGGCGTCGAACAGCTTGCCGCCGAGCCAGACGCCGAGGAAGCTGCCGACCTGGTGGCTGAAGAACACCAGCCCGGACAGCATGCCCAGAAAGCGCACGCCGAACACCTGGGCGACGATCGCGTTGGTCAGCGGCACCGTGGACAGCCAGAGCAGGCCCATGGTCGCCGAAAACAGATAGACGCTGGCGGGCGTCAGCGGCGCCCAGAGGAACAGGCCGATGACCACGCTGCGGGCGGCGTAGATGCCCGCCAGCACGTGGCGCTTGGGCCAGCGGCTGCCCAGATGGCCGGCGCTGTAGCTGCCGAAGACGTTGAACAGGCCGATCAGGGCCAGCGCCGTCATGCCGACGTTGGCGCCCATGCCCTTGTCGATCAGGTAGGTCGGGAAATGCACGCCGATGAATACCACCTGGAAACCACAGACGAAATAGCCCGCGATCAGCAGCACGAAGCTTCTCTCGCTTATGGCTTCGCCGAGGGCCTCGCGCACCGTCTGGCCGTGGCCGGAGGCACCGGCGACCGTTCCTTTGGTCAGGGCTGCGCCCAGCGGAATGATCAGGAAGGCGCCGCCGGCGAATACCAGCAGCGTGCCGAACCAGCCCAGCCCGCCGATCAGGCCCGAGGCGACCGGGATCATCAGGAACTGGCCGAAAGAGCCGGCCGCGGCGACCACGCCCATCGCCCAGCCGCGCTTGGCTTCGGGCACCAGGCGGCCCATGGCGGCAAATACCACGCTGTAGGTGCAGCCGCTTTGCGCCGCACCGATCATCAGGCCGGCCGTGGCGGCGAGCCCGGTGCCGGTGGCGGCGTATGCCATGCCGAGCAGCCCGAGTGCGTAGAGTATGCTGGCGCCCCACAGCACGCGGCGTGCGCCATAGCGGTCGGCGAGCCAGCCGGCAAACGGCTGCGTCGCGCCCCACATCAGGTTCTGCAGCGCCAGGGCGAAGGAGAACACTTCGCGGCTCCACTGGTGCTCCATGCTCATCGGCGTCAGGAACAAGCCGAAGGTGTGGCGGATGCCCATCGCCACGCAGACGATCAGTGCCGCGTAGGCGAGCACGATGGAAAGAGGTCGCTGCGGAACTGGCGTGGCAGGATTTGTCATGCGTTGGATGTTAACATTTAATTTTGTCGGCTATTTCCACCACGTGAACAAGGCTTTTGTCAAAGAATCGGATGATGAGGACGAGGAAGAAGCGCCCGAGTCCCAGATTCCCGCCGGTACCAAAAACTACATGACGGTGCGCGGTCATGCCCAGATTCGCACCGAATTCGAACATCTGGTCAAGGTCGAGCGTCCGGCCATGGTGCAGGTCGTGTCATGGGCCGCAGGCAATGGCGACCGTTCGGAAAACGGCGACTACATCTACGGCAAGAAGCGGCTGCGCGAAATCGACCGGCGCATTCGTTTCCTGGCCAAGCGGCTGGAGTCGGCCGTGATCGTCGATCCGGCGGAGCAGCGGAACTGCGACCAGGTATTTTTTGCCGCGACCGTCACCGTCTGCGATGCCGATGGCGCGGAAGAAACCTACCAGATCGTCGGCATCGACGAGGCCAATGCGCAGGAAGGCCGCATCAGCTGGATTTCGCCGCTGGCGCGGGCGCTGCTCAAGGCGCGCGAAGGCGACACGGTGCGCTTCGACAGCCCCGGCGGAGTGCGCGAAATAGACATCGTCCAAGTTCGCTACGAATAATTCAGCAAACCTGATTTAGCCACAGAGGTCACAGAGGACACAGAGAACACCAAGAGGGCAAGGGTTTCCGGCCGCTTGACACCGGACGCGGCGGTCACAGGAAGCAGACCGCCAAGCGCTGGTTTTTCTCTGTGACCTCTGTGGCTGGAAGTACGGTTTGTTTGACAGCCGGTTCATGCCCGCTGGATGGCGTGATTGGCCCAGATCAGCAGTCCGAACAGCACCATCGCCCCGGCCTGATGGGTGGCGGCGAGGTGCACCGGGACCTGCAGCAGCAGCGTGGCGATGCCGAGGCTCACCTGCACCGCCAGCCACAGCGTGAGCAGCACGGCGGCCGGCCGCGCGCCCGGCGTTTCGTTCCAGATGCGCCAGGAGAACCACGGAATCAGCGCCATCAAGGCCCAGGCGATCAGGCGATGGTCGAATTGCACGGTGGCCATGTTGGTGAAAAAGTTCAGCCACAGCGGCTCGATCATGAAGATCTCGGGCGGGACGAAATCGCCGTTCATCAGCGGGAAGGTGTTGTAGGCCAGCCCGGCGTGGATGCCGGCCACCAGCGCGCCCGAGAGCACCATGATGAACACCAGCACCACCAGCCAGGTGCCGAGGCGCATGCTGAAAGTCGGCGCTGGCGCAACGGCGCCCATGGCTCGTCGCGGTTGCAGCATGCCCAGCCCCGTCCAGCCCATCAGGCCGAACAGCAGGAAGGCGAGGCCGAGGTGCGCCGCGAGCCGGTATTGCGACACGCGCGGATCGTCGACCAGGCCGCTCTTGACCATGTACCAGCCCATGGCGCCCTGCAGGCCGCCGAGGATGAAGAAGCCGAATACCTTGGCCGCCAGCGCGCCGCGCAGCCGGCCGCGGAGGAGGAACCAGGCATAGGGCAGGAAGAACACGACGCCGATGCTGCGCCCCAGCAGGCGGTGCGCCCATTCCCACCAGAAGATGAACTGGAAGCCATCGAGTGTCATGTCGTGGTTGCGCTGGATGAACTCCGGCGTCTGCTGATACTTGGCGAAGAGTTCCAGCCAGTCGGCGTGGGTAAGCGGCGGCAGGGCGCCGATCAGCGGCTTCCATTCGACGATGGAAAGGCCCGAATGCGTCAGGCGCGTGACGCCGCCGACCACCATCGTCAGGAACACCATGGCGCAGCAGGCGAACAGCCACCAGGCCACGGCGCGTTGCGAGTTATTTGTGTTCATTTGCGGTCCGCATCTGCCAGCCAATTTCCGGATTTGCCGCCGGCCTTTTCCAGCAGGCGAATGTCTTCGATGATCATGCCGCGATCGGCGGCCTTGCACATGTCATAGATGGTCAGCAGGCCGACGGAAACGGCGGTCAGCGCCTCCATTTCGACGCCGGTGCGGCCGACGGTTTCTGCCGTGACCTCGATCGTCACGCGATGGCCCTTGGCATCGAGCGTGAACTCGGCGGCGACGCGGGTCAGTGCCAGCGGATGGCACAACGGGATCAGGTCGGACGTGCGCTTGCTGGCCTGGATCGCCGCGATGCGCGCGATGCCCAGCACGTCGCCCTTTTTGGCCGAGCCGCCGGCGATCAGGGCGAAGGTCGCCGGCGCCATGCGGATGCGGCCTTGCGCGCGGGCCACGCGGCGGGTTTCGGCTTTGATACCGACGTCGACCATGTGGGCTTTTCCGCCGCCGTCGAAGTGCGTAAGTGGCGCTGCGGGCGCCTTAGGAGATGGCTTCATGAAATATGCTGTCACAACTCGTTCTTGCGAAGTCGCTATCATAGCGACATGAAACTGCATCCGCTTGCCCGCGCCCTGATCCTTGGCTTCGGCGTCCTCTCGGCGCCGCCCTTGTCGGTGGCCGAAGGCCTGCCCGATCTGGGTGAAGCGGCGCAAGCCGAGTTCTCGCCGGCCATGGAACGCCGCATCGGCGAATCGGTGATGCTCGAAATTCGCGCCGATCCTGCCTGGCTGGACGATCCCGAGGTCACCAGCTATCTCAACCGGCTGGGCCACCGCCTGTCCTCGCAGAGCGAGGGAGTGCGGCAGGAATTCGAGTTCTTCGCGCTGCGCGATTCCACGCTCAATGCCTTCGCCATGCCCGGCGGCTACGTTGGCGTGCATACCGGGCTGATTCTTGCGGCCGAATCGGAATCGGAACTCGCCTCGGTGCTGGCGCACGAAATCTCCCACGTGACCCAGCACCATATGGCGCGCATGGTCAACAAGGCGGGGCAGGGGCAAGTGGCGAGTGTGCTGGCGCTCGCGGTCGCGATTCTCGCTGCGCGCAGCAGCCCCGATCTTGCGATGGGCGCGGCCATGGCGGGGCAGGGCGTGGCGATCCAGAATCAGCTGAATTACTCGCGCGATTTCGAACGTGAGGCGGACCGTTTCGGTCTCGGCGTGCTGGAGCGCGCCGGCTTCGATATTCGCGGCATGAGCAGCTTCTTCGAGCGTCTGCAGAAGTCCGGGCGTCTGTATGAAAACAATGCCCCGGGTTATTTGCGGACCCACCCGCTGACCACCGAACGTCTGGCCGACATGGGCAACCGGATCCAGGGGCGGCCCTACAAACAGGTGACGGATTCGCTCGAGTTCCAGCTGGTGCGCGCCAAGCTGCGCGCGCAGGAAGGCACCTCGCGCGATGCAGTGACGGAGTTCGAAACCCGGCTCAAGGACCGCAACTTTGCCGGCAGCGAAGCGGCCATGCATTACGGTCTGGCTCAGGCCCTTGTGCGCGACGGCAAGCTGGCGGCGGCGGACAAGGAGCTGGGCGAATTGCGTCGCCTGAAGGTGGTGTCGCCGATGATCGAAACCTTCGCCGCACAGATGCGCTTGAAGCAGGGCGACGCAGCGGGTGCGGTGAAGCTGCTGCGCGCCGCACAACCGCGTTATCCGCAGGAGCGCCCCATCGCCTACGGCCTGGTGGAAGCGCTGCTGGAAGCCGGCTTGCCATCCGAGGCGATCAAGGTCACCGAAGACGAACTGTTGAGTTACCCGTCGGACGCAAAGATGCATGGCTTGCAGGCGAAGACCTATGCCCTGCTCGGCAAGCGCCTGCAACAGCATCGCGCACAGGCTGAAGCGTATGCCCTGCTCGGTCAGGTTCCGGCAGCGGTCGAGCAGCTGGAGTTGGCGCAAAAGTCGGGCGACGGCAATTTCTACGAATATTCCCAGGTGGATTCGCGGCTGCGCGAGCTGAAGAAGCGCATGGCGGATGAAGCCAAACAGGCCAAGGAAGGCAAGCAAAAATAGCCTCATGAACAATACCAATCCAGCCGGCCGGACCGATGTCCGCGCCGATCTTCGCAAACTCGCCACACCGCTCGTGCGCCTCGCCAGCGAGCCTTACTACCACGCTACCGGCGATGAACTGGCCGTGTTCGAGGCGGCCGCCAGAAGCTGCCTGCCGGTGATGCTCAAAGGCCCCACCGGTTGCGGCAAGACCCGCTTCGTCGAGCACATGGCCTGGCGCCTCAAGCGGCCGCTGGTCACGGTCGCCTGCCACGACGATCTGACCACCGCCGATCTGGTCGGGCGCTATCTGATCGTCGGCGATGAAACCGTCTGGATGGACGGGCCGCTGGTGGCGGCCGTGCGTGCCGGCGCCATCTGCTATCTCGACGAGATCGTCGAGGCGCGCAAGGACACCACCGTGGTGATCCATCCGCTGACCGATTCGCGTCGCGCGCTGCCGGTCGAAAAGCGCGGCGAGTACATCGAAGCGCCGCCGGATTTCATGCTGGTGATTTCCTACAATCCCGGCTACCAGAGCGTGCTGAAAGAGATGAAGCCGAGCACGCGGCAGCGTTTCGTGGCGCTGGATTTCGACTATCCGGAAGCCGAGGTCGAAGCCCGCATCGTCGCCCATGAAGGCGGCGTCGATGCCGATACGGCGAAGAAGCTGGTCAAGCTCGGCAGCCTGACGCGCAAGCTGAAGGGCGCCGGGCTGGATGAAGGCGCCGGCACTCGGCTGCTGGTGCATGCCGCGCAACTGATTGCCGCCGGCATGGCGCCGCCGATCGCCTGCACCGCCGCCATCGCCCGCCCGCTGGCCGATGAAGCCGACACGCGCGATGCGCTGGACGACCTGATCCGCGCCGTGTTTTGAACGAAACAAACCGAAAAGTCGGCCACAGAGATCACAGAGGACACAGAGAGGACAAGGGCTTTCGGGCGATCACTACCTATCCATCGGGTGCGTCGACGCAAACATCCACGCAGTTGTTTTCACTCTGTGATCTCTGTTACCTGCCCGCGAAGCGGAATCCCAGGTACGCAGAGCGCCTCTGTGGCTAATCAAGGTTTCCGGGTTGCACCAACATGGACGAACGCAAGCTTTTCGCTCACGAACTCGAAGCGCGGCTCGATGAATTGCTGCTGCTTTCCCTGCGCCAGCGTTCCGCGGAAGAGCCTGCCGCGCTGCTCGAGGCGCTGCCGCGCCAGATGCAGGAACGCGTGCTGCACTGGGCGGGGGTGGCGGCGCAGACCTCGGATGATCTCGGCTGGCTGATCGTTTCGCTCGCCGCGACGCGGGCGGCTAGCCTCGGTGAAAATTTCGACGATTGGGTGCGCGCCGGGCTCGATGCCTATGATCGCAGCGGGCTCGCCGCCACCCGCAAGGCCCTCAACGAGTTCGCCGAGACGCACCGGAACAGAGAGCAGCGCTCGCAAGGCGGCGTTTCATTCGCCGCGATCGAGGGCCGCCTGTCGCGCTTCCTGCATGCACTCGATGGCCGGCCGCTGAAGCTGGTCAGCGGCAAGACGGCATGGACCGATACCGAAACGCTTTGGCTGCCGGAACGACTCGACGTGGCGCCCGACGCCACGGCCAACCGCCTTCTCTACAAGGCCATGGCTGCGCTGCTGTGGGCGCAGACGCGCTTCGGCACCTTCAACCTCGATCCCGAGGCCGAACTGGAACTGTGGTCCGACCGCGGCCGTGGGCTGGCCTGGTTCGCGCTGTTCGAGGCGATGCGTCTCGAAGCCTGCATTGCGCTCGAACTGCCCGGTCTCGCGCTCGATATCGCCCGTCTGCGCGGGCCGTGGCCGGCCGACCTGGCGGCAGCGGCAGCAAAGCTGGCGCGGCCGGAGGCGACGGTGGCCGACAGCCTCGCCTGCATGGCTGAGCGGCGCAGAGTCGGCGCTGGCGACACGCCGAATTTCCCCCATGTCGGCGCGCTCGATCCGGTCGCCGCGCGCCGTGTGCGCGCCGCGCGCATCACGCGCGAGATGGCGATCGTGCGTCGCGCCTTGAATGTGTTGCGCGGCACGGGTCCGAATGGGGCCGCTGCGGACAAGTCCGACTACCCGCCACTGGCGGCGGAAAGCGAGACGCAGGTGGTCGATCCGCAGTTCGATCTGCTCAGCCTGCCGCCACCGGCCCGCGAAGCGGCAAAATCGCTGATGCAGGATTTCGGCGAGATTCCGCCCGAAGCCCTTCATCCTGCCGGGCCGGGCGCATGGCAGCCGGTCGACGCGGTCGATACGCCGATCACCGCATCGTGCACCACCCCGCCCGATGCCTTCTATGACGAGTGGGACTACCGGCGGGCGGCTTGGCGGCACGACTGGTGTCATCTGTACGAGATGGAGGCGCCGGCCGGCGATCACGGATGGGTCGATGAAGTGCGCCGGCGCCATGCCCACCTGATCCGCAGCATCCGCCGCCGCTTCGAGGCCCTGCGCGGCGAAGACAAGCCGCAGCGGCGCCAGTTCGACGGCGAGGAAATCGATCTCGATGCGCAGGTCGAGGCCCGTGCCGACCGCAAGAGCGGGGCCGAGCCATCGTCGCGCCTGTTCATCCATCGCCGCCGCGTCGAGCGTTCGCTGGCGGTGATGTTCATGGTCGACATGAGCGGCTCGACCAAGGGCTGGGTCAATGACGCCGAGCGCGAATCGCTGGTGCTGCTGTGCGAAGCCATCGAAAGCCTGGGCGACAGCTATGCCATCTACGGCTTTTCCGGCTGGACGCGCACCCACTGCGACATCTACCGCATCAAGCGCTTCGGCGACCGCTACGATGCCGCGACGCGCCAGCGTATCGCCGGCATCGAGGCCAGGGACTACACCCGCATGGGCGTCGCCGTGCGCCACCTCTCCGGCCTGCTGGTGCGGCAGAACACGCGCCACAAGCTGCTGGTCACGCTGTCCGACGGCCGCCCCGACGACTACGGCGACGAATACCGCGGCCGCTACGGCATCGAGGACACCCGCCGCGCCCTGCTCGAAGCGCGCGAGAAGGGCGTCCGCAGCTACTGCGTGACCATCGACCGCCACGGCGCCGATTACCTGCCGCAGCTCTATGGCCCGGCGCACTATTCGGTGATCGACGACGCGAAAAAGCTGCCGCAGAAAATTGCCGAGATCTACCGCAAGCTGACCGGCTGAGCCGGCATCAACAACAAAAGGAGAAGAAATGAGCGAGTTTTCATGCGAGTTTTCCAACAGAGTGGCCCTCGTCACGGGATCGAGCAGCGGCATCGGCGAGGCGATCGCGCGGCGGCTGTCGGCGCTCGGCGCCTCGGTGGTGATCAACTCGGCGCACTCGGTGGAAGCCGGCCAGCGCATCGCCGCGGAACTCGGCGCCAACGCTCATTACGTTCAAGCCGACATCGCCGACAAGGCAGCGGGCGAGCGGCTGCTGGCGGCGACCATCGAACGTTTCGGCAAGCTCGACATCCTGGTGAACAATGCCGGCTGGACCACCGTCGTGCCGCACCACGACCTCGCGGCCCTGACCGACGAGATCTTCGCCAAGACCTTCGAGATCAACGTCACCGGCACCTGGATGCTGACCAAGGCGGCGATGCCGCACCTGATGCAGAGCGAAGACGGCAACGTCATCAACATCACCTCGATCGCCGGCGTGCGCCCGGTCGGCAGCTCGATCGCCTATTCGATGGCCAAGGCCGCGCTGAACCAGATGACGCGCCTGCTGGCCAAGTCCTGCGCGCCGGTGCGCGTCAATGCCGTCGCCCCCGGTCTGGTGGCAACGCCATGGACCAAGGACTGGCAGGCGCAACACGAAGCCGTCAAGGCCAGGGCACCGCTGAAGCGCTCCGCCATTCCGGCCGACTGCGTCGAGGCCACCCTCGGCCTGCTGCGCACCCGCTATGCCACCGGGCACATCTTCGTGGTCGACGGCGGCCTGACCTTGGCGATGTAGGCCACGGGAGTCGACGTTCGTGGCGATCCGGGTCGCCGCCCGCCAAATCACGGCGAGCGTGACTGATGTCACGTTGGCCGGTCAATGCCGCTGCCAGTGGGGGTATCGATCTGGTAAGTTAACCACCTGTCGCTCATCATCGGGAGATCAATCATGACCAGAAGCCTTAAGGTAATGCCGCGCCTGACAATGCTCGCCGTGTTGGCAGGACTTTCCGTCGGCAGCGCATTTGCCGACAAGCCGGACTGGGCCGGAAAGAACAAGCCGTCCAAGGAAAGCAAGGACCGCCCTGAAGTAAATCAGCCGGCAGGCAAGCCGGGACAAACGATCGGGTATGGCTTCAATGACGACAGCCGACGCTACGTCAATGAGTATTACGGATCGCAGTTCCGCAAGGGCAAGTGTCCGCCGGGCCTGGCCAAGAAGAACAACGGTTGCATGCCGCCGGGACAGGCGAAGAAGTGGGCCAAGGGCCAGCCAGTTCCCCAGGATCTGCGCTTCTATGATCTGCCCCAGGACCTTCGCGCGCACCTGCCGCCGCCGCCGCCCGAACATCGCTACGTGCGCGTGGCGTCGGATATCCTGCTGATCGCCATCGGTACCCGGATGGTGGTCGATGCCATCGAGGACATCGGACGCTAGCGGAGCCACGAGCGCCAAGGCTTGCTGCCGGGCCGGACTGACGTGATCGGCGTTGTGGTTCGCGCCTTTTGAGGGCGAGAGCATCGGGATTCCGTGCCTGCGATCGTTCAGTCACCGGCATGGCGGCTTCCTAAATTACATTCGAAGGGCAGACATGCAACTCATCCTGATTCTCGGCATCATCGTCGCCATCGTGGCGGTCATCTTTGCCCTGCAGAACAACCTGCCCGTGGTCGTGGCGGTCGCGTTCTGGAGATTCGAAGGCTCGCTGGCACTGGTGCTGCTGGTGTCCCTCGGCCTGGGCGCACTGATCGCCGGCCTGCTGTCTTCGCCTGCGGTGATCCGTGGGCAATGGGCGCTGGGCCGGCTGCACAAACAGGTAACCGATCTCGAGCGGCAGCTGGGCGCGCAGCAGCAGCGCAATCGCGAACTCGAAGCCGAACTGGCGCGCCTGTCCCCGGCGCCTGCGGATGCAACGCCGGTTGCGGAAAAGCCCTACGTTGGATTGAAGACGCTGCTCACAGGGACAAGCCCGGAAAAGGGTTCGTCGTAGAGGCGCTACCGAATCGCCGTGCCGGACTCTGTCTGCCGGGGATTCCGCTTCGCGGGCCGGCAAGCGCCGACTTCTGGCAAAACTCAAACGACTCCGACCCCTAATCGTCTACGTACCGATCGCAGCTAACCGAAGACATTCACCGTGGCCGAATCGAGACATATCGTAATCACTGGCGTTACCCGTGGCCTTGGTCGAGCCATGCTCCAGGAGTTTGTCTCTCGTGGCCACACCGTCGCCGGGTGCGGGCGTTCGGAAGCGGCCATCGAGAAGCTTCGGCTGGCCTTCCCGGGGCCTCACCGTTTTGCCGCCGTAGATGTATCCGACGACATGCAGGTCGGTCGGTGGGCTCGTCATGTCCTGACGACGATGGGCCCACCCGATATCCTGATCAACAACGCCGCCCTGACGAATAAGCCGGCGCCGCTATGGGAGATACCGGCAGCGGAATTCGCGACTCTGATCAACGTGAATGTCATGGGTACGGCGAATGTCGTGAGGCACTTTGTTCCGGCCATGATCGAGCATGGCCGCGGCGTGATCATCAACTTCAGCTCCGGCTGGGGGCGCAGCACCGCGCCCGACGTGGCCCCTTATTGCGCCAGCAAATGGGCCATCGAGGGTCTGACACGATCTTTGGCGCAGGAACTGCCCAAGGGGTTGGCAACTGTTTCGCTCAATCCCGGAATCATCGACACCGAAATGTTGAGGAGATCCTTCGGCGAAGCCGCTGGCGATTACGAATCACCGACCGCGTGGGCGGCGCGTGCGGTGCCGTTCTTGTTGAAGCTGGGGCCGAAGCACAACGGCAAGGCGCTGACCGTAGACTAGACGGCAGAAGCGTGCTGTCACACGCGGGCGTTGCGCGCTTCCTGCGGTGTGCAAGAGCGATAAGGGGTCGGGTTCTATCTTGTTTTGATCGCCGCCCCGCCAGCGCCGACTCTTGAGGGTGGCCGCGCAACTACTCCGAAGCCGGCCTTGTGTCGGCGCCGCCGGTAGTGCGGGACGGTTCCGTCCCGGTCTCCAGGTCCCAGTCGCCGTAGTCGAGCCAGTCCTCCCCGAGCAGCTCCGCCGGGTGCTGCGTGCGGTCCGATCCGTTGCCGCATTCGAGCGCATCGACCGGGCAGTACTTGTCGCAGCCCCAGCAGATTCTCTCGGGATGCTTCGGGTGCAAGGGAAATTTCTTCGCCATGAAGGTATCGGAACAGAATTTCCGGCGCGCGTCAAATCGCGCTAGGGCATCCAGAACTTCGATTTCTCGGTGACGGCAACGGCGTCGTCGGCCACGTCCTCGACGCTGAAGCTGATCGGGATGGCGCCGGATTTCGCGGCGCCGGGGTCCGCCCTGACGCTGGCGGTTCGGGTGCCGATCTCGCCGCCGGGCACGGTGATCATCTTGTCGTCGTGGAGGCGGATGCCTTCGAGGCCGGCGATGTGGATACGGAAGGTGCGGGTCTTGTCGCCGGTGTTCATGATCTGCAGGCGGTAGATGTTCTCGATCGAGCCGTCGTCCGCTTCGCGCGACAGCATGCCGCGATCCTTCAACACATTGACCTTCAGCGGAATGCGCATCGACAGCGACCAGGCGGTGGCGACCGCGAGCGCTATCAGGATCGTGGCGTAGATGATCACCCGCGGCCGGAAGGCCCGCCGCACGATGTCCATCGGCGTCAGGTGCTGGCTGACGGCGTTCTCCGTGGAATAGCGGATCAGGCCGCGCGGATAGTCCATCTTGTCCATCACCTGATCGCAGGCGTCGATGCAGGCGGCACAGCCGATGCACTCGTTCTGCAGGCCGTTGCGAATGTCGATGCCGGTCGGGCACACCTGGACGCAGATGCTGCAGTCGACGCAATCGCCGAGGTTCTCCGTGCGTGGATCGATCCCCTTGGCGCGCGGGCCGCGCGCGTCGCCACGCGCGGCGTCGTAGGCGATGATCAGCGTGTCGGGATCGAGCATGACGAACTGGAATCGCGCGTAGGGGCAGATCTGCCGGCACATCTGTTCGCGCAGGAAGCCGGCATTGCCATAGGTGGCGAAGCCGTAGAACACCACCCAGAAGGCCGACCAGCCGCCCGGCGACAGCGCCAGGAGATCGTGGGCAAGTTCGCGGATCGGCGTGAAGTAGCCGACGAAGGTGAAGCCGGTCCACAGCGAGAAGGCGAGCCAGGTGGCGTGTTTGGCGGTCTTGATCGAGAGCTTGTGCAGCGACCACGGCGCGGCGTCGAGCGTGATGCGCTGCCGCCGCTCGCCTTCGATGTGTTTCTCGAACCACAGGAAGATTTCCGTGTAGACGGTTTGCGGGCACGCATAGCCGCACCACAGGCGCCCCGCGACAGCGGTGAACAGGAACAGGGCCAGCGCCCCGATGATCATCAGCAGCGCGAGATAGATCGTGTCCTGCGGCCAGAGCACCAGATCGAAGATGTAGAACTTGCGCGTGTCGATGTCGAACAGGATGGCCTGCCGGTCGTGCCACGGTATCCAGCACAGGCCGTAGAAGATGCCCTGTGTCAGCCAGACGAAGACCCAGCGCCAGCGGGCGTAGATGCCGCTGATCGAGCGCGGGTACACCTTGGCCTCCGGATCGGCGTAGGGCTTTATCTCAATGACTTTTCTGGCGGTTAATTGCTGGGGCATGGTGTTCCGGTGGCCGCGCTCCTGACGGAATGTGCCCTAGGTTGAAATTGAATGGATATCGAGTCGGGCCTGCGCCGCCTCGAAGACTTCGCGCTCCTCGAAGCGGACATGCGTCCCGAGCAGGTCGGCGAAGCGCAGCAGCGTCGCGGCGTCGGGCTCGGCCAGCGACCTGGCGAGACGACGCAACTCGGTGTGGTCGGCCAGGGTGCGCTCGACCAGTTCATGCTGGCCGGCCTGCGCCAGAAGCACGAGGATGCCTTGCTCCTCGACGCAAAAGTGCGGATCGAGCTCGACGGGGAAGACCTGGACCACGCGTTGCGCGAGCGCCGCTACCTCGCCCGGCTCTGCCGATTCGGCGGCGCGTCGCGCGTCCCGAGCCAGCTTCAGCGCGCCGTAGTGCTCGCGCGAGAGTTGCAGCAAACGGGCATGGCGTTTCATCGCGGCGGCATTCCGCGGCTACCAGTATTTTTCGAAGGCCATCTGGCCGGGAATGCCGCGGCGGTTGGTGGCGAAGCCGCGCGCCGCCAGCATCTTCCGCAGGTCGCGGGTCATTTCCGGATTGCCGCAGACCAGGACGCGGGAGGTAGCAACTTTGAGCGGGCTGGCTGCCGCGTCTTCAAGGCGGCCATCGGCGAGCAGCAGCGGAATGCGTTCCGCCAGCGCGGTCGCCCCCGGCTCGCGGGTGACGACCGGCAGATAGATGAGGGTGGCTTTCGCCTCGGCGAACAATTCGCCTTTTGGAATCCCGGCGATTTCGTCGCGCCAGGCCAGTTCGGACGAATGGCGCACGCTGTGCGCGACGATCAGGCGCTCGTAGTGCTGCCAGACCGCGGGATCGTGCAGGATCGAGAGGAAGGGCCCGAGCCCGGTGCCGCTGGCCAGCAGCCAGAGGTCCTTGCCGGGGGCCAGCTGATCGACGGTAAGAAAGCCGTAGCTGGCCTTGTCGACGCGGATCGTGTCGCCGACGCGCAGTTGCCTGAGCGGTTCCGAAAAGGCACCGCCGGGAACCAGCACGGCGATGAATTCGAGGAAATCGTCATAGGCCGCCGAGGCCAGCGAGAAAGGACGCCAAACGATGCTGTCGTCGGCGCCGAGCCCGAGCCGCGTGTAGTGGCCCGGCGTGAAGCGGAAGCCGCGATAGCGGGTGGTGCGGAAGGACACCAGCGTCGGCGTCCACCAGCGCAGCGACAGCACGCGCTCGGCGGTCCATTTGTCCTTCTGGCCGGCGTCGCCGCCTTCGCGAAAGAGTTCCAGGCCGGGCTCGGTGATGGTGTTCATGCTGCAGTGCCTCGAGTTTGGCGCCTGCCGCGCACCACGCTGGCCAGCAGCGTGGCGATGAACAGCAGCAGCGCGATGGCATTGAACAGGCCGCCGTCGGCGCGCAACGGAAAGTTGTTGCCCAGGGTGCCGAAGATGCGCAGCGCCAGCGAGGCGTGGAGCACCAGCAACGGCAGATAGAACACCGGGTGATAGGGAATCTTCACCTGCACCACGGCCGGAAAGATGATCGGGGCGTGGCCGAAGATCATCGAGAATACGAAGCCGAGGCCGACCGCATGCAGCGTCGCATCGCGCCACGGGTGGCCGGGCAGGAAGCCGCCGGCGACGCCAAGCAGGCCGGCCAGCACCAGCCAGGCATAGCCCGAGAGCAGGCACACGGCAATGAAGCGGACCAGCCCCTGCTGCTGCGCATTGCGCCGCGCGATGTCGTAGCGCAACAGCCAGACGGCCAGCGCCAGCAGGCCCGCGGCGAAGAGCCTGAGGCCGGCGTCTTCCTGCCAGAAGCTGATTGTGGCGCCGGCCAGAATGCCGCCGACAATGACGAAGAACAGCCGTTGTGCGCCAGCCCGGGCCGGCAGGAAGCGCGTCAGTTCGAGCCGTTCGCCGGCGATGGTCAGCACCAGAAAGGCCAGCCACCACGGTACGGCCGCGGTCAGCGCGCCGCCGGCCAGCCAGGCCAGATTGCCGACCAGCCAGCACAGTGCGCCGACGGCGAGGATGACGGTGAACGGCGCCACCAGCCGGCGCAGCACCTGGATACTGGCGGCCACCAGCGTGGCGGCCGCGATGGCCGTCAGGACTTGAGTAAGGATCAGCGGCGCCCCGGCGAGCAAAGCCACGCCACCGATGCCGGCCGCGGCCGGCGCCAGGTAAGCCCAGCCGCGGCCGAGGGCGACGGCCCGTTCCAGGCTGATGACCGTGCCGAGAAAAGCGGAAATCATCAGCGCGCCGTGCCAACCGGCCGACGCGGCGGCGACGGATGGCACGGTCCAGTCGAGACGCGACAGGCCGGCCAGCACGCCGCCGAGCAGCGACAGCATGCCCAGCACCAGTAGCGGCACGCGGGCGGCGGGGCGCAGATCAGCCATTAGCGATCCCGCTCAGTGCGCGCAGCCGCAGCCACCGGCAGCTTCCACCTTCGCCGCGTCGCCGATTTTGCCGATTTTGACCTGCCAGACGTCGGGGCCGGATTCGAGGTAATCCCAGGTGAATTGGCCTTTCGATTCGGCCTGGAACTGGTAGTAGAGCGGCTTTGGATCGTGGTCGTTGACCAGTAGCAGCGCTTCGCCGGCGGCAAGCCCGTCGAAGGTGCCGAAAATCAGCGGGTGACGCTCGCGCGGAGGGATGGTGCGAACATCGACGGTGGTTTTGAAGCTGTGTGTCGTGGTCATGGTCTTGCTCCTTGGTGACGCGGTTGAGAAACGGATCGGAAATCGGGATGCGTTGCTTTGCAGAGCTATTCGGGCTCCCAGCCGAAATGTTGTTTGCTCGCCTCATCCATCATCGATGGATTCCAGGGCGGCTCCCAGACCAGGCGGATGTCGGGCTCGATCGTGTCGGGCAGGATTTGTTTTAGCGCGGCATGGACATCGCCGACGATCATCTCGCCCATCGGGCAGGCCGGCGAGGTCATGGTCATCTCGATCACCAGGCTGTCGGGGGCGACCTCGACGCGATAGACCAGGCCCAGCGCGACGATGTTCATCCCGACCTCGGGGTCGATGACCTGGCGCAGGACGTCGCGCACCTGCTGCTCGTCGAGGGAGGGTTTGTCGGGTGCTGCGGAGGCGGCGGCTGCTGTCGTCATGGCTTTTTTAAAGCAGTAGAATAAATACAGCTTCATCCTACCACCGCGTTTTTTGTAAAGCAATATTTTTTTTACTGCTTATGGGCGTAAACTGCCGGACATGAAACTCACCACCTTTTCCGACTACACCCTGCGCGTGCTGATGTTCCTCGCGCTGAACCGTGACCGGCTCGCCACCATTCCCGAGATCGCTGCCGCCTACGAGATTTCGGAGAACCACCTGATGAAGGTGGTGCATCAACTGGCGCGCTCGGGAGTCATCGAATCGGTCCGCGGCAAGGGTGGCGGCATCCGCCTGGCGCGCGAGCCGGAGGCCATCCGGCTGGGGCAGGTCGTGCGCGTCAGCGAAGGCGGCGCGCCGATTGTCGAATGCCTGTCCGGCGATGCCGGCACCTGCCGCATCGCACCGGCCTGCCGGCTCTCGGCGGTGCTGGTGCGCGCCTTCGACGCGCTTTACTCGACGCTGGACGAATACACGCTGGCGGATCTGGTGCGGGCGCCGCGCAGCTTGAAGGCGCTACTGGTACGCAGCTAACGCGGATCGCTGCGATCGCCGTCGCCGGCATGCACCATCGCGGCAGGCTTCACCCAGAGGTCGAACTCCTCCGCCGTGACATAACCCACGGCCAGCGCCGCTTCGCGCAGCGTGGTGCCGTCCCGGTGCGCCCGCTTGGCGATCTCCGCGGCACGGTCGTAGCCGATGTGCGGCGCCAGCGCCGTCACCAGCATCAGCGACCGCTTCAGCAGTTCGGCGATGCGCTCCCGGTTGGCTTCGATACCGCGTGCGCAGTGGGCCTCGAAGCTGGTCATGCCGTCGGCCAGCAGGCGCACGCTTTGCATGAAGTTGTGCGCGATCAGCGGCTTGTAGACGTTCAACTCGAAGTTGCCCGAGGCGCCGCCGATGCCGAGTGCAACGTCGTTGCCCATGACCTGGCAGCAGAGCATGGTCAGCGCCTCGCACTGGGTCGGGTTGACCTTGCCGGGCATGATCGAACTGCCCGGCTCGTTTTCCGGGATGCTGATTTCGCCGAGTCCCGAGCGCGGCCCCGAGGCCAGCCAGCGGATGTCGTTGGCGATCTTCATCAGCGCCACGGCGAGTGTCTTGAGGGCGCCATGGACGGCGACGAGACCGTCGTGGGTGGCCAGCGCGGCGAACTTGTTGGCGGCGCCGACCAGGGGCAGGCCGCTGCTGCGGGCGAGTTCCGCCGCGACGCGGGCGCCGAATTCCGGGTGGGTATTGAGGCCGGTGCCGACCGCGGTGCCGCCGACGGCGAGCGGGTAGAGCGACGGCAGCACGGCATTGATGACCGCTTCGGCATGGTCGAGCTGGGCGACGTAGCCGGAGAATTCCTGGCCCAGCGTCAGCGGCGTCGCATCCTGCAAATGGGTGCGGCCGATCTTGACGATGGCCTCGAAAGCGGCGGACTTCTCCGCCAGCGTCGCGCGCAGCCGGGCCAGCGCCGGCAGCACCGCGCGGGTGATGCCGAGCGCGGCGGCCAGGTGCATGGCGGTAGGGAAGACGTCGTTGGACGACTGGCCGAGATTGACGTCGTCGTTGGGATGGACAGAGCGGCGCTCGCCGCGTTCGCCGCCGAGCAGTTCCGCAGCGCGGTTGGCCAGCACCTCGTTCAGGTTCATGTTGCTCTGCGTGCCGGAGCCGGTCTGCCAGACCGACAGCGGGAATTCCTGCGGGTGGCGGCCGGCCAGCACTTCCTCCGCGGCGGCGACGATCGCGGTCGCCTTGTCCCCGGGCAGCAGGCCAAGCTCGCGATTGACTCGGGCGCAGGCGGCCTTCACGGTAGCGAGCGCAAGCACGATTTCTTGCGGCATGCGTTCGGTGGATATGTCGAAGTGTTGCAGCGAACGCTGCGTCTGTGCCCCCCATAAGCGGTCGGCCGGCACCTCGATGCTGCCGAAGGAGTCGCGTTCCGTTCGCGTGGCGCTCATGGGCTGCTCCGCCGCGTAAGAGGCACTACTCGGTATGTGGCCATGGCCATTCTCCTGCGTGGATGACGCGCCCATCTTAGACGGAATCCCCGGGACGGCTCGTGGCGTGCGCATTTGCCTGTCGCTGGCGTCGAACCTGCGCTATTCTGGACTCATCCGCGGATGCGTCGCATCGCGCGGAGAGAATTGCGGAGGCCACGATGTTTCTTGATCCATTCGACTCACTGCGGGAATTTACGCTGGCCTCCGGCGAGTCGTCCCGCTACCATGCGCTGGCCGTGCTCGAAGCGGCGGGACTGGGCAAGGTGTCGCGCCTGCCGGTGTCGATCCGCATCGTGCTCGAATCACTGCTGCGCAATTGCGACGGCCGCAAGATCACCGCCGAGCACGTGCGCCAATTGGCCGGCTGGCAGCCGAACGCGGCGCGCAGCGCCGAGATACCCTTCGTCGTCGCGCGCATCGTGCTGCAGGACTTCACCGGCGTACCGCTGCTGTGCGACCTCGCCGCGATGCGCGGCGTGGCGCAGCGCTTCGGGAAGAATCCGAAGATCGTCGAGCCGCTGGTGCCGGTGGACCTCGTGGTGGACCACTCGGTGCAGGTCGATTACTACAGGGTCGCCGATGCGCTCGACCTCAATATGCGGCTGGAATTCCGCCGCAATGCCGAGCGCTACCGCTTCATCAAGTGGGGCATGCAGGCCTTCGATACCTTCCGCGTGGTGCCGCCGGGCATCGGCATCGTGCATCAGGTGAACCTCGAATATCTCGCGCGCGGCGTCCTGCACAGGGACGGCGTCACCTATCCGGACACGCTGGTCGGCACCGACTCGCACACCACCATGATCAACGCGCTGGGCGTCGTCGGCTGGGGCGTCGGCGGCATCGAGGCGGAGGCCGGCATGCTCGGCCAGCCGCTGGTCTTTCTCACCCCCGACGTGGTGGGCGTGCACCTTCACGGCCGCCTGCCGGAGGGCGCCACCGCCACCGACCTGGTTCTGTACGTCACCGAGCACCTGCGCCAGGCGCAGGTGGTGGGCAAGTTCGTCGAGTTCTTCGGCGCAGGCGCCGCCTCGCTGACGGTGCCGGACCGCGCCACGATCGCCAACATGGCGCCCGAGTACGGCGCGACCATGGGCTTTTTCCCGGTGGATGCGGAGACCGTGAAGTACCTCGCCGCCACCGGGCGCAGCGATCAAGAGATCGACGCGTTCCAATCCTATTTCAAGGCGCAGGGCCTGTTCGGCATGCCGCGCAGTGGCGACATCGACTACAGCGCGGTGATCGCTTTCGATCTGGCCGCCGTGCGCCCCGGCGTGGCTGGCCCCAAGCGGCCGCAGGACCGCATCGATCTGCCCGAACTCGGACAGCGTTTCGGCGAACTGTTCGCGCTGCCTGTGACCCGGAACGGCTACGGCAGGACCGCGGACGAGATGGCGCGGCGCTATCCGCTGGGCGGGCCGGCTGTCAATTCCGTCGCGACCGAAGCCGTGCCCGATGACAAACGCAAGGGCCGCAACGAAACGGAGATGGTGGACCATAATCGCGCCGCGCCGCCGCCGCCGGATACCCCGGCAGCCACCGCCCGCGACATCGGCCACGGCGACGTGCTGATCGCCGCCATCACTTCCTGCACCAACACGTCGAATCCTGGTGTCATGCTGGCGGCCGGTCTGCTGGCGAAGAAGGCAGTGGCACTCGGCTTGTCGGTGGGGGCGCGGGTCAAGACCTCGCTCGCACCCGGTTCGCGCGTGGTGACCGAGTATCTGACCAGAGCGGGACTGCTCAACGATCTGGAGACTCTCGGTTTCCGCGTCGTCGCCTATGGCTGCACCACCTGCATCGGCAACGCCGGGCCGCTGGCGGCGCCGCTGGAGGAGGCCATTGTCGCCCACGACCTGGTCTGCGCCGCCGTGCTCTCGGGCAATCGCAACTTCGAAGCGCGCATTCATCCGGCGCTGAAGGCCAACTTCCTGATGAGTCCGCCGCTGGTGGTCGCCTTTGCCATCGCCGGCCGCGTCGATATCGATCTGACGCGCGACGCGCTGGGCATCGGCCACAATGGCCAGCCGGTGCTGCTGAAGGACATCTGGCCGAGCAGCGAGGAGATCGCCGCGGCAATGGGTCATGCCACCGACCCGGCCACCTATCGCGCGCTGTACCGTGACTTCGTCCGCGGCAATCCCTTGTGGAACGATATCCCGGCCGACACCGGCCAGGTCTATGCATGGGCGCCCTCGACCTACATTGCCGAGCCGCCGTTCTTCGCCGGCTTCACGCTGCAGCCGCGCGGCATGACCGACATCCGGGCGGCGCGGACGCTGGCGATCTTCGGCGATTCGGTGACCACCGACCACATCAGTCCCGCCGGCTCGATCAAGCCCGGCTCGCCGGCCGGCGAATACCTGCTCGCGCACCGTGTCGCCAGCGCCGACTTCAACAGCTACGGCTCGCGCCGCGGCAACCACGAGGTCATGGTGCGCGGCACCTTCGCCAACGTGCGCATCCGCAACCTGATGCTGCCGGCCAACGCCGACGGCTCGCGCGTCGAGGGCGGGGTTACGCTGTTTCAGCCCGGCGGTGAACTCCTGTCCATTTATGCCGCAGCGATGAAGTACCAGGCGGCGGGGACGCCGACCCTGGTCTTCGCCGGCGAGGAATACGGCACCGGCTCCAGCCGCGACTGGGCGGCCAAGGGACCGCGCCTGCTGGGCGTGCGCGCCGTCGTGGCGCAGAGCTTCGAGCGCATCCACCGCTCCAATCTGGTCGGCATGGGCGTGCTGCCGCTGCAGTTCAAGGGCGACGACAGTGTCGAATCGCTGGCTGTCGTCGGCGACGAGGAATTCGATATCCTCGGGCTCGAAGGCGAACTGCGGCCGCGTCAGGACGTGGTGCTGGCGATCCGCCGGCGCGATGGCCGGCGGCAGGATGTCACGCTGCAGTTGCGTGTCGATACGCCGGTCGAGGTGGACTACCTGCACCACGGCGGCATCCTGCCTTACGTCCTGCGCGGGCTGCTGGCGGACGCGGCGCCGCTGCCGATGGGGAAGCCTGTACCGCCGAGGGACTGACGGCCGGTCACTTCTCCAGGTGTTTGCGGATTGCCTGCAGCTCCCGCTTGCGCGCGCGGTCCGACTGGGGATAGGACATGCGCAGCCCTTTCAGCGCGTCGAGAATGATTTGCGAGATGATCAGGTGGGTGTTCTGCTTGTCGTCGGCCGGCACCGCATACCACGGCGAGTCAATCGTGCTGGTCGCGCCGAGGCACGCCTCATAGGCCTCCTGGTATTGCGTCCAGGCTTTCCGCTGCTCGACATCGTCCATGCTGAACTTCCAGTTCTTGTCCGGCTCGTCGATGCGGCGAAGAAAGCGCTGGCGTTGCTCCTCCTTCGACAGATGCAGGAAGAACTTGATGATCCGGGTCCCTTTGTGGTGCAGGTGACGTTCCAGATCGGAGATTGACCGGTAGCGCTGCTGCCAGAAGTCCTTTGCCTCCAACGCCTCGGCCGGCAACCCTTCGCTGCGGAGAATCTCCGGCTGCACGCGGACGATCAGCACCTCTTCGTAGTAGGAGCGATTGAAGATGCCGATCTGGCCCCGTTCGGGCAGACAGCGGGTGGTCCGCCAGAGGAAATCATGCGCCAGTTCCGCAGTGCTCGGATGCTTGAAGCTGACTACCTGGCAGCCTTGCGGATTGACGCCGGACATCACGTGCTTGATGGCGCTGTCCTTGCCGGCTGCGTCCATCGCCTGAAAGATCAACAGCAGGGAATGGCTGTTGTTGGCGTACAGCAGGCTCTGTTGCACACTCAGTTCGGCAATGTACTCCTCGATCAGCGCCCGATAGTGCTTGTGCGATCTGTACAGCGGCTTGATAGTGGTCGGGCGCAACGCGAGTTCGACTTTCTCACCCTCCGCAACGCGAAAGCCCTCGCAATCAGTTTTCATTTTGATACCTCCGATAGTACTCACGATGTCCTCGACACGTTGGATACCGCAGCAGGAACACGCCATCTGATCATCGCCACCTTCACGACGTCGTTCACGACCAGGCACGAGATCATGGCATAGCCAAGAAGCGCCAGTGCCTGCCACCAGGGCAACGGCGTAAGTCCCGCAAGACCCGCGAACGTCAGCGCAGTCCCGATTAAGGTTTCCGCCACCACGGCCGCCACGACCATGTTGCTGGGCCGCGTGGACCAGAACCAGCGGCGCTCCCGCGCCGACACGATGGAGAACGCCGCAAAGTAGAGCAGCGTCAGGAAGCTGAAGGTGTACAGGGCGTTGTCGCTGGTCGCCAGTCCCCAACGCGACCAGCCGATCCACAGGGCGAGGAGCGCTTCTGCGACCATCAAGGCGCCCAGCACCACAGCGACGGTGATGAGGTAGCCGATGTTCCACGTTTCCGGCTTCCTGGACGGCTGCACCCGGTCGGTGGCAAGCGAGATCTTGGCGAAGTCGGTCAGGAACACCAGCAGCAGCATCGCGAAGCCGGAGATGACGAACTTGTCGGTGATGACGAACGCGATGGCGACGAAGGCCGTCTTCAGAATCGTCCGGCTGATCTTGTTGATGATGTAGGTCAGGATGCGCTGGTAGATCGTCCGCCCCTGCTCGACCAGGGCCACGATATTCGCCAGCCCGGGTTCGGTCAGGACGACACTCGCGGCGCCTTTGGCCACGTCGGTCGCGGTGCTGACGGCGATGCCCACTTCGGCCTGCCGCAGCGCCGGCGCATCGTTGACGCCGTCGCCCGTCATGCCGGTCACATGTCCCGCGGCCTGCAGGTGCTGCACGACGATGTATTTGTCTTCCGGATAGACTTCGGCGAGCCCGTCGGCGCCCACCAGCAAGTCGGTCGCTTCATTGCCAGCCGCAGCGCCTGCGGCCTTCGCCTTGAGGTCGGCCATGCGCTGGATGTTGGGCAAACCGACTTCGCGCGCGATTTCACTGGCGACCGCCACTGCGTCGCCGGTGAGCATCTTCACCGGCACGCCGAGGTCGTGGAGTGCTGCAATGAGTTGTTTGGCATCGGGTCGCGGCGGATCGTATAGGGTCACCAGCCCGATCAAAGTGAGCGCGCCCATCTCGGGGCCGTGCGCTACGGCGAGCGTCCGGTATCCTTTCAATGCCGCCTCGCTGACCCTCGCCTCCAGCGCCTCTATCGCCGGCGGCTGCAGCCCGCAAGCTTCGGCGATGGTTTCCACGGCGCCCTTCATCACCCGTAGCCGCTGTCCGCTTTGCTCGGCCACGGCTTCGGTCCGTCGGGTTTTGGCATCGAACGGCGCGAAGGAGACGGGCGTCACCGCCGGCCTGCCGTCGAAGACATGACGGTCCGTTGCTGCGGCCAGGAACGCAAGGTCGATCGGATCCTGGTCGGCTTCCTTCGATGCGAGTGCACCGGCGAACAGCACATCGGCTTCCGTCGATTGCTCCAGCGGGATCACGCCGGTTACGGCCAACTGGTTCATGGTGATCGTGCCGGTCTTGTCCACGCAGAGCACGTCCATCGTTGCCGCGTCCTCCGCGGCGCTAAGGCGGGTGACCAGCACGCCGCGCTTTGCCAGTTCCTTAGAGCCGACAGCCATGCTGACCGTGAACATGACGGGGAGGGAGAGCGGTATCGCGCTCATCAAGAGGATCAGCATGAGCGGGACCATCTCGAGGAGCGGCGTACCGCGCATTAGGGACATGACGACCACCATGACGAGCAGCGCGCCGACGACGAGAAACAGCCAGCGCACTATCCTGGCGACCACGACATCGATGTGGAGCTTCGGTCGCGCCTCCTGCACGAGTTCCGTGGTGCGGCCGAAGTAGGTCTGCGCCCCGGTCAGCATTACCACGCCGTTGCCTTCCCCGCGGCGGACCAGCGAGCCCGACGAGAGCACTGCGGCGGGGGCCTTGTCAGCGTCCTTCGACTCGCCGGTGAGCGCGGACTGGTCAATGCTCAGCGTACCGGTAATGAGCTTTACGTCGGCCGGAATGATGTCGCCGGGGCGCACGCGGATGATGTCGCCGGGGACCAGTTCCCGCGCTGGAACGACTTGCCAGGTCGCCTCGCGCAGGACGCGCGCGCTGACCTGCAACCGCCGTCGCAGGGTTTCGACGACGCCGGCGGCCCGGCGCTCCTGCATGAAGCTCACTACGGCATTGATCACCAGCAGTGCACTCACCACAACGAGGTCCGAGTATTTTCCGAGCACGGCCGACAGCACCATGATCAGTTCGAGCATCCACGCCGATACGCCCCAGAACTTGCCGAGAAACATGAGCAATGGGTGGTCCTTGCGTTCGGCGACTTCGTTGTATCCGTGCTCCTTGCGCCGGACGTCAACCTCGGCGCGCGTCAGGCCGGCTTCGGCATTCACGCGCAGCGATGCGAGCGTGTCGGGAACCGATGCGGTGGCAATGTCAGGTTCTTTGGTACCTGTATGCGTGACGGGCGCGGCTTCAGTCGCGGATTTCATTGTGGCCTTTTGCACTGTGACATTCCAACGGGACACCGACTGGTTTGATGCAGAATACTGGTGCAGGCTCGGGCTCGACCCCGGCTTGGGCGGAGCAACTTATCGGTACTTCGCCGATCTCCGCCTGACGGTCTGCGGTGCTTGCCACCGCCCATACCGAAAATTCTGCGAACCGCTTTTGTCCGACACCGGTCGCGCCCTTGTTCAGATACAGGGCCCAGGCCCAATCGGGCTCGAACAGGCTGGTGGTAGACGACCAGTAGACTTCCTGGATGTCGGCGAAAGGGTGCCCCGACGGCAAGGCCGGGCTGTGAGCGGCGCAATCCACCAGCGCTTCCAGCTCGTTGATGGTGGGTAGCCGCCAGGGATGTCCGGCGCCGTCCTGGTTCAGTTCCGCCACCGCTGCCAATGCCTCGCGCCAGACTACCGGTTGCGGTGTGAGGTTCGCGCCGCGGCGCCAGAGCAGGCCGGTGAGGCGATCGAGGACGCCGGCGGGAAAAATTTCGAAGCGTGGTTCAGGCCACGGGGCGCCATAACGCGACTCGCCGTCCTGGCCGGAGCCGCTGCACGAGATGGCTTTGCCGGCGGCATCAAAGCACAGATATTGGCCCGTGCGCGGAATCACCCCCAGACCTTCGCCGCGCACCGGCCACAGCATGAAGGATTGATCCTTGCCGCCGTAAAACATGCGTCCGCCATCGAGCGCCACGTACCAGGCATGCGCCGGGCTGATGGCTGCCGTCGTCGCGGTCCAGTACCAGCCGCTGAACACATTGAGGAAGGGGTGCCGCTCCGGCAGCGCAGGCAATTTGTTTTGCAGGCTGAGCAAACTGCGCAATTCGCGGCGGTTGGGCAGGCGCCAATCGTGCTGGCCGAAGCGCCGTTCGCGGTTCATGGTGGCGACGAAATCCAGTGCTTCCTGCCACGTCAGCGGAAACTCCGCCAGATTGGCATTGCGACACCAGAGAAGGCCTGTCAGGCGATCCACGACCTCGTCATCGTGCAACTCGAATCGCGGTTCCGGCCAGGACATGCCGACGGAAAACGCCGCGTCCTGGCCGGAACCCCGGCACGGCACTTCGCGTCCGTCGTCGGCGTGGCAGGTGCGTTGGCCGGTATGCAGATAATGGTGAGAGGTCATGTTGCTCCAGTCTTGCGCGAGGGTATCCGCATGGCCGCACAAGGCTCTGTGCGTCATCGCACAAAACCTTGTGCGTGGATGGCGACGATCGAGCCATCGTCCACCAGTTTCCGGCGCGAAACTGAATCTGCCGGATCTGGTGTGCGACAACGTACAGAGCCGGCGCGCCGGGCCGCGTAGTGTCGGCTCTGTGATTGGTGTCGCTCTTTGCATGCGGTCCGGTCACTTAACTCAACCGGAGACAATCTCATGAACAGCATCATTTACATCATCGGCCTGGTCGTCGTCGTCATGGTAGCCATGTCGCTCCTCGGCCTTCGCTAAAGAGCCCAGGACCATGGCAGAGGTTTGGCAGCCGACTCCCGCTTCAAAACGAGGGAACGCTGCCGCCGCTGACCGAATTCGGCCAATTTAGGACAATTACATTAGGAGAATTTAATGGACACCAAGACCCTGACACACGCTGCAGTGAACGATCAGACCGGATGGAAAACCGAGGAATACCACGGCAAGCAAATGCATGTCTGCGCGGAGCCGCGCGCTCCTGAAAACGCAGAGCTTGCCGGCCATGGGCAGCAATGGACCTTCACGGTAAAGATTGGCGATAGCGGCACTGGCCCGATGGACGACAAAGGCGCCAGCGCCAAGTCGGATCCGGAGTTTTTCTATTCCACGCAAGCCGTCGCGGAAGACATGGGTTTCCTCAGGGGCCGAGAGTTGGTCGACGCAACCTGATCGCTTTCCTCCGACGACGCTTTGGCCCCGAAGCCCATGCCCCGATCCGGTTCTGCCACGCTTGCGCCGCTCAAGACACTCTTCGAAACGAAGCGCGGCAAGGTGGTGCCGCTGCCTCCCAAACTGGCGCGCCTGTACGGTTGCCTGCGCATGCCGCTGCCGCGAACACATCCCCATGTCTTCAGCAATTTCGTGACCACGCTGGATGGCGTCGTTTCGCTCAATACAAAGGGACATGCCAGCGGCGGGGACATCAGCGGGTTCAGCGCCCAGGACCGCATGGTGATGGGGCTGTTGCGCGCGATTGCCGATGTGGTGATCATCGGCGCCGGTACGCTGGGTGCCGACAGTCGGCACCTGTGGACCGCCGAAGCTATTTTTCCCAAGCTGGCGGATGAATATCGGCGGCTAAGCAAGGCCTTGGGCAAGAGCGAGGCACCGCTGAACGTGATTGTCAGCGGTCGCGGCGAGATCGATCTGCGCCTGCCCGTGTTCGCCTCCGGCAAGGTGCAGACATTGATCATTACGACGACCGCGGGTGCGAAGCACTTACTCAAACAGGGCGTGCCCGATTCGGTCGAGGTCCGTGCGATTCGTCGCAGCGCGAGCGTGATTTCGGCGAGGGCCATCCTCGACGAGGTGTACCGGGTGCACCCCGGCAAGCTGATTCTGGTCGAAGGGGGACCGCGATTGCTCGGCGACTTCTACGCAGAGCGTCTTATCGACGAGCAGTTCCTGACTCTCGCCCCGCAGATTGCCGGTCGCGACGATGACGACGGACGGCTCAGCCTTGTGATGGGCAAGGCGTTCGCACCGGGTGATGCCCGATGGGGCAGGTTGACCGACGTGCGGCGTGGCGGCAGCCATCTGTTCTTGCGGTATTCGTTCCCTTAATTTCAGCCGACGTTGCGCTTGCCGGGCTATTTTGTGCGGCTTTTGCCTGCCTTCGACAAGGCGATGGCCACGGCCTGCTTGATCGCCTTTGCCTTGGTCGGCGGATGGCTGCTACCGATCGATCCGTCTCTCTTCCAGTCGTCCACCAATGTCTTGATGTTGCGGCTGACAACCGACTTGCTGGATCCTGACTTGAGCGGCACGATTGATCTCCCTGGTGAGTAGCGTCAGCCTGACGGCCATTGTCGTGTTCCGCTGCGCGCGCCGTCAGCCCTGCCGGCTTTCGGTCATATGCCGGCAGTACTTCTCAAGAAGCGCCGGCAGCTCGCACGGACAAACGCCGCACTGCCGGTTGCCGGGCACCGCGTAATCAATGAAGGTGGGGTAGGGCAGGTTCAGGTTCGCCATAATATTTTTGAACTGCTCCAGGGTCCGTTTCCCGCCGAGCCGCGGATTGCGTTTCTTCTCCTGCGCTATGGAGGAAACGCGCCGGTTCTTGTAGTCGTGCGCCGGGTACACCAGAACATCGTCGGCCAGCGAAAACAACTTTTCTCTGACGCTCTTGTACAAGGCATCGGCATCGCCGTTCTGGAAGTCGGTGCGGCCACAGCCGTCGATCAGCAGCGCGTCTCCGGTGAACACCCGATCGCCAGCCAGATAAGCGAAATGCCCGTCGGTGTGCCCCGGTGTGTGCAATGGATGAAGCACGATGCCACCCACCGTAAGTGGCCGCCCCTCTTCGATGCCCAGGTCTGCACACGGCAGCCGGTCGCAAGCCGGTGCGGCGATTTTGCTTCCGGCCTGCTTCTTCAGTTCCAGCGCCGCAGTGATGTGGTCGGCGTGGATGTGGGTATCCAGGGTATAGGCCAACGTCAGTCCAAGCCGGGTGATCTCGGCCAGATCGCGCTCAACTGCGACGATGACCGGATCGATCAACACGGCCAGGCTGGTCTCCTCGCACCCGAGCAGATACGTATAAGTGCTGGAGAGCGGTTCGAATAGTTGGCGGAATATCATCTGGACTCCCGAGTCAGATCAGCGATGGACGATCGGGCCCGACCCGAAAGTCGGCGCCGACGGTACGGCGATTGCGGGGCAGGGATCGGATTCAAGCGAGCGCGTCGGCAAATTCGTGATTGACGTCGCGATGACCGGCCTCGTCGGCACGCACCGCGATGATGACGTCGCGCAACCTGGCGTCGGGCGCGAGCTTCCAGTACTCGATGGCGATGGCGGGCGCCGCGACGTTGGCGTAAGTGCCGTCGTCCACCCCGGCCAGATATTCGGTGTAGCTGTGCACCGCTTCCTCCTCCAGATATCCCACCACTCGATGCGCGGTCTTTGGCGAAATCAGGTAGAGCAGGAAGAAGAAGTTATAGAAAATGCCTTGCACCAGAAGGATCAGCAGGCGCTCAAAGCGCGAGGGCTGGGTGACATGAATGAAGGTCATCAGGTGCATGCGTTCGTTTTCGGCTTCGTCCAGCAGCGTGTGGATCCAGCCGTGATCGCTTTCCATTCGGCGCAGCGCGCGCAGGTGCTGCAGCGAACCACCCACCATGCCGGGCACGCCGGCGACCGTTTCCAGGACCACGGCGCGGTGACCGTAGCGCCGGGCAAAGAAAGTGTCGGCGAACAAGCGCAGAAACCTGATGAACGCATAGGCCATGCGGTCGCGAAAATCCCTTGGCGCATAGTGCTGCTGAAGCGGAGGCGTAACAGACATGTCCGGACTCCCGTGAGTGTTCATTGTTTGCGTCCCTGTTTATCGGTGGAAGTGACGCGCCAGACCACATTGCCGACGTCGTCTGCCACCAGCAACGCACCCTGCTTGTCGAGTGCCACACCGACCGGCCGTCCGAGGGCATTGCCATCCTCGCTGAGGAAGCCTGTCAGCACGTCGACCGGCGGGCCGGAAGGCGTGCCGCTGGCGAAGGGTACGAAGATGACCTTGTAGCCGCTGTGCGGCCGGCGGTTCCACGACCCGTGCTGGCCGATGAACATTCCATTGCCGAACGTTGCGGGCAGAGCAGTGCCGGCCGAAGACGCCAGGCCCAGCGAGGCGGTATGCGCTCCCAGCGCGTAGTCCGGGGCGATGGCGCGGGCTACCAGCTCGGGCCGCTGCGGCGTCACCCGCTGGTCGATATGCTGGCCGTAGTAGCTGTAGGGCCAGCCGTAGAAGCCGCCGTCGCGCACCGACGTCATATAGTCGGGAACCAGGTCGCTGCCGAGTTCGTCGCGCTCGTTCACCGAGGTCCACAACGCTCCGCTGTGGGGCTCCCAGGCCATGCCAACCGGGTTGCGCAGTCCGGAGGCAAAGACCCGGTGGGCGCCGCTCTTGATGTCCACTTCCCAGATGGCGGCGCGTCCGGCCTCGACTTCCATGCCGCGCTCGGCGACGTTGCTGTTCGAGCCGACACTGACATAGAGCCGGGTGCCATCCGTGCTGGCGATCAGGTTCTTGGTCCAGTGGTGGTTGATCGGACCGGCGGGCAGATCCACCAGCTTGATGCCTGCTGCCGTGATGCGCGTGTCCCCTGCCGCGTAGGGGAAGCGCAGCACCGCATCCGAATTGGCGACATAGAGATCGTTGCCCACCAGCGCCATGCCGAACGGCGAGTTCAATCCTTGGAGGAGCACCGAGCGCAGGTCCGCGACCCCGTCGCCGTCGGTGTCGCGCAGCAGCGTGATGCGGTTGGCGCTGGGCACGGCAGCACCGGCACGTTTCATTACCAGACCCATTATCCAACCCCTGATGCCCCTCGCATCGTCAGGCTTGGGCGGGGAGTTGGTCTCCGCCACCAGCACGTCGCCGTTGGGCAGTACATAGAGCCAGCGCGGGTGGTCGAGGCCGCTGGCGAATGCCCCCACGCGCATTCCGGGCGCCGCCTGGGGTGTCGCACCGGGCGACCAGCCCTGCGCGGGTGCTATGTTTACGGTCGGAACCAGCGTCACCTGCGGCGCTGGCAGCGCCGGCTGCGGACCGGTTCCGGCGGCAATCGGCAACGTGGCCACCTCACCGCAAGCGGCGAGTACCAAGGCCATCGTGCCAATCAGCCAAGCGCTCAAGCGTGAGCGCACCTGCCCCACCGTGGAGCAGGACTGGACCGTCACAGTCGTCCCATCAACAACAGCACGATGATGATGATCAGCACCAGACCCAGGCCGCCGCTCGGGCCGTAGCCCCAACTCCTGCTGTGCGGCCAGGTCGGAATTGCGCCAAGCAACATCAGAACCAAAACGATCAACAGTATCATTCCCAAGCTCATGGTGTTCTCCTCAAGGTGGTGCGGGTATTTGGCCGGATGCGCCGCGCCGGCTTGCCGGCGATTGCCGGCCGTTCAAGGCTGTGCTTCAGAGCGCCACGATGCACCACGAGCGGCTTCGATTCCGTTCGCTGTCGCACACAGGCCGCCGTTTGTCTCTGCGCGAGACCGTGCGACGCCGCACAGACGCGTCAGGCCGCCCCGGATACGCTGCGATGTCGATCCGTCTCGCACGGGTCACGATCAGGAGAAAAGACATGAACGAATACCGCCACCACGTATCGGGCTTTTTTGCCAACCATGTGGACGCCGAATATGTATTGGCCCAGCTCTTGGTGCTGGGGTTGCCGCGCGAACGGCTGTACCTGTCGGGCGCCGACTCGGCGCCACAAGCCGACGACGACGGAGTACTGACGCATGTGCTGGTGGACGGGGCGATCGGGACCGTGGTTGGCACCGGCATCGGCGTGCTCGCTGAACTGGCGCTGGTGGCGGCAAACGTGACCCTGTTCATCGCCAGCCCGCTGATCGCGCCGCTCGCGATGCTGGGCTGGGGTGCCAGTCTCGGCGGCCTGGTCGGCGCCGCGGCGGGCGCCGAAAGCCACGCCATGAACAAGATGGAAAAGAAAGGCACGTTTTCGGCGCTGATCCGGGATGCGATCTCGAGCGGACAGGTGGTGTTGGTGGCCGAGACCCGGACCGAGCAGGAGACGGCGAGCGCACGGCAAGTCATGCAAGCCGCGGTTGGCGCCTGCGAGGACGTCAGCACCGTGTGAGCGGTCCGCGGACGCCCTGATCGAGGGTCAGGGCGTTCGGTCGCGGCTATCCTTGCGGCCGGGAAGCGGGATGATCATCGGCACATCCTTCCGGTACTGCTCGAAGGCTTCACCGTGGGAGTTCGCGAGATCGCGCTCTTCGAAGTGAATTCCGGTGAAGATGTAAGCCGTCATGGCCATCGAAAACAGCAGATGACCGATGGTCATGTGCGGCGTGGCCCAGAAGGCGATCAGGAATCCCAGCATGAGGGGATGGCGCACGAACTTGTACAAGGCGCCGGCATTGAATCGCACCGGCGTGTATGCCACGCCGCGCAACTGAAGATAGACCTGACGCAGGCCGAACAGATCGAAATGATCGATCATGAATGTCGACCAGAGCGCAATCAGCCAACCCAACCAGAAGAGAGCATTCAGGCCCATACGGCCCGGCCGATTCTCGACGTTCCATAGTGAACCGGGCATCGCTTGCCACTTCCAGAAGAGCAGGGCGAGGAGCACGCTTGAAATGAGGACGTAGGTGCTGCGTTCCACCGGCCGGGGAACAATCCTGGTCCACCATGTCTTGAACGCCGGGCGGGCCATGACGCTATGCTGAATGGCGAAGAGGCCAAGCAAAGCGACATTGACCAGAAGGGCCTCGCCGAGCGCACCGGAGGACCCCGAATCGATCGACTTCGGTACCAGCAGGTTGCCGACGAAGCCGATGGCGTACAGGAAGCTGGCGAGGAAGGCTCCGTAGCTGACGACGCCGTACAGGAAGCCGATTATCGGCAAGAGTTCACCTCTCCGTTGCTGGCTCGGGGTGGCGGCCTATAGCGCCCGCATGAAGGCCACGAGATCCTTCTTCTCGCCTTCATTCAGCTTCAGCTCGAGGACGAGATTGAAGAATTCCACCGTGTCATCCAGCGTCAGCAGGCGGCCATCGTGCAAATACGGCGGCGAGTCCTTGATGCCGCGCAAGGGGAAGGTCTTGATCGGCCCGTCGGCCGAGGCCGTGCGGCCGTTGATCGTGACCTCCCTGAAGAATCGCTCCGCCTTCAGGTTGTGCATCAGGTTGTCGGTGTAGTAGGGCGGGGTGTGGCAGGTGGCGCACTGGCCTTTGCCGAAGAAGATGTCCTGGCCCCGCATCTCGTTGGCGCTGGCTTGGGCCGGATCGAGCTTGCCGAACAGGTTGAGCTTCGGCGCTGGCGGGAAGTCGAGCAGCGCCTGGAACTCCGCCATGAAATGAACCTGGCTGCCGCGTTCCAGGATGTTGGTACCCTTGCGCGTGGCGTCGGCGGGGATGCCGTCGAAGTAGGCGCCGCGCTGTTCGAACTCGGTGAAATCCTCCACCGTCTTCATCGCCCGTTGCGAACCGAACAGGCGTTGCACATTCACGCCGCGCAGCGATGGCGTGTCGAGCCGATGGCGATGCTCGTTGGGCCGGATGTCGCCGACCGTGTGGGTGGAGGCATTCGTATGGCCGTTGGCATGGCAGTCGAAACAGGCCACGCCCTGGCTGGGCTTCAAGCTGCGGCGATCATCGGTGGCGTTGAATTGCTGCTGCGGAAACGGCGTGACCAGCAAGCGCAATCCTTCGAGTTGCTTTGGATTGAGGATGGCTCGAAACAATTCGTTGTAGTTGGCGAGGGTTACGAACTTCCCTTGCGAGACGTCGCCCAGATCCGTCCGGGTCGTCAGATAGATCGGCGCCGGGAACTCGGGCAGGAAATGATCCGGCAGATCGAAGTCGAGGTCGAAGCGGGTCAGATCACGATCGGTCTGCTTCCGGGTTTCCTCTATGAGAAATTTCGGAAAGACCATGCCGCCCGCTTCGTGGTGGGGATGCGGCAAGGGCAGAAAGCCGGCCGGCCATAACTGTCTTTCCCTGATTTCTTCCGGCGAGAAGGCGGCGAGCTTCTCCCAGGTCAGGCCGGCGGGCAACTTGACGCGTACGCCGTCTTGCACCGGCTTCCCGCGTGACATGACGACTCCCCTTGCCGGCCGGTCGGCCAGGTCGTAACGAAACGCCAGCATGTCCTGCTGGCGTTTCGCGTACGCCGGTTGCTCCGCCTGAAGGCGCCTTGTCAGCGATAGAAATTCTTCGTCCGCGGCTGAAGCCGCCAACGCGAAGCAGACAAGCGCCAAGGCGGGCAATCCGACGGAAAGCCAGCGCAGCCGGGGTAGCGCCGACATGGTCGCTTGCATGTTGATGACCGTCGCCGGGTTGCGCCGGCGCGGCAACTCAGATCCTGAGGAATTCCAGCAGGTCGGCATTGAGCTGATCCTTGTGCGTATGCGTGAGGCCGTGCGGTGCGCCCTCGTAGATCTTCAGGGTCGAGTGGGTGACCAGTTTCGATGAGAGCAGCGCCGCGGCGCCGATCGGCACAATCTGATCGTCATCACCGTGCACGATCAGTGTCGGCACGTCGAACTTCTTCAGGTCTTCGGTGAAGTCCGTCTCGGAGAACGCCTTGATGCACTCGAAGGCGTTCCTGTGACCGGCCATTACCCCCTGGTGCCAGAAGGTGTCGATCATGCCCTGCGAGATCTTGGCGCCGGGCCTGTTGCCGCCGTAGAACGGACCGCCGGCGAGGTCCCTGTAGAACTGCGAGCGGTCTGCGAGGGAACTCGCGCGGATGCCGTCGAACACCGTGATCGGCAATCCGCCGGAATTGGTCGCCGTTTTCAGCATCAGCGGCGGAACGGCTGCGATCAGCGCGGCCTTCGCCAGCCGTTGCGTACCGTGGCGGCCGATATAGCGTGCAACCTCGCCGCCGCCGGCAGAAAAGCCGATCAGGACAGCGTCCTCGAGGTCGAGGATGCGGATCAGTTGCGAGAGGTCGTCGGCATAGGTGTCCATGTCGTTGCCGTTCCAGGTCTGGCTCGACCGGCCATGGCCACGGCGGTCGTGCGCAATGCATCGATAACCGTTCGCGGCGAGGAACAGCATCTGGTCTTCCCAGCTGTCTGCGCTGAGGGGCCAGCCGTGACTGAACACCAGAGGCTGTCCGCTACCCCAGTCCTTGAAATAGATCTGGGTACCGTCCTTGGTCGTAATGGTGCTCATGGTTGATCTCCTCTCTGCTGACACGGGCTATCGATCGCGGGTGCGGGTCGCAAGGTTGATGGTTTGCGGTGCTTTCTGCCGAACTCGTGCCGACCAGCAGGCAAGGTGCACCGTGAGCAGCCCCGCTTCCGTTCGGTAACGCACACAGGACGCGTTTGCCTGTGTGCGCTGGCGTACAGCGACCGGTATCGGGGGCTGGCATCCTTGTCGGGACTGGCACAAGGAGAATCGAAAGTGGACAAAATAAATATTCTGGGCATCGTCGGCAGCCTGCGCAAAGCCTCCTACAACCATTCCATGCTGAAGGCGGCACAGGAGTTGGTACCTGACGGAGCGGTGCTGGACCTGTTCGAACTGCAGGGAATCCCGGTGTTCGATCAGGACGAGGAAATGGCGCCGCCACCGGCCGTGGTCGAGCTCAAGCGCAGGATCCTGGCCGCCGATGCCATTCTGTTCGCCACGCCGGAGTACAACTACTCCCTTCCCGGCGGGCTCAAGAACGCCATCGACTGGGCGTCGCGGCCCTACGGCAAGAGTGCCTGGATCGGCAAGCCGGCCGCCGTTATGGGGGCTTCTGTCGGCACCCTGGGAACGGCTCGCGCGCAATACCATCTGCGCCAGATTCTGGTGGCGCAAGACATGCCTGTCGTCAGTCAGCCCGAAGTGATGATCGCAAATGCGGCGCAGTGGTTCGATGAAAAAGGCCGGCTCGCCGACGAGCCGACACGGCAACTGATCCGGAAGCTGCTGGATGCGTTGGTGCGACTGGCAAGAAATGCTGCGCAAGGCGTCAGATAGGCGCGGCGGGATGTGCGTCATCCGGGCCAGGAAGGTTTGAGTCTGGTTTCATTGAGCGGGCAGAGGTAAATGTGCCGTGGCGGAATATCATTTGCTGACCATTTGGCGCATCGAAGCGCCGCTGGAGAAGGTCTACGCGGCCATCGCGGATTCCCTGCGCTGGCCCGACTGGTGGCCGAGCGTACGGAAGGTCGAACAGACTGCGGACGGCGAGGCTGATGGCATCGACAGCGTGCGACGCTACGCCTGGGAGGGGAGGTTGCCCTACCGGGTGGTGTTCGAGGTCCGCGCCACGCGCATCGAAAAATTGGTCGCCATCGAGGGAACCGCGCGGGGTGACCTCGACGGGGTCGGCCGCTGGAAGTTTTCCCGGCAGGGCAAGCTCAGCGTCGTCCACTACGAATGGCATGTCCGCAGCAAGCGGTGGTGGATGAACCTGGTCGCTCCGGTTGCCCGCTCGATATTCATCCGCAACCATGCACAGATCATGGAGCAGGGCGGCAGGGCACTGGCCCGCCTGCTCAAGGCGCCCCTCGCGGGTCAGGAAAACATCGACCTGATGGCGGCTGCCGTTGCACCGAATCCAGCGCGAGGGCGCGTGCGGCAACGGGGGCGGATCGATCCGTCGCTGGCGCTGATTGTGGGTCTCGGCGCCGGCGTGATCGCCACGGCGGCGCAGCTTGCCCTTTGGTGGCTGGCGGCAATGCCCGTCCTCGAGACCCTTCTTCGGGATGCGCGCCTGACGGCCGCCATGGTTCTCGGCAGCGGCGTCCTGCCGCCGTCCTCGACTGCGCAATGGGATATATTGCTGGTCGCGACGCTGATCCACTTTTCCCTGTCCTTCGCTTACGCACTGATCCCGACACACCTCGCCAGCCAGTTGCGCAGCGGCCCGGCCCTGTTGGCCGGGGCCATCTACGGCTTGACCATCTACGTGGTGAATATGTACGGATTCACGCTGCTGTTTCCCTGGTTCGCCGCGGCCCGTGACTGGGTGACCCTGGTAACCCACATCGTATTCGGCGCGGCCCTGATGGCCGGCTGCAGACTGCTTGCTGGCGGTTCAACGCCGCCCAGGGTAGAAGCTCCATGAGGTCATCGCGCCGCCACGCCGAACGCCATCGCACGGACCGTATTGGGTGGCTGCGCGCAGCCGTGCTGGGCGCCAACGATGGCATCGTCTCCACGGCCAGTCTGATCGTCGGCGTCGCCGCGGCCGGTGTCGGCCACGCCAGCATTCTGGTAAGCGGCGTCGCAGCTCTGGTAGCCGGCGCCATGTCGATGGCAGCGGGTGAATATGTATCGGTCCATTCGCAGGCCGACACGGAGAAAGCCGACCTGGCGCGCGAGCAAGCCGAGCTCGACAAGGATCCGGCCGCCGAACGGCATGAACTCGCGGCCATCTATGTCGCCCGCGGCCTCGATGCCGACCTGGCACAGCAGGTGGCGGAGCAGCTGATGGCGCACGATGCCCTGGGTGCCCATGCGCGCGACGAGTTGGGCATTTCCGAGTCACTCAGCGCGCGCCCGGTTCAGGCCGCGCTGGCCTCTGCCGCCAGCTTCGCAGTCGGCGCTCTGCTGCCGTTGGCGGTGACGGCATTGGTACCGGAAGCGGTTCTGATTCCCCTTGTTGCGGGTACGTCGCTTGCCTTTCTGGCGCTGCTGGGTGCCGTTGCCGCCCGGGTTGGCGGCGCCAGTGCGCTGCTCGGCGCATGGCGGGTCACCTTCTGGGGTGCGCTGGCGCTGACGATCACTGCAGGCGTCGGCGCCCTGTTCGGCGGGGTTGGTTGATACCTGGTTGCCGCCGCAATTCCTCCCTCTTCCTGGTCGGTGTCCGCACCCCGTTTCCTTGAAAGAACGGGTATCTACGTACGACATCGCACAGATGGATCGTTGGCAATTGTCGACTATGGCACTCCACGTCATCGATCCGGTATGAACCACAATGAGCAGAAATTATCTTGGGCGCCTGTCTGAAAACGACCCGCTGCACGGCTATCTTCAGCATGATATCCAGCCGCAGATTTCCGGCAATTCGGGGAAGTCGACCTACCGCGTCTTCGGACTCAATGGCTCGAACGACGTGTACCTGTACGAAGACCGCAATACCGGCTCAAAGATCATCGGCAAATTCTTTCGTACGTCGAGAAAGAACAGCGCAGCGAAGGCAGATTCACGGCTGACGCGCGAATTCGACAATCTCCACATGATGCGCGACTACGGACTGGCGGGCTATCAGCACCACGTCGTCAGGCCGCTGGGCCGACACTATTCGATGAATGCCCTCCTGGTCACGGAATGCTGCGAAGGACAACTGCTCAGCGAAGTGATCCTGGAGGCGATTCGCACCGGTTACCACGACAAGCTTTATCAAAAGCTGACCGCGCTTGCGTATTTCCTGTCTGCCTTTCACAACCGGACAGCCATAGGCGAGGGGGTGGAGTTTCATGAGGACTGCGACTACATGGATCGCCTGATCGCCAAGCTGCGCGATATCTGGGCCATCGGCGGCGACGAGGCGCGCGAGTTTTACTGGTTGCGCGACCAATGGCGCAATCAGCCGAGAATGTGGCAAGACCAGAAGGTCTTCGTGCATGGCGACGCGACACCCGAAAACTTCATGTTCGGCAATGGACTGGATGTAACCGCGTTCGATCTGGAACGTACCAAGCGCGCCGATCGCGTATTCGACACAGGACGCATTGCCGGAGAGCTGAAGCATTTCTTCATGCGTGCCACCGGCAATCGGGACGCCGCCGATCCTTTCATCGGGCACTTTTTATGGGAATATGCTTGCCACTTTCCGAACCGCGACAGCGCCTTTCAATCGATCACCGGCAGGACACCGTTCTATATGGGAATTACGCTGCTGCGCATCGCGCGAAATGGGTGGGTCGATCCGCACTACCGCCAGCGCCTTATCGACGAGGCCCGAGAATGTTTGAGGACGTTCTAGATGATCGTCAAAGGCATTATTTTCGATGTCAATGGAACGCTCTCGGATATCAATACCAACGAATGGCACGATGATGTGTATCGCGTCGTCAGCAATCTTCTCTCCTATCAGGGGATATCGCTTGATCCCAACGTCGTCAAGGAGCTGTATTTCCGCATCATGAAGGAGCAGCGCGCGGCGACCGGGGAACGCCACCCGGAATTCGACGTCGTCGGCATTTTCCGCGAGATCGTCAAGCAGAACTCGACGGAGTTCACGCGTGGTCTGCCGGACAAGAAGCTCGAACAGCTGCCGCGACTGCTTGCCGAGGCGCATCGCGCCGCATCGCGCTTCCGCTTGCAGCTCTACTCGGGCGTTGATGAGACCCTCCGGCAACTGCACCCTCATTATCATCTTGCAGTAGTTACCGATGCCCAGTCCGCCTACGCAATCCCGGAGCTGAACGCCGTCGGCCTATCCGGCTATTTCGACCCGATCATAATCTCGGGGGACTTCGGCTACCGCAAGCCCGACCGACGTCTGTTTGAAGCGGCATTGGACGCCATGAAAATGCAGGCATCAGAGGTTCTGTTTGTGGGCAACGACATGTATCGCGATGTGTATGGCGCGCAGAAGGTCGGGATGAAAACTGTCTTCTTCAAGTCGAACCAGGGAACGCAGGAAAAGGAGGGCGTAACACCCGACTACAGCATCAACAAATTTCCCGAGTTGCTGAACGCCATCCGCTTCTTCCAGGACCTGTAGGCAATCCGGGTTCCGGCTTCACGAACTCACTTGACCAGCACCGTCGCCAGCCATAACAGGATTCCCATGCTCGCCACATCGGTGACAGTGGAGAGGAAGATACTCGAGGCCTTGACCGGGTCGGCGCCGAGTCGCTTCAGGGTGAGCGGCACGATGGCACCGCAGATGCCGCTGATGAGGCAACTGCCGATCATGGCGAGGAACACCACAGCACTGAGCATGAGGGCGCTGGGCGATTGCTGGATAGTGGCCACCACATACATGACACTCGCCGCAACCAGTCCGACGAGTGCCCCATTCAGCAAGCCGAGCAAAGCTTCCTTTCTGACCAGCGCTCGTTCTTTGCCCGATGCCAGATCACCCTGGGTGATTCCGCGCAAGGTCATCGCCAGCGCCTGGCTGCCGGTGCTACCCGATTGGCCGGCCAGCACCGGCAGGAAAATGGTGAGGATCAACAGCCGATCAAGGGTTCCCTGGAACAGGCCGACTACAGCGGCGGTGGCAAAGGCAGTGAGCAAGGTCATCTGCAGCCCGGGATGGCGCAGCTTGAGACTGCGCAGCCAGTTCGTGCCGGGGCGTTCCTCCTTCTTGACGCCGACCATGGCGCCAGGCTGGAGGCTCAACTCGATTGACCGCTTGCGTTCCGCCACGATCTCATCGTACAGACGCGTGACCTCGTCACTTTGCCGGCGGATCTGGTCGCGACTGGCCTCCACCTCCTGAACTTTTTGTGCCAGCGCTTTGCCCTGGTTTTTTGACTCCTTGTGCAGCAACCGCACATTCAGCAGGTTGCGAACGCGTGCCAGCACTTCGGCCCGGTCGAACGGAGTGCTGATGAAATCCTTCGCTCCCAGCTGCAGTGCGCGCAGCTTGTAATCCGGCTGGGAGGTGATGACGATCACCGGAAGGTAATTGTCCGGTTCGATGTTCTCGAGACCTTGCATGACCTGAAACCCGTCCATGTCCTGCATCTCGATATCGAGCAGAATCAGGTCATAGCGATTTGCCAAGTGCAGCGCGCGGACCTGCAGCGGATTGGTGGTCGTCGTGACGGCGGTATAGCCGGCGTTCCTCAGTATGCGATCAAGCAGGCGAACATTCAGCTCCTGATCGTCAACAATCAGGATAGCGGCGTTGAGAAGGTCGGATTCGGCAATCATAATATCTGTCCCGCATACTGAGGCTCAGGTGGGCCCGTCTCTGCCAATCAGCATGACGCTTTTGTAACATCTGGCTGAGTGAGTGTAGGCAGTAATGCCCGCGCGTTCTGTGGGGTAGCGCTCATAGCAACTGCCGGAATCGGGGTCGTCGGGCGACCGAGTCGCCCTCGATGGGGGCCCGGATCGAGTGATGTTGCATGGGTTCGCTAGCGAACAGACCGGTCCGGTCAAGCCGCGTAAGTTCGCCCTACGACTTTGTCCATACCGGGCCGCAAGCCTGTTGCCGAAAGGAACTCCAAATGAGCCTCAAATTCGTTACCTTCACCATGCACGACGGCAAGTCGGTGATGAAGATCAATCCCCTTCGCGTGAACTATCTGATATCGACCGAAAGCGGGTACACCAAGATTCATTTCGGGCTCGATCAAACCGTGGACGTCATCGGCGAGCTGGAAGCCGTGGAAACCGTTCTAAGTGGCTTTTAGGCGACCCCGCCGATCCGGCGCGGTTGGCAACGGAGAACTCGACGCGTCCATGAATAGCGAGCAAATGAAAGCCGAACCTGCCGTTGCTGCGGGGCCGCCTCCGCATCCCGGTGACGCGCCGGTCGAATCGGAACGCGACCAGATCAGCCAGAATATCGAAGCGGTTCTGGACTTCTACACGCGTGAAGAGAAAAAGATGACTCGCTCGCAACGCATGATGGAGCGCATCAGTCGTTTTGTCGGGCAGCCGGCTTTTCTTGGCATCATCCTAATTTTCGTCATGCTCTGGATACTGGCCAACGTCGCCCTGCGACACTACGGCAGGGTCGAGTTCGATCCGGAGCCGTATGCCTGGCTGCAGGGAATTGTCGGGCTGAGTGCGTTGCTGACCACGACCGTGGTGTTGGGCAAGCAGAACCGGCTCGCCAAGCTCGAGGAACAGCGGGCGCATCTGGATCTGAAGGTGAATCTATTGACCGAGCAGAAGGCCGCCAAGCTCATCGACCTGATGGAAGAGTTGCGGCGTGATTTGCCCAATGTCAGAGACCGGCATGATTCGGAGGCGGCGGCACTGCAGCAGTCCATGAATCCCGAACTGGTGCTTGCGGCGCTGGATGAACGCAGCGAGTCGGATGATCTGTTCAAGGCCACGGAGGAAGACGCCGAGAACACGGGCGGTCAAGTCGGCAACGCCTGAATGTACGCATCGAGCCGGCCAAGGCGAAAGCAAAGGACGGCGGTCTGCAGATGGAGTTTCGCGTGTTATGCTTTTTCAGTCGAAACAATTATCAGGATGATTCATGGCCGGCGCATGGGGCTGCCCCCACGAAACAGACGACCTGTGTTCCAAGGTCAATAACCTGCCTTGCAACCCGGGCATGAAGGGCTGCGTCCTGCACGGGCGCTTCGTCTTTGCCAACGACGACAAGAACGAACGGCTCAGGCAGAAGCAGGCCCGCGAGCAGGTGGCTGATCCTCAGCCGGCTCCTGAAGAACCGTCCTGAGGTCAAGCATCCGTATCGCATCGACGGCGCATTCCCATGCGCCTTCATGGCATAACCCGGCGATCTGCGCCCGCTCGTAGCCATCCAGCGCCGCCTGTACGCAGGCAATGCGGACGGCTTCGGCAAGTTCGATCGGGTCGGTCACGGCGGCCACTGTCATGTCACTCCTCCTGTAGATCCCGCAACTGCGGCAGCAGAAAGCTGCCTTCGGGATTCAGCAACTCGTCGCGATGCAGTTGCGCCATCTTTGCGATCATGCGTTCGCCCTTGGCGGTCAGATGGACCTCGACCTCGCGCCGGTCGGTCTTGCCCTGCTCGCGGACTACCCAACCCAGCTTCTCGCAGCGGGATGTCAGTGCCACCACGCCGTGGTGCTGGGCCTGCAGGCGTTCGGCCAATTCGCCCACCGTCGCCCAGTTGCGGCCGGGGAAGCCCTTGATGTGGAGCAGCAGGAGGTACTGCAGCGGCGTGATGCCGTTGCGGCGCGTCACCTGCTCGCTGAAGCGCAGAAAGCGTCGCAGCTGGTAGCGGAATTGCGAGAGGGTTTCAAATTCCATCTTGTTGAGCGCCATCCTGGCCATGTTGCCGATCATCCATCCTGTCGATACGGACATAAAGTATCACATTGTGCTTCTATCACGGCATGATGTATTATTCAACTTGCTGTCTGTTCTGATGACTCATGGAGGAGCGCGATGGAGGCAATAATGGAATTGCCGGCGAGGGATGACGAAGGTTATCTGGTCGATCCGGCGGACTGGAGCGAAGAAGTAGCGGAGGCGCTGGCGCAGCGGGAGAGCATCGAGCTGACCGACGCCCATTGGGATGTGATCCGTTTCATGCGCGACTTTTATCAGGAGCGCCAGGTCATCCCGGATGTGCGTTTCGTCATCTGGCATTTGGCCGAGCACCTCGGCGCAGAGTCGCGCAACAGGATTTTCGAGCTGTTTCCCTATGGCTACGTCAAACAGGCCTGCAAGATCGCCGGCATGAGACGGCCGCGCGGCTGGAGCACGGGCTAGCCTTGGATCGGCGGGCCGCGAGAGGGAAAAATACGTGCCGTCGGTAGGCGACACCCGTATTAAGAGGGTTCTGAAAGGTTTTCCCTTATTCGCCGGCCTTGCTTCCGAGCATCTTGGCGAACTGGCCGGGGCGGCGCGGAGCAGCGTTTTCCTCAAGGATCAGGCGATCTACCGGGCCGGCGATCCGGTGCGCTGGCTGTACGTCCTGTTGTCGGGCCAAGTGAAACTGGCGCTGTCCTGCAATCAGGGCAACGAGAAGATCATCGATGTTGTGGAAGCGGGGCGGTCTTTTGGCGAGGCCGAACTATTCGGGCCTCACCCTTCACTGGTCGACGCCGTGGCCGTGAAGTCGTCGCAAGTGTTGGCGATTGACCGGGAAAATCTCTGCCGCATCATGACCATGGATTCGCGCGTTGCGTTGCGCGTGATGCAGGCGCTGGCGCTGCGGCAAATTGAAATGGAAACCGAACTTGCGGCAACGCACCCCGGTTCTGGCAGCCAGCAGCTATTGAATTTTCTGGTGAGGCTGGCCGGACCCGGTCGCGCCCGGGTCGGCGAAACGCTGGTGACGCTCAGTGTCAGCAAGCAATTGCTTGCGTCCCGCTTCAACATGAAACCCGAAACCCTGTCCCGAAAACTGCGCGACCTCGCGGCAGGCGGCCTGATCTCCGTAGATGGACACCGCATCAGATTGAAGAACATCATGATTGACCGCTATCTCGCCGGAGAAGTGACGCGCAGCGGCTCACCCTGCCGTGCCGTCGGCGTCGGCGCTGTTGCACCCCGACCCGCTGCGTTGCAATGGCTTGAGTATCGGGCGCCCGAAAACGGGCCGGCGATTTCAGGTTGTTCGGCAACCTGATCAGCAAGCTGGGGCGCCGACGCTTCAAGGATTTTCCAGAACAAGGCATTGATCTGGCGGAAGTTCAGGCGCTGCTCAAGTGTGGCTGCTGCCGTTGCTGCCTGCCGGAACTGCGGCGGAAGCGCAGCCGGGTACCGGCCGTCGTCTGACCGGCGACGAGAGGATTCCCCCTCTCTTGAAACGGGCATCCACGCCCCCATATCAGGGTCTCGACCGTTGTTCCCAGGGGATTTTCGATGACCGCTGACACCCAGACCGCGCAAACCTCGCGCGAAACCCTCGGCTTCCAGACCGAGGTCAAGCAACTCCTGCAACTGATGATTCACTCGCTGTATTCGAACCGCGAGATCTTCCTGCGCGAGCTGATTTCGAATGCGTCCGATGCCTGCGACAAGCTGCGCTTCGAAGCGCTGCACAACGCCGCATTGTTCGAGGGCGATTCGGATTTCAGGATTCGGGTTTCTTTCGACAAGGACGCGAAGACCCTGACCATTGCCGACAACGGCGTCGGCATGAGCCGCGAAGAAGTGATCGCCAACCTGGGCACCATCGCCAAGTCCGGCACGCGCGAGTTCTTCTCGCAGCTTTCCGGCGACCAGCAGAAGGATGCCAGCCTGATCGGCCAGTTCGGCGTCGGTTTCTATTCCTCGTTCATCGTCGCCGACCGCGTCACGGTGCTGACCCGTCGCGCCGGACTGGAAGCCAATCAGGGCGTGCGCTGGGAATCCGAAGGCGCCGGCGACTTCACCATCGAGATGACCGATCTGGCCGCGCGCGGCACAGAGATCACGCTGCATCTGAAGGAAGGCCAGGACGACCTGCTTTCCGGCTGGAAGCTGCGCTCCGTCATCCGCAAGTACTCCGACCACATCGTGCAGCCGATCGTGATGAAGAAGGAAGAGTGGAACCAGGAGAAAAACGAACAGGTCGTCAGCGACGAGGATGAAACCGTCAATCAGGCCTCGGCCTTGTGGGCCCGTTCCAAGAACGACATCACCGACGAGCAGTACAAGGAGTTCTACAAGCATGTCGGCCACGATTTCGAAGACCCGCTGACGTGGACCCATGCCCGCGTCGAGGGCAAGACCGAATACACCCAGCTGCTTTACGTGCCGGCGCGCGCGCCGTTCGACATGTGGGACCGCAACGCCCGCCACGGCGTCAAACTCTACGTACGCCGCGTCTTCATCATGGACGACGCCGAACAACTCATGCCGCTCTACCTGCGCTTCGTGCGCGGGATAGTCGATTCGAACGATCTGCCGCTGAACGTCTCGCGCGAAATCCTTCAGGAATCGAAGGACATCGAGGCTATCCGCAACGGCTGCACCAAGAAGGTCCTCGGCATGCTGGCCGACCTGGCCAACAGCGAGGACGCCGCCGAGAAGGAAAAATACGCCAAGTTCTGGGGCGAGTTCGGCAAGGTGCTCAAGGAAGGCATGGGCGAGGACCACGCCAACAAGGACAAGATCGCCGCGCTGCTGCGCTTCGCCTCGACCCTGGCCGACACGCCGGACGAAACGGTGTCGCTGGCCGACTACATCGGCCGCATGAAGCCGGAGCAGGAAAAGATCTACTACGTCACCGCCGAAACCTTCAACGCGGCGAAGAACAGCCCGCACCTCGAGGTCTTCCGCAAAAAGGGCATCGAAGTGATCCTGTTGTCCGACCGTGTCGACGAATGGGTGGTATCGCACCTGACCGAATTCGAAGGCAAGCAACTCGTGTCGGTAGCCAAGGGCGGGCTCGACCTGGGCAAGCTGGAAGACGAAGCCGAAAAGAAGGAACAGGAATCGGCGGCCGGCGAATTCAAGGACCTGACCGAGAAGATCGGCAAGAGCCTCGGCGAGCGCGTCAAGGAAGTGCGCGTCACGCATCGCCTGACCGACAGCCCGGCCTGCCTGGTGGCGGACGAGCACGACGTGTCGGGCAACCTGGCGCGCATCCTCAAGGCCGCCGGGCAGAAGGCGCCGCCATCGAAGCCGATCCTCGAAATCAACCCGCATCACCCGGTGGTGCTGCGCCTCAAGTACGAAGACAAGCGCTTCGACGACTGGGCCGCGGTGCTGTTCGACCAGGCGCTGCTGGCCGAAGGCGGCCAGCTCGACGACCCGGCCACCTTCGTCAAGCGCATGAACCAGCTCATGCTGGAGATGAGCGGCGGTTGACGACTGGAAAACCATGAGCCACAGAGGTCACAGAGGACACAGAGAAAGGCAAAACCTTGCCTGGTTTTCCTCTGTGCTCTCTGTTACTTGCCCGCGAAGCGGAATCCCAAGTACGCAAAGCGCCTCTGTGGCTAACAGGTTTTGATTCTCCACGGCCTGCCGCCGATCATCGATCAACGAGCCCGGGTGCTGATCCTGGGCTCGTTTCCGTCCACGGCCTCGCTGGCAGCGCAGCAGTACTACGCCCATCCGCAAAACCAGTTCTGGCGCATCCTCGGCGATGTGATCGGCCAGCCGCTCAAGGAAATCGACTACCCGCAGCGCATAGCGGCGGTGCAGGCCGCCGGCATTGCCATCTGGGACGTCTTCGCCTCCTGCGAGCGGGCCGGCAGCCTCGACACCGCGATCCGCGCTGCGGTGCCGAATCCGCTGGCCGCGCTCAGAGAGTCGGCGCCGGCGCTACGGCGAATCTGTTTCAACGGCCGCATGGCCGCGCGCCGCATCCGCGAGGTCGAGACGCTGGGCTTCGAAGCTCTGGTCCTGCCTTCGACCAGTCCGGCCCATGCCGGCATGAGCTTCGCCGAGAAGCTCGCGCGCTGGCGCGACGCCCTGCGACCCTAGTCCGGACGGCGTTCCTGCGCCGAACGTGGTGCGGCGAGTATCATGCGGGGAGTGTTTCTTGAGGGAGCATTCCATGAAGAAGCCGTCCACCCTGCCTGAAATCGACCATCCCGCGTTCGACGCTCCTTCGATTCAGCGCTCGCTATACCACCGCCTGACCTACTCGATCGGCAAGGACCCCATCACCGCCACCGACCGCGACTGGTTCTACAGCGCCGCCGCGGTATTGCGCGAACGCATGATCCAGCGCTGGATGGAAACCATGCGCAGTTACTACGTGCAGGACCGCAAGCGGGTCTACTACCTTTCCATGGAATTCCTGATGGGCCGCACCATGGTGAACGGCATGCTCAACCTGTGCTGCGACAAGGAATTTCGCGAGGCCATGACGGCGATGAGGCTGAACATCGAGAACATCCGCGAAATGGAACAGGACGCCGCGCTGGGCAACGGCGGCCTCGGCCGGCTGGCCGCCTGCTTCCTCGATTCGATGGCGACCATGGGCGTGGCGGGCTACGGTTATGGCATTCGTTACGAATACGGCATGTTCCACCAGAGCATCGAGGAAGGCCAGCAGGTGGAGCATCCGGACAACTGGCTGCGCTATGGCAATCCCTGGGAATTCCCGCGTCCCGAAGTGCTGTACCAGGTGAAGTTCCACGGCAGGGTGGTGGATTACGCCGACGAGCACGGCCAGAAGAACTATCAGTGGGTCGACACCGACGACGTCATGGCGATGGCCTACGATTACCCGATTCCCGGCTATGACACCGGCACGGTGAACAACATGCGGCTCTGGGCGGCAAAGGCCAGCCGCGACTTCGACCTCAAGTATTTCAACGAGGGCAACTACATTGCCGCGGTGGAGGACAAGAACGAATCGGAGAACCTGTCCAAGGTGCTGTATCCGGACGACACTACCGAGATGGGGCGGGAACTGCGGCTCAAGCAGCAGTACTTCTTCGTCTCCGCCTCGCTGCAGGATGTGCTCTACCGTTTCGCCAAGTCGGAGACGCCGTTCGACCGGCTGCCGGACAAGGTGGCGATCCAGCTCAACGACACCCATCCGTCCATCGCGGTTCCGGAACTGATGCGCATCCTGATCGATCATCACCATCTCGACTGGGTGCATGCCTGGGACATCACCACGCGCACCTTCGCCTACACCAACCACACCCTGATGCCCGAGGCGCTGGAAACCTGGCCGGTGCCGCTGTTCGAGCGCGTCCTGCCGCGCCACCTGCAGATCATCTACGAAATCAACCACCGCTTCCTGAAGGACGTGATGCACCATTACCCGGACGATCCGGCCCTGTGGCAGCGCATGTCCCTGATCGACGAGGCCAAGGGCAAACGCATCCGCATGGCGCACCTGGCCATCGTCGGCAGCCACAAGGTCAATGGCGTCGCGGAAATTCATACCCGCCTGATGAAGGAAACCATCTTCGCCGACTTCCACCGGCTGTGGCCGGACCGGATCGTCAACATGACCAACGGCGTGACGCCGCGGCGCTGGCTGAACCAGGCCAATCCGGCGCTATCGAAGCTGATCACCACCCATGTCGACCACGACTGGCTCAAGGATCTCGACCAGCTGCGGCGATTGACTCCGCTGGCCGAGGATGCGGCATTTCGCGATGACTTTGCGCGGGTAAAACGCGACAACAAGGTCCGTCTCGCCCAGATCATCGCGCAGCGGCTTTGCGTCACGGTCGATCCGGATTCCCTGTTCGACGTGCAGATCAAGCGCATCCACGAATACAAGCGGCAATTGCTCAATGTGCTGCACATCATCACGCTGTACAACCGGCTGCGCGCCGGCGGCGACGCGCAGCCGCGCACGGTCATCTTCGGCGGCAAGGCGGCGCCCGGCTACCGCATGGCCAAGCTCATCATCCGCCTGATCAACGATGTGGCCGACATCGTCAATAACGATCCGCTGGTGCGTGACCTGCTCAAGGTGGTTTTCATCCCCAACTACGACGTCACCAACGCGCAATCCATCATTCCCGCGGCGGATCTCTCCGAGCAGATATCGACGGCCGGCACCGAAGCCTCCGGTACCGGCAACATGAAGCTGGCAATGAACGGCGCGCTCACCATCGGCACGCTGGACGGCGCCAACGTCGAGATCCGCAATGAGGTCGGCGCCGAAAATATTTTCATTTTCGGCATGACGGCCGACGAAGTCGCGCAGCAGTATGCCGCCGGCTACAATCCGTGGCTCCACTACAACGGTAATGCGGAACTCAAGCAGACCCTCGACATGATCCGTGACGGCTATTTTTCGCCCGAGGACCGCGACCGCTACAAGCCGGTGTTCGACAGCCTGACCGCGCAGGGCGACCACTACCTGCTGCTGGCGGACTACGCGGCCTATATCGCCTGCCAGGAGAAAGTGGGGCAGCTGTATAGCGACCCGGCGGCCTGGACACAGAAGGCCATTCTCAACGTGGCCGGCATGGGGCAGTTTTCGTCGGATCGGACCATAGCCCAGTACGCGAAGACGATCTGGAATGTGGCGCCGCTGCCGCGGCCGGTGGGGTAGCGGCGCCGCGACTCAAGAGTCGGCGCTGGCGGCACGGTGAGCGGTTGGCAAAGTGATCGGAGCGGGTGGAGCCCGGGACTTTCAATTTCTCTTGCACGATTTCGCCTACCCATAATCGCTAGTCAATATCCGAGCGTATAGAGGAGCGATTTGTGTCAACTATCGAACTAGATGTGATCGAAGGTATTACTTATAACCCAACGCTCCATCCAATCAAGAACTGTCATCCATTGGAATATCTCCCAGAAGGAATACATCGATTAGCACTAAGTGTGAGAGCCGAAGAAATTAGAAAATTGAACAGCACATCGCTTTTTGATTCCGCAAACTTTTCCTCCATGTGCTTTGACTCCAAGACGTTCTCAATTGTTTGCGAGTTCCATTGGTTCGCAAATTCAATTGTGAATTACGCAAGATTGGTCGGCTTCGTCGAAATAATGGGAAAACAAGGGTGGGAAATTGAACACTTATCGGATAAGAGAATTGGAACTGAAGTTAATGAGCATTGCCGCAGGTACGTACAAAGGGTAATGCCTGATGTATACATCTGGCGAAACAAGGTTTCTGCACATTTTGCGGCGACGGACCCCTTCTCAAAAGACAATTGGGGAACATTGCAGGACTCAATGATTCACCCCATTTCGTATTCGCGACCATATTTTTTTGCCAATTCGCATAGCTTCTCCAAGGGAGGGGAAGTATCTGAAATTCCAGAGTGGTCATTGACGCAAACATTTGAAAAGCTTTCGAGCCGTTTCTTTCCGCAACGGACGCTGCCAAGCTTGAGCTGAATGCCTCTGAGCTAATGGGGTGAACCGATACAGGGTCGGGTTCGGTTTGCTTTGAGCGCAATGGGTCGCTCGTCAAGAGTCGGCGCCGGCGACACGGCGAGGTGCGCCTGACGAAGCAAACTTCCCGGCGTGTTGGCTGGTCGATCCGTTCTGCGCCGCGGACGGCCCCATTTCCCGCGCCCGCTGCTTGGCGGCGATGCAGGCCGAGTGCGGCACATACAGCAGATCGGAAAGTGTCCCTGCTACCGGTATGGTAATATTCTTCCGGCATCCTTGAGGTGAAACTTGGCACGCCGCAATGATTTCCTGGTCAATCCTGAACTGCATCTGCAGAACCTGAAGGAGAAGTGTCCAGTTGATCTGGTGGTTGAGCGCGCTATCGAAAAGGCTGAAATGAATTCAGACGAAGTTCTTCGACTCATTGCCAGCGAGATTCAGACAGGTAAGCTGGATGCGGTGATCTGGACCCGAGCCTTTGCGGAAGCGGATGGCGATCATGACCGAGCGAAAGCCCGGTATATCCGCGATCGCCATGCAGAGATCCAGGCCGGCCCGCCGCACCCGTCGTTCGTCACGGAGTTGCCTGGGCCAGCCGCATCCGCAAGCAGCCCGACGGTGACGCGGACCCGCTCCGAACTGGAAGTCAAGCGCGAAATGCTTGCAAAGAAACTGACCCTGCTGGGCAGGAGGTCGCTCTACAGCGAACTCGACCTGAGGCCAACCAGCGACGATACGACTGTCAGCCAAGTGATCGCGCAGTTGCGCGAAGCAGAAGCGAAGGGGCGAATGCTTTCCGCCGAGGAAGGCTACGCAATCCAGACGCTGCGGAACCCGGTCGGCCGAGAACAATACGATCGCAAGCTGCTGGAAGAACTTTCCCGTTCGGATGACGAGCCGGAGATATCCGAGGAATTGCAGCGCGGCACGATCCTGGGCCTGCCGCGGAGCATGGTCGCCGTCATCGCGGCGTTGGCGGTCGCAGTGTTCGCGACACTCGGTATCTATCAGGAAAAATCGCGCAAGGAATCAATCCGGGAGGCGCTGCAGGTGCAGCAGCAGGCGGAAGCCGCGCGTCTCGAGCGCGAGAAGCAGGCCGTGGCGGAGGCCTCGGAACGACAGGCCGAGGCGGCCGCGCGTGCCGCCGAACTGACCGAGCAACAAGCCATTTCGCGTCAGCGCCAGATCGACGATCAGGCGCGGCTGCGCACGACCCAGATCGAGATCCAGCAGGAGCAGGCTGAAGAACGCAAGCGTCAGTTCGCCCTGTCCAAGCAGCAGGCGGAAGCGAGGGCGGAGCAGGAAAAAATCCGCCGCACGATCTACGAGACCGAGCGCGAGCTATGCCTGACGGCGCGCCGCAACAACAATTCCGGAGAGATGATGCGCTGGTGCCGGTGAGTGCCGAAGCGAGGCAGGGGCTTTCGGCCTCGGCGGCTCAGACGGGCCGGTTGAGGCGGTAGTCCGCGCCCGCTGCTCGGCGCTGACGGCACGCCGAAATGGGTGTTGGCATTGTTGACAACAGGCTCTCATGTTGGCATGCTTGCCAACATCAGAGCGACGCCGATCTATCGGCACCGGGTGGACTTCGATGACGGTGCCATTCTGGAAATCGTGGTCTGGCGGCTTCCAACACCGATCGAGGGCTGCAGCCATTCGTTCAAATATCGGCTCTTTTATGGAAGCGCTGGCAAACGCCTGATCGGCTATGACAATGAGCGGCCGAAGGGCGATCACCGGCATAACGATGACCGCGAGGAGCTTTACAGCTTCGAGAGCCCCGAAAAACTGATTGATGATTTTTTGCGCGACGTGGAAGACAGGAGGGCAGGGCGATGAGAACCGCAACGATCCGTATCCGCAAGGCAGGTGATTCCCTGAAGGCCGTTCGCGCCGGTTTTCTTTCGGCCTGGAATAGCAGTAAATACAAAGGCGAGCATTTCGATTTCGAATCGCCCGCGGCGTTGTTTCGTGTCCTCACGCCCAAGCGCTGGGAACTGATCGAGTGCCTGCAAAAGTCCGGTCCGCTGGGTGTGCGCGCCCTGGCGCGCGAGTTGGGCCGCGATGTGAAGCGTGTTCATGATGATGCGGTGGCAATGATCGAAGTCGGCATGGTGGAAAAGACCGCCGATGGAAAACTCATTGCGCCTTTCGACGAAATCAGGGCTGATTTCGTGATGAAGGCGGCCGCCTGATCGGCCTCGGGCCCAAACACGCTGCATCGGTGCGGCGCTGAAGAGTCGGCGCTGACCGTACGCCGATTTCGCAAGCTTCAGGCGAAGCGATTGACCAGCCGGCCGACGCCGTCGATCGCCACCTCGACCGTATCCCCCTCGCGCAGTTCGCCCGCGCCGACCGAGGTGCCGCAGGCGATGACGTCGCCCGGTTCCAGCGTCATGTCGTGCGAGATGCGGCTGACGATCTCGGCCGGCGAAAAGAACATGTCGCTCACCGCGTAGTCCTGCCGCTCCTTGCCGGAGACCACGGCGCGCACGCGCAGGCCGGCCGGGTCGAGTCCGGTGGCGATGACCGGGCCGAAGGGGCCGAAGCTGTCGAAGCTCTTGGCGCGCGTCCAGTGCACGAAGGCCGGGTCGAGGCGCATCAGGTCGCGCGCGGTGACGTCATTGACGCAGGTGTAGCCGAAGATGGCAGCCGGCGTGGCGGCGGGATCGATGGCGCTGACGCGGCGGCCGATGACGATGCCGAGTTCGGCTTCGAACACCACCATGCCGGTGTAGCCTGCCGGGCGGCGGATGGGTTCGCCGTGGGCGGCGAAGCAGGTGCCGGCCTTGAGGAAGTAGAGCGGATGCGCGGGGCGCTGCAGGCCTTCCTTCGCCGCGCGCTCGTGGAAGTTGTTCCACAGGCCGAGCATCTTGCCCGGCTTGCAGGGCGTCAGCAGGCGCACGCCGGCCAGCGGAAAGCGCTGCTCGCATTGCTGCGGGTGGTCGAACATGTCGCCGCGCCAGACGGTGACGGTGTCGCCGTCGAGGGTACCGAAGTGTTCCGCGCCCGCGGCTTCGAATCGCAGCCAGAGTGCCATGGCCTTCAGCCCTTTTCCCGCGCCCGCTGCTTGGCCGCGATGTAGGCCGAGTGCGGGACATACAGCAGATCCGAGATCTTGCTCATGAAATGCTGTTCGTGCGCATCGAGATGACCGTCGGCAAACGCCACCTGCCACAGATATTCGACGATCTTTATTTTCTGCTCGGCACTGAAGGCCTTGTTGATCAGCGAGGTGAACTGGAAGTAATCGGTCGCCTGGCGCGCCTCATCCGCGGCTAGCGCCATCAGCGTTTCGACTTCTGCCGCACCGAGGCCGAACTGGGTCTGCAGCGCTTTGGTCACGGTCGCCGTTTCCGTGGCGGTGACCGAGGTGTCCATGCGCATCATTTCCAGGAGCAGCGCTGCCGTCGCGACATGCAGTGCGTGTTGCGACGCGACGCCTGACTGCCCGGCGCCCGGTTCGATCATCTGGCTGAAGAAATTCTTGATGCTGGCAATCATCTGTGTCCCGGTTCCCTGCAAATGAGCTTGTTCACGCCGACCGGCGAACTGGATTCAGGCTCGGATCAAGTGGTGGGCGGCCGCTTCTTGCGCTTCTTCTTCTTCGGTTGCTCATCACTCAGGCACTTCTTCAGTTCCTTGCCGGTTTTTCCCTGGCAGATCTCCTTGGCCTTTTGTGCGGCTTCGCAGGCTTGCGGATTCTGTGTCTTGCCGCATTCCACCGGCGGGATGCTCGCCTCGAGGCAGGCCCGCTTTTCGGCGCTGCGCTTCTCGCCGCAGTTCTTCAGGGCTGCCTGGCGCGCCTCGCAGCGCACCGGGTCACGCGCCCTGGCGCAATCGTCGGCGGCGGACTGGGCCAATGCGGGCAGCGAGAGCAGGGCGCCCGCCGCCAGCGTGAGCAGTCTCTTCATGCGGTTTCTCCCCAATGGATCTCGATGCAATGTGTGCCGGCATAATACCCCGGCATTGAGGCGGAGCCGGGTTGTCGGCTATAGTTCGCCGTATCGTTAGCGCCGACCTTCTGCCATGAACCAGGCTCCGCCCAAGGAACACCGACTGACCCTGCCGGAAACGGTCGACGGCCTCGTTGCCGACGGCTTGATCGCTGCGGATGAAGCCGCCCGCTTCAAGCAGGAGCGGCGTTACTACAAGGGCGAGGTGCATCCCCTGGTCGCGATTGCCGGGCAGCGCTGGAAGTCGTTGCAGCCGCCGCATCGGGTGCTCGATCTGGACGGCCTGACGCAGTGGCTGGCGAAATGGTCCGGGCTGGACTACCTGCACATCGATCCGCTGAAGATCAATTTTTCGGCGGTGACGGAGGTGATGAGCAACACCTATGCGACGCGCTTCCGCATCCTGCCGGTCGAGGTCAAGCCGCACGAGGTGGTGATCGCGACGGCCGAGCCGTTCCAGCGCGCGTGGGAAGCCGAGATGCAGCCGATCCTGCGCAAGGAGATCCGCCGCGTCATCAGCAATCCGGATGACATCACGCGTTATCAGGTGGAGTTCTACAACCTGGCCAAGTCGATCAAGGGCGCGATGGGCCGGGGCGAAGTCGCCGGCGGCGCCTCGAACTTCGAGCAACTGGTGGAACTGGGCAAGAGCAACAAGCAGTTCGACGCCAACGACCAGCACATCGTGACCATCGTCGATTGGCTCTGGCAATACGCCTTCGAGCAGCGCGCCTCGGATATTCACGTCGAGCCGCGGCGCGATCTGGGCATCGTGCGTTTCCGTATCGACGGCGTCCTGCATCAGGTGTACCAGATTCCGATGGCGGTGCTCAATGCCATGACCAGCCGCATCAAGATTCTCGGCCGCATGGACGTGGTCGAAAAGCGGCGGCCGCAGGATGGCCGGATCAAGACGCGCACACCGGACGGGCAGGAAGTCGAGCTGCGCCTGGCGACCTTGCCGACCGTATTCGGCGAAAAGCTGGTGATGCGGATTTTCGACCCGGAGGTTCTGGTCCGCGATTTTTCCGAACTCGGCTTTGCCGACGAGGAAGCGGCGATGTGGCGCGAAATGTCCTCCCAGCCCAATGGCATCATTCTGGTGACGGGCCCGACCGGCAGCGGCAAGACCGTGACCCTGTATTCGACGCTGAAGCAACTGGCCACACCCGAGGTCAACGTGTGTACGCTGGAAGACCCGATCGAAATGATCGAGGCTTCCTTCAATCAGGTGCAGATTCTGCCGGACATCGGCATGGGCTTCGCCGAAGGCATCCGCTCCCTGATGCGGCAGGACCCGGACATCATCATGGTCGGCGAGATCCGCGATCTGGAAACCGCCGACATGGCCATCCAGGCGGCGTTGACCGGCCATCTGGTGCTCTCCACCTTGCACACCAACGATGCGCCGTCGGCGATGACGCGGCTGACCGAACTGGGCGTGCCACCTTATCTGCTGTCGGCGACCGTGCTCGGCGTCATGGCGCAACGCCTGATCCGCACGCTTTGCCCGCATTGCAAGCAGGCCGGCGGCATGCGCGCCGAGGATGAGACGGCCTGGAGCGCGCTGGTGGCACCGTGGAAGTCCAGCAAGCCGAAGGAACTCTACCATCCGGTGGGTTGCCTCGAATGCCGCATGACCGGCTTCAAGGGTCGCGTCGGAATCTACGAGATCATGCCCATGTCGCCCGAGATCAAGAAGCTGGTGGCAAACGGAGCCGAGCTGGCCAAGCTGCGCGAGCAGGCGATGCGCGAAGGCATGAAGCCGCTGCGCATTGCCGGGGCGAAAAAGGTCGCCGCGGGACTGACCACCATAGCGGAGATCATCAAGGTTGCCCCGCCGATGTTTGACGCTGCCTGATCACCGGCCGGACAGAGCATTCTGAAAGTCGGCGCTGGCGGGACGGTGGGAGCCGGCCTTGGATTCAACCGGTGGATGCAACAGATTGGCTCGCCCAAATAGGATTCTCCGCGCGTGAATCGCGGCGACGCAGCGAAAGGCGTCGGTGTGCCAGGGAATCGCTGATGGCAAGATTCATTGTGATAGCATTCCCGCCTGCGCCTGTGTCAGAGCACTTCAGCACGAGAATCAAGTTATGGCTGGCAAATGACAAGATTTCATGCCCGCGTTTTGCAAGCAAATCCAACGGGAATCCTCGTTGGTTCAATAATTGAATCTGTTGCGGACTGGATCTCCAAAGGACTACCAGGGTTCCTGCAAGAAAGTCGTGTATGAATGACGTGAAGAATATCGAGCAGGAAATTGCTCGCTTGATTGTGGACACTCTCCACCTTGAAGACGTAACTCCCGAGCAGATAGAGGCGGAAGCGCCGCTGTTCGGCGACGGGCTGGGGCTCGACTCGCTCGATATGCTGGAACTTTCAATGGAAGTGGAACAAAAGTATGGGGTGGCATTGCGTTCCGACGATCCGGAACACATAAAGGTCTTTGTTTCTCTACGCCGCTTGTCCGAATATATCCAGCTGCATCGTGTCCGCTGAAGGCCCTGCCGAAGCAACTGGCACTGGTTTGGGCACCAGCAATTGCCGAGCGTGACCGGATGAGGCCTGCGGCACCCGAAACCCGTGAAATATCAGCCAATCCGGGCAGTCCGGAACTGACCTGGTTCTTGGTGCCCCTCGCCATCGGCTATCTGGCGGCGTCCGTCAGCGGATTTCGCGGCCTTGCCCTGGGTATCGTCGGCGTGATGATCGGCGCCGTGGTGGCAGCTTCCGGCCGACGCGTGGCCGGTCTGCTTTCAGGGTTCGTCTTGTCGGGCGCATTTCTTTACTGGTCGGACTCGCTGTTCTTCGTCGTGTATGTGCCGCCGATTGCAGGGTTCGCGTTTATGGCGTTCTTCTTTCAACGCACGCTCTGGCGCGGATCCGAGCCACTTATCACGCGCGTCGCGCGCAAAGAACATCCCGACATGCCGGCGGATATTGCACGCTACACGCGCACCCTCACTTGGGCATGGAGCGGGTGCTTTGTGTTTCTGCTTGTTGCAGCACTGGCGCTTGCACCGGTATTGCCGCTGGATTCATGGTCACGCTGGGTACAGGGACTGGCGGTTGTCCTGCCGGCCACATTGTTTCTCGGCGAATATATCTATCGTTGCCAGCGCATGCGCAATCATCGTCATGGATCGCTCCTGATATTGCTGCTTAATGTCATCGCCGTGGTCAAAGAGGCTGCCATCAAACCGACCCTGCGCAGCCCTGCCGATAGCGAGCGCCGCTGATCATGCTGCCGCTCGCAAGATACCGGACACCAGACGATCCGATCCTGTTGCATGCCGGCGGAGAAATCACCGCGGCGGATTTTTATAGCCAGGTGCAGCGCTTGGCAGAGGCGCTGCCCGACGCCCGCTTCGTCATGAATCTTTGCGCGACGCGTCACGGTTTCATGCTCGCTTTCGGCGCCGCATTGCTGCGTGGTCAGACTTCCCTGCTACCGCCTGGACAGGGGCGCGGTGACTGGGAACAAGTGCTGCGACAATTCCCCGACGCATGCCTGTTGAGCGAAAAGCAGTTATCTGCGGAACGTGCCTTCGATATCAGTCCATTTCTCGTCGGCAACGCAACGCCGGCGGTGCCGACGCCGATGATCGGCGATGGACAGAGGGCCGCGATTTTGTTTACTTCCGGCAGCACCGGGCAGCCCACGCAACACCCCAAGACCTGGGGACAGCTTTGCCATGGTGCCGCAAGCCTGGCTGCCGCCCTGAACTGGGGAGAAACCCCTTCCTGCGCCGTCGTCGCCAGCGTTCCTCCGCAGCACATGTTCGGCCTCGAAGCAACGGTGATGCTGCCCTGGACCATGGGTGTCCCGGTCCACGCGCAGACGCCGCTCCTGCCCACGGATCTCGAAGAGGTTCTGCGGCAATGCGATCGGCCGAGTTGGTGGATGACCACGCCGATGCATCTGAGGGCGCCGTTGCATGCACTGAGCGGCCTTGAAGGCGTCGTGGCATCGACCATGAGCCTGCCTGCCAGTGTGGCGCGTGCGGCGGAAGCAAAATGGCAAGTTCCGGTCATGGAGATATACGGCTCGACGGAAACCGGTGCGCTGGCGATACGGCGTACCGCCAGGGAAGATGTCTGGACACCGCTGGCCGACGTTTCGCTATGGCATGAAGGTGAGGGCGAAGGACGGACAATCTGGGCGGCGGGCCCACATGTCGGACCGCCCCTGCAACTTGGTGACGATCTGGCACTCCAGGCGGATGGTCGCTTTCGGTGGCTTGGGCGGTCGACCGACTTGATAAAAGTCGGCGGCAAACGTGCTTCACTGTCAGCCTTGAATCAACACTTGATGGACATTCCGGGTGTAGTCGACGGAGCCTATTTTTCCCCCGCGGAGGTAGGCACCGACGTTGCCGGCGACGACTCCCATCCGGCTCACCGAATGGCCGCATTCTATGTCTCGGCAACCATCTCGCCGCGTGAGGTGCGGAATGCGCTGCGCGCGAAAATCGATCCCGTGTTCTTGCCACGTCCCCTGTATCGTGTCGGGCAACTGCCGAGAAATGCCAACGGCAAGCTCCCTCAAGCCGCGCTGGCAAATCTGTATTCGCAATGCCGGTTGCAAAGAGTTCCGCACACGATCCCTGCCCAGCATCCGTCCCTGCCCGGACACTTTCCGGGTCATCCGCTGGTGCCCGGCGTCGTCATTCTGGCGCGCGTGGCGGAGGCCATACGCACGACATTTCCGCAACTCGAACCGGGCACCTTGACGAATGCGCGTTTTCACGCGCCGCTCAAGCCTGGCAAGTCTTTTACTATCCAATCTGAGTTGCAGGATGGGTACGTGCGTTTCAAGGTCAAGCTCGCCGATGCGCTGCCTGAACCGGGAAGCCTGATCGCCAGCGGTCAATGGCAATGCCGATCAACGAATTCATTGCCGACCGAGAACGCATGAACGACCAGTGGCGCGGCCGACGCGAGCGCGGCAGCAGGAGCATGGTGCGCCTTATCATCTGGCTGGCGCTGCGCTTTGGTCGCGCAATTTGCCGCGTTCTGTTGGTACCCATCTGCGCCTACTTTCTGCTGACCGCTCCCCTTGCGCGGCGATCTTCCCTGGCATTCCTGAGCCGCGCGCTGAATCGGCGCGCCGGCTGGCGCGATACCTTCATGCACCTGTTTGTTTTCGCCACCACGCTGCTTGATCGCGTGTACCTCGTCAACGGACGTCAACGCGAATTGACGGTCGAGGTCAGCAACGAGCCCGCGTTCTGGCAGGCGCTGGCGCAAGGTCGCGGTTGCCTGCTGCTCGGTTCGCATCTCGGCAGCTTCGAAATGCTCAGCATCATTGGTAGCGTCGAGAAGAAGCTCGTGATCAATGTCGTGATGCATCTGGCCGACAGCAAGGGTTTGCGCGATTTGCTGCCCAGCCCTGGACACGCGCTGCCGTACAATGTGATTCCGCTCGGGCATCCCGACTCCATGCTGAAGGCCAAGGAATGTCTGGCGCGCGGCGAGGTGGTCGGAATTCTGGCTGACCGCGTCTTCGGTGGCGAGCGCGCACAAAGCCTGCCGTTTCTGGGACATCCGGCGCGCTTTTCATTGAGCCCCCTGCGGCTGGCAAGAATCACCGGCGCACCCGTGCTGATGGTGTTCGGGCTGTTTCGCGGCGGACGCCGCTATGACATCGTTTTCGAATCCATGGCAGAGCTCACCTTGCCCTGTTATGTCGAACAGCTGGAACGCAAGGCGCGGCAGTTTCCATATAACTGGTTCAACTTTTACGACTACTGGAGCGTCTAGCCGATGAAGATGCGACCTTCATCAATGCCGGCTCTTTTCATCGCCCTGATGGCACTATTGGTGGCCATCACTGCGCATGCCGACAACTTTGATCTTGCCCGTCTCATGCAACTCCTCACTCTCTCGCCCGAGGGTGAAGTCGCCTACACGGAAAAGAAATATTCGAGCCTGCTCACTGAACCCGTGGTGAGCTCGGGAACGCTGAGTTATCGACGTCCCGACACGGTGGAAAAGAACATGGTGTCGCCGCGCAAGGAGCGCTTTCGCATCGCCGGCGAAGAGTTGATCGTCGCGCGCAAGGGCATCGAAAACCGCTATCCGTTGTCCAGTCAGCCGCTGCTCTCGGCATTTGCCGCCAGCTTGCGCGGCGTGCTCGGCGGCGACGCCGAATTGCTGCGACAACACTACCGATTGAAGCTGGAGGGAGAGGAACAGGCGTGGCGGCTGGAATTGACGCCGCTCGACGATGAAATTGCCCGTTATGTCGAACGCATCGCCGTGTCTGGGCGCGGCGGCCACGTGGAGCAAATCGAAGTACGCGAGAGCGGTGGTGACCGCTCCGTGCTCCAGGTGCGCTAGTGGCCAGGTTTCCATCCCGCATGCTGGCACGCTGCGCACTGGCGCTGATCTGCTTTGCGGCACTCGCCCTCTTCGCGGCAAAAACGCTGCGCGTCGAAACCGATTTCAGCGCATTCCTGCCGCCATCCGCCACACCGGAACAGCGTTTGCTGATATCGCAACTGCGCGATGGCCTGGTGTCGCGACTGATGCTCGTGGCCTTGCATGGTGCCGACGAAAAGACCCTGGCCCAGGCCAGCCGCGCGTTGGCGGAGAAGCTCGGCCACGCAGCCGAATTCGACTACGCGCTCAATGGCAGCCTGGATCAATTCGCGGCGCAAGCCGAGGTGCTGATGCGCCATCGCTATGCACTGAGCCCGCAGATCAATGCACCGCATTTTTCCGCGCCGGCACTGCATGCCGCTCTCGTGGAGCAACTCGATCAACTTGCATCGCCTTTCGGCGTGCTGTCCAAAGCCACCCTGGCGCGCGACCCGACCGGCGAGTTCCTCGCCACGCTGCGCCAGCTCGATCCGGGCGCCATGCCGGCGCTGCGGCGGGGCGTGTGGTTCAGCGGCGACGGCAAGCGCGCATTTCTCATCGCACAGACGCGCGCCCCCGGATTCGACAGCCTGCGTCAAGCCGAGGCGATCGCGAAAGTGCATGGCGCACTCGCCGCACTCTATCCGCAAGTGGCCGTCACCCTCACCGGGCCGGGTGTGTTCGCCGCCGAATCGCGGCGACTCATCGAAAGCGATGCCTTGAGGTTGAGCCTGTGCTCGGCATTGGTGATACTGGCGATGCTGCTGTTCGTCTATCGTTCAGCCTTGCCTGTCGTGCTGGTGCTCACCCCGGTCGCGTTCGGATTGCTGATCGGCGTACTGGTGGTCCAGGCGCTGTTCGGGTCGGTGCATGCCGTTACGCTCGGCTTTTCCGCCACGCTCATTGGCGAGGCGGTCGACTATCCCAACTACCTGCTGCTCAATACCGCGCGCGGCGAAACGGCCCGCCGCGCCGCACAACGCATTGGCGGCACCTTGTTGCTCGCCGTGCTCACCACGGTCGCCAGCGCGCTGGCACTCACGCTGTCGAGTTTCACCGGACTCGCACAACTGGGAGTCCTCACCATGGTCGGTGTCATGGTAGCGGGTCTCACTACGCATCGCCTGCTGCCCTGGCTGCTCGGTGATCGGGTACTGGAATTTCGCCGCCTCGATGTGCCGACCGGTGCGAACATCGCCCGCGCCAGATGGCCGGGTGCAATCGCCGCGACCGCCACGCTGTGCGGTGCGCTGTGGTTGGGATATATGCATCCGGCCTGGTGGGAAACGGATCTGGCCAGCATCAGTCCCGTGCCTCCGCAAATGCGCGAACTCGATAGCCAATTGCGGCGCGAAATGGGTGCGCCGGAAGTGAGTTTCTTTGTCGCGAGTCGAGGCGCCAGCGAAGCCGCCGCACTCCAGGCCGGCGAAGAAATCCTGTCCGTGCTGCAACAGTGGAAGCAGGGAGGCCGTATCCGCAGCTACGACTCACCGGCCTGGTATCTGCCGGCGCCGGCCACCCAGGCAGCACGACTGCAGGCGCTACCGGACACGGCCGCGTTGCAGGAGAACCTGCTTGTGGCCTTGCGCGGCCTGCCTTTCCGCCCGGACGCCTTCACGCCATTTGTGCAAGACATTGCGGCGGCACGCATGGAGCCGCCAATGAATCGCGCCAGCTATGCCGGCACACCACTGGGTGCCAAGCTGAACGCACTGGTGATCGAACTCGAAGGCGAGTGGCTGGTGCTGACGCCGCTGGTCGGTGTCAACGATCCCAAGCTACTGGCGGCCGAGTTGGCGGCCATGCCGGCAGGCAAGAGCAGCTTGGTCGACCTGGCACAGATATCGTCGCAGATGGTGGCGGGATACCGCCGCGAGGCCTTGCATCAGACTGGCTGGGGCGCGCTGCTGATTCTGCTGTTGCTGACGGTCGGCCTGAGGTCGCCACGCCGTACCTGGCGCGTGACTGCGCCCATCGCTGCGGCACTGGTATTGACCGTGACCTTGCTTGTCGCTGGCGGGCAGCGCCTCGGTGTATTTCATCTCGTCGCGCTGCTGCTGGTGTTGGGGGTCGGACTCAACTACGCGCTGTTTTTCGAGCGCCCGCCGGCCGACGCAGCCGAGCGAGCCCGCACGCGCCTCTCGCTCGTGGTGTGCAGTGTTTCCACGGTCGCCACGTTTGGATTCCTGTCATTGTCCGCAACGCCGGTGCTGCATGCCATCGGCAGTACTGTTGCGCTGGGCGCGCTGCTTTCCCTGATATTGTCTGCACTTTGGGCGCGGCCACGGATATCTGAAATGCATGTTTGATCAACTGTGTATTGACGCTTCAGTCGATCCTTAATGACACCACTTTCAATTCGCGCGTATACGACCAGCAGCGCCGCCGGCATCGGCAAGGCCGCGACGGCGCTCGCCCTGCACGAGGCGCGCAGCGGCCTGGCCCCCAACGACCTGCCCTGGGCGCCGCTGCCATGCTGGATCGGGCGCGTCAATGCGGCGGAAGGGTTGGCGCTGCCGGCGGCGCTCGCGGCCTACGATTGCCGCAATAATCGACTCGCGCTGCTGGCGCTGGAACAGGACGGTTTCATGTCCGCTGTCGCCGCCGCGAGGCAACGCCACGGGCCCGCCCGGATCGGCGTGTTTCTCGGCACCAGCACTTCGGGTATTTTGTCCACCGAGATTGCGTACCAGAATCGCGATCCGGTCAGCGGCCGTCTGCCGGCCGCTTTCCGCTACGACACGACGCACAATCTCGACGCCACCACCGAGTTCGTGCGCATCGTGCTCGGCCTTGCCGGTCCGGCGATGACCTTGTCCACGGCCTGCTCGTCGAGCGCCAAGGTGTTCTGTCTTGCGGAACGCTTGATCCGTCTGGGGCTCATCGACGCCGCGGTAGTCGGCGGCGTCGACAGCCTTTGCGGCACCACCTTGTATGGCTTCAATTCCCTCCAGCTCGTTGCGACCGATATCTGCCGCCCATTCGACGTTGCGCGTCGTGGACTCAGTATCGGCGAAGCGGCCGGTTTCGCCTTGCTCGACAAGGAGGAAGCGCCATTGCGGCTGCTCGGTTACGGCGAAACCAGCGATGCGCATCACATGTCCACGCCGCATCCGGAAGGCGACGGCGCGCGGCGCGCCATGCTGGAAGCGCTCGAGCGCGCCCGCCTCGACGTCGGCCAGATCGATTACATCAACCTGCATGGCACGGCGACACCGGCCAACGATCGTGCGGAAGGCCGTGCCGTCGCCGGGCTATTCGGTACGACGACGCCCTGCTCGTCGACCAAGGGCACGACAGGGCACACGTTGGGCGCCGCCGGCATTACCGAGGCGGCCATTGCCTTGCTGAGCATGGAGCATGACTTCATGCCCGGCAGCACGACGACACGTGAAGTCGACCCTGAGACACAGTGCCGGATCGTGCTGCGCGGAGCAGCCCGTCCGCTGCGCCACGTGATTAGCAACAACTTCGGTTTCGGCGGCAGCAACTGTGCGCTGGTATTCGGAAAGGCGGCCTGATGCGGATATTTGTCGAAGCGGTCGGAGTGCTGGCGCCGGGAATCAAGGATTGGGACAACGCCAAGCTGGTGCTGGGCGGAGAGCAACCGTATCTTGCCGCGCCGCTGGCGCTGGTTGCGCCTGCCTGTCTGCCGCCTGCGGAACGCCGCCGCAGCAGTCCGACCGTGCGACTGGCGATCGCCGCCGCCGAGCAGGCTCTGAGCCAGACAGCGCTGGCGCCACAAGACATGGCGATGGTGTTTTCGTCCTACGAGGCGGCCGGCGTAATCACACACCAATTGTGCGAGGTTCTGGCCGGCAGCCGCGAAGTTTCGCCCACGCAGTTCCACAACTCCGTGCACAACGCCCCCAGCGGCTATTACAGCATCGCGATGAATGCCAAACTCGCGGCCAGCAGCGTATGCCGCGGCAAATGGAGTTTTTCCGCCGGCTTGCTCAATGCCGCGGCTCAGGTGCTTGCCGACACGATACCGGTGTTGTATGTCTGTTACGACAGCCCGATGCCGCCACCTTTATCCGATGTCATGCCGGTGTTGGACGCCACCGCGATTGCGCTGGTCCTCACGCCGGCAGCGACAACACAAACACTGGCGGGCTGGGAAATCACGCTCAGTTCTGGCGATGGCGAGGTGCCATGGCCGGCCTGGATGCCCCCGATCTGGCATGCCAATGCCAGTGCGCGCGGCTTCGCCGCGCTGGCCACCTTGCTGGCCAACCCCGCTGATCCGGCCTGTGACAGCGCCGCGCTGCCGTTGTCTCCCGAATTGAACCTGCAACTACGCCGATGCCCGTGTCAACCGCAAGTTCTGTAATGCTGGATCATGCCGCCATCGCCTCCCGTATTCCCCATGCCGGACGCATGTGCCTGCTCGACCGCGTTGTCCATTGGGACGAACGCGGCATCCGCTGCGCCGCGCAATCGCATCGCGACCCGGATAATCCCTTGCGCGAAGCCGGCGGATTGCCGGTGTGGGCCGGCATCGAATACGCCGCGCAGGCTGCCGCCGTTCATGGTGCGTTGATCCATCCGCAGCCCGCGCCGCGTGTCGGTGTTCTCGCTGCCTTGCGCAACGTCAATGCCGCATGCGACTGGCTCGACCGGATCGACGCAGAATTGATGCTGGAAGCGACTTTGCTGCACGCAGATGCCGCCGGCGGCATCTACGGCTTCGAGGTACGCAGCGGCGAAAGTCTGCTGTTGAGCGGACAGTTCACTCTCATGTTCTCTGCCAAAGGGCGGGGACGCAGCCGGTGAAACGCACGCTGGCAAGGGTTGTCTCCGTTGCCTGCGCCGCGTGTATCGCGTTGAGCCTGCCTCGCCTTGCGCATGCCGACGAACCGGTAGCGACAGCTCCGGCGCAGCTGCCGTCGGCTCCGGTGCGCTTTGTCCTCACTTTCGACGATGGCCCGGACGGTCGCGAGAAAGACAATCCGACCGAGAGCATTGCCAATACGCTGGTCGACAATCCCACCCAGAAAGGCATCAAGGCCATTTTCTTTGTGCAGACGCGCAGCAGCAACGGCGGAGCGACGGCGCGTGGGCGCGCGCTTCTCCAGCGCAACCGCGCGCAAGGCCATATCCTCGCGCTGCACGATGGATCAAGCCTGGGGCATCCCAATCATTGCGGATTGAGCGATGCGGCGCTTGAGCAATCGCTCAGCGACGGCCTGGCCGATCTTGCAACCAGCGCCGGCCGGCCCGTGACCTTGCTGCGCCCGCCGTATTGGGCCTACGACGAGCGTACGCTGGCAGCCTATGCGCGTCATGCCCTGGCGGTCTTGCTGACCGACGTCAGCGCCAACGACGGCAAGATCTGGGGTTATCACGGCAGTCCGCGCCGGCGCAGCCATATGGCCAGTGACATGGCGCATGTGCAAGACCGGATGCAGCGCGGCGAGATACCGGACACGGATGGCGCAACGCCGATCGTGGTGACTTTTCACGACACCAATGATTACACTGCCGAACATATGCAGGAGTATCTGCAAATGCTCGTCGATGAAGCGCGCGGGGCCGGTTTGACCCTGGCCACCAAACCCTTCTATGATGACGGAGCCGCACTGGAACGCGCGGCGCTGGTGCGTGCGCGCGACATCGCGCATCGCGCCGACATGGTGCCGGGGTGGTGGCCCTGGCTCCATCGGCTAATTGGAGACTGCCAACATTGAAGCTGCCCTGTCCCATCAACGATGTCGTTGTCCTGATTCCCGCTTACAACGAGGCAGCGACAATTCGCGACCTGGCGGAACGCGCACTGAAGATCGTGCCCAACGTCGTAGTGGTCGACGATGGTTCGCAGGACGCGACCGTATCCCAACTGAAGGATCTGCCGATAACGCTGCTGCGCAATGAACGCAATCTCGGCAAGGCGGCGAGCTTGTGGAAGGGCTTTGAGCATGCCTTGGTGCACGGGGCACAGTTTATCGTCACGCTGGACGGTGACGGACAGCATAGCCCCGATGACATCGGCCCCCTGTTGAATACGGCGCAGCAATTTCCCGACAGCATAATCATCGGCGCGCGGTTGCACGACAAGAAGAATTTTCCGGCACGACGCTACTATGCCAATCAGTTTGCGCGTTTCTGGATATCCTGGGCGGCTGGCTATCCAATTGCCGATACCCAGTCCGGCTTCCGCGTCTATCCGGCTACGCTGCTGAAACGCCTTACGCGTCGCGACGTGTCATGGAACGGCTTTGTGTTTGAGAGCGAAATATTGATTGCGGCGGGCAAGCTCGGTGTTGAAAGTGTCGCCGTAGCGATTCCCGGTATCTACCCGAAGCAGGCGCGCGCCAGCCATTTTCGGCCGGTGCGCGACATCGCCCGGATTGTGCTGATGGTCGGCGGGCGATTGCTGAGACGCGGCATGTACCCGGCGGGTCTCTGGCGCAATTTGAAATCGCTTGGAGGATCAGGGACGGCTCGCAGTCAAGGAGTCCCGGCACCAGATGGGAGGCTACCTCAAGACCGGGGCTAGACGACACATGACGAGTACTGCGTTCGGTTATCAGGTGTCTGTGGCGAACGGCTGCTTCTTGTCCTGCCAATGACGGGTCAGGGCTGCGGATTCATGCGGGAATCCCGCCGAGGTCTGTTCAGTACCGCGGGCCACCCTGGCCGTAGAACGGTGGCCAGCGACCAACCAGGTTTTCCAGCAGTTGGAGTTCGTCGTCGCTGTGGTTGATGACGCCTGCCGGCACCATCATTTTCGGCATTTTCATGTCGTTGTAGATGTACATCGGCTTGTCGTGGTGCGTCGTGCTGTAGCTTTCGCGCTCCTGCGGCGCGGCAGAGGGTGTCAGTTCGACGTCGCCATAGCACAGGCAGAAATAGGTTCGCGCCGCGGCACCTGATCCCTCGTCCTCGATGTAACAGCCGGTGCCGCGAATGCCGATGGTGGCGGTCGACACCCGGATCGTGCGGGAGCCCTTGCCGAACACCGAAAGGATTTTTCCGGTCACCACGCGCATCAGGTTCTGCGCGGCGTCGGTGCCGAAATTTATGTTTGAGTTTTCCCGTTGCAGGAAGGCGTCCTGGCCGATGACGTAGATCGCCTCGCTGCCGGGTCCCGTAACAACCGTATCGCCGGGGCCGATCAGTTGGCCTTCCCGCGCCGGCTTCGAGTTCACGGTCACTGCGCCACGCAACCTGTGCAGCCCCGGTGCGACCGGTGCATTGCCCTTGGCCAGGGCGCTGCCGATCAATCCGGAAATTCCCGCCGGACCGAACAGGCCGGCGGCGGCAAGGGCTTTCAGCAAGCGGCGGCGTAGCTGCATGGGGCTTCCTCCTATTTGTTCAGCTCCCGCATGCCGCGTTCCAGGCCGGCGAGCGTCAGCGGAAACATGCGGTTGTTGAAAATGGTGCGGATCAGTTCGATGGAATGGCGGTAGTCCCACAAACGTTCCGGCTCGGGGTTGAGCCACACGGCACGCGGCCAGGTGTCGAGCATGCGCTGCAGCCAGACGGCGCCGGCTTCTTCGTTGGAATATTCGACTGAGCCGCCAGGCTGGAGAACTTCATAGGGGCTCATGGTGGCGTCGCCGACCACCACCACCTTGTAGTCCTCGCCGTACTTGTGCATCACGTCCCACAGCGGGGAACGTTCGCCGTGGCGACGGCGATTGTCTTTCCAGACGTAGTCGTAAATGCAGTTGTGGAAGTAGAAATATTCCAGATGCTTGAACTCGCTCTTGGCGGCGGAGAAGAGTTCCTCGCAGACCTTGATGTGGTCGTCCATCGAGCCACCGATGTCGAGAAACAGCAGCACCTTGACCTTGTTGTGGCGCTCGGGGCGCATCTTTATGTCGAGCCAGCCGGCGTTGCGCGCGGTGCCGGCGATGGTGCCGTCGAGGTCGAGTTCGTCCTCGGCGCCTTCGCGGGCGAAGCGCCGCAGCCGGCGCAGCGCGATCTTGATGTTGCGCGTGCCGAGTTCGACCGTGTCGTCGAGGTTGCGGTACTCGCGGTTTTCCCAGACCTTGATCGCGGTGCGGTTGCCGGCCGATTCGCCGCCGATGCGGATGCCTTCGGGGTGATAGCCGCCGTGACCAAAGGGCGAACTGCCGCCGGTGCCGATCCACTTGCTGCCGCCGGAATGGCGTTCCTTCTGCTCTTCGAGGCGCTTCTTGAATTCCTCCATCAGCTTGTCCCAGCCGAGTTTTTCCAGCTTGGCCTTTTCCTCGGGCGTCAGGTGCTTTTTCATCAGCATCTTGAGCCATTCTTCGGGAATGTCGGCCTCAAGGCCCGGAATCTGCGTCACGCCCTTGAAGTACTCGCCGAAGGCCTGGTCGAACTTGTCGTAGTGCGTTTCGTCCTTGACCAGGCAGGTGCGCGCCAGGAAATAGAAGTCGTCGATCGAATTGCCCGCGACGTGCTTCTTCAGCGCTTCCAGCAGCGTGAGGAACTCGCGCGTAGAAACGGGGAGCTTCTTCGCCTTGAGGTGGAGGAAGAAATCGATCAGCATGAAGAGTCGGCGCTGGCGGGACGGCGAATTTAAGTAAAACTCAGCGGCGCATCAACGATTGTTGCGGGCCATGAACACCAGCCGCTCGAACAGATGCACGTCCTGCTCGTTCTTCAGCAGCGCGCCGGCCAGCGGCGGCACCACGGTCTTGCGGTCCTTCGAACGCAGCACTTCGGGCGGAATGTCTTCGGCCACCAGCAGCTTGAGCCAGTCCAGCAGTTCGGAGGTCGAAGGTTTCTTCTTCATGCCGGGAATCTCCCGAAGTTCGAAGAAGACTTCCATCGCCTCGCGCAGCAGGTTCTGCTTCAGCTTGGGGAAGTGCACATCGACGATGCGCCCCATGGTTTCCTTGTCCGGGAACTTGATGTAGTGGAAGAAGCAGCGGCGCAGGAAGGCGTCGGGCAGTTCCTTTTCGTTGTTCGAGGTGATGATGACGATCGGGCGGACTGCGGCGCGGACGGTCTGCCGAGTTTCGTAAACATAAAACTCCATGCGGTCGAGCTCGCGCAGCAGGTCGTTGGGAAATTCGATGTCGGCCTTGTCCACTTCGTCGATCAGGATCACGGAAGGCTTGCCCTGTTCGAAGGCCTGCCACAGCACGCCCTTGACGATGTAGTTGGAAATATCCTTGACCTTCTCGTCGCCGAGTTGGGAATCGCGCAGGCGCGACACCGCGTCGTATTCGTAGAGGCCCTGCTGCGCCTTGGTGGTGGACTTGATGTGCCATTGCAGCAGCGGTATGCCCAGCGCGCCGGCGACTTCCTCGGCCAGCATGGTCTTGCCGGTGCCGGGCTCGCCCTTGATCAGCAGAGGGCGTTGCAGGGTGATGGCGGCGTTGACCGCGAGCATCAGGTCGGGGGTGGCGACGTAGGAGTCGGTTCCTTCAAAGCGCATGGTGTTCTCTTTCAGGGTTGATACAGGGATTATCCCAGAGCGGGGGAGTTTCGGCGCGCTGTCGGCGCCGACTCTTAGCCGGCCGCGCGTCTGACGCAGTCCAGATAGGCGTCGCCATCGGGCGGCAGGCCGCTCTTCTGCGAGCGCCAGATCATCTCGCCGAGACATTCGAGCACGGCGTGCAGCGCTTCGTGGCGGTCGCCGCGCCGGCTTTGCAGGATGTTGAAGGCAGCGCGGATGCCGGGCGGCTGGTCGATCGACAGCTGTTCCTCGATAGCCAGGTGCAGCGACAGGTGCAGGAAGGGGTTGGTCTCGCCGTGCTCGGGCGTCCATTCGCGCGTCAGGGCATCCTCGGCTTCGAGCAGGGCGTGGTATTCGGGATGCAGGGCGACCAGGTCGGCCGCCAGGGTGTCCATCGGCGTGCCCGGCAGCCTGTTGCGGCGCTTGGCCCAGGCGTCGATGAGAAACTGGCGGGCCTGGTCGCGGCTGGGGTTAAACATTCTTTTCCTTGAAGGCGCAGAGGTCGAAGACGCTGCAATGCACGCAATCCGGCGCGCGTGCCTTGCAGGTGTAGCGTCCGTGCAGGATCAGCCAGTGGTGGGCATGCAGGCGAAATTCGGCCGGCACCACCTTGAGCAGCTTCTGTTCCACCGCCTCGACGGTCTTTCCCGCCGCCAGTCCGGTGCGGTTGCCGACGCGGAAGATGTGGGTGTCGACCGCGATGGTCGGCTCCTTGAAGGCGACGTTGAGCACCACATTGGCCGTCTTGCGGCCGACGCCGGGCAGGGCTTCGAGCGCGGCGCGATCATGCGGCACTTCGCCGCCGTGGCGTTCCAGCAGCAGGCGCGAGAGGGCGACGACGTTCCTGGCCTTGGTCGGATAGAGGCCGATGGTCTGGATGTACTCGGCCAGGCCGTCCACGCCCAGGGCGGCGATCGACTGCGGCGTCGGGTGGTCGCGGAACAGGGAGCGCGTGGCGCGATTCACGCCCTTGTCGGTGGCCTGCGCCGAAAGCACCACGGCCACCAGCAACTGATAGGGCGTTGCGTATTCGAGTTCGCTTTTCGGCTCGGGGTTTGCCGCAGCGAGACGGGAAAAGAACTCGCGAACCTTCTGCGGAGTCATGCCGGCGCTGAGGTTGCGTGATCGACCTGATGGTGAATGCGTTGCTCGCGCATGCGCTCATTGGCGCGCGCATCGAGCCAGTTGCGGCCGGCAATCAGCAGACCGAGGAAAAAGAAAGCGCCGGGCGGCAGGATGGCGATCAGGAAGCCGGGGTAGTCCGCCGACAGGATCTGGATCGCGTGGGCCGACGGAATCACCATCTCGATGCCGGAGAACAGGGCACCGGTGCCCACCAGTTCGCGAATTGCGCCGAGCAGCGCCAGTGCCCAGGTCAGGCCGAGCGCCATGGCGGCGCCGTCGATGGCCGAGGCGATCACCGAATTCTTCGCGGCGAAGGCCTCGACGCGGGCCAGCACGATGCAGTTGGTGACGATCAGCGGAATGAAGATGCCGAGCACGACGTACAAGTCGTGCAGGAAGGCGTTGAGGGCCAGGTCCGTGACGGTGACCAGTGCGGCGATGATCAGGATGAACACCGGGATGCGAATCTCGTAGGGAATCAGGCTGCGCAGGGCCGACACGATGAGATTCGACATGGTCATGACGAAGACGGTGGCGAGGCCGAGGCCGACGCCGTTCACCACGCTGTTGCTCATCGCCAGCAGCGGACACATGCCGAGCAATTGGATCAGCGCGGTGTTCTGCTTCCAGATGCCGTTCCAGGTGATGTCCTTGTAAGTGCTCATGGCTTGCTCCCTTGGTCTTCAAACCGGCTGTTGGCCGGCAGGGTGAACAGCTTGTCGCGATTCTTCAGGGTCCACGCCAGTGCGCGACCGCTGGCGTTGGTCACGGCGCGGGCGGAGATCGTGGCTCCGGCCCGTTGGTCGAAGCGGCCGCCATCCTTCTTCACGCGCCATCCTTCCTGCGGGACCGTGTCGAAGCCCAGATTGCTGAACTGAGTGATCCACGGCTGCGTCTTGTTCTTGTCCTTCTTCGGGTCGATGTAGTCGCCCAGGCCGGGTGTTTCGCGGTGCTCCGTGACGCGCACCGCGAGCAATTCGCCGGTGGCCTTCACCGCCAGCAGCAGGCCGATGCGGCCGGAATAGCCATCCGGCGCGGCGGCCTCGACCACCAGCGCCGCCGGCTCGCCGTTCTTGCGTGCGCGGTAGAGGCGCACGGCGCCGGACGATCCCAGTTCCCTGGTGGGCAAGACTTCGATCCAGTCGTCGAGCAGCACGTTGTCGAACAGCGCCGACGGCAGTACTTCACCGATCAGGGCCAGCTTTTCCTTCTGGGCGCTGGCGGCGACAAGCGGCGCGGTCACAACGTAGACGCCGGCCATCAGGGCCGTGAACACGACGGTGAACGCCAGCATGATGGCGGCGGTGCGCACGGAGATGCGCAGGGCGCCGGCGTCGCGCTGGGTGACTTCGATGGGTTCGCTCATCAGGAGTCTTCCCCCTTGATCTTGTGCCCGAACACCGGCGGCTGGGTATACATGTCGATCAGCGGCGTCGCGATGTTCATCAGCAGGACCGCAAACGCAATGCCATCCGGGTAGGCGCCGAAGGTGCGGATGATCCAGGTCAGCAGGGCGATGCCGGCGGCGAAGATCAGCTTGCCGCGCGGCGTGGTGCAGCCGGAAACCGGGTCGGTGACGATGAAGAAGGCGGCCAGCATCGCGCCTCCGGTGAACAGCTGGAAGCCGGGCCCCGCAAAGCGCGATGCGTCGTAGAAGGAGAAGCCGCCCGAGATGACAAACAGCGTGGCGAGGAAGGCGACCGGCATGTGCCAGGTGATGATGCGCTGCTGCAGCAGATACAAGCCGCCAAGGAAGTAGCCGGCGGCCACCCATTCCCAGCCCTTGCCGCCGACGTTGCCGAAGGTGGCGTTGCTGCCCAGTACGCCGGCCACCGTGGCGCGCGCGTCGGCGGTGTGCAATGCGGTGCGCAGGGCATCGAGCGGGGTTGCCATGGTGATCGCATCGAGCTCGCGCGAGCCGAAGATGGCATTCCACTGCGGTACAAAATCGGTGAAGCCGGCCGCCGGCCATTGCGACATCAGCGACGGGTAGGCGACGATCATCAAGGCAAAGCCGACCATCGCCGGGTTGAACGGATTTTGCCCGAGGCCGCCATAGAGGTGCTTGGCGACCACGATGGCAGTGAGCACCCCGATCACCGTCAGCCACCATGGCACGATCGGCGGGAAGGTCAGGGCGATCAGCCAGGCGGTCACCAGCGCCGAGCCATCGCTGAGGAACAGCATTACCGGCTTGTCGCGCAAGCGGAGCATTACGGCTTCCGCGGCCAATGCCGTCACGGAGGCCAGCGCGATCTGCACCAGGACAGCGGCGCCAAAAAACCATACATAGGCGGCGATGCCCGGCAACAGCGCGACCAGCACGCGCAGCATCACGGATTGCACGCTGGCGGGCTTGAGGAAGTAGGGGGAATTGTTCACTGGGGGGTCACTGTCTGGTCTAGTCGTCCTGCCGCAGGTGCGGTTTCGCCATTTCGCGGATCTCGGCGCGGCGCGCCTCGATGGCAGCGACTTCGGCTTGCTGCTCCGGTGTCAGGTCGCTGACGTTTCCGGGATGCACCAGTTCCTTCTGCGCCTTGGCACGCTCGAGAGCCGCGGCGATCAATGCTTTCTTCGCATCCTCCTCCGGCGTGGCCGCGGGCTTTGCGGCTTCGGCTATTGCGGCCGCCGCTTTTTCACGTCCGGCGGCGGTCTTGGCCGCGAGTTTGGCGGCTTTTTCCTGTTTCTCGCGTTCTTCGCGCAAGAGGCGGAACTCGTAGCGTTCGCGCGCCACGTCAGCGGCCTCTTTCTCTATTTCGCGCGCCCAGATTTCGCTCTTGGCAAAGCGGTAGTAATCGACCAGCGGAATGTGCGATGGGCAAACGTAGGCGCAGCAGCCGCATTCGATGCAGTCGAACAGGTTGTATTCCTGGGCCTTGCCGAAGATCTTCGCCCGCGAAAACCAGTACATCTCGAACGGCTGCAGGTCGGCGGGGCAGGCCTTGGCGCATTCACCGCAGCGGATGCAGGGCATCTCCGGCGGCGGCGGCGGGAACAATTTCTTGGATCCGACCAGCACGCAGTTGGTGGCCTTGACCACCGGCACGCTGTCATCCGGCATCAACAGGCCCATCATGGGGCCGCCCATGATCACGCGGTCGCTGTCCGCAAGCGGGCCACAAAGCGCCACGAGGTCGCGCATGGGGGTGCCGAACAGCACTTCATAGTTGCGCGCCTGAGTCACGTTTCCGGCCACGGTGACGATGCGCGAGATCAGCGGCTGGCCGAGTGCAATCGCTTCGTAAACGGCATACGCGGTGCCGACGTTGAAACATTGCACGCCATAGTCGGTGGAACGCTTTCCGTGCGGGACCTCGATGCCGGTCAGGACCCGGATCAGCTGTTTGGCGCCGCCGGCAGGATAGCGCGTCGGCACCGACACGACACCGATCGCCGAGTCGCCGGCTGCTTGATTGGCGGCTCGGGCGGCGATTTCCATGGCGGCGACGGCTTCGGGCTTGTTGTCTTCGATGCCGATCAGCACCTGCCCCGCGCTGAGTATTTCGCGCATGATGACGACGCCCTTGAGGATGGTCGCGGCCCGCTCGCGCATCAGCACGTCGTCACAGGTAATGAAAGGCTCGCATTCGGCGCCGTTCAAGACCAGGGTATCGAGCTTTCCCTGCTTTCCGGGATTGAGCTTGAGGTAGGTGGGGAACACCGCGCCACCCAGTCCGACCACGCCGGCGTCGCGCAGATAATCGCGGGTCTGCGTCGGCGTGGCGCTGCGGAAGTCAAAGGGCTGGCGCGGAATCCATTCGTCGCGGCCATCCGGCTCGATCATCACGCACAGTGCCGACAGTCCCGAAGCATGCGGCATGAGGCGCATTTCGACGGCGACTACGGTACCCGAAGTCGAGGCATGCACCGCGGAAGACACGTTGCCGTCGGCACCGCCGATACGTTGGCCCTTGAGCACGCGCTCGCCCGCCGTGACCAATGGCCGCGGCATGCCGCCGATGCTCTGATGCAGCGGAATCACCAGCAGGGTCGGCGTCGGTGCCACGGCGATCGGCAAGCCGGTCGAGGCTTCCTTGTTGTAGGCGGGCTTGACCCCGCCGTTAAACTTGAACAGGCGCTGCAGTGCGGTCACGCCGCCTCCCGCTTTGCCGGATTGATCTTGAACACGGGATATTTCCACTTCCAGGTTTCGACGCTCTCGCCGATCGGCTGCATGGAGATGCAATCCACGGGGCAGGGCGGCAGACACAGCTCGCAGCCGGTGCAGAGAGGAGCCACGATAGTGTGCATCTGCTTTGCGGCACCCACGATCGCGTCGACCGGGCACGCCTGAATGCACAGCGTGCAACCGATGCAGCTCTGCTCGTCGATGACGGCAACCGACTTCGGCTTCTCGATGCCGTGTTCGGCGGACAGCGACTTGAATTCGCGGCCGAGCAGGTCGGCGAGTTTGTGGATGCCTTCATCGCCGCCCGGCGGGCATTGGTTGATCTCCGCCTCGCCCTTGGCGATGGCCTGGGCGTAGGGCTTGCAGCCGGGGAAGCCGCACTGGCCGCATTGCGTTTGCGGCAGGATGGCGTCGATCTTTTCGACCAAGGGATCGCCTTCGACGCGAAACCGCACTGCGGCGTAGCCGAGCGCGGCACCCAGCACGACGGCACCGAGCGCCATGACCAGAATCGCTTCGAACATGGTTACTTGTACTTGTCCAGGCCGGCGAAGCCCATGAAGGCGAGGCTCATCAGGCCCGCGGTAATCATGGCGATCGCCGTACCGCGGAAGTGGATTGGAACGTCTGCCGCTTCGAGGCGTTCGCGGATGCCGGCGAACAGGATCAGCGCCAGCGTAAAGCCGACTGCGCTGCCAAATCCGAACAGCAACGATTCGAGGAAGTTGTGGCGCAGGCTGACGTTGAGCAGCGGAATGCCGAGCACCGCGCAATTGGTCGTAATCAACGGCAGATAGATGCCTAGCACCTGGTGCAGCAGCGGACTGGTCTTCTGAATCACCAGTTCCGTGAGTTGCACGATGGCGGCGATGGTGACGATGAAGGACAGCGTGCGCAGGTATTCGAGCTGATTGGGCATCAGCAGCCAGCGATCGATGATGAAACTCGCCCCGCAGGCCATGGTCAGGACGAAGGTGGTGGCCGCTCCCATGCCGATCGCGGTCTCGAGCTTCTTCGATACGCCCATGAACGGGCACAAGCCCAGAATGCGCACGAACACGACGTTATTGACGAGGACTGCGCCGAGAATAATGAAGAGGTAACTGGTCATGATGCGCGGAAAGCCACGTTTGCTCCGCAACAATTGTTGGAGATCAAATTATCTCGCTTTTGAAGGTATATGTGCAAGTGAACGGATTGTAACTGCCGCGTTCAACTGCCGGTGGCTTCGATGCATTCGCCGACTAGCTGCGGGCCCCTGTAAATCAGTCCGCTGTAGAGTTGTACCAGCGTGGCGCCGGCCTCCAGTTTGGCGCGCGCGCGCACTCCGCTGGTAATGCCGCCGACGGCGATGATGGGCAACTCGCCCGCCAAAGCCTGGGCAAGACTGCGGATCACGGCAGTTGATTTCTCGAACAGCGGGCTCCCGGAAAGTCCGCCCGCCTCGGCGGCCAGAGGCGATGTTTCGACGCCTTCGCGGCCAAGTGTCGTGTTGGTCGCGATCACGGCATCGATTCGGTGCCGCCTCAAGGCGTCGGCGATATTGACGATCTGCGCCGTATCGAGATCAGGCGCGATCTTCAGCGCCAGCGGCACGTATTTGCCATGCTGCTCCGCCAGTGCGGCCTGGCGGGACTTGAGGGCCCCCAGCAGGGCGTCGAGTTCGGACGCCTCCTGCAACTGACGCAGGTTCTTGGTATTCGGCGACGAGATATTGACCGCAATATAGCTGGCCAGCGGATAGGCCTTGTCGAGGCAGAGCAGGTAATCGTCGACCGCCCGCTCGATCGGCGTGTCGAAGTTCTTGCCGATGTTGATGCCAAGAATGCCGCGATAGCGCACCTGCGCCAGCCGCTGGCGCAGCGCGTCGATCCCTGCGTTGTTGAACCCCATGCGGTTGATGATGGCCTGCTGTTCGCGCAAGCGGAACATACGGGGCTTGGGATTGCCGGGTTGAGGGCGCGGCGTGACCGTGCCCACCTCCAGAAAGCCGAAGCCAAGACCACTGAGGCCGTCGATAGCGGTGCCGTTCTTGTCGAGACCGGCTGCCAACCCGACGCGATTGGGGAACTGGAGTCCCATGACTAGCGCCGGGTTGCTGTTAGTAGGTAGCGGTGACCGGAACCCGAGCGAGTCGCCGATCGCGACAAGACCGAGCGTCAATTCATGGGCGCGCTCGGCGTCAAGAGCGAAGAGAAAAGGTCGAATCAAGGCATACGGAGTCATGGCGCAGAATTCTACGATGCCCGCAGCAGCAAGATTTTTTGCACGAGACGAAAGAAAATTTGAAGAAGGGGTTTACACATTGAAAATGTCACCCTATAATCGCTCCTCTCTGCTGATTGCGGAGCCGCGAAACGAGGCGGAAAGTTCTTTAAAAACCAAACAACCGATAGGTGTAGGTGCTTGCTGTGCTGGTGGTGACAGCGGGTAGTCGTCCCGAAATCGAAGGTACGATTACTGATCCGGATCGAAAGATCTGGATTGAGTTCCGAGTCGAGTGCGCAAGTGCGAGATGAAGAATCTGCTGCTGCTGGATGCTAAAAGTATAGAAGCAAGCATTTACACGAAGAGTAAGAAGGTTAAATGAAAGTTTAGCCTCTGATATTCGTTTGAGTGAGCAACAAAATAGACAGATTGAACTGAAGAGTTTGATCCTGGCTCAGATTGAACGCTGGCGGAATGCTTTACACATGCAAGTCGAGCGGCAGCGCGGGGGCAACCCTGGCGGCGAGCGGCGAACGGGTGAGTAATGTATCGGAACGTACCCAGTCGTGGGGGATAACTATCCGAAAGGATAGCTAATACCGCATACGACCTGAGGGTGAAAGCGGGGGACCGTAAGGCCTCGCGCGATTGGAGCGGCCGATATCGGATTAGCTTGTTGGTGAGGTAAAGGCTCACCAAGGCGACGATCCGTAGCTGGTCTGAGAGGACGACCAGCCACACTGGAACTGAGACACGGTCCAGACTCCTACGGGAGGCAGCAGTGGGGAATTTTGGACAATGGGGGCAACCCTGATCCAGCCATTCCGCGTGAGTGAAGAAGGCCTTCGGGTTGTAAAGCTCTTTCAGCAGGAACGAAACGGTGGCCCCTAATACGGGCTACTAATGACGGTACCTGAAGAAGAAGCACCGGCTAACTACGTGCCAGCAGCCGCGGTAATACGTAGGGTGCGAGCGTTAATCGGAATTACTGGGCGTAAAGCGTGCGCAGGCGGTTCTATAAGACAGATGTGAAATCCCCGGGCTTAACCTGGGAACTGCGTTTGTGACTGTAGGACTTGAGTGTGGCAGAGGGGGGTGGAATTCCACGTGTAGCAGTGAAATGCGTAGAGATGTGGAGGAACACCGATGGCGAAGGCAGCCCCCTGGGTCAACACTGACGCTCATGCACGAAAGCGTGGGGAGCAAACAGGATTAGATACCCTGGTAGTCCACGCCCTAAACGATGCGAACTAGGTGTTGGGGAAGGAGACTTTCTTAGTACCGCAGCTAACGCGTGAAGTTCGCCGCCTGGGGAGTACGGTCGCAAGATTAAAACTCAAAGGAATTGACGGGGACCCGCACAAGCGGTGGATGATGTGGATTAATTCGATGCAACGCGAAAAACCTTACCTACCCTTGACATGTCAGGAAGTCTGCTGAGAGGTGGATGTGCCCGAAAGGGAACCTGAACACAGGTGCTGCATGGCTGTCGTCAGCTCGTGTCGTGAGATGTTGGGTTAAGTCCCGCAACGAGCGCAACCCTTGTCATTAATTGCCATCATTCAGTTGGGCACTTTAATGAGACTGCCGGTGACAAACCGGAGGAAGGTGGGGATGACGTCAAGTCCTCATGGCCCTTATGGGTAGGGCTTCACACGTCATACAATGGTCGGTACAGAGGGTCGCCAACCCGCGAGGGGGAGCCAATCCCACAAAGCCGATCGTAGTCCGGATCGCAGTCTGCAACTCGACTGCGTGAAGTCGGAATCGCTAGTAATCGTGGATCAGCATGTCACGGTGAATACGTTCCCGGGTCTTGTACACACCGCCCGTCACACCATGGGAGTGGGTTCCACCAGAAGTAGGTAGTCTAACCGCAAGGGGGGCGCTTACCACGGTGGGATTCATGACTGGGGTGAAGTCGTAACAAGGTAGCCGTATCGGAAGGTGCGGCTGGATCACCTCCTTTCTAGAGCAAAGGCATGGTGAGCACCTACAACCTATCGGTTGTTTAGAACCCAACAGCGGGTCTGTAGCTCAGCTGGTTAGAGCACCGTCTTGATAAGGCGGGGGTCGATGGTTCGAACCCATCCAGACCCACCAAATGTTCGCGATAACCGGCGCATGGCGGCGTTGTCGCATCGCTTGCATACAAACGCGTATGCGGCGCGATGCTCCGGCTTGCCCTGCTTGGTTCTCGCAAACATTTGCGGTGATCAACGGGGGGGATTAGCTCAGCTGGGAGAGCACCTGCTTTGCAAGCAGGGGGTCGACGGTTCGATCCCGTCATCCTCCACCAAGCCTCCTCCATCAAGGGCGGCGCGGCGAGACATGAAGCGTAATGAGTAACGTGAAGCGAAACGTTTCACTTTAGTCATTACTCCTTATGAGTAAACAGGTTGTTGGATCTTTAAAAATTCGGAAGAAGTAAGGTTGTGTCACCCTGGAAGGGGTGGCACATGGGTTGTGATTGTATCTTCACGTTCCCCGTCCTTTGAACCGGCGCGGGGAAGTGGAAAAGTAATACTTTGGTTACTCCTGTAAAGGAGAGTCTTCGGGGAACCGGAGCTCAATGTTATAGGGTCAAGTGACTAAGTGCATGTGGTGGATGCCTTGGCGATTACAGGCGATGAAGGACGTTGTAGCCTGCGAAAAGCTGCGGGGAGCTGGCAAACAAGCTTTGATCCGCAGATATCCGAATGGGGAAACCCACTCCGCAAGGAGTATCCCTGACTGAATACATAGGTCAGTGGAGGCGAACCCGGCGAACTGAAACATCTAAGTAGCCGGAGGAACAGAAATCAACCGAGATTCCCTAAGTAGTGGCGAGCGAACAGGGAGCAGCCTGCAAGAGTTAACGCTTTAGTTAGTGGAACAGTCTGGAAAGGCTGGCCGTAGTGGGTGATAGCCCCGTACGCGAAAACTAGGGCGCGAGACTAAGCTTGCGACAAGTAGGGCGGGACACGTGAAATCCTGTCTGAAGATGGGGGGACCATCCTCCAAGGCTAAATACTCGTAATCGACCGATAGTGAACTAGTACCGTGAGGGAAAGGCGAAAAGAACCCCGGGAGGGGAGTGAAATAGATCCTGAAACCGCATGCATACAAACAGTGGGAGCCCTGTAAGGGGTGACTGCGTACCTTTTGTATAATGGGTCAGCGACTTACGTTCTGTAGCGAGCTTAACCGAATAGGGGAGGCGTAGCGAAAGCGAGTCTGATAAGGGCGCTTTAGTTGCAGGGCGTAGACCCGAAACCAGATGATCTACCCATGGCCAGGATGAAGGTGCCGTAACAGGTACTGGAGGTCCGAACCCACTAATGTTGAAAAATTAGGGGATGAGCTGTGGGTAGGGGTGAAAGGCTAAACAAATCTGGAAATAGCTGGTTCTCCCCGAAAGCTATTTAGGTAGCGCCTCATGTATCACTCGCGGGGGTAGAGCACTGTAATGGTTGGAGGGGTCATTGCGATCTACTCCGCCATAGCAAACTCCGAATACCGTGAAGTGCGAGCATGGGAGACAGACGGTGGGTGCTAACGTCCATCGTCAAGAGGGAAACAACCCAGACCGCCAGCTAAGGTCCCCAAGCCATGGTTAAGTGGAAAACGAAGTGGGAAGGCATAGACAGTCAGGAAGTTGGCTTAGAAGCAGCCATCCTTCAAAGAAAGCGTAATAGCTCACTGATCGAGTCGTCCTGCGCGGAAGATGTAACGGGGCTCAAACCATGCACCGAAGCTGCGGATATCCGTAAGGATATGGTAGGGGAGCGTTCTGTAGGTCTGCGAAGGTGTGGTGTAAACCATGCTGGAGATATCAGAAGTGCGAATGCTGACATGAGTAGCGATAAAGGGTGTGAAAAGCACCCTCGCCGAAAGCCCAAGGTTTCCTGCGCAACGTTCATCGGCGCAGGGTGAGTCGGCCCCTAAGGCGAGGCCGAAAGGCGTAGTCGATGGGAAACGGGTCAATATTCCCGTACCGATCACAGATGCGATGGGGGGACGGAGAAGGTTAGCTCAGCCGGGTGTTGGACGTCCCGGTTTAAGCGTGTAGGCGTGCTGCATAGGAAAATCCGTGCGGCTTAGCTGAGGCGTGATGACGAGGAACTTCGGTTCTGAAGTGAGTGATACCCTGCTTCCAGGAAAAGCCTCTAAGCTTCAGTCTGTGATTGACCGTACCGCAAACCGACACAGGTGGGCAGGATGAAAATTCTAAGGCGCTTGAGAGAACTCAGGAGAAGGAACTCGGCAAATTGATACCGTAACTTCGGGAGAAGGTATGCCTCGGTAGCGTGTAGCCCCTCGCGGGCGAAGCGTGATGAGGTCGCAGAGAATCGGTGGCTGCAACTGTTTAATAAAAACACAGCACTCTGCAAAGGCGAAAGCCGACGTATAGGGTGTGACGCCTGCCCGGTGCCGGAAGGTTAAGTGATGGGGTGCAAGCTCTTGATCGAAGCCCCGGTAAACGGCGGCCGTAACTATAACGGTCCTAAGGTAGCGAAATTCCTTGTCGGGTAAGTTCCGACCTGCACGAATGGCGTAATGATGGCCACACTGTCTCCTCCTGAGACTCAGCGAAGTTGAAATGTTTGTGAAGATGCAATCTACCCGCGGCTAGACGGAAAGACCCCATGAACCTTTACTGTAGCTTTGCATTGGACTTTGACGGGACTTGTGTAGGATAGGTGGGAGGCTGTGAGGCGTGGTCGCTAGATCGCGCGGAGCCAACCTTGAAATACCACCCTGGTGTCGTTGAGGTTCTAACCTTGGTCCGTGAATCCGGATCGGGGACCGTGCATGGCAGGCAGTTTGACTGGGGCGGTCTCCTCCCAAAGAGTAACGGAGGAGTACGAAGGTCTTCTAAGCACGGTCGGACATCGTGCTCATAGTGCAATGGCAAAAGAAGGCTTGACTGCGAGACCCACAAGTCGAGCAGGTGCGAAAGCAGGTCATAGTGATCCGGTGGTTCTGTATGGAAGGGCCATCGCTCAACGGATAAAAGGTACTCTGGGGATAACAGGCTGATTCCGCCCAAGAGTTCATATCGACGGCGGAGTTTGGCACCTCGATGTCGGCTCATCACATCCTGGGGCTGTAGCCGGTCCCAAGGGTATGGCTGTTCGCCATTTAAAGTGGTACGTGAGCTGGGTTTAAAACGTCGTGAGACAGTTTGGTCCCTATCTGCCGTGGGCGCTGGAAATTTGAGGGGGCCTGCTCCTAGTACGAGAGGACCGGAGTGGACGGATCTCTGGTGTACCGGTTGTCACGCCAGTGGCATCGCCGGGTAGCTAAATCCGGAAGAGATAAACGCTGAAAGCATCTAAGCGTGAAACTCGCCTCAAGATGAGATTTCCCGGGGGTTCAACCCCCCTGAAGGGTCGTCCAAGACCAGGACGTTGATAGGTCAGGTGTGGAAGCGCAGCAATGCGTTAAGCTAACTGATACTAATTGCCCGTGAGGCTTGACCCTATAACATTGAGCTCAATGCTGCATCCGAGCCTTTGTCTATAAGCAGTAACCAAAGACAACACAATCACACCCCATTCCTTACTTCTCCCGAATCATGTGCTTCGGCCCAAGGCTTCATCGCCCCATCCCGCAGCACCCCCTTTAAGTCTGGTGTCCATAGCGTCTTGGAACCACCCCTTCCCTTCTCGAACAGGACCGTGAAACGGGACCGCGCCGATGATATTGCACTTTACCGTGTGAGAAAGTAGGTCAACGCCAGACTCCCCACAGCAAACCCCCTCCGGATTACCGGAGGGGGTTTTTGCTTTGGCGGCGCCCAAAAAAGTCAAGACGCCACTTTGATGGATTTGCACGTTCGGGCTGAGCGCCGTTGGCTCGCTCGATGCTGCTACTGACTGCTAAAATGCACCCATGAAAACGAGCTTTCTGGAATTCGAACAGCCGATCGCGGAACTTGAAGCGAAGATCGAGCAATTGCGTTTCGTCCAAGACGACTCGGCTGTCGATATATCGGAGGAGATCTCCCGTCTCGATGCGAAGAGTCAGAGTCTGACGAAGGAGATATACGCCAAGCTCACTCCGTGGCAATGCGCCTTGGTGGCTCGCCATCCTCAACGGCCATATACCCTGGACTACTTGGGGTTGGTGTTCACCGACTTCGAGGAACTTCACGGTGACCGAAATTACGCCGATGATCACGCCATCGTTGGGGGATTGGCGCGATTCAATGGCCAGTCCTGCATGGTGATTGGCCACCAGAAGGGCCGAGATACTAAGGAAAAGATCCAGCGAAATTTTGGCATGCCCCGCCCCGAAGGCTATCGCAAGGCCTTGCGCCTGATGCGCTTGGCCGAGAAATTCGGGCTTCCGATCTTTACCTTTGTCGATACTCCCGGCGCTTATCCTGGCATCGATGCAGAAGAACGAGGGCAGTCGGAGGCGATCGGACGCAATCTGGCTGTCATGACCGAGTTGAAAGTGCCCCTGATTGCCACTGTGATTGGCGAGGGGGGGTCGGGAGGTGCGTTGGCAATTGCCGTTGCGGATGTGGTGGCGATGCTGCAGTACTCAACGTATTCCGTAATCTCGCCTGAGGGTTGCGCATCGATTCTGTGGAAAAGCGCTGAGCGCGCAGGTGATGCTGCCGAGACAATGGGCATCACGGCACCTCGACTCAAGTCGCTGGGATTGATTGACCGCATCATCAACGAGCCAGTCGGCGGTGCCCATCGTGACTATCGACTTGTTGCGCAGAGTGTCAAAAGGTCCCTGCAGGAAGCGCTTAAGCAACTTGCCGGCTTGTCGACAAGCGAGCTCATCGAGCGGCGCTTCGAGCGCCTGATGAGTTATGGTCGATTCAAGGAACAAGCCATTCACTGATTCGGTCTTGCAGGCTGTTGGCGCCTGTCTTGTCCGCTATGTCAGGCGGAGGCAGTCCGCCGTGGTCGGCTTTTCCGGCGGGCTCGATTCGACAGTGCTACTGCACGCCGCGCATTGCCTGGCGCGAACTGCGGACTTCGATCTGTCAGCGCTGCATGTCCACCATGGGCTAAGCGCCAATGCCGACCTCTGGGCCGGATCCTGTGCGCAGGTCTGTCAGGGAATGGACGTTCCATTGACGGTACTGCGTGTTGACGTGCCGTCAGGTACCGGTGAAGGCGTGGAAGCGGCGGCGCGACGGGTGCGTCACAAGGCGCTCGCTGACCATCCCGCCGACTGGATCCTTCTTGCACACCACGCTGACGACCAGGCGGAAACCGTACTGCATAACCTGCTGCGCGGCACGGGCGTGCGCGGAGCCGCTGCGATGCCCGAATCAAGAGGCCGCGTCTTGCGCCCGCTATTGGGCCTTCCGCGCGACGCGTTGCTTGCCTACGCTCGATCGTGTCGGCTGGTTTGGATCGAGGATGAGAGCAACGCCGATCGCCGATACACGCGGAACTTTTTGCGACACCAGATTCTGCCTGCTATCACGTCCCGCTTCCCCAGAGCCGGCGCGCAACTGGCGGCCGCGGCTTCTCGCTTTAGCGAGGCCGATTCATTGCTTGAAGATCTCGCCGCTTTGGATCTTAAAGACAATCCGCCTGAATTTCCCCTGCCCCTGAGCTTGTTCCGTGAACTGCCTGACGCTCGTGCCAGAAACCTGTTGCGGGCCATGCTGACCTGGCATCACGCGCAGCCGCCTGACGAGCGCCGGCTAAATGAGTTCGTGCGCCAGTTGCAGACCGCGGGCAACGATCGGCATCCACGAATTGAATTAGGGCGCTATGCCCTGTGGTGCGAGGCGGGCCGGCTCCACTTCAAAAAGTTGGCTTAGCTTTCCGACTTGTCCGCAAGCAAATTGAGCATCTGCGACAACTCTACCGCAGAGCGGACTTTCATCTTTTCAAAAATGCGGGAGCGATGAACTTCGACGGTGCGCATTGCAATCCCGAGTTCGTCGGCGATCACCTTGTTCAGCTTGCCGGCGAGAATCCTCTGCATTACATCCTGCTCGCGCTGTGTCAACTGGGACAGTTTCTGCTCCATCAACAGCATCGAGTCGTCCCTGGCGCTGCGCTTTGTGTCTTGAACGATCGCCGCCAGTACTTTGTCGACCAGTGCATTGTCGTCATACGGCTTTTCAATAAAGTCGAAGGCGCCGTCCTTCAGGGCCTGAACAGCCATCGGCACATCGCCGTGTCCGGTAAGAAATATTACCGGCAGGCGGCAACGCAGGGCCCGCAGCCGGTCAAACAGCTCGATGCCGCTCATTCCGGGCATCCGCACGTCGAGCAGCAGGCAGCCGCAGAGGTCGCGACGGGCGAAGGCGAGAAAGTCGCTGGCGGATTCCCATGTTCGCGATGAAACGCCGCGCGACTGCAACAACCATTGCAGTGCATCGCGCACGGCTGGATCATCATCGACAATGTGCGTAGTGGTACTGCTCATTGGGAAGCCATGGGTAACAGAATGCGGAACACCGTTCCTCCTCCCGGATTGGGTTCAAAAGAGAGGCGGCCCCGGTGATTTTCCACCACCGAACGGCAGATTGCCAACCCCATGCCCATGCCTTCAGTCTTGGTCGTGAATAGTGGATCGAACAGCTTGTCGGCAACATTGGCGGCAATCCCGCAGCCGCGATCGGCTATCGTCAGCAGGGCGTAGCGGTCGGCACAGGTCAGCGTGATGCCGATCTGTCGTTGATCGGGGGCAGTATCCCGCATTGATTCAACCGCGTTGCGGAACAGGTTGAACAGCGCCTGTTCAAGCAGCACCGGATCACCTTCGACCAGTGGGCGTGCCTGAAAGTCGAGAACGACACGGATGCCATTCTGACGGATATCGACTTCCATCAGAGCCAGGGCGTCGTCGATGCGCTCTTCCAGACGGATCAATTCGAAGCGATCCTCGCTGTGGCGAGCGAGGCCGTAAACGCGGCGGATGACTTGCCCGGCACGCCGCGCCTGTTCCACCGCCTTGTCGAGCGCCGGTAGAACTTCTGCGGCCGGGGTGTCGCTGCGCAGCAGGTTGGCCGCTCCGGTGCAGTAGCTCGAGATTGCAGCCAGGGGCTGGTTCAACTCATGCGCAATACTCGATGCCATTTCGCCCATCGCGACCAGACGCGCAGTCGATTGCAGGCGATCCTGCTGCTGGCGTGCGCGTTCCTCAGCCTGTTTTCGCTCCGTAATATCCACCATCGATCCCATCCAGCCGGAATGCCGCCCGCGCGCATCGATCAAGGGTGCTTCGTGAATCAGCACGTCGATCGTCTCGCCGTTGCGGCGCTTGAGCTTTAGCTCGAAACCCTCTCCCGGGCCCTCTCCCGCCAGAACGCTATCATGGAGGGCACGGGTTTCGTCGAGATAGTCGTCGGCCCAGTAGGGCATCGGCGGCCGGCGGCCGATCAGTTCGGCCGCGGACCAGCCAACCATGCGACAGAAGGCCGGGTTGACGTAGATGATCTCGCCATCCAGGTTTCGGGCCCGCATTCCGGTGTCGAGAGAGTCTTCCATTGCCTTGCGGAATGCGTGTTCCTGACGCAACTGTTCCTCCACAGCCTGGCGGCGCAGTACATGACGGCGAAGAATCCAGAGGCTCCACAGAACGATGATCGCGAGAATGACCAGGCTACCCGACAGAAGCAGGCTGGCCAGAGGCCGTGGTGCATGGTAGGGGACGGCGTGCAGCGCGAGCCCCCATCCGGGTGGGTCAAAGGCGACTTGATAGCCTTCTTCGGTCACGGTGGACTCGACTTTGGAGCGCGTTCCAAGCACCTTGCCGGAGTCCCCGATGACGCTGATCCGATAACGCTCGGCCAGCCACCATGGCACGCTGTCGCTGAGTAGATCGCGAATCCGGTAGACGCCCACGGCGACGCCGACAATTCTGCCCTCGCGGGAGACCGGAACGTGTACCTCGAACTGCCAGTCGTTGGTGAAATACGGATAGGCTTTGCTGTAGACGGGTTTCGCGAGTGAGCGCGCCAGACCAAAGCTTTGTCGGGAAGGGACGGCTTCTCCCGCGTCGCCAACCAGGCTGGGGTCCATGGCGGCTGGATGCGCCAATCGCACGGTCCCGTCGGTACTCAGCCAGATCAGTTGCCGCAGGCCGCTTTCGTAGCCAAACAAGGTGTGGGCATAGGATTCGAAGGCCGCTGCATTGGCGGTATGGGCTTGATCGATGCGCCCGAGCAGTTCCTCGTTGCGGGTCAGATGAAAACGCAGGTTCTGCTCCAGCCAAAGTATGTCGCTGATCAGTGTCGCGTGCCTTTCCTCCTTGTCAGCGCGGTCAGACGTCCACAGCAGGAGAGCAACACCCCCGACGAACAGGATAAACGCCAGCCGCGGCAATATCCACAGCCAGCGCCAGCGCCAGCGGCTGATGCGCTCCCCGGGAGATGAGGGTGTCGAAGATGCCATGCCGTGATGTTAGCTCGCCTGATCGCCCTGGGCAGATGTTTGCGGAAATCCACAATAGTCAGGCGGGGGGCAGCCGGGGAGAATTCGCGCCACCGCGTCGTGCGCAGTGGTAGCCTTGCGTACACAGATAATCAACAGGAGGATAAAAAGTGAAGATTCGCACATTATTCGTAGGCCTTGTGGCAGCGACTTTTTCCGCGATTGCGATGGCGCAGGCGCCGATCGTGATCAAATTCAGTCATGTGGTCGCTGCCGATACGCCCAAGGGCAACGCGTCGGTCTTCTTCGCCAAGAGGGCCGGGGAACTGACCAAGGGCAAGGTCAAGGTCGAGGTTTATGCCAACAGCGCCTTGTACAAGGACAAGGAAGAGATGGAGGCGCTGCAACTCGGCGCCGTGCAGATGCTGGCGCCATCGTTGGCCAAATTCGGCCCGCTCGGCGTCAAGGAATTCGAGGTTTTCGATTTCCCTTACATCTTTGACAACACGGCCGAGTTGCACAGGGTTACGCAGGGCCCGATCGGTGCGTCCCTGCTGGCCAAACTGGAACCCAGGGGCATCAAGGGCCTAGCGTTTTGGGACAATGGCTTCAAGTCCTTTTCCGCCAACACGCCGATCAGGACCCCGGCGGATCTCAAGGGCAAGAAGCTGCGCATCCAGTCGTCGAAGGTACTCGAAGAGGAGATTCGCGCGGTTGGTGGCTTGCCTCAGGTGATGGCGTTCTCCGAGGTCTATCAGGCCCTGCAGACCGGCGTCGTGGATGGTACGGAGAACCCGATCTCGAATCTCTACACCCAGAAAATGCATGAGGTTCAGAAATATCTGACCTTGACCGAGCACGGTTATCTCGGCTACGCCGTGGTGGTTAACAAGAAATTCTGGGAGGGTTTGCCGGCGGATATTCGCGGGCAACTGGAGCAGGCCATGAAGGAAGCCACAGCCTACGCCAACAAGATCGCCCAGGAAGAAAACGATCTGGCGCTTGAAGGTGTCAAAAAGAGTGGCAAAACAACCGTCTATGTGCCTACCAGTGCAGAGAAACTGGCCTTCAAGAAGGCGATGGCGGTGGTGCACGTGAAGATGGCTGACCGCGTCGGCAAGGATCTGCTGCAATCCATCTACAAAGAAACGGGCGGCTTCGACCCGAGCAAGCTGTAGGCTGACAGTAGCATCCCGCCGACGCGCGCGTCGGCGGGCGCTTGTCACACAACACTAAGTCCAGCAGACATTTCGCCAAGGCGGGGGAGCTTTGTCCATGAAATATCTTGATCATCTTGAGGAATGGATAATCACCTTCCTCATGGGGGCCGCGACGCTGATCATTTTCGTCGCCGTCGTCCATCGCTACGCGGCCAGTGCGAGTATTCCAGGCCTGCAGGACTGGCTCCTGACGATCAATCTGAGCTGGGCGCAGGAACTGACCATCATCATGTTCGTCTGGATGGCCAAGTTTGGCGCCGCCTACGGCGTGCGTACCGGCATTCACGTCGGGGTCGATGTGTTGATCAACCGACTCGACGAAAAGATGCGCCGCAAATTCATCATCTTTGGCTTGCTCGCCGGCGCGACCTTCACCGGGATCGTGGGAACACTCGGAGCCAACTTTGTCTGGGAGAACGGTGCCCATCACGCTTTCCTGAGCCTGACCGGCAGCCCCTTCGGCGATATTCCGGAAGGGCCGACGACGCCGGATCTCGAATGGCCGACCTGGATGGTTTATTCGGCGATTCCGCTGGGTACCGGCCTGATGTGTTTCCGGTTTTTGCAGGTCCTGGTTAATTTCCTCAAGACCGGTGATCTGCCGCACCACGACCACGGCCACGTCGATGGCCTCGATGAGGTGGAGCCGCTTGCGATTGAAGTGGATGTGTACGCGATGGACGACAACCTGCATGCGCACGACTTGGATCCCGAGCATCCGATGGTCGGCACCGAGCGGCGTCAAGACAACAAGGGGGGCGAGCCGAAATGAATGCTGCAATCGTCTTTTCCCTTCTGCTGGTGCTCATGCTGACCGGGATGCCAATCTCGATTTCCCTTGGCCTCACCGTACTCAGTTTTCTGTTCATGTTTACGCAGGTACCGCTGGAGTCGGTTGCTCTGAAACTGTTCACCGGTATCGAGAAGTTCGAGATCATGGCCATCCCGTTCTTCATTCTCGCCGGCAATTTTCTGACCCACGGCGGGGTGGCGAAACGCATGATCAGATTCGCGTCGTCGATGGTCGGCCACTGGTACGGCGGCCTCGGCCTGTCAGGCGTGCTTGCCTGTGCCTTGTTCGCAGCGATTTCGGGGTCTTCACCGGCGACCGTGGTGGCGATCGGCTCGATCCTGCTGCCGGCAATGGTCAAAGCGGGTTTTCCCAACAAGTTCGGCGCCGGCGTCATCACGACTTCGGGCGCACTCGGCATCCTGATCCCGCCGTCGATCGTGATGGTCATGTACTCGGTGGCAACCAATACCTCGGTCGGCGCCTTGTTCATGGCCGGCGTCGTGCCCGGGATCGCCCTCGCGTGCGTCTTGGGCGGGGTGACCTACTACCGCGCGAGGAAGTTCAACTATCCGCGGCTTACCAAGGCCACTTTCGCCGAGCGCCTGAAGGCATTTCGCGAGTCGGTCTGGGGTTTGTTGCTGATCGTGATTGTCATGGGCGGCATCTACACCGGCATGTTCACGCCGACCGAGGCGGCAGCAATGAGCGCTGTGTATGCCTTCTTTGTCGCCGTGTTCGTCTATAAGGACTTGAGCATCAGGGATGTTCCGCGAGTGCTGCTCAACTCGGCCAACATGTCGGCGATGTTGCTCTACATCATCACTAACGCCGTGCTCTTCTCGTTCATCATGACCAACGAGAACATTCCGCAGGCGCTGGCTGACTGGATGCTGGGCCACGGGCTGGGGATGATCACCTTCCTGCTCGCCTGCAATGTCATCCTGCTCCTCGCCGGAAACTTCATGGAGCCGTCGTCGATCGTGCTGATCTTTGCGCCGATCCTGTTCCCGGTGGCGATCAAACTGGGAATTGATCCGGTGCACTTCGGCATCATCATGGTGGTGAACATGGAGGTCGGGATGTGTCATCCGCCAGTCGGACTCAACCTCTATGTGGCTTCCGGCATTACCAAGATGGGGATTACCGAGTTGACTGTCGCGGTCTGGCCGTGGCTGCTCTCCATGCTCGGTTTTCTGCTGGTGGTCACCTACTGGCCCGGTTTGTCGATCTGGTTCCCAAAGTACCTCGGCATGATGTAGCGGTTTGGTGTGTCAGCGACAAAGGCCCGGTGATGCCGGGCCTTTGTTTTTTTGTGGCGGAACAAGGGGTGCAAGCCCGGTTCCACCCAGGAAACTGAGTTAAAATATCAAGTTAGCCTTTTATGTCCGCAGCACCTCGCTGCGGGCGGTATCCCCTGGTGGGATGGCTGATCAAGACTTGTAGTCCAACCTGTTCTGGAGAAAGTAATGGCTGTCGAACGCACCCTGTCGATCATCAAACCCGATGCAGTTGCAAAGAACGTGATCGGCAAGATTTATTCCCGCTTCGAGACGAACGGTCTCAAGATTGTTGCCGCGCGCATGATCCATCTCTCGCGCCAGGAAGCAGAGGGTTTCTACGCGGTGCATAAAGAGCGTCCCTTCTTCAAGGATCTGGTCGAATTCATGATTTCGGGCCCGGTCATGGTCCAGGTGTTGCAAGGTGAAGGCGCCGTTGCGAAGAATCGCGATCTGATGGGCGCCACCGATCCGAAAAAGGCCGAGGCGGGCACCATCCGCGCCGATTTCGCCGACAGCATCGAGGCCAATGCCGTGCATGGCTCCGATGCAGCGGAAACCGCGGCGGTCGAAATCGCCTATTTCTTCCCTGCGCTGAACGTTTATTCGCGTTAATTGGTAATGACGGTCAACCTCCTCAATTTCGATGCCGAAGGCCTGACGGACTGGTTCGCGCAACAGGGCGAGAAGCCCTTTCGCGCGCGCCAGGTGTTGCGCTGGATACATCATTTCGGGGAGAGCGACTTCAATGCGATGACCGACATCGCCAAGTCGCTGCGTGAGAAGCTGATCGCCACAGCCACCGTATCGCCACCGCCGACTATCAGCGACAAACTGGCGGATGATGGCACGCGCAAGTTCCTGTTCGATGTCGGCAACCGCAATGCGGTGGAAACTGTCTTCATCCCCGAGGATGACCGCGGTACGCTCTGCATCTCTTCGCAAGCCGGTTGCGCGCTCGAATGCGCGTTTTGCTCTACCGGTCGCCAGGGCTTCAACAGAAACCTGAGCACGGCCGAGATCATCGGCCAGCTTTGGCAGGCGAACCGTGCGCTGGGCCGTGACCCGACGGGCGGCAATTGCGGCGACCGGATCATCAGTAACGTCGTGCTAATGGGCATGGGCGAGCCGCTGGCCAACTTTGATAATCTGGTGCCGGCGCTGCGCCTGATGCTGGATGACAATGCCTATGGCCTGTCGCGGCGGCGCGTTACGGTGTCTACCTCGGGCATTGTGCCGGCCATGGACCGACTGGCCGCGGCCTGTCCGGTGGCGCTGGCGGTTTCACTGCATGCCCCGACCGATGGGCTGCGCGACAAACTGGTGCCGATCAATCGCAAGTATCCTCTGGCCGAACTGATGGCCGCATGCCAGCGCTATCTGGTCCATGCGCCGCGCGATTTCATCACCTTCGAGTACGTGATGCTCGACGGCGTCAATGACAGCGATGCCGATGCGCGCGCGCTCTTGCATCTGGTGCGGGATGTTCCCTGCAAGTTCAATCTGATTCCTTTCAATCCCTTCCCGGCTTCCGGCTTTCATCGCTCGCCAGCCGAGCGGGTCAGGCGCTTTGCCTCTATCTTGATCAATGGCGGTATCGTTACCACTACGCGCAAGACGCGCGGCGAGGACATCGATGCCGCTTGCGGGCAACTGGCGGGCCAGGTGCAGGATAGATCGCGGCGCGTATTGCGTGGCGTTGGCGCGGCCGCGGGGCCGGCTACCACTTCTGCTGGAGTCGAACTGCACCTATGAACAAGATCATTGTTGCTTTATGGATGGCGTTCCTGCTGGCGGGTTGCACGGCGATCGGGTCCGGTTCCGGGCCAGGAGCTCAGCAGGCCGTCTCGGCGCAGCCGGCGGAAAGCGAGCAGCGGCAGAGGGCCAAGGTACATACCGAACTGGGGTCGCTGTACATGCTCGATGGCCGTGCGGCGATTGCCCTCGAGGAGGCGCGCACCGCACTCTCGGCTGACCCGAACTACGCGCCGGCATACAACCTGCTGGGCCTGACGCACATGGTGCTCAACGAAGCACGACTGGCAGAGGATAATTTTCAAAAAGCCTTGAGTTTGGCCCCTGGCGATCCGGAAATCAGCAACAACTACGGCTGGTTCCTCTGTCAGAACGGTCGCGAACAGGGCTCGATAAGCTACTTCATGGCGGCGGCCAGGAACCCGTTGTATACGACGCCGACCAAGCCTTACACCAACGCGGGCGTTTGTTCCGTGCGCCTGAAGAATGACAAGGCCGCCGAAGACTACCTATTGACTGCCTTGCGCCTGTCTCCAACCAACACTCAGGCGCTGTACTGGTTGGCCGATATAGCCTACCGGCAGGGGCGCCACAGCGAAGCCCGGCAGTGGGCGACGGATATCGAAAGAATGATGGAGCCCACCGCCGAGGTGATGTGGCTGGCCTTGCGCATCGAGCGCAAATTGGGTAACCGCGAGGCCGAGGCCCGCTACGCGTCGCAGCTGCGTCGCCGGTTTCCTGGGTCCCCGGAACAGCGCTTGCTGACTCAGGGGCACTATGAGTGAAGCACGAGTGACTGAAAGTCTGGACACCGAATTCATCGACGCGTTACCGGCTGAGGTGACAGAGGCTGCCGTGCCGGTCGAGTCGGACACGCCGGGATTGATCTTGCGCCGGACGCGGGAGGCGCGCGGTCAGTCAATTGCCGATGTGGTGCACGTGATCCGCTTCAGCGCGCGCCAGATCGAGGCACTGGAACGGGATGACTACGCCAGCCTGCCAGGCTCCACTGCGGTGCGCGGCCTGGTTCGCAACTATGCCAAGTTTCTCAAGCTCGATGCCACGCCCCTGCTGGCGCAGCTTGAACCGGCTGTACCGGTTCCCGAGGCCGATGTGCGTCCGCCCGCCAACATGGGTGAAGCCGAGCAGCCCACGATCTTCGAGCGCGTTCCGCTCAAGTTGATTGCCGCCGGGGCCGCCATCCTGCTCCTGGCACTGGCCGGGTACTGGTATGCGAGTTTGTCCGGCGATGAGGGCATGACACGGCGCTTGCTCGGCGTGGACGCCAGTTCTGCCGGGGTGTCGCCCAATCCAGTCGTGGCTTCCGCGGTGGTACCGGTACTTGCGCCCGCGCCAGCGGTGGTTGCCGGGAATGAGCCGGCCGGCGCCGACGTTACCGCCGGTTCGCCTCCATTCGCCGGTTTGCGCGTCGAGTTCGATGATCGTTCCTGGATCGAGATCCGCGACGCCGCACAGAAAATCGTGTTCGTCGGCGAGTATCCGGCGGGTACCCGTCAGAATGTCGAGGGCAAGCCACCTTTTCAAGTCTGGATCGGCAAGGCATCCGGCGTTCGTCTGTTCATGGGTGAGCGCAGCATCGATCTGAAACCGTACACCCGCGAAGAAGTCGCCCGGTTCAGCCTGGAATGAGCGAGATGCACGGAGTTCTGCCGGCGCGGCGCGCAAGTCGTCTCGCCATGGTGGCGAAAGTCGGCGTTGGCGGTACGGCGCCGATCGTCATTCAATCGATGACCAACACCGATACCGAGGATGTGTTTGCGACCTCGATGCAGGTGGCGCAACTGGCGCGCGCCGGTTCGGAACTGGTCCGCATAACGGTCAATACGCGCGAGGCTGCCGCTGCCGTGCCGAAGATTCGCGAGCGCCTGGCGCAAATGAACGTCGATGTGCCGCTGATCGGCGACTTCCACTTCAACGGGCACAAACTGCTGGCAGAGCATCCGGCCTGTGCCGAGGCTCTGGCCAAGCTGCGCATCAATCCCGGGAATGTGGGCAAGGGCGCGAAGCGCGACGAGCAGTTCGCCCAGTTGATCGAAATTGCCTGCCGGTTCGACAAGCCGATTCGCATCGGGGTGAACTGGGGCAGCCTTGATCAGTCGCTGCTCGCGCGCATCATGGACGAAAACGCCAAGCGCCCGGAACCCAAGGATGCCACCGAGATCATGCGCGAGGCGATGGTGACTTCCGCTCTCGAATCCGCGGCACGTGCCGAACAGCTGGGTCTGGCCGGCGATCACATCGTGCTGTCGTGCAAGGTCTCCGGCGTGCAGGATCTGATTGCGATCTATCGCGAACTCGCGGCGCGCTGCGACTATCCGCTGCATCTGGGGCTGACCGAAGCGGGGATGGGCAGCAAGGGCATCGTTGCCTCCACCGCGGCGCTCAGCGTGCTGCTGCAGGAAGGCATCGGCGACACGATCCGCGTCTCCCTGACGCCAGAACCCAACGGCGACCGCACGCGCGAAGTGATCGTCGCCCAGGAAATCCTGCAAACCATGGGCCTGCGCGCCTTCACTCCGCTGGTGGCGGCCTGTCCCGGCTGCGGCCGAACAACCAGCACGGTGTTTCAGGAACTTGCCCAGGACATCCAGGATCATGTGCGTGCGCGCATGCCGGAATGGCGCCTGGCCCGAGTCGGGGTCGAGAACATGACGCTGGCCGTGATGGGCTGCGTGGTGAACGGCCCCGGCGAAAGCAAGCACGCCAGCATCGGCATCTCGCTGCCCGGCACCGGCGAAGCCCCCGTGGCCCCGGTCTATGTGGATGGCGAGCGCGTGATCACGTTGCGCGGCGCAAATATCGCAGCGGAATTTCGTCAGATTGTTGACGACTATGTAAAGAAAACATACCCCGAAAGGCAAAGCCATTAGCCACAGAGGACACAGCGATCACAAGGGAAGACGCCTTTCTCCGTGCCCTCTGGGATCTCTGTGACAGAAGATTTTATGACTCAAACATTGCAAGCCGTTCGCGGCATGAATGACATCCTGCCGGTCGAAGCCGAACTCTGGGAGCAGTTCGAGGAAGCCGTGCGCGACTGGTTGCGCGCCTATGGCTACCGTCCGATCCGCATGCCGATGGTCGAGCCGACGCCGTTGTTTGCCCGCGCGATTGGTGAAGTCACCGATATTGTCGAAAAGGAAATGTATTCCTTCGAGGATGCCTTGAACGGCGAAAGCCTGACCTTGCGCCCGGAAGGCACGGCGTCCTGCGTGCGCGCCGTGCTCCAGCACAATCTTCTCTACGATGGTCCCAAGCGGCTGTGGTACATGGGACCGATGTTCCGCCACGAGCGGCCGCAAAAGGGACGCTATCGCCAGTTCCATCAGGTAGGTGTGGAGGCAATGGGCTTTGCCGGGCCGGATATCGATGCCGAGCAGATCGCGATGTGCGCCCGGCTGTGGGACGACCTCGGACTCGACGGCATACGCCTCGAAATCAATTCACTCGGTCAGAGCGAGGAGCGCGCGCGTCATCGCGCCGATCTGCTGGTCTATCTCGAGCAGCATCATGACGAGCTTGATACCGATGCCCGGAACCGCCTGCACAGCAACCCCCTGCGCATACTGGATACCAAGAATCCGGCAATGCAGGCCCTGGTTGAAGCGGCGCCGAAGCTGATCGATTATCTCGGCACCGAATCCCTCAAGCACTTCGAGGGCGTCCAGCAACTGCTCAAGGACGCCGCGATTCCGTACCGCATCAATCCGCGCATGGTGCGTGGGCTGGACTATTACAACCTGACCGTGTTCGAGTGGGTGACCGATGAACTCGGAGCGCAGGGCACCGTCTGTGCCGGCGGCCGTTATGATGGGCTGGTCGCACAGCTCGGCGGCAAACCTGCGCCGGCCTGCGGTTTCGCCATGGGCATCGAGCGCTTGCTGGCACTGTGGCAGGATCAGGGTCATCGCCATGAACCTCCGGCACCCGATGCCTACCTCGTGCATCAGGGCGAGGCCGCCGGCCGCTTTGCCTTTCGCGTCGCCGAACACCTGCGCAGTGCTGGATTTGCGATCCATCTGCATTGCGGCGGCGGCAGCTTCAAGTCGCAAATGAAAAAGGCCGACAGTTCCGGCGCGCAGATTGCGTTGATAGTCGGCGATGACGAGACGGCGGCCGAAGCGGTAAGCGTCAAACTCCTGCGCTCGGGCTTCGATCATCCGCCGGCGCAGGTTCGCGTGAATTTCGATGCACTGGCCGATCATCTCGGCGATATTCTTTTCCCCATGGAAGACGACAATGGCAACCTATGACCTGGAAGAACAGGAACAGCTCGACGAGCTGAAAACCTGGTGGAAGATGTACGGCAATCTGGTGACCGGGATTCTGGTCGCGGTGGCGTTGGCGTTGGCCGGGTGGCAGGGCTGGAACTGGTGGCAGCGCCAGCAGGCCGCGCAGGCATCGGCGCTGTTCTCCCGTCTGCAAACAACCGGAGCCGATGCAGAAGGTGCCAAGCGCGCGCGCGAACTGGCCGGCGAGTTGATCGACAAGTACTCTGCCACGTCCTATGCCGGCATGGGTGCGCTAGTGGCGGCGCGCACGCAGGTTGCTGCGGGCGATACAAAGAATGCCCGTGTGCAGCTTGCCTGGGCTGCAGAGAATGCCAAGGACCCCGGCTTGCGCGAACTGGCCCGGCTTCGACTGGCGGCCGTGATGCTCGACGACAAGGCCTACGACGAAGCCCTGAAGCAGCTTGCCGCCGAGCCGGTCGCCGGATTTGCGCCGCGCTTCGCGGAACTGCGCGGCGACGTCTTTGCCGCTCAGGGCAAAGCCGCCGAGGCACGCAATGCTTATGATCTTTCGCTGGCAAAATTCGACGCTCTGGCCAAGGACGATGAAGCCAGGCAGCGTAGCGGCTACAAGGAAGTCGTCCAGGCCAAACGCGACGCGCTTGGGGCGGCCAAGTGAAACCCGTGTCACTGCCGCTACTGGCTGTGGCTTCCGCGCTGCTGCTGGGTGCCTGTTCGACAGTCGAGAAGCTCAATCCCTTCAGTTCCAGTACGCCCAAGGTCAAGCCAACGGAGCTTGCTGCCATCCAGACTACTGGCGAACTGCGCAGCGTGTGGCAGGCCGGCGTCGGTAGCGCGGGTGAATTCACGTTTTCGCCTGCGGTGGTGGGCGATAGCGTGTATGCGGCGGCGCGCGACGGCGCCGTGGCACGCTTCGATGGCGGGCGTCAGGTCTGGCGGATTGCCGCCGGGCAGCCGATTTCCGGTGGTGTTGGCAGCGACGGCAAACTCGTGGTGGTGGGCACGCTCAAGGGCGAAGTGCTGGCCTTTGATGCGGCGACCGGTCGCGAGACATGGAAGGCGCGGGTCAGTTCCGAAGTGCTGGCGGCGCCGGCCGTGGCCGATGGACTGGCCATCGTTCGTTCCGGCGATTCGCGCATTTTCGGCTTCGACGCGGTGGACGGCAAGCGGCGCTGGGTCTATCAGCGCAGTACGCCAACGCTTTCGCTGCGTTCGAATGTGGGCGTGGTGCTGGCGGGACGCCTCACGCTCGCCGGATTCCCCGGTGGCAAACTGGTTGCCATCGCCAACAATAACGGCGCGGCCGTGTGGGAAGTGACGGTTGCCCTGCCCAAGGGCTCGACTGAACTGGAGCGCGTTGCCGATGTCACCAGTTCGCCGGTGGTCAGCGGCAGTATCGTGTGCGCCGCCGCGTTTCAGGGGCGCGTTGCCTGTTTTGACAGCAACAGCGGCAATACCCTCTGGTCGCGCGACATGTCCTCCAGCGCGGGTGTCGATATGGACACCCGCTACGTTTATGTGGCCGACGACAAGGGCGCCGTGCATGCACTGGATCGCAACAGCGGGGCCAGTGTCTGGAAGCAGGACAAGCTGACCAACCGTGGCTTGTCGCGTCCGCTGGCGCTGGGTAACCAGATTGCAGTCGCGGATTACCAGGGCGTGGTGCACCTGTTGCGTCAAGAAGATGGCGCTTTTGCCGCGCGCGCCACTACCGACGGCAGCGCCGTGCGGGCGGAGCCGGTGCGCTTCGGTGCGGGTCTGTTGGTGCAGACGGCAAATGGCGGGTTGTATGCGCTGGAGGCTCGTTAATCTCGTGCCCGGCGCGCTTGCACATCAAGCTTTGGTTGCCGGCAGGACTGGCCTAGGATGAAACCTACTCTGGTAATCGTCGGCCGGCCGAACGTGGGCAAGTCGACCTTGTTCAACCGTCTCACGCGCTCGCGCGATGCGCTGGTGGCAGACCAACCGGGCCTGACGCGGGATCGCCATTACGGGCATGGTCGGCTCGGCAGCAAGCCGTATCTTGTCGTCGATACGGGAGGTTTCGAGCCGCAGGCGAAAGAAGGCATCGTGCACGAAATGGCACTGCAGGCCGAGGCCGCGATTGCCGAAGCCGATGTGCTGATCTTCGTGGTTGACGTGCGTGCCGGCCTCACGCCGCAGGACAAGGTGATTGCCGATCTGTTGCGCCGGAGCGGGCGACCGCTGCTGCTCGCCGCCAACAAGGGCGAAGGCATGGATCGTGCGGTGGTTGCCGCCGAGTTCTATGAGCTCGGCTGCGGCGATCCCTGCGTGATTTCGTCCGAGCACGGCGAGGGCGTCCGTGAACTGGTCGAGCTTGCGCTGGCGCCGTTTCCCGAGGAGAGCGAAGCCGACGATTCTGCCGCGGGCCCCAAAGTTGCCATCGCCGGGCGGCCCAATGTGGGCAAGAGCACGCTGGTCAACACCCTGCTCGGCGAAGAGCGCGTGATCGCCTTCGACATGCCGGGCACCACTCGCGACGCGATCGAGGTGCCGTTCGAGCGCAACGGCCGCGCCTACACCCTGATCGATACCGCGGGTCTGCGGCGCCGGGGGCGCGTGTTCGAGACCATCGAGAAGTTTTCGGTGATCAAGACCCTGCAGGCGGTCGAGGAAGCCAACGTGGTGGTGCTGCTGGTCGATGCCACGCAGGAGATCTCAGACCAGGACGCACACATTGCCGGCTTCGTGGTCGACGCCGGGCGGGCGTTGGTGGTCGCAGTGAACAAGTGGGACGCGGTGGATGACTATCGCCGCGAGCGCATCAAGCTGGACATCACGCGCAAGCTGAACTTCCTCGGCTTTGCCCGCGTCCATTACGTTTCGGCGCTGAAAGGGAAGGGCATCGCCGGCATCCTGTCCTCGGTGGATAAGGCTTACGCCGCAGCAATGGCCAAGCTGCCCACCCCGAAGCTGACCCGCGTGCTGATTGCCGCCGTCGAAAAGCAGACGCCGCCGCGCCATGGGGCTTTTCGTCCCAAGCTGCGCTATGCCCATCAAGGCGGCAGCAATCCGCCGATCATTGTCATTCACGGCAATGCCCTGGAGCACATTCCGGCTTCCTATACCCGCTTTCTGGAACGCTACTTTCTAGAGGCCTTCAAGCTTCAGGGCACGCCCCTGCGCATTCAGTACAAGACCAGCAAGAATCCCTTTGCCGCTGAAGATCGGCCAGCAAAGTCAAAGCTGCGGCGCGAAAAAAGTGAAAGTCGGCGCTGATGGCACGGCGCCGCGAAATCGATTACAGTATTTGACTCAAAAACCTCCAGTTCGAAGAAGAAGTTGCAGCAAAGGCTAACGCCAGCCCTATCGGCGTTCAGCGCAGTCCATAACTAAAAAGGATCACCAACCATGAGTAATAAAGGGCAAATGCTACAAGACCCGTTTCTGAACACGTTGCGTCGTGAGCACGTTCCGGTTTCGATCTACCTGGTCAATGGCATCAAGTTGCAGGGCCAGATCGAATCCTTCGACCAGTATGTTGTTCTGCTCAAGAATACGGTGACCCAAATGGTGTACAAACACGCCATTTCGACGGTTGTTCCAGCGCGCCCGGTCAATTTTGCTGCTGACGCCGAACCCGATTGACCGCTGCCTGCCGCAGCGGGCGCCTGCCACGAAGGCATCGCCCTGATGTTTGAGCGTCCTGCCAGCGGTGAAAACGCCGTTCTGGTGCAACTCGATTTCGGCGAGGGCGATTTTGCCGAGCGGCTTTCCGAGTTCAACCTTTTGGTCGGCAGTGCCCGCGCTCGTCCGCTGGCGGTAATTTCCGGAAAACGATCGCGGCCGGACCCGGCATTGTTTGCCGGCAAGGGCAAGGTGGCTGAGATAGGCGATGCCGTGCGGCTGCACCAGGCGGATGTCGTGGTCTTCAACCACGAGCTTGCGCCGGGTCAGCAGCGCAATCTCGAACGCACCCTGGAATGCCGCGTGGTCGATCGCAGCAGCCTGATTCTGGATATCTTCGCGCTGCGCGCCAAAAGCCACGAGGGCAAGCTCCAGGTCGAACTTGCACAATTGCAGCATCTGGCCACCCGGCTGGTACGCGGCTGGACTCACCTTGAGCGGCAGAAGGGGGGTATCGGCCTGCGCGGGCCCGGTGAAAAGCAGCTTGAAACCGATCGCCGCCTGCTGGGCAAGCGTGTCGCCCTGCTCAAGGATCGCCTGAAACAGCTGGAGCGCCAGCGCGAAGTGCGCCGGCGCGCGCGCACCCGCGGCGAGGTGCTGGCAATTTCGCTGGTGGGCTACACCAATGCGGGGAAAAGCACGCTGTTCAACGCCTTGACCAAGGCCGGGGCCTATGCCGCCGACCAGCTGTTCGCCACGCTGGATACCACCTCGCGCCGGCTGTTTGTCGAAGGTGCCGGGCCGATTGTAGTTTCCGATACCGTCGGCTTCATTCGCGATCTGCCGCATGCCCTGGTGGCGGCTTTTCAGGCCACCCTGGAAGAGACGGCGCAAGCCGATCTGCTGTTGCATGTGGTTGATTCCGCCAGCCCCGACCGCGACCAGCAAATGGCTTCGGTAGGCTCGGTATTGAAAGAGATCGGGGCGCTGAAGGTTCCGCAGATCCTGATCTGGAACAAGGTCGACTTGACCGCTGCAAGCCCCGGAATCGAGCGTGATGACTGTGGTAACATTTCGCTTGTTCGCTTGAGCGCCCGCACCGGGGCCGGGGTGTCGTTGCTGCGTGAGGCTCTTGCTGAAGTGGCGAGTCGGCATGACGAATTTTCCGCTGCCGCAGCATGATTTTTCCCTGACGCCTTTCTCCTTCTTCTACTACCCAAACCAAACAAACGTGATCGCCGGAATTCTCATGTCTCTAAACGACCACGGCTGGGGCAACCAGCCCGGTGGCGGCAAGCGCGGTGGCGGCAATCAAGGCCCTCCCGACCTCGAAGAACTCTGGCGCGATTTCAATCGCCGCTTGTCCGGCTTGTTCGGCAACAAGGGTGGCGGTGGCGGGGGTGACAGCGGTGGCGGTGGCGGCAACCGGATGCCATCGATCAGTCCAAAACAGTTCGGCGGCGGCATCGGCATCATCCTGATGCTGGTGGCCGCAATCTGGTTGGGTAGCAGCTTCTACATTGTCGATGCTTCCCAGCGCGGCGTCGTACTCCAGTTCGGGCGCTACAAGGAATCCACCGAGCCGGGTTTGCGCTGGCGCTTGCCGTGGCCGATCCAGAGCCACGAGATTGTCAATCTTACCGGCGTGCGTACAGTCGAGGTCGGCTATCGTGGCTCGGACAAGAACAAGGTGCCGAAGGAGGCACTGATGCTGACTGACGACGAGAACATCGTCAGCGTCCTGTTTGCCGTGCAGTATTTGCTCAAGGACCCGAAGGCCTACCTGTTCAACAACCGCCATCCCGACGATACCGTGATGCAGGCGGCGGAAACCGCGATTCGCGAAGTGGTCGGCAAGAACAAGATGGACTTTGTGCTCTACGAGGGACGCGACCAGATCGCCGCGAATACGCAAAAGCTGATTCAGGACATTCTCGATCGTTACGACACGGGCATCCAGGTGCGCTCGGTCAGCATGCAGGGCACCCAGCCGCCGGAACAGGTTCAGGCCGCCTTCGACGATGCCGTCAAGGCCGGGCAGGACAGGGAGCGGCAGAAGAACGAAGGACAGGCCTACGCCAATGACGTGATTCCCCGGGCGCGCGGTGCTGCCTCGCGCTTGATGGAGGAGGCCACCGGCTATCGTCAGCGCATCATCGTTACCGCCGAAGGCGATGCCTCGCGCTTCAAGCAGGTGCTCACCGAGTACAGCAAGGCGCCGGAAGTGACCCGCAGCCGCATGTATCTCGAAACCGTGCAGCAGATTTATGCCAATACCAGCAAAGTACTGCTGGATGCCAAGGGCTCCGGCAACCTCTTGTATCTGCCGCTCGACAAACTGATGCAGGCGACAGCAGCGACTGCCGCTGCGCCGGTGGCAGCGGAAACCGCCGTCGTGCCGCGAGGTGTGGCCCCGGGGCCGGTGGTTGCCGCACCGGAAGCGCCGCCGCAGACCGAGCGTTCAGCACCGGGTGATGCGCGCAGCCGCGGCAATCTCGGCTCACGCGAGCGGGGAGAACGTTAATGCAGCGCCATTTGTCTTTCATCGCTTCATTCATATTCGGCCTTCTGGCGCTGTTCGCCATGACGATCTTTACGGTCGATCAGCGTCAGTTTGCGATCATTTTCCAGCTCGGAGAAATCAAGGAGGTGGTGTCCGAACCGGGTCTTGCGTTCAAGTGGCCGCTGATTCAGAACGTGCGGATTTTCGACAAACGCATCCTGACGATGGACTCGCCCGAGCCGGAACGGTTTCTTACCGCCGAGAAGAAGCCGGTGCTGGTGGATTCTTTCGTCAAGTGGCGGATTCACGACGTCAAGGCCTACTACAACGCGGTGGGAGGCGATGAGATCTTGGCCAAGACGCGCCTGTCGCAGACCGTCAATTCGGGCCTGCGCGAAGAGTTCGGCCGGCGCACGGTGCATGACGTGGTCTCCGGCGCCCGTGACGACATCATGGTTGCAGTCAAGAAGAAGGCCGATGCCGACATGCGTGCCATCGGCGTCGAAATTGTCGACGTCCGCCTCAAGCGCGTGGACCTGCCGCCGGAAGTGTCCGAGTCGGTCTATCGGCGCATGGAAACAGAGCGCAAGCGCGTGGCCAATGAATTGCGCGCCGAGGGTGCCGCGGAAGCCGAAAAGATCAAGGCCAATGCCGACCGCCAACGCGAGGTGATTCTGGCCGAGGCCTATCGCGATGCGCAGAAGATCAAGGGTGAGGGCGATGCCAAGGGAACCGCAATCTACGGCCGTGCCTTCGGCGAGAATCCGGAGTTCTATGCTTTCTATCGCAGTCTCGAAGCCTATCGCAGCAGTTTCAAGAACAAGAGCGACCTCATGGTGATCGAGCCCAATTCCGAGTTCTTCAAGTATCTGAAGAGCAGCGGTAAGGGCAAGTAATTCGGGTCGGTACCGGGTTGCAATGCTCAATATCCTGCTGCTGGCTTTCGCGCTGATGCTGGTGATCGAAGGTCTCCTGCCCTTTCTCGCACCGCGCGTATGGCGGGAAACCTTTCGTCGTGTGACCGAATTGACCGACGGGCAGATCCGCTTCATTGGCCTGTCTTCGATGTTGGTCGGTGTCGTCCTGCTTACCGTATTCCGCTGACCGTCATGGCAAATCGACGCTGGCTCCTGCCTGAAGCGATTGAAGACGTGCTGCCGCATGATGCGACGCGTATCGAGGCTCTACGGCGCAGTCTGCTCGATGAATTTGCCCGCCACGGCTATGATTTTGTCATTCCGCCGCTGCTGGAATACGTCGACTCGTTGCTGACCGCCAGCGGCCACGATCTTGATTTGCGCACCTTCAAGCTGGTGGATCAACTCTCCGGTCGCAGCATGGGCGTGCGCGCCGATATCACGCCGCAGGTGGCACGCATTGACGCCCATCTGCTCAACCGCAAGGGGGTCACAAGGCTTTGCTACTGCGGCAGCGTGCTGCACACCCTGCCGGCCGGCTTCAACGCCACACGCGAGCCCCTGCAGATCGGTGCCGAACTCTACGGCCATGCCGGGCTGGAAGCCGACATCGAGGCAATTCGTCTGCTCGCCACCGCGCTTGGCCTCTGCCGCATTGCCGCATCACGCTTTGACCTCGGCCATGTCGGCGTCTTTCGCGCGCTAACCAGGCAGGCTGGTCTGGCGCCGGAAGCCGAAGAGGAACTTTTCGACGCCCTGCAAGGCAAGGACCTGCCGGCGGTGCGCGAACTGGTCGCAGGCCTTGCCGACCCGATCCGTTCGGCGCTGCTGACCCTGCCGGAACTCTATGGCGACCGGCGGATGCTGGATCGCGCGGCGCAGGTCTTGCCCGCGTTGCCCGAGATCGATGCGGCGCTGTCCGAACTGCGACGCCTGGCCGAGGCCCTCGCCGACTTGCCCTTGAGCTTTGATCTGGCCGACCTGCGCGGATACCATTATCACAGCGGCGTGGTTTTTGCTGCCTATTGTGCCGGCAGTCCAGGCGCCGTGGCGCTGGGCGGTCGCTATGACGATTTCGGCCGGGCTTACGGTCGCGCCCGCGCGGCCACGGGTTTTTCCATGGATTTGCGTGAGCTGGCCCGGTTGTCGCCCAGCGGCGAACCGCGCGGTGCGATTCTCGCTCCATGGCCGGAAGACGATACCCTGCACGCCGAGGCCTTGCGCCTGCGCGCGCAAGGCGAGCACGTGGTGCTGGCTTTGCCGGGTCACGAGGGCACTTGGCGCGAGGCCGGCTGCGACCGGATCCTGGTACGTAGCGGCAATCACTGGATCATCGAATCCCTGAAGGAAAACTGAAATGGCAAAAAATGTCGTGGTTGTCGGCACCCAGTGGGGTGACGAGGGCAAGGGCAAGATCGTTGACTGGCTGACGGATCACTCACAGGGAGTGGTGCGCTTTCAGGGCGGACACAACGCTGGCCATACGCTGGTCATCGGCGGCAAGAAGACGGTACTGCACTTGGTGCCTTCCGGCATCCTGCGTAGCGGCGTCACCTGCTACATCGGCAACGGCGTCGTGCTGTCGCCTGAAGCCCTGATGAAAGAGCTTGACGAACTCCTGGCAGCCGGCATCGATGCCGAGCCGCGGCTCAAAATATCCGAGGCCTGCCCATTGATCCTGCCCTACCATCAGGCAATCGATATCGCCCGCGAAGTCGCGCGCGGTAGCAACAAGATAGGCACTACGGGACGCGGCATTGGCCCTGCCTACGAGGACAAGGCGGCGCGGCGCGCCATCCGTCTGCAGGATCTGACCAAGCCCAAGCGTTTTGCCGAGCGGCTGGGTGAGATTCTCGAATACCACAACTTCGTGCTGAAGAACTTCCATGGCGCTGCGCCAGTCGATTTTCAGCAGGTCTATGACGGCGCGATGGCCATCGCGCCGCGCCTGACAAGGCTGATCGCCGATGTGCCGCGCGCACTCTACGACGCGCATAGGGCCGGGGCCAATCTATTGTTCGAGGGCGCCCAGGGCACCTTGCTCGACATCGATCACGGCACCTATCCCTTCGTTACCTCCTCCAACTGCGTCGCCGGTGCGGCGGCAGCGGGTGCGGGGGTTGGACCAGGCATGCTGCACTACATTCTGGGCATCACCAAGGCCTACACCACGAGGGTTGGCGGCGGCCCCTTCCCTACCGAGTTGTACGACGCGGTCGACAAGCAGGACCCGGTCGGCAAGCACATGGCCACCAAGGGTCACGAATTCGGCGCCACTACCGGACGTGCGCGACGCTGCGGCTGGTTCGACGCCGCCGCATTGAAGCGATCGATCCAGATCAATGGCATCTCCGGGCTGTGCGTCACTAAACTGGATGTGCTCGACGGTGTCGAAGAACTCAAGATTTGCACCGGCTATCGCATCAACGGCGGTATTTCCGATATCTTGCCGGTCGGCGCTGATGATCTTGCCTGCTGCGAGCCGATCTATGAGTCTCTTCCCGGCTGGAAAGGCAGTACGGTCGGTGTCAAGACGCTGGACGGCCTGCCGGCAGAGGCCCGCGCCTACATCAAGCGCATGGAACAGCTTTGTGATGTGCCGGTGGACATGATTTCCACCGGTCCCGAGCGCGAAGAGACCATCGTGTTGAGGCATCCCTTCGAGTAAAGGCTCAGAAAAAAAGAAAAGGCCGCAAGAAGAATCCTGGCGGCCTTTGCTCTTTTCGTATTTCGCGTACCATACTTGGTGCCCAGGAAGGGACTCGAACCCCCACGCCTCGCAGCGCTAGTACCTGAAACTAGTGCGTCTACCAATTCCGCCACCTGGGCAGGCGCGAAACGAGGCGCGAATTCTAAAGGAAATACCCAGATTGTCAAACAAGCCGCATAACACTCACAAGCTTTCAAAAATACGTCGCGCCGATCCGCAGTTCGAGCGCGAAAAGGCGCAGTACGAGCATCCGCTGCCAAGCCGCGAATACGTCCTGCAAACGCTGGCGGCGCAGGGTGCACCGCTGGAGTTCGGGCGTCTGGTCGAACTGCTCGATGTCCAGCCGTTCGAGGTGGAATCCTTCCAGCGACGGCTGGGGGCGATGGCGCGCGATGCGCAGTTGATGCAGAACCGGCGCGGCGACTGGCTGATCCCGGACAAGGCAGATCTGGTGCGCGGCCGCGTTGCCGGCCATCCGGATGGCTTTGGTTTCCTGATCCCTGACGAAGGCGGTCCCGATTTGTTCCTGTCCGCCAAGGAAATGGACAAGGTGCTGCATGGCGACAAGGCCATCGCCCGGGTCATCGGTGTCGACCGCAAGGGGCGGCCGGAAGGCAAAATCGTCGAAGTCACCGAGCGCGTGAACCGGTTCGTGGTCGGGCGTGTGGTCGAGGAGCATGGCGTGCGCTTTGTCGTCGCCGAAAACAAGCGCATTAGCCAGGACATATTGCTGGCCCCCCCGGAGAAGGGCGCGAAGAAACCGCTCAAGGCGTTGTCCGGACAGGTGGTGATGATCGAACTCATCGAACAGCCGACCAAACACGGGCAACCCATCGGCCGCCTGATCGAGGTACTCGGCAACTATGCCGACCCCGGCATGGAAATCGAGATCGCGCTGCGCAAGCACGAACTGCCCTACGAGTTCTCGATCGGGGCGATGGCCGAAACGCGGAAGCTGCCCGACGCGGTGCGCAAGTCGGACTGGAAGGGCCGCGAAGACGTGACCGGCTTGCCGTTGGTGACCATCGACAGCGAGACAGCCAGGGATTTCGATGATGCCGTGTTTTGCGAGCGCCAGGGCAAGGGTTTCCGTCTCGTCGTGGCGATTGCCGATGTTTCGCACTATGTGACGGCGGGTGGCGCGCTCGACACCGATGCCTATGGGCGAGGCAATTCGGTGTATTTCCCGCGGCGCGTGATTCCGATGCTGCCGGAGAAGCTTTCCAATGGTTTGTGCTCGCTCAATCCGCAGGTGGAACGATTGTGCATGGTGTGCGACATGGCAATCAGCGCCACGGGCGCGATCAGTCGCTACCGCTTTTATCCGGCGGTGATGTATTCACACGCGCGGCTGACTTACACCGAGGTTGCCGCGGCCCTTTACGACCAGGATGCCGACACGCGCGCCCGCCTGGCGCCTCTGCTGCCGCACCTGGAGGCACTGGACCTGCTCTATCGGCAACTGGCCAAGCAGCGCGTCAAGCGCGGCGCAATTGATTTTGAGACCACCGAAACGCGGATGATCTTCGATGACCACGGCAAGATCGAGCGCATCGAACCCTACGAGCGGAACGAAGCCCATCGACTGATCGAGGAATGCATGCTGGCAGCCAACGTCTGCGCCTCGGAGTTTCTGCGCGAGCGCGAGCAGCCATCCCTCTACCGTGTGCATGAAGGCCCGACGCCTGAGCGTCTGGTCAAGCTGCGCGATTTTCTTGGGACCTTCGGTTTCCAGCTTGGCGGCGGCGATGAGCCAAAGGCTCAGGACTACGCCAAGTTGCTGGAAAAGGTCGGCCAGCGGCCGGATCGGCAACTGCTGCAGACGGTTATGTTGCGATCATTGCGTCAGGCCATCTACAGCCCGGACAACGTCGGTCACTTCGGTCTGGCGTACGAAAGCTATACGCATTTCACTTCGCCGATCCGCCGTTATCCCGATCTGCTCGTTCATCGTGCCATAAAGTCGGCGCTGGCGACACGGCAATACGAGCCCGGCAACTGGGAGGAAATCGGCCTGCATTGTTCCATGACCGAGCGCCGGGCGGATGATGCGACGCGCGATGTCGAGGCCTGGCTCAAGTGCTTCTACATGAAGGACCGCGTCGGCGAAGTCTTCGACGGCAGCATTTCGTCGGTGGTGCCGTTCGGCATCTTCGTTGCGCTGGACGGAGTGTTCGTCGAAGGTCTGGTGCATGTTTCCGAACTTGGCCAGGACTATTTCCATTTCGACGAGAAATCGCATGCCATGGTTGGCGAGCGCAGCGGCAAGCGCTTCCGCCTTGCCGACCGGGTCAGGGTGCAGTTGACGCGGGTCGACATGGAAGCCAATAAGATTGATTTTCGTCTGGCCGACGTGACGCCAGCGCGCGGCAAGACAAAGCATTGACATGGGCTCAGCCCGCGGCCACGCTTCACCTAAGCTCGAAAGGCAATTTTGATGTACTCCGGAATTCTTGATCTTCCCTGGTGGGGCTATGTTCTGGTCACACTGGCGCTGACCCACGTCACCATCGCCGGCGTCACGATCTTTCTGCATCGGCATCAGGCGCATCGCGCGCTGGAACTGGGTTCCGTTCCCAGTCATTTTTTTCGGCTCTGGTTGTGGCTGACTACGGGGATGGTCACCAGGGAGTGGGCGGCGATTCACCGCAAGCACCACGCCAAGTGCGAGACGGCAGCGGACCCGCATAGCCCGCAGGTGTTCGGGCTTAATCGCGTGCTATGGACCGGGGTGCTCCTCTATGTGAAGGAGTCACGCAATGCCGACACCATGGAGCGCTACGGTCATGGCACACCGGATGACTGGCTGGAGCGGAAGCTGTATGCCCGGCCGTACAAGCTGGGCGTCGTGTTGATGCTGGGCATTGACGTCGCCTTGTTCGGCGTCTGGCCGGGCGTGCTGATCTGGGCCGTGCAGATGGTCTGGATTCCCTTCTGGGCGGCCGGCGTGGTGAATGGCATCGGCCACTTCTGGGGCTATAGAAATTTTTCTTGCGCGGACGCCTCGACCAACTTTTTCCCGTTCGGCATTCTGATCGGCGGCGAGGAACTGCACAACAACCATCATGCGTTCGCCACTTCAGCCAAACTGTCGAACAAGTGGTACGAATTCGATATCGGCTGGTTGTATATCCGCCTGATGGAGATGCTCGGTCTGGCGCGAGTGAAGAAGGTGGCGCCGAGGCCCCGGTTGGGTGCAATCCGCCCGGCCATCGACCTGGACATGTTGCAGGCGGTAGTGACGCATCGCTACGACGTGCTGGCAAAATATCTCAAGACCCTGCGCCAGCTTGCCGCCGAGGAATTTGATCAACTGCGGGTCGATGCCCGCGAGGGCCGCATGATGAAGCGGATGTTGGGTGAAAATGACGCCGCGCTGCCAGCGCCACAAAAAGAGCGCCTGACGGCCCTGCTGGCGCGAAGTGAGGCCCTCACCAAGGCGTATGCCATGCGCGCCGAACTGGAGGCGCTGTGGGCCCGTTCTTCAGCCTCGCATGACGAGTTGGTGAAGCAGTTGCAGGAGTGGGTTGCCCGTGCCGAGCAAAGCGGCATTCGTCAGTTGGAGGAATTTTCACGGCGCCTGCGTTGCTATGCCGTCTGAAAAGCGGTGCGCTAGGCAATAAAAAACCCGCCAGTGGCGGGTTTTTTGTTTGGAAGGTTGCTGAATTACTTCAGCTTCACTTCCTTGTAGGCGACGTGCTTCCTCGCCTTGGGGTCATATTTGAGAAACTCCAGCTTTCCGGGGGTGGTCTTCTTGTTCTTCGTCGTTGTGTAGAAGTGTCCCGTACCTGCTGTGGATTCCAGCTTGATCTTTTCGCGTCCGCCCTTGGCCATGATATTTTCTCCTGATTAGACGCGTTCGCCGCGCTCACGCAACTCGGCGAGGACAACGTCGATGCCCTTCTTGTCGATGGTGCGCAGGCCGGCGTTTGACACGCGCAGACTGACCCAACGGTTTTCGGTTTCGATCCAGAAGCGGCGGCTGTGCAGGTTAGGCAGAAAGCGACGCTTGGTCTTATTGTTGGCATGGGACACATGGTTCCCTACCATCGGGGCCTTGCCCGTCACTTGACAAACGCGAGACATGTAGTACTCCTGAAATGCTGATTTCGCAAAGCGCGCTAGTTTACCAAACAATCACCCCAAAACTCAATCCTTTTGTCAAATCAAGCCGCGTTCAGCGAATGACAGTGGTTCTGTGCTCCCCGTCACGATGAAATGGTCGAGGAGCTTTACGTCGATCAGAGCCAGGGCCTGCTTTAGTGATGAAGTGAGCACTTCGTCGGCACGCGAAGGCTCGGCGAGACCGGAGGGGTGGTTATGGGCGAGGATCACCGCGCCGGCGTTATGCACCAGCGCCCGTTTGACCACTTCGCGTGGATAAACGCTGGTTTGCGTCAGCGTGCCACGAAACAGTTCCTCGCTGGCGATCAGCCGGTTCTGGGCATCCAGCCACAGGGCGACGAAGACCTCGTGCTGCAGGTTGCCGAGGGAGAGGCGTAGCCAGTCGCGGACCGCTTGCGGCGAGGCCAGCGCATCCTTCGTCTTGAGCGACCCGGCCAGCGCGCGGCGGGCAAGTTCCAGTGCGGCGGCTAGTTGGGCGGCTTTGGCGGGCCCGATGCCGGGCAGGCAGGCGAGATCCTTGGTACTGGCGGCGGCAAGGCGGGCCAGGTCGCCATCGAAGCTTGCCAGCAGTTCGCGGGCCAGATCCACCGCACTTTTGCCGCGGGTACCGACGCGCAGAAAAATCGCCAGCAGTTCGGCGTCCGATAGCGCTGCCGCGCCTTGCTGGGCCAGTCGCTCGCGCGGGCGTTCCGTTACGGGCCAATCGCATATGGCCATGGTTTAGAATCCCCGCTTGATTGCCGATTGGCGGGATTTTAATGTCATGAATGAATTTCAGGGCAAACGCATTGTGTTGGGCGTGACCGGTGGCGTGGCGGCCTACAAGGCGGCCGAACTGGTCCGCCTGCTGGTCAAGGCCGGCGCGCAAGTCGATGTCGCCCTGACGGCGGCAGGCGCGCAGTTCGTCGGCGCGGCAACTTTCCAGGCACTCACCGGCCGCCGCGTCTGGCAGGCGCTGTGGGACGAGCGCATGGATAACGGCATGGCGCACATCGATCTCACGCGCGGCGCCGCGGCCTTGCTGGTGGCCCCGGCGACGGCGGACTTTCTCGCCAAACTGGCACACGGCTTTGCCGATGACCTGCTCTCCACACTTTGTCTCGCGCGGGATTGCCCCTTGCTGGTGGCCCCCGCCATGAACCGCCAGATGTGGGTAAGCTCGCCCACGCAACGGAACGTCGCCCAACTGCGTGCCGATGGCGTGAGCATTCTCGGCCCCGCGTACGGTGAACAAGCGTGCGGTGAAACGGGCGCGGGACGGATGCTGGAAGCCGCCGAACTGTTCGATGACCTGTATGCCTCCCTGCAAGCCAAACCTCTCGCCGGCAAGCGCGTCTTGCTGACCGCCGGGCCGACCTTCGAAGCCCTTGATCCGGTGCGCGGCCTCACCAACTCGAGTTCGGGCAAGATGGGCTTCTCGTTGGCGCGCGCTTGCGTCGAGGCGGGCGCAGAAGTGACTCTGATTGCCGGTCCGGTATCGCTCGCCACGCCCCGCGGGGTGCGCCGCGTCGATGTGCAGAGCGCCTTGCAAATGCGCGAGGCGGTGATACAGGCATTGCCAGGGCAGAACGTGTTCATCGGCGTCGCTGCCGTGGCCGACTACCGGCCAGGGCAGGCGGCCGCGCACAAGATCAAGAAAGGGCCCGCCAGCCTTACGCTGGAACTTGAGGCCAATCCCGACATCCTCGCCGAAGTGGCGGCGCTGCCCGATGCGCCGTTTTGTGTCGGTTTTGCCGCCGAGAGCCGGGATCTGGCGGCCTGCGCGGAGGGCAAGCGCGTGGCAAAAGGCCTTCCGCTGGTGGTCGGCAATCTGGTGCAGGACGGACTGGGCGGCGACACCAACGCGGTGACCCTGTTCGATGCGGCCGGTGCGCATGTCCTGCCGCCCGCGGACAAGGGCACGGTGGCGCGCGGCATCGTCGCGCATATCGCCAGCCTGATGGGGAGGCAGCATGGCCAGCATTGACCTCAAGATTCTCGACGCCCGTCTGAAGGACAAACGATATGCGCCGCAATACGCCACCCCTGGGTCGGCCGGCATCGACTTGCGGGCCTGCATCGAAATGGCGATAAAGATTCACCCGGGCGAGACCATCCTGATCCCGACCGGCATTGCCATTCATCTGTCCGATCCGGCTCTGGCGGCGATGATCCTGCCGCGCTCCGGCTTGGGTCACAAGCACGGTATTGTGCTGGGCAATCTGGTCGGGCTGATTGATTCGGACTACCAGGGCGAGATTTTCGTCTCAACCTGGAATCGTGGTCACGAAAATTTCACTCTGAACCCACTGGATCGCCTGGCGCAACTGGTGGTGGTGCCGGTGGTGCAGGTGGCCTTCAATGTCGTCGATGAATTTTCGGCCAGCGACCGCGGCGCGGGCGGTTTCGGCAGCACCGGGCACCAATAGCAGAACCCGGGCAAGAGCGGCGAGTAACAAAAAGCAAACCCCGCCGCAGCGGGGTTTGCTTTTTGATGCGGGATGCGGCAATCAGGTCGACATTTCGGTGAGGATGTTCTTCAACCAGCTTTCGGCATAGATTGCTTCGACTTCGGAGAGGTCGGGAGAGACGGCGACCGAGCCCGCTACTCCCTCGATGGCCTGCTTCTCCGCATTCACCTTGTAGACGCCTGTCACACTGACGGCTTCCTTGGCCGACAGGAAGCTGTAGCAGGTGTTGATGGCGGACATTTCGGTGATCTCCTTGCCGTTCATCATTGCCACGATGTTGGTGGCGCAGACCTTGGCTTCCGAGTTGGCCGAGTAGCCCGACTTGGGCATGGCGCCGGCGATCGAGGAATCGCCGATGACATGAATGTCCTTGTGCAGAGTGGACTCGAACGTCGTCGGATTGACCGGGCACCACTTCTTGTCCGCACCCACCAGGCCCGCAACGTGAGCGATATGACCGGCCTTCTGCGGCGGGATGATGTTGATGACGGCGCCCTTGACTTCTTCTATGCCCTCGATCATGACGGCCATTTTTCCGGTATCCACTTCCGTAACCTTCTTGGCCGGACGGTAGTCGATGAGGCCGTCGTAATGCTTCTTCCAGCCCTTGAGGAACAGGCCCTTCTTGGAGACGATGTCCGGGTTGGCGTCGAGAATGATTACCTTGGAGCCGGGCTTGTGCTGCTTGAGGTACATCGCGATCATGCTGGCCCGCTCGTAGGGTCCGGGCGGACAGCGGAAGGGCGCCAGGGGGATCGAGATGATGACGTTGCCACCCGGCTTCATGGCTTCCAGTTGCTTGCGCAGCAGGACGGTCTGCGGTCCGGCCTTCCAGGCATGGGGCATGATTTCCGGCGTGGAGGCGATGTCGTAACCCTTGATCTCGTCGGTACGGAACTCGACGCCGGGAGAGACGACGAGGCGGTCGTACTTGAAGACGCCCTTGCTGGTCGTCACGCTGTGGCCGGCGGCATCGATGCCGGTGACTTCGGCCTGGACCACCTTGATGCCATAATTTGCCGCCAGCTTGTCGTACTTGATGGTCAGCGACGTCAGGTCCTTCATCAGTCCGCCGATGTAGAGGTTGGAGAACGGGCACGACACGAAATGGTCGTTGCGCTCGATCAGCGTTACCTCGATGGAGGGATCCATCATGCGGACGTACTTGGCGGCGATGGTACCGCCGTAGCCGCCGCCGATCACCACCACCTTGCGCGCGGCGGGGGATCCCGGCTGCGTGGCGCAGCCGGCAAGCCCGGCGGTTGCGGCGCCGGCGCCGAGGAGCTTCAGGAAATTTCTGCGTTCCAGAGTCATATTCATTCCTCCCTTATTTAACGCTGGCGTAAAAGTGCAAGAGGGCTTCGAGATCGGCCTTGGACATCGGCTTGACCTTCTCTTCCATCTTTTCCGGCATCTTGCGCTTGCCCGACAGGTAGTCGGTCATCTGGATCTGCAGATACGGCAGCCACTGGCTGGCCATCGCGGGAGTGTCGTCCTTGCCTTCCTTGCCGTCCTCGATATGACAGCGGCCGCAGTTGGCTTCCTGCAGGCTGGCGCCCTTGGCGATCTTGGCCTTGTCGAGAGTCTGGTCCGTGGCATGGAGTTTCTGCTTGGAGAAGAACTCGCCCATGGCGGCGATGTCGGCGTCGCTGTAACCCTTCGCCAGGCGGCCCATGACGGTTGCCGGACGTGCGCCGCTCTTGAACTTCTTCATGGCGTCGACGATGGCTTCCTTCGACTGACCGGCCAGACTCGGCATGCTCGGACCCGCGCTGCCACCGTTGGTGCCGTGACAGCCGGCGCAGGCATAGGACAGCATCGTCGCCGAGGGCGGTGCGGCCTGCGCCATCGCGGATATAGCCAGGACGCCTGTGGTCAGCGCCCATCCACTCCACTTCATCGTCATTTTTGTCTCCTCCTTGGTATTGATCGAAGTACTGCTCGCGAAACCCCTTTTGGCGCTTTATTGCTTTTGTATGTCGATGTAGTTCTTCACGCCCGGATTGGGCTTGTCCAGACCGAACTGATAGCCCAGCGAAACATAGTGGAAGCGGGCGTTGGTGAAGTCCTCATGAATAGCGAAGCCAAAGTTATACACCTTGTCAGCAGTAAGGGCATGGTCGCCCTTGCCGCCGCCGGCCAAAGTCCGTTCGAAGGTCACGACCCACTTGTTGCCTTCCTTCTTGCCTTCCGCCTTGAGCAGAGCCTTGCCGCCGTCCATGTGACGGGCCTCGGTGACATAGCCGTCTACCGGCGCCTTTTCGCCGCTGCGGTACTGGATCAGGTCCATGAACTTGCCGGAGGCCAGATCGCCGTTCTTGATGTGCTTGGTGGTCTTGTCGTCCTTGGCGTCCTTCATGGTGCGCAGATCGCTGTGGCAGGTTGCCCAGCAGCCATTCAGTTCGGCGCCTTCGACCGTGCCGCCGCCATCGAACATCATGGTCAGCTTGACTTCGTTCTTCGCATCCAGCTTCTTGGTGCCGCCCTGGGGGGCAACCCACTCGAAACGAAAATAGATCTTGCTGCCATCATGCGCGGCCTGAAACGTTACCGGGATCGAGCCCACCTTGCCGGCGGGCGGCGTGGGCTCGAGAACGGTCTTCGAACTGCCGACCGGCTTGCCGGCCACGATCTTGCCGCCAATCTCGTTGGCATCGCCCTCGTGGCACTTGGCGCAGCTGCGCTTCTTGTCAACGATGTCGGGTACCGCCGAGTGGTCAGGCTTGTTCATCACCCACTCGAGAGAGGCCTGGCCCGGATAGAACAAGGTCATCTTGCGCGGGGGAACCTTGCTCCAGTCCGGCGCTGCGAAGGCGCCGCCGGCGACCAGCGCGCCGATTGAAAATAACGCAATCTTCTTCATCTTCAGTTTCTCCCAATGATCTGAAAAAATGTCGGCAGCAAACTGCGCGTAGCCTGTCAGCTGTCCTTCTTGGCGGTTTTCGCCGCTTCTTCCTGCTCCAACAAGTGATGCACTGGCTTATGGGCAATGCCCTTGTGGCAATCGATGCAGGTCTTGCCGTCCTCCATGGCACCTTCGTGCTTGACCACCGAACGGTCCTTCTGCTTTTCCGGATCCATGGTCTCGAACTGGTGGCAGTTGCGGCACTCCTTGGAGTCAGCCGCTTTCATCTTCTCCCAGACGCGCTTGGCCATTTCCAGGCGGTGGGCTTCGAATTTCTCCGGCGTATCGACCGTGGCCCTGATGTGGCCGATGACATCGCGGGCGGCCATCAGCTTCATGGTCAGCTTGCGGGCGTAATCAAGCGGGTGTTTGCTGCCGGCAACGTGACAGTCGGCGCAGGAAACCGTGGTGCCGCTGCGGTTCTTGTAATGCACCGTTTTTTTCAGCTCTTCAAAGGGAATGCTCATCTCGTGGCAGGAGAGGCAGAACTCGGTACGGTTGGTCCATTCCATCCCGGTGTTGAGGCCACCCCAGATGATGATGCCGCCGACCACGCCGATCACGATCATGCGCAACAACGAGCATTTCGGCGGGTTTAGAAGACAACTGAAAAAGCCGTCCTTGCATCCAGTTTTTGGGGCTTCATCTGCCATTGTTCAAATCCAAATGATTCGTCAGCCGCGAGCGGCACAACGTTTGATTTCGAGTCAATGGAAATGGCAAGGCGCGCAGAGCATCGGCCCAATGCGATACGCCGGCTCTCAATGAACTGGCGCCTGCTCCCCCTTACCCATCTCCTCCACTGCAACGATTGATTAACGTCACTATTGTCTGTAGGGGGATTATTGCAGGGCGGCCAAAGCCGGTAAATGAATTTATTATGATCTACGGATCAAGAGCGTTTCTATCAGCGGCCGCTAATGCTGTCGCCGCAGGATGCTGATCCGGAGGCGATTGGGGGCAAGCGTTTTGCCACCGTGTCGCCAGCGCCGACCTTCTGTTAGATCAACCCAGCCAGCGCATCAGCGGCGGCATCAGCCATGGGAGCAGCACCGCAGTCGGCAGGCCGTTCATGCCCATCATCGGGCCGGGCACGGGCAGGGCGACGAACCGGGTGGCGGCCTCGCCCGCCAGTTGAAACGGCAACAGCAGCGTGATTGCATTCAGCATGGCGGCTTCTCCAAAAAAACGGCGCCCTTCTCGCGTCGGGCGCCGTGTCCACCGTCCCGCCAGCGCCGACTTCTGCCGGCGCGGCTGGCCCTCCTTACTCCATGGCTTCGTATAAAGGCAGCGTCAGGAACTCGGGATAATTGTCAGCGAGCGACATCTCTTCGAAAATCTTCGCCGCCTGGTCGTAGGTTTCGGTCTTCTCGCCCTGGGCGGTGACGGTGGCCTTCACTTTCGCCAGTTCCTCGGGAATGAAGCCGCGCACCATGTCGGCAGTGACCTTGCGGCCGTCATCGAGCTTGCCCTTCGGCGACACGACCCACTGCCACACTTGCGAGCGGCTGATTTCGGCTGTGGCCGCATCTTCCATCAGGTTGTGGATCGGCACGCAACCGTTGCCGGCGAGCCAACTGCCGAGGTAGTGGATGCCGACGTTGATGTTGTTGCGCACGCCGACTTCGGTGATCGGCTGTTCGGGCTGAAAGTTGAGCCAGTCCTTGGGGCCGAAGTTCTCGTCGCGCTGCTTTTCCCACTGGTTGGGTCGCTCGCCCAGCACCTTCTGGAATTCTTCCGCAGCAATCGCCACCAGACCGGGGTGAGCCACCCAGCCGCCGTCGAAGCCGTCGTTGGCATCGCGCGTCTTGTCGTGACGGATGCCGGCCATCGCCTTCTCGTTGGCCACCGGGTCATTCTTGATCGGAATCAGTGCGCTCATGCCGCCGATGGCTGGTGCGCCTCTCTTGTGGCAGGCCTTGACCAGCGCCAGGGCATAGCTGCGCATGAACGGAACTTCCATGGTGATGGCGCCGCGATTGGCGAGGCAGAAATTCTTGTTGCGCTTGAATTTCTTGATGCAGGAGAAGATGTAGTCCCAACGTCCGGCGTTAAGGCCCGCACTGTGCTGGCGCAGTTCGTAGAGGATTTCTTCGAGTTCGAAGGTGGCGAGGATGGTCTCGATCAGCACCGTAGCCTTGATCGAGCCCTGTGGCAGTCCGATCTCGTTTTGCGCCATGATGAAAATGTCATTCCACAGCCGGGCTTCGAGGTGGCTTTCCATCTTCGGCAGATAGAAGTAGGGGCCGGCGCCGCGGGCGATCTGCTCCTTGGCGTTGTGAAACAGGAACAGCGCAAAGTCGAAGACGCCGCCGGAGACGCGCTGGCCGTCGATCAGCACATGCTTCTCGTCCAGATGCCAGCCACGCGGACGCACCTGCAGGGTGGCGATCTTGTCATTGAGTTTGTATTCCTTGCCGGCTTCGTTTTTGAACGACAGTTCGCGGCGAATGGCCTTGTAGAGATTGATCTGGCCCTGAATCAGGTTGTCCCACTTGGGGCTGTTGGAGTCCTCGAAGTCGCTCATGTAGGAATCAGCGCCCGAGTTGTAGGCGTTGATGACCATCTTGGCTTCGACCGGGCCGGTGATCTCGGTGCGGCGACGTTCCAGCGCTTTCGGCAACGGCGCGATCTTCCAGTCGCCTTCGCGGATGTGCCTGGTTTCGGGCAGGAAGTCGGGCATCTCGCCGGCATCGATGCGGGCCTGGCGGGCGACGCGAGCGGCAAGCAGTTCCTTGCGGCGCGGCTCGAAGGCGCGGTGCAGTTTGGCGACCAGCGCCAGCGCTTCGGGCGTAAGAATCTTCGCGTAGTCGGCGGTGATGGGGGCGTTGATTTGAACGCCGGCGGGCAGGCTCATGAGGGACTCCTTGATGTGGGTTGCAGCAATGCATGAATTGTATTCTTGCCTATTCGGATACAGAAGCTATGATTCGATCAATTGATTGTTGACCAATAGTATCGAATGGATCAGTTCAAGCAGATTTCTGCCTTTGTTGGGGTCGCAAGTCGCGGCAGCATGTCGGCTACCGCCCGCGCCGAAGGGGTGACCCCGGCCATCATCGGGCGCCGTCTGGATGCGCTGGAAGAGCGCCTCGGCATCAAGTTGCTGTTGCGCACCACACGGCGGATTTCGCTCACCTTCGAGGGAGCCGCGTTTCTCGAGGACTGCCAGCGCATCCTGCGGGAGCTGGCGGATGCCGAAGGCGCGGTGAGTCTGGGCGGCATTCGGCCCGGCGGGCATTTGAAGATATCGGCCCCAGCGGGTTTCGGTCGGCGTCATGTGGCGCCGTTGCTGAGGCGGTTCATCGAAGACAATCCCGACGTCACGGTACGGCTCGACCTGTCCGACCGTCTGGTTGATCTGGTGGATGAGAACGTGGACTGCGCCATACGTATTGGCGACTTGGCGGATTCGAGCCTGATCAGCATCCGGCTCGGCGAAATGCAGCGGGTGGTGGTTGCCAGCCCGGACTACATTGCGAAATTCGGCGTGCCGCCAGCGCCGACTTCTTTGGCGGAGCACAACTGTTTGTCGCTGCGTCAGCAGCGCGGCTGGACGCTGCGTGTCGAGGGCGAGGTGCGGACGATAAAGGTCAGCGGCCGCTTCGAGTGCAACGATGGCGCGGTCCTGCATGACTGGGCGCTGGCCGGCAAGGGCCTGGCCTGGCGGTCGCTGTGGGAAGTCGGGGCGGATGTTGCCGCGGGGCGCCTGGTGACCGTGCTGGATGAGTTCGCCGCGCCACCGGTGGGTATCCATGCCGTGGTGCCGCAGCGCAGGCATCTGCCGCTGCGGGTCAGGCTGTTCATTGACTTGCTCAAAGTGACGTGGCGCGATCCAGCCTATTGGGCCGCCTCGGCAGGCGTCTGATTTTCTCGCGGGGCATCACGGCAAAGCCTGCCGCAGAAAGCCGTCCAGTTGCCGGATCCAGTCAGCCCTGCCAAAGACGAAGCCCTCGTTATGCCCGCCCGCAAGCTCGATGAACTGTTTTGGCTGCCGGGCGGCCTCGAATAGATGCTGGCCATGAACGAAGGGAATGATATCGTCATCGCGACTGTGGATCACCAGTACCGGGCAGGCAATCTGTGGCAGGCGCGCCAGGCTGTCATAGCGGATGCGGGCCAGCAAGCGTATTGGCAGCAGCGGATACAGGCCGGCTCCCATGTCGGGCACGGAGGTGAAGGTAGAGGCCAGCACCAGCGCAGCGGGACGATTTCCAGTCGCGAGTCGCGCCGCCACGCCACCACCCAGCGATTCGCCAAAGAGAACGATGCGGCTGGCAGGAAATCCGAGCGTTTGCGTGGCATGGCGCCAGGCAGCTTCGGCGTCCAGATAGGTACCTTCTTCCGATGGGGCTCCACTACTGAGACCGTAGCCCCGATAGTCAATGATGAGTGTGGCCAGACCCAGATCGTGGAACATGCGCAGATAGTCGAGCCGGTGACCGATATTCCCGGCATTGCCGTGGAAGAATACGATCAAGCCGCGCGCCTCGCGTTTCGTGTCCGCTGGCACAAACCAGCCGTCGAGGGTTTCGCCATCGGCGGTGGCGAGTTTCAGCGGGATGTAAGTCAGACCGATGTCGGCCGGATTGGCGCGAAAGCCGCGATCGATCTCCGGCAGGAACACCAGCGAGGACTGCCGGAAATAAATCAGGGCTGTCAGACCCAGATAGACCAGCAGAATAATCTGGAGTGCCGACCACAACATCGAGGAAACCTTCCTGGGAAGCCGAGCGGTCATCAATGGGCCAAATTCAACCGGGCAGTTCGTAGACGAATCACATCACCACTCTACCCCACAAAAAAAATGCCGCGCCGGTTTCCCGGCGCGGCATTTACTGGCTCTTGCGACTTGCTGCTTACTGGAACTGCTCTTCTTCGGTCGAGCCATGCAGCGCGGTGACTGACGAGGTGCCGCCCTGAATCACCGTGGTGACATCGTCGAAGTAGCCGGTGCCAACCTCCTGCTGGTGCGAGACGAAGGTATAGCCGCGGTCGCGTGCAGCGAATTCCGGCTCCTGCATCTTCTCGACATAGGCTGTCATGCCGCGCGCCACATAATCCTGAGCCAGATCGAACATGTGGTACCACATGTTATGGATGCCGGCGAGCGTGATGAACTGATACTTGTAGCCCATGGCGCCCAGTTCGCGCTGGAATTTGGCGATGGTGGCATCGTCGAGGTTTTTCTTCCAGTTGAAGGACGGCGAGCAGTTGTAGGCCAGAAGCTTGCCGGGGAACTTGGCGCGAATGCCTTCGGCAAAGGCCTTGGCGAACGCCAGATCCGGCGTGCCGGTTTCGCACCACACCATGTCGGCGTACGGGGCGTAAGCCAGGCCGCGGCTGATGGCTTGGCCGAGACCCTTCTTGGTCTTGTAGAAGCCTTCCGAGGTGCGCTCTCCGGTGATGAAGGGCTTGTCGTTCTCATCGACGTCCGAGGTGACCAGATCTGCGGCCTCCGCGTCGGTGCGGGCGAGGATGATGGTCGGTACGCCCATCACGTCGGCCGCCATGCGCGCGGCGATCAGCTTCTGCACGGCCTCCTGTGTAGGTACGAGGACCTTGCCGCCCATGTGGCCACACTTCTTTACGGAGGCGAGCTGGTCTTCGAAATGCACGCCACCGGCGCCGGCGCGGATCATGGCCTTCATTAGTTCGAAAGCGTTCAGCACGCCGCCGAAACCCGCCTCGGCGTCCGCCACGATCGGCACGTGGTAATCGATATAACCCTCGTCGCCGGCGTTCATGCCCTTGGCATGCTGGATTTCGTCGGCACGGCGGAAGGAATTGTTGATGCGCTCGACCACCTTCGGTACGGAATCCACCGGATACAGCGACTGGTCGGGGTACATCGCGGCGTAGGAATTGTTGTCGGCCGCGACCTGCCAGCCGGACAGGTAGATGGCCTTCATGCCGGCCTTGACCATCTGCATGGCCTGGCCACCGGTCAGGGCACCCAGGCAGTTGATGTAGGGTGTGTTGTTGACCAGATCCCAGAGCTTCTCGGCGCCGCGCCGGGCGAGCGTGTGTTCGATTTGGAAGGAGCCGCGCAGTCGGACCACGTCGTCGGCGCTGTAACCGCGCTTGATGCCTTTCCAACGGGGGTTTTCGGCCCAGTCCTTGGCCAGGGCGGCCGCTTGTGCTTTGCGATCAGTCATGTTCAATCCTCTGAGGGTTGTTGTCGAAGGGGATGCTCCAAACTGGAGCATTGACAACAGTATAAAGAGGATTCTGCGTTGCAGCAATAGTCTTATATAAGACTAGCTAAAATTCTTTATTGTTATTTAACAGGCTATTGGACAACTAATTCCGTAATGCGGTAGGCGCTTTGGGATAATGAAACGCTTGTTGTGTCCGTTGATATATGTCTTATATAAGACATGGACTAATGCAGGGGATTGGCGCTCACAATTACGCCATCTTCGTCCGCGTACAGCCATTCGCCAGGAGTGAAGACGACGCCGCCGAAACTCACCGGAATATCGGCCTCGCCGACATTCCTCTTGACGGTCTTCATCGGGTGGGTGTCGATTGCAAACACGCCGATGTCCATTTCGCCGATGGCGCGAGAATCGCGAATGCAACCATAGACGACCAGGCCCGCCCAGCCGTTCCTGACCCCCAGCGCGGCGAGTTGATCGCCGACCAGCGCCCGGCGCAGGCTACCGCCACCGTCGATCACCAGCACGCGACCTTCTCCCGGGGCTTCGAGCGCCTTTCTGACCAGCGAGTTGTCTTCAAAAAGTTTCAGCGTCGCGATGCGGCCATGAAAGGCGGCGCGGCCACCGAAACTGCTGAACATGGGTTCAACGACGCGCACATTGCCTTCATGGGCGTCGCAGAGATCAGTGGTGAGCAAGTCCATGGTTCGACGGATACGTTCAACGACGGCTGTCGCCAAGGCTCACCCGGTCGGCCGTTTCAGCGTGCCTAAATTGCAGACGCAACGGGCGGTGTGCTGGCCGTTTCTTCGAACCTGAGCACGACTTTCTCATGCTCGTCGAGGTCAATGGTCACGCGACCGCCGTGCACCAGCTTGCCAAACAGCAACTCGTCGGCCAGCGCCGAGCGGATCGTATCCTGAATCAGACGCGCCATCGGTCGTGCGCCCATCAGAGGATCGAAGCCCTTTTCCGCCAGCCAGGCGCGCAGGGTGTCGGTGAAGATGGCCTCAACCTTCTTCTCGTGGAGTTGACCTTCGAGCTGCATGAGGAACTTGTCCACCACGCGCAAGATGATTTGGGCATCGAGTGCGCGGAACGAGATGATGGCATCCAGTCGATTGCGGAACTCGGGTGTGAACATGCGCTTGATGTCCGCCATTTCATCGCCCTGGCTCTTGTTGGCGGTGAAGCCAATGCTGGCCTTTTGCAGGGCCTCGGCTCCGGCATTGGTGGTCATGACGATCACCACATTGCGGAAATCCGCCTTGCGGCCGTTGTTGTCGGTCAAGGTGCCGTGGTCCATGACCTGCAGCAGAATATTGAACACCTCGGGATGAGCCTTCTCGATTTCGTCCAGCAGCAGCACCGCGTGCGGCTTCTTGGTGACGGCTTCGGTGAGCAGTCCGCCCTGATCAAAACCAACATAGCCGGGGGGCGCGCCGATCAGCCTGCTGACGGCGTGGCGTTCCATATATTCGGACATGTCGAAGCGGATCAGTTCGATCCCCATGCCGTAGGCCAACTGGCGGGCTACCTCGGTTTTGCCTACGCCCGTGGGGCCGGAGAACAGGAAACTGCCGATAGGCTTCTGTGGATCACCAAGCCCCGAGCGGGACATCTTGATCGCCTTGGCCAGGGCATCGATCGCGGCTTCCTGGCCGAAGACCATGTTCTTCAGATCGCGGTCAAGATTCTTCAGCGCCGAACGGTCGTCGGCTGAAACGTGCTGCGGCGGGATGCGCGCAATCCTGGCGACGATCTCTTCAATTTCGAGCTTGCCGATGGTCTTCTTCTGCTTCGATTTTGGCAGGATGCGCTGGGCGGCGCCGGCCTCATCGATCACGTCGATCGCCTTGTCCGGCAGATGGCGGTCATTGATGTACTTGGCCGCGAGTTCAGCCGCGCTGGAAATGGCGGCGGCGGAATATTTGACGCCGTGATGTTCTTCAAAACGCGACTTGAGGCCGCGCAGGATCGAGACGGTTTCATCGACCGACGGCTCATTGACATCGACTTTCTGGAAACGACGCGACAGCGCATGATCCTTCTCGAAGACGCCCCGAAACTCGGTGTACGTGGTGGCGCCAATGCACTTCAGCGCGCCCGACGCCAAAGCCGGCTTGAGCAGATTGGACGCGTCCATCGTCCCGCCTGATGCCGCGCCGGCGCCGATCAGCGTGTGGATCTCGTCAATGAACAGGATGGCGTTCGGGTTGTCCGCCAGTTGCTTGAGGACACCCTTCAGACGCTGTTCGAAGTCGCCGCGGTACTTGGTCCCGGCCAGGAGTGCGCCCATGTCCAGGCAATATACGGTCGCATTGGCGAGAATCTCCGGCACGTTTCCTTCGACAATGTGGCGGGCGAGCCCTTCCGCGATAGCGGTCTTGCCAACGCCCGCTTCACCCACCAGGAGCGGGTTGTTCTTGCGGCGACGGCACAGGGTCTGAATTACCCGCTCCAGTTCCTTGTCGCGACCAATCAATGGATCGATCTTGCCGGTCAGCGCCAATTGATTGAGGTTCTGGGTGAAGTTCTCCAGTGCACCGCCCTTTTCCTGCGTCTCAATTTCAGTCTCCGCCGGCTCTTCCTTGCCTTTGAGTTGCGGTGTCTTGGTGATGCCGTGGGAAATGAAGTTCACCACATCCAGCCGGGTGACGTTCTGGCGCTGCAGGAAGAAGACGGCATGCGAGTCCTTCTCACCGAAGATTGCCACGAGCACGTTCGCCCCGGTGACTTCTTTCTTTCCCGAGGATTGCACATGCAGGATCGCGCGCTGGATTACGCGCTGGAAGCCGAGCGTCGGCTGCGTATCAATTTCATCGCTGCCGGCTACGGTTGGCGTGTGTTCATTGATAAAAGTCAGCAATTCCTTGCGCAGGCCTTCGCTGTCGGCTGCGCAGGCACGCAGGACTTCGGCGGCGGACGGGTTATCCAGCAGCGCCAGCAGAAGATGCTCGACGGTGATGAATTCGTGGCGCTTCTGCCGGGCTTCGACAAACGCCATGTGCAAGCTGACTTCGAGTTCCTGGGCAATCATCAGTTTTCCTCCATCACGCAAGCCAGCGGGTGCTGGTGCTGACGTGAAAATTCGCTCACCTGCTCAACCTTTGTCGCCGCCACATCGTGAGGATACACTCCGCAGGCACCCTTGCCTTCACGGTGCACCTTGAGCATTACTTGCGTCGACTGCTCGCGCGACAAACCAAAAAACTTTTCCAGCACTACCACGACGAAATCCATCGGAGTGAAATCGTCGTTGAGCAGCAATACCTTGTACATCGGTGGCGGCTTGGTGCGGCTCTGCTCCGGCGCCAGTGCAGCGCCACCCTCCTGTCCGACTTGCTTGCGTGTAACCATGACTGGATTCTAATGTGATTCCTGCGCAGTTCAACACCACGAAAAAGAGGGGAATAGGGCGTCGATGGCACCGTATTTTGGGATGATTGCCCAATATGCAAGAGTCAGGCATGTGCGATGCAACATCGAAAGTTGTTGACGTTGCTTGACAATGTGCGTAAAACGCCGAGGGTGTTTAGTTCAAATTCCCCGCAGTGACCTACGGTCGTCTCACAGTCTGTCGAATTGCAGCTCCTCTGAATCGCCGCTTGGCCCCCTCTGCTATTCCGAACTTGAACTTCAAACATGCCCCGGCCGGGGTGCGGTGTTTTGCAGCCCGCAGCGGTGGCCGATTCGTTCGTTTTTGATTAAGGAAAAAGTTACATGGCAACTGGTACTGTTAAGTGGTTCAACGACGCCAAGGGTTTTGGTTTTATTACCCCGGATGACGGCAGCGAAGATCTGTTCGCGCATTTCTCGGCCATCAACATGGCTGGGTTCAAGTCCCTGAAAGAAGGCGACAAGGTGACTTTTGACGTGGTGCAAGGCCCCAAAGGCAAGCAGGCGTCGAACATTCAGAAGCCTTGATGTCCTCGATCTTTTCGGCACCCGGGTAATTCCGGTTCCGGAAAACCAAAGCCCGCCGAAAGGCGGGCTTTGTTTTTTGTTGCGGCCGATTGCTTTGCGGCTTACATGCGATCAATCATTGCCTGGCCGAATGCCGAGCACTTCACTTCCTTGGCTCCTTCCATCAGGCGGGCAAAATCGTAGGTGACGACCTTGTCGCCTATGGCCGCTTCCATGGATTTGATGATCAGGTCCGCGGCTTCTGTCCAGCCCAGGTGACGCAGCATCATTTCGGCGGAAAGGATCAGCGAACCGGGGTTTACGTAGTCCTTGCCGGCGTACTTGGGCGCTGTGCCGTGAGTCGCCTCGAAGACGGCATACAGATCCGAAATGTTGGCTCCCGGGGCAATACCGATACCGCCAACCTGCGCTGCAAGCGCATCGGAAACATAGTCGCCGTTCAGGTTAAGCGTCGCAATGACGTCATACTCGGCCGGGCGCAACAAAATCTGCTGCAGGAACGCGTCGGCGATACAGTCCTTGACAATGATGCCGTTGGGCAACTTGAGCCACGGTCCGCCGTCGATTTCCACACCCTTGAATTCGTTTTTCGCCAGGGCATAGGCCCAGTCACGGAAGCCACCCTCCGTGTACTTCATGATGTTGCCCTTGTGCACAATCGTTACCGACTTGCGCTTGTTGGCGATGGCGTAATTGATGGCGGCGCGCATCAGACGCTCGGTGCCTTCGCGCGAAACCGGTTTTATGCCAATGCCTGAGGTGTTGGGAAAGCGAATTTTCGTCACCCCCATTTCCTCTATCAGGAACTTGATGAGCTTCTTGGCTGGCGCCGACTCGGCTTGCCATTCGATGCCACAGTAGATGTCTTCCGTGTTCTCACGGTAGATCACCATGTCGGTCTTGCTTGGATCCTTGAGTGGCGAGGGAATGCCCTTGAAGTAGCGCACCGGGCGCACGCACTGGTACAGGTCCATCTCCTGCCGCAAAGCGACGTTGAGCGAACGGATGCCGCCGCCTACCGGCGTGGTCAGCGGTCCCTTGATGGAAACCGAATATTCCTTGCACGCGGTGATGGTTTCCGCAGGTAGCCAGACGTCAGGCCCGTACAGGCGGGTAGCCTTTTCTCCAGCATAGACCTCCATCCACGAAATCTTGCGTTTGCCACCGTAAGACTTCTGAACGGCGGCGTCCACCACCTTTTGCATGACCGGTGTGATGTCCACGCCAATGCCATCGCCCTCGATAAAGGGAATGATGGGATTGTCTGGAATTGGCTGGCCGGGGATGATTTTCTGGCCTTGTGCGGGTACCTTTATAAGGGAAGTGCTCATGCCTGCTCCGTAATAGTGTGTTGAGAATCAAGAGGAAAGCGCGATGGATCGGCGCTAATTATCCTCCAAAACCCGCCGTGCTGCAGGCGTGGCTGGTGTCAGGCGACCGCCATGCTGGCTGGTAGAATCGAAACGGTCGAGATTACCGAGACTTCTTACATGTCCGCTGGCGCTTCTGATGACCTGATTGCCGAAGCCATCGCCAACGTGCTTGTCGATGGCTTCAACAAGCACTATCGCCGCTTTCATGGGAGTTCGGCGCTCGCCAAGCAGCGCTTTGAACAAGCGCGTTGGCAGGAAGGCCAGCAGGCGGTCAGGGACCGCATCCAGTTCTATGATGATCGCGTCAGGGAGACCACAGAGAAACTGCATCGCGAGTTCAATGCCGACAGTCTGAGCGACGCCGTCTGGCAGCAGGCGAAGCTTCAGTTCATCGGCCTGCTGACTAACCACAAGCAGCCCGAACTGGCAGAAACTTTCTTCAATTCGGTGTTCTGCCAGATATTGCACCGCACCTATTTTCGCAACGATTTCATTTTTGTGCGGCCCGCGGTGTCCACCGAGTACATCGAGTCTGACCCGCCAACCTATCGGTGTTATTACCCGAATGAGGCTGGTTTCCACGCTTCGGTTCGCCAGGTTTTCGTTGATTTCGGCTGGGCGCTGAAATTTGACGATCTGGATCGGGATGTGGATTTCATCTTGCGCAGCATTGAGTCTCATCTCGGCACCCTGCCGGCGCGCGAGGCCAACCTCCAGATACAGGTTCTCAACTCGGCCTTCTATCGCAACAAGGGAGCCTACGTGATCGGCATGGTGGTCAATGGCGCTCTTGAGTACCCATTTACCGTCCCCGTACTGCATTCGGCGAAAGGCGAACTCTATCTTGACACGATCCTCCTCGACGCCGGGCGTATCGGGGCGCTGTTTTCCTTGTCGCGCGCCTACTTCATGGTCGACATGGAAGTGCCTTCCGGCTACGTACAGTTTCTTCGTTCGATTCTGCCCAGCAAGCCGCGCTCGGAGCTTTACACCATGCTCGGGCTGGGCAAGCAGGGCAAGACCATGTTTTTCCGCGATCTGATCTTCCATCTGCATCATTCTGCAGACCAGTTCATCGTTGCGCCTGGCATACGCGGGCTGGTCATGCTGGTCTTTACTCTGCCGTCCTACCCTTATGTGTTCAAGGTCATCAAGGATGTTTTCGGCAGTTCGAAAGAAGTTGATCACGATACGGTGCGGCGCAAGTATCAACTGGTGAAACAGGTGGATCGTGTCGGGCGCATGGCTGACACGCTGGAGTTTTCCAAGGTTGCCCTGCCCCGCAGGCGTTTTTCGCAGGAACTGATTGATGAACTGTACAAAGAGGCGCCGTCGCTGATGGAAGAGGATGGCGACGACTTGATCATCAAGCATCTGTACATTGAGCGACGCATGGAACCGCTCAACCTGTATCTTGAGAAAGCCGAGAAGGCAGGTCGCGCCGATCAGGTGGATCAGGTCGTGCGCGAGTACGGCAACGCCATCAGGGAACTTGCCATCGCCAATATATTTCCAGGCGACATGCTGTGGAAGAACTTTGGTGTCACGCGCTACGGTCGTGTGGTGTTTTATGACTACGACGAAATTGAATACATGACCGACTGCAAGTTTCGCCGTATTCCGCCGCCGCCAGATTTCGAGGCCGAAATGTCGGGTGAAGTCTGGTATTCGGTGTCGAGGCTGGACGTATTCCCCGAGGAGTTCAAGACCTTTCTGCTGGTGTCCGACAAGATTCGCGATGCCTTCATGCGCCATCACCCCGATCTGTTTGACGCGGAGTTCTGGCAGAACACGCAGGAGCAGATTCGCAAGGGTGCGATGCAGGACTTCTTCCCCTACCCCGAATCGCAACGCTTCTGTAATGTCTTTGGCAGTGGTTGTTCGGTTTGAGCCGACTCATACTGTTCAACAAGCCCTATGGCGTGCTGACCCAGTTTACAGATGCCGCTGGGCGACCCACGCTGGCCGATTACATTCCAATCCCCAGGATATATGCCGCCGGCCGGCTGGATGCTGATTCGGAAGGTCTGGTCGTATTGACCGATGATGGAGCCTTGCAGGCGCAGATTGCCGATCCCCGTCACAAGCTGGCAAAGCTGTACCGGGTGCAGGTTGAAGGCCTGCCCACAGATGACGCCCTGCAGCAACTCGCGGCCGGGGTGGACCTCGGCGATTTCCGTACGCGGCCGTGTCAGACGCGCTGTATTGCAGAACCCGAGGACCTCTGGCAGCGAAGCCCACCCATTCGGCATCGCGCGGCGATTCCCACCAGTTGGTTGGAACTCGTTCTGCGAGAAGGCAAGAACCGACAAATCAGGCGCATGACGGCACGCGTCGGGTTTCCTGCGCTACGGTTGATTCGCTGGGCCGTGGGTGACTGGTCCCTGGAAGGACTTGCGCCGGGGCAATGGCGCGAACTTGAAATACCGGGTCAACCAGATGGAAAGCAGCGCGTTAATCTAGCTAACGCCTCGAGAAACCGCGGTGTTAACAACATCCTACCTATACACAAACGAAAGGAAACACCATGAACAAGCTTCTCGCGACCTTGGTTGCTGGCCTGATCGCTACCTCCGTTTTTGCCGCTGATGCTCCGAAGGCCGCTCCGGCTACGCCTGCTACCGCTGCTACCCCGGCTGCGCCGAAGGCTGCTCCGGCTACTGCAGCTACTCCGGCTACTCCGGCTACCCCGTCTGCCAAGGCTGCTGACGCACCGAAGGCTGAAGCTGCTCCCGCCAAGGCTGAAAAGAAGGCCAAGAAGGCCACCAAGAAGTCCAAGAAGGCCAAGAAGGCTGACGCAGCAAAGTAATTTCCGCAGTCCGGGATAGAAAATGGCAGGTTCCCTGCCATTTTTTTTGGCTGCAGATTTAGGACTCGTAGTTGATCCGTTGATCCAATGGCGATGATGATTTCTCTGTTGAGGGAATCGTGCTCGGATTTCAGTGCCAGTCTTGTTGTTGCCCAGGGAGATTGATCGTGTTTATCAGGATAGCGCTGATGGCGACATTGCTGGCGGTCGCTTTGCCGGGGTGGGCCCAGCAGTCGCAATTGCCACTGCTCGAATTGTTTGCGGGAATGCATCGCGTTGAAGCGGAAGTTGCCGCTACGCTCGATAGTCGCGCGTCTGGACTGATGCAGCGCACCATCATGGCGCCTCAACGCGGGATGCTGTTCGTGTTTCCCGAGGTCGCCAAGCACTGCATGTGGATGCGCAATACGCTGTTGCCCTTGTCGGTTGCTTTCCTTGACGAAAAAGGCAGGATCATCAATGTCGAGGACATGCAACCGAAATCCGACGACAACCATTGTGCGGCGAAGCCCGCGCGTTACGCACTGGAAATGAACCTGGGCTGGTTCAAGAGTCGTGGTTTGGGTGCGGGATTTGCCATCACGGGGATCGACAAAGCGCCTTCGGGCCGCTAAAACGCAGTTTCGGTGGAGGCCGACGTCGGCCTTATCGGCGTTAAGCGTAGCGGCCGTAACGAAAACTGAGCCGGGCGCTTGGCGCTGGACGCTCCTTCCCGCATACGCGTCGTCGGTACGGCGCGTTTTCAGTAGTGGGGCGGGATCTCGTCGCGCAGATTGCGTGGTTCGCTGGGAGCCGTCGGCTGCATCAGCTGGTACAACTCACGAATCTGTGCCTGCAGCAGATCGATTTGCTGCTGCTGGCGAAAGACAGTGCGATTGAGTTCTTCCAGGTGATCTTCGCTGAGGCCAAGCTTGATTTCGAGTTCGGTGATTCTGGATTCCATGCTGATTCCCCAGTCATCCAATAGCAAAGGGCGCCTCTTGGGCGCCCTTTGCCGATTTACCAGATCAGTGTTGCAACTCCGTCTTGATCAGGCGAAATTCTTTGCCGCGAAGTCCCAGTTGGCCAACGAGTTGAGGAAGGTTTCAACGAACTTGGGCCGGGCATTGCGGTAGTCGATGTAGTAGGCGTGTTCCCACACGTCGATGGTCAGCAGCGCCTTGTTTTCGCTGGTCAGCGGTGTGCCGGCAGCGGAGGTGTTCACGATATCAACCGAGCCATCCGGCTTTTTCACCAGCCAAGTCCAGCCGGACCCGAAATTGCCTACGGCGGAGGCCTGGAAGGCCTTCTTGAATTCGTCGAAGCTGCCCCATTTCTTGTTGATTGCATCAGCCAGGGCGCCTGTCGGCGTACCGCCACCGCCGACTTTCATGCTGTTCCAGAAGAAGCTGTGATTCCAGACTTGAGCTGAATTATTGAAGACACCTCCGGCGGGGGCCTTCTTGATGATGGCTTCAAGGCTGAGAGTTTCGTACTCGGTGCCCTTGATCAGATTGTTGAGGTTGGTCACATAGGCTTGATGGTGCTTGCCGTAGTGGTATTCAAAAGTCTCCTTCGAGATGTGCGGGGCCAGTGCATCCATCGCGTAGGGCAGGGCGGGGAGGGTATGTTCCATTTTGGTTCTCCTGTTGCTTGGGGTGGAGGGCAGTAAAGTTGACTATTATAGTCAAGAATATTTCAGGTGGCAATTGGCCGATGGTCGGCGGTACTCGTCAGGATGCTGGCCTCCGCTCCGCCGTGCGCCAGATAGAGGCTTACGATCTGACCTGTCTGCAAGCTCGCGGCATCGGTTACCAGGTGGCCGTTGGCGTCACGCACAATCGAAAAACCGCGGGCCAGCGTTGCTTCGGGATTCAGGTGAGCGAGCGCCGCCGCGATGCTGCCGAGCGTACCCAGCCGCTTCTGTTGCTGGTGGCGGATGGCGGCGTCCAGACGTTGTGCCAGCAATCCGATTTGTCCACTACGACTTTCCGTACGAGGAATGGCGCGGGCCAGCCTGAGGGCGGCACGGTTCAGGCGGTCCCGATGGCGGCGCAGGCCATGGGCCAGCGACACATCGAGTTGCGAGCCGAGCAGGGCAAGTCGGTCTCGCGCTTGCGCCACTCGCGTCGCCGGATGAATCAGGCGCAGTGAGAGGTGATCCAGTTCCTGCTGCTTCCGGGCGATCCGGTATTGCATGGCGCGGCCCAGCGCGGCTTTCAGGTCTGCAATTTCGCCAGCCGCCTCGTGCCATCCCTGCGTAGCAATTTCGGCCGCGGCGGTGGGCGTTGCGGCGCGCAGGTCGGAAACATAATCGGTGATGGTGGTATCGGTCTCGTGGCCGACGCCGCTGATGATCGGCAGGGGGCTGGCGACGATCGCCCGCGCCACGACTTCTTCGTTGAACGCCCAAAGGTCCTCGATGCTGCCACCACCGCGCACGATCAGCAGCAGGTCGCATTCGTTGCGCTGGCCCGCCATGACGATCGCCTTGGCAATCTCTTCGGCGGCGCTCTCGCCCTGGACCAGCGTCGGGTAAAGGATCGCCGTGAGATGCGGTGCGCGGCGCTTGAGGGCCACCAGCACGTCATGCAGGGCAGCGGCGCGTGGCGAACTGATGATCCCGATGCGACGTGGAAAGCGCGGCAGTGGCCGCTTGCGCGCGCTGGCAAACAGGCCCTCGGTTTCCAGCCGCGCCTTCAATCTGGCGAAAGCCTCGAACAGCCGCCCCTGCCCGGCGCGACGGAGGGCCTCGATGTTCAGCTGGAAGTCACCGCGCGGTTCATAGAGCGACACCAAAGCACGCGCTTCCACCTGCTGTCCGTTTTCCAGCCGCCACGGAATCGATTGCGCGCGCGAGCGGAACATCACGCAGCGCGCCTGGGCAGTCTCGTCCTTCAGAGAGAAGTAGACGTGGCCCGAGGCGGCGCGGGTCAGGTTGGAAATTTCTCCAGCCACCCAAAGCAGCGGGAACTCTCTTTCCAGGCTCTGGCGTGCAAGCCGGTTCAACTCACTTATGCTGACGACAGCGGCGGGATCGAGCATGGACTGGGCGGATTGGACCAAGGAACGGAGCGTTCGAAAATTCTACAGCATCCACACGCTACGGCGGCCCGCCGGACAAGCGCCGCAAAGCCGTGCTCCAGCTGGCGGCTCTGTATAACTCTATGATTAGATTGGTGGTTGCTGTTGCTCCGAAATTGCCCGGAATGGGAAAAGTCCTGTCGTGAGCCTTAGTTAGCTCGTTCGCCAGATGATGATCCACAAACTTACCCACAGATTCTGTGGATAAGCTGGCCACTGTTTCCGTCCCTTGAAGCAGCAGTAATCGGCTGCTCTGAAGTCACGGGCAGTTCGGGCGCTTTATGCAATATGGTTTTCTGCGCCGTTTCGGATTTTTGCGGTACATCCGTTTGTATTGCCGAATCGGCCCACTCGGGCTAAAGTTCGCGCTTTCCCGCTTACCGGAGTCGTCCTCGTGTTTTCCATCCTTCAGGCTGCCGGCTGGCCGATTTGGCCTCTGCTGTTCGCTTCCGTCATAGCTGTGGCACTGATCATCGAGCGTGCCACGACCCTGCGTCGCACCAAAATCGTTCCTGCCGGATTACTGCAAAGCGCGGTCGCCGACTACCGCCAAAGCGGAATCTCCGATGCTCAACTGGCTCGCCTCGAGGCGCATTCGCCGCTGGGTCGCGTACTTGCTGCCGGCATGCGCAACGCCAAGAGTTCGCGCGAAATCATGAAAGAGGCGATCGAAGAGGCCGGGCGCGGCGTGGCGCATGATCTCGAACGGTTTCTCACCACTTTGGGAACTATCGCCTCGATTGCGCCCTTGATGGGACTGTTTGGCACCGTGGTCGGCATGATCGAGATTTTCGGCTCACCGACTTCCTCCGGCAACAATCCACAGGCCTTGGCACATGGCATTTCGGTGGCACTCTACAACACCGGGTTCGGCTTGATCATTGCCATTCCGAGCATGATCTTCTATCGTCACTTCCGGGCGCAGGTCGAGGGCTTTCTGGTCGACATGGAACAGGAAGCGGTGAAACTGGTCGAGATCCTGCACGGCGAACGCAAGTAAGGACACGGAGCGATGAACTTCCAGCGAGGGCGGCAGCGCGAAGAACTGGAGATCAATCTGATTCCGATGATCGATGTGCTTTTGGTGATCCTTATCTTCCTGATGATCACCACGACGTATTCGAAGTTTTCCGGACTTGAGATCAACCTCCCCACCGCCGATGCGCCGCAGAACAAGGAACAGCCGAACGAAATCAATGTTGGCGTGACGGCCGCGGGCGAGATCACGGTCAACAAGACGGCGCTGGGCAGTCGCGACATCGAATCGATTGCCGCCGCAATGAGGCGCCTCACCGGTGCCGGCATGGAACCGGTAGTCATCATCAATGCCGATGCCAAGGCCGCGCATCAGAGCGTCATCGATGTCATGCAGGCAGCCCAGCAGGCCGGACTGTCGCACATTTCCTTTGCCACCCAGCAGGCGCAACGCTGACGCCGGCGGACTGGCCGCCATCTGGCGGCGGCGCGGCCCGACGGCCTGCCTGCTGCTTCCCTTTTCGCTGCTGTTCGTCGTGCTGGTCGCCCTGCGGCGAGCCTTGTACCGTGCCGGGCTGTTGCACCGCGAACGTCTGCCGGTGCCGGTGGTTGTTGTCGGCAACATCACTGTTGGCGGTACCGGCAAGACACCGCTGGTGATCCACTTGGCACTGGCTCTGCGCGTCCTCGGGCAGCGTCCGGGAATCGTCAGTCGCGGCTATCGAGGTGACACGACAGATGTGGCCGAGGTGATGCCCGGCAGCGATCCCGGCGTAGTGGGTGATGAACCCTTGTTGCTGGCCCGGCGCAGCGGCTGTCCCGTATTTGTCGGCAGAGACAGGACGGCAGCGGCCCGCGCCCTGCTCGCGGCGTATCCGGAATGCGATGTGATTGTTGCCGATGACGGGTTGCAGCACTACCGTTTGGTCCGCGACGTCGAGATTGCCGTGTTCGATGAGCGCGGAGTGATGAACGGTTGGTCCCTCCCCGCCGGGCCTCTGCGGGAGCCGGTCGCGCGCCTGGCGCAGGTGGACGCGGTGGTTCTCAACGGAATCACCGTCTCGCGGGCGCCGACTCTCGATCGACCCGTGTTTGTCATGCGCTTGCTCGGCGATAGTTTTCATCGTCTCGATGATCCACGGCTGACATGCAGCGCTGTCGACCTTGTGGGCAAGAAGTTGCACGCTGTGGCCGGCATCGGTACTCCGCAGCGCTTCTTTGATCGGTTGAGCGAGATGGGACTGAGCTTTGCCGAGCACGCCTTCGCCGATCACCACAGCTTTCGAGTGGAGGATCTTGCTCTTGCGGGCGACGCGATTCTGACGACGGAAAAGGATGCCGTAAAATTGGCCGGACTTTCGTTGCCCATACCGGTCTGGGTGTTGCCCGTGACGGCCGAAGTAAGCCCCGACCTTGCCGAATTTGTTTTGGAGAAGCTCAATGGACATCCGTCTGCTTGAAATACTCGTCTGCCCCGTCTGCAAGGGGCCGCTGGAGAACCGCAAGGCTGCCTCCGAACTGGTCTGCAAAGCCTGCAAGCTGGCGTATCCGGTCAAGGACGATATCCCGGTGATGCTGGAGGATGAGGCCCGGCCGCTGGGTGCCGAAGAAGTCTGATGGGCTTTCGCATTGTTATCCCCGCGCGCTATGGCTCGACGCGCCTGCCGGGGAAGCCCTTGGCCGACATCGGCGGCCAGCCGCTGATCGTGCGTGTGGCTGCGGCCGCACGGCGCACACAGGCGGAGGGCGTGTGGGTGGCCACCGATGATGAACGGATTGCTGTAGCGGTGCGACAGCATGGCTTCGACGCTGTGATGACAAGCGCGGATCATGTCAGCGGGACCGACCGTATCGCCGAAGTGGCCAACCAGTTGAACTGGGACGACGCGGACATCGTGGTCAACGTGCAGGGTGACGAGCCGCTGCTTGACCCCGCCTTGATAGAGGCCGTGGCCCTGGCTTTGCGCGGCGATCCCGATGCGGCGATGGCGACCGCAGCCCATCCCTTGACGACGCCCGATGATTTCTTCAATCCCAACGTGGTCAAGGTGGTATGCGATGTGCGTGGCCGCGCGCTGTACTTCAGCCGTGCCCCGATTCCCTGGGATCGGGATCGGTTTGCGGGCACGCGTGATGTGCTGCCCGCCGATCTTCCGGCACAGCGTCATATAGGCCTGTACGCTTATCGCGTGAGTTTTCTGCGCCGCTTCGGACAACTGGCCGCTTCCCCTCTCGAGCGCTGTGAGTCGCTGGAGCAGTTGCGTGCGCTTTGGCACGGCTATCCGATTCAGGTCGTCAGCGTCGAGCATCCGCCGGCGCCGGGAGTCGATACGGCCGAGGACCTTGAGCGCGTGCGCCGACTGTTTGACGCCGACAAGGATTCGGAGTAAGTTTTGCTCGGCCTACAAAATTAGAAAAACACTGTTAAATCATTGAGATAAACTTTATTTTGGAGGATAGCTATGAAATTGATTCTGTTGGGGGGACCTGGTGCCGGCAAGGGAACGCAGGCGGCGTTCATTACCGGAAAATACGGCATTCCACAGATATCCACGGGCGACATGTTGCGCGCGGCAGTCAAAGCCGGCACTCCAATGGGTCTGGCAGCAAAGAAGGTCATGGATGCGGGTGGCCTGGTATCCGACGACATCATCCTCGGCCTGATCGCCGAGCGTTTGAAGCAGCCCGACTGTGCCAAGGGCTTCCTGTTCGACGGATTTCCGCGGACCCTCCCTCAGGCCGAAGCCCTGCGCGCTCAGGGCGTCAAGCTGGACTACGTGCTCGAGATCGACGTCAGTGACGAGGAAATCATCAGGCGCATGAGCGGTCGTCGCGTACACCCCGGCTCGGGACGCACGTATCACCTGGTGTTCAATCCGCCCAAGGTTGAAGGCAAGGACGACGTCACCGGCGAACCGCTGATTCAGCGCGACGACGACAAGGAGGAGACAGTCAGGAAACGTCTCTCCGTGTATCACAGCCAGACCCAACCGCTCATTCAGTACTATTCCAAGTGGTCTGCTACCGGTGCCAAGGACGCGCCCAAGCACCGCAAGGTTTCCGGGGTCGGCTCGCTTGATGCGATCAAGAGTGCGGTGTTTGCCGCGCTGAATTGACGAGTCCATAGGCCCTAGCGCCACAGCGGGAGTTTTCATGTCCACTCACATCCGACGCATAGCTGTCTGCACCGGTGGTGGTGATGCCCCGGGCCTCAATGCCGTCATACGAGCCGTGGTCATCGCTTCCGCCAATCGGGGCTGGGAATGCTATGGCATTCATGACGGCTTCAACGGCATACTTTTCCCCGAACGTTATCCAGAGGGCGGTGTGTACCGACTGACGCGGGAAAGGGTCCGCGGCATCGGGCATCTGGGCGGCACGATCCTGGGCACCACCAACAAGGGCAACCCGCTGCATTTCCCGATGAAGATGCCCGACGGCACAATGAAGGATATGGATCGCACGGGGGAGATCCTGGAATTTTTTGCGAAGCAGGAACTCGATGCCCTGGTTTCCATCGGCGGTGACGGCTCGCTCACCATTGCCAATGCCCTGCATCAGAAAGGGCTGCGCGTCGTCGGCGTCCCCAAGACCATCGACAACGATCTGGACAAGACCTTCACCACGTTCGGCTTCGATTCAGCCGTAGCTTTTGCCACCGAGTGTCTGGATCGCCTGCACAGCACTGCAGAAAGCCACCAGCGGGTAATGGTAGTCGAGGTCATGGGCCGCTATGCAGGCTGGATCGCACTGCACGCGGGCATCTCCGGCAGCGCTCATGCCATCCTGATCCCAGAGATTCCCTTCGATGTGGACAAGGTGGCTGCCAAGATCCGCGCGCGGGACGCCGAGGGCAGGATGTATTCGATTGTTGTGGTCGCCGAAGGTGCCGAGCCCATCCATGGCCACCGGGAAATCCTGGCACCTGCCGAGATAGGCCACGCCGAGCGCTTGGGCGGTGTCGGCGAGCGCATCGCGAAGGTACTCGGGGAGCGGACCGACAAGGACGTCCGGGTCGTCGTGCTGGGCCATCTGCTGCGCGGCGGCAGCCCGACGTCATTTGATCGCCTGGCGGCCATGCGCTTCGGCACCGCCGCGGTCAGAGGCCTGGAGGAGGGTCGGTCAGGCGTCATGGTGGCCCTCGCATTTCCGAACGTGAACTACGTGGCGCTGGAAGAGGTGGCCGGTCGCATGAAGGGTGTTCCCCCGGACTGCGATACGCTGCAGACCGGCAGGGATCTGGGGATCAGCTTCGGCGATTGAACTGCGCGGGTTGGCGCGCAGACCGCCTACCTCGACATGGCTCTGCCTATGTGGCGGGGTTCAGGATTTTGTCGACCTTGTTGAGCCGCAAGCGGTAGGCATCCGGCAGGCCGGAACCCAGCAACGGACGCAGATACATGCGGAACGCATCGGTGACGTCGGTGCCGCTGTCGGCAATGAACTCGTCTTCCATGACGCGCGTCTTTCCCGCCACGGACTCCAGCGGCACCAGCTGGTAATCCACCGAGTAAAAGCCGGTGCGCTTGATCGCGACCGAGCCGTCGCGGTCACCCCACATCGCGTATTGCACCGCCTTTTCGCCAACCTCGCGGGCCTCGCGCTGATCGACGTCCGAGACGCAGCCGATAAATGAGCGCTGGAGATAGCCGAGCGTATCGCCGCGTACGCGCTTGATGCCCAGACTGTTCTTGATTTCGTCACACAGGAGGTCGGCCAGGGCGCCGGTACCGGAGAGTTGCACGTTGCCGTGGGCATCCCGCTCGACCTGCGTCGTCAGTCGAGTGATGATGGGCGTGCCCTGGTTGTCATGAATCCCTTCTGACGCCGCGATCACGCAGCGGCCGTACTTGTCGTAGGTGGTCTTGACGTCCGCCAGAAATCTTTCGACGCTGAAGACGCGTTCCGGAACATAAATCAGGTGCGGGCCATCGTCCGGAAATTTCTTCCCAAGCGCCGCCGCCGCCGTCAAAAAACCCGCGTGGCGGCCCATCACCACCGCCAGATAAACGCCCGGCAGCGCGGTATTGTCCAGATTGGCGCCCATAAAGGCCTGCGCGACAAAGCGGGCCGCCGATGGAAAGCCCGGCGTGTGGTCGTTGCCGACCAGGTCATTGTCTATGGTCTTTGGAATGTGGATGCAGCGCAACGGATAGCCGGCCCGCTGTGCTTCTTCGCTGACGATTCGTACCGTGTCGGAAGAATCATTGCCGCCGATATAGAAGAAGTAGCCGATGCCGTGCGCCTTGAGAACCTTGAATATCTCCTGGCAATATTTCAGGTCAGGCTTGTCGCGCGTCGAGCCGAGCGCCGAGGAGGGCGTGTTGGCCACCATTTCGATGTTGTGGCTGGTTTCCTGAGTGAGGTCGAGGAACTCTTCGTCAACGATGCCGGAGACCCCGTGATAGGCACCGTAGACCAATTCGACATTGCGGAACTTGCGGGCCTCGAGGACGACGCCTGCCATCGATTGATTGATGACGGCCGTCGGCCCTCCACCCTGAGCGACTAGTACTTTCCCGCGTGGCATGGTCCGGCGTTCCCCTTGGTTGATCAGACTCGATTGATGATCGGGCATGTGAGTAAATCCGTGTTCAGCGTTGAGCCAAGCGGCAACGAAGCTTCTTTTCAAAGTCTACTATATTCGGCATTGCGCGCAGTCGGCATCCATCAACCGGATTTGTCCATCAACAGATTTTGGCGTTGGCGCTCCGCGTTTGCGCATACTGACGAAAACAGACAAGGCGGCTCGCATCCGGGGCAGCATCCCAACATCCTGCCAGCGCCGAAGAACCTGTTAGGTTTGAAACAACACAAGTTCTCGTGCTTTCGGCTACGCCGTTCGGATGGCGTGATAAAATTAATCGTTGAGTTCATTAATTAATCAGGGGGGTTTTATGTCGGCAGGACTGATGTTTGCACTGATCTGTGCGGTGGCGGCAATCGCTTATGGCTGGATCATGAGCCAGTGGATTCTGGCGCAACCGGCGGGTAACGACCGCATGAAGGAAATTTCCGCGGCGATTCAGGAAGGTGCCCAAGCCTATCTGAATCGTCAATACACCACGATCAGTATTGTCGGCGTCGTGCTTGCGATAGCCATCTGGATCTTCCTCGGTACGACCACCGCCGTCGGCTTCCTCATCGGCGCCGTGCTGTCGGGTGCCGCCGGTTATATCGGCATGAACGTTTCGGTGCGAGCCAACGTGCGCACCGCTGAAGCGGCGCGCATCGGCCTCAACGAGGCGCTCAATGTCGCCTTCAAGGGCGGCGCCATTACTGGCATGCTGGTGGTGGGCCTCGGTCTGCTCGGTGTCGCCGGTTACTACGCCGTGCTGAAAACGCTGGGCGGTACTGGCGCCAGGATGGAAGACATCATTCATCCGCTGGTGGGCCTCGGTTTCGGTTCCTCCCTGATCTCGATCTTCGCCCGTCTCGGCGGTGGCATCTTTACCAAGGGCGCCGACGTTGGCGCCGATCTGGTCGGCAAGGTCGAAGCCGGCATTCCCGAGGATGACCCGCGCAACCCCGCCGTGATCGCCGACAACGTCGGCGACAACGTCGGCGACTGCGCCGGCATGGCCGCCGACTTGTTCGAGACCTACGCGGTGACCACGGTGGCGACCATGCTGCTGGGCGTACTGCTGTTGAAGGTGAATCCGATCTTCGCCGAACAGGCAGTCATTTATCCGCTGGCCTTGGGCGGCTTCTCGATCATCGCCTCGATCATCGGCGTGATGTTCGTCAAGGCTTCGCCGGGCGGCAAGATCATGAACGCCCTGTACCGCGGCCTGATTGTCGCCGGTGTGCTGGCGCTGGTGGCCTTCTACCCGATGACCACCTGGCTGATCGACGATCACCTGCTGGATAGCGTGCTGGGCATCAGCGGCGGCTCGCAGATGCGTCTTTACGGTGCGGCTGTTGTCGGCCTGGTGCTGACCGGACTGATGGTCTATATCACCGAGTACTACACCGGCACCGAGTTCAAGCCGGTGCAGCACGTGGCACAGGCCTCTACCACCGGTCACGGCACCAACATCATTGCCGGTCTCGGCGTATCGATGAAGTCCACTGCATGGCCGGTGCTTTCCGTCTGTGCCGCGATCTGGGCTTCCTACACCATGGGCGGTTTGTACGGCATCGCAATCGCCGCCACCTCCATGCTGTCGATGGCGGGCATCGTCGTCGCGCTTGATGCGTACGGTCCGATCACCGACAACGCCGGCGGCATCGCCGAAATGGCCGAGCTGCCGGCTTCGGTGCGCGCCATTACGGACCCGCTCGACGCGGTAGGCAACACCACCAAGGCGGTAACCAAAGGCTACGCGATCGGTTCCGCCGGTCTTGCCGCGCTGGTGCTGTTCGCTGACTTCACGCATGGCCTGGAATCGCTCAGGCCGGGCATGAAGTTCGCCTTCGACCTGTCTGATCCGGCAGTCATCATCGGCTTGTTCATCGGCGGCATGGTGCCTTACCTGTTTGCCGCGATGGGCATGGAAGCGGTCGGTCGCGCTGCCGGCGCCATCGTTGTCGAGGTGCGCCGCCAGTTCAAGGAGATCAAGGGCATCATGGAAGGCACGGCCAAGCCCGAATACGGTACCTGTGTCGACATGCTGACCAAGGCCGCGATCAAGGAAATGATGATTCCGTCGCTGCTGCCCGTCGGCGTTCCGATCGTCGTCGCCTTCGGCATGAATGCGCTGATGGGTCCCGGTGCCGGTGTTCGGGCGCTGGGCGGCGTGCTGATGGGTACCATCGTTACCGGTATCTTCGTCGCCATCTCGATGACCACCGGCGGTGGTTGCTGGGATAACGCCAAGAAGTACATTGAAGACGGCCACTACGGCGGCAAGGGTTCCGAAGCGCACAAGGCTGCGGTAACCGGCGACACCGTGGGTGATCCGTACAAGGATACGGCCGGCCCCGCAGTGAATCCGCTGATCAAGATCATCAACATCGTTGCCTTGCTGATCCTGCCTTTGGTAGCGTGATTCTTCGCGACATGATTGAACAAGCGGGCAGCCTGCGGGCTGCCCGTTTTTTATTGGTACTGGTCGCATTGGCGGGATCCGCCAGAGCGTGGGCCCAGGCCGAGCAACCGGAAGCGGCCAGCGACTTTGTGCCACGACCGGCGGTGCTCAGCGCGGGTTTCATGGTGGTCACCGCAAATATTTACGCTACCGATGCCGCGGCCGAAATTCTGCAGCTTGGCGGCAATGCGCTGGATGCGGCGATCGCCGCACAATGGGTGTTGAACCTGGTCGAACCGCAATCGTCCGGTATCGGCGGCGGCGGATTCATGCTGCACTGGGATGCCACGCGTCATCGGGTGTCCGCCTGGGATGGCCGCGAGACGGCTCCCCGTGCCGCCAGCGCCGACTTTGCGCAGCACGCAGACGGCAGCTTGGCGAAGTTTTCGGAAGTATTGGCAACGGGCAAGGCCGTCGGTGTACCCGGTCTGGCGGCCATGCTCGAAGCCGCGCATCGCCGCCACGGCAAGCTGACCTGGGAGCGGCTTTTCCGTCCGGCGATACGACTGGCGGAAAACGGCTTCGCGATCTCGCCGCGCCTGCACCTGCTGTTGCGCGACGACCTGTTGCTGCGCCGCGATCCGGCGGCACGGGCGCTCTACTATCGGGAAAACGGGGAAGTCAGACCAGTCGGCGAAATCCTGCGCAACCCCGAGTTGGCTGCCACCCTGCGTGCCATCGCGACGGGCGGCGCGGCTGCATTGCATGAAGGCGTAGTGGCCGGGCGCGTTGCCGCCACAATAGAGCAGCGTGGCGGCGCGCTGACGGCGGCGGACATGCATGGCTACCGGCCGCGGCAGCGCAATGCGGTCTGCGGGCCGTATCGCCGGTGGCGTATCTGCGGCATGCCACCGCCTTCATCCGGCGGCATCAGCGTCCTGCAATTGCTTGGCCTGCTGGAGCGCACCGGCTGGCCTGCGGACGATCCCGCCACAGCGGATGGCGCGCATCTGTTTGCCGAGGCCGGGCGACTCACCTACGCCGACCGGGCGCGCTATCTGGCCGACCCCGACTTCGTTTCGGTGCCACAGCGAGCGCTGCTGGCGCCCGAGTATCTCGACCGGCGGGCACGTCTGATGGATCCCCGGCACAGCATGGGTGTCGCGGCGCCGGGAGAGCTTCCCCAGCGCCACGCGCAAGCGGACGATGATGCGCCGGAACTGCCGGCGACCACGCATGTTTCCATTGTCGATCGGGCGGGCAATGCCGTGGCTCTCACCAGTTCGATCGAAAGCGCTTTCGGCAGCCGCATTCAGGTAGGCGGTTTTCTGCTCAACAACCAGCTCACCGATTTTTCCTTTACCGCCGAGCGCGACGGCAAACCGGTCGCCAACCGACTGGAGCCTGGCAAGCGGCCTCTGTCTTCGATGGCGCCCACGCTTGTCTTCGATGCCGGCGGACGGCTGTATGCGGTTCTCGGGTCGCCCGGCGGCGGCAGGATCATCAACTATGTGGCACGGACCCTGGTCGCGCTGCTCGACGGCCGGCAGGGCCCGGCCGCGGCGCTGGCCCTGCCTCATGTCGGCAATCGCAACGGCGCCACGGAAATCGAGCGCGGCCGCGTGCCGGAAGCGCTGGCGCTCGAGCTGGAAAGGCGCGGTCATATCGTGCAGCGCACCGACATGACCAGTGGTCTGCACCTGATCGTGCGTAGTGCCGGCGGCTGGGTCGGCGCGGTGGATCCGCGCCGCGAAGGCGTTGCCCGCGGTGACTGATCAGCCCGCCTTGCGGCGGAAATCGCGCAGCCGGAAACCGAGCAACCACAGCGTCGCGAAGTAGCTGGCGATTCCACCCAGCACCACGCCCGCCAGCCGCAGCACGCGCTGCCTGCCGCTCATCGTCAGCCACGCAGCATCTCCGTCGGCGGCAAACCACAACACGCACCCGAGGACGATCAGCGCGGCAAGGAGCTTAAGCATGAAGCTTCCCCAGCCCGCCAGAGGTTGATAGACGCCACGCTGCCGCAGACCGCGCCAGAGCATGCCGGCGTTGAAGCAGGAGGCCAGGCCGATCGACAGGGCCAGGCCGGCATGCTTGAGCCAGCCGATGAAGGCGATGTTCATCATCTGTGTCAGGGCCAGCGTGATCAGGGCGATCTTCACCGGCGTGCGAATGTCCTGTCTGGCGTAGAAGCCTGGCGCCAGCACCTTGACCAGGATCAGTCCGGTCAGGCCGAGCGAATAGGCGACCAGCGCTTCGCGGGTGCGCAGCACGTCGGCGGCAGCAAACGCGCCGTATTGAAACAAGGTGGACAGCAAGGGGGTCGCCAGCATCGCCAGGGCCAGGGACGCGGGCAGGGTCAGCATCAGGGTGAGGCGCAGGCCCCAGTCGAGCAATCCCGAAAAATCCTCGGTCCTGCCGCCGGCATGCGTTTTCGCCAGGCTCGGCAGCAGAATCGTGCCCAGCGCCGCCCCCAGCAAACCGGCGGGGAACTCCATCATCCGATCCGCATAGTAAAGCCACGAGACGCTGCCGCTCTCGAGGAAGGAGGCGAAGATGGTGTTGATCAGCAGGCTGATCTGCGACACGGAAACGCCCAGCACCGCCGGCGCCATCAGTTTGAAGATTCTTCGCACGCCCTCATCGCGCCAGACCAGGTCGAAGCGCGGCAGCATGCCGATCTTGGCCAGGGCAGGAAGCTGGATTCCAAGTTGCAGCGCGCCGCCGATGAAAACGGCCCACGCCAGCGCCACCACGGGTGGGTCGAACCAGGGCGCGGCGAAAAGTGCCATGCCAATGAAGGAGATGTTCAGCAGGACCGGTGTGAAGGCCGGCAGGGCAAACCGGCTCCACGTGTTGAGGATACCGGCGGCCATCGCCACCAGCGACATGAACAGGATGTAGGGAAAGGTGATCCGCGTCAGTTCGACGGTCAGCTGGAATTTTTCGGCATCGGCGGCAAAGCCGGGGGCCGTGACGGCGATCAGCAAGGGCGACGCGGCCATGCCCAGCGCGCTGACGGCGATCAGGATCAGGAACAACACGCTGGCGACGCGATCCACCAGGGTCTTGGTTTCGACTTCGCCGCGACGGTTGCGGTATTCGGCGAGGATGGGGACGAATGCCTGGGAGAACGCACCTTCGGCAAACAGGCGGCGCAACAGGTTGGGCAGGCGGAAGGCGACGAAGAAGGCGTCTGTCATCATTCCGGCGCCGAAGCTCCTTGCAATGACGAAATCGCGGACGAAACCCAAAATACGGGACAGCAGGGTCATCCCGCTGACGGTGGCCAAAGCACGGAGCAGATTCATGCCGGTATGGTATCCGGGATGTGGCCTGCAGAAGCCGCTTGCAATGGGCAGAAGACCCCCCTATAATCCTGCCCTTTCCCCAGATCTACCGGATATCGATATGGCCAATTCCGTCCAAGCCCGCAAGCGTGCCCGTCAAGCAGTCGAGCAGCGTGCTCACAACATGAGCCAGCGCTCAACATTGCGCACTGCCATCAAGAAGGTACGCAAGGCGATTGATGCTGGCGACAAGAGCGCCGCGCAAGCCGTCTTCAAGGAGTCGCAGTGCGTAATCGACTCGATCGCCGACAAGAATATCGTGCACAAGAACCTCGCCGCACGCCAGAAGAGCCGCCTCTCGGCGGCCATCAAGGCACTCTAAGTCCGCGGCGGCGCCCGGCGCCCCAATCAAACAAGGCTGCCTTCCGAGGCGGCCTTTTTGTTTTTTATGCCCCCGTCCCTCTGGGCGGGGACATAAGGCCGGCGTTAGGCTCCACGCTCGATTTTCTGCTGTCTTGTCGAAATCACTGTTGGCATAAAGGATTTTGAAATACTGATCTAAATTAGAGAAATAGGTTGAGTTCGCCGAAATCACTGCATATAATCATCGGACTTCATTGAAGTGAAAGGGGTTTCATGCAATCCCATCAGTTCATAAAATATGCATTCAAAATTCGCACCCGCCTTGGCGTGGTTGTGGATAATTTAATGATTCACGGTCGCGATGAGCACGAGGCTCAACACAAGCTGCGGCAGGTCTACCACGATTGCCAGATCATCGAATGTATTTGCCATCACGGTAGCGTTCGCGTACCGGTAGCCAGCTTCGAGGAAGTCGCAAACCTCATTGTGCGCTGAGGTTTCGTCGAGCTTTCGCTCGACACCGGCCGTCAGACGAATCGCGCGGTGCGCAACTCGTCCATCAATGCCAGATAGTCCTGCGCTCCCCGGCTGGTAGGGCTGTGGGTGAAAATATCCAGGCTCACAGATGGTGCCTCGGCGATCGCCACGTTTTCCGAAATCACTGTTTCGCACAGTTCGGCCCCGAACTGCTGGCTCAGCCGTTGCTGGATGTCAAAGCTCATTTTGCGGCGTCGATCGAACCGCGTCAGCAGGTAGCGGCGTTCAATGCGTCGCTTGAGTACCGGTTCCAGTGCCTTCAGGGTGTGTTCGATCTGCAAGGCACCACGCATGGAGAGGTAGTCCGACGATATCGGCACCAGTATCCGGTCAGAGGCGAAGATCGCGTTGAGGGACAGCACACCCAGAAATGGGCAACAGTCGATCAAGGCATCGCTTTCGCCGCCCGAAGTTTCAAGCGCCTGCAAGCCGGTGTTGAGCCGATTGAGAATGGCCGGCCCCTTGCCGAACAGGGAATCGACCTTGATCAGTTCCGCGTGGGCCGGGATCAGACGGCCCACTCCATCCCAGATCACGGTCAGTTCTTCGAGCGGCCGGTTGTCCTGATAGAGCGCGAATACGCTGTTGTGGGCTTCGCCCAGCGCGTGGCCGTGGATGGCCGTCAGGTGTGCCTGTGGATCAAGGTCGATCAGCAGCGTGGGCGTGGAATCCCTTGCCAGAGCCGCCGCGAGATTCAGCGCAGTGGTGGTCTTGCCGACCCCGCCCTTCTGATTGAAAATCGCCATCCTCACCGCTCGATCCTCCGGCTTCCTGCTCTGTACAGGGGCTTATTTTTCACTTAGTATAGAGTTGTTTTCAAGCACGGCGGCCGCGTTGCTCTTCGGCCGCCGTATGTTTTTTTGCGTGGAGCTTTTCGCGGAGTGCTTTCATGCCGCATCTGATGAATACCTACGGGCGGCTACCGGTCGCTTTTACCCATGGTCAGGGTTGCCGGCTGTTCGACGAGCAGGGCAAGTCCTACCTCGATGCCCTGGCGGGAATAGCGGTAAATACGCTGGGCCACAATCATCCTCGCCTGGTGAAAGCGCTGAACGAGCAGGTCGGCCGGCTGATTCATGTGTCGAACCTGTATCGCATCACCCAGGCTGAAGAGGCTTCCGATCGCCTCGCCGCGATTTCGCGCATGGAAGAGGTGTTCTTCTGCAACTCGGGCTGCGAGGCCAACGAAGCCGCGATCAAGCTCGCTCGGATGTACGGACACCAGCAGGGCATCGAACAACCCGCCATAATCGTCATGGAGCAGGCCTTCCACGGCCGCACGCTGGCGACGCTGTCGGCAACCGGCAACCGCAAGGTGCAGGCCGGCTTCGAGCCGCTGGTCTCGGGTTTTGTGCGGGTGCCGTTCGACGACCTTGCTGCCATCGAGCAGGTCGCCGCGCGCAATCCGAACATCGTTGCGGTGCTGTTCGAGCCGATCCAGGGCGAAGGCGGCATCAACCTCGCGCACAATGATTTCATGAGGTCGCTGCGGCAAATCTGCGACCGCAAGAATTGGCTGTTCATGGTCGATGAGGTGCAGTGCGGCATCGGCCGCACCGGAGTCTGGTTCGCCCATCAGCACGCCGGCATTCTTCCGGATGTCATGACCCTGGCGAAGGGGCTGGGCTCCGGCGTGCCGATCGGTGCCTGCCTGACCGCAGGGCGCGCCGCCGGCGTGTTCAAGCCCGGCAACCACGGCTCCACCTTTGGCGGCAATCCGCTGGCCTGTGCTGCGGCATTGACCACGCTCGACGTGATCGACGCCGACGGCCTCATGGCCCACGCGGACAAGCTGGGCAAGGCGATTCGCGACGGTCTGCGCAGCGGTTTGTCCGGGGTCAGCGGCTTCGTCGAGGTGCGCGGCGATGGCTTGATGATAGGCATCGAGCTGGATCGTCCCTGTACCGATCTGGTCACGCGCGGGCTGGACGCCGGCCTGCTGATCAACGTCACCGCCGACAAGGTAGTGCGTCTGCTGCCGGCGCTGGTAATGAGCGATGCCGAGGGCGCGGAGCTCGTTGCCGCCCTGGTACCGCTGATCAAAGAGTTTCTCGGGGCCTGACCATGGCAGCGCCGCGGCATTTTCTGCAGCTGAAGGACTTTTCGCGCGAGGACCTCGATCACGTTTTCGAGCGCACGCGCTCCATCAAGGCGCGCTTCAAGGCCTACCAGCGCTATTGGCCCTTGCAGGATCGCACGCTGGTGATGATTTTCGAGAAGGCCAGCACGCGCACCCGCCTCTCTTTCGAGGCCGGCATGCAGCAGCTGGGCGGTTCGGCGATCTACCTGAACACGCGGGATTCGCAGCTTGGACGCGGCGAACCGGTGGAGGATGCCGCTCAGGTGATTTCGCGCATGAGCGACATCGTCATGATCCGCACCTTCGAGCAGGAGATCATCGAGCGCTTTGCCAGTCACTCGCGGGTGCCGGTGATCAATGGCCTGACCAACGAATACCACCCCTGCCAGATTCTCGCCGACATCTTTACCTTCATTGAAAAGCGTGGCCCGATACCGGGCCGCACCGTGGCCTGGATCGGCGATTCGAACAATGTCTGCAACACGTGGCTGCAGGCCGCGGAAATCTTCGGCTTCCAGGTTCATGTGTCGACGCCGCCCGGCTACGAGGTCGAAGCGGAGCGCGCCGGCCTCTATGGCACGGATCACTTCGAGCAGTTCGCCGATCCGATGGATGCGGCGCGCGGCGCCGATCTGGTGACCACCGATGTGTGGACCTCGATGGGCTTCGAAGCCGAGAACGATGAGCGCTTGCGCGACTTTGCCGATTGGCAGGTCGATGCCGACATGATGCGTGCCGCGCGTCCCGATGCGGTGTTCATGCACTGCCTGCCGGCGCATCGAGGTGAGGAAGTGGCCGCCGAGGTGATCGACGGCGCGCAAAGCGTGGTCTGGGATGAGGCCGAAAATCGGCTGCACGTGCAGAAGGCCTTGATGGAATTCCTGCTCCTGGGCAGGGTGGATGACTGAGGAAAACGGCAATGAGTAACGCAAAGAAGAAGGCAGGCAAAGGCGCGGCAAGCAACAAGGTGGTCCTCGCCTATTCGGGCGGGCTGGACACCTCGGTGATTCTCAAGTGGTTGCAGGACACCTACCAGTGCGAGGTGGTTACCTTCACCGCCGACCTCGGGCAGGGCGAGGAACTCGAACCGGCGCGCGCCAAAGCGCTGAAGATGGGCATCAAGCCCAAGAACATTTTCATCGACGATCTGCGCGAGGAATTTGTCCGCGACTTCGTCTTCCCCATGTTCCGCTGCAATACCGTCTATGAAGGCGAATACCTGCTCGGCACCTCGATCGCGCGGCCGCTGATCGCCAAGCGACTGGTCGAAATCGCCAAGAAGACCGGCGCCAATGCGATCTCCCACGGCGCCACGGGCAAGGGCAACGATCAGGTGCGCTTCGAACTCGGCGCCTATGCCCTGATGCCCAACGTCAAGGTCATCGCACCCTGGCGCGAATGGGACCTGCTGTCGCGCGAGAAGCTGATGGCCTACGCGGCGAAGCATGGCATCCCGGTGGAAATGAAGCACAAGAAGGGCGGCTCGCCCTATTCCATGGATGCCAACCTGCTGCATATTTCCTACGAAGGGCGCCATCTCGAAAATCCCGGTGCCGAGGCCGAGGAATCGATGTGGCGCTGGACCGTGCCGCCCGAGAAGGCGCCGGACAAGGCCGAGTACCTGGACCTCGAGTTCAAGCGCGGCGATTTGTCTGCCATCAACGGCAAGAAGATGAAAGCCCACGAACTGCTGGCGACGCTCAACACGCTCGGCGGCAAGCACGGCATCGGCCGCCTCGATCTGGTCGAGAACCGCTACGTCGGCATGAAGTCGCGCGGCTGCTACGAGACCCCCGGCGGTAGCATCCTGCTGCGCGCCCATCGCGCCATCGAATCCGTCTGCCTCGACCGCGAAGAGGCGCATCTGAAAGACGACCTGATGCCGCGCTACGCCAGCCTGATCTACAACGGCTACTGGTGGAGCCCGGAACGCCGCGCCCTGCAAGCGCTGATCGACCACACCCAGCACAACGTCAATGGCTGGGTCCGCCTCAAGCTCTACAAGGGCAACGTGATCGTGGTCAGCCGCGACTCGAAAACCGACTCGCTGTTCGATCCGACCATTGCCACCTTCGAGGACGACGCCGGCGCCTACAATCAGAAAGACGCCCACGGCTTTATCCGGCTCAATGCGCTGCGCCTGCGCATTGGCGCCAATCGGGACGAGAGCAAGGCAGGCAAGAAGAAGGGCTGACGGGGTACCAGGAGTAAAAGAGGAACCGGCCGATGTTCGGCATTTCCGAGGAGCAACTGGCAGAGTTCGGCATGACCTTCGGCCTCGGCGCCTTCATGTTGTACATGCTGTTCATCATTGGCGAACTGGCGTGGAAAGCGAAGGCGGGCAAGCTCGGTACCTTTGTCCTCTTCTTCGTCCTGGCTTTCGGCATGGTCGGCTTCGTGGCCAAAATCATCATCCAAAAAATGTGGGGGATCTGATATGTCGCAGTTTGAAAATGTTGCGGTGGTCAAGAAGGCCAATGTCTATTTCGACGGCAAGTGCATCAGCCATACCGTGCAGTTCCCCGACGGCACCAAGAAGAGCGTCGGCGTGATCCTGCCGTCCACGCTGACTTTCAACACCGGCGTGCCCGAGATCATGGAGTGCGTTTCCGGCGTTTGCCGCTATCGGATCAAGGGCGAGGACTGGAAGAGCAGCGGCGCCGGCCAGAGCTTCAAGGTTCCGGGAAACTCGAGCTTCGAGATCGAGGTCAGCGGCGAGCCCTATCACTACATTTGTCATTTCGCTTGATCACAGGAGACCGGCATGCCTTCTTTCGACATCACATCCGAAGCAGATCTGGTGGCCTTGAAGAACGCCGTCGATGTGGCCGGGCGGCACATCGGCAATCGCTATGACTTCAAAGGCACTTCGGCCCGTGCCGAACTGAACGAAAAGGACAAGACCATCACCATCCATGGCGATTCAGAATTCCAGCTCAGCCAGGTCAAGGACATCCTTTTCCCGGAAATGGAGAAAAAGGAGCGGGAAAGCACCAAGCGGCTCGAGCACGGGCCCGTGCAGTCGGTGGGCGGCAACAAGTCCAAGCAGGTGCTCACGATCAAGGTCGGCATCGAGCAGGAACTGGCGAAGAAGATCGTCAAGATGATCAAGGACAGCAAGCTCAAGGTACAGGCCAGCATCCAGGGCGACGCGGTGCGCGTCACCGGCGCCAAGCGCGACCTGCTGCAGGAAGTCATCGCACTGGTGAAGAAGTCGATCACCGACTTCCCCTTGCAGTACGGCAATTTCAGGGACTGACCAGCCCTTTGATCCAGCGGCCGTAGAGCCTATCCGCCACCGCGCGCATCGCCGCGATGCGCGTGTCCATGTTTTCCTCCATCTGCTGCGGCGTCTGCACCGACGCCGAGGGCGGCACCCCTTCCGCCGCCCATTGCCGGCACCAGCCGCGGATCATGGTATCGGTCATCTCGACATGGCATTGCATGCCCAGATGCGGGCCGCGCACGAAGGCCTGATTGACGCAATGGGCGCTTGTCAGAATGCGGGTGGCGCCTTGCGGGAGGGTGAACGTCTCGCCGTGCCAGTGGAAAGCCTCGAAGCGTTGAACGCCGCCCAGCCACTCGGTTGCCAACTGCGCGGCGCTATCGGCGGCCTCCACCTGGCCCCAGCCGATTTCCTTGACCGGATTGCTTGCTACGGTGCCGCCGAAAGCCCTGGCCATCAGTTGCCCGCCGAGGCAGTGACCGATCACCGGGATGCCCCGGGCGTCCGCCATGCGGATCAGTTCCAGCTCAAGCGGGATCCACGGCAGCACGTCATTCGCGCTCATCGGCCCGCCCATGAAGCACAGCCCGGAGAAATCATCGGGAGTCGGCGGTGGCGAGACGCCGTCATCGACCCTAAAGAGAGTCCATGGCAGGGAATGCCGGTCGAGGAATGTGGCAAAATAGGCCGGTCCCTCGCCGGGGCTATGACGGAATATTGCGATCGGTTTCATGCCGGAGTCTCTTGTTAGCGCAGGCCCGAATTCTAGCGGAGGCCTGCTTTCCCTGATGCGTCGTCGGTTCAACGAAGGCTTTGTTGCGCCTCCTGTAACCGAACCCCGCTTTGAAGAAGGTGCGGAACTGATTGCCGCCGCCGTATTAGTGCCGGTGATCGTGCGCGAAACCGGGGCCACCATGCTGCTGACCCAGCGTACGGCGCATCTGCGCGACCACGCCGGCCAGGTCAGCTTTCCCGGCGGCCGTGCCGAAGCGAGCGACGCCTCGCCGGAGGCCACCGCCTTGCGCGAAGCCGAGGAGGAAGTCGGTCTGCTTGCGTCCCAGATCGAAATTCTCGGTCGCCTGCCCGAATACCGGACCGGCACGGGCTTCGTCATTACTCCCATCGTCGCCCTGGTGACCCCGCCGCTGAATCTGAAACTGGACGATTTCGAGGTGGCCGAAGTATTCGAGCCGCCGCTCGAGTTCCTCCTCGACAGTGCCAACCATCAGCGCCACACCATTGAGGTGCGCGGCGCCATGCACGAGTACTGGGCCATGCCCTGGCAGGGCTACTACATCTGGGGCGCGACCGCCGGCATGCTGGTGACCCTGCATCGATTCCTGCACAGTCTCTGAGCGCATGAGCCTGCTTTCCATCGTCATCGCCCTGATTCTCGAGCAGTTGCACGCCCTGCCGGTACAGCGCGCGGTGCGCGCGCCCCTGGCGCGGATGGCCGCCCTGCTCGAAGACAAGTTCAACGACGGCGGCCGCAGTCACGGCGCCATCGCCTGGTGGCTGGGCGCCGCGCTGCCGGCGGCCCTGGTGTCACTGGTCTATGGCTTGCTGATGAACACTCAGCCGCTGCTGGCTTTTCTGCTGGGCATCGGCGTCTTGTACCTGACCATGGGTTTTCGTCAGTTCAGTCATTTCTTCACCAATATTCATCTTGCGCTGCGGCTCGGCGAAGTCGAACAGGCACGACAACTGCTCGCGCAATGGCGCGGACGCGCCGGCGACCGCCTGACGGCAAGCGAGATCGCGCGCCTTGCGATCGAGCAGGCCTTGCTGTCGTCGCATCGGCACGTATTCGCTCCGCTGCTGTGGTTCGTCGTGCTGGGGCCGGCGGGAGCGTTGCTCTACCGGCTCGCTCATGCGCTTGACGAACTCTGGGGCGAGCGTAGCGAGATCGAGCTTGGCGAATTCGGCCAGTTCGCGCATCAGGCTTTCGTCCTGATCGACTGGCTGCCGTTGCGGGTGACGGCAGCGGCATTTGCGGTGGTCGGCGATTTCGAGGATGCGGTGCATTGCTGGCGCACCCAGGCCGCGCGATGGCCCGATGGCAGCTCCGGTATACTGCTGGCCAGTGGTGCCGGCGCGTTGGGTGTGCGCCTCGGCATGCCGGTGCACGAGGTGATTCAGGAAATGGGCGAGCCCGGCGATCGTCCCGAACTGGGTCTGGGCGAAGACGCCGATCCCGATTTGATGCAGAGCACGATAGGCCTCGTCTGGCGCACTCTCGTACTCGGTTTGGCAGTGCTGGCCCTGGTCTGGGTTTCCGGATGGGTCGGCGGTTGATTCTTAGAAAAGGAGTTTTGTAATGGCTGACAAGAGAGAAGTTGTTGTACTGAGTGCAGTTCGTGCCGCGGTCGGCACCTTCATGGGTGGGTTGTCCGGCATGGAACCGGCCGACCTGGGCGGCCTGGTGGTCAAGGAGGCCATCGCCCGTTCCGGCGTCGATCCCAAGGCCATTACCTTTGCCACCGTCGGCAACGTGATTCCGACCGAGGTGCGTTACCCCTATGTCGCGCGCCTTGCCACGATCCAGGGCGGCATGAGCATGGACTCGGTCACCTTTGCCGTTAACCGCCTCTGCGGTTCCGCGCAGCAGGCGATCGTCAGTTCAGCACAGGCGATCATGCTCGGCGATACCGATTTCGCCATTGGCGGCGGCGTTGAAGTCATGTCGCGCGGCGCCTATTTGTCTCCCGCGATGCGTTCCGGCGCCCGCATGGGCGACACCAAGATGATCGATGCCATGGTCGCCGCGCTGACCGACCCGTTCGGCGTCGGCCACATGGGCGTCACCGCCGAAAACCTGGCCAAGAAGCACGGCCTGACGCGCGAGATGCAGGACGAGTTCGCCTGCGAATCGCAGCGCCGCGCCGCCGCCGCCGTCGCCGCCGGCTACTTCAAGGAACAGATCGTGCCGATCACCATCAAGACCCGCAAGGGCGACGTGGTGTTCGATACCGACGAGCACATCAAGGCCAACACCACCATGGAATCGCTGGCCAAGATGAAGCCGGCATTCGACAAGAACGGAACCGTCACCGCCGGCAATGCTTCTGGCATCAACGACGGCGCCGGCTTCCTGGTGCTGGCCGATGCTGCCAAGGCCGCCGCCGGCGGCCACAAGGCGATGGCGCGGCTGGTTGCCTACGGCATCGGCGGCGTGCCGAACGACGTCATGGGCGAAGGTCCGATCCCGTCGACCCGCATTGCGCTGGCCAAGGCCGGCCTCAAGATCGAGGACATCGGCGTCGTCGAGTCCAACGAAGCCTTTGCCGCCCAGTCGCTGACGGTGGCCAAGGTGCTCGGCCTCGATCCGAAGAAGACCAACCCGAACGGCGGTGCGATCGCCATCGGCCACCCGATCGGTGCGTCCGGCGCGGTGATCATCACCAAGGCCCTCTACGAAGCCAAGCGCGTCGGCAGCAAGTATTGCCTCGCCACCATGTGCATCGGCGGCGGCCAGGGCATCACCACGATCTGGGAAATGATCTGATAGCTTTTCCCGCAGTATGAAAAAGCCCGGCAGCGCCGGGCTTTTTTTATCGCCGTAGCACCAGCGCCGACTCTTAGAACCCCGCCATGCGCGCCAGCGCCTTCTGCTCCTCGAAGCCGGGCAGGGCGCCCATGCCGGCCGCCATGTTGTCCTCCAGGTGTTCGATGCGATTGCTCGCCGGGATCGCGCAGGTCACCGCCGAGTGCGCCAGTATCCAGCGCAGGAACAGCTGTGCCCACGAGCGGCAGCCATGATCTGCGGCTGCCGCGGGCAGCGTACGGTCCTTCACCCTGGAAAAAAGCGCGCCCGCGGCAAACGGTTGGTTGGCGATCACCGCAACGCCGTGCTCCGCCGCCAAGGGCAGTAGGCGCCTGGCCGATTCCTGTTCCGCCAGCGAATAGTTGATCTGCAGGAAGTCGAGCGGCTCCGTGCGCAGGATGTCCTCGATCTCCGCGTAGGCGCCCCGACTGTAGTGGGTGATGCCGAGGTAGCGGATTCTCTCGGCGGCCTTCCACTCGCGCAGCACCGGCAGGTGCAGCTTCCAATCCTGCAGGTTGTGGATCTGCATCAACTCGATGCGCGGGCTCTTCAGGCGCCGCAGCGATTCTTCCATCTGCGCGATGCCGGCAGCTTTGCCGCTGGTCCACACCTTGGTGGCGAAGAACAGCCGCTCGCGCAGCTTGCGTTCGCTGACCAGATCGCCGACCACCGACTCGGAACTGCCGTACATCGGACTGCTGTCGATCACCTCGCCGCCCAGTTCGACGAAGCGCGACAGCAGCTTGCCAAGATTGTCGCGGGCCGCTGCATTGGTGCCGACGTCGAAGGTCTGCCAGGTGCCGAGTCCGACCACCGCGAGGCGGCGGCCATCGGCAGGAATGATCCGCGTCGCAGGAGAGGGTGCGGCGGCATGGGCGAGCGGCGACATCATGGCGAGTCCGGAAAGGGCGATGGTGTGCTGGAGAAAGTTACGGCGCGAGGGCATGGCGGCCGAACGAGGAAAGCTTACTTCCTGCCGTAAGTGCTGTCGTGATCGGGTGCGACGGTCAGCAGGCGGATGAAGTCGCCGTCGCGGTAGGCGGTGGCGCGGCGCGATTGCGTGATGCGGAGCGAGTAGATGGCATCGACGCCGGCGGGCGGCCGGACGCTGAGTATCTTCTCCCAGTTCAGCCCCTTGTCGCGATACACCTGACTCCAGGTCATTTGCCGCAAGCGGCCAAGGGTATCGAGCGCGGCGAGCCGTTCCGGCTTTTGCAGCGTGAGCAGGTTTTCCTGAAAGACCGGGTTGTTGAGATCGAGCCTGACCGCGGCCTCGGTCTCAGCCTTTGCCACGAAGCTTCTCCAGCACGGCACCGGCCTTGCGGTCGGTCGGCGGATTGTTCTGCGCCCAGGCCAGCGCCTCCTGGAGTTGGGCCGCCGCCTGAGGTTCGTGCAGCCAGCGTTCGTTGTCGGGAACCACCGTGGCGGTCCTCACCAGCCAGACGCCCGGTTCCTTCTCCTCGACGAGCACCTGCCGCCCGGCGAACTGCTTGCCGAGCGAAATCTGCCCGTTGGCGCCGATGATCTTTACGCTGGGTTGAATAGCCGTCGCTGCCATGATTGCACCTCCTTCACTCGCTGCACGACGGCACTATAGCACTAATATAGGAAAATAGGATGACGGCGGTGCTGCCAGAATGTCGCGAAAGTTCCCGCAGGGACGAAGAGCGCTGGCGTTTGCGGGACGGCGAAGGCAAGGGCGTTGATGCCGTTTCGGATATGGCTGTGGCCGAGAAAAGAAGGGGCGGACAGATATTTCGATGTTGACCTATTTAGCTCGTGATCGTCGGGTCGGGGAATCGTATCGCGCTTTTTCGACTCAACGTGCAGCTTGAGGGGCGCGGAAACAGGCGGCGAAGCCCGCTGTTAGAGCGTCCCTCTCAAAGCGTTTGTTAGGCATTGGCCTTAAACACCAGAGTCATACGTTGCCCTGGCACCCACTCAGGCTTATGCCACTGATCTAGCCAAGCGTAGAGTTCCTCAACGAACCAAAAGGACCGGATGGCATTTTGCACGTCCCCACTTGCGAAGTGCGAGCCGTGAAACAGTGGATTGCGCACCTTCCTATAAAAATCCGTCAGCTGACTCCAGAACTCTGGATCAATCACAGCAACGCTGAGGTCTGGGTGTATCAGCGCAGGTAGGTGGTGGTAGTACGCCGACGCAGTTCCCGACTTGGCCTTAATTGAGAACGGGTTCCGCACCTTCTTGTTCATTTCAGTCGTCATGCGCCCGAGCTCGTTGAGCTTTATCCAAGCTGCGCCGACGGTATAGGACTCAACACCAAGCACTGCCCGCTGCACCAATAACGAAAGCAGGTCCGCATCGCTACCGTGCCAATCAAGTATCGGTGTTCTCACCGGGTGCTCATGGTTGCGGAGAGCGGCACCGAAATTCTCGCTGTGGAGCATTTTCCTCACGTAGTGGAACTCCTCACGAAGGTTCCAAAGAGGAATGTTGCTCATTGGTGGTTCGAAAGCCATCGTTTGCCCGTCGGCGCCTAACGTTTGAATTCACCGGCCTGCCTGGCTTTTCGCGCAGGCCCGGTGGAATGACGGGTTGGGCGGTTTCGGTGCATCTACTTCCCTCGCCTCCACTCTGTCCGCCAAGCCTTGAGACTAAAGCCTTCCCGTCCCCAAAGGAGTGCGGTGACCATCTCATCAACGGCCCCTTCCACGTCGCTTAGCACTGCACTGGCTGTGATAGGGCCTACGATGGTTCCGCCTGTGCCCACGCCATAGGCCTCCGCAAGCGCCCTATGCCAGATAAATCGCGTAGAGACAAACTGACTGAAATATTCTGCCGCTGGCTTCCCACCGAAGTGATTAGCGGGAAACCACGACGCCAGATGCACCAACATTTGAATCACGATGTCGATTAAGTCGTAGCTGCCTTGAACCATTTCCGCTGTTATGCCGGTGTCCCATCTTGGCTGCGCATTCTCGTAGCCCTTACCGAGAACAGTGGGGAGGCTTTTCACGTACGCAACTAAAGCTTCATCTGCGGGAATCATCAGAGCCTCAGCTTCGTCCTCGGTAGATGGCACAACTAGGGATGAGCCAGCCATACGCAGGGCTGCCAATTCATCAGCCTTATCTCGGCGAGAACGCACTCGTTGAAGCCAATCGTCCCGATACTGAATCACTACCTTGGAATCGAGTTTCCGTCCGAAGCCACCCTTAATTTGGGTGTTGTCATGACAAAGAAGACACAAGACGGAGAGGTTTTCATCGGTGTTGTTGCTTGGGTTCTCATCTATGTGGTGGATTTGCACTGCGCGGCCTCGATCGCGGCAAACACAACAAGTGTGATCCGAAGCAAATAATACGGCAGCGGCTGTTTCGGGATGTATTGGAATACGTTCCTTGGCCATTTGCGTCAAACCGCCCAACGTTTGAATTGAGGAGCGGCCCGCTTCTGGGCTGTCCCTCTCGAATGATGGGTTAGGCATCTGCTATGCATAAACCCGGCTTTCGATCTCTGACTCAAACCACTTTACAAACCCTTCAACGGCGGTGATTGCGGCAAGTAGCTGCGTTTCGGTAACGTGAAGAGTCGGAGGGATGAACCATGCTTTTTCGCCTTCCTCTGCGTCAGTGAAGAGAGCCGCTTCCCTTTCGTCAACGAAGAACGGGTGTGGTAGTTTCTCTAGGTCCGTATCTGCGTATTGTGTTCTGAGGCTAGTAATCGATGGTGGATGTTCAAAGCGATTGCGCGCCAGAACGACCTCTTCAAGCAACCAAAGATTCGCGGGGCATGTTTCAAAGTCGATTGCGAAGCGCTGAGAATAATGGGTTCGGTAGCCAGGAAACCAGCCAATTTTCTTGAAGGATGGTTTCAGCGTTTCATCGACTGGAATTCGGCTCTCGCTTACCCATGTTTCAAGATAGAGATGAAGGGCGGCGGCGAGCATTGATACGCACGAATACGCAAGGACATGTAGTGAGTCGTCGGCTTCAATCCATTCTTCGAGGAAGGGGGGCTCAGCATCCTCGCTATAGCGTGGCACAAACGGTCCTTCTTTAGCCTCAATCATTCGTTTGCGTTCCACATACGGAGCAGATGCCGTGGAATATAGCTGGCGAATAAATGCTAGACGGCGGTTGAAGAAGAAAGAAACGTCCATGACCTGTGCCTAAGATGCGCAACGTGAAGCAAAGGGGCTGCGCGCTTTTGCGCAGTCCCGCTTGAGCGCAGGTTAGGCTCTGGATTGACCACCAATGAAGAAAGCAGTAAATGCGGCATCACTGGTGCGGCCATAAACGACCTTTGCTATTAAGCACCGACGTCCGGATCGACTCTGCTTCGTTTTTTATTTTTTTCCATTCCTTTCGCAATGCTGGGTCAGTTATGTCTGGCGTATAGCTGCCAGTGGACTCCAGCATTTTGCTCGTGGTATCCAGGACGAGATTGCAAAGCTGGTCGTAGTCTGCCCGATCGGAAGGGATTTGTTTCTCCGCAAGAGCACGCAATCGTTCCAAGGATTCCTTCACAGAAAAAAACATTTCTTCGAACTTGCTCCACTCAATCGGCATTTAGAACCCCCCCAATTATTAATTGGTCCAACACCTGGCCTAACGTTAAATGTGGTGCCTAAATGACGGAATGCTTTCCGTCATGACGCAAAACATTCCGCCATTTAATTTGGATAAATGGATTTAACGATTTATCCGGCATTTTGGCAAGCGAGCGCCGCCGGCGGCCTGAAAGTCGGCGCTGGCGGTACGGCGATTTGCGGGACGCGACGGTGGCGCGGGGCCTCAGGCCCCGGCGGCTTCCTTTTCCTGCAGCGCGCGCCACATCACTTTTCCGGTGGCGGACTTGGGCAGGGTTTCGACGAACTCGACGATGCGCGGTGACTTGTAGGCGGCCATGTTCTGGCGTGCCCAGTCGATGATGTCCTGCTCGCTGACCTTGCCGCGCTGGGCTTCCTTGATCACCACGACGGCCTTGACCGTCTCGCCGCGGTGCGCGTCCTTCGTGCCGATCACGCAGGCTTCCTGGATCGCGGGGTGCTCGTACATCAGGGCCTCGACCTCGGCCGGCCAGACCTTGAAGCCGGAGGCGTTGATCATGCGCTTGAGGCGGTCGACCATGAAGAAGTAGCCGTCCTCGTCGATGCGGCCCAGATCGCCGGTGCGAAACCATTGCTTGCCGTCGATGTCGACGAAGGCATCGCGCGTGGCCTGCGGGTTGTTCCAGTAGCCGAGGAACACCTGCGGGCCGCGCGTGACGATCTCGCCGACTTCGCCGGGCGGCAGTTCGGCGAAGGTATTCGGATCGACCACCATCGATTCGACGTCGAAGATCGGGATGCCGAGGCACTGCTTCTTGGGCCGGTCCGGCGGGTTGATGTGCGAGGGTGCGATGGTCTCCGACAGGCCATAGCCTTCGACGTAGGTGATGCCCATGTCGAGCAGTTTCTGCGCGATGGCTTCGGGCATCGCGGCGCCGCCGCCGCTCATGCGGCTGATCGAGGACAGGTCGTACTCGCCGAGTTTCGGATTCATCAGGAAGTCGATCACCATGGTCGGGATCGCGGTCCATGAGGTCACGCCGTAGCGCGCGATGCACTGCGCCGCGGCGTCGCGGTCCCAGCGCGGCAGCAGCACGACGGTGGAACCCGCCTGCAGCGGGCCGCTCATGCTGCCCTGCATGCCGGTGACATGGAAGAAGGGCAGCACCGCGAGATACACCGCATCCTGCTGGATGCTGAACCACTGGTAGCCGCCCATCTGGGTGTGCATGGCCGTGCGATGCGTATGCATGCAGCCCTTGGGATGCCCGGTGGTGCCCGAGGTATAGGGCATCACGCAGAGGTCGTCGGGGCCGACCGTGACGGGGCCGGGTTGAAGCTCTTGCGCCAGTGCGTCCGACCACAGCGTGACGCCGGCATCATTGATGGCCTGCCGCGGCGCCTTGACGAAGTCGGGCACCTTGAGATCGGTTTCCGTCTTGAGATAGTCCACATAGGCCGCGACGAGAATCTTCTCCAGGCCCTGACCTTCGCCCGATCCCAGCAGCGGCTTCATCTGCGGGTAGATGTCCTGCGCCGCAATGGCCACCGTGGCGCCGCTGTCCTTGACGTAGTGGCGCAATTCGCTCGTCATGTTCATCGGGTTGACCGGCACCACCACCGCATTGGCGCGCAGGATGCCGTAGTAGGCCAGCACGAACTGCGGGCTGTTCTGCATGTAGAGCAGCACCCGGTCGCCCTGCTTGACGCCGCACTGCTGCTGCAGCCAGCCGGCGATGCGCTCGGCCTCGCCCTTGAATTCCGCGAACGTGATCTTCGTGTCGTAGAAGATCAGGTAGGACTTGTCGGGAAAGCGCTTCGCCGAAACCTCGACGTTGTAGAACAGGTCGGTTTCGGGAACGCTCATGTGGCGCGGCAATCCCTTGGGCCAGAACGCGAAATGTCGGTCGGACATGTGTCTCCTTTGTTTTACCTGGGTTGGGTACGCGAGCTGGCTCTACAGATAGCGCCCCAGTTCCTGCTTGGCGATGGCGTTGCGATGCACCTCGTCGGGGCCGTCGGCGAAGCGCAGGGTGCGCGCCTGGGCGTAGGCAGAGGCCAGTGGGAAGTCGTCGGAAACGCCGGCACCGCCGTGCGCCTGCATTGCCCAGTCGATCACCTGCAGGGCCATGTTCGGCGCGGCGACCTTGATCATGGCGATTTCCTGCTTCGCCACCTTGTTGCCGGCGGTGTCCATCTTCCATGCGGCATTCAGGGTCAGCAGGCGCGCCTGGTCGATCATGATGCGCGCGTCGGCGATGCGTTCGCGCGTCACGCCCTGTTCGGCGATCGGCTTGTGGAAGGCGACCCGCTTCAGGGCGCGGCGGCACATCAGCTCCAGCGCGCGCTCGGCCAGGCCGATCAGGCGCATGCAGTGGTGGATGCGGCCCGGGCCGAGGCGGCCCTGGGCGATCTCGAAGCCGCGTCCTTCGCCGAGCAGGATGTTGGACACGGGAACCCGCACGTCCTTGAAATCGACTTCGCCGTGGCCATGCGGCGCGTGGTCGTAGCCGAACACGCTGAGCGCGCGCACGCGCCTGACTCCCGGCGTGTCCATCGGCACCAGGATCATCGACTGCTGGTTGTGCCGGCTGGGATTGTCGGGGTCGGTCTTGCCCATGAAGATGAGGATCTTGCAGCGCGGGTCGGGCGCGCCCGAGGTCCACCACTTGCGGCCGTTGATCACGTAGTGGTCGCCATCCCTGACGATGCGCGCTTCGATGTTGGTGGCGTCACTGGAGGCCACGGCGGGCTCGGTCATGGCGAAGCCGGAGCGGATCTTGCCTTCGAGCAGCGGCATCAGCCATTCGTTGCGCTGCGCATCGTTGCCGTAGCGTTCGATGGTTTCCATGTTGCCGGTGTCGGGCGCCGAGCAGTTGAAGGCTTCCGGCGCGATGTGCGAGCGGCCCATGATTTCGCACAGCGGCGCGTATTCGAGGTTGGTCAGCCCGGCGCCGCGTTCGGACTGCGGCAGGAAGAGGTTCCACAGCCCGGCGGCGCGGGCCTTCTCCTTGAGTTGCTCCATGATCACGGTCGGCACCCAGGGGTTGCCCTTGGCGCGGTTGGCCTCGACCTCGGCGTGGAACACATCCTCGTTCGGATAGATGTGCTGGTCCATGAAGGCATTCACGCGCTTCTGCAGGTCCTTGACCTTGGGGGAGTATTCGAAATCCATGATGTGTCCTCGGGTGGTGGTGTTTAGTTGCTGGCCAGCAGGCGTTCGACCTGCCGCCAGGCTTCTTCGGCCAGCGGCTTGGCGCGCTTGCCGGTTTCGATCGCTTCCGCGCTCGACGCATTGCCCTGCAGGGCGCGCGCCATGATGCCCTGCAGGATGCCGGCCAGGCGGAACATGTTGAAGGCCATGTAGTACTCCCATTCCTTCGGCGGAATCGGCGCGCGACCGGTGCGCTTGCAATAAGTGGCGACGTAGTCGGCCTCGGAGGGAATGCCCAGCGCCGCCAGGTCGTAGCCGGCGAGGCCGCGGAACTGGCCGGGCGACAGGCGCCAGGTCATGCAGTGGTAGGCGAAGTCGGCCAGCGGATGACCGAGGGTCGACAGTTCCCAGTCGAGTACGGCGAGAATGCGCGGCTCGGTCGGGTGGAACACCGTGTTGTCGAGGCGGAAGTCGCCATGCACGATGCTGGTTTCCTCGCCCGGCGGAATGTTCTGCGGCAGCCAGTCGATCAGCTTGTCCATCGCCTCGATCTTTTCGGTTTCCGAGGCGCGGTACTGCTTGCTCCAGCGCGCCACCTGGCGCTCCAGGTACTTATCCGGCTTGCCGTAGTCGGCGAGGCCCACGGCCGTGTAATCGACCTGGTGCAGGGCGGCGATGACGCGATTCATCTCGTCGAAGGTGGCGCCGCGCTCGGCCTGGCTCATGCCCGGCAGCGCCGGGTCCCACATGATGCGGCCGTCGACGCAGTCCATGATGTAGAACATGGTGCCGATCACACCGTCGTCCTCGCACAGGGCCCAGGTGCGCGGCACGGGCACATCGGTGCCGGCCAGGCCGGAGATCACCTTGTATTCGCGATCCACCGCATGGGCGCTGGGTAGCAGCTTGCCAGGCGGCTTCCGGCGCAGCACATACTTGCGTTTGGCATCGCGCAGCAGGAAGGTCGGGTTGGACTGGCCGCCCTTGAACTTTTCGACCTGCAATGCGCCGGAGAAGCCCTCGACATGAGTCTGCATCCATGCCGCGAGGCTGGCGGTATCGAAGGCGTCCTGGGCGGTGACCGGACGCGTGCCGGTGAATTTGTCTGTCACTGTGTTGCTCCGCTGCGAGAAAACAAGAAACCATTAGCCACAGAGGACACAGAGTTCACAGAGGAAAACCAAAGGTACACAACGGTATGGGGCAGCCTTGCGGGTCTATGCATTTTGCTTCTCTCTGTGTTCTCTGTGATCTCTGTGGCAAATAGGTTTTCGCCGTTACAGCTTTACCAGTTGTTTACCGAAGTTGCCGCCCTTGAGCAGGCTGATGAAGGCGGCCGGCGCGGCGGCAAGGCCGTTGGTCACGCTCTCGCGGTACTTGATGCGGCCGGCGGCGACGTGGCCGGAGATTTCCTCCAGCGCCGGCGGCCAGCGCGTCATGTCGTCGGAGACGATGAAGCCCTGCATCCTGATCCGGTTGATCAGCACCGCGCCGATGTTCTTGATCGGGTAGGGCTCGCTGTTGTACTGCGAGATCAGGCCGCAGACGGCGATGCGCGAGAAGGGATTCATGCGCGTCAGCAGGGTGTCGAAAATCTCGCCGCCGACGTTCTCGAACACGCAGTCGATGCCCTTGGGCGTGGCCGCCTTGAGGTCTTCGCGCAGCTTGCCGGCCTTGTAGTCGATGCAGGCATCGAAGCCGAGTTCATCCACCACGTAGCGGCACTTGTCCGCGCCGCCGGCGATGCCGACCGCGCGCGCGCCGTGGATCTTCGCCAGTTGCCCGACCACGCTGCCCACCGCGCCCGAGGCGGCGGTGACCACCACGGTCTCGCCGGGTTTCGGCGCGCAGATGTCGAGCAGGCCGACCCAGGCGGTGACGCCGGGCATGCCGACCGGGCCGAGCCAGGCCGACAGCGGAATCGCGCTGTCATCGACCTTCTGCAGCGCATTGCCGTCGGCGACGCCGAACAGCTGCCAGCCCAGCGGGCCGACCACCTTGTCGCCGACGGCGAACTTGGGATGGTTCGACTTGAGGACTTCGCCGGCCGTGCTGCCGACCATGACCTCGCCGATCTGAACCGGCGTGGCATAGGACTTGACGTCCGACATGCGGCCGCGCATGTAGGGGTCGAGCGAAAGCCAGTGGCTCCGCACCAGCACCTGGTTGGCGCCCGGTTCGGGAATGTCGCTCTCCTCAAGGCGGAAATTGCTTTCCTCGACCCAGGCGGCGGGACGGCTGGCGAGGACGATCTTCTGGTTCTTTTCCATGATGGGGGTGTCCGTTATAGTTTTATGGGTTGGCGTGCAAGAGTCGGTGCTGGCGCTACGGCGATTGCTGCGCCTATTCTGCCTTGCTGTGGCCCTCGCGGCGTAACTTGAAGGTGCCGAGCGACTTGGCCACCAGTTCGCCGCTTTCGTCGAAGGCTTCGCCCTCGCAGAAGTGCAGCGAATTGCCGCCGCGCAGCAGCTTGCCTTCGGCGACGATGCGGCCCTTCGCCGGGCGGATGAAACTGAGCGACATGTCGATGGTCATCACGCCGCCTACATGCTCGTGCGCAGTGCGCGCGGCGACGGCCATGGCGACGTCGAGCATGGTCATGATCACGCCGCCGTGTGAAACCTCGAAGCTGTTCATCAGCTCCGGGCGCAGTTCGAGCGAGATGCGCGAGCGCCCGCCCTCGGCCATCTCGGCCTTGACGCCGAGATGCTTGAGGAAGGGAACCTTGAGGCCGAAGAAGTCGGCCGTGCCGCTCATCGCCGTTCTCTTAGAAGCAGCTGCTGCCGCCGTCCACGGTCAGGGCATGGCCGGTGACGTGGCGCGAGGCTTCGGAGGCGAGGAAGACTACCGCGCCCTTCAGGTCCTGGTCGCCTCCGACGCGCCCCAGCGCAGTGCCGGCGATGATCCGGTCACCCATCATTTCCATCAGGCCACTGGCCATCTTCGAGGGGAAGAAGCCGGGGCAGATGGCGTTGACGTTGATGTTGTACCTGCCCCATTCCGCGGCGAGGGCGCGCACGAAGTTCACGTCGGCGCCCTTGCTGGTGTTGTAGGCGATGGTCTGCATGTCCGGCGGATTGCCGCGCAGGCCGGCGATCGAGGCGGTGACGATGATCTTGCCCGACTTCTGCGGGATGAAGGCGCGCTTGCCGACTTCGCGGGTGAGGAAGAACATGCCGTTGACGTTGAGGTTGATGACCTTCATCCAGGCCTCGTTCGGGGTGTCCTCGGCCGGTGCGCCCCAGGTGGCGCCGGCGTTGTTTACCAGGATGTCGATCTTGCCGTAGTGCTCGAGCACCTTGCTGACCAGGCCCGGGATCTGGTCGAACTTCGACAGGTCGTTGGTCACGGTCAGCACCTCGACGCCGAGCTTTTCGAGGTGAGCCTTGGCTTCGGCCAGTTCGTCGGCCTTGCGCGCGGTGATGGCGAGCTTGGCGCCCATCTCGCCCAGCGCCTCGGCCATCTGCAGGCCCAGACCGCGCGAACCGCCGGTGATGATGGCGACCTTGCCGGTCAGATCGAATAATTGTTTGACGCTCATGAGAATCCTTTCAAGAAAAACCTTTTAGCCACAGAGATCACAGAGGACACAGAGAAAATCGATTGGTGTTGTTTTACCTCTGTGATCTCTGTGTCCTCTGTGGCTGCTTTTTGTTTTACACCACCTCGAACAACCCAGCCGCCCCTTGGCCGCCGCCGATGCACATGGTGACGACGACGTACTTGACGCCGCGCCGCTTGCCTTCGATCAGCGCATGGCCGGTCAGGCGGGCGCCGGAGACGCCGTAGGGGTGGCCGACGGCGATCGCGCCGCCGTTGACGTTGAGCTTGTCCATCGGGATGCCCAGCCTGTCGGCGCAGTAGAGCACCTGCACGGCGAAGGCTTCGTTGAGTTCCCAGAGGCCGATGTCCTCGACCTTGAGGCCGGCCTTCTTCAGCAGCTTGGGCACCGCGAACACGGGGCCGATGCCCATTTCGTCGGGTTCGCAACCGGCCACCGCGAAGCCGCGGAAAATGCCCAGCGGCTTGAGGCCGCGCTGTTCGGCGACTTTCGCATTCATCACCACGACAGCCGAGGAGCCGTCGGAATACTGGCTGGCATTGCCGGCGGTGATGACGCCGCCGGGGACTGCCGAGCGGATCTTGGAAACGCCTTCCATGGTCGTGTCGGGGCGGATGCCCTCGTCGGCGGCGATAGTCGCTTCCCGGGTCGTCAGGGCACCGGTGGCCTTGTCGGCGACGCCCATGGTCACGGTCATCGGCACGATCTCGTCGTTGAACTTGCCGGCCGCGGCCGCGGCGGCCGCCCTGAGCTGGCTGTTGACGCCGTATTCGTCCTGGCGCTCCTTGGCGATCTTGTAGCGCTTGGCCACCTGTTCGGCAGTCTGCAGCATGCCCCAGTAGACCTCCGGCTTGATCTTCAGCAGTGCCGGATCGGCGAGCATGTGGCGATTCATTTCGCCCTGGGTGCAGGAGATGTTCTCGACGCCGCCGGCGACCAGGATGTCGCATTCGCCAGCGATGATGCGCTGGGAGGCCATGGCGATGGTCTGCAGGCCGGAGGAGCAGAAGCGGTTGATGGTGGCGCCCGGCACGGTGACCGGCATCCCTGCAGCGAGTGCGATCTGGCGCGCGATATTGGCGCCGGTGGCGCCTTCGGGGGTGGCGCAGCCCATCAGCACGTCCTCGACCTCGGCCGGGTCGAGCTTGGCGCGGGCGACGGCGTGCTTGACCGAGTGCGCGCCGAGCGTGGCGCCATGGGTCATGTTGAAGGCGCCCTTCCAAGACTTGGCGAGTCCGGTGCGGGCGGTGGATACGATAACGGCATCAGTCATTTGATTCTCCAGAATTCGTTTCAGCAGCTCAGGCTGCGGTCAGCAATTTGCCTTCGGCGACGCGTTTGACGATCAGCGGTGCCGGCTCCCAGAAGCTGTCGCCGGAACTGGCGGCGAACTCCTTCATGCTCCGCGCGACGTTGTAGAGGCCCACCTCATCGGCATACAGCATCGGGCCGCCGCGATGCAGCGGGAAGCCGTAGCCGGTCAGGTAGATCATGTCGATGTCGGAGGCGCGGGAAGCGATGCCATCCTCGAGGATGCGCGCGCCTTCGTTCACCAGCGCGTAGATGCAGCGCGCGACGATTTCGGCATCACTGATCTTGCGCGGCGTGATGCCCAGCTCCTTGCGATAGTCCTCCAGCATCTTGTCGACTTCGGGATCGGGAATCGCCTTGCGGTTGCCCGCCTGGTAGAGATACCAGCCCTTGCCGGTCTTCTGGCCGTAGCGGCCCTGCTCGCAGAGGCGGTCGGCGAACTTCGCGTAGCGGATCGAAGGCTTCTCGACATAGCGGCGCTTGCGGATCGCCCAGCCGATGTCGTTGCCGGCCAGGTCGCCCATGCGGAACGGGCCCATGGCCATGCCCCATTTCTCCATCGCCTTGTCCACCTGCGCCGGCGTGGCGCCTTCCTCGAGCAGGAAGCCGGCGACGCGGCCGTAGTGCTCGATCATGCGGTTGCCGATGAAGCCGTCGCAGACGCCGGAGACCACGGCGGTCTTCCTGATTTTCTTGGCCACCTGCATCACGGTGGCCATGACATCCTTGGCCGTCGCCGCACCGCGCACTACTTCGAGCAGTTTCATGACGTTGGCCGGGCTGAAGAAGTGCATGCCGACGACATCCTGCGGGCGTTTGGTGAAATTGGCGATCTTGTTGACGTCCAGCGTCGAGGTGTTGGAGGCGAGGATCGCGCCGGGCTTGGCGACCGCGTCGAGCTTCTTGAACACGGCTTCCTTGACGCCGATCTCCTCGAACACGGCCTCGATGATCAGGTCGGCATCCTTGAAGTCGTCATAGGACATCGTGCCCTTGAGCATGCCCATGCGCTGGTCCAGTTTTTCCTGGGTCAGCTTGCCCTTCTTCATGCTGTTTTCGTAGTTCTTGCGGATCGTCGCCATGCCCTTGTCCAGCGCTTCCTGCTTCATTTCCAGCATCGTTACCGGGATGCCGGCGTTGAGGAAGTTCATGGTGATGCCGCCGCCCATGGTGCCGGCGCCGATGACGCCGACCTTGGCGATCTTGCGCGTCGGCGTATCGACGGGAACGTCGGGGATCTTCGACGCGGCGCGCTCGGCCATGAACGCGTGGCGCAGCGCACGCGATTCCGGCGAGCCCATCAGGTCGATGAAGCCGGCGCGTTCCACCTTGATGCCTTCGTCGAAAGGTTTGCTGACGGCGGCCTGCACCGCGTCGATGCACTTGAACGGCGCGGGGAAGGGACCGGCCACGCCCTTGGCCATGTTGCGGGCGAACTCGAAGTAGGCTTCCTGGTTCGGATAGTCGATCTTGATGTCGCGGATGCGCTTGAGCGGCCGCTTTTCGGCGATCACCTTGTCGGCAAAGGCCAAGGCCCCCTTGAGCAGGTCGCCTTCGATGAACTCGTCGAACAATGCGGTGGCCTTGAGCTTTTCCGAAGGCACCGGATTGCCGGAAAGAATCATGTTGAGTGCGGCCTCGACGCCGATCACGCGCGGCATGCGCTGCGTGCCGCCGGCGCCGGGCAGCAGCCCCAGCTTGATTTCCGGCAGGGCGATCTGGGCGCCGGCCACCGCGACGCGGAAGTGGCAGCCGAGCGCGAGTTCCGTGCCGCCGCCCATGCAGACGCCGCCGACGGCGGCGATCACCGGCTTCGGACAGGCCTCGATGATGCGGATCACGGTCAGCAGGTTGGGTTCGGCGAACGACTTCGGCGAGCCGAATTCGCGGATGTCGGCGCCGCCCGAGAAGGCACGGTCGGAACCGATCAGGACCACGGCCTTGACCGCAGGGTCGGCCGCCGCGCGGTCGATGCCGGCGACGATGCCGCAGCGCAGGTCGTAGCCGAGCCCATTGACCGGCGGGTTGTCCAGGGTGATGACGGCGGTGCTGCCGTGCAATTCATAGTTGGCGCTGCTCATGCTTGCTCCTTGCTGAAATGATCGGGCTTCATCCAAAAAACCGCACATCCGGCCACAGAGAATACAGAGTTGGTGCGGCTTGATGGTCGGCGCTCATCGTACGCGGCTGGCGTGATGATGACTGGCGGCAAGCCGCGGCTTCTGCTCTGTGAACTCCGTGTTCTCTGTGGCGAATTGAGGTTTCGAAATTCATACTTCCAGCCATTCCTTGCGGATGGCCTGGTTGTTCTTGAGGTCGGCCGGCGTGCCTTCGAAGACGATGTGGCCGTGGCCCATGAGGTAGAGGCGCTCGGAGATGTCGAGGGCGATCGCCAGCTTCTGTTCGATCAGCAGGATCGAAATGCCGCGCTTCCTGATTTCCTGCAGGAAAGTTCCGACCTGCTCGACGATCTTCGGCGCCAGGCCCTCGGTCGGTTCGTCGATCATGATCAGATCGGGATCGCCCATCAGGGTGCGGCACAGGGTCAGCATCTGCTGCTCGCCGCCGGACAGAACGCCGCCCGGCGTGTTGTCGCGTTCCTTGAGGCGCGGGAAGAGGGCGTACATGTCGTCGATGTTCCAGCGCCCCTCGCCGCGCGAATGCGCGCGCGGGTCCTTGATGCCCAGCATCAGGTTCTGCCTCACCGTCAGGTCGGGAAAGATCGAGCGGTCTTCCGGCACATAGCCGACGCCGAGGCGGGCGATCTCGTAGGCCTTCTGGCCGAGGATCTCGCGGCCCTTGAAGCGGATGTTGCCGCGCGCCACGACCTGGCCCATGACGGCCTTGGCGGTGGTCGAGCGGCCGACGCCGTTGCGGCCCAGCAGGCAGACGATTTCCCCGGCGTTGACATGCAGATTGACGCCATGCAGGACATGGCTCTTGCCGTAGTAGGCATGCAGATCGCTGACCTGCAACATGACTTCACTCATGGCTCATGACCCGAGTGCGAGCCGGTTCCCAGGTAGGCTTCCTGCACGGCGGCATTGCAGCGGATGGCGGCCGGCGCGTCGGTGGCGATGATCTGGCCGTAGACCAGCACCGAGATGCGGTCGGCGAGGCCGAATACCACGCCCATGTCGTGCTCGACCATGACCAGCGTCTTGCCTTCGGTGACGCGGCGGATCAGCGCCACGGCATCGTCGGTTTCGGAGCGGCTCATGCCCGCGGTGGGTTCGTCGAGCAGAATGACGTCGGCGCCGCTGGCGATGGTGATGCCGATTTCCAGCGCGCGCTGCTCGGCGTAGGAGAGGATTCCGGCCGGCGTATCGCGGCGTTTGGCCAGGCCGATGTCCTCCATCACCGCATCGGCGCGCAGGCGCGCATCGGTCAGTCCGGCCAGCCGGTGCCAGAAGGAGTAGCGGTAACCGAGCGACCAGAGCACGGCGCAGCGCAGGTTCTCGAACACCGACAGGTTGTGGAAGATATTGGTGATCTGGAAACTGCGCGACAAGCCCTTGCGATTGATCTCGAAGGGCTTCAGGCCGATGACATTCTCGCCCTTGAGTTCGATGGTGCCGGCGGACACCGGCAGACGCGCGCTGATCAGGTGGAACAGCGTGGATTTGCCGGCGCCGTTGGGGCCGATGATGGCATGGCGTTCGCCGCGCTGGATATCCAGGTCGACGCCGCGAATGATTTCGCTGGCGCCGAAGTTTTTCCTCAGGCCGCTGATGCGGATGGCGGGGGCGGTCATGCTACCTCCACCGGGCCGCCCCAAGGAGGCAGCAGTGTATTAATCGGAAGCCGCGTTAGCGGCTGAACCGGCGTTACCCCCTTCCTTGGGAAGGGGGCCAGGGGGTTGGCCGTCACGTCCTGTCTCCGTGCAGCGTCGCCAGCGTCTCGTTCCACGCGGCGCTGGTGCGGCCGCCGATCCAGCGGGTCAGCGCCACGCCGACAGCCGTGGTGGCCAGCGCAATGGCCCAGGGTTCCATGCTGCTGAGTTGCAGTTGCATGCCCATGACCTTGGTCGCCGTGTCGCCAGCGCCGACTCCTTCACCGGCTAGCAGCGCGTAGGTCATTTCGATCAGGCCGACCAGGCCGGCGAGCAGCACCAGTATCGGCAGGGCGACGGCGAGGTAGTGCGGCACCATGCGGCGGAACAGTCCGGCCTGCCACAGGTTGCGCTGCATCGCGATCACGCTGGCAATGCCGCCCGGCGCCATCAGCACCATGAACAGGAAGAACAGGCCGAAATACAGCAGCCATGCCTGCGTCATGCCGCCGATCACGATCTGCATCACGGTGACGAGTATGGCGCCGATGATCGGCCCGTAAAAGAAGCCGATGCCGCCGACGAAGGTCATCAGCAGCACCACGCCCGAGGTGTGGGCATTGAGGGTTTCGGCGGTGACGATTTCGTAGTTGAGCGCCGTGAGGCCGCCGGCAACGCCGGCGAACAGGCCGGAGAGGATCAGCATCAGGTAGCGCACGCGTTGCGTATCGTAGCCGACGAATTCGGCACGCTCCGGGTTGTCGCGCACGGCATTGGCCATGCGCCCAAGCGGCGTCTGCGTCAGGGCGAACATGGCGACCGTGGCAACGAATGCCCAGGCCACGATCAGGCCGTACATCTCGACTTGCGGGCCCCAGGTGAAGCCGAGCAGGCTTCCCTTGCCGACCACGCGATTGCCCGAAACGCCGCCCTCGCCGCCGAACAATCCGGGGAACATCAGCGCGCAGGCGGCGACCAGTTCGCCGATGCCGAGCGAGATCATGGCGAAGGTGGTGCCGGCTTTTTTGGTCGTCACCCAGCCGAGCACCACGCCGGCCAGCAGCCCGGCGAGGCCGCCGACCAGCGGCAGCAGCGCCACCACCAGCGGACCGCCATCCTTGCCGATCATGTTCAGCGTATGCATGCTGATGAAGGCGCCCATGCCGAAGTACACCGCATGGCCGAAGGAGAGCAGGCCGGTCTGGCCCAGCAGCATGTTGTAGGACAGTGCGAAGACCACCATGATGCCGATCTGGCACAGCAGGGAGAGCATGAATCCGCTCTTGAACACCAGCGGCAGCGCAACGGCGAGGGCGAGGCAGGCGCCCCACAGCAGCAGGCGGCCGCGGCGGAACACGGCTTGCGGGACGTGACTGTTCATGGTCCCACCCCCCGGCCCCCGCCCCGAGGGCGGGGGTGACTGAGGTTCGGCTGCTGGCGCAGCCTTCGGAGTGTTGTCTGGCGCCGGCTTGGGGCGGCCCTGCGCACGGCGCTCAAGATTCGCGCGCCCCCATCAGGCCGCGCGGGCGGAAGATCAGGATCGCGACCATCAGCATGTAGGGCAGCACCGGTGCCAATTGGGTGATGGTCAGGCGCGCGACCTGCGAACCCGCCGGCAATGTGACGCCGATCAGGGCGAAGACGTCGGTGACCGAGATGGTCAGGCCGATCGAGAAGGTCTGGATGCAGCCGATCAGCAGCGACGCGACGAAGGCGCCGCCCAGCGAGCCGAGGCCGCCGACCACGACGACGACGAAGACAATGCTGCCGACGGCGGCCGCCATGCCCGGTTCGGTGATGAAGGCGTTGCCGCCGATGACGCCGGCCAGCCCCGCCAGCGCCGTGCCGCCGCCGAAGACCAGCATGAAGATGCGCGGCACGTTGTGGCCGAGGGCTTCGACCATGTCCGGTTTGGTCAGCGCGGCTTGGATGATGAGCCCGATGCGGGTACGGGTCAGTAGCGCGTAGAGGGCGACCAGCATGCCGACCGAGATTAGCATCATGAAGCCCTTGTAGATCGGGAAATCGGTGGAGAACAGCGTGAACAGCGTGCCGTCGAGTTCGGCCGGAATCTTGTAATCGACGGAGGAGGTGCCCCAGACCAGGTGCACCACTTCCTCGACCAGAAAGGCCAAACCGAAGGTGAACAACAGTTCGGCGACATGGCCGAACCTGTGCGCGCGACGCAGGCCGTAGCGCTCTACAACTGCGCCGACGGCGCCGACCAGCAGCGGCGCGACCAGAAGACCGGGCCAGAAGCCGAGCCAGGCGCTGATCTGGTAGGCGAAATAGGCGCCGAGCATGTAGAAGCTGGCATGGGCGAAATTGAGGATGCCCATCATGCTGAAAATCAGCGTCAATCCGCTGGACAGCATGAACAGCAGCAAGCCGTAGGTGATGCCGTTCAGCAGCGAGATGACGACAAACTCCACTGGACCTCCTGGCTATTCGGGGGTGATGCCGCCGGGTGGCCGCATCATGAACGGAGGCAGGGCGTGCCCTGCCTCCGGGTCTTGCCTCAAACGGAAGCTTTGTTTACGGACGTTCCATGATGCAGGACGTCGGCATTTGCGAATCGCGCTGCGAAACGGAGGCCAGCGTCTTCCAGCCGAAGCCGGTGCCTTCGGAATCATGCTTGACCGCCTTGCCGTCCTTCTTGCTGAAGACCGAGATGAACAGCGGCTGCATCAGCTGGTGGTCGCTCTTGCGCATCCAGACCTCACCGTTCTCGGCCGGGAAGCGCATGTCTTCCAGCGCCAGGGCCACGGCCTTGGGATCGGTCGACTTGGCGGTGTTCATCGCCTTCGCCACCATCTCCGTCATGGTATTGACGCGCATATAGTAGAAATAGATGCCGGGGTATTTCTTGTTGAAATCGGCTTCGAACTTCTCCGTCGACTTGGTCGGCACGTTCGAGTGCCATTCGGTGAGTTGGAGTACCTTGTCCTCGCCCGATGCGCCCATGGCCTGCGGCGTGCCGAGACCGCCGGCATAGTAGGTGAAGAAGCGTGCCTTGAGGCCCGCATCCTTGGCCGCCTTGACCAGCAGCGACAGGTCGTTGCCCCAGTTGCCGGTCATCACCGTGTCGGCGCCCGACGCCTTGATCTTGGCGATGTAGGGAGCGAAGTCCTTGACGCGGCCGATCGGGTGCAGGTCCTCGCCGACGATCTTCACATCCGGGCGCTTCTTCGCCAGCATTTCCTTGGTGTATTTCGCCACCTGATGGCCGTGGGCGTAGTCCTGACCGATGATGAAGACCTTCTTGATCTTCTTGTCCTTCTCCATGAAGTTGGTGATGGCCTCCATCTTCATTTCCGTGTTGGCGTCAAAGCGGAAGTGCCAGAAGCTGCATTGCTCGTTGGTCAGCGTCGGATCGACCGCCGCGTAGTTGAAGAACAATACGGTCTTGTCCGGATTGCGTGCATTCCACTTGTTGACCGCGTCGATCAGCGAATGGGCGGCGCCCGAGCCGTTACCCTGGGTGATGAAGCGGAAGCCCTGATCGATCGCCGCTTTCAGCTGGATCTGGCTCTCCTGCGGGCTGCCCTTGTTGTCGAAACCGACAAACTCGAGCTTCTGGCCCATGATGCCGCCCTTCTGGTTGACCAGGATGTCGGCGGCTTCCTTGAAGCCCTTGAGTCCGGCCTCGCCGACATTGGCGAAGGGGCCGGAGAGCGGGTCGATGTAGGCAATCTTCACCTGGGCGAAGGCGCTGCCGCCAATCAATAGAGTGCCTGCTACGAGTGCGAGGCGTTGCAAAAGCGTGTTCTTCATGGGTGTCTCCTCCTGGGTTGTCGTCCGGTTCTGGCAAAAGCAGCCTGCTGAATCTTGTTGTTCCGCTTGGCGGAACATAGTTCTGTAATACACGCAGAATCATACTGATTGTGCCGTGGGGTGTAAACGAATTTTTTGAGTGCAGTTTTCCCGTTTCGTTCGTCGTATCCATCTTGTGTCAGGAGTCACCGGCGATTGCTGCCGATTGCCAGTGAGCGGCCGCGGCGGAATGGCTCGACCGGAAATGCTGCACTGCGGAATGATGGTTGCTCGCCGCCGAAGAATCCGGCAGCCGTGCTTCCAATCATTGGTGCGAACTCCGGCGTGTGCCGGCGCCCGCGGCGCCTACTCGGGCGCCGGGCTTTTGCCCGCGGCATCGGCCGCCGCGAGCATCGCAGCTCGGCTGTCGGGAGTTTCCAGGCTGATGCGGCCGAGCTTGCCGCCGCGATAATCGGTGAGCAGCACCATCGCCGCCTTTTCGAGATCGAGTTCGCCGCCGCGGCGGCCCTTGATGATGCAGCCGCGCTTCTTCGCCACGGCCTCGAGCACGCCGACGCCATCCATGCCGTCGATGTCAAGGCCATAGCGCTCGGCGAGCATCGCCGGGTAGCGCTGCAGCAGCAGGTTGGCGAGGAACACCCCGACCTCCGAGTCGATCACGGCATTGCGGCCGATGGCGTGGCTGGCGGCCAGCATGAAGCCGTCGCTGTCGTGCTTGATCTTCGGCCACATCAGGCCCGGCGTGTCGGTAATGTTCATGGTCGGGCCGAGGTCGATGCACATCTGCGACTTGGTCACCGCCGGCTCGTCGCCGACGGCGGCCACCCGGCGCTTCAGCAGCGCATTCATCAGCGTCGATTTGCCGACGTTGGGAATGCCCATGATCAGCATGCGCAGCGGCTTGATGCCGTCATTGCGGTGCGGCGCCAGACCTTTGCACAGGGCGGGCACGCGCGCCGCCTCGCCCGGCTTCTTGCTCGATATGGCCACCGCCTTGACGCCGGGCTGGCTGTTGTAGAAATCCAGCCAGGCCTGGGTCACCACCGGGTCGGCGAGGTCGGACTTGTTCAGCAGCTTGAGGCAGGGGCGCTGGCGGTGCAGGCGCAGCTCGCGGATCATCGGGTTGCTGCTCGCCTCGGGCAGGCGCGCGTCGCAGACCTCGATCACCACGTCGGTCAGCGCCATGGTCTCGGCCGCCTTCTTGCGGGCCGAGGTCATGTGGCCGGGGAACCACTGTATGGTCATGGAATAATCAGTTCAGTAAAAAATCAGCTTGCGGTGTCGTCGGCGGCGATGTGGATTTCTTCATCCGCGAGGCGCACCACCTGGCCCGGTCGCAGCTTGCGGCGGGTGCGGGTTTCGATTGCGCCGTCCACCGCCACGTCACCCGCGGCGATCAGGGCCTTGGCGGCGCCACCTGAAGGCGCCAGGCCGAGCAGTTTGAGGAGGACGTTCAGTTCGATGAACTCGCCCTGAACTTGAAAATGGTGAATTGCCACGAAATCCTCCGGAACCGCGGATTATAGCCGCGCAGCCTTGAAAGTCGGCGCTGGCGCTACGGTGGCGCCGCGGCGATCAGATCTGCGTGAGGGTGAGGGAACGCCGGAAACGCGCCAGCGCCAGGGCGAAGAAGACGGCGCCGATGACGGCGATGCCCACGAAGTCGCGCCAGACCACTTCGAACCCGGCGCCGCGGTAGAGGATGGCCTGGGCCAGGCGGACGAAGTAGGTGGTGGGGGCGGCGAGCATGATGTCCTGAATGATCTGCGGCATGCTCTCGCGCGGCGTGACGCCGCCGGAGAGCATCTGCAGCGGAATGATGGTGAGGATGAACAGCAGGCCGAACTGGGGCATGGAGCGCGCGATGGTGCCGAGAAAGATGCCGATCGATCCCGCCGAAAACAGGTAGACCGCCGAACCGCAGAGGAACAGCGGAATCGACCCGGTGATGGTCACGCCGAGCACGCCCTGCACCACCACCAGCAGCGCGAACGTGGTGCAGAGCAGTACCGCCAGGCCATTGGCCCAGATCTTGGCGACCATGATCTGGACCGGGGTCAGCGGCATCACCAGCAGGTGCTCGAGCGTACCGTGCTCGCGTTCGCGGATGAAGGCGGCGCCGACCAGGATGATGGTGATCATGTTGACCAGGTTGATCACTTCCATGACGCCGCCGAACCAGTAGCTGATCAGGTTTGGGTTGAAGCGCACGCGGGTGGCGAGTTGGATCGGTGGTTCGCTGCCCTCGCGCCGGCCGGTCAGGTATTCGTTGAGCTCGCCGGCGAAGATGCTCTGGATGTAGCCGGCGCCGATGAAGGACTGCGCCATCTGGGTGGCGTCGATGTTCAGCTGGATCGCCGGCCGATGGCCGGCGGCCAGGTCGCGCTGGAAGTTGGCGGGAATGACGATGGCGAAGGTGACCTGCCCGTGGTCCATGACACGGTCCATGTCCTTGAACTCGATCAGCCTTGGCGGCTTGAAGTGGGGCGGCGTCAGGGCGCCGATCAGGCGCTGCGACAGCGGCGAGCGGTCCTCGTCGACCACGGCAACCGGCGCGTTGCGCAGTTCCTGGGAGACGCCCTTGGCGGCGCTGTAGATGGCGCCGGTGAAGGCCCAGACGATCAGCACCAGCAGCGCCTTGTCGGCCCAGAGGCTGCGCAGTTCCTTGACGCCGAGGCGGTAGATGTTGGCCAGGCTGCTGTTGCCCATGGTCACTTTTCCTGCTTGGACAGCAGCGCCACGGAAATCGCCGTCAGCGCGGGAATGAACGCGGCCAGGGCGGCGAACTGCACGGTGAGGTCGGAAAAGACCAGCGCCTTGGTGAACACGCCGCGGCAGAGCACGAGGTAATACGAGGCCGGGAAGAACTGGCCGATCCAGTAAGCGGGGCCCTGCAGCGAGTCCACCGGCGTGGTCAGGCCGGAGAACTGCACCGTCGGCAGCATGGTCAGGATCGCGGTGCCGAACAGCGCGGCGATCTGGGTGCGGGTGAAGGTGGACATCAGCAGCCCGATGCTGGTGGTGGTGGTCACATAGAGCAGGGTGCCGAGCGTCAGCACCGCCAGGCTGCCCTTGATCGGCACCTCGAAGATGAACACCGCCTGCAGGATCAGGATGAAGAAGCTCAGCATGGCGACCGCGACGTAAGGCAGTTGCTTGCCGAGGAGGAATTCGAGCCGGCCGAGCGGCGTGACGTAGAAGTTGGTGATCGAGCCGAGCTCCTTTTCGCGCACCACACCCAGCGCCGTCATGATCGCCGGGATGAAGATCAGCAGCAGCGGCAGCATGGCCGGCACCATGGCGTAGATGCTGCGGAAGTCCTGGTTGTAGCGGTAGCGCAGGGCGATTTCCGTGGGCATCAGTTCGGGCGCGGTGCCGGTGGCTTCGGTCGCCAGCGCGACGATGTACTCGCTGTGCATGCCCCGCAGGTAGCCGCGCGCGGTTTCGCCGCGGAAGGGCATGGCGCCATCGACCCAGACGCCGATCTCGGGATGGCGGCCGAGGCGCAGGTCGCGCCCGTAGTTGGGCGGAATCTCGATCGCCACCGCGAGTTCGCCGTTGTTCATGCGTCGGTCCAACTCGGCCTGGTCGCGGATCGCCGGATGGTGGACGAAGTAGCGCGAGCCGGCGATGTTGTCGATGTAGGCGCGGGACTCGGGCGACTGGTCGCGGTCGAGCGCGGCGAAGCGCAGGTTCTCCACGTCCATCGAGACGCCGAAGCCGAGCACAAACATCAGCACCACCGAACCCATCAGCGCCACCGCAAGGCGAATCGGGTCGCGCAGCAGTTCCAGCGCTTCGCGGTGCGAAATGCTGAGCATGCGGGCCAGGCTAAAGCCGGCGGACTCCGGCGCCTTGCCCGTCGCAGCGGCCGTCGCCGCGGGCGCAACAGGCGTGGTGCTCGCGGCCTCGGCGCGCGATGCCTGCCCCGCTTCCTCCAGATAGGCGATGAAGGCCTCCTCCAGGCTGGCGGCGCCCTTGACGGCGCGCAGCTCCGCCGGCGTGCCGCTGGCCAGCACGCGGCCCTCGTCCATCAGCGCGACGCGGTCGCAATGCTCGGCCTCGTTCATGAAGTGGGTGGAGATGAAGATGGTCACCCCCTGCTCGCGCGACAGTTTCACCAGCAGGGCCCAGAAATGATCGCGGGCGATCGGATCGACGCCCGAGGTGGGCTCGTCGAGGATCAGCAGCTTCGGCTCGTGCACCACGGCCACCGCAAGCGACAGGCGCTGGCGGATGCCCAGCGGCAGGCCGGCGGCGGGCATGTCGGCGTAGGGACCGAGGCCGAAGCTTGCCGACAACTCGGCACAGCGCGGGCCGACACGCTGCGGCGGCAAGTGGAACAGCCGCGCGTGCAGGTCGAGGTTCTGCGCCACCGTCAGCTCGCCGTAGAGCGAGAATGCCTGCGACATGTAGCCGACCTGCTTGCGTGTTTCCAGGTTGCCGGCTTTCACCTCGCGGCCGAACAGGAGCGCGCGGCCTTCCTTGGGCGGCAGCAGGCCGGTGAGCATTTTCATCGTGGTGGTCTTGCCGCAGCCGTTGGGGCCGAGGAAGCCGAAGATCTCGCCGCGGGCGATGCTGAAGCTGACGTGGTCCACCGCGGTGAAGTCGCCGAAGCGCTCGGTCAGGCCCTCGGCTTCGATGGCCCAGCCATCGCCCTCGTCGACGCGCGGCGGGATCACCAGGACATGGTGTTCGCGGCGACGCTCTTCCGGCAGCAGGCGGATGAAGGCTTCTTCCAGCGTCGCGCCGCCGGTGTGCGTTTTGAGTGCCGCCGCCGTGCCGGTGCCGACGATCCGGCCGGCGTCCATCGCCACCAGCCAGTCGAAGCGCTCGGCCTCCTCCATGTAGGCCGTCGCCACCAGCACGCTCATGCCGGGGCGGCGGGCGCGCAGGCCGGCGATCAGCGCCCAGAACTGGCGCCGCGACAAGGGATCGACGCCGGTGGTGGGCTCGTCGAGGATCAGCAGGTCCGGGTCGTGGATCAGGGCGCAACAGAGGCCGAGCTTCTGCTTCATGCCGCCCGAGAGCTTGGCGGCCGACCGTTCGCGGAAGGGTGCGAGGCCGGTGGCGGCGAGCAGCTCGTCGATGCGGGCGCTGCGCTCGGCGCGGTCCTGGCCGAACAGGCGGCCGAAGAAATCCACGTTCTCTTCCACCGACAGGGTCTGGTAGAGGTTTCTGCCCAGGCCCTGCGGCATGTAGGCAATGCGGGGCTGGACCTTGTCGCGGAAGCGCCGGTCGCGCAGATCGCCGCCGAAGACCTCGATGCGGCCGGTCTGCGCCTTGCGCGCACCCGCCACCAGTGCGAGCAGCGAGGACTTGCCGACGCCGTCGGGGCCGATCAGGCCGACCATCACACCGCCGGGCAGCTCGAGGTCGACCCTCTCCAGGGCGGTCACCTCGCCGTAGCGCAAACCCACCCCCGTCAGGCGGGCGACCAGGGGTGCGGCTTCGGCCATATTTTATTTCGTCGTCAGCGCGGGCGGCCAGGCGACGCCGGGATCGGTGAGGACGTAGGCCACGCCCGGCATGCCGGGCTTAGCCAGGTCGACGTGGGCGGCCAGCCATTCGGCATCGACCTTGACCTTGACGCGGAACATCAGCTTCTCGCGTTCGCTGCGGGTTTCCACTTCCTTGGGCGTGAACTGCGAGCGCGGCGCGACGAACACCACCTTGGCCGGAATCGGCTGGCCGGGCAGCGCATCCAGCGCGATGCGCGCCGGGCTGCCCAGCGCCACCTTGCCGGCTTCGGCGGTCGGCAGGTAGATCGAGACATAGACATCTGTCATATCGAGCAGCGTAAGGATCTTGCCGCCGCCGGCGATGACTTCGCCGGGCTCGGCGAGGCGGTAGAGCACTCGCCCGCCGAGTGGTGCCTTGATCGTGGCGTCGTTCAGCGCCACGCGCAGCGCGTCCACCCGCGCGACCGCTGCCGAGACCGATGCACCGCCCTCGCTGACCTTGCTGCGGGCCGCGGCCAAGCCGGCATCCGCCGCCTGCAGGGCGCTCTGATCGCGGTCCAGGCGGTCGCCGGTGACAAAGCCCTGCTTCACCAGCTGGCCGGTGCGATCGAGCGTGGCTTTGGCCAGCGTCCGTTGGGTGCCGGCGCTGGCCACGCCGGCCTGGCTTTGCTGCATCGAAGCGTGGGCCTGGCGCACCTGGGCTTCGGCGGCACGCAACTGGGCGCGGAGGTCCTCGGCATCGAGTTCGGCGACGATCTGGCCGGCGCCCACGTTGTCGCCCTCGCGGGCGCGGACGGCAGCGAGGCGACCCGGCACCTTGGTGGCGACGTCCACTTCGGTCGCTTCGAGGCGGCCGTTGCCCGAGGTAATGCCCGGCGGCAAAGAGGCTTTGCTGTTGTATTTGAGCAGCAGGAAGATTCCGCCCGCCAGCGCCAGTAGCAGCGCGACGGCGAGTGAACGGCTAAGGACGCGGGATTTCATTCGGAACTCCAAACCATCGCCCCTGGAGACAGGCGGGTACACACAGCATTATAGAAAGCTTTGCTTCATTCCAATGACAATTCTCGCCGCCGAAGAGTCGGCGTCGGCGCTACGGTGATAACGGTAGATCCTTCTGTCAGAGGGGCTTGCGGCGCCTGGCGATGAAGCGGTCGAGCTGATTGGCGAAGCTCTGCCGATCGGCATGGCTGAAAGCCGGCGGCCCGCCGGTGTCGACGCCGGTGCTGCGCAGGGTGTCCATGAAGTTGCGCATGTCGAGCAACTGGCGGATGTTCTCGGCGCTGTACAACTCGCCGCGCGGGTTGAGGGCGAAGGCCTGCTTCTCGATCACCAGCGCGGCCAGCGGGATGTCGGCGGTGATCACCAGGTCTCCCGCCGCCGCCTGTTCGACGATGTGGCTGTCGGCCACGTCGAAACCCTGCGCCACCTGCACCACGCGAATGTACGGCGAGGGCGGCACGCGCAGCCACTGGTTGGCGACCAGGATCACCGGCAGCGCATGCCGCGCGGCGGCCCGGTAGAGGATTTCCTTGATGGCGCCGGGGCAGGCATCGGCATCGACCCAGATCTGCATAATGTCGTTATTGATTCACAATATTCAATTATGTGCCCGCCGGAGGCGGGGACGGTATCCTAGCGATATGAGCGAAGCCGTTTCCCTGCCGCCCGACCACCTCGCCGCGCTTGCTGCGCCTGACTTGCAGCGGCTTGCTGCGCGCATGGCGCAGGATGCCTTCACGCGCATTTTCCGCCTGACGCTCGAAGGCGACGCAGCGGCAGTGGAGGCGGCCGTGGCCGAAATCGAGCGCCTCGCGAAGAACTGGGCGCGCGCGGCGGACGGCGAGGACGCGCGTTCGCTACGCCTCGCCCTGCTGGTGGCCGGCATCGACCAGTGGGGCCTGGCCTGGTGCCAGGCGTTTCACCTCACCGCGATTCCCGGTATCAGCGCCTTGCTCGGCGCCCTGCGCAACGGTCTCGATGGCGCGGAGGACGCGCGCTTCCAGCGGCAGTTCGCCGCGATCGCACAAGCCGAGTGCGATGCCATCGACTTCAAGATGGAACTCCGGCGCAACATCCATCTTGCACTGTGGCACGCCATGATCGCCTGCGACGACCGGGACGAGGCGCTGGCCATCCTCGCCGCGCTGGGCGGCATGCTGGCGGCGCTGGTCACGCAGATGCCGACGCTGGGCTGGCGACTGGTGGCCGATGCGCTGGCGACCATCCAGTTGCGTTGCTTGAGCGAGGCCGCGGCAAGCACGGAACTGGCGCGGGAAACCAACGCGGCGCTGTTCACCGCCCTGCGCCAAGACCTGCCGCGCGAAATCTCCGAGCCGATGTTCGCCCACGCCAATCAGGCGGTCATCGCCTGGCAGCGCTCGCGGCGCACGATGCATTAGTCTGCCGGCGGAGGCCTATTTCACGGCCGTGACCGCGTCATACACCAGCCGCGCCGCGACGGCGTCCTCGGCCGCCTGGCCGAGCGCCTTGAAGATCACGGTGACGCCGGCCGGAACCGTTGCCTTGCCGGCCAGCACCTCGCCGATCTCGCATTGCACGCGGGCGCCGGAGAGAATCACGTCGCCCGACTCGGTCTCGGCGGCAAGCCGGTGGTCGGCGATGACATAGTTGGCCATCGCTTCGTCGTCCAGCTCGCGCCATCCGGGGCGCGGTGCGCCCACCGCATGCACCAGCGCGCCGGGCTTGAGCCAGCGGCCCATGAGCACCGGCGTGCTGGCGTTGGTGACCGTCACCACGATGTCGGCATTGCGCACCGCGCTCTCGGCGTCGGGGCTGGCGGTGCCGTCGATGTCGGCGGCGCAGCGTTCGGCGTTGGCGCGGGTGGGGCTCCAGATGCGGATATCGCGGATCGGTACGACCGCGCGCAGAGCCAGTGCGTGGCTGCGTGCCAGGGCGCCGGAGCCGAGTATGGCGATGCGCTTCGGCTGCGAGTCGCGCAGCGCGCGGGTGGCCACGGCGGAGACCGCGGCGGTGCGCAGTTCGGTCAGCCAGGTGGCGTCCATCACGGCCAGCGGGACGCCGGTTAGCGGATCGAGCAGCAGCAGGGTGGCGATCATGGTCGGCAGCCCGCGCGCGACATTGTCCGGCACCTGGGTGATCAGCTTGGTCACCAGCGCATCCCCGGCCAGCGCCGGCTTGACGAAAAGCAGGCTGCCGGGGCCGGGCAGTTCCATCACGGTGCGCAGGGGCTGGACCACGCGGCCGGCGGACAGATCGATCAGCACCCGCTCGATCGCGGGCAGCAGGACGTCGAGCGAGAGATGCCGGCGCACCGTGGCATCGTCGATCAGCAGGGGAAGGTTGCATGCAACGTTTGCGATTGGAGGATGGATCATGGCGGAAAATTGACTCCGGTCTGGGGCCGCCATGCTACCTCGTCGGCGCGGGATGCATTAGGATGCGCCTTTGGAAACCTGATTCGCGGAGAAAGATATGAAAAAATTGTCGCTTGAACTGCATGCGGAGCTGGAAATTCCCGACGATTGGGAACTGGTCGAGCATTCTGCCGGCATCTACGTGCTGAAAATTGGCGACCGCTTTGTCGATTTCGACATCACGCCGCTGGTCACCACCTCCACCGCGCCGGATGCCACCTGGAGCGACGAAGACGAGAAGTTCACCGACGAGATTCTCGACATGGTGACCGGACTCGATTCGAAAATGGAAATTACCTACCTCCAGTAGTTGCCGCAGCAATTCAGCCCGGGAGAAATGCCATGCGTATCGTGATGCCACTGCTGTGCCTGCTGCTTTCCCTGCCGATCCAGGCCGCGGGCGATCCCAAACTGGGCAAGCCGCTGCACGACAAGCAGTGCGTGGCCTGTCACGTCAAGTTGCAGGGTGGTGACGGCTCCGCCATGTACACGCGCAAGCCGCGCCTGATCAACAATGCGGTGGCGCTGGGCCAGCGTGTCGCGGCCTGCAGTTCGCAGACCAATGCCGGCTGGTTTCCCGAGGACGAAGCCAACGTCGCCGCCTGGCTCAACCAGACCTACTACAAGTTCAAGTAGGCGGAATCCTGCGCCACCTCGAAGCAAGTCCCCCTGAGGGACGCGAGACCGCGGCGCACTGATGCTCGCCTACATAATCCGCCGCCTGCTGTATGCGATTCCGATCCTGATCGGCGTGAACCTGTTGACCTTCGCGCTGTTCTTCGTGGTGAATACGCCGGACGACATGGCGCGCATGCAACTCGGCGTCAAGCGCGTGACGCCGGAGGCGATCCAGAAGTGGAAGGCGGAGCGCGGCTACGACAAACCGCTGCTGTGGAACGCGACGGCGGCGGGTAGCGCGGCGCTGACCGACACGATCTTCTTCAGCAAGTCGGTGCGCATGTTCGCCGGCGATTTCGGCCGCGCCGACGATGGCCGCGACATCGCGCGCGAGATCGGCGACCGCATGGGACCGAGCTTGGCGATTGCGCTGCCGACCTTCGTCCTCGGCCTGTTCGTGGCGATTTCGTTCGCGCTGCTGCTGGTGTTCTTTCGCGCCACGGCACTGGACTTTGGCGGCGTGGTGCTGTGCGTGGCGATGATGTCGATCTCCGGGCTGTTCTACATCATCGGCGGCCAGTGGCTGGTGTCCAAGGTCTGGCACCTGGTGCCGATCTCGGGCTACAGCGGGGGCCTCGACGCCGCGAAGTTCCTGATCCTGCCGGTGATCATCGGCGTGATCGGCGGCATCGGCAGCTCGGCGCGCTGGTATCGCACCATCTTTCTCGAAGAGATCACCCGCGACTATGTGCGCACCGCGCGCGCCAAGGGCCTGCCCGAGCGCGTGGTGCTGTTCCGCCATGTGCTGCGCAATGCAATGATTCCGATCCTCACTGGCGTCGTGGTGGTGATCCCTAGCCTGTTCATGGGCAGCTTGCTGACCGAATCCTTCTTCGGCATACCCGGGCTGGGCAGCTACACCATCGACGCCATCAACGCGCAGGATTTTGCCGTGGTGCGCTCGATGGTCTTCATCGGTTCGGTGCTGTACATCTTCGGCCTGCTGCTGACCGACGTGTCCTACACGCTGGCTGATCCGCGGGTGAGGCTGCAATGAAGGACACTAAACCGTCAGCCACAGAGGACACAGAGGGCACAGAGAGAAGCTTGACAGTTTTCCTCTGTGTTCTCTGTGTCCTCTGTGGCCAAAAAGGGTTTTCGGCATGAGCGGCATGGCCGTGCAACCGGTGCTGTTGTGGTCGGACGCGCTGCTGTTCGTGCTGATCGGCGTGATCGTCGCACTGGTGCTCTGGGCGCGGCGGCAGGACGCCCTGCGTGCAGCCTGGGCGCGCGTTGCGCAGAACGGCGTGGCGATGGCGGCGGCGACCGTGCTCGGCGTATTCGTGCTGATCGGCCTGCTCGATTCGCTGCACTATCGGGCCCGGCTGGAGTCGCCGGCCGGCGCCACGGCAAGGTATGCGGTGGAGGTGAATTCGGCGCTCGATGCGCTGCTCGCGGACCTTCGCTTGCGCACCGAGAAGACCTATTCGGCGCCGCTGGCAACCCATCTGTTTGCCAGGGAAGCGCTGGAGAATTCCACGCAGCGGGAATTTCCCCGGCTGCAGTATGGCGGCGCGCATCTGGGCGAGAACCTGTCGGGCCGTGGCCTCGACATTGCCGTGCGCGTCTTGCGTGGCGTGGGCGGCGGGCTGGTGGTGTGGCTCCTATTGATGCTGCTGGCGCGCAGGATAAAAGTCGGCGCTGGCGGGACGGCGGTGCGCGCGGTCGCCGTGACGCTGCTGCCGATCCTGCTGCTGTTCGGCGTCGCGATCTCGCTCAGCGGCGGCTACCACGTGTTCGGCACCGACAAGGTCGGGCAGGACGTGCTCTACCTGTCGCTGAAAGCCATCCGCACCGGCCTCCTGATCGGCACCCTGACCACGCTCGTAATGCTGCCAGCAGCCCTGTTGCTGGGTATCCTGGCCGGCTATGTCGGCGGCTGGGTCGATGACCTGATCCAGTATGTCTACACCACGCTGAGTTCGATTCCCGGCGTGCTGCTGATCGCCGCGGCGGTGCTGATGATGCAGGTGGTGATCGACACCCATCCGGACTGGTTCGCCACCTCGGCCGAGCGCGCCGATGCGCGCCTGCTGGCGCTCTGCCTGATCCTCGGCATGACCAGCTGGACCGGCGTCGCGCGCCTGCTGCGCGGCGAGACGCTGAAGCTGCGCGAGCTGGAATTCGTCCAGGCCGCGCAGGCCTTCGGCGTCGGCCCTTTCGCCATCATGCGCCGCCATATCCTGCCGAACCTGATGCACATCGTGCTGATCTCGCTGGTGATGGATTTCTCCGGCCTGGTGCTGGCCGAGGCCGTGCTGTCCTACGTCGGCGTCGGCGTCGATCCGACCACGATCTCGTTCGGCACCATGATCAACACGGCGCGCATGGAACTGGCGCGCGAGCCGATGGTCTGGTGGTCGCTGCTGGCGGCCTTCAGCTTCATGTTCGCGCTGGTGCTGGCAGCCAACCTGTTCGCCGACGCGGTGCGCGATGCCTTCGATCCGAGGTCGTCGGCATGACCGCCGTCCGCAGGGCCGCCCCAAGGATGGCGCAGCCAATCATGTGGAGCGGGCGCAGCCCGCGAACCAACGTCACCCCATCCCCCGGGGAGGGGGCCGGGGGGAGGGCGCTGCCATGATTCTGTCGGTGAAAGATCTCACGATTCATATCGGCGCCGCGCGTCCGGTGGAGGGCGTCAGCTTCGATATCGCACCCGGCGAGTGCTTTGCGCTGCTGGGTGAATCCGGTTGCGGCAAGTCGATGACGGCGCTGGGCATCATGCGCCTGCTGCCGCTGGCGGCGCAGGTGGCGGGCGGTGCCGTCGAGTTCGAAGGCAACGACCTGCTGGCGCTGCCCGAGTCCGGCATGCGCGACGTGCGCGGCGGCGGCATCGGCATGATCTTCCAGGAACCGGCCACCAGCCTCAATCCGGTGCTGACGGTCGGCAGCCAGATTGTCGAGGCGCTGCAACTGCATGCCGGGCTGCAAGGAGCGGCAGCGCGCACGCGGGCCGCGGAACTGCTCGACCAGGTCGGCATTCCCGATCCGCGGCGGCGGCTCGACGAATATCCGTTCCAGCTTTCGGGCGGCCTGCGCCAGCGGGTGATGATCGCCATCGCGCTGGCCGGATCGCCGCGCCTGTTGATCGCCGACGAACCGACCACGGCGCTGGACGTGACCATCCAGGCACAGGTCCTGGATCTGCTCGACGACCTGCGGCGCAAGCAGGAGATGGCGCTGCTGCTGATCACTCACGACCTCGGCGTGGTGGCGCGCATGGCGGATCGGGTCGGCGTCATGTATGCCGGACAACTGGTGGAAGTCGCGCCGCGCCGAGCTTTCTTTGCCCACCCGGCGCATCCCTATTCGGTGCGGCTGTTCGCCGCGCTCCCGGACGCAGAGCGGCGCGGCGGCCGGCTGGCGACCATTCCCGGCAGCGTGCCGGCGGCCGACGTCCGTCATGCAGGCTGCCGCTTCGTCGAGCGCTGCAGCGAGGTCATGCCGGTCTGCCGCAGCGCGCCGCCGCCATGGCGCGAGGTGGACGCAGGTCCGCTCGGGCAACGTGTGCGCTGCTTCCTGCCCGGCGCCGCGCCGGGCGTTGCGCCGACAGTCGGCGCTGGCGAGACGCCGCTCGCATTCGAATCGAAGCCGTTGCTGGATGTCACCGGCCTGCAGGTGCACTTCCCGATCCGGCGCGGCATATTGCAGCGCGTCGTCGGCGCCGTGCGCGCGGTCGATGGCATGTCGTTGCAACTGATGCCGGGCCGCACCCTGGCCCTGGTCGGCGAGTCGGGCTGCGGCAAGACCACGGCGGGCAAGGCCATGCTGCAGTTGCTGCGGCCGACGGCCGGCAGCGTGCTGCTCGATGGCGTGGAACTGACCACGCGTTCGACCGGCGAGTTGCGGCCGTTGCGCGCCAAGATGCAGATGGTATTCCAGGATCCCTTCGCCTCGCTCAATCCGCGCCTGCGCATCGGCGACATCATCGCCGAAGGCATGCAGGCGCTGGGAACCGGTGCCAAGTCCGGCGGCGATATGGCGGCACGCGTCGGCACCCTGCTCGAGCAGGTCGGCTTGCGCGCCGACATGACGGGCCGCTACCCGCACGAATTTTCCGGTGGGCAGCGCCAGCGCATCGCCATCGCGCGCGCCCTCGCCGTCAATCCACAGTTGCTGATCTGCGACGAGCCGACCTCGGCGCTGGATGTCTCGGTACAAGCGCAGATCCTGAATCTGCTGTCCGACCTGCAAAGCGAACTGAAGCTGGCCTATCTGTTCATCACCCACAATATCGCGGTGGTGGATTACCTGGCCCACGACGTGGCGGTGATGTATCTCGGGCGCGTGGTGGAACGCGGCAGCGCGGACGAGGTCTTGCGCCATGCGCGGCATCCCTACACCAAGGCATTGCTGGCTGCGGTGCCGCGCATCGACGGCCTTGGCAAAGCGGTGGTGAAGCTCTCCGGCGACATGCCGTCGCCGGCCAATCCTCCGGCCGGGTGCCATTTCCATCCGCGCTGTCCTCTGGCCGACGAAGCCTGCCGCCGCAGCTATCCGGCCGAGCGACTGTTCGGCGCAACGCACGCGGTGCGCTGCATCAAGGCTTAGCGCTTCTTCGGCTTGACTGCCGGCTTGGCGGCAGCGGCCTTCCTGATCTTGACGGTGATGCCGTGGGATTTGACGCGGGCTTTGCCCGCCTTGCCCTTCTTCCACTTCGTCGCGCGCGGTGGATTGGCCGGGGTTTGCGGCAGATGGGAGGCGATCGAATCCTGGCCGAACGCGTCCTTGCCCGGCACCAGCAGGGCGAAGCCCGGCGCGATCTTTGTCCGCGCGTTGATCCCGTTCAACTGCTTCAGCCGCAGCGCGCTGATGCCATAGCGGCTGGCTACGGTTTCGAGCTTCTCGCCCTTCTTCAGGTTGTGGGTGAGCCAGGCCGACAACGGCTTGTCCTGCGCTTCGTGGGTTTGCAGGTTGTCGAGAAAAGTCTGCACCTTTTCCACCGGCAGCACCAGCGGGCTGTTGGACGCGGTCGGCATCACCGGCCGGCTGTAGGCAGGATTGAGGGCGATGAATTCGTCCACCGGGATTTCCGCGAGCCGCGCCGCCAGCGCGATATCCATGTTGCCGCTGCGTTCGACCGTGCCGAAATAGGGACGGTTGGGAATCGGATCAAGGGTCAGGCCGAACAGTTGCGGTTGCGCAAGGATGTTCTTGATCGCCTGCAGCTTGGGCACGTAATAGCGCGTCTCGCCCGGCATGTTGAGGTGCAGGTAATCGGTGGGCAGTCCCCTGGCCTGGTTCTTCGCGATGGCGCGACCGACCGCATTTTCGCCCCAGTTGTAGGAGGCCAGCGCCAGATGCCAGTCGCCGTGCATTTCGTAGATGTATTGCAGATAGTCCAGCGCGGCGCTGGTCGAGGCGACGATGTCGCGGCGCTGGTCGAACCACCAGTTCTGCTGCAGCTTGTAGGTCTTGCCCGTGGCGGGAACGAACTGCCACATGCCGAGGGCGCGGGCGGACGAATAGGCCAGCGGATTGTAGGAGCTCTCGACGATCGGCAGCAGGGCCAGTTCGGTCGGCATGCCGCGCTTTTCCAGTTCGACAACGATGTGATACAGGTAGCGCCGGCTGCGCTCGAATATCCGTTTCAGCAGATCGGGCCGGTTCAGGTACCAGGCCTGGCGCTCCGCCACCAGAGGGCTGTCGAGATCGGGCATCGAAAAGCCGTTGCGCATCCGCTGCCACAGATCATCGGGCGGCGTGGTGAGGTCGATGGTCGGGATCGGCGGCAGATCGTCCTTCACTTCGCGCGACGGGTCCGGCAGCAGCGACACGATTGGCAGCGAGGTGCCGACAGTCAGCGCGGGCGGTGATGTTATGTCTGCCGTCAGTTGCAGTGCCTCCTCGGCATGTGCGGAGGCGATCAACAGGAACAGCAGCGGCAGAATGAGACGGGGGAGCAGAGGCATTGGGCGGGTAACACGGTTTCAGCGAAGGCCAACGCCGACTTGATCGGCGTCAGGCGCAGCGGGCATAAGCAAGAGGCACCGTCAAAGATGGTGCTTGAAGGCGGCGAATCTTATCATCCGTAGCGGCGAGATCGGCGTCTTTTGCTGACCCGCCTGCTACGCAGGGGCTTCATCATCCGTAGCGGCGAGGTCGCTGCCCGCCGTCTGGCGGCACGTGCTAGAGAGCGATGGCGTGTTGGCGCAGGGCGACGAGTTCCTTCCTTTCGGTCTGGCCGAAACGCCCCCACTTGGTACGGGTCACAAATTCGCTCTTGATCGGGAAGATGATCCCCGGCACGAGCCATAGTTTTACCTCGAGCCGCGCTCCGAAGGTTGTGTTCCATCCCGCTGCCTCGATCCTGAAGGTATCGAAGCTGCCTGCCGGAACGCTGATAGTTTCCCGCTTCACGATCTGCACGTCATAGTATGCGCTGCTAGTCACGCCATTCTGGGTTCTGCGGAACGTTGCCGTCCATTTCTTGCCGACCTGAAACTCGGCGGGTGTGAATTGCACCGGGGTATCGTATTCGGCCTGCGGGGTCTTGATGATGTTGCCCATCAGGTCTGTGATGAGCAGGCCGTCGTTGAACACGACCCGGTCCTCGTTGTAGTCGATCCGCGTTACGCGTGCCTTGTAGGTGCGCTCCTCGACGCCGGTCAGGACATCGGATTGCCTGATGGTTGCCGAATCCCCGATCGTGTGGATGAGGGCGAGCGGATAGCGTCCGGCCGAGAAGGGGTTGGCGGAGGGGGCCATCAACTGTGGCACCGGCACACCTGCCCGAATGTCCAACATCGGCGCGCCGGCGGTTGCCGCCGCCGGGCCCGGTCCGGGAGCCTGACTTGCTGCCGGGGACACAGCGGGCGCGGATGCCGGGGCCGGGGTGGGCTTGGCGGTTGCCGCTTGCGCCAGTTTCTGTCGTTCGATGAGCTTCTGCTCAGCTGCCAGGCGTTGTTCCTCCTGTCTTTTGCGTTCCTCGGCCAGGCGCTCGGCCGCGATGATCCGCTGGCGCTCACGCTCGAGGCGTTCCTGTTCCTGTCGGCTCTTGGCTTCGAGGCGCAGTTGTTCCTCGAGTTGCTTGCGTTCGGCGGCAAGACGCTGGGAGTCTGCGAGGCGGATGCGCTCGCGTTCGATACGCTCCCGTTCGAGACGCTGCTGCTCTTCCGCTTGCCGCTTTTCGGCGGCACGTTGCTCGTCCTCCGCCAACAGGCGGGTCAAGCGCATCTGGGCGATTTCGGCGAAGCGGCCGTTGGGAAAGGTGCGCAGGTAGCCCACCCAGTCGTCGGTCTTCTTTGAAGACTTGATGCGGCCCCATTCGGCAAAGTCGCCTTCGACCAACTGTTCCAGTTCGGTCTCGGAGAGTTTCTTTTGCCCGTTGCCGAAGATGAAGACGTCGCCTTCCAGCGAGGTGGTCTCCCACGGAATCTGTTCGCCATGCGAGGCCAGCCGTACATTCAGGCGCACACGCTTCAGGGCGTCTTCGATGCGGGTGCCGCGCTGGGACAGCTCGCGCACCAGGTTCTCGGTATAGAGCCCATTGGCGCCTGCGCCATCCGAGGCGACGTTGCCGGGCGAGGTGGCATAGGCGAGCAGGCTGCCGACCGGGGCATCGAACTGCGACAGGCCCTTCTGTTGGGGCCGGTAGGCGGTGCCGAAGGGGTTGTTGCGACAGGCGTCGAGAATGACGACGAAGGTCTTGTCCTTGGCCGCACTGAACTGGCCGAGCAACACGCCGAGATCGACGCAACGCTGCTTCATGTGCTCCTGCTTTTCCACCACGGCATCGACCGGCAGCAGGTAGTTGCGCCAGTCGAGCTGGGCGCCGTGGCCGGCGTAATAGAACACCACCAGCTTGGTTTCCGGGCGCTTGATCGCCGTGCCGAAACTCTCGATGGCGGCCATCATGTCGGTGCGCGTCGCGTCGAGGCGCGAATCGACAGTGAAGCCGGCCTGGGTGAATAGCCCGGCGACTGCCTTGGCATCGTTGGCTGGATTGTCCAGAGGTGAATCGTGGTAGGCGCTGTTGCCGATGATCAGTGCCAGCCGTGAGGGATCGGGCGAATTGGTATTGGCCGCCCAACTGCGCCGGAAGGACAGTGCCGGAGGGATCGCGGCGAGCGTCTTGATGAAGGTGCGGCGGGTGGTCATGGCGAGCTTATTCCTGGGTCAGTCGATGCTTAGAAGCGGTTCTTCCATTCGCGGATGGCGGTGAAGGTCTCCACCTCATCGGCCCGTGCGGGGGGGCGCCTACATATTGACGGTCTGCTGGCGCAGAGCGACGAGTTCATGCCTTTCGGCTTGCTTGAAACGCCCCTTCTTGCCGTGGACGATCTGCTCACGCTTGATCGGGAAATTCAGCCCCGGCACCAGCCATAGTTTCACCTCAAGCCGCGCTCCCATCGTCGTGTTCCAGCCCTCTCCTTCTATCCGGAAGGTATCGAAGTCTCCCGCCGGAACGCTGATGGTCTCCCGCTTCATAATCTGCATGTCATAGTAGGCGTTCGATGCCTTGTCATGTTTCGTCAGACGGAAAGCGGCGGTCCACTTCTTGCCGATCTGGAACTCGGCCGGTGTCCATTGCACCGGGGTATCGTACTCGGCCGGCCCGATCTTGATCGGGTTACCCATCAAGTCCGTAATGATATTGCCCTCGTTGTACTCAACCCGGTCTTCGTCGTAGTCAACCCGCGTTACCTGCATTTTGCGCATGCGTTCCTCGACGCCGGTCAGGAGGTCTGATTGGCGGCTGGTCGCAAAATCCCCGACCGTAAATATGCGGCCAAGCGGATAGCGTCCGGCAGAATAGGGGTTGGCCGAGGGGGCGATCAACACCGGCACGGCAGCACCGGGCCGGATGACGATCATCGGCGCCCGGCCCGGTAGCGCGGCTGCTGCGGCCGGCTTCGCTAGCGGACCAGGAGTGGGACTCGGTTCGGCGGCGGGCAGCGCTGGACTTGCAGAGGCAGCCTGAATCGGAGCGGGCTTCGCGGTCGCCACAGCTTCCGTTTTGGCGAGCGCCAGTTTTTCCTGTTCGATGCGGCGCCGGTCGGCTTCGAGTCGCTGGCGTTCGGCGGTCAGGCGCTCGGCCTCGGTGATGCGCTGGCGCTCACGCTCCAGGCGTTCCTGCTCCTGCCGGCGACTGAGTTCGACGCGCCGCTGCTCTTCCTCGCGCCGACGCTGTTCCTCAAGCTGCTGCTCCTCGAGCTGCTTGCGTTCGGCGGCAAGACGCTGCGCTTCAGCGACGCGAATCCTCTCCCGCTCCACTCGCTCCTGATCGAGGCGCTTCTGTTCGCTCAAACGCTTCTGTTCTTGCTGAACCTCCTGCTCTTCCTTCTGCCGCTGTGCGGCGACGAGTTCCATGCGCTTCTGCTCGGCCAGTTGGCGTTGTTCTTCCTGCCTCCTGCGCTCTTCGGCCAGGCGCTCGGCCGCGACAATCCGCTGGCGCTCTCGCTCCAGGCGTTCCTGTTCCAGCCGGTTCCTGGCTTCCAGACGCTGTTGCTCTTCCTGCCGGTTCATGGCTTCGAGGCGCAGTTGTTCCTCGAGTTGCTTGCGTTCGGCGGCAAGACGCTGCGCATCCGCGAGGCGGATGCGCTCGCGTTCGATACGCTCCCGTTCGAGACGCTGCTGCTCTTCCGCTTGCCGCTTTTCGGCGGTACGTTGCTCGTCCTCCGCCAACAGGCGGGTCAAGCGCATCTGGGCGATTTCGGCGAAGCGGCCATTGGGGAAGTTGCGTAGGTAGGCGACCCAGTCGTCGATCTTCTTTGACGACTTGATGCGCGTCCATTCGGTGACATCGGCTTCGACCAGGGTTTCCACCTCGGCTTCGGTGAGTTTCTTCTGCCCGTTGCCGAAGATGTAGACGTCGCCTTCCAGCGAGGTGGTCTCCCACGGAATCTGCTCACCATGCGAAGCCAGGCGCACATTCAGGCGCACCCGCTTCAGGGCGTCTTCGATGCGGGTGCCGCGCTGGGACAGCTCGCGCACCAGGTTCTCGGTATACAGGCCGTGCTCTCCCTCGCCATCCGAGGCGACGTTGCCGGGTGCGGTGGCGTAGGCAAGCAGGCTGCCGACCGGGGCATCGAACTGCGACAGGCCCTTCTGTTGGGGCCGGTAGGCGGTGCCGAAGGGGTTGTTGCGACAGGCGTCGAGAATGACGACGAAGGTCTTGTCCTTGGCCGCACTGAACTGGCCGAGCAACACGCCGAGATCGACGCAGCGCTGCTTCATGTGCTCCTGCTTTTCCACCACGGCATCGACCGGCAGCAGGTAATTGCGCCAGTCGAGCTGGGCGCCGTGGCCGGCGTAATAGAACACCACCAGCTTGGTATCGGAACTCTTCACCGCCGTGCCAAAGCGTTCGATGGCGGCGATCATGTCGGTGCGCGTGGCATTGAGGCGCGAATCGACAGTGAAGCCGGCCTGGGTGAATAGCCCAGCGACTGCCTTGGCATCGTTGGCGGGATTGACCAGAGGTGAATCGTGGTAGGCGCTGTTGCCAATGATCAGCGCTAGCCGCGACGGATCGCTGGCCGCCCAACTGCGCCGGAAGGACAGGGCCGGAGGGATCGCGGCAAGGGTCTTGATGAAGGTGCGGCGGGTGGTCATGGCGAGCTTATTCCTGGGTCAGTCGATGCTTAGAAGCGGTTCTTCCATTCGCGGATGGCGGTGAAGGTCTCCACCGCGTCGGCTGGAATGCGCCCGAGGCGGCTGGCCGCCGCAGCCCGCACGGCTGGCGCCTCCCAGCGCAGAAAGGGGTTGGTTTCGAGTTCGCTATGAATGCTGGTCGGGATCGTTGGGCGGCCCGCCGCGCGGTCTTTGGCCACGTTCTCGCTGCGTCGCTGCACCGCGATGCTGCCCGGCTCCACGACCAGGGCGAAGCGCAGGTTGCTCTCGGTGTATTCATGGGCGCAATAGACGAGAGTCGGCGCTGGCAACACGGCGAGTTTGGCCAGGGAATCCTGCATCTGCGCCGGTGTGCCTTCGAACAGCCGTCCGCAGCCGGCGCCGAACAGCGTGTCGCCGCAGAAGACCGCGCCGTGGTCGTTGAGACTTGGGCCATAATAGGCGATGTGGCCGCGGGTATGTCCGGGCACGGCGATGACGTCGAGTTGGAGGGCGATTTCCGGCAGTTCGATGCGTTCGCCGCCCGTCAGCGGGTGGCTGACGCCGGGGATATTCTCGATGGCCGGGCCGAACACGGGGACCGGGAAGCGGGCGAGGATTTCTGCCAGACCGCCGACGTGGTCGCCGTGATGATGGGTAGCGAGAATGGCGCAGAGGCGGTCGCCGCTGCGCTGAAGGTAGGCGAGCACCGGCGCGGCATCGCCCGGGTCGACCACCGCAACGCAACCTCCGGCGCGCAGCAGCCAGATGTAGTTGTCGTCGAAAGCGTGCAGGCCGAGTATTTCAGTCATAAAGCGATTTTCTCCAAATAGAGCGCAATGTCAATTCAAGGATTCGAAGACTGGCTGGAAACGCCGGCCGGTCAGTATGTGCTCAACTGGGAACAGCAGAAGCACGACCTGCTGGTCGCCGATATTTTCGGCTTCAATGCGGTGCAGCTTTCCCTTCCCAGCCACGATTTTCTGCGCGCCAACCGGATGCCGCTGCGCTTTCGCTGCGACGACGGACGCTATGACGGCGTTTCGGAAGTCCGCTCCGATTTGCATTATCTGCCCTTTGCGGCCAACAGTATCGATCTTGTGGTGATGCCGCACACGCTGGAGTTCGACGCCAATCCGCATCAGGTGCTGCGCGAAGTGGAGCGCGTGCTGGTGCCCGAGGGGCAGGTGATCGTCACCGGCTTCAATCCCTTCAGCCTGTGGGGAGCCAAACGCAAGCTGTCGCGGCGGCAGGCCTTGCCGCCGTGGCGCGGCGCTTACCTCAGTGTGCCGCGCCTGAAAGACTGGTTCTCGCTGCTCGGCTTCGAGATGCAGGCGGGCGCCTTTGGCTGTTACGCCCCTGCGGTGACGCAGGAAAAATGGCTGCGCCGCTTCAAGTTCATGGATGCGGCCGGCGATCGCTGGTGGCCGATTGCCGGCGCGGTGTATATCGTGCAGGCCGTCAAGCGCCAGCAGGGCATGCGCCTCATCACCCCCGCCTGGAGCGATCGCAAGGCGCGCGCCAAGGCGCTGGTCACCGTCGCGCAGAAGGTGGACCAATGAAGCTGAAAACAGAACTTCAAGCCGCAGGGATCACAGAGGACACAGAGAGAACGATGAATAACGAGCCCCCGAGCATCCACCCCTTGGGCGAAGCGCCTGGAGGTTACACGCGGTTGATTTTCTCTGTGAACTCTGTGTCCTCTGTGGCCGACCGAGGTTTTAAGGATGATTGAAATCTTTACCGACGGTGCGTGCAGCGGCAATCCCGGTCCCGGCGGCTGGGGCGCCATCCTGCGCAAGGGCACGACCGAGAAGGAACTGTTCGGCGGCGAGATCCTGACCACCAACAACCGCATGGAGATGATGGCGGTGATCGAGGCCTTGCGCGCCTTGAAGGAGCCGGTGCGCGCGCGCGTGCATACCGATTCGCAGTATGTGCAGAAGGGCATCAGCGAATGGATTCACGGCTGGAAGCGACGCGGCTGGAAGACCGCCAACAAGGAGCCGGTCAAGAACGAGGACCTGTGGCGCGAGTTGGATCGTCTGGCGGCGCAGCACTCGATTGAATGGTTTTGGGTCAAGGGCCATGCCGGCCATGTCGAGAACGAACGCGCCGACGTGCTGGCGCGGCGCGGCGTGGAACTGGCCCGCAACGGAGGTTAAATGCGCAGGATTGTTCTGGATACTGAAACCACCGGACTCGATTGCCGTACCGGAGATCGCGTCATCGAAATCGGCTGCGTCGAGTTGCGCGGTCGTCAACTCACCGGTCAGCGCTTCCACGCCTACATCAATCCCGAACGGGAAATTGATCCCGGCGCCATCGCGATTCACGGCCTGACCAACGAATTTCTCGCCGACAAGCCGAAGTTCGCCGAGATCGCCGCGGACTTCATGGAATTCGTCCGCGGCGCCGAACTGGTGATTCACAACGCCGCGTTCGACATCGGCTTTCTCAACAACGAACTGGGCCTGTTGCAGCACGAGAGCATGGATCAGCTTTGCAGCGAGGTGATCGATACGCTGCGCATGGCGCGCGAACTGCGGCCGGGCAAGAAGAACAATCTCAACGCCCTGTGTTCCGAGTTCGGCGTGGACAATTCCGGTCGCCAGTTGCACGGCGCGCTGCTCGACGCCGAACTGCTGGCCGAGGTCTATCTGGCCATGACACGCGGGCAAAACTCGCTGGAGATCGATTTCGCCAGTCCCGCCGTCGACTACTCAATGGGCGGCACGCGCCAGCGTCCGCCGCTGCTGGTGTTGTCCGCCAGCGAAGCAGAACTCGCGGACCATGCCCGCGTGCTGGCCGAGATCGCCAAGGAGAGCAAGGGCAAGTGCCTCTGGAGTGATCTGGAGAGTGCGCCGGCGGCGTGAGTTGCATCGGACGCCATTGGTTTGCTTCGCAGTGAGCGGGAGAATGGCGGCGCGAGGAGTGACGACTAGCTGTGAGGGTTCGAACAGGAGTCGTGGCCTGGGCTGGACCTAGAGGACATCTGCTCCTCGGCCATTGCTGCCATTAGCAGGATGCCAAGGTAACGACTGGTGTAGGTTCGTTACCCGCGGTAGCAGCGGAGGCCCTGAAAGGACGACTCAAGCAAGCGACTTCCTTCTTTTTAAGTCGATGTCGGGTAGAGAACGCTTCCGAGCCAGCCTCTCTGGCTATTTATTGCTGAGAGAGGGGCAACAGTGAGCTTCCGGAGGAGGTGGTACTCTGAGGAGCCGGAAATCAATTTAGTTGCGATGATCGACGTCTTGCTCGTGATCCTGATTTTTCTGATGGTTTCGGCCACGTATTCACGATCTTCCGGCCTAGAGATCAACTCGCCCACCGCCGACGTGACACAGGCAGGCCGCTCAGCAGATCGGACTTCCGCATATTTCCTTTGTGACGCAAAAGAGTCAGCACTGAATGAGGTCGGCTGCAACTCATAGATTCGAACAGACAAGGCGCTCATCTGTACTGCGCAATATTGCTGACTAAAGCACCAACAAGATTCGAGAAATGATGGATATGGTATTCCTGCTCCGCAACGTAATGTTCTACGATTAAGGGAGTCTCCTGAGGAGGAGTGGTTTGAGCTGATCAGGTGAAAGCAATTTTCGCTCGCTTACGCTTATATTGAAATCGGCCATAGCGCGCGCTGCAGTCACCGGAGAGTTAGTGCCGGCACTACGCCGTCGTCGACGGGAATCGGTCTGGCAGAATAGGAAATAGCATGCGACTGTCCTTGCGATTCGTACTCCCTCTGATAATTGTCCTGGCGGGCATTGCGTATGCCGTGGCACCGCTGGTCGACCAGCTCACCCTCAAATGGTTTGTACGCGACCTCGACATACGTGCCTCGCTGATCGCGAACACCATCCAGGAACCGCTTCAGGAGCAACTGGCCGCGGGAAAGAAGGCCAAGATCGGCGCATTTTTCGCGCGCATCACCCAGGACGAGCGCCTGTATGCGGTCGGCTACTGTGCCTCGGAACAATCGACGGCGCTGGCCAGCCGTGCACTGCCAAGCGAAATTCGCTGCGCCGATCTATCGCGCTGGGAACAAGCTGAGGGCCACCTGCTGAACAGCTCCCGGGGGCCCTTGCACGTCGCGGTAAAGCCGATCACGAGCGAGTTCGGACCGGCGGGCAAGCTGGTTCTGGTGCATGACATGAGCTTTGTCACGCGCCGTAGCGAGGAAACCAAGCGTTACGTGTTCTATTTCTTCATGGCGCTGGCCGCGGTGGTGTCGCTGGTCACGGTGATCATCGCCCAGCTGTCATGGCGGGGCTGGATGGCCGGCATGCGCTCCCTGCTGCGCGGCGAGGGACTGCTACGGCAGCCTGCCGCCGGCGCAGGTCCAGAACTGTCCGAGTTCAAGCCGATTGCCCGCGATCTGCAACGGCTGGTTCGCGAGTTGGAGGCGGAGACGCGCGCGAGGGACGAAAGCCAGATCACGTGGACACCAGAGGCGTTGCGCGCCATTCTTCACGGCGAACTGCGCGGTGAGGATGTGATCGTGGTTTCCAATCGCGAGCCCTACATCCACCAGCGGCGCGGCGACCACATCGAGGTGCAGCGACCCGCCAGCGGGCTGGTCACGGCCTTGGAGCCGATCATGCGAGCCTGTTCCGGCACCTGGATCGCCCATGGAAGTGGATCCGCCGATCGCGAGGTGGTCGACCGGCACGACCGTGTCGCCGTCCCGCCGGGCAAGCCTGCCTACCAGATTCGCCGCGTGTGGCTCACACCGGAAGAGGAGGCCGGTTATTACTACGGCTTAGCGAACGAGGGCCTCTGGCCACTTTGCCACATCGCCCACGTGCGGCCTACCTTCCGCTCCGGCGATTGGGCTCAATATGTCGCGGTCAATCGGAAGTTCGCCAAGGCCGTGGTCAGCGAGTCCAAGACGAAAGCGCCCATTGTGCTCGTACAGGATTATCACTTCGCGCTGCTGCCCCGGATGATCCGCGAGGAACTGCCCGAAGCCACGATCATTACCTTCTGGCACATTCCCTGGCCGAACCCCGAGTCCTTCGCCATCTGCCCTTGGGGAGACGAGGTATTGGCTGGACTGCTGGGCAGCAGCATTCTCGGCTTCCATACGCAATTCCACTGCAACAACTTTGTCGACACCGTGGACCGCCAGCTCGAGGCGCGCGTGGACCGCGAGTCCTTCACTGTTTCGTTCCGCGGCAAGCTGACGGCAGTCCGGCGCTATCCGATTTCGATTGCCTGGCCGCCGGATCCCGAACTGATGCAGAAGGATCTGGCGACCTGCAGGAGCGATATTCGTCAGGCGAATGGCCTGCCGGCCGAACACAAGCTTGGGATCGGCGTGGATCGGCTCGACTACACCAAGGGCATCGTTGAACGTTTTCGGGCGATTGAGCGCCTGCTGGAACTGAATCCCGAGTGGATAGGGCGCTTCAGCTTTATCCAGATCGCGGCTCCGACCAGGGCCGGCATCGACGAATATCAGCACCACGAAGCGCAGGTCCGTGCCATGGCCGCGCAGATCAATGACCGCTTCGGGCGCGACGGGCCACCGCCGATCGTGCTCAAAATCGAACACCACGAAGCCCCGTCGGTGTACGAGCATTTTCGTGCCGCCGACCTGTGCTTCGTCAGCAGCCTGCATGACGGGATGAACCTGGTCGCTAAGGAATTTGTCGCCGCCCGAGACGATGAGCGCGGCGTTCTGATCCTGTCACAGTTCACCGGTGCCGCGCGGGAGTTACCGGAGGCCCTGATTGTCAGTCCTTACGATGCAGACCAGTGCGCGGCTGCCCTGCACGTGGCGCTAACCATGCCTGAAACCGAGCAGCGCGACCGCATGCGCCTGATGCGCGGACTGGTGGCTGAGTTCAACGTGTTCCGCTGGGCTGGCCGCATGCTGCTCGACGCCGCGGCGATGCGCCGGCGCGGTCGACTGATCGGCAAGGGGGGCGGCCGAGCAGTATGAGGAAGGGGGTCCTCCACCTGCCGCCAGCACCATGTGTCGAGTGCGCCTTTTTCCTCGATGTCGACGGCACGCTGCTTGAAATTGCCGACACGCCTTCCGCCGTGCGGGTGGATATGGAACTGCTCGAATTGATCGGACGGCTGTTTCGCATCAGTGGCGGCGCGCTCGCACTGGTCAGCGGCCGCTCGCTGTCCGATCTGGAAGACCTGCTGGGCACGCTGCGCCTGCCCATGGCCGGCCAGCACGGTCTGGAACGGAGAGACAGCGCGGGGCGCCTCTGGATTCATGCTGCGCCACCCGGGGCCAAATGCACGATCAAGGAAGCGCTGGCGCCGGTGCTGGCCCGCCACCCTGGGCTGCTACTAGAGGACAAGGGCCTGACGCTTGCGCTGCACTACCGACAGGTGCCGCATCTGGCGGCCTATGCCCATCGCCTTATGGCGCGGCTGATGCAGAAAGCGGGAGGGCAACTTGAGTTGCAGAAGGGCAAGCGCGTGATAGAAATCAAGCCGGCGGGCATCGACAAGGGCACGGCGGTGGCAGAGTATCTGACTGAGTCTCCCTTTCGCGGACGGCATCCGGTGTTCATCGGTGATGACCTGAATGACGAACATGGCTTCGCCGAGGTGAACCGAATGGGCGGAATCTCGATCAAGGTTGGCCCCGGCGCGAGTTGCGCCCGCTATCGACTACCTCACGTCGCAGCTGTCCGGCACTGGCTGAACGAAGCACTGAAAGGAGCACGATGAACACTCTGGACCTGGCCTTGATTGGCAACTGCACCGTGGGCGCGCTGGTCGATGCCCGGGCGAAGATCGTCTGGGGCTGTTTCCCGCGCTTCGACGGTGATCCGGTGTTTTGCTCCCTGCTGAGGAATGCAGACGACTACGGCTTTTCGGCGGTCGAACTGGCGGATTGCGAGCGCACCGAGCAGCACTACCTGGAGAACACGGCAATCCTGGTGACCCGGTGCTACGACTGTCATGGCGGCGCCATCGAGATCACGGATTTCGCGCCGCGCTTTGGCCAGTATGGGCGGACGTTCCGGCCGATGATGCTGGTGCGCCGCATCCACCGGCTCAGCGGCAGTCCGCGCTTGACCCTGCGGGTGCGGCCGGCCTGCGGCGAGGGCGCCGCCCGCCCGGAAGTGACCTGGGGCAGCAACCATATCCGCTATGTGGCGCAGGGACTTACTTTGCGGCTCACGACCGATGCCTCTCTGACCGCTATCCTGCAGGAAACTGCGTTTTTCCTTGAGGACACAGTGACCCTGTTGCTGGGGCCCGACGAATCAGTGCATGAAGCGGCCAATGAGGTCGGTCGCCGCTTCCTGGCGGAAACCACCCAGTACTGGAGCGAATGGGTGCGCTTTCTCGGCATACCCTTCGAGTGGCAGGAGGCGGTGATTCGTGCCGCAATCACGCTCAAGCTGAATGCCTACGACGATACGGGCGCTATTGTTGCCGCCATGACCACCTCGATTCCCGAAGCGGCGGGCAGCGAGCGGAACTGGGACTACCGCTATTGCTGGGTGCGCGACGGCTATTTCGTGGTAAACGCGCTGAACCGCCTCGGCGCGACCCGCACCATGGAGCGCTATCTTGGCTACATCGTCAATATCGCCGCCAATGCCGGCGATGGCACGCTGCAACCCGTGTACGGCATCGATGGTCGCGCTACGCTGGACGAACGGGAGATCAGCGCACTGGCTGGCTATCGCGGCATGGGGCCGGTGCGTATCGGTAACATGGCTTACCGCCAGGTGCAGCATGATGTCTACGGTTCAGTGATCCTCGCGGCGACGCATATTTTCTTCGACCAGCGGCTGACGCGGCGCGGCGACGAAGCCTTGTTCCATCGCCTCGAAGCCCATGGCGAACAGGCCCGACGCTGCTACGACCAGCCCGATGCCGGCCTGTGGGAGCTGCGTGGCAGCGCGCGCGTGCATACCTTTTCGTCGGTGATGTGCTGGGCGGCCTGCGACCGTCTCGGGCGCATTGCCGCCCAGCTCGGACTGGCCGAGCGCGCGGCGTACTGGTTCGGCCATGCGCAGCAGATGCATGGGGTGATCAGCCAGCGGGCCTGGAACAAGAAGCGTGGCACCTTCGTCTCGACCTTCGACGGCAAGGCGATGGATGCCAGCCTGCTGTTGCTGGCCGAGGTCGGCTTCCTCGATGCCTCCGATCCGCGCTTTGCAACCACTGTTGCGGCGGTCGAAAAGGATCTGCGCCATGGGGATTTCATTTTTCGCTATGTCGAGAAGGACGACTTCGGCGAGCCGGAGAATGCCTTCCTGGTGTGCACCTTCTGGTATGTCAATGCGCTGGCAGCAATGGACCGCCGCGAGGAAGCGCGGGCGCTGTTCGAGAAACTGCTGGCCTGCCGCAATCGTCATGGTTTGCTGGCGGAACACATCGATCCCCGCGGCGGCGAGCAGTGGGGCAACTTCGTGCAGACCTACAGCATGGTAGGCCTGATCAATGCCGCAATTCGCCTGTCGGTGCGATGGGATCAGGCGTTTTGATTAGGGATGGGATACACGTGAGTGAACGGCCGGTCTGAAAGTGGAACCAGTCTTACAGTATGCGACATGCCTATGTCGGCAGTGGGGACGCTGCCGCCGGTGACTTCCGAAAACTGACCGGCTGCAGACAGCCTATTGGGGTCTGTCTGCCATTTGCATCAAGTGCCTTTGGACTGGATCCGTCAGTCATGGGCAACAAGTGAATGACGGATCTCAATTCGCAAGAGGCGATTTCATTAACTTGAAATGTCTGGCTCCAGCATATGAGTCGGCATTCCCAATCCCAATTACATGTGCCGGTCACGCATGACTCCGCCGCTAAGGTCGACCATGTCGAGGGTCACCTGCTCGAAGTGCAGCACCTTGCCGCCATAAGTCTTGGTAAAAGTCTGGGCGTCAGCCTCGCTGGCGAAGGATCCGACGGTCGGCCCCATCGACCCCTCGCGGCGGCTGCCGACCACGTAGAACGCCGTCTTCGCGTCGATCCAAGAGCCTTGCGGGTGCGCCCAGTCGGTCTTGGCCATGTCCTGCGTGTAGATGCCGACGATGCGCTTCTTCTGTTCCGGACGCAGGAACGTGGCGAACATCTCCTTCGTGTCGCAGAAGAAATCCGGTGGACCTTGTTCGTACTGGATCTGGGCCTTGGGGCCGGGGAAATCCATGAGCACCATGCCGTCAAGGGAGCAGGCAGTGTCCTTGGTGATCTCCAGCGGTTTGGCCGCCGGCGTCGACTGGCTACACGCAGTGAGCAGCAACACGCTGGCGAAGACGACCGGCAATACTCGGTCGACGCGGAATAGCAGGCGGCCGTGCGGCCGTTCCGCCGCAGGAATCGAAGAAAAAGCACTCATTTGAATCTCCAGGTTGCCACGCCGAGGGGCGCCAGAATCCAGAACACCATCGCGCTGCCGAGCAGCCAGGGGTTCGCCAAGGTTTGCGGGAAGACGGCGGCGAGGCCGTAGATCCGGCGTACGTCTTCGAAGCCGAAAATATTCAGGATGCGAAAGATGTCTGCCGGATTGAGCAGCAGCAACACCGGGAAGAAGTTCATGCTGAAGCGGCCCTCGCTCAGCACCAGGATGCCGAGCAGGATGAGATCATAGATCAGCACGTAGACGAACCACAGGGCGATTGCCACACCGCTGGCGCGCATGCGATCCTGGGCCAGTACCGAGACCATCACCGCCATGCTCAGGAAGGCCAGTCCGAGAAGCACGGCGCTGACGATGAAGCCCGCATAATGAAAAACTGCCCCGCTGCCGAGCTGATAGATGAGCAGCACTCCGGCCAGCCCGAAGCCGGCGACGGTGGCCACGCCGAGGGCCAGGGCCAGGCCGAGGAACTTGCCGAGCAGCAATTCGAAACGGGTGATCGGCATGGACAGCAGGAGTTCCAGCGAGCCGCGCTCGCGTTCGCCAACGATGGAGTCGTAGCCGAGAATCAGGGCTATGAGCGGCACCAGGTAGATGACCAGGCTGACCAGGCTGGCGATAGTGACGTCGATGCTGCGAAAGCCCACCGCCCCCTGCTGCGCGGCGCCGAAATAGGCAATCACCAGGGCAAAAATGGTGAATACGGCGCCCACCGCCAATACCCAGCGGTTGCGCAGACGATCGTGGAACTCCTTGCCGGCGATGACGCCGACTTCCCTGAATTCGATGCGGCTCATATCAATTTGTCCGTGTAGCCGAGGAACACATCTTCCAGCGACGGTTCGTGCACCTCGATGTCTGCAATTGCGGCGCCGAGCCCGGAGAGCGCGCCGAGCAGGGCCATCTTGCCGGCGCGGCTGCACTCTATGCGGGCCACGCCGTTGCTCAATTGGTAGTCCTCGATGCCCTGGCCGGCAAGCACTTGCCGCAGCGCTTCTTCACCGCCGACGCCCCGCTCACGCAGAACGACGCGCAGGCTGAGGGACAGGTCCTGTTCTTCGCGCAGCGACTGCACGGTGCCGAGCGCCTGGATGCGCCCGTTGCGCATCAAGGCCAGACGATCGACGCGCTGCTGGATCTCGGCCAGGATGTGGGAGGTCAGCACCACCGTCACTCCGCGGTCGCGCAGTTCGCGCAGGATCTGGTAGAACTCCTGAATGCCCTGCGGATCGAGGCCGTTGGTCGGCTCGTCGAGGAACAGCAGGCGCGGCGAACCAAGTAGTGCCTGGGCAAAGCCGAGCCGCTGCCGCATGCCCTTCGAGTAGCCGCGGACGCGCTGGTCAGCCGCCGCAGCCAGGCCCACTTTGGCGAGCATGGCAGGGCATCCCGCCACGTCGATGCCTTTGAGGCGAGCGAAGAAGCGCAGGGTTTCCAGGCCGCTCAGGTTGTCGTAGAGGGCAAGGCTTTCCGGCAGATAGCCGATGCTGCGCCGGACCTCGCGGAAGCCCGCGCCGCGTACTGCCTCGCCGCCGATATGGATAGCGCCCGTCGTCGCCGGCAACAGGCCCAGCATCATCTTGAACAGCGTGGTCTTGCCGGCACCATTGTGGCCGATCAGGCCGAACACCTCGCCGGCAACAACTTGCAGGTCCACGCCGTCTACAGCGCGCACTTCGCCATAGCGCTTATGCACGCCCCGGATGTCAATCAGGCTATTTGTCAATCCATGTCCTCCAGTCTTGGGCCAGCGGTTGCATCCGAGGATGTTTGTCGACGATGCTCGGGCTGCGCAGCAGCGGGAACTGTGTTGCGATCAGGCGCAGGCTGTGTACCGCCGGACTGTTGAGCAGCAGTTTCATCAGCGGATGCTGCCAGGTCAGGCGGTCCACTACGTCATTGGCTTCGTAGGGTATGTCACCCACGCCATCGCCATCGGCATCCCAGCCCGCATAGTTGCTCCAGAAATTGCCTTGCTTGCTGCCCCATTGCTCGTCGTGGCTCGCCACGTAGCGTACCTGCTCCTGGTTCTGGATGAAATCGTTGCCGTCGACATCGTTGTGGATCGAGCCGGCCGAGACATGGGCGCCAACGCGATTGCCGATCACCCGATTGCCGCTGATCGTGTTCGACTCGGCGTCGTAGATGAAGAAACCCCGATCATTGCCGGCCACCACGTTGTTCTCGATCCGAGAATCGACGATGGTGCGCAACATGATGCCATGGTCCGAGTTGCCCCAGGCGCGGTTGTTGCGCACCACCTGACGACGTACCTCCATCAATGCCAGTCCGCCGCGGTTATGGTAGCTCTCGTTGTCCTCCCACAGGTTGTCGTTGGAATTCATGTAATGCGTACCGTAGCGCAGATCGTGGATCGTGTTGCCGCGGAACACCGCATGATGGGAGACATCGACATAAATGCCGTCGCGAGCGTAGCTGATCCGGTTGTTGATAATCCTTGCCCCTGTGGTGTTGTAGAGCTGGATACCGTTGCCGCGCTGCGCCGAGGCGATGTCGCGCAGACCGGCGATCAGATTATTGCTGACCTCCGGGTCCTTGAGCTTTTCCAGCCAGACGCCAAACAGGTTGTAGACCAGCACATTGTTGCGCACCGCTATCCGGTCCGCCCCGGGCTCGACGTAGATGCCGGCGTTCTGTGCGGTCAGGTCGCTGCCGCTGTCGCGCACGATCAGGCCTTCGATGAGCACATCCGGTGCGCGAACGCGGATCACGTCGTCCCGGTGACTGCCGCTCAAGGTCGGTCGGTCGATGCCCTGCAAGTGCAGTGGCTTGTCGATCAGCACGTGTTCGAGGTAATAACCGCGCTCAATGCGCACCGTGTCGCCGGGTCGGGCCGCTTTCACCGCCGCAGCCACCGACTCGCCCGGATGGACGGTCCATTGCGCTGCCAGGGCGTTCGCCGAAATCAGGCACAGGCACCAAATACCATGACGCCATAGGCCCTCCGAGCGTGAATCGGAGTCGCTCAGGGCCATCCCTGGTCGTTCAGATATAGAGCCACTTCAGCTCCGGCAAACCTTGCAGGAAGTCCAGCGCGCCGAAGTAACGCATGGCCAGGAAGAGCACGATGCCGATCAGCAGATTCTTGAAGGTCACGTAACAGATCGTATCTGCCATATCAGCGCGACGATACTGTGTGCCCCACCAGGGGCCTTCCTTGACGTAGGGCTTCGACTGCCGGCGCACCAGCACCTCGAAGACGCTCCAGCCCACCCACCAGCCGATCGTGGCGTTCGCTCCGATGCGCCCGGCAGCGGCCAGCAACCAGGCGACGCTCACCACCGCGCCCAATCCAAGGCTCAAGGCCACGATGAACCGCTGGCGCTCGAACCCGTGTCTGCTCCAGGGCCACAGGTGATCCCAAACCTCGTAGACCAGCCGGTGCAGCAAGCGCCGCTCCTGCGCGAACGGCGGCAGGATCGGGGTATTCATCTCGCTCATGTCGCTGCCCCTTCCGTGGGTTTATCGGCGCCGATCGGCTTGATCGGAATGTAGTAGCCGTTCGCCGCGATCGGCGTCAGCGGCAGCCCCGCCTTGCTGCGCCGCCTGCGCTCCTTTGACAGTGGTGGGCAGCTATGATCGTCGTAGTAAAGAATCTGACACTCCATGCACAGCAGGCACTCCCGGCGGTCGATCACCCCTGCATCGTCGATGGCCAGCGAACCGCAGCCCTTCTGGCAGGCGTGGCAATCGGTACATTCTGCCTTACGCTTGAGCCCGTAGAAACGGAAGGTGCCCGGAACCGCCAGTCCTGCGCCCAGTGGGCACAGGTATTTGCAGAAGGGCCTCTCGATGAACAGGCCGAGAACGAACAGCACGCCCCAGTAGAGGACGAAAGGCCAAGCCCGATTCCATACGCCACCCACCAGGAAAGTGGATTTGAAAGGCTCCACCTCGGCCATCTTCTCCGCAATGCTCATTGAGTAGAAAGAGACCGCGACGAGCACCGCGAGGATGCCATACTTCAGCCAGCGCAAACGGTTGTGCCAGGGCATCGGCAGATGGAACTGGAAGCGCTTCAAGCCCAGGGCGCCGGCAATCTTGAAGGATAGTTCGGCAAGGCTGCCGTAAGGGCACAGCCAGCCGCAAAACAGGCCGCGTCCCCAGATCAGCACGGTGATGAAGATGAACCACCAGAAGACGAAGATCAGCGGATCGGAGAGGAAGAGTTCCCAGCGCCAGTGGAAGACCAGCGAGTGCAGCCAGGTCAGCACCTGGGTGATGCTCGGCTGGGCCAGGCCGTAGAAGCCGACGAACACAATGGAGAGCGTCCATGTCACGTACTTGGGAATCGATATCCAGTTCTTCTTCTTGCGCGTTGCGCGGCGTACCAGCTTGTCGCGCAGGGAGTAGACGGTCGCCGTCGCCGCGAGAAGCAGCGCAAGGAGAGCGATTTCCAGCCACTTCGTCTTCCACACATGCAGCCAAGTCGGTTCCGGCGTGTTCACCACCGGGCGGCCGCCGTCCAGATAGCGTCCCGGCAGCCAGTATTCGCGCTCGAAACTGGCGAAGGTCTTGGTCCCGGTCTGCCGGTCTATCTTGTTCGCCAGAAAGCGCAGGCGCCAAGGGTATGCGGCGGAAAATACCTTGCTGCGCAGAATGAATATCCCCGACTCGCGGTAGGTTGGCGTGCCAGCGGCAGCGATACTGTAGAGGTTCTGGTAATCGGTGTCGCGGAAGGTGTAGGTATCCGGTTCCTGGGTAACCTGAATTCGATCAAAGATGCCGCCGCGGACGAAACCCGAGCCCTTGAAGGAAGCGCTGCCGTTGGCGATGATAAAGAACGCATGCTCGCCGGGCTTCAGTTCGGCCATCAAGCGCTTCCAGTCGGCCTCGCCGAGGATGCTGCGACCTACCACCGGGGCGTTCAGGTAGCCGAAGTGCATGTCGATGTAGGGCTCACCCGTGCTGGCCACGCCGAGTTCGCTGGGACGCACGGTGAGATGCTGCACGCTACCCTCGTCGATCAGGGATTTCCAGTCGCGCAAGTCGGTCTGCGGCGTGAAGCGCGCTGCCGGCATGGACACTGTCGCGATGATGCCGACCTGCCTGGCGATGGCGTAGGCACAACGCATGACCACCTGATTTTCGGTGATAACCGTCACCGTGGCACCGCTGATGGCATCGAGGCCAATTTGTCCCTCGTCGGCCAGGGACTTGCCGATCTCCACCTTGGCGCCGGCAAACTTGCCGACGTACTGCTGGATGAATCGGGTCAGTTCGCTCTCGGGGATGCCGACCAGCAAGATCGGCTCGCTGTGCTTGAGAATGCGCACGCCGGTGATCACTCCCTTGGTGTCCATACCGATCAACGTCACCATCGGCTTGCCGGAATAGGCCGGGATGTCGACGATGTCGGTGGACAGGAAGACGTAGCCAAGCAACTGGCGTGTCGTCCCCGCCTGACGATAGGCTTCGACGTAGCTGGGATGTCCCTGGCGCGGCGAAAAACTGTCAGCTCCGGGCATTACATCCCGGCAGGGCGCATAGGCGCAGAGGTCGGGATCGGAAGACAGTTGCGGCGGCAACGGTGCGTCGTAGGAACTGGCACGGCTGGGCACTGAAAACAGCAGCGCGAGCACGAATAGACCGATCCGAACCGGGCCGATCCGGGCGAAGAAGTGACACAACCTCATAGTGGGATACACAGGAAAACGTCAAAAAAAACAGAGGAAGGCGCGGAGTCGTCGCGGCTCCGCGCCGTTACTGCGAAGCGCTCAGGCCTCGACGATCATGCGCCCACGCATTTCCAAGTGCAGGGCATGGCAGAAGTGCGTGCAGTAGTACCAGAACACGCCCGGCCGATCCACCTTGAAGGTAACAGACTTGGTCTCTTGTGGGCCGACAATCATACAGACGTCATGGTTCTCGATACCGAAGCCATGATGCAGGTCTTCCACCGTGTCGTGGTTGGTGAGGATAACCGTTACCTGGTCGCCCTTCTTGACGACGAACTCGCTGGGGGAGAACACTGGCGCCACGGACATGATGCGTACCGTCACCTTGTTTCCGCTACGCGTCGTCCCGATCTTGTCAGGCTGCACCGCGATGGGCGAGTCGCTCATCGTGTAGACCTGCTTGGGTTTCAGTATGGCGCGGCGAACTATGACGGCGTCGTGCGGCTCGGGATAGGCGGTATGGTCGTGGAGCAGGACCATCTTGTCGCCGCTGATGTCGATCAATTGCTCGGTCTCCACGTGCACGGGTCCCACCGGCAGGAAGCGATCCTTGGAGAACTTGTTGCCCGAATTGAAATACTTGCCATCGGCTTCCTTCGTCTCGCCCATCGATGAGTAGCCGTGACCGGGCTGGTAATGTACCTCGATGCGGTCGATGACCACCTTCGCGTTCTTGTCACCCTTGAAATGGGCAATGGCTGCGTCGATGTTCCACTTCACGATCTGGCTGTCGAGAAACAGCGTGGTATAGGCATTGCCGCGGCCGTCGAAAGCGGTGTGCAAAGGCCCCAGACCGATCTCAGGCTCCGCGACGACAGCATCGCGCTCGGTTTTCAGTTCGCCGTTGAACCATTTCAGGACTAGATCGTGCTGGATCACGGTCGCCGTAGGTGACAACTTGCCGGAGCAGACGTAGTACTTGGCGTCGGGCGAAACGTTGACGCCGTGCGGGTTCTTCGGCACCGGCACATAACAGGTCACGGCGGTCTTCGGGTCGGAGTTGGCGGCCTTCGTTCCGTCTACCACCGGCACTTTCGAATCGCCGATGTAGGAGACTTTGCCCGCCTTCACCGCAGCCTCGATCCGCTCGATATGGAAGAAGGTACAGGCGTCGCGTTCAGCCGACATCATGTCGGAAAACACCAGGCCGTTTTCGGTGTTGTAGTTGTTCAATGCAGCCAGCTTGCCGTCATAGGAAGTGGCGCAGAGATCCATGTTGCCGTCGATCTTTACCTGCCAGCGCACCGCCATGGTTTCGGCATCGACGCAAGTCATCAGCGTCGCGTAGGCTTTGGGGTTCTTCCAGTCGTTCGGCTTGTTTGGCTGCGGTACGTGAAACTCACAACCGCAAAACACCCGGGTGGTGTGGTTGACGGCGGCATCCACCGGGTCGCGCTTGTCGGGAAAGATGCCATGGAAGCCCTGCACATTGGGGATGTCGGTAATCTTGTCGCATTCCAGGTACGTGCCGCTGATGCGCGCCAACCGGTTGTTGAGCTTGTCGTTGACCCAGAAATACTTGCCGTCATAGGTGCCGTCGGTGTACGAGCCGTGCACGTGATGGGTATCGCCGGTGTGGTACTTGAGACTTCCGTCCGGGCGCGTGCCAAGGATGGCTTTCGATTCGTTGGTCATGCCCCAGCCGGACATGGGGTCCGGGTTGAACACGGGAATCCGCTTGAGGAGCCGGCCCGAGGGCACTCCGTAGATGCGCGCTTCGCCCGAGTGACCGCCGCTCGAAATCGAGTAATAATCGTCCAACTGTCCGGGAGCCACTTCCCCTTTGGCATGGCCACCCGGCGCAGCCGCAGCGGCAGCTGCAGGTTTCTGAGCTGTGGCCGGAGCCTCTGCAGTCTTGTCGCATCCAGCCAAGCCCAAGCTCAAGCTCGCTCCGGCCACGCCGGCCGCCGTGGCCGTGTTCAAGAACTTGCGCCGCCCCGTATCCGCAACAGTTGTATCGACTTCTGTTTGATCCGATCTCTTCATGATTGAATCCCTCCTTCTTCATATGGAACTGTCGAAACGACATAGGTGGATCCTTGGCAATGAATGAGCAATTGCCAAGAAATCCAACGCTTGGTTGCTGATACTGATGGATCTGCGATGGATTCGTCTTGATCTAGCGCAAAGCTGGACTGAATCATCAGCGGGCAACCTGTTGATTGAGCAATAGGAAATTCAAGCGCAACCTTCAGTTGCGCAGTCAATGAAGGCATCGACCCGTCCAGCGAACGCGAAGGACCGCTGTGATCAAGTCCGCCGGCAGAACCCGACCCAAATGAGACCACGGCCTTCGGTGAGCTAAGGGGCCCCGCCTCGATGCTGACCGGGGCACCGCAACTGGCACTATGTTGGTGTAAGCATCGTTCCGCGGCGTGCAGGGAGGTGCGCCGGATGACGCCTTGCAGGGTGGTATCACGTTGCAGGAATAACGCTGCTCCTTGCGGCGCTGCGCTTCCGTTTCCATGCGCCCTCACGGCGCACGTCGATCAGTTGAGCCCGTCGGCGCCGGAGGAGAGGAAGCGAGGGTCGTCCGGAGTGGTTTCGGTCCCGCTCACGACGCCCGCTGGATTGAAATGCACGCTAAACGCGTAGTCATACTTGCTGACCACATCGTAATAGCGGTAGTCCCAGACCCGCTCGTCTTTGAGCACAAAGTAGAGCTCGCGCGCCGGCGCGCCCAGCAGCCGGCGCACCTCCTCACGCGTCGTCGTCCCGGGACGGATGCTGGCGAAGGTCTCGGTGTTCAACACCTGGCGAATTTCACGCAAGCGCCCATCGCTGCCCAAGCGTGCCATGTAGGTGTGCACGCCTTGCGGTCCGCGTGGATATTCCCAAGTGGCCCCGCCGTCGGCCTCGCGCCAAATCGTGCCTGGTTCGCCCATGACAGAGCGGACCTCGTCACCGCTGGCGCCGGGACGCAATCCGGCGCCGTCATAGCTCGCGCAGGCCGCGAGTGCCAGGCAAAGGCCAGATGCAATCCATTTTTTTCTCACAATTGCTCCTCCACGTCGACCGCGATCCACCCTGCGGCGAAAGCGGCGAAACCCCAAGGGCCTGACCATGGCCCGGTTGCCATTATCCGCCGCTTGTCAGGACGCCGATGAATCCTGTTGGTGGCCGCTTTCAGAGCGCTGAAAGCAAAAAGGATGCGGATCGATCTGCGCCCTTTCTGTTTCGCGTCAGCCGCAGCCGCCTATGGCTTCGACGGATGTCGGACACTCGGAATCAGGGCAGGCGTTCATTGGAAAACAGGGGTGAGCTGCAAATGGAGGTCCAGCTGCCGGCCGCAAATACTAGGTGTTTTTGTTCGCGGCAACAAGACTCACTTTCGACATAGGAAAATGAGTGGTCGGATCAGTGTCTGGACTGCGGCGGGGTCGTGAACTCAGCCTCTTTCGACACCATCGCCGGCAAGGCCGCAGCGGGTCGCACAGCGTCATCGAACTCAGCCCGGGAGTCGGCGCTGGCGATACGGCGGCGAATGAGGTTCAGCTGGCCGACGACTCGCTAAGCCGCGTCAATAGCGATAGCCCACGCCCAGCAAAATCACGTCGGTGTCGCGGTGATAGTTGGTATCGACGCGATTCCACGACACACGTGCGGTCCACTGCGGGTCGAGCCTGAGCGCGGCCGTAGCGGTGACGAGCCACGAGAGCTTGCGGTCGTCGCCTGCGGGCGTGCCCTGCAGGCTGGTCGCCCAATAGGGGCCGACGCCGATCCCGAGGATCAGGCGATCGCTGGCGAGCACCTCGCGTACGCCCCATACCTGCGCCGTGACGCCTTTGCGGCGCAACGGCCCGGGATTGCCCTCGTCCAACACGCCCAGCGTCACATCGACATGCCGCGCGAGGCCGTGACGGTATTCGAGCGCCCATGCGGTGCTGTGCTCCGACTGGTAGCTGTTGAGGATCGTCCCGCCCAGAGCGAGGGTGATTTCATTGTTGGTCGTCTTGTCCGGCTGGTAGGGTGTGGAGCCTTGCGGTCCGCGTACGGACACCGGCTCCAACTGGTAACCGACGCCGAACATCAACGCGCTTGTGTCGATGCTGTTGCCGGTGCTGATGCGGTTGAAACGCAGCTGATACAGCCAGCGGCTGCTGGTGTAGTAGGTCGCCGCCAGACTGCCGACCGTTCCCCAGCCATGCACGTTCGCATAGCCGCTGGGGGACGACGATACGGCGGTGTCGTAGTAGCGATACGGACCGACGCCCGCAGCGAGTGACAGCCGGCGATCGAGCAGATTGGCGCGGCCCCAGATCTGAAGGGTTTGCCCGTCGCGATGATGCCCGGGAAGATGGCCTTCGTTGAGCCACGCGAAACTGGCGGAAATGTTCTCGTGCAATGGATGTTGATACTCGAAGGCCCAGACCCCCGAGCGCTGCTTGCTTACGGATTCCCTCGAGTCGCCAGCCAGCAGGGTCAACTCCTGCGCATGGGCTGCTGCGGCCAGAATCAGCGGCAGCGCCAAAAAAATTCGCCCCGCGCCTGAAACCCGGCAGCGTAGGCAGGACACCAGTAAACCAATATTGTTCATGGTTCAGCTTCCACTAGGCGGTGTATGACGCATTGTATGCCAGTAAGGTCGGCATGCAGACGTCAAGGATATTCACAGCCGTCGGCAGATTCAACAAAAAAACAACGGCGCAGCTCGCGCTGCGCCATTGTTGTCTTGCCTCAGATGCTGACGCAGGCCGGCCTAAGCCTTCGGCGCGGGGCGGAACTGCATGGCCTTGTATTCGAGGAATTCCTCCAGGCCGTACTTGCCCAGTTCGCGGCCGTTGCCGGACTGCTTGTAGCCGCCGAAGGGGGCGTAGATGTTGAAGGTGCCGCCGTTGATTTCCACCTGCCCGGTGCGCAGGCGGCGGGCGATTTGCTCGGCGTGTTCGTCGCTGCCCGACCAGACGCCGCCGGCGAGGCCATAGACAGTGCCGTTGGCGATGCGAACGGCATCGTCTTCGTCTGTGTAGGTGATAATCGAGAGCACCGGGCCGAAGATTTCTTCCTGGGCGATGGTGCTGTCCGCCTTGACCTTGCCGAAGATGGTCGGCGCGACGTAGTAGCCGGCGGGGTTCACGCCGGCCGGCAGATCGGCGCCGCCGGTCAGCAGCTCGGCGCCTTCGGCGACGCCCTTCCTGATGTAGTCGCGGACGCGGTCCTGCTGCATCTTCGAGGCCAGCGGGCCGAGCGTGGTGCCTTCGGCCATGGGGTCGCCGGGGCGGTAGGCCTGGGCGACTTCGACGGCGATCTGCGCGGCTTCGGCGTAGCGCGACGCGGGCACCAGCATGCGCGTGTGGGCGGTGCAGGTCTGGCCCGAGTTGAGGTAGCAGTTGCCGACTACGCCTTTCACTGCGAGCTTGAAGTCGGCGTCGTCGAGGATGATCGCGGCCGACTTGCCGCCGAGTTCCAGCGCGACGCGCTTGACCGTGGCCGAGGCCAGTTCGGAAACGCGGGTGCCGGCGCGGGTGGAGCCGGTGAAGGAAACCATGTCGACCTCCGCGTGCTTGACCATGGCCTCGCCGACCACCGGGCCGTAGCCGGTAACGAGGTTGAAGACGCCGGCCGGCACCCCGGCGGCGTGGATGATTTCGGCCAGCAGGAAGGCGTTCAGCGGCGCGACTTCGGACGGCTTCAGCACCACGGTGCAGCCGGCGGCCAGCGCGGCGGCGACTTTGGCCGCGATCTGGTGCAGCGGATAGTTCCACGGCGTGATGGCGACGACCACGCCGACCGCTTCGCGCACCACCTTCGAATTGCCAACCTGTTCCTCGAAGGGAAAGTCGGCCAGCATTTTCGAGTACATGCCGAAGCTGGCGGTCGGCGAGCCGACCTGGATGCGCTGCGAGAACTTGTAGGGCATGCCCATTTCCAGCGTGATGGTCTTCGCGATTTCATCGGTGCGGGCCTTGAGGCCTTCCTGGATCTTCTTCAGATAGGCGGCGCGCTCGGCCGGCGGCGTTGCGCTCCAGCCAGCGAAGGCGCGCCGCGCGGCCATCACGGCCTTGTCGGCGTCGGTCGCATTGCCTTGCGGCACGGTCGCCAGCAGGGCGCCGTCGGTGGGCGAGAAGACCTCGATGCTGCCGTTGCCGGCCGGGGCGATCCATTGACCGTCGATGTAAAACTGTGTGCGCTGTTCCATGTGGTTCCTTGTTGAAATAAACGGCTAAACCATTAGCCACAGAGGACACAGAGATCACAGAGAAAAGCAGAATGAGGATTTTCCTCTGTGATCTCTGTGTCCTCTGTGGCCAAAAAGCCTTTAGGGTTGGTCAGTTATTGGGTAAAACAACGATCTTGCCCTTGACCTGACGGTTGGCGATTTTTGCGATGGCATCCTTTGCAGCGGCGAGCGGAAAGTGTTCGCTGACCACGGGGCGGATGGCGCCCGCCGCGAACCATTCGTGAAGCTGACGCATGTTGGCGAGGTGGCCGGCGGGATCGTGTTTCACCGAGTCGCCCCAATACACGCCGACGATCGAGCGTTCCTTGAGCAGCGCGAGGTTGAGCGGAATCTTCGGGATCTCGCCGGCGGCGAAACCGATCACCAGCAGCCGTCCGCGCCAGGCCAGTGCGCGCATCGCCGGCTCGGTGTAGGGCCCGCCGACCGGGTCGTACACGACGTCGGCGCCACGGCCGCCGGTGATCTCGTTGATGCGGTCCTTGAGGTTTTCGGTGCTGTAATTCACCGTGTCGTCAGCGCCGACTTTCCTGCACAGGGCCAGCTTGTCGTCGCTCGAGGCGGCAGCGATCACCCGCGCTCCCATGGCCTTGCCGATCTCGACCGCCGAGATGCCGACGCCGCCGCCGGCGCCCAGCACCACCAGCGTTTCGCCGGCCTGCAGATGGCCGCAGTCGCGCAGCGCGTGCAGCGAGGTGCCGTAGGTCAGGACCAGCGCCGCGCCGCTTTCGAAATCCATGCCGGGCGGCAGGGGCATCGTGCGCGCCGCCTCGGCGATGCATTCCTCGGCGAAGCCGCCCTGGCCGACCATGGCGATGATGCGGTCGCCCGGCTTGTAGTGCATCACCTCGGCGCCGACGGATTGGACGATGCCGGAAATCTCCGCGCCCGGAGTGAAGGGCAGCGGCGGTTTGACCTGATAGAGGCCCTGCACCATCAGCGCATCGGGAAAGTTGACGGCGGCGGCCTTGACCTTGATCAGCAGTTGTTTGGGGCCGGGCACCGGGGAGGGGACGTCCTTGACGACGAGGGTGTCGATCGGACCGAAGGCTTCGCAGAGCAGGGCTTTCATTGGGGAGTTCCTGTTTTATTTTTTGTGAATTAGCCCAGCGGCGTTGGATTGCGCTGGTTGAGGATGTCGTCCATCCGCAGCTGGATGGCGTTGTTGATCTTGCGGTGGGGGATGACATAGAAGCGCCCCTCGCCGATGGCATCGAACACGGCGCTGGCCATGTCGGTGGCGGTGAGGCGGCCGGACTTGACCGCCTGTCCCATGCGCTCCTCGTAGGCGGCGGACAGGCCGGCGGCGGGTGCGGCGGAACCGAAGCGGTCGGGCCGGTTGCGCGCCGACTGATGGATGCCGGTCGGCACCCAGGCCGGGCACAGCACCGAGACGCCGACCTTGGCCTTGGCCGCCGCGAGTTCGCCGTAGAGCGTTTCGGAAAGCGTCACCACGCCGTGCTTGCTGACGTTGTAGGCGGCCATGCCTGGCGTGGACAAGAGGCCCGCGACCGACGAGGTATTCACGATGTGGCCTTCGTCGCCTTGCGCCAGCATCTTCGGCAGGAAGTGCCCGATGCCGTGGATCACGCTCCAGAGATTGACGCCGAGCACCCATTCCCAGTCGGCCGTCGAGTGCTCCCAGGTGACGCGGGTGAGGCCGACGCCGGCGTTGTTGCACAGCAGATGCACGTTGCCGAAGCGGGCGAAGGCGGCCTCGGCCAGCGCGGCGATTTCGCTCTCGCGGCTGACGTCGGTCTTTTGCAGCAGCAGGCGCGCGGCGGGCAGGCCGAGGCTGGCGGCGGCTTCTTCGAGCCGCGCGTATTCGATATCGGCCAGCACCAGTTGCATGCCTTCGGCGGCGGCGCGCTTCGCCAGTTCGAGGCCGATGCCGCTGGCGGCGCCGGTGATGACCGCCGTGCGGTCGCGGAATTGCTTCATTGGGTGGTCCTCCGTGGGTGATTGGGTGCGGCTGCGAGCTGTTTTGAGGATGGGCGCAAGCCAATCATCTTGAACAGGGTAGCGGTCAGCCGCTTGACCAGTTCATCGGGCGCCAGGCGGCCTTCGGGACGGTACCAGGTGTACATGAAACCCACCGCGCCGCCCATGGCCATCGCGGTGACGGTGGTGTCCTCGAAAGCCAGCTTGCCCTGGCGCCGCCCTTCGTCCATCAGGGCGCCGAGATCGGCGTAGAAATCGTCGGCGAGCTTGCGCAGTTCGGCGCGGAATTCCGGGCGCAGCGAAGCGGTGACGCGGAATGAGAGCGCGCTGGAGCGAAAATACTTGACGCAGGCCGCCACCCAGCGCTGCAGGCCTTCGGCCAGCTTGAGATGGGCCGGTCGCGCGTCGCCGGCGGGGAATTTCATGGTCGTCAGGCAGGCCACCGAAGCTCGCCAGGCCAGGGTTTCGACGATTTCGTGCTTGTCGTGAAAATAGTAATAGACGAAGGGCTTGCTGACGCCGAGTTCGGCGCAGATCATGTCCATCGTGGTGCCGGCAAATCCGTTGCGATAGAACAGGTCCTCGGCCACCGCCAGAATGCGTTCGCGCTTGTCGATGCAGGCCTGCGTCTCGGCGGGCCTGGCGGCAGGTGAGGATGCTCGAACGGCGCTGCGGGTGGCGGGCATGGATGGCTGCGGCAAGGGGGCGGATGGCGGACGCGAATCATACCGGACGGTACAAGAATATTATACCGGTGGGTATAAATTTGTTGCCGGCGGTTTCAGGTTGAAACTTGGACTTTGGCCAGGGAAAAGCATGGGCAGGAAGAAGCCGGACGACTCCGGGATCGAAACCCTGAGCGGTGTCGATGGCGCGCTTCTGAATCTCGAGACCGCGGCGACGCCGATGCATGTCGGCTTGCGCATGACCGGATACTGGCCCTTGTCCATCGTTGAACATGGCGTCGGTCTCAATGTCACCGTGATGAGCTATGCTGGCGTTTTATGTCTTGGCTTTGTTGTCGCCCGCTGTGCGGTGCCCGATGCGCGCCAGCTGGCGGACGATTCCCTCGACGCCTTTGCGGAGTTCAGGAAACGCATGCAGAAATCGCCGGGAGCACCACGCAAAGCCGCAGCGGCGAAGCCTGCCAGGACCCGAAAAGTCATCCGGGCGCGGCGGACCGCGGCCGCGAAATAGCTGGAACTCAGATGCCCACTCGTCGCGCCGTTGTTCGCCATGCCCACGTCGGATCGCCGGATGCGCTGAATTCCATGCTGGAACCGCGCGCCCTGCTGGAAATGGCGCTGTTGCCGGCCTCGCTGCCGCTGCTGCTGCAGGCGCCGCGGGGCGACGGACATCCGGTGCTGTTGTTACCCGGATTTCTCGCCGATGAAAAATCGCTGATCGCGCTCAAGCTGTTTTTGCAGAGCAAGGGCTACGACGTGCACACGTGGGGGATGGGGCGCAATCTGGGCTTCCGCAGCAAGCACGCCAGCGCCTTGCCGCAGAAGATTCGCCACCTGCACCACGTCACGGGACGCAAGGTGAGCCTGGTCGGCTGGAGCCTGGGCGGCGTGTTTTCGCTCTATGGCGCCGAAAGCACCGTCGAATGCGTGCGCTCGGTCATCACGCTGGGCAGTCCGGTCAGCGTCGATGCCGGCGGCAGCCGGTCGCCTCCCGCCGTCAAAGCCCTTTACCGGCTGGTGTCGCATCGCCTTGGCGCCGCTGCCCACGTCATGCAGCCCCGCGCCAAAACGCTACGCGAGCGGCGCCGGCTGGCGATTCCCACCAGTTGCCTGTACTCGCTGGGCGACGGCGTGGTGCCGCCGCAGGAGGCCACCATCGACGGCGACCCGGCCTTTCACGAAAACATCCAGGTGCCCGGCAGCCATCTCGGGCTGGGCTTCAACGGCATCGTGCTGGCCATCGTTGCCTTCCGGCTGGCGCAGCCGGAAGGCGACTGGCAACCGTTTCAGCCACAGGGCCTGCTCGGGCGCGTCTGGCGCCTGACCTCGGGCTCGGCGCATGATGACGCACACTCTCCCGCCAACTGAAACAAAACCTTGAATCCTGTCACAGAGGACACAGAGTTCACAGAGGAAAACCCAGCCATGCCGTCTCTGTGTTCTCTGTGTCCTCTGTGGCCAAAATAGGTTTTAGCTTGAAAGGACTTGCATGCGACAACTGAGCGAACACGATGCAGCGTATATCTATTCGGACAGCGCCCACGCCAACTCGAACGTCACGCTGCTGCATATCTACGATCAGTCCACCGCGCCCGGCGGCGTGGTCCGCTTCAAGCAGATTCTGGCGCATGTGGAGAGCCGCCTCGGTCAGTTGCCCGTCTTCCGCCAGAAGATCCTGCGCGTGCCGCTCGACCTCGACTATCCGTACTGGATCGAGGACGAGAACTTCGACATCGAGTACCACGTCCGCCACATCGCCCTGCCCAAACCCGGCGACTGGCGTCAGTTCTGCATCCAGGCCTCGCGCATCCACGCCCGCCCGCTCGATCTGCAGCGCCCGCTGTGGGAAATGTATGTAATCGAGGGCCTCGACAGCTTTCTCGATCTGCCGGTGGGTAGTTTCGCCGTGCTGCTGAAAATTCACCATGCGGCAATCGATGTCACTCGTGGCAACGAAATCACCACGCTGCTGCATGACATCTCGCCGGCCTCGCTGCCGCCTGCCCCGCCCGCGCCGTGGTTTCCGGAGTCGGCGCCGGGAAATCTCGCTCTGCTGTTCCGTGCCGGATTCAATGTCGCCACCTTTCCGCTGCGCATGGCGCAGCCGCTGACCCGCAGCTGGGCCACACTGAAGTCTGCCGCGAGCACCTTTGTCGGCGAATTTCTCGGCCGGCCGCAGGAATTTCCCCTGACGCGCTTCAACAGCGAAGTCTCGCCCCACCGCGTATTCGAGACGCGCCGCTTTGCGCTGAAGGATTTCAAGGCCATTCGCAGCCTGGCACCGGGGTCGACGGTCAATGACGTGGTGCTGGCGGTTTGCGCCGGCGGCTTGCGGCGTTATCTCGATATTCAGGGTGAATTGCCGGACGAGAGCCTGGTCGCAGCGGCGCCGATTGCCGTGCGCAGCGCGCGCGAGCCGGACGGACAGGCCAGCTTTTCCTGGGTGCGGGTCGCGCTCGGCACCGACATTCCCGATCCGGTGCAGCGGCTCATTGCCATTCAGGCCACGACCGCGTCCTCGACCCTCATGGCGCAAGCCGTCAGTGCGCATGAGCTGATCAACCTGGCGCAGCACGCCCCGTCCGCCGCGATTGCCGCCACCAGCAAGATGCTGCGCTCTGCCGCGGCCCTGCTTGGCGATTGGACGCCGTTGGCCAACTGCGCCATCACCAACGTGCCCGGACCGCAGGTGCCGCTCTATCTGCATGGCGCCCGCCTGACCTACGTGTCGGCGATCATGCCGATTGCCGATGGCATGGGACTGGTGTTTTCGGTGACCAGCTACAGCGACATGATCATCGTCTCATTTACCTCCTGCTACGAGCAACTGCCCGATCCCGGAGTGTTCGCCCAGTGCCTGCGCGAGAGCTTCCAGGAATACGTCGCACTGGTGCGTCCCGCGGCGCGACGCAAGACCCGGCCGCCGGCGGCCAAGACGGTACGCAAGACTGTCGCGGCAAGGCCGCCGGCCCCACGTCGCAAGGCGGCCGGACACAGGACGGGGGTCTGAGCGATGGTCGCCACGCCACCTGCTGCTGCCAACAAATTGCACATCGAATACGAGTCGCTCGGCGACCCGCGACAGCCGACTATTCTCCTCATCATGGGGCTCGGCATGCAGTTGACCGGCTGGCCTGATGATTTCTGTCACGGACTGGTGGCACGCGGCTACCGCGTGGTCCGCTTCGACAATCGCGATTGCGGCCTGTCTGCCCGTGCGCCGGGGAAGAAGCGCGCCAACCTGCTGCTGGCCATGGCCGCTGCGGCGCTCGGCCTGCCGGTGCGCACACCCTACACGCTGGAAGACATGGCCGGCGATGCCGTCGGCCTCATGGACAAGCTCGGCATCGAGCGCGCCCACGTCGTCGGCGCCTCGATGGGCGGCATGATCGCCCAGGTGCTGGCGGCAAGATTTCCGCAGCGCGTGCTGAGCCTGACGTCGATCATGTCCTCCTCCGGCAACCGGAAAGTCTCGAAGCCGTCCAAGCCGGCGCGCAAGGTGCTGCTGAGCCGGCCCGCCGACCCGAAGGATCCCGAATCGGTGATCGAGTACATGGTCCACATGTTCGGCGTAATCGGCAGCCCGGGCTATCCCGCGACCCGCGAAGAATTGCGCCAGCGCGTTGGCCACAGCGTGCGCCGCGCCTACGAGCCGGCCGGCACCGCCCGCCAGCTGCTGGCGATCATCGCCTCCGGCGACCGGCGCAAACTGCTGCGCACGATCACGGCGCCGACGCTGGTGATTCACGGCGCCAGCGATCCGCTGGTGCCCCTCGCGGCCGGCCGCGATACCGCGCAGCAGATTCCAGGTGCGACGTTGCTGGTGATCGACGGCATGGGCCACGACTTGCCGGATGCGCTGCTGCCTCGTTTGGTGGAGGCGATCGACGAACACTGCCGGCGCAGTGCGCCGGGCTAGCCGGCGCCGCTCAGGTTGTCAGTAGCATTTCGGCGGCAGGCATCGGCATGGCGAACAAGTAGCCCTGGCCGTAGTCGCAGCCTGCCGCTTTCAGCAACTCGAATTGCTCCGCCGTTTCGACGCCCTCGGCGATCACCTTGAGGCCGAGCTTGTGGGCCATGACGATGATCGCCTCGACGATGGCCTCGTCGCCTGGATCGGTGGCCATGTCGCGGACGAACGACTGATCGATCTTGAGGAAGTCGAGCGGGAACTTTTTCAGGTAGGACATCGCCGAGTAGCCGGTACCGAAATCGTCCAGCGAAACCCGGAACCCGGCAGCGCGGAACTGCATCAGTTTTTTCGCGACTTCGGGCCTGTCGTCGAGTAGCAGCCCCTCGGTGATTTCGATGGCGATGCACTTGGCCGGTAGCCCGATCTCCTTCAGGTAAGCGATCCAGGTTTCGTGGGTGTTGCCCGAGAAGAACTGGCGCGGCGACTTGTTGACGCTGATCTGGATCAGCCCGTCATCCGTATCCTTGAGCAATCCCGCGTCGTACCAGCGCTTGGCGGTGCGTGCCGATTCCTTGAACACCCAGTCGCCGATTTCGTGGATGAGGCCGATCTCCTCGGCGATGGGAATGAACTCCGCCGGTCCGACCATGCCATGCGTCGGATGGCGCCAGCGTAGCAGCGCTTCGGCCTTGATAACGCGGCCCGTGGCCAGTTCCACGATCGGCTGCAAATGCACCTCGAACTGGCCTGCGGCGATGGCGTTGCGCAAATCATTGCTGAGCAGCAGCCGTGTTTGCGCGATCGCCTGCATCGAAGCCGTGAAATAGTTGAAGCGGTTGCGGCCCTGCTCCTTGGCCGCATACATGGCCTGGTCGGCATTTTTCAGCAGGGTTTCGACGTTGCCGGCGTCGCTCGGAAAAATCGTGATGCCGATGCTGGCAGAAACGTAGACCGCGCCCGCATCGAGCACAAAGGGTGCCGCCAGCGTCTTGAGCATCGCCTGGGCGACCTCGCTGACGCGGTCGGTGTCGGTCAGCTCGGACATGATGACCGTGAACTCGTCGCCGCCAAGACGCGCTACCGTATCGGTGGCACGCACACAGTCGCAGACGCGGCGCGCTGCCTCGATCAGCAGGAGGTCGCCGGTATGGTGGCCGAGCGTGTCGTTCACTTCCTTGAAGCGGTCGAGGTCAACGAACAGCAGCGCCACGTACAGGCCGCCGCGTTGCGCCTTGAGGATTTCCTGCTCCAGGCGGTCGCGGAACAGGCGGCGGTTGGGCAATTCGGTGAGGGAATCGTAGTTGGCCTGGCGCCAGATGGTTTCCTCGGTGCGCTTCTTTTCCGTGATGTCGGAAGACATGGCGATACGCCGCAGTACCTTGCCACTCGCGTCGCAGATGGTACTGATCGACAGCCACTCCGGGTATTCCTCGCCGCTCTTGCGCCGGTTCCAGATCTCTCCCTGCCAGCGTCCGGTCGTCTCCAGCGCGTGCCACATTTCCTGATAAAAGGGCAGATCGTGCCGACTGCTTTTCAGCAGGTTCGAGTCATGGCCGATGGCTTCGTGCGAGGCATAGCCGGTTACCTGCGTGAAGGCCGGATTGATGGCGATAATGCGGTTGTCGGCATCCGTCACCGCAATCGCTTCGCTGACGGCCTGATGCACCGAGGCGGCGATTTGAAGTTCGTTTTCGGTGCGCTTGCGCTCTATGGTGAGTCCGGCCAGTTGGACTGCTTCGTGCATCAGCTCGATATCGCCGGCATCCGGCACGGCCGGGTGCGTCCAGTAAAAGGCGAAGACGCCAAGTACCTCGCCGTTCAATGCAAGGATCGGTTCCGACCGGCATGAAACCTGCTCACCCGCTACCGCCGGGGGCCGGCAATCGGCGCAGCCGGAATGGGCGTAAATGTCATCCACGATTCGGCGCTTGCCGCGGTTCGCCGTCGCTGCGCAGCTGCCGCCGATGGACGTTGTCGCGCTAATGACGCGATCCGGCAGGTGCGGGGCGGCGCCATAAATCAGGTGTTGGCCCGACTCGTCCAATAGCAGGATGGAGCAGACCATGCCGTGAGCCTGCCGCTCCGTGCCTTCGGCGATGAGATGGAGTAACTCGGGCAAAGCGGCATCCTCGGCGAGCCGGCCGGTAACCACGTTGCGCGTGCGCTGCCGTTCCTCGCCGCGCTTGCGCGCGGTGATCTCGAGATTGTTGCCAAGATAGCCGGTGATCTCCCCCTTTTCGTTGCGCAAGGCGACGGCATGCCCATTCACCCATACGACTTTGCCGTCGGGCTTGAGGAAGCGGTAGTCCATGGACCATTCGCCATCGGGTGACAGAGCGCCTCGCCATATGGATTCGACTGAATCCCGGTCGTCCGGATGTATCGTTCGCGCCCACCCTTGCCCGGCGGTTTCAGCCGCGGAAAGACCCGCGATTTCGCACCAGCGGCGGTTCACATAAAGGCAATTGCCCTGACTGTCGATCTGGTAGATGCCCACCGGGGCATGGGTCGCCAGCATGCGGAAGCGTTCCTCGCTCTGCTTGAGCTCGGATACCCGCTCCCTGATTTTCGATTCCAGCAGCAGTTGATTGGACTCGAGCTGGCGGCGCTGGCGGTACAACTCGCAGAAGACCTTCACCTTGCTCTGGAGGATGTGGGGTTCGAAGGGTTTGATCAGGTAATCGACGGCACCCAGGTCGTAACCCTTGAACTGCAGCCGTATATCCTTCATCCCGGCGGTGACGAAGATGATCGGCAGATGCCGTGTCTTGGGATTGGACCGCATCAGTTCGGCCGTCTCGAAGCCGTCCATGCCGGGCATCTGCACATCGAGCAGCACCAGCGCGAAATCCTGCTTCAGGGTATGCCGCAAGGCGTCGTTGCCCGACAGGGCTTTTACCAGGTCGAGCCCCTCGTCGCCGAGCACTGCCTCAAGCGCCACCAGGTTTTCCGGGCGGTCGTCGACCAGCAGCAGCGCTACCTTCTCAAGCATCTCGCCCTCTCATGTCATGCGGCATCGTGGTGCGTCTCGGCGCCAGCTTCTGCAAGAGAGCCGCCATGCCATCCAAAGCAACCACATAGTCTACGCCGGTTGCGGCGATCGCGGCTTGCGGCATTTGCCGGGCTTCGGCATCCGCCGGGTCCTGGACGATGGCTACGCCGCCGTTTTGCTTGATGGTTTTCAATCCCAGGCTGCCATCGAAATTGGCGCCGGTGAGGACGACGCCGATCAGGTTCGGCCCGAAGACTGCAGCGGCCGACTCGAACAGGACATCGGCTGAAGGACGGGCAAAACTCACGTAGGGGTCCGCCGAGAGCGACAGGAAACCCTCCCGTTCCACCAGCAGATGGTAGTTTGGAGGAGCCAGGTAAACCGTGCCGGGAAGGATCTCATCCAGTTCGTCGGCCTCCTTCACGCGCAGGGCACAGCATTTGTCGAGCAGTTTCGCCAAGCCACTCCCCGCATCCGGGCGCATGTGCTGAACGATCAGGACGGGGAGGGCAAAATCCGCCGGCAATTGGCCGAGCAACTTTTGCAGCGCGTGCACCCCGCCGGTGGAGACGCCAATGACCACGGCCTGGAATACCCTAGTCATAACGTTTTCTGTAGATACGCAGCCCCGGTGCCAGTTCCTCGTAGCGTTCCGCCATTTTTCTTTTCTCCAGGCTTTCCTTGAGACCGAGGCAGAGGAATCCCCCCGGCAGCAGGCTGCTGTCGAAAAGGCGCAGGCAGCGTTCCTTGAGGGTGGGCTTGAAATAGATCATGACGTTGCGGCACAAAACCATGTTCATTTCGCCGAACTCGCCGTCGACCGCCAGGTTGTGCGGGGCGAAGACGATATCCTTCTTCAATGCGGACGACAGAATCGCACGATCGTAGCGGGCGGTGTAATAGTCGGCAAAGGAGGCGCTGCCGCCGCTTTTCTGGTAGTTGCGGGTGAAGCGCTGCATCTCCGTGATCGACACCACGCCCTCGCCGGCCTTTTGCAGCACCGTCTCGTTGATGTCGGTGGCGTACATGCGGTAGCGCCCGGCCATCCCCTCCTCGTTCAGCAGTATCGCCATGGAATAGGCTTCCTCGCCCGTGGCGCAGCCCGCGTGCCAGATCTTGACGAAGGGATAGGTCTTGAGGAAGGGCACCACCTGTTCCCGTAGCGCCTTGAAGAAAGCCGGGTCGCGGAACATTTCGGTGACGTTGACGGTGATGCCGCGTAACAGCGACTCGAACACGCTGCGGTCGCGCAGCAGCAGCGACTGCGCCTGCGAGAAGGTCTCGAATTCCGACTCGGCCAGCCAGTGGGTCAGCCGGCGCTTGATCGAGGCATCGGCATAGTCGCGGAAGTCGTAGCCATAAATCCGCTCCACCCCCTCCAGCAGGAGCCGGATTTCCACGTCCTCCACTTCGTCGGGTTTCATGGCCACCGCGTACAGAGAGTTTCTAAATGTGCTGGAAGATCCAGACGCGGATCAGCGACAGCAGTTTGTCCACCTCGATCGGCTTGGCGATGTAGTCGCTCGCCCCCGCCGCCATGCACTTCTGTTGATCGCCCCGCAAAGCCTTGGCGGTCATGGCGATGATGGGAATATTCACCAGCCGAGGATTCTTGCGAATCTCGCGCATGGCGGCGTAGCCATCCATTTCCGGCATCATGATGTCCATCAGTATTATGCTGATATCGTGATGATCCTCAAGCCGGGCAAGAGCCTCCCTGCCGTTTTCCGCTTCAATCACCACCATGTTCTTCTCCGCCAGGACGCTGGAGAGAGAGAAGATGTTGCGCATGTCGTCGTCGACCAGCAGCACCTTCCTGCCTTCCAGCATCGCCTCCTTGTCGATGGCCGTGCGGATCATGCGCTGCTTGTTCGGATGCAGGTTGCTCTCCACCAGATGGAGGAACAGAGTGACCTCGTTGAGCAGCCGCTCCGGACTCTTGGCGCCCTTGATGATGATGCTCTCGGCGAAGCGCCGCAGCTTGCGCTCGTCCTCGTGGGTCAGCTCACGGCCGGAGTGGATGATGACCGGAATCCGCCGTGCCCCTTCCATGTTCTGGATGTATTCGAGCAACTCGAAACCGGACATGTCGGAAAGACCCAGGTCGAGGACCATGCAATCGAAAGCCTGGGAGGCAAGCAGGCGGATGGCATCTCTTCCCGTCACCGCCACCACGATATCGACGCCGTCTTCCTCGAGCAGGGCGACCATGCTTTTCGCCTCGTCCTCGTTGTCTTCGACGATCAGAAGTTTGCGCACCGATTTGGCCAGTGAACCCTCGATCGACTGCAACACATCGTTGATTTGTTCCATGCTGACCGGTTTGGTGGCGAAGCCGATGGCACCCATGGCCATCGCCTTCTGGCGGTCCTCCAGGCAAGTGACGAAATGAACCGGAATATGCCGGGTGCGCGGGTTGTCCTTGAGACTGCGCATTACGCCCCAGCCGTCGATGTGGGGCAGCATCACATCGAGAATGACGGCGCTCGGCAGAAAGCGTCTCGCCATTGCGATGCCGCTTTCCCCGTCCGAAGCCACCAGGGCATCAAACCCGCGCTCCTTGACCATTCCCTGCAGGATACTGGCGAAGCTGAGATCGTCTTCGATGATCAGGATGCATTTGTCGCCCGCCGCGAGCTGGGCGCGATCGTCCGGCAAGGGCGCCGGGAAGGGAGGGGGTTCCTCGCTTTCCATGCCGGCCGGGAGTGGCGCCGGGACTGACGGCCGCGGCGCCTGGCGCGGCGAGTGCATCGGCGCAGCGTGGGCGAGCTTGGGCGTCGTCGCATCGACCTCGGTCGTCGCTGCAGAGAGCGGCATATAGAGCGTGAACACGCTGCCCTTGCCCTCTTCGCTGCTCATGCGGATGTCCCCATTCATCCTGTGTGCAAGCTGGAGCGAGATGGAAAGCCCCAGCCCCGTGCCTCCATACTTGCGGCTGATCGAACCGTCCGCCTGCTGGAAGGCCTCGAAAACCAGTTGCTGCTTTGCCGCGGAAACGCCGATGCCGGTATCGCTGACGATAAAGGCGAGCGCCGGCACCGGTAGCGGGTTTTCCTGCGCCGCGGGGATGACGATGCGCAGGCGGACCTCCCCCTTCTCGGTGAATTTCAGCGCATTCGACAGCAGGTTCTTGAGTACCTGGTGCACCCGCTGTTCGTCGCCATGGAACGTCGCCGGGACACCGGTATCGGTCTCGACCCGGAAAGCGAGCCCCTTCTGTTCCGCCAGCGGTTCGAACGTGGCACGGATCGAATCGCACAGATCCGGCACCGGTAGCGCGGCGCAATTGAACTGCATCTGACCGGCTTCGACCTTGGACAGGTCGAGGATGTCGTTGATGAGATTGAGCAGGTCCATGCCGGCAGAATTGATGGTGGCGGCGAATTCGACCTGCTTGTCGCTCAGGTTGCCATCCTTGTTCTGTTTCAGCAGGCTGGAGAGAATCATCAGGCTGTTGAGCGGGGTGCGCAGCTCGTGCGACATGTTGGCGAGGAATTCCGACTTGTAGGTGCTGACCCGTTCCAGTTCCGCCACCTTCTCGTGCAGAATCCGGCTCGCGGCCTCGATTTCATGGTTCTTCAGGCGAATATTCTCGCGCTGCTGCTCCAGCATCTGAGCCCGTTCTTCAAGCTCCTCGTTGCTTTGCTGCAGTTCCTCCTGCTGCACCCGGAGTTCCTCGGCCTGCTGTTCGGTTTGCTCGAGGAGCTCGGCCGTCCGCTGGTGAGCGAGGTTGGCATCGATGGCGATGGCAATCGTTTCCCTGGCAATTTCCAGAAACTTCAGCTCGTTCTCGCTGAACTCGCGGAAGGTCGCGATTTCGATCACGCCGACCAGACGGTTGCCATGCAACAGTGGAATGGCGACGACGATCTTCGGCACCGACGTGCCAAGGGCGGAGCCGATCGGCAGGTAGTCTGGCGGCAGGTCGGTCAGGAAGATGATCTTCTGTGTGCGCGCCGCCTGACCGATCGCCCCCTCACCGAGGTGGAAATACTCGCCGAGCTTCATGTCCTTTCGGGCGGCGTAGGTGGCGGTCAGGGAAAGTCTTACGGCCCGTTCATCAAACAGGTAGAAGGCGCCCATGCCGGCGCTGAGGTGGGTCACCAAAAAACCCAGCACCTCGTCCGCCATCTCGGCCGTGTTCTGCTCTTCGCGGATCAGGATATTCAGTTCGTTGCGCCCGCTCTTCAGCCAGTCGCGCGCCGCCTCGTTTTCGCGCGCCAGCCGCAGGGACCTGGTCATGTGCAGAAAAGCTTCGTCGAGCGCGCATTGAACCTCGCTCAGGTGGAATGCCGTTTTCATCAGGACGCCCAGTTCATCCTTGGGTAGCGCGTCGAGATCCATTTGCAGGGGTTCGGAGACGACAATCTCGCGGCTCAGGTCTCCGGCCCCGACGGCTTGCGCGGCGAGTACCTTGTCAGCGCTGTCCGCGATCAGGGCATGGACTGTCCCGACCGCAAGTTTCAGCGACTGCCTGACGCTGCGGATGACCAGAAAGGCCACCGCGGCACCGCCGGCGATGATCATGACCAGCATGAAGGCAATCGTCCCCAGCGCCGCGTTCCGCTCCTTCAGCGCCGCATCTTCGAGCTCGGCGGCCCTGGCCGCGGAAAAATCGGCGACGTCGCTTACCTCCTTGAAAACCACATCGACCAGGCGTGCGTCGCGGCCGTCGTTCAGCGCCGTCGCCTCGGCGCGGCGCCCGCTGCGTGCCAGTGCGAGGGTTTCGTCGCGGGCGGCATGCCAGGCGGCCAATGCCTTGTCGACGCGGGTGAGTTCTGCCTTGTTGCCGAGGAAACGCTCGCGAACCGTCGCCATGTTCTTGTCGATGCGGGCCGTTGTCGCGGATAGCTCCTGCTGCAATTGGCCGGTCTCGGCAGCACTGGCTTTGCTCACCAGGTCGCTGGCCATTTTCTCGCTGACGAGGACATCCGCTCTCACGTTGAGTATGGCGGTTGTTACGGCGAACGGGTAGCGGAAGATGTCCGAGCTGATCGCGGACAATTGAGTAATGCTGCGCGTCCCGAGGAAACCCAGCACCAGAAGTCCGAGCAGCATCAGAAGGAGTCCGATGGCCAGCCGGGTGACAATCTTCATTCGATTCAGCATTGCCTGGTTCCCATCCAAATCATGGCATTAGTCAAAACTTCGAGCATAGTCGGGCGCGCAAAGCCCATCCATGATGCATCGCATGGTTGGAGATCAAGCACCATGTCCATCTCCAGGACATCTCTGGACACCGGGGGGGTAGAGCGGTGGTCCCCTTCTTACTCCCGGAGAAGGGGCAAACTTTGGCGTGGCTTATCTTTCTTATGATCCGACCCCGCTCATCATAACGTTGACTGTCCCGCCAGTCATGGTTCGATGCCGTCCTCCGTCTCGATTTAGCCAGCGCCTTCGATTTTCGCGGGCAGCACGGGACACTCAAGCTGCAAACCTTGATTGGCCACAGAGGACACAGAGTTCACAGAGAACAAACAGGGAGTTGAGGAACGTTGTTGCCTCATCCGCCGGGTGAATGCTCGAGGTGCTGAAACCCCGTTCTATCTCTGTGCCCTCTGTGATCTCTGTGGCTGAAATTGTGGTTGTTGGATCAGTTCTGCCTCGGGTCCGCCGCGGCGAGGGCCGGGCCACAACGCTCCAGCGCCAGACTAATCTCGGCCGCCTGGCGCAACTCCCGTATCTCGCCGTAGAGCAAGGTGGCTTCGGGGTAGCTGCGTCGCATGAGGCCCAGCCACTGCTTGAGGCGGCCGGGCGACTGGTGCGGCGGCAGCTTCAACTGCACCCGTTCCCAGAATTCGGCGATCAAGGTCCTGAGGACGTCCCACTCGCCTGCGCCGGCGTGTTCTGCGCGGCCGTCACGGATGCGCCGCGCCAGCAGCGGGTCGGCGACCGCGCCGCGGCCCAGCATGACGTCCGCGCAGCCGGTGGCGGCGCAGATCCTGCGGTAGTCGGCGACGTTCCATACCTCGCCGTTGGCGATGATCGGCAGCCTGACCGCCTCGCGGATGCGCGCCACCCATTCCCAGCGCACCTGCGGCCGGTAGCCGTCCTGTTTGGTGCGGGCGTGCACCACCAGTTCCTGCATACCGCCGGCTTCGAGCGCCAGCGCGCAGTCGAGGGCGCGGCCGGTGTCCTCGATGCCGAGGCGCATCTTGGCCGTCACCGGAATCGCCGGCGGCACGGCGGCGCGCACCGCGCCGGCGATGCGCTGCAGCAGTTCCGGCTCGTCGAGCAGTGCCGCGCCGCCGCGATTGCGATTCACCAGCGGGGTCGGGCAGCCGAAGTTCAGGTCGATCCCGGCCGGCTCGAGCAGTGCCAGATGGGCGGCGTTGGCAGCCATCATCGCCGGATCGGAGCCGAGCAACTGGATGCGGACGGGGGTGCCGCTCGCGGTGCGCGAGCCGTTGTTGAGTTCCGGACTGAAGCGCGTGAAGCAGGAGTGCGGCAGCACGGTGGTGGTGACGCGCACGAATTCGGTGACGCACCAGTCATAGCCGCCGGCCGAGGTCAGCACCGCGCGCAGCACGTCGTCGGCGAGGCCCTCCATCGGGGCGAGGATGATGCGGCTCATCGCCGGGGTACCAGCACCGACTCTTGCGTCCTGCTCAATGCGCGACCGGAAGAATGCTGATCTGCCGGCCCTTCTTCAGCTTGCCGATGACGTGCATTTCGCACTTCTTGCAGTCGAAGCGCAGGGTCAGCTTTTCCTTGCCGTTGACCAGCGTCATCGGGTCGGGGCGGATGCCCTTCACTTCTTTCGGGCAGAGATTGAAGCTGTAACGCAGGCAGTGGCGCGTGATCATCAGCGAGACTTCGCCCTTCTCTGTGTTGGTCTCGTAGGCGTCGGCGATCAGCCTCACGCCGTGCTTCTCGTAGAAGGCGCGGGCCTGGCTGTTGAGCACGTTGCCGAGGTAGCTCAGTTCGTTCTCCGGATAGGCGACCGGCGGTTCGACCGGTGCGCGGCGCGGCGGGCGCTCGCAGGCGGTGGCGCGCGCCGCTTCGAGGGCGGCGAGGGCCTCGCGGCGCAGGCCGTTCACCGCCGAGGCGGGGAGGAACCAGGGCTGGCTCAAGTCGAGCGCGATCTCGCTGGCGGTGAAGATCGTGTTGCCCAGCTTGGCGAGATTGTCGCGCAGGCCGGCAAACGCCTGCTTGGCATGCTTCGCCTCCTCGTGCACGTGGGGCAGGGCGGCCCTTGCCGCGATGCCGTCTTCATCGGTGAGGGTGAGGGCGAAGCCATCCGGTGTTTCGCTCAACTGCATGCGGATGCCGATGCGCCGCTCGGCGGATTTCCTTTCCAGCGCGCGCTCGAATTCCTGGTCGCGGTTGCGGTAGAGCCCCGTGCCGACGGCCAGATCGTCCGGCATCTCGTTGGGAAACAGCCGTTGCCCCTCGGCGCGATTGATGCGCAGGCCGGCCAGTTCGCGGTGGCTGTCGTAGTAGCTGAGGCCGTCGCCGTTGTGCAGCGGCATCGTGGCATCGACCTCGAACCAGTCGGGCGCCAGCCGCGTGACCACGCCGATCGGCTCGCCGGAGAACTTCGGCGTATCGAAGGCGCCGATATCTGCCTGGCGCTCATTGACGAAGTAATCCGTGGCGCCGCGGTTGAAGGTTTTTTCCGGGCGCGGCGTGAATGTGTAGGTGCAGCGTCCCGCCGAGGCGCGCCGATACTCGGGCGACCGTTCGAGAAATTCGTCGAGCAGCAAGCGGTAGTGCGCCGTGATGTTCTTGACGTAGGAAAGGTCCTTCAGCCGCCCCTCGATCTTGAAGGAACGGATGCCGGCCTCGACCAGGGCCTGCAGGTTGGCGCTCTGGTCGTTGTCCTTCATCGACAGCAGGTGCTTGTCGTGGGCGACGATGCGGCCGGCCTCGTCTTCCAGCGTGTAGGGCAGGCGGCAGGCCTGCGAGCATTCGCCGCGATTGGCGCTGCGCCCGGTGTGGGCGTGGCTGATGTAGCACTGGCCGCTGTAGGCCACGCACAGCGCGCCGTGCACGAAGAATTCCAAAGTCGCCGTCTCGCCGGCGCCGACTTTCAAACCGGCAGCGATCTTCGCGATTTCCTTGAGCGTCAGTTCGCGTGCCAGCACGATCTGCGAGAAGCCGACGTCCTGCAGAAAACGGGCCTTCTCCAGCGTACGGATGTCGGTCTGGGTGCTCGCATGCAGCTGGAGCGGCGGCAGGTCGAGCTGCAGCAGGCCCATGTCCTGCACGATCAGCGCATCCGCGCCGGCTTCGTAAAGCTGCCAGACCAGGCGTCGCGCGCCTTCGAGCTCGTCGTCGCGCAGGATGGTATTGAGCGTGGCGAAGACCTTGGCCCGATAGCGGTGCGCGTGGGCCGCCAGCCGCTCGATATCCGCCACGGTGTTGCCGGCACCGGCGCGCGCACCAAAGGCGGGCCCGCCGATATACACGGCATCGGCGCCGTGATTGATGGCCTCGATGCCGAAGTCGGCATTCTTGGCCGGAGCGAGGAGTTCGAGGATCTGGGAGGTCATTGCAGCGAGTAAATCAACATGGAAATCGGAGCAGCATGGTCTATTATAAATTCGAGGCTTTGCCTTCTTTACGGGGCATGGCGCCGGACCGGCGGCAATCGGGGCCCGGAATGATGCCATGCGGCCGGTTCGAATGCTCAACAAACTGACTTGCGAGACAATATCCTCATGAAGTCTTCTGGATTCTGCACTCTCGTCATGGGTCTCGCGCTGTTGCTGCAAGGCTGCGCCGATATGCCTGGCGAGCCGCCGAAGATCGAGCGCATGACCGCGGCAGAACTGGAGGCGCGGCTGCCGCAGCCGATTGCCGCGCTGTCGCCGGAACAGATCGTGACGCTGGTGCGTGAGGGCATTACGGCCAATGAAATCATCGGCCGCATTACGGAATCCGGCTCGCGCTACCGGCTGTCGGCGAGCGCGTTTGTCGACCTCGCCCGGCAAGGTGTGCCGCTCGAAGTCCTCGATTACATGGTGTCTGCCGAACGCACGCACACCTTCGACGACATGGCCGCGGAGGTCCAGCGCCTCGAGCAGGCCTGCCGGGAAAGCATTGCGCAGGAGGTCAGCTTATGTCGCCTCCAGACCATGCAGCCGATGTGGCCTAACTGGCCGCATCCCTTCATGAATTGCTACCCGTCGCCGCCGGGTTCCATGTTCTGGCACTGTCTCTAAGGCAGATTCCCGTTTCGGGGGCGGGTTCTCTATGCAGCGGTGCTGGCGGCAGGATCCGCCAGCACCTTGTCCAGCCATGTTTCAATGTCCCGGATTTCCTCCATGCTGACCGAATGCTCGATGGGGTAAGTGTGCCACTGCACGGGGTAGCCTTGGGCACGCAGCATCTCGCCGGAGCGCTGGCCCAATTCGCAGGGGACCACCGGGTCGTCATGGCCGTGGGCCATGAACAGGGGGACGTCGCGGTTGGCGGCGGCGGCCTCGGCGGTCAGCGTGGCCGCCAGCGGCAGGTAGGTGGACAAGGCAAGGATGCCGGCCAGGCGCCGCGGATGGCGCAGGCCCGCATGCAGCGCGATGGCGCCGCCCTGGGAGAAGCCGGCCAACACGATATGTCGATCCTCGATGCCACGGGCATTTTCGCGCGCGATCAGGGCTTCGATCTGCCGCGCCGACTGGCGCACGCCTTCCGCATCCTCGCGGCGGTCGGAGAAATCCAGCGAGAGGATGTCGTACCACGCCGGCATCACATAGCCGGCATTGATGGTGACGGGACGCAGCGGCGCGTGGGGAAGCACGAAACGGGTAGGCGGCAGCCGGCGCCGATCGAACTCGTCGACGATCGGCTCGAAATCGTGGCCGTCGGCGCCAAGACCGTGCAGCCAGATGACGGCGCGCACCGGCTGCGGGGCGGTTTCGATTTCGACGGCGGGCAGCAAGAGTTCCTGCGCTGGGTCGGGGCGTGCATCCATTCCTTTATCCTTTTTGTGGCAGGGCGCCCGATTGTAGCTGCTCTGCCCGCAGCGCCTCGCCCTGCCGGCGCCATTCGCCAGCGGCGCAGGCCTCGCTGCCCTGCGCTCCAGTCAGTCAATGCCCGGTTGAATTGAAGACCAGGCTTGCAAACTGCGCCGCCGGCATCGGTGCGGCGAGCAAAAAGCCCTGACCGTAGTCGCAACCGGCGTCAGTCAGCAAGTCGCGCTGTTCGATGGTCTCCACACCTTCGGCGACCACCTTCATTCCGAGTTTGTGTGCCATGGCGATAACAGCCTCGGCGATCGCCCGGTCGCTCCGGTCGGTGACAATGTCGTGGACAAATGAGCGGTCGATCTTGAGATAGTCGATATCGAATTTCTTGAGGTAGGACATCGCAGAATATCCCGTACCGAAATCGTCGAGCGCGATCTGAATGCCGATGCGGCGGAAGGCGTTGAATTTTTCCATTATTTCCGGATGCTGATCCAGCAGCAATCCTTCCGTGATCTCTATGGTCATGCAACTCGGATAGATGTTGTTTTCCCGCAGGTAGGCGATCCAGGTTGTATCCGTGCGTCCGGTGAAGAACTGGCGCGGCGACTTGTTTACCGTGATCTGATAGGGGCATGATTGGGCCCCGGCATCGATGGCGCCGATGGCTGCGCAGACCCCATTGACCGAAAATTGGCAATGACGGCACCAACGCTTGGCCATTTGCGCCGCTTCCCTGAACACCCAGTCCCCGATCTCGCTGATCAGCCCTGTTTCCTCGGCGATCGGGATGAATTCCACCGGACTCACCATTCCCCTCTGGGGGTGGTGCCAGCGCAACAAGGCCTCGGCTTTGACGATGTTTCCGCTCGCCAGATCGACGATCGGCTGGTAATACACCTCGAATTGATGGGCAGCGAGTGCACCGCGCATATCGTTGGCGAGCTGTATCCGCGTTTGCGCGGTCTCCCGCATTGACGCGGTAAAGCGCGAATAGCGGTTGCGTCCGGCGTTCTTGGCGACCTGCTTTGCCTGGTTGGCATTGATCAGCAGGCCGGCGATATCCTCGGCGTCGCCTGGATAGAGGGTGATGCCAATGCTTGCCGAGATGAAGACCGTCTCGCTGTCGAGAAAAAACGGTTCGGTAATCGTCCGCAGAATTTTCGCCGCGACTTTTTCGGTCCGATCCGCGGAATCGGCGAGGGCATCCAGCACAACGACGAATTCGTCCCCTCCCAGATGGGCGACCGTATCGGCGGCGGTTTCGACGCAGGAAGAAATCCGTTGCCCTGCTTCGACCAGCATGCGATCCCCACAGTCGTGACCCAGCATGTCGTTGACTTCGTTGAAGTGATCCAGATCGACATGCAGCACGGCAAGGCACAGACCACTTTGCCGCGCCTGTTCCAGAGCCTCTCGAATGCGCTCCTGCAACAGACGGCGGTTCGGCAGGTTGGTCAGAAGGTCGTAGTTGGCTTGTTGCCAAATCACGGCTTCGGCCTGCTTCTGATGGGTGATGTCCGCGGCGATGGCGATGTAGTGGAGCACCTTGCCCGCCTCGTCGTAAAGCGTCGAAATCGCGAGTCGCTCGGGATAGATCTCGCCATTCTTCCGGCGATTCCAGATTTCTCCCTGCCATTGGCCTGTGTCACGCAAGGTGGACCACAGCTGCTGATAAAAGGCCTGATCGTGACGGCCCGACTGCAGCAGTTTTGGATTGCCCCCGATCAGCTCGTTTTCCTCATAACCGCTCATCTTGCAAAAGGCGCGATTGACACTGACGATACGGTTGTCAGGAGAGGAAATGAGAATGGCCTCGCTGGTACCTTCGAAAACCGAGGCGGCAAGCCGTATCTGCTCCTCGTGCTCCCGTAGTGATTGCTGTTGTCTCTGGATGTGCTCCTGCAGTTTGTTGAAACTGTCGAGCAAGCGCCTGATCTCCATGCTCCCCTCGAGAGGCAGGGGCCGCAGGGGTTCACGTCCATCCGACATGGCATCGATGATTCGTGCCGAGCGGGCGAGGGGGCTGAGCTGGCGATGAAGGAAGAGCCAGAGCAGCAGTGCAATGGCAGCAGATGCTATGGCCGCGTCCTTGTAAATTTCCCGTTGCAGTGATTTGACCGGCTCGAGGGCAATGGATGCGGGCAGGCTGGCGACGACAAGCCAGTCGGTGCTCGGAACCTTCTTTGCCGAACTGAGGCTTTCGACGCCCTGCGCATTCACCACCATCCCCGAGCCTTCGTGGATTTCCCGGTAGCGGCCGGCAGTCGCTTCCGGGTCGGGCTGCATGATGCGCCCCGGATCGGTGGAAGACACGACCATGCCATCCTGGAGGGAAATAACGTGAAGGTCGCCGCTCGTCTGCGGTTTTGTCGGCAGTTTTTCGCTGAGCAAATCGCCGCCGACGATTTGATTGCTGCCAAGCAGGAGGCCGATGATTTCGCCCTTGTTGTTCTTGATGGGTACGGCGATATTGAGTATGGGCTTGTGCGTGAGGCGGTCCAGAATCGGCTTGCCCACCGCCGGTTTCCCGGTCGCCATGACTTCGCGGAAGTAATCCGTTTCGGTATGGCTGGCTCTTTCCCGTCCCTCGAGATTGGGCAAGTCCGCCAGGCCGATGCCTTCCCGCGAGACGACGACCATGCCCGTGTCAAAGAATCGATGCAGCGGCAGGTGCATTGCCATGAAGGCATGCAGGCGATCCGGGCGCGACATCCATTCAGGATCGATCAGGAACGCCGCATCGGCGAGGGCGTTGATGCGCAGCCTGACGGCTTCATCGAGGCTGCTGGCCACGTGCTCTACGGTCTGGTACTGCTCGGCGGCCAATACCTTCTTGATTTTGACGCTGGCTTCCTCTTCCAGATAGTGGGCCAGCACCCAAATGGTGCTGACGAACAGTGCCACGGTGAAGATGGCAATCGTGGCCTTGAGGTCGAGGAAGTGTCGAACGGGAAATGCCTTCATCACGACTGATTTTCGTGGCAAAAAAGCCGATGGACGCGAGACGCTTGAACAAATTCAGATATTTCTGGACTCTGCTGAACAATATACTCCGAACGGAATACTTGATGCCCGGCGATTGAGTCGCTGCAGTGGACGTGTGGGTCTCAGGCAGTGCGTTGGCGGCGCCAGCGCATGAGTTCGATGCCGGTCACGCAGATCGCCAGCCATGCCGTTCCCGACGCAAAGCCGGCGATCACGTCGCTGGCAAAATGCACGGTCAGGAAGACGCGGCTGGCGCCGACCGTGAAGGCCAGCGCCGCCATCGCGAGCAGTGTCGGCAAGTGCCAGCGCGGCGGCAGCAGTCGCAGCGCCAGATAGGCCAGCATGCCGTAGGCCACGACGGAGCCGGAACTGTGTCCGCTCGGAAAGCTGAATCCCGGCTCGAGCACGAGTCCGTCCTGATTCAGCGGCCGGACGCGGCCGAAGATCTGCTTGAGAGTGCGATTCAACACGCTGTTGCCGACCACCGCCACCACCCAGCCGAGCGCCAGCCAATGCCGGCGCCGGGCGATCAGGGCGAGCGCCACGGCGATGCACAATCCGCCGAGCGTGGTCTTGTCGCCGAGGTACGTGAGCGCGGAAAAAGCGAGCAGCGCCGCCTGCGGCAAACCGGCGCGCAGCGCATCGGCGAAAGCCTGGTCGGCCGGGCCGGGTTCTTGTCCCGCAGCAAGCTGTGCGGCGAGTGCGGCGAAAACCGCGACACCCGTCAGGACCACGGCAATGCCGGCCGCCACCCGCTGGCCCATGGATAAGCTGGGCAAACTGTCGGCTGCCCTGCGCGGCGTGGCATAGCGCTGCAAGGCGCGCCAGCAGGCATAGCTTGCTGCCAGCAGGAGGCCGAGTAGCACGAAGAAGATCGGCAGCGCATAGCAGCCGGCCCAAGCGGCCCACGACGCGCCGAGCCCAGCGTCAATCATCGCCGGCTGTCCGGCAAGGCTTTACTTCGGGTGGTTGGATCAGCACTTACTGCGCTTTACATTGATCTCGAACACAGATGGTGACCGCGCTGGCGCCTTTGGCCACGGGATAGCGCACAGAGGTTCCGTTGGTCGTGCCGTTGATGTACAAACGGCCGTCCTGGTTTTTGGTAATGGTGATTGGACACGGCTTGCCGGCGCACCTTTTTTCAGACAGCATCTCGCAGATTTTCGAGGCGTGGGCATCATTGGTCAGCAGAACCAGGCCGGTTTCATCGGTGCATCGATACGGGGCATCTGCCGTCGCAGTGCCGCCATACATGGCCACTGCTACAAGCGCTGGTAGTGCGGGTGCGGCGAACCTCATCTCATTGGCCCCGGTAGCGATGCCTGGTTGATCGTAGCCGTCGTGGCGGCTGTGTCAAGCGTCCGTCCCTGTAGGCGCAATTGTAGATCCACCGCCGGCAGGCTGGCACACTAGCGCCTGAATGATTGGCGGCCCGCGGCCCTTGCTTATGGCCGGGGAGTTGCTTTGTTGTGCTCCGGATGCGGCAAAGCTCTCGCATCCCGCACCAGTTGGCCGCAATCGCTGTCCTTGCCGGGGCCGGCGTCGATCAGCGGGATCAGCACCAGCAGCGGATTGACGACGCCCAGCGCCGCCGCACCGAGTGCGCGCATGGCTATGCGCCCCTTGTCGACTCCGACTTCGGGATTGGCAAAACTGCCGCGAATGTAGATCGGACTGCGGAAGGCCACAGGACTGGTGTTCTTGGTTTTCTGATTGAGCGTCAGATCCAGCTTTTCCTTGCCCAGATCGATGCTGCCGGTACCGACGATGGTGGTGACTTCGGTGTCGAAGACCAGCGCGTCGGTCTGCATGACGCCTTCCTTGACGTCGAAGTCGGCCACCGCGCAACGCAACTTCACCAGCCTGTCGCCGGACACTTTCAGTTCCAGGATTTCCCAGAGGTGAAGCCCGATCTTTTCCATCATCATCTTGCTGATTTCGCCGCCGCTGACGACCAGCCCCAGCTTGCCGTTGGAAGTTGCCAGCATGCCTCCTACCGAGTTGCCTTTTCCCGCCAGATCAAACTCACCGTTGATCTGACCGATGCTGTTCTTGTTCAGCTCGACCGTGGGGAACAGCTTGGCAATCAGAATCTTTCTCGCCTTCACCTGGGCATGCGCCTGGATCGGCTTCTGCTGCCCGTTCAGCGAAATCACCGCATTGAGGTGGCCGCCGGCGATGCCGAAATTGAGCGGATCGAGCGTCAGCACGGAGTCGCGCAAACTCAGGTGGGTCACGAGGTCTTCCAGCGGAAGCTCCTTGGCGCGACGGATGGTCTTGGCTTTCAGCGTGACTTCCGCGTCGACGCTGTCCCAGCGGTCGGTCTTGAATGGAATGTCGGGCAGCACACGCGCTTGCGCAGGCGTTGGTGCGGCGGTTGCAACGGGCGCCGGCACCGCCTGTTGGGCGGCTGCCACCTTGCCGGGCCTCTCGCCAATCAACGGGCCGAGATCATCTATGTCGAGCAGCTTGGACACCAGTTCACCCTTCATGGCCGGGCGCTTGCCGCCGCTATCGACTTGCAGGGTACCAGCGATGTCGCTGGCGCCGATCCGGCCCGAGAACTTCTCGTAGTGCCAGGTCTTGCCGCTATGCAGAAGGTGGCCGGTGGTCGAGTAGGGACCCGTGGTCGGCAGCGCGATGCCGATGAATGGATAGAGCTGGTCGAGGCTGTCTCCGCTCAGGGCGAGGTTCATGTCGATCGCGGAAAACTTGAGCAGGCTGGTGACGGTCCCGTCTGCACGCACGCGGGTGTGGCCAACGCTCGCATCGACTTTCAAGGGATACGGAGTGCTTTCGTCGCGGATCGCCAGCACGGAGCCGCCGCTGCCGGAGGCTTTAAGGGGGAGGCCCTTGTATTGCCCCTGAGCATTGAACACCACACCAGCGCCGGCCGTGCCATCCGCCTGCGTGGTCGAGAGTTGCGACCGGATGCTGGTCTTGTCCGCCGCATCGTCGTAACCGAGCGTTCCGTGATCGAGCGTCAGGCGATCGATGTGGATCCGCGCCCCTTCGTCCTGCTGGTTGACGTCCAGCAGCCAGTTCTTTCTGCCTTCGCTACCCTGCTCCAGAAAGACCACCGGGCGCTCCAGGCGCACTTCGGAAAACACCACGTTGTTGCGCAGCAGTTGCGGAAAATTGACCGTGATTTCCACCGCGTCGGCGGCGACCATCTGTTTTTCCTTGGCCCAGCCCGGGTTGGCGAACGTCACGGCGTCGGCGTGAAGGCCCGGCAAAGGCCAGGCCAATTTGACCTTCAGGTCGCCTTTGATCGCCAGTACGCGACCGGTCTTTTCCGTCGTCATGCGCTCTATCGGACCGCGCAGCCAGTTCCAGCCGAAAATCGCGACAAACAGAACCGCCAGCACGACAAGCGATAGAAGGGCACCGGCGATCCATTTGAGCGAACGAAGTAGCGTCATGGGGGCGTGGGCGGTATTGGGTGCAATGGGTGCAATGGTTCCGGCATGGCTCGATCGGGAATTTCCGAAAGCTCCGCCGATGATCCGTCATCGACAGGCGCCGCTCAGTGCGCTCGCGCACATAGCGATGCGACGGCCCTGATCGACTAAACTGCCGGGTTCGCGCCCATGTGGGGCGCCGTCGGTCACCGGCGCCGCGCAAGGTCGCTGCCTTGATCGACACTCACCGCAGAAGGGAAGGGCGCTTCATGGTCAAGATTGATTTCGAAAAAATGGGCGGGCTGATTCCCGCCGTGATCCAGGACGTCGAGAACGGCGAAGTGCTGATGGTCGCCTTCATGGACGAGAAGACCCTGAACCTGACCCTCGAGTCGGGCAAGACCTGGTTCTTCAGCCGTACCCGCAACAAGTACTGGATGAAGGGCGAAGAGTCGGGCAACACGCAGGATGTGGTGGAAGTGCTCACCGACTGTGATGCCGATACCGTAGTTATCAAGGTCCGGCAGAACGGCCCCGCCGCCTGCCATACCGGCAACCGCAGCTGCTTCTTCGTCAGATGGGAAGACGGCGCGTGGGTCGAGCATTCCAAGCCGCTGTTCGATCCGGCGCAGGTTTATAAGAAATGAGCAAGGTACTGAAATTCGGCATCCCCAAGGGCAGCCTCGAGGAGGCCACCGTCGAGCTGTTCGGCAAGGCCGGCTGGAAGATCACCACCGCATCGCGCAGCTACTTTCCCAACGTCGACGACGACGAAATGAAATGCAGCCTGATCCGTCCCCAGGAGATGGGCCGCTATGTCGAACGCGGCACCATCGACGTCGGCATCGCCGGCAGGGACTGGGTCCGGGAAAACGATTCCGACGTGGTCGAAGTCTGCGAGATGGTGTATTCCAAGGTCTCGCGCCGCTCGGTGCGCTGGGTGCTGGTGGTCGCCGGCGATTCCAAGGTGCGCTCGCCCGAGGATCTGCGCGGCGCGACCATTTCCACCGAACTGGTGGGCTTCACCCAGCGCTATTTCGCCGAGCGCAACATTCCGGTGACGGTCGAGTTCTCCTGGGGCGCCACCGAAGCCAAGGTGGTCGAGGGGCTGTGCGACGCCATCGTCGAAGTGACCGAAACCGGCTCCACCATTCGCGCCAACGGCTTGCGCATCGTCTGCGACCTGATGGAGTCGGTGCCGGTGATGATCGCCAACAAGGCGGCTTGGGAAGACCCCTGGAAGCGGGTCAAGATCCAGCAGGTCGCCACGTTGCTGCAATCGACGCTGCGGGCCGAGGGCATGGTCGGCCTCAAGATGAACGCACCGGGGGACCGCGTAGCCGCCATCACCGGCATCCTGCCCAGCCTCAACAATCCGACGGTGGCCCATCTGCACAACTCGGACTGGGTTTCGATCGAGACCATCCTCCCGGAAAAGGAGGTTCGCCGCATCGTTCCGGAACTGATGAAGCTCGGTGCCGAGGGCATCGTCGAGTATCCGCTGAACAAGATCATTTAACCGTTTCCATGTTGTGGACTTTCGGGCGCAATGCCGGGCCGGGCGGTCGATCTCGGCTTGCCGGCTCTGGATAAGTCGGCCGGGATTGTAGTAGTCTGGCGACACCGATGCGCAAGGCGTCGGTCATAAAAAATCAACCCACAACAGGAGAGCAAGACATGGATACCGTTTTCACACGCATGCCAAAAATGTTTGCAGCGCTGGCCCTGGGAATTTCTGTTTTCTGCGCAACCGGAGCGCGGGCGGCCGACGATAGTGTGGCACTGGCGGGACTCAAGGAAGGCAAGATTGCATTCGATATCCATGAAGGCAACCCCAAGCTGCTTCTGGCCCGGCTCGATGTCATCGACGAGACCCGGCAATCGCTGATCGAGCAGGGTGTGAAGCCGCATTTCATCCTGGCGTTCCGCGGCCCGGCGACAAAACTGGTGCAGACCGATCAGGAGAAGATCAAGCCTGAAGACCGTGAACTGGCCGCGAAAGTCGCTGCCCGGATCAAGGAGATGAGCAAGGCGCCTGGGGTCGAGGGATTCGAGCAGTGCGCCGTCGCATCGCGGACACAGCAAACCAAGACCGAACTGGTCCTGCCCGAGATCCGCGTCGTCGGCAATGGCTTCATTTCGCTGATGGCATACCAGGCCAAGGGCTACGCTTACATTGCGCCCTGAGTTTCCTCCCGAACCTGTCTCCGGCACCGGTCAGCAGAAGCAAGCAATTCGCATATTTCCCTGAGGACGAATCGATGAACTTCACCGGCGTGTTTCCCATCCTGGCGACCCCTTTCAACGGGGATGGCAGCATCGATCTCGACTCGCTCGACCGCCTGGTCGGCTTCATGGGCGACATCGGGGTCGAGGGAATCACCATCCTCGGCGTTCTCGGGGAATCGAACCGGATGCTGGACCGGGAACGGGAGAGCTTGATTGCGCGTGCCGTGGCGGCGGCACGAGGCCGCACCAGGGTCATCGTCGGCGCCAGCCATCCCGGAACGCAGGCGACCATCGGGCTTTGCAGGATGGCCAAGGATCTGGGCGCCGATGCGGTGATGATCGCGCCTTCTGCCGAGCCGGTGCCGAACGAGGGGCGCGTGTTCGAGTATTTCCAGAAGGTCGCTGCCGCGGAGGCGCTGCCGATCATCGCCCAGGATCATCCGGCGTCCACCCAGGTGCATATGTCGGTGCCGCTGCTGCTGCGCCTGGTCGCCGAAATTCCGGCAATCGCCTGCATCAAGGAAGAGGGGCTGCCGACTCCCGTGAGGGTCGCCGCCCTGAAACAGGGCATGGACAAGCGCCGCGTGCCTGTCCTGACCGGGCTGGGCGCGCTGTACGGCTATTTCGACATCATGGCCGGAGGCGACGGCTTCAATACCGGCTTCGCCTTTCCCGAAGTGCTGATGGCGATCGGGAAGGCGGCGCGCAGCGGGAATGCGGACGAGTGCTATCGCCTGTATGCCAAATACCTGCCCCTGATCGTCTTCGAGCAGCAACCCGGCGTCGCCGTGCGCAAGGAACTGCTGCGCATGCGCGGTCTCCTGAGCAACGCCCACGTGCGCCATCCCGGCGCCGCCATCAGCGAGACGGCGGCAAGTCAGTTGCGCGAGATCGTCCAACGGATTCTGCCGGGCGTGGATATCACGCGACCGATTCAAGCCTGATATGTGCAGGAGACGAAGACCGGCCGTTTCGGATCAGGGGTCGGCTTCGCATTAGTTTGCGCGGCATTGTCGTTTCCAAGAGTCGGCGCTCGCGGCACGGCGATTCTTGCTGTCATAAATATCGATGCCAAGCTGGCCCTTTAGTCGGTGCTATATGTCGAACCACAATGTGAGCAGTATTGAAAGGCGGCGCCACAACGTGAACATTTGAAGTCAATTTGCCCTGGCGCTCGGTGCCACACCTGAGGGCATTTGGGGCACGTAACGGTTTGCTTCAATTCGTGGATTGCTCTCTCTCTTTCCTTCCTGTCGTTCGCCAAACCGCGACGAATCCATATGACTGCTAGGACTACAGCGACAGGGCCGCTTCCTACTGCAAAGAAGCTTCCCCATTCACGATATGGACGCCACGGTGAAATGACGAATAACCAGAACAGTATCCAAGCGATGCCTATTACTATCCAAACTCGATGTTTCCCAGTAAGGTTAGTGTTCATGTTCGTCTTGAGCTCAGGGGTGTGAACCTTCTGCTTTTTTGCTTCGGCCATTGCATTTCGCTCCGTTTGACAACGACCAGCTTAAACCTCTAATTCGAAAACTGAATGTACTGTAGCTCGATAAGGGCTTCGGATTAGTTTGCGTGGGATTGGTCGCTTCCAGAAGTCGGCGCTGGCGGCACGGCGACTCTTGCTGTCATAGAAATCAATTTCACCCCGACCCCTTTAGACCTTTTCGCGCAGGTCAGGTGGAATAATGGGTTGGGCGGCTATGCATCTTCAGAGACGTAAGCAATGAAGGCTTTTCCAATCTCGGTAGTACGAGATTCCACCATACCGTTTCCAGTCATGGTGACGTTGAGAAATTGGCCTTGATGAAGAAGCCCGCGTGCCTGAAGGTCGCGGACGATTTGCTCGTAGACCTCTCGCCTACCACGAAGAGCAGGGAAACAGTGCTCCACAACGGCGGAAACACCGCCCATGCCCCAGCCGGGATACGGAATCTGATGCTGCTCCATCCAGCGGACAGGCCCATTGAGTAGCGCAAGCATGGCTAGATGCGACGGGGTGAGTTCGTCGACAAACTGAAGAAACATGAGTTGAAGCTGCTCATCTGGCCCATGTGGAAGCCCCGCATGCAAGACCGCACCTCTCAATGCGCTGAGCTTTTCGTCTTGATGGTTGCGGAGAGCGATCTGTGTAGCTTGAAGGGCGACGGTAACGAAGAGTTCGTTTTGCGAAAGCTTCTCGGCGGTAAGGTTTGCTACTCGTTGCTCCAACTGGGAAACGACTTCAGCCAGTTGTTTGAACCACTTTTCTTTTCGACGCTCGATAGGTGGCGCGAATAACGTTTCAAGCAACACGGATAGCGGACCGCCTGCGGTCGGCACTGCACTCGCAATGCTTTTCACCACCGCGTGAACGGCGTCGCCTGTCGTTCTTTCCGGGGGATTATCCATACGTACTCCTAAGCCGCCCAACGTGAAGTGGGCGTCACGGAAACACTTCCATATCCAGGCATTTCTGCCAAAATATGGAAAAACGTATCCAGATATGGGCATGTCGATTTGTCCATATCCAGGTCTTTTCTGGAACGACCCGATGTGCCAGTTTCAGCTTGTGAGCGATAAGGGGTCGGACTAATTCGCAGGGCATTGGTCGTCTCCAGAAAGTCGGCGCAGGCGGAACGGCGATACTAACTGTCATGGTAATCAACGCCAAGCGCTCATGCTTCGACCACCCTCACCGTCCAGAAATCGTCGGCCAAGCCGGCGTTGGTGAGGTAGGCGTAGGGCAGGGTGAAGTAGCCCTTGTCGCCCCATTTGGCGGACCACGAATTCATGACGGTGAAGCGTTGTTGGCGGTCGTCGTAGCCGGTGGCGAGTACCGCGTGGCCGCCGATGTTGTGTTCGTCCTTGGCGGGCAGGGGCGCCTTGCCGGTGCGCGCGACTGCGGCGGATTCGAAGCTTTCGTACACCGAGAAGCCGAAGACGAAGGGATAACCTTCGGCCAGGCAGCCTTTGAGCTGAGTCAGCGTGGGCGTGAGGCGCCGGTAAACGATGGCCTGATATTTCTCGGCCTCGCGGTAGGCGGGGGCCGGCGGGCGCCTGGCGAATTTGGCGACGTCATAGGGCCACAGGGTTTCCGGGCAGGCGCCTTGCTTGGCGAGGGTCTTGATGCCGTCGCGGATCTGGGCGCCGGCGTCTTCCTTCACCGTGCCTTCGATGGCCCGTTCGTTGTAGTAGATGAACAGGCGCGACGGCAAAAAATGCCCGGCGCTGCCCTGCTGCATCTGGTCGTAGCGGTGGGCGTTGGCGATCGCATTGGCGGTGCAGCTGCCGAGTTCGCCCTGGTCGAGCACCGGCGGGCAATGGCGCCGCAGGTCGCAGCTTTTAGGCAGCGCCGCCAGCACCCGGCGCGGCGCGGCATAGCGCAGGTCGCGCTGGTCGGGAAGGTCGGGGACCCAGCCGTAGCCTTGAATCTTGCGCACCATGCGGACTGTCTCCCTTCAGTTGCTCATTTACGCGTTGGTATTGCGGGAGACGGAGCGCAGCGCGCCGTTACCGCGTGATCGGCTTGTAGCGTATCCGCTTCGGCTTGGCGCCTTCTTCACCGAGCCGTTTCTTCTTGTCTTCCTCGTACTCGTGGTAGTTGCCGGCGAAGAAGCTCCATTGCGAATCGCCCTCGCAGGCCAGGATGTGGGTGCAGATGCGGTCGAGGAACCAGCGGTCGTGGCTGATGATCATGGCGCAGCCGGCGAATTCGAGCAGGGCGTCTTCGAGCGCGCGCAGGGTTTCGACGTCGAGGTCGTTGGTCGGCTCGTCGAGCAGCAGCAGGTTGCCGCCGGTCATCAGCGTCTTGGCCAGGTGCAGGCGCCCGCGTTCGCCGCCGGAAAGGTTGCCGACGTTCTTCTGCTGGTCGCCGCCCTTGAAGTTGAAGCGGCCGATATAGGCGCGGCTGCCGATCTCCTGCTTGCCGATGGTGATGATGTCGGCGCCGTCGGCGAGTTCCTCGAACACGGTCTTGCTGCCATCGAGGCAGTCGCGGCTTTGGTCGACGTAGGAAATCTTCACCGTGGGGCCGACCACGATTTCGCCGCCGTCGGGCTTGTCCTGCCCGGTCAGCATCTTGAACAGCGTCGATTTGCCGGCGCCGTTGGGGCCGATGATGCCGACGATGGCGCCGGGCGGCACGGTGAAGCTGAGCTTGTCGATCAGCAGGCGGTCGCCGAAGCCCTTGCTGACCTCATGAAACTCGACGACCTTGTCGCCGAGGCGCTCGCCGACCGGAATGAAAAGTTCGTGGGTCTCGTTGCGCTTCTGGTAATCGACGTTGGAGAGTTCGTTGAAGCGGGCGATGCGTGCCTTGCTCTTGGCCTGGCGCGCCTTGGGGTTGCTGCGCACCCATTCGAGTTCCTGCTTCATGGCCTTCATGTGCGCGTCTTCCTGCTTGGCTTCGGTCTCCAGCCGCGCTTCCTTCTGTTCCAGCCAGTCGGAATAATTGCCCTTCCACGGGATGCCGTGGCCGCGATCGAGTTCGAGGATCCATTCGGCCGCGTTGTCGAGGAAGTAACGGTCGTGGGTGACGGCGACCACGGTGCCGGGGAAGCGGATGAGGAACTGCTCCAGCCATTCGACCGATTCGGCGTCGAGGTGGTTGGTCGGCTCGTCCAGCAGCAGCATGTCGGGGCGCGACAGCAGCAGCTTGCACAGGGCGACGCGGCGCTTTTCGCCGCCGGAAAGATTCTTGATGCTGGCATCCCACGGTGGCAGGCGCAGGGCGTCGGCGGCCAGGTCGAGTTGGTGCTCGGTATCGGCGCCCGAGGCGGCGATGATGGCTTCGAGCCGCGCCTGCTCTTCGGCCAGCTTGTCGAAGTCGGCGTTCTCCTCGCCGTAGGCGGCATACACGGCTTCGAGCTTGGCCTGGGCTTCCATGACTTCGCCCATGCCGGATTCGACTTCCTGGCGCACGGTCTTGTCGGGATCGAGCTGCGGTTCCTGCGGCAGGTAGCCGATGGACAGGTTGGGCATCGGCGTCGCCTCGCCGATAATGTCCTTGTCGATGCCGGCCATGATCTTCAGCACGGTCGATTTGCCGGAGCCGTTGAGGCCGAGCAGGCCGATCTTGGCGCCGGGGAAAAAGCTGAGGGAGATGTCCTTGAGGATCTGGCGCTTCGGCGGCACGATCTTGCCGACGCGGTTCATGGTAAAAACGTACTGAGCCATTTGCGGTATTGGGTGGTGAATTGGAATCCGCAAGCTTAACCGACCATGGAGAAGTTTGGATGGGGATTCTTTCCGGTCTCGGCCGCTGGCTTGGGCTTGCGCGGCCTCCCGATCCGGCGACGCGGCAGGCCATCGAGCGGGCGGTCGAGTCCGTCGATCCGCTGCTGAAACTTGTCTTCGGCTACGAGCGCAAGCTCGCCCCGGCGGTGAGCCGTGCGCTGGACTATTGCGCCGAACTGGTCGCCGCCATTCCCGGCCCGGTCGATATCAGCTCGCGCGCCTTCGGCGCCGATCCGCTGGTGCATGCGATATTCGCCGGCCCCGGCGACATTGCCGAGATGCTGGGCAGGAGCCGCGAAGTGCGCCAGTTCCTGGCCGATCCCGGGCAGGGCGCGGCGGAAGAATTTTTCGCCCTGCTCGGCATGCGCCCGCGCGAAAAGACCGTGATGGGCGCGGCGTTGCGGGACGGGATGGTGCAAACAGACCTGCCCCAGCAACTGCTCTATTTTGCCGACCATACGCTGTGGGGGCTCGGTGGCAGCTACGAGACCACGCGCCAGCGCTTGCAGGCGGCGGCTTTCGACAGCCTGAGCTTCGGTTTCGCCGACCGCGTGACCGAATTGCGCGAGCAACAGGCCGCTGCCGCGCTGGCTGCGGAACGTCTGCTGCAGGGCTTCGTCGAGTGGCTGGCGGCGTCGCGGGAGCACCTGTATTTGCAGCCGATGGAGGTGTGCGTGGATCGCATGGGAGTGATCTGGCCCAATCCGGGTGCGGACGCGAATTGCAGCGTCCTCAAGTTTCCCAAACTGTTCGGCCGCGACCGGCGGCAGTGGACCGTGCTGGTGGCGCGGATCAACCGCCAGGATGCAGTGGATGCGCTGCAACGTCAGGACCAGGCAAATCGCTACCTGCTGATCTGATCAGTTCGTTTGCAGCGTCAGGATCAGCGCACCCCCGCCGGGTGTCAACGCGTCTTCTAGACGTATCTTGCGACGAAGGCGCCTTCGCAGCCGGCCGGCAGGGCGATGCGCATCCGGTGGCCGCTGCCGGGCGCCACGCTGACCGCTTCGCCGTCCTTGTTCTGCATGGCGTCGATGACGAGTTCGAGGTTGCCGGCGGGGCGGATGATCTCGATGCGGTCGCCGACGCTGAAACGATTCTTCACGTCGATTTCGGCGAGGCCGTCGGCGTCGTAGCCGAGCACGTCGCCGACATACAGGCTGCGGCTCGATTCGGAACTGCCGCGCAGGTAGTTCTGGTAGTCGCGGTCGGGGTGGCGGTCGTAGAAGCCGGCGGTGTAGCCGCGATTGGCGAGGCCGTCGAGCTGGCCGATCAGTTGCGCGTCGAAGGGCCGTCCGGCGACCGCATCGTCGATCGCCTGGCGATAGCTCTGGCAGGTGCGCGCGACGTAGTAGGGCGACTTGGTGCGGCCCTCGATCTTCAGCGAGTCGATGCCGATGGTCGTGAGCTGCGCCACGTATTCGATGGCGCGCAGGTCTTTCGAGTTGAGGATGTAGCTGCCATGCTCGTCCTCCTCGATCGGCATGTATTCGCCGGGGCGTTCCTTCTCCTCGAGCAGCCAGGTGGCGCCGGGACGGCGCAGGGCCGTTTGCTTGGCGGCGATCGGCTGAGTCGGCGCTGGCGCTACGGCGATCGGGCGCGGCGTGGCGAGGTCGACATCGCCGCTCGCGTCCTCCGTGGCGGGCAGGACCTTGTAGTCCCAGCGGCAGGAGTTGGTGCAACTGCCCTGGTTCGGATCGCGATGGTTGAAGTAGCCGGAGAGCAGGCAGCGTCCCGAGTAGGCGATGCACAGCGCGCCATGCACGAAGACTTCGAGTTCCGTGTCCGGACATTCCTGGCGGATCTCGGCCACTTCGTCGAGCGAGAGTTCGCGCGACAGGATCACCCGCGTCACGCCGACGCTGCGCCAGAACTTCACCGCGGCGTGGTTCACCGTATTGGCCTGCACCGAGAGGTGGATCGGCATCTCGGGCCAGCGCTCGCGGATCATCATCATCAGCCCCGGATCGGCCATGATCAGTGCGTCGGGCTGGAGGTCCATGACCGGTGCCATGTCATCGACATAGGTCTTGAGCTTGGCGTTGTGCGGCAGGATGTTGCTGACCAGATAAAACTTGCCGTCGCGCGCATGGGTGAGTGCGATGCCCGCGGCGAGATTTTCCAGCGTGCCGAAGTCGTTGTTGCGCACGCGCAGGCTGTAGCGCGGCTGCCCGGCGTAGATCGCGGTCGCGCCGAAATCCAGCGCGGTGCGGGCCATGACCAGCGAGCCGGCCGGGGCCAGCAGTTCGGGGGTTTTCATCAAAGAGTCGTCAAAGAGTCGGCGCTGGCGGTACGGCGCGCAAATCCGCGGTCACCGTGCCGGCCTTCGCCAGTTCGGCTTCGTACTTCGCTTCGCGGAAATTCTCGGCCAGCGCGGCGGCCTCCCACTCCACCATCGCCGGATGGGCGAGCATGGTCTCGAGGTAGCCCGCGGCGGCGCCATTCACGGCGACGCCGTAGGTGCGGAAGCGATATACCACGGGCGCGAAGAAGGCATCCACGGCACAGAATTCCAGGCCCGCCAGAAAGGGCCCGCCGAAGCGCCGCAGGCCTTCGTTCCACAAGCGCTCGATGCGTGCGATGTCGGCCAGCAACTCGGGCGAGCGCTGCGTCACCGCCACGCGCACGCCGACGTTCATGCCGTGCTGGCTGCGCAGGTTGGCAAAGCCCGAATGCATCTCGGCCGCAGCGCAGCGGGCCCAGGCACGGGCCGCCGTATCGGCCGGCCAGACGCCGGAATGGTCTTCGGCCAGGTATTCGGTGATGGCCAGCGAATCCCAGACGACGGTGGCGATGTCCACCAGGCAGGGCACCTTGCCCGAGGGCGAGAAATCGGTGAAGGTCTCTGCGCCGAATCGGTGCAGGCGCTCGCTGAAGGGAATGTCCAGCGCGCGCATCAGCACCCAGGGGCGCAGCGACCAGGAGGAGTAGTTCTTGTTGGCGATGTGCAGGATGTACATGCGTTTTAGGTTCTGATGGTTTCGTCGAGCGTGATATCGACCATCAGATCGTTCGAGATGCGTTCGAGTTCCCCGGTCAGCGCCGAAACATCGAGATCCGGCGCGGCGGTGAGTTCGGCCACGGCATGGAACAGCACGGCGGCCGACATCGGCGCGCTCGAGGTGTGGGTCTCCAGGTTCTCGACATTGACCGCGTGGTGCGCCAGGACTTGCGACACCTCGCGCACGATGCCAATGCGATCGTGGCCGACCAGCGCCAGCTTCAGCCGCCGTCCCGCCGGCGCCGACTTCTGGGCCTTGGCCGTCTCGACGGTGACTTTCAGCCCGGCCAGTTTCCCGAGCGATTGGCGCAGTGCATCCGACTGCGCTGCGTCGACGCCGACCTCGACGATGCCGGCAAACTTGCCGGCCAGTTGCGCCATCGAGGATTGCAGCCAGTTGCCCTGGTGGGCGCTGATTACCTGCGCAAGCTCACCGACCAGACCGGGCCGGTCATCGCCGATGACGGTAAGAACGAGATGATGTGCCATGGTTTCCGTTGAAAAGTTATCTATCGAGCGCTACCGGTGGTCGTTCGCGCTCGCGTTGGTGGAGTTGCTTGATTTGGTCGGGTGTCATCAACGCGAATCGTCGCATGGCAGGGTGTTCGCGGCAAGCGTCGAGCCGCCCTCGATCAGCGCGATTTCGTCGGCGGTCAGACCGAACAGGCGATAGACCTCGGCGTCGATTTCTCGTTCGCAGCGCGCGATCTCGGCGGTGAACCCAGCGATTCGCGCCTTGTCGGCATCGAAGCGGGTCTGCCAGTCGTCGCGCTCGGCGAGCGGAATGGGCTGCTTGAACTGCTTCTTGATCTCGTCGTGAAAGGCCTTGAAATCGAGCGCCGGCCAGTCGAGCAGTTTGTTCGTGAGTTTCGCGGAAAGGCCGCCGGGCGCGAGGTCGGTGAGGACGCGGAAGCGGAATTTCTGTTGCAAGTCGCGGCGCGCTTCGGCGGCGCGCTGGGCAGATTCGGCGAGGCTGGCGAGGCGGGGGCGGATAGTGGCGTCGGCTTTCGGAACAGGTATGGTGTCGATATTCTCCGCGAACAGGCGCAACCGCCATTCGCCACCGCGCAATGCCTCGGCTGTGCCGCAGAGATGAAACCAGATGGCTTGCGAGTTGAGCAACGCCATCAAATACCAATCGGCGTCTGGAACGAAATATCCAGTATTACCAGCGTAGAAGCCGCTCTCGTCAATGACGAATTTCGGCCCCTGCGACATATCGGGATAAAACACCTTCGGCCCCTCGAATTTTGGAACATACGCTTCCTGCGCCTGCTGCAACTCGAACCATTCCTGCTTGGTTGCGCGCTTTTCCAGCGCCGTCTTGAACTGCTTCAGGTGGCGCTCGATGGCCGGAAAGTCGGCGATGGCGATACGGCGTTTGGGGATGTAGATCAGCCACAAATCCTGCGGCTCGATGCGCCATTTCTTCAAGTCCTTGCCTTCGAGGAAGGGCCTGAGCAGTTGGGCCGAATTCGGGTCTTCGGCAATCAGCCGGTCGCGGGTGGCGCGGTCGACGACGAAGGCTTCGTTGAGGCCGGTCTTGATGCCATAGAGCGGCGATCCATAAACGTCCTTCAGCGTTGGATGGCCATGCATCAGCTTCTCGCGCAGGCGCGCCAGCGCGCCACCTTCCAGTCGCCATGAGTCGGTGCCGAGCTGGCCTTGCGGCATGGTGCTGGCGTGCTGCTGGAACTCCGCAGCAAGGCTCTCGGGCATGGTCTTCTCCAGCGCGAGGAAGCGGATCGGCGCCTGCTGATCGGGACCGTCTGCCCGATCCATCACGACGATGGCCGGGTAGGTGGTGACGCCCTCGAAGACCTGGATGTCGCCGAAATCGACGAGGGTGCGGATTTGGGCGTGGGCCAGCAGATGACGGCGCAGCGCTTCGCCGGAACCGGTCTTGAAAAAGGTGGACGAGGAGATGTAACCCAGCCGGCCGCCCGGTTTGAGCAGCATGAGTCCGAGTTCGTAGAAATAGCAGTAAAGATCGGCGCGATCGCTGGCCACTGCATAGTGCCGTTCGAGATACGGCTTGACCGGCTTGAGGCGCTCCATGCGGACGTAGGGCGGGTTGCCGAGGACGACATCGAAGCCCCCAGCCGCGAACACGTCGGGGAAAGCGGCGTGCCAGTCGAAGGGGCGTGCGGTGAAATGGCCGTCGGCAATCAGGCTGTTGCCGATGCGCAGGTTCGCTTCGAGGCTTTCCAGTGGCTTGCCGCGCTGGGCGGTCTTCAGCCACAGCGACAGCTTGGAGATCTCTATGCTCTCGGGATTGAGGTCGACGCCGTAGAGATTGCTGTTGAGAATTTCGCGGTTGATGTCGAAGAAATCGAGGCTGCCCGTGATGGCCTGAATCTGTTCGTTAGCGCGTCGGTACTCGGCGTCCAGCAGATCGAAGGCCGCCACCAGAAAGGCGCCGGACCCGCAGGCCGGGTCGACCACGCGGATTGTTCTGAGCACGTCCCGCCATTCATGCCAGAAAAGCCACTCGACGAGTCGCGGCGCGTCGACCTTGATGTTCTTGGCGCGGTCGCGTCCCTTTCCCTTGAGCAGGAGTTTTTCCTCTGGCGTTGCCTTGCGCCATTCGCCACTCTTTGCGGCGAAGCGTGCGAGCGTCTTTTCTCGTTGCTCAACCAGGAAGGTGCCGAGACTTTGATCGACGATGAAGCGAGTGATCGGGTCCGGGGTATAGACGATGCCGTCCTGCTTGCGCTTGCCGGATATGGATGTCGCCGACTCCTTGACCTGGGCTTCAAGCGCGCCCAGCGTGAAACCTTCCGTGCCGGCCAGTTCCTTGAGTTGCTCGATGTCGCTGACGGACTGCTCGAAGATGTGGCCCAGTACGGTAACCGATACATCCTCGGCGAAGTCGTAGCCGCCGAGTTCGGCGAACATCCGGCAGGCGTCATCGGGTACGGCGAGGGCGTCGAGCACGGGATCGGGAGCGAACAGGCCGCCGTTGTAGGCAGGAATGGAAAGCGCCGGGTTACCCTTGTCGATGGCTCGAAACAGGGCTTGAAAATTGTCCCAGATGGGGCGCGGGTGGTAGGGGTCGCGATGCGACCAAGCCTGCGTCAGAGACTTCGACGGCAAGAGGCCGCGATGTTCGGCAAACGCGACGAACAGCACGCGGTCGAGGAGCTTCTGCACCGGTTCAATCAATGTTTCGGCAGGCTTGCCGGTGCTTTGCATCAGGGCGATCAGCAGATTGATGCGCCATGTCTTGTAGTCGCGATAAAGCTTCTGGGTGATTTCCTTTTCGGCGAGTGCGCTTTCGCGCAGCAGCTTGGTTGTTTCGCCGGTCAGCAGGCGCTCTGCGGAAAGCAGGAGACGGAAGCGCTGGTAGGCCGCATCCGAATCAGCCAGTTCGAGAATATCGAAGCGTTCATAGACCTGTCGGGTATAGCCAACGGCATAAAGGCGAATCTCGACCATGTTCGAGACCAGTAGAAAGTGACAGTCTGGCGTGTCCATGGCGTATTCCCAGACCTGCTGCACCGGGCTCTTGTGCCGCCCAGGCATGATGGCGTCGAGGTCCGGGGTATCCGCGCCCTTCAGTTCAACCGGGGCAATGACTTGTTTTCCGGTGCTGCTGAAGAATCCCAGCGCCGTGTCCGCCGCGCCGCTACCTGTGCGTTTTTCGTCGTTGAGTGTCCATTCGGGGCCGCTGCCGAAGGGGCGGTAACCCAGAAGTTCAACGAACATGCGCCGGATGAAAGGGCCGCGCAGCTCGGATTCCCTTTGCTTGCGGATGCTGCCATTGCGAATCGTCTCTGCCCAGTCGTGGAGCAGCTTTTTGTGTTCTGCCGGCGTGGGCTGGCTTGCCGCACGTTGTGCAAGAAAGCGTTGATTGAACAGTGGCTGATGAAAAAGAGTCATGGACGCTGACCGCTACGACTCTTTTTGACAATAACCACGCCCGGCAGATTTTCGAAATGCGCATCGCAGGTAAGCAACTCAGCGCCAAAATCGCGGGCCGTTGCATACACGACGGCATCGGCAGTCGCCAGTTTGTATTGGCGATGCAGCTCGGCGGCAAGCAGTGCGATACGCGTGTCAAGCGGCGCCACAATGCATTTCTGCGTATAGGCGATCATCTGATCCGCCTGGTCTTCGCCCACTTCCCGAGCCAGCCATTTCGCCAACTCCAGTTGCACGATGGTCGGCACGATACATTCGGACCTGTCGGGAATCTCCCGCGCCAACTGCTTGCCCAGCGGAGCGCCGACCAACCATTCGATCCAGACTGACGTATCGACGACGCGCATTATCCGTAGTGGCGAGGCAGTTTCACTGCCCGCCCTGCTACGCAGTTGGCTCATCAGAAGCGGTCCTGCCGGTCGCGATAGCCCTCTGTTTTGGCGCCGCTGGCGATGCCGGCGAGTTGCTTCAGTTCGGGAACTGGCATGAGCAACACGCCCTTGCCCTTGGGGATAAAAACGAACTCCTGGCCGGCTTCCCAGTGCAGGTCATCGCGAATGGCTTTGGGGACGGAAATTTGGTACTTGCTTGACAGAGTGGCAGTCGGGGCCATCGTCTTACCTCTATTTCATCGATTCAAGAGTGGTAAGAGTATCACGGCGGAGTACCGAAAGCGAAAAAGCGCTGCAGCGCCCTGGCCGGCACGAGAGTCCGGCGCGAAGGAGGGGGAGGGGGGAACGGGCGGCTGCAGCTGAAGGGAGGACCTTAAGTCAGGACGCGCCGCCGGCGACCGCCGGGACGGGCTTCGGGAAATCGAGCGCGGTGGCGCGATGGGTCAGGGTCGGGGTGGACTCCTCGGCCGCCAGCGAGCGTATATCACCGGAAATCTCGCCACCTTCCTCGATCAGTATCTTGCCGTAGCGGATGGTGCCGCTGACGCGTCCGGTGGCGTGGATGATCAGCTGGCTGCGGGCGGTGAGCTCGCCGTCGAAGCGGCCATGGATTTCCGCCACGTCGATACCGACCTTGCCCGAGAACGAACCGTTTCCGGCGATGTTGATGACCCGGCTGTCCATCGTCGCTTCGACGCGGCCTTCGACCACCAGGGTGTCGCAATCGAGGATCTCGGCACCCTTGAGTTTGACGTCGGGACCGACGATGAGGCGGTTTTCCGAAACGCTCTCGTTGCCTTTGCCCGTTTTCACGTCGGACGCTGTCGTTGTCGTGGTGGTCGGATTGCCTGCCGGGGTTGAGGTGCTGCTGCCGCTTGTGCCCTGGCTGTATGCCGCAAGACGCGGGTCACGGGTGACGACGGTGTTTTCACGTTTGCTGAACGGGTTCGGTTTGATGAGCATGAGTTCTCCTTGGGTCGATTGGCGCCACTTGCCCGCCGGGCGGCAAGCGGGACGCAAGGGGCAACAGCAAGCGCCGTGCCGGGTGCTTTTATTCAATCAATACAGCGCGTGGCGTTTTGGTTGCGGGCACGGCTGGCGCCGATCTGTCGCGCTGCGGCGACAAGATTCAGGGCGTAATCGACAAGCGGCTGTTTATCCGAAGAAAAGTTTGTCGCCGATGAGCGACAGTGCTCGGCATGCCGTATTCGACGCTGTGCGGGTCGGTGAATCCGGCGCCGCAAACCAGAGCGGGCCGTGTATTTCCGCTACACGGCCCGCTTTCTTCAGTCCTGGGTCGGATTCCGTTGTCAAGGGCTTGATGGACAGCCGCAGAACAGGTGGCGGTCGCCGTATACGTCGTCGATGCGATTGACATAGGGCCAGAACTTGTTCTCGGCCACCCAGGGCAGCGGGAACACGGCCTGCTCGCGCGAGTATGGCCGGGTCCAGTCGCCGACCAGATCGGCCTCGGTGTGCGGTGCGTGTTTGAGCGGGCTGGCGTCCAGCGTCCATTCGCCGTTCTCGATGCGGCGGATTTCGTCGCGGATCGCAATCATCGCGGCGCAGAAGCGGTCGAGCTCGGCCTTGTCCTCGGATTCGGTCGGTTCCACCATCAGCGTGCCGCCGACTGGAAAGCTCACCGTCGGGGCGTGGAAGCCGTAGTCCATCAGGCGCTTGGCGATGTCCGTTTCCGCAACGCCGGTCTGCGCCTTGATGGCGCGGACGTCGAGGATGCATTCGTGGGCGACGCGGCCCTGGCTGCCGGTATAGACCACCGGGTAGTGGTCCTTGAGACGCGCCGCGACATAGTTGGCGTTGAGGATGGCGATTTCCGTGGCGCGCGTCAGGCCGCTGCCGCCCATCATGGTCATGTACATCCACGAGATCGGCAGGATCGATGCCGAGCCCCAGGGCGCCGCGGATACCGCGTGCTGGCCGCCCGATTTTTGCAGATGGGGGCCGGCGATGCTTTGCACCGCGTGGTTGGCCATGAAGGGTGCCAGATGGGCCTTGAGGCCGATCGGCCCCATGCCCGGTCCGCCGCCGCCGTGCGGGATGGCGAAGGTCTTGTGCAGGTTGATGTGCGAAACATCGGCGCCGATGTCGGCCGGCCGACACAGGCCGACCTGGGCGTTGAGGTTGGCGCCGTCCATGTACACCTGCCCGCCGTGGGCGTGAATGATGGCGCAGATGTCCTTGATCGCCTCCTCGAACACGCCATGCGTCGACGGATAGGTGATCATCAGGCAGGACAGGTTCGCGGCGTGCTGCGCGGCCTTGGCCTGCAGATCGGCGAGGTCGACGTTGCCGCGGTCGTCGCAGGCGACCACGACCACGTCGAGGCCGCACATCTGCGCCGTCGCCGGATTGGTGCCGTGGGCCGATTTTGGAATCAGGCAGACGTTGCGATGCTTCTGCCCGTTCGCCGCCTGGTAGCGGCGGATCGCCACCAGGCCGGTGTATTCGCCCTGGGCGCCGGAGTTCGGCTGCATGCAGATGGCATCGAAGCCGGTGATCGCCTTGAGCTGGTTCTCCAGCCCCGTGATCAGTTCCAGGTAGCCCTGCGCCTGGTCCAGCGGCGCGAAGGGATGCATCTGCGCGAACTCGGGCCACGAGACGGGAATCATCTCGGCGGCGGCATTGAGCTTCATGGTGCAGGAACCGAGCGGGATCATCGCGTGGTCGAGCGCCAGGTCGCGGTTCTGCAGGCGCTTGAGGTAGCGCAGCATGCCGTGCTCGGTGTGATGCGTGTTGAATACCGGATGAGTGAGGATCGGCTCGCGGCGTTGCAGCGAGGCGGGGATCGCGCAGGGCCGGGCCGCGTCGAGGGCCTCGACCGACGTGGCGCTGTTGGCAAACCCGCCGAAGATCTTGAGCAGTGCGGCGACGTCTTCGCGTGTGGTGGTTTCGTCGAGGCTGATGCCGATGGTTTCGGTGTCGACCTGGCGCAGGTTGTAGCCGGCCGCGCAGGCGGCCTTCAGGTATTTCGCCGTGTCGCCAGCGCCGACTTTCAACTCGAAGCTGTCGAAGAAATCGCGTTCGGTGACGCCGAGGCCGCCGGCCAGCAGGGCGGTCAGGCGATGGATGCGGGAAGCGATGGTGCGCAGGCCCTCGGGGCCGTGCCATACCGCGTACATGCCGGCCATGTTGGCGAGCAGCACCTGCGAGGTACAGATGTTGGAGTTGGCTTTTTCGCGGCGGATATGCTGCTCGCGGGTTTGCAGCGCCATGCGGTAGGCGGTCTTGCCGCGCGCATCTTTCGAGACGCCGATGATGCGCCCCGCCATCGAGCGCACATGCGCCTCGCGCGTGGCGAAGAAGGCGGCGTGCGGGCCGCCGAAGCCCATCGGCACGCCGAAGCGCTGCGACGAGCCGAGCGCGATGTCGGCGCCCATTTCGCCGGGAGCCTTCAGCAGCACCAGCGCCATCAGGTCGGAAGCCACGGCGACTACGCCGCCCTTGCCCTTGATCGTGGCGATGGTCGTCGTCAGATCTGAAATTTCGCCGCGCGCGTTGGGATATTGCAGCAGGGCGCCGAACAATTCGTATTGCGTGGCGTGTTCCGGCCGGCCGAACACCAGTTCGAAGCCGAAATACGCGGCGCGCGTCTTGATCACGTCGATGGTCTGCGGGAAGGCCGCTTCATCGACGAAGAAGACATTGCCCTTGCTCTTGGAGATGCGCCGCGCCATGGTCATCGCTTCGGCGGCGGCGGTGGCTTCATCGAGCAGCGAAGCGTTGGCGATTTCCATGCCGGTGAGGTCGATCACCATCTGCTGGTAGTTGAGCAGCGCCTCCAGCCGGCCTTGGGCGATTTCGGCCTGGTAGGGCGTATAGGCGGTGTACCAGCCGGGGTTCTCGAACAGGTTGCGCAGGATCACGGGCGGCGTGTGGGTGCCGTAGTAGCCCTGGCCGATCAGCGATTTCTTCAGCACGTTCTTCGCCGCGATGGCTTTCAGCGCCGCCAGCGCCGCGTGTTCCGGCATGGGTGGCGGCAGGTCGAGCGGGCGTTGCAGGCGGATGGTCGCGGGTACCGTTTCGCTGATCAGCGTGTCGAGCGAAGCGGTGCCGATCGCGGCGAGCATGCCGGCAATGACATGCTCACCGGGGCCGATGTGGCGGTCGATGAATTCGTCGCGGTGTTCGAGTTTGGTCAGCGGTGTCGAGAGGTTGTCAGCGTGCATGGCGACAACTTAAAGCGTGGCGCCGTAGGCGGTGGCGTCGAGCAGGCCGTCGAGTTCTGCCGCGCATTTGGCAGCATCGGCAGGCTTGATGCGGAACAGCCAGACGGCATAGGCATCGGCATTGACCGACTCTGGCGCGTCGGCGGCGGCCTGGTTGATGTCCACCACTGCGCCGGAAACCGGCGAGTAGATGTCGGAGGCGGCCTTCACCGATTCGACCACGGCGCATTCCTCGCCGGCCTTGACGACGCGGCCGAGGGTCGGCAGTTCGAGGAAGACGATGTCGCCCAGGGCTTCCTGCGCGTGGTCGGTGATGCCGATGGTCACGGTACCGTCGGCTTCCGCTTTGGCCCACTCATGCGAGGCGGCGTATTTCAGATTGGCGGGGGTGTTCATATTCAATCTCCAAGAAAAATCGTGGGCCACAGAGATCACAGAGAAAACATAGAAGATCCAGAGCTTTTCCTCTGCGCCCTCTGTGTCCTCTGCGGTTAAATCAGACTTTTTCCGTTGCGAACAAAGGATGGTTTGACGACGCGGGCCTTGAGGCGCTTGTCGCGGATTTCGACTTCGACTTCGCTGCCGAGGGCGACGCCTTCGGGCAGGCGGGCCATCGCGATGGATTGAGTCAGGGTCGGCGAGAAGCTGCCGCTGGTAATCTCGCCGTCGCCCTGCGGCGTGATGACTTTCTGATGGGCGCGCAGCACGCCGCGATCGAGCAGCAACAGGCCGGCGAACTGGTTGCGTACCGGCCGCGCATTCTTGCCCTCCAGCGCCGATCTGCCGATGAAGTCGCGCGCGGCGTCCTTCAGGTCGACCGTCCATTTGAGTCCGGCCTCGTAGGGCGAGATGCTCTCGTCCATGTCCTGGCCGTAGAGATTCATTCCGGCTTCGAGCCGCAGCGTGTCGCGCGCGCCCAGGCCGCAGGGCTTGATGCCGGCATCCAGCAGTTTCTGCCAGACCCTTGCGCCGTCGCTCGCCGGCAGGGTAATTTCGAAACCGTCTTCGCCGGTGTAGCCGGTGCGGGCAATCAGCCAGCCGTTCCATTCGGCGGCCTGGAAAACGCCGAGCGTCTCCGTCGCGGCGCGGGTATCGGGGAAAGCCGTCCAGAAACGCTCGCGCGCATTGGGTCCCTGCACGGCGATCATCGCTACCGCATCGTTGGCGGTGCGGCGACGCTCGCGCGCATTGGAGCCCTGCCTGGCGATGATGGCTACCGGATCATGGTGGTCGGTCCGATGCACCAGGAGTTCGGCATTGAATCCCTTGAGCTGGGAACGCATCCAGGGGACGTCCTTGAGTGCGGTGCCGGCGTTCACCACGATGCGATAGCGCTCGGCGGTGAAGAAGTAGACGATCAGGTCGTCGACCACGCCACCCGACTTGTTCAGGAGGCAGGAGTAGAGCGCCTTGCCCGGCGTGGTCAGTTTCGCCACGTCGTTGGCCAGCAGGTGCCGCAGGTAGGCACGGGCATCCGGTCCGACGAGATCCAGCGCGCACATGTGGGAGACGTCGAACATGCCGGCGTCGCGCCGCACGACATGGTGCTCCTCGATCTGCGAGCCGTAATGAATCGGCATCTCCCAACCGGAGAAATCGACCATCTTGGCGCCGGCGGCGAGGTGGGAGTCGTAAAGCGGGGTACGTAGCGGCATGGCGATCCTCGGACGGAAAACGATAGCGGGCGTGACGGGGCTCCGTCACATCCCCATCTGTCCTTGGCGCCTGAGAGATTTACTCCGTCGGCGGGCAACCCGTGGTGCTGCGACGAGCTGCCGCTCTCCAGATTTGTCCTGCGTCGTCGGTCCTTTTGCCTGAGCGGTTCCTGGGGGTTGCGCCTTCGGCGGTGACGGTGGGAAAAGTATCACTCTCTCCCGGCGACCAGGATGAATTATCCTACAAACAGCCTCATCGCGCTTAGGGGATTGGCAACCGGCGGAGCGCCTTTGTGCCGTAGCCTGTGCCATGGATGGCGCGCATCGGGGGCTGCCTTGGCTATCATGCGGCAAGGGCGCAGACCTAAGAATCTTTACGAGGAGGGCTTCGATGAAGAACGAGGTGATATATCCGGAACTGCAGCCGCAGCAGATGGACCAGTTCAATCAGAACAACTACTCCAATCTGCTGCTGGCGGAGGGAGATTCATGGTTTGCCTGGGGCTACCTGAACGTGAAGCCCTCGCCGAATGTCCTGACCTCGATGGACTTCGTGAAAAGTACCGCCACCATTTCCTACGCCTACTCGGGCGATACCGTGGGCGACATGGCGCGCATGACCGCCGGTTCCGGATTCTGTCTGGAGATGCGCAACCGCAGGTTCAAGGCCATGCTGCTCAGCGGCGGCGGCAACGACCTGTTCGACGCAATACGCTTCGGCCACATTCTTCAGCTGCCGGGCACCGCCAACCCGGCCGATCCCGATTCCTACGTGAACTGGGATGCGGTCAAGCAGCTGACCTCCTACGTAAGCACGAACTACGCGGAAATCATTTCATGGCGCAGTCATGCCTTGTCCATGAACAAGACCACGCCCTATGTATTCCATACCTACGATTGGCCGCTGCCGCGACCGGCCAAGGCAGAGGTGATGGGAATGCCGGCGGTCGGCACCTGGCTTTATGAGCCGCTGCTTGCGGTCGGCGCGCCGGAGGATTTGCGTTACGAAATCATCAAGCGCGTTGCCAACCGGGTCTTGCAGGCGATAACCGATTTCCATGATCCCGCGGCCGGAATCTACGTCGTCGATACGCGTGGTTCGACTACGCCGGCGCTTCCCGGAACCACGGGGAACAGCAACGACTGGGCCAATGAAGTCCATCCGAATGAATCGGGCTATGCAAAGGTCGCCCGGTTGATCTGCGCTCAGCTCGCGACACTGGGCGTGAGCTGATAGCGGCGGACTTCGGTCCGCCCGGATTCTTTCCTGGCTATCCGAAATTCATGATTGATGATCTGCCTTGCGGCGCACAACGCCGTCGGCTCGCGGCTTCGGGTGAAGCCGGCAGTATCAGTGCGGCCAGAAGCGGCCCCTCAGAGATTTACCCAATAGCAGTCGTTCAGCCAGATCGAGCAGCCGACGTGATGGCGCCGTCAGAGTGGTTCTGTCCGTATGATTGTTGATTGATAAGGGGACCGGGATCGGATAATCTCCACGTCATTCAATACCTTAAAGGCATTTCGACCGTGTCCGTATTATTAGCAATAACCCGGACGTTTCTGCGTCTGAATAACTGTTGGAACTCATGAGCGACTTGCCTACCGCTTTGACCATAGCAGCTACATCAGTTGGCTTTGTCGCTGGCGTTTGTTTCTGCGTTGGTGCTGTCACCACAAAGCCTGGAGACATCGCCCGCGCTTCAGCTACTTTTGTTGGCTCAAACCCGACGCTCATGCGGTCGCTCAGTTCACAAAGAGCGCAATACATAGTCGGCGCGCTATTTCTAGTCGCTTCGTTTCTTCTTCAAGCTGCGGCAGTCCTAGTTCCAAAAGACACCCCGCTACCGCTTTCGCCTTTCTTTCAAGAACCAATTGTTCTAGTTCTTTCCACTCTGCTAGTTGCTGCTGCGTTAGCTCGTGTGGCCGTGTCATTGACCACCACAAGAACCATCCAGTCAGCGCAAAGAGAATTGCAGCGGCTAAAAGATAGTCAACGAGGGGCGAAATCATGAGTTCCAACCCTGCGTTCCAGCGGAGGCTGCACCATGAAGCGGCGCACCCCCGCTGAACTCCACGTTAGCAGTCTGAGTCCCGCACCGCGAAGCAACATAAAGGTCTAAGCAAAAGGAGGACTTTCCGTGGCCGAACAGCAAGCCTCATTCGACGCAGCGAAGTACAAGGACGCGCAGCGAGAGCAATGGAACAAGGACGGCGCAGCGTGGCGGCGCTGGAATCCCACTCTGGATCGTTGGTATGGCGAAGTTACCCGCCAGATGCTCGACTTGGCTCGGGTTCAGACGGGTAAGCGCATCCTGGACGTCGCCGCCGGGGCAGGTGAACCGGCTGTCAGTGCCGCCGAACGAGTTGGCCCTAGCGGTTACGTGCTGGCGACCGACATCTCGGAGGGCATCGTTGAGCTTGCGCTCCAGGTCGCTCGTGAACGCGGGCTCAAACAGATTGAGACCCGCACCATGGACGGCGAGAAATTGGATCTCCCTGACGCTTCCTTTGATGCGGTGCTGTGTCGGCTTGGCCTGATGTATATGCCGCACCCCGTGACAGCGCTACGCGAGTGGCGCCGTGCTCTGAGAACGGGCGGGCGGGTCGCTGTCGTTGTCTTTTCCACGCCCGATCGAAACGATTGGGGTGCTATGCCCGCTTCCATTATCCGCCGGCGCGCGCAACTGCCGCCCCCCGTTCCGGGGCAACCCGGACCGTTTAGCCTCGGCGGTCCCGGGGTGCTCGAAGGCGTCTTCCGTCAAGCCGGATTTGCCGACCCCGAGGTTCGTGCGGTGCCGGTGCCCCTGAGAATGGCCAGTTCTGCCGAGTACGTGCGGGTCGCCCGAGAAGCCTTCGGTGCCTTCAATGCCATGATGGCTCACCTGTCCCCTCAAGAACGCGAGTCCGTGTGGAACGAAGTGGAAGGCTCGCTGCGTAGTTTCGAATCGCCTGGTGAGTTCGAGGTGCCGGGTGAGTGCCTTGTCGGTGCGGCCACGAAGTGATTGTACGAAGCCCCGCCTTCACGGGCGGCTGAACTGAGACGTTCCTGAGCATCTGCTTTCCTTGCTTGGCTAGGTCCGCTTAACGCCGCGGGGTCCGGCGTTGGCCTTTACTGAAGCTGTGCTTTGCTGTACTGTATGAAAAAACAGTTACAGGAGCATGTTCATGGCCGACGATCTGACCTCCCGCCAGCGGGAAATCCTCGATTTCATCCGCAACAGCCTGGAAGTCTTCAGCGTGCCGCCGACGCGCGCCGAAATCGCCAGCGCGTTTGGCTTCGCTTCGCCCAATGCCGCCGAAGATCATTTGAGGGCACTGGCGAAAAAGGGTGCGATCACCCTCGAGCCTGGTTCCGCGCGTGGCATCCGGCTGGTGGAACAACTCGGCCTGCCGCTGATCGGCACGGTCGCTGCCGGCAGCCCGCTGCTGGCGATCGAGAACCGACTCGGCCAGTTGCGCATCGATCCTGCGCTGTTCACGCCGCGCGCCGACTTTCTGCTGCGCGTGCGCGGCCTGTCGATGATCGAAGCCGGCATTCTCGATGGCGACCTGCTCGCCGTGCATCGCACCTCCGAGGCGACCAACGGCCAGATCGTCATCGCCCGGCTGGGCGATGAAGTCACCGTCAAGCGCTTCAAGCGGCGCGGCAGCATGGTCGAGCTGATCGCCGAGAACCGCGACTTCGCGCCCATCCTGATCAATACGCGCAAGGAGCCGCTGACCATCGAAGGCATCGCGGTCGGCCTGATCCGGGATGGCAAGACACTGTAATTGAACGCATGAACCCAATAACCCGATAAACCCGAATCAAGCCACAGAGGGCACAGAGATCACAGAGGAAAAGCAATGAAACGTAACTGGTGTTCCCGGCAATTCACATTCCGGGTTTCTCGTTTCGCACTGGGTTCTCTGTGATCTCTGTGTCCTCTGTGGCTAACCGGTTTTTTCAACATGAATTCTTCATTGGCCCTAGTACTGGAGCGCACCGACATCCGGCGTGGTGACGCCTTCGCCGTAGCGCCAGCGCCGACTCTTGCCACCGGCTTTGCCCGACTCGATGCCGAATTACCCGGCGGCGGCTGGCCGCGCGGGGCATTGACCGAACTGCTGACGGAACACGGTGGCATTAGCGGCATCGGCGAACTCGGCCTGCTGCTGCCGGCACTGGCAGCACTGACTGGTGCCGGCCAAGCCGTGGTGCTGATCGCGCCGCCGTACTGCGCCCATGCGCCGGCCTGGGCTGCTGCCGGGATTCGTCTCGACTGCCTGCGCCTGGTGTTTCCAAGTCGACCGCGCGATGCCTTGTGGGCCGCAGTCGAAGCCCTGCGCTGCGGCGGTGTCGCAGCCACGCTGCTCTGGCTGGATGCCCTGTTTCGCGCGCAACTGCCGGCCAATAGCCTGCGTCGCTTGCATGTGGCGGCAGGCGAGGGCGGCGGCGGGGCTTTTTGCTTCCGCCCCGCACGACTTGCGGCCGCAGCTTCCCCTGCGCCCCTGCGCTTGCAACTGCAGGCGCAGGATATTGGCGGGCGCTTGCAGGTGAAGATTCTCAAGCGGCGCGGGCCGCCGGCGCGGCAGGACATCCTGCTCGATATTGCGCGCCCCGCTGGTTTTTTACAGAGTGTTCCCCATGCTGTGGCTGGCGCTGTATTGCCCGACATCCGACGGCGAAACCGCGTCGCTGCCTGAAGCGTCGGCCACCCGGCCCACGACATTGCCTACCCCTGCACTCGCGTGCTGGGCCGGCCGCTTCACGCCGCATGTCAATCTCGCGCCGGATGCGCTGCGCCTTGAAATCGCCGGGAGCCTGCGCCTGTTCGGCGGCCTGCCGGCGCTGCTGGATCTGGTGCGCGAGGATCTGGCCGCCATGGATCTCTCTGCGCAACTGGCGGTGGCGGCGACGCCGCTGGCCGCGTTGTGGCTGGCGCGGGCAGGCAGCGGTAACGCCAATGAGGTCATCTGTCCGGATCTGCCGGCCACGCGCGCCGCCCTGGCGGCGGTGCCGCTGGCCGCGCTGCAACTGCCACCGCCATTGGCACGGCGCCTCGAAGGCTTCGGCCTGCGCCGCATCGGCGATGTGCTGGCGCTGCCGCGCGCCGGTTTGGGCGCACGCCTAGGCAAGCCATTCCTCATCGATCTGGCGCGCGCCCTGGGCGAGATTGCCGATCCGCAGCCGTGGTTCGTGTTTCCCGAGCATTTCGAGCAGGGGCTGGAACTGCCGGCTCCGGTCGAGGCGGCGCCGGTGCTGCTGTTCGCCGCGCGCCGCCTGATCGCGGCGCTGGCCGGCTGGCTGGCGCCGCGGAATGCGGCAGTACGCGCGATCGAATGCCTGATCGATCACGGCCATGGCGTGACTACTGCGGTACCGCTCGCCTTCAGCGCGCCGGTGTACGCACCCCAACGCATCGAGCGCGTGCTCAAGGAGCGACTGGACGCGCTGACCTTGTCCGCCCCGGCGCTGGCGCTGCGCCTGCGTGTGCAGGAAGCGGAGCCGCGCGAGGATCGCAGCCATGCCTTGTTCGATGGCGGGGAACAGCGGCATGAGGCGCTGGCCGAGCTGATGGATCGCCTGGCGGCGCGCCTGGGGCCGCAAGCCGTGCAGGGACTGGCCTGCCATGCCGACCATCGTCCCGAACTGGCAAGTCGGGCCAGCCGCGGCCCGTCGCCCCGCCATGCGCCGGCGCCTTCGCTTCCGCCGCGTCCGCTGTGGCTGGTGGAGCCGCCCGAAGCCTTGCGGGAAAGCCACGGCCGCCCGCAACGGGCCGGTCCGCTGGCACTGGTCGCCGGCCCGGAACGCATCGAATCCGGCTGGTGGGACGGGCTCGATGCCCGCCGCGACTACTTCGTCGCGGTCGACAACGAACACCGCTGGCTATGGATTTTTCGTGACTCGCGCCCGCCCGGCGGCTGGTTTCTGCACGGCTGGTTTGCCTGAGAGCCCGGGGGCTATTCTCCCGCCCCGGAAATCTGCTTGGGGTAGCCCACGGTCTGGGATAGCAATACCTGCTGGTCGTGGCTCAGGCCGAGCGCATCGCTGATCGCCGCGCGGTCGATCCAGGCGCGGATCACCGTCGCCAGGCCGCTGCTGGCGGCGAACAGGTATACGTTCTGCGCGATCGCCCCGGCCGCGACCGAAGCATAGGATTCGCGCTGCGCCACCGGCACCATGCCCATCCGCGCATGGTCCGCGACGTACACCAGGTCCAGCGGCGCTTCATCGACAAAGTCCTGGTAGCCGGTGATGCTCCTCAAGTCGCTTGCCGCCACCAGATGCAACTGGTGCGCCGTCGCGTCATAACGGTAAGCGCCTGACGGCAGGGCAACGAACACGTCGATCTCCTGCGCATTCAACGCCGAGGGCGCTGTGCGTCCGCCATCCGGCCGGTTCATGCCATAGGCCGTCCACAGCAGATTCGAGAGCACAGCCATGGGCAGGGGTTCGCGCGCAAACTCGCGCGACGAGTGACGCTTGGCCAGTGCGTCCAGCAGCGGCAGGCCGCCTTGCTGCACCGCCGGCGGCAGTGTGATTGACGTCGCCGGGTCTCCTTCGGGCGGCTTGGGCCGCAATTGCCCCATCATGCCGAGCGCAAGTTTGGTCAGGGTATTCATCGCGGTTCCTCTTTCATTGTTGAGCCGTCACCAACACCGCCGCCCCCTGAAACTCGCCGCGGCGCAACTGCCCAAGGGCTTCGTTGGCCGCCGCCAGCGGGAAGCGGTGAATTTCGGTGCGGACCGGTATCCGCGGCGCGAGTTCGAGGAAATCGAGGCCGTCGCGGCGGGTCAGGTTGGCCACCGAGCGGATGCTGCGCTCGCCCCAGAGGATTTCATAGGGGAAGGCGGGTATGTCGCTCATGTGGATGCCCGCGCAAACCACGCAGCCGCCTTTTTCAACATGGCGCAAGGCCATGGGCACCAGTGCTCCGGCCGGCGCAAAGATCAGCGCCGCATCGAGCGGCACGGGTGGCGTCTGGTCGGTGCCGCCCGCCCAGGCGGCGCCCAGGCTGCGCGCAAAGTCCTGATTGGCGAGATCGCCCGGACGCGTGAAAGCGTGGAATTCCCGTCCCTGGAATTTCAGTATTTGGGCCACGATGTGGGCGGCGGCGCCGAAGCCGAAAATACCCACCCGTTGCGACTCGCCGGCCAGGCGCAGGGCGCGGTAGCCGATCAGGCCGGCGCACAACAGCGGGGCCAGCAGCGCGGCGTCGCCGGCATCGGGCAGCGAAAAACAATAGCGCGCGTCGGCGACGGTGTATTCGGCATAGCCGCCATGAATCTGGCAGCCGGTGAAGCGTGCGGCAGCGCAGAGGTTCTCGCGGCCACTGAGGCAGAACCGGCATTCGCCGCAGGTCCAGCCGAGCCAGGGAATGCCGACCCGCTGACCGGTCATGAAGCCTGTGACACCCTTGCCAACGGTCGCGACGCGGCCGACGATTTCATGCCCGGGTATCACCGGACGCGAGGGATTGGGCAATTCGCCGTCGACCAGATGCAGGTCGGTACGGCAAACCCCGCAAGCTTCCACGGCGACAAGAATCTCACCCTGCCCGGGTTGCGGTACCGGCAGTTCCACCATGCGCAACGGCACGCCGGGCTGGTCGAGAATCATCGCCCGCATGAAATTACTCATTTTCAATGTCGCGCGACGACGGCCTGCAGCAACCGGTTGCGCGGTGCCAAGGCCGCTTGCCGGCTACATCAGCGTCTCTGTAAAGGGCGGATGCACAATTCGCAGGCCCGCCCCCTTCAACAGCAGGCAGCGATCCAGCGGCTGCCTGGAGCATTGCCCTTGTGTCGCATTGAGACAGCGGCAACTGAGGCAGAAAGCCCGTGGCGTGGTCCTGGTGCCGGACGAACAGTCTCGCGTCCTGCAAAGATCCCTGATCAGCGTGCCCAGTCGAACAAGGTTTTCACGCTGAGGATCATCAATGGAAATCTGCTCCAGCCGCTCCCGATTTACCCGCAAAGCGCCTTCCACGGCGCGTTGACCGCCGCTGGCGGCGGAATCAGCCGCGGGCGGTCGGACGGCGCCCACGGAATACACAGAATGCATGACATGCCTCCGAATCCGGAACTAGGAACCCGCTTGTTCCCCGGGTCGGCGCGCCGTGAGGAAAAAAACCTCGCGACCTTCCGCCACCCCATGGGACAAGATGAGTTCAACGGTAAACCTTTGTCCGCCGGCATCCTTCGCATCGAACTTGTGCCACTCGCCGTTGGTACAAAGGTAGTCGAGATATCGCGCGCTATAGCTCGGCGAACTCCTGCCGAGACTCAGCCCCGCGATGAAATCTGAAATTCTCCGGCCCAGCAACCGGGCCGGGCTCGTCCTGAATATTTCCTCCGCGAACTCGCCGCAACCGAGGATTTTGCCCCCGCGATCAAGAACCAGGGTGCCGCACTCAAGCTCTGTCGCCAAGTTCGCGGCGCGGGCAAACATGCCTCGCGTCGATCCTGTCTCCTGCAGCGCTGTCAAGCCTTGCCCGATCATGATTGGCATCCGGAACCCATACAAGAAAATCGTTTCACGAAACCCTAAGGTAATTCTGCCGGATGCAAGAAGCTATGGACATACCGAAGTCACCGTATTCGTGATACCGCAAAACCGGTATGGGGGCTGACCAAATCGGCCAATGACAGTCCCGCCGCCGCGTGATTGCGGGACTGGGCTGTTAGAGTGGAGCCTTGCAGGAACCGGAGCCATCATTAATGAACGATCGCATTCGCCATTTGCTTGACCAGATATCCGCACTCGAAGAGGATCTGAGCGTGGCGCTCCACGACCAGGAGGCCAACGCGATCTTCGAGATCAAGGGCAAGCGCGTCGAATTTGAGCATTCCATCCGGGAGGCGCATCGCCGGCTAAAGACCGGATTTTTCCGCTGGGTGGTTGCTTACCGTCCGCAAAATCTGATCACCGGGCCGATCATCTATGCCATGCTCCTTCCGATGCTGGTTCTCGATCTGTGCGTCAGCTTCTACCAGGCGACGTGTTTCCCCATTTACGGGGTTGCCAAGGTGCGTCGTGCCGACTACATCGTGTTTGATCGGCAACAGCTCGAATATCTCAATTTCGTCGAAAAGTTCCACTGCACTTATTGCGCCTACGGCAGTGGCCTGATCGCTTACGTGGCCGAAATCGTCGCGCGCACCGAGGAATATTTCTGTCCGATCAAACACGCGCGCAAGATGCTCGGCACCAACGTGCGCTATGCCCGTTTCCTGGATTACGGCGACGCCGTCGACTATGAGGTCCGGCTTGAAAAGTTTCGCGTCGGACTCGGTGCGAAGAAATGAACCGCGCCTGCCGTCAGAGCGAAAGAAGCCATTGCGCCAAGTTCTTCAGCTCTTTCGGATCCTTGGTATCGATGATCTTGTGATCTTCTTCGCTGCCGTCCTCGAGCTTGACCTTGGGGCCGGTGGTGATGTTCTTGATGACTTTGTCTTCGCCATCGGCCTTGCCCTTGTACTTGGCGGCGATCTTCTTGTAGGAGGGGCCCTTCTTGGCCTTGTCTATGGCATGGCACTTGAAGCAGTCATTCCTCTTGGCCAGCGACTGGGCGGCATCGACGTCAATCGCCGCATTGGCCGTCAGCGAGACCGCGACCGCGATAGACCCGACCAACAGGCCGGCGACAACCAGACGTTTCATGTCATTCTCCCTGCAATTTGAATTGCAGCGGCTGCTGCGTGCCGGCCCATGCCGACACTCCGCAATCTAGCCTCATGAAGTGACGGACTCAGTGCGCCAGCACACCAAGAGGCGGTGGCCGGAACTCCACCGCCTTTGGTCCTTGCTGGATTGGTCAGGGAACTCTCAGCGCGACAGAATCCACTGCGACAGATTCTTCAGTTGCTTCGGATCCTTGGTGTCGATGATCTTGTGCTCTTCTTCCGTACCGTCCTCGAGCTTGACCTTGGGGCCGGTGGTGATGTTCTTGATGACCTTCTCTTCGCCGTCGGCCTTGCCCTGGTACTTGGCGGCGATCTTCTTGTAGGACGGCCCCTTCTTGGTCTTGTCGATGGCGTGGCACTTGAAGCAGTCATTCTTCTTGGCCAGCGACTGAGCCGCGTCTTCGTCGACCGCGGCTTGTGCCGGGATCAGACCGCCCAGAGCAAGAAACAACGATCCGGCGAGCAAAATTGAGGTTGAGGTTTTCATTGCTTGTATCTCCCGCTACTCGGCGATGGTGCCGCATACGGCAAATAACGCGGGTGACGGCATTCTGTTGACCGGACAGGGGTCCGATTTGTATCTAAAGATTTCACCGCGATTTTTCGAGAAGCCATGGAACGATGGGCCGCTAGTCTTTCTGCCGCTCGGGCTTCCGGGCAATCAGCGTGACGAAGGACTTGATGCGCTGGTTCGGCGCATCGAAATCGCTGAATTCGGAGTGAATGATGTCCCAGTCTGCGAATCGGCTTGCCATCTCGTCCCGCGCGAACAGACAGTAGTGGCCCGGCTGGAACATGTCGAGATAGGTGGTGCCCTCGACGAGGACATTGATGATCGCAACGCCGCCGGGGCGGACCCGCGCCTGCAGCATCGACAGGACGCGCGATGCCGTCGGGCAGTCGAAGAACATCAGCAGGCCGATGGAGATTACGCAATCGAAGTCTTCGCCGAGCTCGTGACTCCGCAGGTCGGCTTCGACGGCCTCGACCGGCAGGGCCTGGTCAAGGGCACGCTGCCGCAGATGGCTGATCGCGGATGGGCTGGCATCCAGCGCCGCGACCGAACAACCGCGCTGCGCCGCTGCGATCGCCAGATTCCCCAGGCCGCAACCGAAATCGAGCACGCGTCCCTTCAGGTGCGGCAGGGCGGCCAGTTCGAACGGATTGAGCGTGAAGTCCTGGTCGCGAACCTGCCGCTGAAACTGCTTGTCAAAGAAGGCAACGCTGCCGTCGGGATTCATGGCTGGAATTGTGACGCGAAGCAGGTTGATTTGTCCATGGCATCCGAAATAAGAAACCGCCGGACATGCCGGCGGTTTTGGGTGAAGCCGAAGTCCCGGTTATAGGTTCTTGGTGTCGTGGCAGGCTGCGCCGCAAGGCTTGGTATAGGGGATCGGCATTGCCGAGCCCGGTGCCAGTCCCTTCACGCCCTTGTTGTCCTTGCGCGGAACATCGTAGAGGTGCGAGGTGATGTCGTTCATCCAGAAGTTTTTGCCGTCCTTGCCCGTGAGGCCCTTGCCGAAGCCGGCGCCGGTCTGCATGGTCTTGGTGTTGTGGCAGTCGGAACAGGTGATCTTGCTCGCGTCCACCGTGCACTTGGCCTTGTCGGCAAGGTGTGCCTTCAGGTCGGTCCTGTTCTTGTGGCAGCTGGTGCAGGATTCCGGCTTGCTCGCATCGGCCTTCAACTGGTGCGCGAACTTGGCATTGCCATGCGTATCGTGGCAGTCGGCGCACGAGACCAGATGGTTGCCGTTGCGGTACTTGGACGACTTGATGAAGTCCGTGCCCTGCTGGTGGTGGGCCTTGGAGTGCAGTCCATCCGCCCAGTAGTCACCCTTGGCGGCATCCTCGCGCGTGGTGTATTCCTTGAGGTAGGTATTGCGGGACGTGCCCGGCAGCATCATCTTGTTGGCGGTATTGACCGGCTGGTCGTTCTTCAGGTTGCCCTGGGGCCGGCTGTGGCACTGGACGCAGATCGTCGAGGCCCGTTCCGCGGCCAGCTTGTTCGGGCTGACGATGGTGGATGGCATGTCGATCTCTTTCGCCTTGTCGTGTACCGAGCCGGGACCGTGGCAGGTTTCGCAACCCATGTTGATCTCGTTGGGCTTGCCGTCGCCATCGATGTCCATCTCGCCGTTGCGATCGTTGGATGAGCCGGCGATATAGTCGCCCGCGGCGTTCTTGGTCAGCGTGTAGCCGTTGTAGTGACAGGACGCGCATTCCTTGTCGAAGGATTTCGCCTGCGATGGATTGGCCAGTTTCTTGGTTTCTTCGTTGAACAGCCAGTCGGCATGGTAATCGCGCCAGGGCTTGCGGCCGCGGTCGGCAAAGGAGTCATCGCCGTTCTGGTTGAACTGCACGAAGGGGAACAGGTTGGCGCCGACACGGAACAGGTAGCGCTGCTTGTACACGCCGCCACCGTAGGTCAGTTCCACCGGATAGACGCGCGGCGTGTCCTTGGGATCCTTGGCGTTCTCGGTGCGAAACTTGAGCTTGCCATCGGCATCCTTGTAGAAGGTGGCGGTGAAGCTCACGCTGGAAGCATCGGCGGGGGCCTTGGTGCTGATCTGGTACTTGTCGAAACTGCGGGTCTTGTCGAAACCGTAGAACCAGAATTTGGTGCCGGCCATGAGCAGGTTCAGGCCCTTGTTGAACTCCGGAAAGCGCGAGAAGTCCTGCAGCTTGCCCGGCTTGCCGATGACCGTGATGCCCAGCCGGTGCAGGGTACCGGTAAAGTGCTTCTGGTCTTCGTGGCACTCGATGCAGGCGGAACTGCCGATGTAGGTGGCATTCGCCGGCACGTTGCCGGAAATCTTGATCAACAAGGGTGCGGCACCCAGTTCATCGGTGCCCATGGACTTGCGCGACTTGTCCCCGCCAGGCAGGTACTTGCTGGTGGCGGGTTCCACGTAGACGAAGTACTTGCCGCCGGGCACGTCGGCAAAGCTGAACTCGCCCCTGGCATTGGTCTTTGCATTCAGGTAGCGCCCGCGGTTGGCTGCCAGATTGTCTTCAAGGGGTTCGTCGTTCTTCGAATCTTTCTTGATCTCGACCGGTGTCTTGCCCATCGCCGCCACATCCGTCGCCGGGATCAGCCAGACCGTGGCGTCGACCACCTTCTGGAAGGTCTCCTTGCTGCCATCCTCGACCACGCCCTTGACCGGCGTGTTCGGATAACTCTTGACACCGGTCTGCGTGCATCCGTAAATCAGGAACACGGATGCCAGCATCAGCAGGCCCCCGAAAATGGTCTTTCTCATCATGATCCCCTTATATATTTAGGCTATTGGCGGGAATAGGAGCAATCCCCATGCCAGCAGGCTCTGTTGCTTTCTGGCTGAATTGCCAGTCGATTCTCGCCCACAAGGGGTTCTGGATGTCACTTAATAGTGACATCTGTCACTTATCGGTGACAATTCCCCAGCGTTTCGTGCGTACGTACAAATTCTGTCGTGGGATGCCGCTCAGACGCGCAGCTTCGGACACGTTGCCCCCGGCCGCGTCGAGCAGACGCAGAAAATATTCGCGTTCAAAATCGGCGCGCGCGTCCTGATAGCGGAGCGCGGCCACCGCCGTCTCTTCGGTGAGCGGCGCATCGGTGGAGGGATCGCCGGTCGGAAACAAGTGCAGGGTATCGATCGGGCCGCTCGCATGCAGTGCCACTGCACGCTCGATGCAGTGCTGGAGCTGACGCACATTGCCTTCCCAACGACAGCTTTCCAGCGCCTGCAGGGCGGCGGGTGTGAGCGGCCCGCAAGTCTTGCCAAATTTGGTGCTGTAAAAATCGAGGAAATGCGCGGCCAGCGGCACGATGTCGCCAGTGCGCTCGCGCAACGGCGGCATGGTCACAGACACCACCGCGATACGGTAGTAAAGGTCCTCCCGAAATCGACCGGCCTTGACCTCGGCAAGCAGGGGACGGTTGGTAGCGCAGATCAGGCGAAAGTCGGCTTGGCGGGGCTGGGTGCTGCCGATGCGAGTGAAGCTGTGATCCTGCAATACGCGCAGCAGGCTGCTTTGCAGCTTCGGGCTCATGTCGGCGATTTCGTCGAGGAACAAGGTGCCCTTGTGCGCCTTTTCAAAGTAGCCGGCATTGGCCTGGTTGGCTCCGGTAAAGGCGCCTTTTTCATAGCCGAACAGCAGGCTTTCCAGCAGGGTTTCCGGCAGTCCGCCGCAATTGACCTCAAGAAAGAGATTTGTGGCACGCGCGCTCAGGGAGTGAATCAGTTTGGCGGCGAGTTCCTTGCCGGTACCGCTTTCACCTTCCAGCAACACCGTAGTGTCGAGGCCGGCGACCTGGCGGATCTGGCCGAGTACGCGTTCCATGGCAGGAGACTGGCCGATGAATGCCGGCGCGTCCGATTCGCTGGCGAGGCGGGCGCGCAGTCCATGGATTTCGCGATAGGCCCGGTCGAGTTCCAGCGCCTTGCCGATGACGGCTTCCAGGGCTTCCAGGTCTTCAAAGGGCTTGGTCAGATAATCGAACACTCCCTCGCGCACCGCGGCTACGGCATCGCGCACGTCGGCGAACCCGGTCATCAGAATGCCCACCAGATGCGGCCGGCGCGCGCGGAACTCGCGCAGCAGGTCGATGCCATTGTCACCGGGAAGGCGCTGATCCATCAGCACCAGGTTGAAATCCTCGGCCGCGAACAACTGGCGTGCTTCTGCGCCGTCGGTAGCAAGGCTCACCAGCGCTGTCTTGGGCAATAGTCGGTCGAGCAGAAGGCGGGTGTGGCGATCGTCATCGACGACAAGGATTTTGGGCAGCATGTCGGTTGGGGCCATTATTGGTTGAGGGGTAAGTCGGGCAAGGAATTTGGCAACCAGACCGCAATTCGCGTGCCATGCCCCGGTTTGCTGCTTGCGCTCACCTGCCCGCCGTGCAGCAGCGCGACATGCTGCACGACCGGCAGGCCAAGGCCGGTGCCGTCGCTGTGCGTGGTGTAGAAAGGCACGAAGATTTTTTCCATCACCTCGGGCGGCATGCCCCGGCCGTGATCGCTCACTGCCAGCGACCAGCCAGGCACTCCGCGCATTGGATCCTGTTCTCGTTCCAGGGTGATGACAATGGCGCCGTTGTCTGTCGTGGCCTGAGCCGCGTTGACCAGCAGGTTGAACAAGGCGTGGCGGATCAGGATCGGATCGATCGTCAGCACGACCGGTTCGTCCGGTAACTTCGTCTCGACCGGCAGATGCTTGTTTTCGGTCTGGCGGAACAGCAGCACCGTGTCCTCGATCAGTTCCGCCATCGGAGTCGGTTTGCTGTCGAAACAGGAGACCTTGGAAAATGCCAGCATGCGCTTGACGAAGGCGCGGCAATCCTCCCCGGCACCGCGAATCTCGCCCAGCAACTCGCGTGTGCGCGCCGGATTGTCGGGCTCGCGTTCTGCCAGTTGGGCCAGGTTCACCACGCCGACGAGCGGATTGTTCAACTGGTGGGCGATGCTGCCAACCATGGTACCCAGTGCCGACAGTTTCTCTAGCTGCAGGATGCGGCCGTACTCGGCATTGAAGCGCAGCAACTGGTGCTCGAGGTCGTGCTGGCGCCGGTAGTCGCTCTCAACCCGGTCGAGGGCAAGGTAGAACACTCCGAGTACCCCAATTGCCGCCAGCAGGCCGATCGTCGTAACGGCGACGATCGACCATTGAAAGGCAGATTCCAGCGCGGTGATGTCGCGAATCACCACCAGGTCGCCGATGTGGCGCCGGCCGACGTCCGTGAGGGAAACGACGGAGAGATGCAATGACCGCCCGTGGTCTTCGATTTCCGCGGTCCCTTCGACAAGCAGCTTCCGAAGCGTGAGGTCGTTCAGTGCAACGGGCAGCAGATCGATCGTTTGCGCCAGCGCCACGTAGCTCGTGAAGCGGTCCCAGTTTCCCTCGCGCTTCATCATGGCCTGGCCGCGCTGCCATTGCTGCGGCAACACCATGCGCTTGTCGACTAGGACCAGCATGTCCACCGACAGGCTATCCTTGATTTCGCTGATCAGATGCTCGATCTCTTCACCGATCTCGAGGTAGCCGAGCACCTGGCCGTTATGGCGCCAGGGCATCACCAGCCTGAGCGTAAGTGTCCCCAGAGCCCCCAGTTCGAGGCCGTGTACCGCGTCCTGTTGTTTTCTCGCTTTGATCGTCGTGAGCCGATCGATTTCGTCGCCGAACTCATCGGGACTGTGGAATCGATAGAGGTTGATCAGGTCCGGGCCGGTGAAATACAGGTGTGTGATGTGGTGCTTGTCGCGCAGGTTGGCGAACAAGGGGCTTAGCTGTTGGGACAGAGCGGAGCGGTCAAGGTTGCGGAATGCCCGCTCGATGGACTGATTGGTCATCATCGCGCGCATCGTCGCGATCATCAGGTTGGTGTCTTTGTCCAGCTTCTGCACGAAAAGCTTTTCCACGGCCGCTGTGCGCTCGGCGATATCCTGGTCGCGGATGTTGGCCTCGACCCGCAAGATGGCAACTGTAAACACGCCCATGATGAAGACGAGCACGACAGCGAGGGGGGCTATGAAGCGCGCCTTGATGCGACGGGGTTTCCTCGCTTGGGACGCAGGGCTGATTTGAGTCATCGGACAGAGTGTGCCGTGTCCGTTCCCGCCACGCAACTGCGGGCTACCTCCTTTCCGGGAAAGCCGTCGTCCGACAGGAAATGGGGGGGCGCACGCGGGTCGATGAAGTTTGCGCTAGACTGTATATAAACACAGTTATCGCCCGCGCCATGACATCCCTTCCGGCCTACGCCGAACTCCACTGCATTTCCAACTTCAGTTTCCTGCGCGGCGCGTCGCACGCCGAGGAACTGGTGGCGCGGGCGGTGCGGCTGGGCTATGCGGCGCTGGCGATCACCGACGAATGCAGCTTCGCCGGCAGCGTGCGCGCGCATCTGGCGGCGCGGGCCGCGGCGCTGCAACTGATCCACGGCACCGAACTGCGCCTCGTCTGCGGCATGAAGCTGGTGCTGCTGGCGCAGAATCGTGCCGGCTACGGCAATCTTTCGGCGCTGGTGACGCTAGGTCGGCGGCGCGCGGGGAAAGGCGCCTACCATCTGACGCGCAACGATCTTGCCGGCTGGGACGGCGGCGGCGTGCCGGATTGCCTGGCGCTGTGGGTTCCTTCAGGAGTCGGCGCTGGCGAGACGGCGATTTGGGTCACCGATGCGACTTGGCTGGGTGAACACTTCGCCGGTCGCGCCTGGATCGCCTTCGAGCGGCATCTGCGGCCCGACGACCATGAGCGCCTCATCGCTTTGCGCGAACTGGCGGCGGCGACGCATCTGCCGCTGGTCGCCACCGGCGACGTGCACATGCATGCGCGCTCAAGGCGGCCGCTGCAGGACGTGCTGGCCGCCTTGCGCCTCAACACCACGGTGGCGGCGGCGGGCGAGGCGCTGTTCGCCAACGGCGAACGCCACCTGCGCTCACGCCTGGCGCTGGCACGCCTGTACCCGTCCGAGCTGCTGGCCGAGACGTTGAAGATCGCCGCACGCTGCAATTTTTCCTTCGACGAACTGCGCTACGAGTATCCGGAAGAGGTGGTGCCGGCGGGAGAAACGCCGGACTCCTGGCTGCGGCAGTTGACCATAGAAGGCCTCGCGCGGCGTTATCCGGCCGGCGTGCCGGACAAGGTGCTGGCGCAGGTCGAACACGAACTGCGGCTGATCGCCGAGATGACCTATGCGCCGTATTTTCTGACCGTTCATGACATCGTCGCCTGGGCGCGTGGACAGGGCATCCTGTGCCAGGGGCGCGGCTCGGCGGCGAACTCGGCGGTGTGCTACGCGCTGTATGTCACCGAAGTCGATCCGGCGCGGGCCGCGATGTTGTTCGAGCGCTTCGTTTCGAAGGAACGCAACGAGCCGCCGGATATCGATGTCGATTTCGAACACCAGCGGCGCGAGGAAGTCATCCAGTACATCTACGCCAAGTACGGCCGCGAACGTGCGGCGCTGGCCGCCGCCGTGATCACTTACCGTACCCGCAGCGCGCTGCGCGATGCCGGGCGGGCGCTGGGCTTTCCGCTGGCGGCCATCGACCGCCTGGCCGGCAATCTGGCCTGGTGGGAAAAACGCGACGAACTGCCGCAGCGCTTTGCCGAAGCCGGGCTCGATCCGGAGCAGCCCAAGGTGCAACGCTGGCTGGCGATTTCACAAATGCTGATCGGTTTTCCGCGCCATTTGTCGCAGCATGTCGGCGGCTTCGTCATCGCGCGCTCGCGGCTCGATCGCCTGGTGCCGGTGGAAAATGCCGCGATGCCGGAGCGCACCGTGATCCAGTGGGACAAGGACGACATCGATGCGCTGGGCCTGATGAAAGTCGATGTGCTGGCGCTGGGCATGCTCAGCGCGATTCGCCGCATGCTCGTTGCGGTGGAGCGCCGGCACGGCAAGCCGTTCGCCCTGGCCGACGTGCCGGCCGAGGATGCGGCAACCTACGCCATGGTCTCGCGGGCCGATACGGTCGGCGTGTTCCAGGTCGAATCGCGGGCGCAGATGGCCATGCTGCCGCGCCTGCGGCCCGCCTGCTTCTACGACCTGGTGATCGAAGTGGCGCTGGTGCGCCCGGGGCCGATCCAGGGCAACATGGTGCACCCGTATCTCAGGCGGCGGCAGGGCCTCGAGCCGGTCAGCTATCCCTCGGAAGCGGTGCGCGGCGTGCTCGAACGCACCCTGGGCATACCGATCTTCCAGGAGCAGGCGATGCAGATCGCCATCGTTGCCGCCGGCTTCACGCCCGGCGAAGCGGATCAACTGCGTCGCGCCATGGCAGCGTGGAAGCGAAAGGGCGGGCTGGGCCCATTCCGCGACAAGCTGATCAATGGCATGCGCGAGCGCGGCTATGCCGACGACTTCGCCGAGGCGCTGTACCGCCAGATCGAAGGCTTCGGCGACTACGGTTTTCCGGAATCGCATGCGGCCAGTTTTGCGCTGCTGGTGTATGTCTCGGCCTGGCTCAAGCGGCACGAACCGGCGGCCTTTCTGCTCGGACTGCTGAACTCGCAGCCGATGGGTTTCTATTCCGCCTCGCAACTGGTGCAGGACGCGCGCCGTCACGGCGTGGAGGTGCGGCCGGTGGATGTCACGCTGAGCGACTGGGACAGTACGCTGGAAGGCGATCAGCTTGCCAGCGTGCGCCTCGGCTTGCAGCAGGTACGCAACTTCGTCGCGGCGGCGGGCAGCCGCATCGTCGCGGCGCGCGAGGCAGCGCCGTTTATCGATCTGGCCGATCTGGCCAAGCGCGCGGACCTTGTCCGTGCCGATCTTGATGCGCTGGCCGCCGCCGGTGCCCTGGTGCAACTGGCTGGGCACCGGCGCCAGGCGGCATGGGCGGCGGCAGCGATTCCGCTGCAGCGCGATCTGTTCGCCGGTGTCGCGCCGCGCGAAGAGCTCGTGAATTTTTCCGCGCCACGCGAGGGCGAAGGCATTGCTGCCGACTATCGCAGCCTCGGCCTCAGCCTCGGTCGCCATCCGCTGGCGCTGTTGCGCTCGCGGCTCGTGGCGAGACGCTACCTGTCGGCGATGGATTTGCGTGCGAGCGACAACAACGCCGTGGTGCGCTGCGCCGGCATCGTTACCTGCCGCCAGCGGCCGGGCACGGCCAATGGCGTCATCTTCGTCACGCTGGAAGACGAAACCGGGTTCGCCAACGTGGTGGTATTCAATGATTTGGCGTCCCGCCAGCGCCGACTCCTGCTCGGCAGCCGCCTATTGGGCGTGGCCGGAACTTTGCAGCGCGAAGGCGAGGGCGAGCATGCGGTGGTGCATCTGATTGCCAGGCGCCTGTTCGATCACAGCGAGCTGCTCGGGCGCCTGGTCACGGCGAGCCGGGATTTTTGCTGAGCGGAAATATGGCCTCTGGATCGCGATTGACCGTCGCCAAACTCCCGTGCAACAAAATGCGATTACAGACTCAATTTAGATTTAAAGTGTCGGTGGTCAAGGCCTGACGGCGGCAAGCCAGCCCGCAGGTCGTAATGGAGATGCCATGGAAGATGTAGCAAGTTTCGAGGCGTTGTCGGGATTTACAAGAGCGCTTTCGGTTGCCTTGCACGAACGCGACCCTTACACGCGTTTTCATTGCGACCGGGTCGATCTCCTTGCCTGCGAACTCGGCATTGCCTGCGGCCTGTCCGCAACCGACATCACCATGCTGCGCATCAGCTCTGTCTTGCACGACATCGGCAAGATTGGCATTCCGGACAGTGTCCTCTTAAAGCCAGCCAGCCTTGATCAGGACGAATGGGAAGCGATAACAACCCATTCCATCCGGGGCCAGCGCATCGCCTGCGCCACACAGCTGCCGAATGCCGAGCAGATTGGAACCGTGATCCGCCATCACCATGAGTACTTTAACGGCGCCGGCTATCCCGACGGCCTGGCAGGGGAAAGTATTCCTCTGCTTTCCCGCATCCTGTCGATCGCAGACAGTTATGACGCGATGGCGACGCCGCGCATTTACCAGAGAGCCAGAAACCATGACGAAATCATGGAAATATTGCGCACCGAGGAAAATATAAAATTCGATCCGTTCATATTTCGCAAATTCGCCGAAGTCATCGAGCGCAGCTCTTGCCGCGCGTAATGCGACACACCGGACGATGAGCGGCCTCCTGGCTGTCGGTGCTGCCGGAGCGGACCCCCGCCCTTTTTCGACAGGTGAATACCATGGTTGAGCATGTCAAGGCGTGGCAATGCATCGGCTGCGGAAAAATCGAGGCTCCGCAGACGTGCGTCGGAATCTGCCAGGACCGCAGGGTGGAGTTCGTGTACGCGGCGGAATACGAGGAGGCGCTCGCTGAGTTGGAGCGGGAACGCCAGCGCGCGAAAACTCTCGCGACACTGGTGCGCCAATTGGCCTCGACGACACCGAACGCGGGCGGCTGGGAAGGTTCCTACCGGGCCATGCAGAACCAGGCCCGCCGGATGCTGGCGGCGCTTGCAGAAAATGACCACGATGCCGTCAAGAGCGGGGATGGCAACCAGAGCGGTGCCGGCGCAGCCCCGCTCGCATCGACCTGATCAGCGGAGCATCGGGTTCGCGACGTGTGTCGTCACGCGGGGCTTGCAGGGCCCGACGCCGACAGCATTTCGCGCAGCCGCGTCTTGAGCACCTTGCCTGTGTTGTTCTTCGGCAGGGACTCGACCACGACATAGCGCTTCGGCCGCTTGAAGCGGGCGATGTTGTCCAGGCACAGGGCGTCGAGTTCTGCGCTGTCGGGCGCCGCCCCGCGCGGAACAATGAAGGCGATCACGATCTCGCCCCATTCGGGATCGGCCTGGCCTACCACCGAGACCTCGCTCAGCGCCGGATGCCGCAGCAGCACTTCCTCGACTTCGCGCGGGTAGATGTTGGATCCGCCGGAGATGATCACGTCCTTGCTGCGGTCTTTCAGCGTGAGGAAGCCGTCTTCGTCGATGCTGCCGACATCCCCCGTATGCAGCCAGCCGCCGCGCAAGGTCTCGGCGCTGGCGGCGGGATTGTTCCAGTAGCCGGCCATCACCACGTCACCGCGCACCAGGATCTCGCCGATCTCGCCGCTGGGCAGCGGCCGGTCATCGGCGTCCGCGACTCTGACTTCAACCCCGGTGAAGGCATGGCCGACCGAGGCCAGGCGCTGCTCGTAGCGCGGGTGCGCGGTATCGGCGTGAATGGCCTTGTCCATGCAGGTGATGGTCATCGGCGATTCGCCCTGACCGTAGATCTGCGCCAGCTTGTAGCCGAAGCGCCGCAGCGCCGCCTTGCAGTCGGCTACGTACATCGGTCCGCCGCCATAGACAATGGTCTTGAGTCCGGCGGTATCGACATCGCCCGGGTGATCGACCAGACGCTTCACCATGGTCGGCGCGGCGAACATCGTCACGCCGCGGTGTGCCCTTAGCAGCGCGTAAATTTCGGTCGGATCGAAGCCGCCCGAATCGGGCACCACGTTGAGCCCGGCGCGGGCGACGTGGGGCAGCATGTAAAAGCCCGAGCCGTGCGACATCGGTGCGGCGTGGATGATGGCGTCGCCGGGGGCGATGGTGTCGACGTCGGATAGATAGTTGAGGATTGCCGCCATCAGGTTGCGATGGGTCAGGGTCACGCCCTTGGGCCGGCCGGTGGTGCCGCTGGTATAGAACAGCCAGGCTGCATCGTCGGCTGCGCGCGACGCGACCGGCATGGCCTCGGCGGCGCAAAGCCCAGTGTAGGCCTGGCCGTCGACGTCGATCACCTCCTGCAGGCCGGCAACGGCGAGCGGGGCCAAGGCGGCGCAGAGGTCGGCGCTGGCGAAGCACAGGCGCGCGCCGCTGTCGGCGAGGATGAACTCCAACTCCTTCGGATGCAGCTTGGCGTTGATCGGCACCGCGGCCAAGCCCGCGTGCCAGCAGGCGAACATCAGCTCGACGTACTGCGGGCAGTTCTTCATCACCAGGCCGACGCGGTCATTCGGCTGCAGCCGCGCCGCCAGACCAGCGGCAAGGCGGCCGACGCGCGCTGCCAGTTCGGTATAGCTTGCCAGCAGGCGCTCGCCGCGGGCCAGTGCGGGGAGCTCCGGGTGCACGTGCGCGGCGCGCAAAAGCAGTTGGGCGATGTTTATGCTCATGGGTCAGAATGTAGCAAATTTCTGCCGGAGTTCGCGCCGAATCGGCAATCGAGCCGGCGACGCGCGGCTGTCGAGCAGCGGTGAGGCGACGCTAGACCGTTCTTGTGGTCATCCGGGACGCACCAAGCGGACTTGCGAGACGCGTCGCCACATGGGAATGAATTTGCTTACGCCGATACTCCGCCAGGAGTCCCGTCTGCATAGCGCCACATCATGTTTTTCATGGTGCAGATGACCACCTGTCCACACGACGGACAACTCGCCTGAAGTCCCGCCGCGATGGCGCGCTCGAGAGACTCGAGGTCGCCGAAAGCGATGGGGCTGGGGAAAACGGCCCGGCAGTGGCCGCATCTGATTCTTACATCCGAAATCGCAGTCATGATGTTGGCGTGTCCAGCCTTTCTTGCGGTTTTCCGCGACCGGCGATTCAGGCGATGCCGGGATTGCCTTTCATGCCGATCAGCTTCGGCACATTGACCTTGCGCGTGCTGACGGTTTTCTTGTCTTTCAGCCAGCGGCCGACGACGTCCCACACTGGTTCACCCGTCGCCGAGGGATCGACCGGCGCCCAGCCGGCAACCTTGTAGGTCTTGTCCGCCGCCATTGGCTTGTCATGCAGGCGCATGTCGGAAATGCGGCTTCCCGCCTTGGCGTTGGGGTCGCAGGTGTAGTTCATGCCGCCGACGCGCACCATGTCGCCGCCCTGCTGGTAGTAAGGGTCCGGGTTGTAGAGGTTGTCGGCGATGTCTTCGAGGATTTCCTTGACCCGCTCGCCCTTCATCTCGTTCAGGGTCGAGTAGGGATAGGTGATCGCGGTCTGGTCCATCAGGTGTTCGAAGGTGATCGCGCTGCCCGGCAGCAAGGTGGTGCCCCAGCGGAAGCCGGGCGAGAAGCCGATGTCGGCGCCCTTCACTTCCATGATCGCATCCAGAATCAACTGGTCCCAGCTGCCGTTGAAGTTGCCGCGGCGATAGAGCAGGCCTTCGGTCACCGCAAGTTTTTCTTCCAACTTTGCCTTGTGCGGCGCCCGCACCTTGTCGATATAGCCCGCCATTTCGGCATCGGCCGGCAGCAAATTGGAGAAGATCGGCAGGAGCTTGTAGCGAAAATCCTGAACCTTCCCGCCACGTACGTCGAAGTCGAGCACGGCGAGGAACTTGCCGTTGGAGCCGGCGTTGGTGACCAGCGTCTGTCCGCCGGCATTCTTCACCGTGACCGGCTGCGGCACGCCGTCATGGGTGTGCCCGCCGAGAATGGCGTCGATGCCGGTGACGCGAGTGGCCATCTTGAGGTCGACATCCATGCCGTTGTGCGAGAGGACGACGACGACTTTCGCGCCCTTGGCGCGCACCTCGTCGACCATCTTCTGCATGTTCTCGTCCTGGATGCCGAAGGTCCAGTCGGCCATCATGTAGCGCGGGTTGGCGATCGGCGTGTAAGGGAAGGCCTGGCCGATTACTGCGACTTGCACGCCATTCATCTCGCGCATCGCGTAGGGCGGGAACACCGGATCGCCGAAGTCGGTGGTCTTGATGTTCTGCGCCAGAAACTCGATCCTGCCTTTCAAATCCTTGACGACGATTTCCTGCACTCGTTTGTCACCCAGGGTGAATTCCCAGTGCCCCGACATCATGTCCACGCCGAGCAGCTTGCAGGCATCGACCATGTCCTGCCCCTTGCTCCACAGGGCGGTGGCGGAGCCCTGCCAGGTGTCGCCGCCGTCAAGCAGCAGCGCGCCCGGTCGCTGCGCGCGCAAGCGCTTGACCAGCGTCGCCAGATGCGCAAAGCCGCCGACCTTGCCGTAGGTCTTGGCCGCCTGGACGAAATCCAGGTAGGTAAAGGCGTGCGCCTCGCGTGTGCCGGGCTTGATGTTGAAGGCCTTGAGCAGGTGCTCGCCGACCAGGTGCGGCGCTTGGCCCAGTGCCGTGCCAATGCCGAGATTGACGCTCGGCTCGCGAAACCAGATCGGCAGCAACTGCGCATGGCAATCGGTGAAATGCATGAAATGCACGTTGCCGAACTTCGGCAGATCGTAAAGCGCGTCAGCGTTTCCGGCTGCGAGCAGCGGGCGGGAGTCGAGCGCCGCGCCGGCCACCGAGGCGGCGGCCAGCATTTGCAGAAATTCGCGGCGGTTCATCGAGGACATCGTGACACCTGTTGTTGAGCAAATCCCACCGGGGACATAAAAAGGCCTGACCGAGGTCAGGCTCGTGGAGCCGGCAGCGGTCCTACTTGTTGACCGGCGACTCGGGGTCCAGCAACAGTGCCACCAGATCCTTGATTTGCTTTTCCTTCAGGGCACCGATATGGCCGAAGCGGGGCATATCCGAGCAGGTGTTGTAGGCCTTGGCGTTGTAGATTTTCGAATACACGTATTTCTGAATATCCGGCTGGGTTCCGCGCAGTTTGAGGAACTGATACAGGGTCGGCCCGATCGTGCCGAATGACGTCTCTTTCGGGCTGATCTGGTGACAGTTGTAGCAGTTGCCTCCGACCGGCAGGCCGGGGTCGTCGCTCCAGGTAAAGCCGCGCCCGCTCTGGGCCAGCTTTTCGCCGGACTTCCAGTCGCCCATCAGTTTGCCGTCGGCCGGATACTTGACGTCGGCCAACTGGTCGGCCTCCAACTGTTTCACCATGTATTCGGGCGGCTTGTTGCCGGTGCGGTTGCATACGGCCTGCAAGCCATCTTCGGCGAGACGGTCGAGCGAGGCCTGACCGTGCGGCTGGAAGTCCTTCTTGATGACGGCGATGGCCTTGGCTCGATAGTCGCCATCCGCAGCGGCCGGCAGGGCAGTCAAGAGGAGGGTGCCCATGGCAGCGGCGAAAAAAATATTCTTGATCATGTCTGTCTCCTTTTTAGCGCTTGATGCCAGGGCCTTTGTAGACCTGGCCGTTGGCGTTGCCGATCATGTAGGTCAGCAGGTAAGCGATCGCGTCGGAGGCGTATTTCGGCTGGGGGAAGCGCTGCTGGCGGAAGCAGTCGCCCATGCGCCACTGGTGGGTCAGCATCACGCCGCCGGTCATGCGATAGCCCGGCCAGCCCTGTACGCCGCTCATGGCGCCCTTCGCGGTGCTGAGGTTGGGCAGATTCTGCATGCGGATGCGCTTGCCGTCGGAACCGTGGCAGGTATTGCACGAGAAATCGTAGGGGCCGGCGCGGTAGGCGGCGATCTCCTTGCCGATCTCGTAAGCCTCGTGCACTTTCGGGTCCTTGAGCGGCACTGCGACCTTCATGTTGCGCGAATGGCCGGCGACATAGGTGACCAGATTGGTGATGTCGGGGGTGAAGTTGGCGTTCGCGAAGGGCTTTTTGGCGATGTCGTCGAACTTGAAACCCTGCTTCTCGACCATGCACCAGACGATGCGGCGTTCGGCATCCATCACGGCGTCGGCATCGGCGAAGTAGCGCGGCATCCTGACATAGGCGCCCTCGACCTTGCCCACACCCTGACCGAGGTCGCAGCTTTCGGCCAGTGCGACATTCTTCGGGCCGCGCTTGGTCTTCCACTGTTCCTCGCCCTTCATTTCGAAGAGTTCCGCCGGATTGCTGTCCTCCATCTCGGCGCGGAATTTCTCGAACTCGAGGGTGGCGGCATCCTTAGCTTCGGCGGCCGGCGGAGATTGGGGCGCGGGCTTTGCGGCCGGCTTCTTCGGCGTCTGGGCGAATGCACCACCCGCGACCGCCATGGCGCAGAGCGCGCCAACGAGTCTTTGTTTCATAGTCTCCTCCTGTCAAGGAATGGGGCGGGTGTGTCCCGCTCCGGTTTTTTATTTGCGGATCAAACGTTCAGGCAATTGCGGCTTCGTCAGTCCTCTTGTCTCCCTTGTTGTCTACCCAACTGACCACGACCTTGTCGCCGGCTTTGGCACCTTTGACCTTGAAGCCAAAAACCGGGTTGCGCGATACGGACGTGCCGACATGGCCGTCGACCACCTTCTTGCCGCCGACCTCCACTGTCATTGCCTGGATGAAATGGGGCGGTACCGTGTTGCCAGCGGCGTCCTTGCGCTGGCCGGTCTCCATGGCGTGGGCCATCAGGATGCGAATCTCTGCGGTATCGCCTTTCAATGTTGCACGAATCTTCATCGGATCTGCCATGGTGTATTCCTTGTCGTATCGTTGTTTGGTTCAGCCGCCGCAGCCGCCGACGGTGACCTTGACTTCTTTTTGAGCGGTATAGAACTTCCCATCCGCTTTCGCGACCGCCTTGACCATGGAAGTCTGGCTGAGCTTCAGGCGTGCCGAAACTTCCGGTAGCGCGCCATTGGTAAATTCGAAAGTGGCAGAAAGCGGAAACGGATTTTTTTCGACCAGAATCGAAATCGAACTGGTGTTGGGAATGTTGCTTACCACGTCGACCGGCACCACGGCTCCGTTCTCGGCAATATCCGGAACCCGGAGCATCAGGTCTTTGCTGTCGGCCGATGCGCCGGCGCCGAGGCCCTTGAGTGCGCCGGCCACGTCATGCGCTTCGAAGGCGGCTTTGTTCCAGTCGGCAGCCAGTACTTGCGTCGGGCGCAAGGCGCCGGCGGCGATCAGGCCGGCCAGCACGCCACTGGCGGTGGCGCTCTTGAGCACCGTTCTGCGGGTTGTGTTCATGGGGTGACTTTCTCCTCTGGTCGTGTCTTATTGGTTAAGTCTATATTATTCAGACTAGCACAGCGCATTGTTTCCGGCTTTTCCCCGGTTGGCAAATCACCCGATGTAATGAGGAAATCAGGACGCCTGATTCAGGGCGGGCGGTTCCTCCTTAATGAAGCTTGTGCTTCCATAGGCATCCGCGGCAATCTCAATGTGTTGCGGCGCTGTGCGGTGAAGGTGTCACGCGATTGGCATAGAGCAGGTACGGGTCCGCCGCAATTGATATGGCAATCAAATTATTTGATCGCTATATCGCCAATCTGCAGGCAGATAATGTTCGGCGTTGAACAAAAACAACAACGGCGCTTCCAAGATGCCTTCGCTTCTCTGCGACGCCTGCCGCGGGTCGCATATAAGAAGAAACAGAGGAGGAGAACTATGCGCACTATCAAGCAGGCACTGATCGTACTCATCGGCACCGAATTTCAGCTTGCCACCAGCGGCGCCCTCCCGGCCGACACTCGCAGCGTAATCGCGTGATGGCGTCGCCGACAAGGCGCGTCACTCAATGGTCGCAGTCCATTGAGCGGCGCCGCTTGTCTACTGTTGTTCAAAAATGAAGCCAGAACAAATAGTGGCGTTCAATCCCCGTCGTTGATACCAGCAAAGGAGGCATTATGAGTAACGAATCGCCTGGATTTTTCCGTCAGCTTCCCAGTGCACTTCCCGGACTCGCCTTGATCATCGTAACCCTGGTGGTGATCCGAACGTGGATCGAACCGTGGATGGCTGGCGCCGTGATCCTCGGCCAGAAGGGCTGGCTGATCAAAGTGTTTCACCTCAATTTCATCCTGCTCGGCATTCTCTGCGGCATGCTTTACCGCAATGTGATTTTCGGCGGCAGCATGCCGGAGATCTTCAGCAACGGTTTCAAGCTGTCGCGGCTCATGATCAAGACCGGCATCATCATGCTGGGTTCGCTGTATACCTTCTCGGCCATCGTCCAACTGGGTGCCATGGCGATTTTCCTGATCGGCGGCTTCGTCATCTTGACCATCATCATGGTGCTTTGGCTGGGCAAGTTATTCGGCCTGGACCGCTCCATGACCGGCGTCCTGGCCAATGCCCTGAGCATCTGCGGCGTCAGCGCCGCGGTAGCCACCGCACCGGCAGTGGAAGCCAAGGGAAGCCAGGTCGCCTATGCCATCGCGACAATTCTCGGTTTCGGCATCCTGACCATGTTCATCAGTCCGTTCATCGGCCACGCACTCGGTCTGACCGACCTGCAGTACGGCGCCTGGATCGGCACCGGCATTCTCAACTCGGGGCAAGTGCTGGCATCGGCGCTCGCTTTCAATCCCAATGTGACACCCGGGAGTGCAGTATCCATCGCGGAGATATGGAACATCATGCGCGTGATCTCCATTCCCTTTGCCGTATTCGCGGTAACGGTCTGGTACTGGGCTGGCCAGAGCGAAGCCGATAGCGCCGGAAAAAAGAAGGGGCTGGGCACGCTGCTGGTGGAGAAATTTCCGGTGTTCGTCATCGGCTTCATGGTCATGGTGTTCTTCACCAGCATGGGCGCCTTCGGCGACGTCGGCATCAAGGGTGGGCCGCCCGCCTCGGGGACCATTAAGACGCTGCGCGACGTGATGCAATGGGTTTTCGGCTTTGGCCTGGTCGGCCTCGGTGGCTATATTGACTTCAAGGAACTGCGCCAGGCAGGCGGCGCGCCGCTCAAGCTGGGCCTCATCGTCGGTGCCACCAAATACATCATGGCGCTGGTCGTGGTTCTGCTGATCAAAGATTACCTGGTGTCCATCTGATCACTACAAGGAGATTAATTATGGCTGATGAAGAGAAGACGGGAAGCGAAACCATCGGCGCAGCCGGCGCGAAAAGCAAGGTGACGCTGTTCAAGGATGACCGCGCGGAGGATATTGGCGCCATTATTGTCACCGTCATTATTGTGGCCGTCATCGTCCTTATGAAAATGCACTAGACCGGCATGGACTTCGGCAATATCGTAGTCGCGGTCGATGGTTCGGAGGCTTCGCAAGATGCCCTGAGCCACGCTGTTAGTCTGGCCAGTCAGGGCAACACGACTCTGACGGGCATTTTTGTCATCGATTCCCAATGGGCCGATTTCATTGGGAACGATTGGCAGTCTTCCAAAGGTGCGCGACAGGGCTTTCTCGACTATATCCGCAAGGAGCAGGAAGAACAGGCCGAAGCAGCGCGTACGCAATTCGAACAAGCCACGCAAGGAATGGAGCAAGCTGCCTTCTCGGTTCATGCGGGTGACCCGACCGCAGTCCTGCTGGAGCAAGCGTCGTGCGCAGGTACCGGTATGCTGGTGACCGGTCGGCGCGTCTTTCAGATTAGCGGCCGGCCCAGCTTGAAGGCCCTCGCGGTCACGCTGGCAAAGAGGGCGTCCCGTCCGCTTCTGTTGTTCCCCTAGGGCACCCCCCTCACTGGGCCCCTGATTCGCGCGGCTTATCCCGGCCCTCTCAAAAGGAGGGTGATAACGCGGGCCGGATCAAAGTTCGACCTGGGTGCCGAGTTCAACGACGCGATTGGTCGGGAGCTTGAAGAAGTCGGTCGCCGAACCCGCATTGCGGAACATCCACATGAACAATATCTGCCGCCACAGGGTCATGGCCGGCACCCGGTTGGGGACAATGGTTTCACGGCCCAGGAAGAAGGAGGTTTCCATCATCTCGACGGGCGCCATGCCATGCTTGCCGCACTGTTCCAAGGCCAGGGGAATGTTGGGATCATCCTTGAATCCGTAGTTCAGGATGACGCGGTAGAAACCCTCGCTGAGTTGTTCGACCAGCATGCGCTCGGTGTCATCGACGTGGGGAATGTCCTCCATGTTGACGTTGAGCAGGATCACCCGCTGATGCAGCACCTTGTTGTGCAGCATGTTGTGCAGCATTGCCCGCGGCACTCCATCCGGCCGCGTGGTCATGAAGATGCCGGTGCCCTCCACTCGATGCGGACCGCCGTACTGAAGGCTGGAGAGGAAGGCATCCAGTGGTATTGAGTCCTGTTGCAGCTTCTCGTAGAGCAGCGTGCGGCCGCGCTTCCAGGTGGCAAACAGGATGAATATGCCGAGACCGAGCGCCAACGGGAACCAGCCGCCATCCGGCACTTTGAACAGATTGGCGGAGAAGAAGGCGAAGTCCACCACCAGGAACAGCGCCAGGAAAAGGCCCGCCTGCAACCAGTTCCAGTTCCACATTGCGCGCACCACGACGAAGGCCAGCAAGGTGTCGATCATCATCGTCATGGTGACCGCGATGCCATAGGCAGACGCCAGATTGGACGACGACTTGAAGCCCAGCACCAGGATGATCACGGCCAGCAGCAATAGCCAGTTGATGTTGGGCACGTAAATCTGGCCCTTTTCGCGCTCCGAGGTGAACTTGACGTGGATCCGCGGACAGTAGCCAAGTTGCATGGCCTGGCTGGTGAGCGAGAATGCGCCCGAGATAACGGCCTGCGAGGCGATGACGGTGGCGGCCGTCGCCAGGGCGACCATGGGATAGAGCAGTTCATCCGGGACGAGCATGAAGAACGGATTCTTCACCGCGGCCGGATTGTCGAGGATCAAGGCGCCCTGTCCGAGGTAGTTCAGGTAAAGGCAGGGAAAGACATACACCAGCCACGCCCACTTGATCGGCCGTCTGCCGAAATGACCCATGTCGGCATACAGCGCCTCGCCTCCGGTGATGGCCAGTACCACCGCGCCCAGAGAGAGATAGGCGTGAGAACGGTTCTCGAGGAAGAAGTGCACCGCGTACCAGGGATTGATTGCGGCGATCACCGCGGGGTGCTTCAGAATGTTCCACATGCCAAGCACGCCGAGCGTGCCGAACCAGAACAGCATTACGGGGCCGAACAAGGCACCGACGCTGGCCGTGCCGCGTGGCTGAAAGAAGAACAGGCCGCAGAGGACAAGCACGGTGATGGGGACGACAAAATGTTTGAACATCGGTGTCGCGACTTCCAGCCCCTCGACAGCCGAGAGCACAGACATGGCCGGCGTAATCACGGCATCACCGTAGAACAGCCCGGCACCGAAAATGCCCAGGATCGACATCAGCCACATCATGCCCGGTCCGGCCCCTCGAGTACGCAGGGCCAGCGAAGTCAGAGCCATGATGCCGCCCTCGCCGCGGTTGTCGGCGCGGGTGATGAACATCACATATTTGAGCGTAACCGTGATGGTCAGCGCCCAGAAAATCAGCGAGAGAATGCCCAGCAGGTTATCCGGGGATACCGCCACCGCATGCGGGCCGTTGAAGACTTCCTTCATGGTGTAGAGCGGACTGGTGCCGATGTCGCCGTAGACCACGCCCATGGCTGCCACCGAAATAGCCGCGAGGCGGGGCTTTGAAGCGTCGTCAGTCTTGTTGCTGCTATGCACCATCGAATAATTATAGGCGTATTGCGAACCACGCGTTGCACGATGCGGCAGCGCAATTCCTTGCTGCCGGTTCGGCGCTTGGTACGGGAATCGGCGTCGGGTGAGGCGTCTTGCGGCCAGGGTAGCGCATGGCGGCGACAGATTGGGGCCAGAGACATTGTGGGACGGTCGAGTTTGTCGGATAATGCGCGCCTCGCGCAGCATGTATTCCAGTGCTGCGGCATCCCAGGCCGGGGTGACGGAATCGGTAGACGTAGCGGTCTCAAACACCGCCGCCGCAAGGCATGGGGATTCGACTTCCCCCCCCGGCACCAAATCGAAGTTTCAGTGGAGGTTAACGCCAGTCTTATCGGCGTTAAGCGTAGTGGCCGAAACTAAAACGCCAGCATTCCAGACTACACTTGGCCGTCGGGGCATGTGTTCAGTCTTCACGGAGGGTATGTTGTGATCTTGCAGACTACCGGTGTTTCATTGACCATCCTGCGGGCGCTGCCAATCTTCGAAATGCTCGATGACGACAGCCTCCAGCCGCTGACCCGTGTGGCCATGCTGCGTAAAATTCTCCGGCATACCGTTGTGCTGAATGCGGGCGATCGCACCGACAACATCTATTTCGTCCTTTCAGGCGTTTTGAAGGTGCAGATCAGCGACGAGGAAGGGCGCGAGGTCATCCTCTCAATGCTGGGGCCGGGAGAACTGTTCGGCGAAATGGGCGTGCTCGACGATCACCCTCGCTCGGCCACCGTTCTGGCGGTTGAGTCGAGCGAAGTGGTGATGATTGGCAAGGAGGACTTCAAGAAATGCCTGGCCGCGAATCCTGACGTATCCCTTTTCATCATGCGCAACCTCACCAAGCGCCTGCGTCTGGCCGACCGCAACATCGAAAGTCTGGCATTGCTCGACGTCTACGGGCGCGTTGCGCGCTTGTTGCTGGAAGCAGCGGAAACAGTCGACGGGCGCAGGGTAGTCACGCGCAAGCTTACCAAACAGGATATCGCGAAGATGATCGGCGCCTCGCGCGAGATGGTCAGTCGCGTGATGCGTGATCTCACCGCCCAGGGGCTTATCCATGAGCAGGACGGCGAGTTGATTTTGGTTGATCTGGCAGCGTTCAGACGGCATGGCGACGTAAATGCAATCGCTTGAACATCAATGCGCCGAATGGCACATCCGCCAATGCTGACGGCGAAGGAATAGCGCTCTGCCAGTATGTCCGCCGGCCGCCGAAAAGGTGGCCGAATGCTGCATCACTCGCGGCAATCCATCTGCCAAAATGTCTTTTGCCGCCATCATGATGCCTCTGACTCTCGCCGACTTCGATTACGTGCTGCCGCCGGAACTGATTGCCCAGGTGCCTCTGGCGCGGCGTTCGGCGAGTCGTCTGCTGGTGGTCGACGGCGAGCGTCGCACGGATAGTCATTTTGTCGATCTGGCGCAGTGGCTGCGAGCCGGCGATCTGCTGGTGATGAACGACAGCCGCGTCCTGCATGCCCGTCTGTTGGGGCGCAAGGAGAGCGGGGGGCAGGTCGAAGTTCTGGTCGAACGTCTGCTGGATCATGAGCAAGTGCTGGCGCAGGTGCGGGCGAGCAAATCGCCGCAGCCGGGCAGTCGCTTGCGGCTTGAAGATGCGCTCGATGTCGAGGTGATGGGGCGTGAAGGCGAGTTCTATCGCTTGCGATTTGCGGGCGACGCTGCTGAACTGCTGGAACGGCATGGCCGACTGCCTTTGCCGCCCTATATCGAGCGCGCGGCAGGGGTCCCCGATGAGTTGCGTTACCAGACCGTGTATGCCCGCGAGAAGGGGTCGGTCGCTGCACCGACGGCCGGCTTGCACTTTGATAAAGACCTGCTCGCGGGCTTGCTCGAAAAAGGTATCGGTATCGCTTATGTCACCTTGCACGTGGGTGCCGGCACCTTCCAGCCGGTGCGGGTCAGCGACTTGGCGCAGCATCGCATGCATACCGAGCGCTATGTGCTGCCGCAAGCCACCGCCGATGCGATTGCGGCGACCAGGGCGCGCGGCGGACGCATCGTGGCGGTCGGCACCACGTCCCTGCGCGCACTGGAATCGGCAGCGCTGGAAGGAGGCTTGAAAGTCGGCGCTGGCGAGACGGCGCTGTTCGTCACTCCGGGCTTTGATTTTCGCGTGGCAGATCTGCTGATCACCAATTTCCATCTTCCCAAGTCCACTCTGCTGATGCTGGTGTCGGCTTTCTGCGGCCTGGATGATATCCGCTCCGCCTACCACCACTCGATTGCCGCCCGCTATCGATTTTTCAGCTACGGCGATGCCATGCTGCTGCACAGAAGGCCACAGGAATGAACTTTGAACTGCTCGCCACCGACGGCGCGGCACGGCGCGGAAGCCTGCAACTGGAGCACGGGACGGTGCAAACGCCGGTGTTCATGCCGGTCGGCACCTATGGCACGGTCAAGGCGATGGCGCCCGATGAACTGGTCGGCATGGGCGCGTCCATAGTGCTCGGCAACACTTTCCATCTCTGGCTGCGTCCGGGGCTGGAGGTGATTGCGGCGCACGGTGGCTTGCACCGTTTCATGGGCTGGGACGGGCCGATCCTGACCGACTCGGGCGGCTTCCAGGTCTTTTCGCTGGGGGATCTGCGCAAGATCAGCGAGGAGGGCGTGAGGTTCGCCTCGCCGATCAACGGCGATCGGTTGTTTCTGACACCTGAAGAATCGATGCGCATCCAGCATGTGCTCAATTCCGACGTGGCGATGATCTTCGACGAATGCACGCCGTATCCGGCGGAACTGGCGACGGCGGCTGAATCGATGCGCCTGTCCCTGCGCTGGGCGCAGCGCTCGCGCGATGCGCATGACCGGCTGCAAAATTCGAACGCCTTGTTCGGCATCGTGCAGGGCGGCATGCATGAGACGCTGCGCGACGAGTCGCTGGCGGCGCTGGTCGGCATCGGCTTCGATGGCTTTGCCATTGGCGGCCTGTCGGTGGGCGAACCCAAGGAGGAAATGTCGCGCATCCTCGCCCACACAGCGCCGCGCCTGCCGGCTGACAAGCCGCGCTACCTGATGGGAGTCGGCACGCCGGAAGATCTGGTGTATGCCGTGGGGCAGGGCATCGACATGTTCGACTGCGTGTTGCCGACGCGCAATGCGCGCAACGGCTGGCTGTTTACCCGTCATGGCGACGTCAAGATCAAGAACGCGCAGTACAAGACCGACACCCGGCCGCTGGATGAAACCTGCGGCTGCTACGCCTGCCGCAATTTCACCCGTGCCTACCTGCATCATCTGCATCGTCTCGGCGAGATTCTCGGGGCGCGGCTCAATACCATCCACAACCTGTTCTATTACCAGACGCTGATGGCGGAAATGCGTGCCGCCATCGAGCAGGGCGACTTTGCCGGGTTCCGTCTCCGTTTTAACCGGGACCGGGCGGGCGAGCAGGTATAATTCGCCGGTTCCGTTCGACATTCATGGAGACTTACAGTGCTGATTTCAAATGCTTACGCGCAGGCGGCCGGTGCCGCCGCCGAACCGTTCGGTGGCCTGATGGGCATGCTGCCCATCCTGCTGATGTTTATCGTGCTGTGGTTCGTCATGATCCGACCGCAGATGAGGAAGGCCAAAGAACAACAGAAGATGGTCAGCGAACTGGCCAAGGGCGATGAAGTGATCACCCAGGGCGGAATCGCCGGTCGTATTGCCAAGGTGGGTGAAAACTACCTGAGCCTCGAAGTGGCCGATGCCAAGGATGGCCCGGTAGTGATTACCGTGCAGAAGAGCGCCGTGGGTGCACTGTTGCCCAAGGGCACGCTGAAAAACCTGTAATTTTGTGAAGGCCAGCCGCGTCAATGCGGGGTCGGCCACCATGCCATGAATCGCTATCCCCTCTGGAAAAACGCCACGGTGTTGATTGCCCTGGTGCTTGGACTGCTTTACACCCTGCCTAACTTTTTCGGCGAGGCGCCGGCCGTGCAGGTGGCCAGCGTCAAGTCGACGCACAAGGTTGACGCCAAGCTCATGGCCCAGGTGGAGGATGCGCTCAAGGCGGCATCCGTCGTTCCACAGGGCATCGTGCTCGACCTGAACAGCGTGCGCGTGCGGCTGGCCGACACCGACACCCAGCTCAAGGCGAAGGACGTCATCGAGAAGGCGCTGAACCCTGTTGCGGCCGACGCGACTTACAGCGTTGCGCTGAATCTGGTGTCGAATTCTCCCAATTGGCTGACCGGCATTCACGCCCTGCCGATGTATCTCGGCCTCGATTTGCGCGGCGGCGTGCATTTCCTGTTGCAGGTGGACATGAAGGGGGCGCTGACCAAGCGTCTCGATTCGATCGGCGCCGATCTGCGCAGCCTGATGCGCGACAAGAACATCCGTCATGGCGGCATCAGCCGCGAAGGACAGACCGTGGCGATCCGTTTCCGCGAGCCAGACATCCGCGAAAAGGCACGCGCTGCCTTGGCGGATAGCCAGCCTGATCTGCTGGTGGTTGACGCCCAGGACGGTGCGGATCTCAAACTGGTGGCGACCCTCAAGCCGGAAGCGCAGAAACGCATCCAGGAATTTGCGGTCAAGCAGAACATCACCACCTTGCACAATCGCATCAACGAACTCGGCGTCGCCGAACCGATCATTCAGCAGCAGGGCGCCGACCGAATCGTGGTGCAACTGCCGGGGGTGCAGGACACCGCCAAGGCCAAGGACATTCTCGGTCGCACCGCAACGCTGGAAGTGCGCATGGTCGATGATGAAGCCAGCGCCAATCCGAGCATCATGGAGCAGGCGGCGCGCGGCCAGCCACCGGCCGGTACCGAGTATTACGTCGAGCGCGGCGGGCGCGGTCTGCTGGTGAAGAAGCAGGTGGTGCTGACCGGCGAGCGCCTGACGGATGCGCAGCCCGGTTTCGACAACCAGACCCATGAAGCGGCGGTGCATCTGTCGCTTGATTCGGCCGGCGCACGCATCTTCAAGGACGTGACGCGCGAGAGCGTGGGCAAGCGCATGGCCATCCTGCTGATCGAGAAGGGCAAGGGCGAGGTGGTAACCGCTCCGGTAATCCGTAGCGAGATCGGTGGCGGTCGCGTACAGATTTCGGGGCGCATGAGCACCATGGAAGCCAACGATGTCGCCCTGCTGCTGCGTGCCGGGTCGCTTGCGGCGCCAATGGAGATCATCGAGGAGCGCACCATCGGCCCCAGCCTGGGCGCCGACAACATCAAGAAGGGCTTCAATTCGACCTTGGGGGGCTTCGCCGCCATCGCCGTCTTCATGATGGCCTATTATTTATTGTTCGGTCTGGTCTCGGTGCTGGCGCTGTCCGCCAACATGCTGCTGCTGGTGGCGCTGCTGTCCCTGCTGCAGGCCACCCTGACCTTGCCCGGCATCGCCGCCATCGCTCTGGCGCTGGGCATGGCGATCGACTCGAACGTGCTGATCAACGAACGCGTGCGCGAGGAACTGCGCAACGGCAGCACGCCGCAGGCCGCCATCACGGCGGGCTACGAGCGCGCCTGGGCGACGATTCTCGATTCCAACGTAACCACGCTGATCGTCGGCGTCGCGCTGCTGATCTTCGGTTCCGGCGCCGTGCGCGGCTTCGCGGTGGTGCACTGCCTGGGCATTCTGACTTCGCTCTTCAGTTCGGTGATCATATCGCGCGCAGTGGTCAATTGGATTTACGGCCGTCGCCGTAAGCTCGAGCGTCTCAGCATCGGCCAGGTCTGGAAATCCGGCCTCAGCGCCAAGTAGGGGTACAAATATGGCCCCCACGCTCACTTCGTTCGCTGCCCCCACAGGGGGCGTTGCCGCCCTCGGGACGGCCCTTCGGGAGGCATAATGGAATTCTTCCGCATCAGAAAAGATATCCCCTTCATGCGCCATGCGCTGGTGTTCAACGTCATATCGTTGATCACTTTCCTGCTGGCGGTGTTCTTCCTGGTCAACAAGGGGCTTCACTTCTCGATCGAGTTCACCGGCGGCACCCTGCTCGAAGTGAGTTATGCGCAGGCGCCCGATCTCGACAAGTTGCGCAAGCAGATGGAGACGGACGGCTTTACCGATACCCAGGTGCAGAATTTCGGTACGTCACGTGACGTGCTGATCCGCGTGCCTTTGTCAAAAGACGCCGAGACTTCCAAGGTGGGCGACCGCGTCATGGCCTCGCTGGCAAGAGTCGGCGCTGGCGGTACGGCGGATAGTGCAGGGGCCGTCGGCGCCCCAACTCTGAAACGCGTCGAGTTCGTCGGTCCGCAGGTGGGCAAGGAACTGGCGTCCGACGGGGCATTGGCGCTGTTGCTGGTCGTGTGCGGCATCGTGCTGTATCTGGCGATGCGTTTCGAATGGCGCTTCGCGGTGTCAGCCATCATCGCCAACATGCACGACGTGGTGATCATCCTCGGCTGCTTCGCGTTGTTCCAGTGGGAGTTTTCCCTGCCGGTCTTGGCGGCCGTGTTGGCGGTGCTGGGCTATTCGGTCAACGAGTCGGTAGTGGTGTTCGACCGTGTGCGCGAGACCTTCAAGAAGAAGCGCGGCATGACGACGCCGCAGGTGCTCGATCACGCGATTACCAGCACGATCTCACGCACCATCATTACCCACGGCTGCACCCAGATGATGGTGACTTCGATGCTGATTTTCGGCGGTCCGGCGCTGCATTACTTTGCGCTGGCGCTGACCATCGGCATTTTGTTCGGCATCTATTCGTCCGTCCTAGTGGCCAGCCCGCTGGTGATGTGGATGGGTGTTTCCCGCGAACAATTCATCAAGGTCAAGGTCGAGAAACCGGAAGCCGTGGTCTGACGCATTGCTTCCGCGTGCGGAACCTGCCGGCACGGCGCCGGGCAAGTCCGGCTATTCGCTTCCCGTGGCGAACACGTGTTTCACGCGCAGCAGGCTCTTGCCTTCGGCTGCCAACGCCAGCAAACGATCTATGTTGGGATGCTTGCCGGGGTTCTGGCGGGCGTCCTCGGTGTGCTCGGCATAGAGTTCCAGCCCTTTTCTGGCTGCTTCCACAGTGATGGCGCCGTAGATCTGTCCGAGGTGGTTATAGATCGACAGCGAGCCGGCTTGCCCCGGCTTGTTCTCTATCGTGGCGGCAACAGCGCCATCGCTGTCGAGCAACTGGATTGCTGCCAGGTGCGAGATACGGGGAAGTTGCTTGAGGTTATCGGCGAATGCCATTCGAGACCCTAAATTCGTTTCGCCAATTCAGCCGCCTTGCCGATGTAGGCGGCCGGTGTCATCTCGAGCAGACGCTGGCGGTCGCCTTCGGGTAATGGCAGTTTCGCGATGAACTGGCGCAGGGCGTCCTTCTGTATACCCTTGCCGCGGGTGAGTTCCTTGAGTTGCTCGTAAGGGTTGGGGATGCCGAAGCGACGCATCACGGTTTGCACCGGCTCGGCCAGGACTTCCCAAGCGTCGTCGAGGTCCTCGGCGAGGCGCTGCGGATTGGCTTCCAGTTTGTTCAGCCCGCGCAGCGTCGAGTCGAAGGCCAGCAGCGTATAGCCGAAGGCGACGCCCATATTGCGCAACACGGTAGAGTCGGTAAGGTCGCGTTGCAGACGGGAGATCGGCAGTTTTTCGGCCAGGTGCCGGAGCACGGCATTGGCCAGACCCAGATTGCCTTCGGAATTTTCGAAGTCGATCGGATTCACTTTGTGCGGCATGGTTGATGAGCCGATCTCGCCTTCCTTCAGCTTCTGCTTGAAATAGCCCAGCGAGATGTATTGCCAGATATCGCGGTCGGTATCGATCAGGATGGTGTTGGCGCGAGCCACGGCATCGAACAATTCGGCCATGGCATCGTGCGGCTCGATCTGGATCGTGTAGGGGTTGAACTCCAGCCCCAGCGATTCGATGAAGCGGCGGTTGAAGCTCTCCCAGTCAATGTCCGGGTAGGCCGCCATATGAGCGTTGTAGTTGCCCACGGCGCCGTTGAACTTGGCGGCGAGCGACACGGCGGAAATCTGACCGCGGCTGCGCATCAGGCGCGCCGCGATGTTGGCCATTTCCTTGCCCAGCGTGGTCGGTGTTGCGGGTTGACCGTGGGTGCGGGCGAGCATCGGCAGTTCCGCCAGTTGATGCGCCAGTTCGCGCAGACGGGCAATCACGCGGTCAAGTTCCGGCAACAGACTTTCGGCGACGGCGTCCTTCAGCATCAGCGCGTGCGAAACATTGTTGATGTCTTCAGAAGTGCAGCCGAAATGTATGAACTCGCTGACGCGCATTACCTCGGCGCTGTTCGCCAGGCGGTCCTTCAGCCAGTATTCCATGGCCTTGACGTCATGATTGGTGCGGTTCTCGATGGTCTTGATGGCTTCCGCATCCGCGACCGAGAAATTGACGATGACAGCATCCAGTTCGGCAATCGCGGCCTCGGAAAATGCCGGACATTCGGTGATTTCCCTGGCCGCTGCCAGGGCTTTGAGCCATTCGATTTCGACTCGAACGCGATTGCGTATGAGACCGTACTCGGAAAAATGGATGCGCAGGCTTTCGACCTTCGCGGCATAGCGCCCGTCGAGCGGCGAAAGTGCAGTGAGTGCGGTGAGTGTCATGTCTTTGGCGAGTAGAGAAGACGCGAGCAAAGCGCCGACGATGCAATTAATTTTAGCATGCGGGTATCGGCCCCCGGAGCGCGAACCGGCTGTCAGCGCAATGACGCATGTTATAGTTTCGCTGCCCCGAAAAACCGGTGATTTGACCAAATGAAACTGATTGCTTCCCTCACCAGCCCTTATGTTCGAAAGACTCGCATCGTGCTGGCAGAGAAAAAGATCGACTACGATCTGGTTCTCGATTCGCCCTGGGTCGAGGGAAATCAGGTGGCGGCGTTCAACCCGCTGGGCAAGGTTCCGGTGCTGGTGCTGGACGATGACAGCACGCTCTACGATTCCCGCGTAATTGCCGAATATCTGGATACCGTGGCGCCGAACAATCGCCTGATTCCTGCTTCCGGGCGGGAACGTATCAGCGTCAAGCGCTGGGAGGCTCTGGCGGACGGCACCATGGATGCGGCGGTAACAGCGTTCCTCGAATCGCGGCGTCCCGACGGCGAGCGAAGTCCATCAGCGATTGAAAGACAACGCGGCAAGATCATGCGGGCGCTGAAGGCCATGTCCGATGAGTTGGGAGAACAGCCGTGGTGTCACGGCAACACCCTGTCGCTGGCGGATGTCGCTGTTGGCTGTGCCTTGGGTTATGTCCTCTTCCGGCTCCCCGACATGCGCTGGAGCGAGCAATACGCCAATCTCGCGCAGCTTTACGAGAAGCTCATGCAGCGTCTCTCATTTGCCGACACGGTGCCGCAGGCCTAGGCTGGGGTACTGGCGCAGCGCTTAGCGCCGCTGTCCGCAACGGATGGCATCCGCTGAAGGTTCGCCTTATTTCTCGGGCTTGGTTTGGGTTGCCGTGCCGTCAAGACGAGAGATCAGGCGTGGCAGCAGTTTCTTTTCAGCCTGTTCGGTAAGTTCTCCCATCAGTTGGTCGGCCAGTCCGTCGGTGACCTTGAGTACCGCCTGGGGCAGTTCCTGATCAAGCCAGCGTGAAAGCTCTTCGCGCAGCGCATCGAGATGCTGTTGCATGTGCGGCGGTGCCGTTGCCAGCGCGGCTTCGTGTTCGGTAACGATGTCGGTGAGAATGGGCAAGTCGTCACCGGGTGGAATGGCCTCTGTTGGCAGCGCCGGAGATCCCGCAACAAATACCCGGGTGCGCCGAATCAGCGCATCGGCTTTACGCAGGAGGTCCGCTGTATCGTCGTCAGCCATTGCCTAGATGCCTCCTGAGATATCTTGGGCTTCCAGCGGGTAGCCGCGTTCCCGATAAAAGCGGAAGCGTTCACGGCCAGGCAGCCTGTCGCCATCGTCAGCGCTGATGATTTCGACCAGTTGCTGAAAGCGGCTGAAGCCGGGCGGTATCTCGTCCGACAGATTCAACAGGCAGCCGTCGTGTGGTGGATGGTCGAGCCCTGCCGCCAGGATGATTGGAGTCTCCGTAGCCAATTTGTCGTCGGCCCGGCAGTGGGGTGTGAAGCCGGTAGCCGGCTGTGTCCACAGCAGGCGATCCAACTGTTCACCGCGCTCACTGGCTGGCACATATACCAACACCCGCTTGCCTTCGCTGCCCGTACGCGCGAGCCACGCGGCGATGGCCTGGAGTCGATCGCGCGCACCATGGAGAAAGGTGATTTGCGTCATCCCCGCTTGCGCTTGCTGCCGGGTTTCGGTGCACGACTGGCGCGATCCAGCAGGAAATGGGTCAGCAAGGGCACCGGTCGTCCGGTTGCGCCCTTCTCCTTGCCCGAGCGCCATGCGGTGCCGGCGATGTCGAGATGCGCCCATCGGTACTTGTCTGTGAAGCGGGAGAGGAAGCACGCCGCCGTTATGGTGCCGGCCGGGCGGCCGCCGATATTTGCCATGTCGGCAAAGTTGCTTTTCAACTGTTCCTGATAGTCATCCCACAGAGGCAGTTGCCAGGCACGATCATAGGAGTCGTGGCCGGCATCGAGCAACTCCTTCACCAGCCCCTCATTGTTGGCGAGCAGACCGGTGGCAACATGTCCGAGTGAGATGACGCAGGCACCTGTCAGTGTGGCTATGTCAACCACACACTCCGGATCAAAGCGCTCAACATACGTGAGCGCGTCGCACAGTATGAGTCGGCCCTCCGCATCCGTGTTGAGGATCTCAATCGTTTGGCCCGACATCGATGTGATTACATCCCCCGGCTTTGTGGCTGCGCCTCCCGGCATGTTCTCCGTAGACGGGATGACGCCAATGAGATTGAGCGGCAGTTTCATCAAGGCCGCCGCCTTGAGTGTTCCCAGGACGCTGGCAGCGCCGCACATGTCGTACTTCATTTCATCCATTTCCAGCCCCGGCTTGAGCGAAATGCCTCCGGAATCGAAGGTGATGCCCTTGCCGACCAGCACCACCGGCTTTGCTCCGGAGGCGCCTCCAGCATGGCGCAAGACGATGAATTTGGGCGGCTCGTGCGATCCTCGGGCGACGGACAGCAGGGTGTTCATGCCGAGCTTCTCCATGTCAGCGCGCTCGAGAATGTCGACGCCAAGGCCGTACGATTTTGCGAGTTGCTTAGCCTGGTCAGCGAGATAGGTGGGCGTGCAGATGTTGCCCGGCAGATTGCCAAGATCCTTGGCCAGTTCCACTCCCGCGGCAATCGCCAGCCCTTCCTTCAGTGCTGCTTCAGCGGTCGCAAGCTCATTGCGGCGGGTGACGCAGAATGTCAGTTTTCGCAGCGGGCGGCGCACCTCTTCCTTTTTCGACTTGAGGCGATCAAACCGGTAGAGCGTTTCCTGAACGACTAATGCGGCCTGGCGAATCTTCCAGGCGACATCCCGTTTTTTGACCGTGAGTTCCGTCAGGTAGAGCGTGCCGTCGAAGCCACCGGTTTCATTGAGTTGTCGAACGGCGGTAGCTAACGCAGCGCGGTATTCCTTTTCCCGGAACTCCTTCTCTTTGCCCAGTCCTACCAGCAGGATGCGATCCGCCTCGACGCCGGGAACGCCATGGAGCAACAGGCTGCTACCGGCTTTGCCCTCCATATCGCCACGACGCAGGACGTCGCTGAGAAACTGCTGAGCCGCCGTGTCGACGACCTCCGCCGGTGCAGAAAGCTTTCTCGGCTCGAACACGCCGACCACAACGCAAGCGCTCCGCTGCTTTTCCGGGCTTCCGCTTTTTATGCTAAATTCCAAAACACTCTCCTTGTGGATTGCGGGAAATCCCAGAAATTGGTCTGTTTCGAGTGATTTCTGTTTGCACCTCGATTATTCCCCATCTTTTCACTAAAAGTCAAAACAGACACTCCCCATACGATGATTTTTCAGCGCGCCGCAATTAGGGAATTCACCCATACGGCGGCGGGGGTTTTTGTCGCGCTCTTCGCGATTCTGATGACCACCCAGCTGATTCGTCTGCTGGGCGACGCAGCAGGCGGAAAACTGGCGTCTGAAGCGGTCATCGCACTCCTGGGTTTTCGTGCCATCAGCTACCTGCCGGTGCTGCTGTCCTTGACGCTTTTTGTTGCTGTACTGATGACCCTGTCGCGCTGGTATCGCGATTCCGAAATGGTTGTTTGGCTGGCATCTGGCATTCCTCTGACCGCATGGATCAAGCCGGTGCTGAAGTTTGTCGGGCCACCCGTAGTCGTGATCGCGCTCCTTTCATTGCTGCTGGCACCCTGGGCAACGCAGAAGAGCGAGGCCTACCGTCAGACCATGGATCAGCGCGACGACGTGGCGCGTGTGTCTCCCGGCACATTCAATGAGTCAAGCGCCGCTGACCGCGTATTCTTCGTCGAGAGCATGGCTGGCGAGGAAGGAAAGGTGAAGAACATCTTCATCAGTTCCATCCAGCAGGGCCGTCTGGGTGTGATGGCAACGGCGCAAGGCCATACAGAGACAACACCCAACGGCGACCGTTTCCTTGTACTTGATCGCGGTCGACGCTATGAAGGTACAGCTGGCACGGCGGAGTACCGGGTGATGGAATTCGATCGCTACGCCCTGCGGATTGAAACCAAAGAGGCCCGGGGGTTTGACGAGTCGCCTCGTACCAAGCCCGTGTGGGAACTTGCGCGGGATCCGCAGCCGGCGTATCTGGCCGAACTCCTGTGGCGTCTCGGGCTGCCGCTTGCTGCCCTCAATCTGGCTGTTCTGGCCATTCCGCTGTCTTTCGTCAATCCGCGCGCCGGACGTGCCAATAACCTGATTTTTGCCCTGCTCACCTACATGATCTACAGCAATTTGCTCAGCGTCAGTCAGGCATGGGTTGCGCAAGGGAAATTGCGTTTCGAGATAGGCGTCTGGGCGGTGCACGTCGGCATGTTCCTGCTTCTTATCGTATTGTTCTATCGTCGGCAGAATCCCCTGGCCTGGGGCAAAGCACGATGGCGCTGAAGCTTTATGAGCGCCATCTGGCGCGAGAGATTTATGCGTCGACGGCTTTGGTATTGACGGCATTCCTGATGCTGTTCGCCTTCTTTGATCTGATCCATGAACTCGAGAGCATCGGCAAGGGCGATTACCAGCTTCACCACGCGCTGGGCTATGTGGCGCTGACCTTGCCCGGCCGGTTGTATGAACTGTTTCCGATCGGGGTGTTGATCGGCACCCTTTACGCTCTTACGGTACTCGCTCGTCACTCCGAAATTACGGTGCTGCGTGCCGCCGGCCTCTCTACCCGCGACCTGCTGGTTACATTGGCGAAGATCGGATTGGTGTTCGCCGGCTTGACGCTGCTGGTCGGCGAGTTTGTTGTTCCACCGGTGGAGCGGGCGGCGCAGCAGCTCAAGCTCAAGGCAATGGGCTCACTGGTGGCCCAGGAATTTCGTTCGGGTCTTTGGGTCAGGGATGAACGCGCGTTTGTGAATGTGCGCGAGGTGCTCCCCGATGCTTCTCTTCAGAACGTGCGCGTATTTGAATTCGATGACCGGTTTCAGTTAACGTCGATCAGCCAAGCCGAACGCGGACACTATCTTCCTGGCGGCACCTGGTTGCTTGAAGGTGTGGTCCGCACTGTGTTTTCGGGGGACGCGGCAAGAGTGGAACGGTATGGACAACTCAATTGGAAATCAGCACTCAACCCCGATCTGCTGGCAGTGCTACTGGTAGTTCCGGAGCGCATGTCGCTGGTCAATCTGTATCTCTATATACGCCACTTGAGCGGAAATCAGCAGAAGACTGGTCGCTACGACATCGCGATGTGGAAAAAGCTGTTCTATCCGTTAGCCGCGCTGGTGATGATGGCGTTGGCGCTGCCGTTTGCCTATATGCAGGATCGCATGGGGGCGGTCAGTATTCGGGTATTTGCCGGCATCATGCTGGGTATTGGCTTTCATATGTTGAACGGACTGTTTTCGAGCCTGGGCGCAATCAACAGCTGGCCACCGTTCTTTTCTGCAATAACACCGAGCGTGCTTTTCTTGATGACTGCTGCCGGAATGATATGGTGGGTTGAGCGCCGCTAACTGACGTAAATGAGCGCCTCTAATCGCGCTTCAATACCAGCCGGGTGCCGGCCAGTCGGTCATGAAGAAATTGGCGGTCGCGATCGAATAGCGCCCAGAACACTCCCGCACCAAGATAGATGATGCTGGGCCAGGCCAGAAGATAGCGTAGGCCCAAGCGCGCCAAAGATGGCTGCGCGCCGTTCGGAGTTGACAGCCGGATCTTCCACGTCTGCATCGCCAAAGTCTGTCCGCCATGATGCCAGTACCAGATGAAGTAAGCACCGAGTACCACGAAAACGTGGCTGATCAGCACCCACCCCGGCGCAACGAGGCCAAGTCCCATCCCCATGGCAAGATGCGGCAGCATGAAGGTTAGGGAAAGCACCCCCAGCAGCAGCAAGCTCTCGTAAGCCATGCTGGCGATGCGGCGACGCAAGCTTGGCACTTGAGCCAGGGGAGCTGCTGCGGAAGCTGGCATGGCTACGGCTCAGCGTGGCGCGGTCTGTTCGACTGGGGGCGGAGTGTTTGGCAGGATTTGCGGTTTGGGGGCGACAACCGCTGGCTTTGAAGGCGCGGGGCGTGGCGTTGGTTTCCGGTTTGCCTCGGCTTTCAGCCGGCTTTTCTCGCTTTCCGGCAGTTCCTTGTACTCCTCCCACTTCTGCTTGACCGCCTCCTTCTTTTCAGGCGCGTCCTTTTGCAGTGACTTGTACTTGTCTCTTGCGCGCTTGCGCTCATCCGGGGTGAGCTTGGCCCAATCGGTCATCCGGCGCTGCAGGCGGGCCTGCTCTTCTGCGCTCAAGGTCGGGTAGCGCTGGGCGATTCCAAGCCACTTCTTGCGGTGGAAGCCAGTCATTTTGTCCCACTGGGTAGCCAGTGGAGCAAGAATACGCCTCTCCTCCGCGTTCAGTTCAGTCCAGGATGGCTGCGCGAGCGGAGGGAGAATGACAGCATGGCCGAGTGGAGAGGCCAGCCAAAGCGCTACTGCGAGGATGAGTCCGAAGCGCGCTCGAGCCATGCGTGGAAGCCTCGATCAAGATATGCGGAAGGGGGCAGTTCGTCGGCAAGGAGGGCGCTATCGATTTCCTCGTATTCCCGAACCTGCTCAAAGGCGTTCCAGTAATAGGTACCCATCGCACCGACAGTCAGGGCCATGACCGCAAGCAGGTTTCGGGCGTTGGAAAAAAACGCGACCTCTACTGTGTGCCCGATTCCGGCCAGACGAAAACCACTTACTGGCACCCGCTGGCTTTTCAATGCGACCTCACGGGCCTCATGAAGGCGGTTCGCCACTTCCCGGTCAAGAGCATCCAAGCCCTGATTGAGAATCTGTCTTGCTCTGTAGCCGAATTCAGTATCGTCGTTCATAGCTCTACGCCCTTCGCCTTAAGTGCTGTAGCCAGAGTGTGGGTTGCGCGAGAGCAGTGTGTCTTCACGCTGCCTTCCGAGCAACCCATAGCCACTGCGGTTTCGGCAATATCCATTTCCTCCCAATAACGCATCAGGAAGGCTTCACGTTGACGCGGCGGCAGCTTCTCGATTTCTTTTTCAATTAGACCAATGAGTTGCGAACGCTCCAATTGTCGGTGAGGAGTCGCCAAACCATCTGACTCGCTCTCTGCCGCGAAAGTTTCAAGCGGATCAGCATCTTCATCATCGTCGGGGGACAGGGACGACAGCAGCGTTGTCCACAAAGACCGCACTTTGGATCGTCGGTAGCAGTCCCGAATGGCGTTTTGCAGGATTCTCTGAAATAGCATCGGCCATTCTGCGGCCGGGCGGTCACCGTATTTTTCCGCGAGACGCATCATCGCGTCCTGGACGATGTCCAGCGCGGTTTCTTCGTTTCGAATAGCGAACATGGCCTGTTTGAAGGCACGTCGCTCTACGCCGGCAAGGAAATTGGAAAGTTCGGTTCGGGAACTCAGGGGGTGGCTCCTGCCAGCTTTCAGCAGTTTTTCAATACGAAGGAAGGACTATATCTGCAAGGGATGCCGTCTCCGGTGTCAGCATCGGAGACATAAATCTTGACCATTCGCGGACGAGTCAGTAAGGTTATACGTTTCACTCGAAAAGTGTAACAGGTGTAATCAATGCAGCTAACCGGCGCAGAAATTGTAATCAGGTGCTTGCAGGAGGAAAAGGTCGAGTACGTGTTCGGCTATCCCGGCGGCTCGGTCCTCTATATTTATGACGAACTCTTCAAACAGGACAAGTTCAAGCACGTTCTGGTTCGCCACGAGCAGGCGGCTGTCCATGCGGCGGACGCCTATTCCAGATCTTCCAACAAGATCGGCGTCTGCCTGGTGACCTCGGGGCCTGGTGTGACCAATGCGGTGACGGGGATTGCCACGGCACACATGGATTCCGTGCCGATGGTAATCATCAGCGGTCAAGTACCCACGGCCTATATCGGCCAGGACGCCTTTCAGGAATGCGACACGGTGGGCATTACCCGGCCCTGCGTCAAGCACAATTTCCTGGTCAAGGATGTCAGGGATCTGGCGATGACCCTTAAGAAGGCTTTTTACATTGCCAAGACCGGCCGTCCCGGCCCGGTGTTGGTGGATATCCCGAAAGACATCACCAACCAGAAGTGCGAGTTCGAGTACCCCAAGACGGTCACCATGCGGTCCTATAACCCGGTGGTCAAGGGGCACAGCGGGCAGATCAAGAAGGCGGTGCAGATGCTGCTCGAGGCCAAGCGGCCGATGATTTACGCCGGTGGTGGGGTAATTCTCTCTGATGCCGGGGAAAAGCTGACGAAACTGGCCCGCAGCCTGGGGTATCCGGTGACCAATACCTTGATGGGCTTGGGTGGCTATCCGGCGACCGACAAGCAATCGCTCGGCATGTTGGGCATGCATGGTACCTATGAGGCCAATATGGCCATGCAGCATTGCGACGTGCTGATTGCCGTTGGCGCGCGGTTCGATGATCGCGTGATTGGCAATCCGGCGAATTTTGCCGAGGTTTCGCGCAAGATCATTCATATCGACATAGACCCTTCCTCGATTTCGAAGCGTGTCAAGGTCGATGTGCCCATCGTGGGCAATCTGCCGGACGTTCTTGACGAACTGCAGAAGCTGCTCGAAGCCTCTGCCGGCGTACCCGATCCGAAGGCCCTGGCCGCTTGGTGGAAGCAGATCGACGAATGGCGCAGCAAGAAGTCGCTCAAGTACAAGCAGGGCAAGGAAATCATCATGCCCCAGTACGTGATAGAGAAACTCTACGAGGTTACCGGCGGCGACGCCTTCATTACCTCTGACGTCGGCCAGCACCAGATGTGGGCGGCGCAATACTATAAATTCGACAAACCTCGACGCTGGATCAATTCGGGCGGGCTGGGCACAATGGGCGTTGGCTTACCTTATGCGATGGGCGTACGCTTCGCCAATCCGAAAGCGACGGTGGCGTGCGTGACCGGTGAGGGATCGATTCAGATGAATATTCAGGAACTGTCGACGGCCAAGCAGTTCCGGCTGCCGATAAAAATTATCAATCTCAATAACCGCTATCTGGGCATGGTGCGTCAGTGGCAGCAGATGTTCCATGGCAACCGCTATGCTGAATCGTATGTCGATGCCTTGCCTGACTTCGTCAAGCTGGCGGAAGCCTACGGGCATGTCGGCATGAAGATCGAACGCCCGGCTGATGTTGAGCCGGCCTTGCGCGAGGCCTTCACCAAGCACAAGAATGACCTTGTCTTCATGGATTTTCTTACCGATCAGACGGCCAACGTGTACCCGATGGTGGCAGCCGGCAAGGGGTTGTCGGAAATGATTCTGGCCGAGGAACTGTAAGCATGCGACACATCATTTCCATTCTTATCGAAAACGAGGCCGGTGCGCTTTCCCGTGTCTCCGGTCTGTTCTCTGCCCGCGCTTTCAACATCGAGTCGCTGACGGTAGCACCGACGGAAGATGCGTCCCTTTCCCGCATGACCATCGTCAGTACCGGCTCGGATGATGTTATCGAGCAGATCACCAAACAGCTCAACAAGCTGATTGACGTCGTCAAGGTGGTGGATCTGTCCGAAGCCGCGCATATCGAGCGCGAGTTGATGCTGGTCAAGGTACGCGCTGCCGGCAAGGATCGTGAGGAGATGAAGCGGATTGCCGATATATTTCGCGGTCGCATCATCGATGTCACCGATTCGGCCTATGTCATCGAACTGACAGGCAACGGTTCCAAGCTCGACGCCTTTCTCGAAGCCATTGATCGCTCGCTGATCCTCGAAACCGTCCGCACCGGTGTATCCGGCATCGGACGCGGCGATCGAATTCTCAAAGTTTGAACTCTGAAATCAAGGAAAACGAATGAAAGTCTATTACGACAAAGATGCGGATCTTTCCCTGATCAAGGGCAGGAAGGTCACGATCGTCGGCTATGGCTCGCAGGGCCATGCTCATGCACAGAACCTCAAGGACTCGGGCGTCAAGGTGACCGTCGGCTTGCGCAAGGGAGGAGCTTCCTGGGACAAGGCCAAGAAGGCTGGCCTCAAGGTCGAGGAAGTTGCCAAGGCCGTGAAGGATGCCGATGTCGTGATGATGTTGTTGCCAGACGAGACCATTCCCGCGGTTTATTACAGCGAGGTCGAAGCCAACATGAAGAAGGGCTGTGCACTAGCCTTCGCGCATGGCTTCAATGTGCATTACAACCAGGTAATTCCCCGCGCTGACGTGGACGTGATCATGATTGCACCGAAGGGTCCCGGTCACACGGTCCGTTCTGAATATCTGCGCGGCGGCGGCGTGCCCTCGCTGATCGCCATTCATCAGGACAAGTCGGGCAAGGCCAAGGATATCGCTTTGTCGTATGCCGCTGCCAACGGTGGTACCAAGGGCGGAGTTATCGAGACCAACTTTCGCGAGGAAACCGAGACGGACCTGTTCGGTGAGCAGGCAGTGCTTTGTGGCGGCCTGGTTGAATTGATCAAGGCCGGCTACGAGACGCTGACCGAAGCGGGCTACGCGCCGGAGATGGCTTATTTCGAGTGTCTGCACGAGGTCAAACTGATCGTCGATCTGATTTTCGAAGGCGGCATTGCCAATATGAACTACTCCATCTCGAACAATGCGGAGTATGGCGAATACGTGACCGGCCCAAAGGTGATCGGTGCTGAAGCCCGCGCTGCCATGAAGGATGCCTTGAAGGCCATCCAGGAGGGCGAGTACGCCAAGAAGTTCATTCTCGAAGGCCGCACCAACTACCCAGAAATGACCGCCCGTCGTCGTTTGATTGCTGAGCACCCGATCGAGAAAGTCGGCGAGCAGTTGCGAGCAATGATGCCGTGGATCAAGAAGAACAAACTGGTAGATCAGACCAAGAACTGATTTCAGTGCGTGCGTTGCGGAAGGGCACAGTGGCGCTGTGCCCTTTGTTTCATCGGATGTTGCTTTTCCCGGTGTGCCGTGACAGTTTCGCTACTTCAGGCGGTAACGGCAACTGCCGCTGGTTTTTCCTGAGCAGTTAGAATAGGGCTCGTCTCCCACTATTCTTGGACCATGCCGCCAATCCCACCCCGCAAGGCGTTGATGAATCCTGAACTGCGTCGGCGCGGCATTTATGTGCTGCCCAACTTGCTGACGACGGCTGGTTTGTTCGCTGGTTTTTACGCCATAGTCGAGGCCATGACCGGACGCTTCGAGCATGCGGCGGTGGCGATTTTCATTGCCATGGTATTCGACGGTCTCGATGGCCGTGTGGCACGCATGACACGTACGCAGAGTGCTTTCGGCGCAGAGTACGATTCGCTGTGCGACATGGTGTCGTTTGGGGTAGCTCCGGCATTGATTGCGTTCGAGTGGGCGATGAAGGGCATGGGCAAGTGGGGCTGGATCGCTGCCTTTGTCTATTGCGCCGGAGCAGCGCTGCGCCTGGCCCGTTTCAACACCAATCTCGGAGTGGTGGACAAGCGCTATTTCCAGGGGCTGCCGAGTCCGGCCGCGGCAGCGCTGGTGGCGGGTTTCGTCTGGATCATCAACGACCGCGAGATTCCGGGGGAAGACGTGCGCTGGTATGCCTTCGCCTTGACGCTATTTGCAGGCATCACCATGGTCAGCACTCTGCGTTACTGGAGCGGCAAGGACATCAATTTGCGCCGCAGTGTGCCGTTCATGGTGCTACCCGCCATCGTCCTTGGCTATGTGCTGGTGTCGTCATATCCACCCGGGGTGCTGTTCGCGCTGTTTCTCGCCTATGCCCTGTCGGGTTACGTGATGGCAGCCTGGAGTTGGCGCAGCCGGCGAAAATGAAATTTCAGTGGAGGCTCACGCCGGCTTCATCGGCGTTAAGCGCAGCGGCCATAACTAAAACAACGTGTCAGTGGAGGCTCGCGCCGGCTTCATCGGCGTTAAGCGCAGCGGCCGTAACTAAAATCAGTTGCGCGGTCGGAATAAAATCTTTATAGTCATCATCATGGCTACGGCATTCACCTTTGCTGCATTATTTCTTGCCCTTTCAGGCGCGCTGATCGCGCGCCTGCCGCTGCGCGCGAAGCTGCTGCCGCTGCTGCGCCGCGCGCGCTAAATACCTCCCCCTACCGTCCGGTTGTTCATAGTGCCTGCCCTGCAAGGGGCAGCATCGCCCATTTTTTGGTTTTTCCCAGGAGATAGTCATGCCCAAGGACCATTTGATCATTTTTGATACCACTTTGCGCGACGGCGAACAGAGCCCCGGGGCCTCCATGACCAAGGAGGAAAAGCTGCGGATTGCCCGTCAGCTTGAACGGATGCGCGTGGATGTCATTGAAGCGGGCTTCCCGGCGGCGTCCAATGGCGACTTTGAGGCAGTCAAGGCAGTGGCGGAGGTCATCAAGGATTCGACCGTGGCCGGCCTGTGCCGCGCCTTCGACAAGGACATTTCAAGGGCGCTGGAGGCGGTCAGGCCGGCGAAGTCCGGCCGCATCCACACCTTTATTGCTACCAGCCCGATCCACATGGAAAAGAAGCTGCGCATGTCGCCGGAAGATGTGCTCGTCGCGGCGCAGCATGCGGTGCGTTTTGCGCGCAACGGGATCGATGATGTTGAATTCTCCTGTGAGGATGCGGGGCGCTCGGACCTTGATTTCCTCTGCCGCATCATTGAAGCGGTGATCAAGGAAGGCGCTTCCACCATCAACATTCCCGACACCGTGGGTTACAACGTGCCGGAGCAGTATGCGGAGCGTATTCGCCAATTGCGTGAACGCATACCCAACTCCGACAAGGTGATCTGGTCGGTACATTGCCATAACGACTTGGGCTTGGCGGTGGCCAACAGTCTTGCCGCCGTGATGGCAGGTGCGCGTCAGGTGGAATGCACCATCAACGGACTTGGCGAGCGTGCCGGCAATGCCGCCCTGGAGGAAGTTGTCATGGCGGTGCACACTAGGCAGGATGTCTTTCCCTGCGTTACCCGGATCGATACGACGCAGATCGTCGCGGCATCCAAGATGGTGTCCAGCATCACTGGATTCCCGGTGCAGCCGAACAAGGCGATTGTCGGTGCCAATGCCTTTGCGCATGAGTCCGGCATCCATCAGGACGGTGTGCTGAAACACCGCGAAACCTACGAGATCATGCGTGCCGAAGACGTTGGCTGGAACGCCAACAAGCTGGTGCTCGGCAAGCATTCGGGGCGCACGGCATTCAAGGCCCGCTTGAAGGAACTCGGCATCGAGGTCGAAAGTGAACAGGTTCTGAATGCGGCCTTCACGCACTTCAAGGAACTTGCCGACAAGAAGCACGAGATTTTTGACGAGGACTTGCATGCTTTGATGAGTGACGAAATGGTGCTGCCTGATGATGAGCACTACAAGCTGGTGTCCTCGATGTTCCACTCGGAAACCGGCGAAGCGCCGCAGGCGCGGCTGACGCTTTCTGCAGGGGGTGTGGAGCAGCATGCGGCGGCCACTGGCAGCGGTCCGGTCGACGCAACCTTCAAGGCGATTGAAAGCGTCGCCGCGAGCGGTTCCGAACTGTTGCTCTATTCGGTAAATGCGATTACCACCGGCACTGATGCACAGGGCGAGGTGACGGTGCGTTTGTCGAAGGACAGCCGGATCGTTAACGGCCAGGGTGCGGACACGGACATCGTGGTCGCTTCGGCCAAGGCCTATATCAACGCGCTCAACAAACTGTGTTCGGGGCAGGAAAAACTCAATCCGCAGATTTGACGGTTCTTGACGGAGCGGCAACACGGGCGTGACCGAGACAGCCGGCGAATAGCAGCGTCGCCAGGACGGTCTCGGCCATCGCCAGTATCTGGCTTGTCCCCTGATCAGCGGTCGCGCGCACCAGGCCTTCCGTGAGGTAGGCCAATGCCAGCATGGACGTCCATTGATGCGTGTAGCGCTTGCCGCGCAGGATGCCGAACAGCGGCAGCAACAGTGGCAAGGCCTTCAGAGCCAGCATTGAGCCGCCGGGACGCAGCGGCGCCAGCCAGAGTTCCCAGGCAAGGCAGAGAAACAGCAAACCGACAAGGCTGGTCGCTGCCAGCCGGTTGAACCAGGGGTTCACGCAGCGAGTTTCTTCGCGGTCTCGGCCAGACGGCGCCCGAGAGCGACGGCGAGCAGCTTTTCCTGCTCGGTGGCAGCTGTAGTGCCATCGCTGCCGCTGACATGGCTCGCGCCATAGGGCGTGCCGCCCTCGCGAGTCTGCGAGAGCGCCGGCTCGGTGTAGGGGATGCCTAGAACCATCATGCCGTGGTGCAGGAGAGGCAGCATCATCGACAGCAGGGTTGATTCCTGGCCGCCGTGCATCGTTGTTGTTGACGTAAATACGACTGCCGGCTTGCCTGCCAATGTCCCTTTGAGCCATAGGCCGCCGGTGGAGTCGAGGAAGTACTTCAGTGGCGCCGCCATGTTGCCGAAACGGGTCGGGCTGCCCAGTGCGAGACCGATGCATTCTTCGAGATCGCGGGCTTCGACATAAGGGGCCCCCTCATTCGGGATGGTGGCTTCCGTTGCTTCACAGACCGCTGATATCCTGGGTACGGTGCGCAGGCGCGCGGCGATACCCGGCGTCTGTTCGATTCCGTGGGCAATGTGGCGCGCCAGTTCGCGTACCGAGCCGTGATGGCTGTAGTAGAGAACAAGAATCTCCTGCGCTTCGCCTGCCTTCTGCATTTTCAGCCCTCCAGTAGAATTGCATTATATGTGGCTCCTGGCACCCTTTCGGCTGATCGCGCGCACCGCGCACCGGTTTCATGACGAGCATTGCGTGCAGACTGCAGCGGCGCTTTCATTCGCCACCTTGATTGGCCTGGTGCCCATGATTGCAGCGGCGTTTGTGCTGATTTCCCTTCTGCCCCTTGGCGCGGGTCTTGGTTCCGGGCTGGAAAAGTTTCTACTGGCCAACCTGCTGCCTGACAAGGCCGGCGTCATCATCGCCAAATATATTGGCCAGTTTGCCTCTCGCGCAGGACAGGTGACCTTTTTCGGGATCGCGGTGCTGGGAGCAACCGCCTTGATGCAGATGCTGACCCTAGAGCGGGCTTTCAACCATATTTGGCGAGTCAAGGCCAGCCGGCCTCTGCTGCGCCGTCTGGCGATTCATGGACTTGCGCTACTGCTCGGGCCCTTGGCATTTGGCGCCAGTATCGCCGCAATTTCGTTTGTCACCGGCGTGTCGCTTGGTTTTGTCAATGAGCCGTATTGGTTGAACACTATCGTGATCCGGGGCGTGTTGCCTTTCGTGTTCATGACTACTCTGTTCGGCCTGCTGTATTGGGGCGTGCCCAACAGGCCGGTGAAAGCCTGGCATGCGGCTTTTGGCGGAGCGATGGCAGCGCTGGGCTTTGGCGGACTGCAGAAGTTGTTCACGCTGTATATCACTGCCGGATTCACTGTGAATGCGGTTGTCTATGGGGCTTTCTCGGCAATTCCGGTATTTCTGGTCTGGCTCTATGCATCATGGAGCGTGATTCTGATCGGCGCTCTGCTGGTCGCCGAGTTGCCGCAATCCACTCGCGCCTAATTTGAAGCAGGATTCCGAATGAACTCGAAGACTTCGACGCTTGAGGTTTCGATGAGACTCCGATGCGGCATGCATTCGACGATTTGCAGGCGGGCCTCTTGCTCCTCCAGCAATGTGAATGGGCGGGCGTTGTAGTCTCCCCGCGCGGCTAGAATCGCTTCGCCGCGGGTAAGGCCCGGCAGTGCCGGCAGTAGCAGCGCCGGTACCGGCGGCTCCGGATTGCGACTACTGAATGCTTGGATTCGTATTGGCGTTGCCGATGGCGCCAGAACTTCCAGTCCCAGTTCGACATGGCTGCTGCTCTTGCTGCGAGCCCAGCGCACGAGACAGATCTGCCATGCAGCGCCGGCGCCCGTGCGCAAACCGACGGCGCAACCCGCCACGATGCCAGTCACCTCGCCGACGACATGTACGATTGCATAGCCTAAAGGACCTTCGTTGACCAGCGTCCAGTCGCTGTGCGTCAATTCGCAATCGCTGGATGTCGGCTCCCGTTGGGAGTCTGTTTCCAACGCAGTCCACAAGGTACTTAGTTGTGTACAAACTTTCACAGGCAGGGATTGCGAACGGCGACTGAAGCTGCGCAGCCGTGGCGCAGCCCAGCATTGACGAGCCCGTTCCAGCGCGTTGCGGTAGTCGGCGCCAGCGGCTTGAAGTGGCAGACCGAGCGATAATGGTTGCACGCCGTCGTTCAACTGGTCGAGATGCCGTGCAGCCAGGTCGGCAAGGTCGCCAAACCGGAAGTAGAGGCACAGTGCGCCTTCCGGTTGGAGGCGTATGAGGGGTACGGGCGCCTGGTCAAGACTGGCGTCGAGCCAGAACCAGTCTCCGGCCACCTCGGGACGAATCGGGTCAATTCGGACGACTGTCGCGTGAGTCTCGAGGTAGTCTGCAAGGAAAGCTATTTCGCGTGGTGCGAGACCTTCGGGTTGTGCTGCGGTGAGCGCCAGCATTGCCTTGAAGCGGGCATCGAAAGCACTCATTTCGGCCGGCAGGGTCGCCGTCGGGTCGACTGACTCGTGGGCGCCATGATAGAGCGCTTGAGCGTTGCGCCAAAAGGTCGTCGGCGTTGGCGTTGCAGCCAGCGAGGAGGCGATCAACTGCCGCGACAGGTTGAAAATGCCCTGTAAGCAGATTTGTGCGCTGCTGCGATGAACGCGGGCAAGATCCTGCGGGTTGGCGTCCCCAGCCATCTTCAGCCAGGCTTCACCCAACTCGGCACGGAGTCCAATCAAGCCTTGCGCAACCGTACCCAGGTGAATTGGCAGCGGCAGCTTGACGTCAAGCAGCATGGGCGAGAGTGCTTGATCAATTCGTTCGGCGCGTCGTTGAAGCAGCTCCTTGATCTTGAGGCGGTACAGAACGGGAAGTTTCAACGAACCAATCGCGGCAACGTGATGGTGCAAGGGCACCAGGTCGAGCAGCGGATCGTCCTGCTGCGGCTCGGCAAGCCAATCCAGTGCTTGCTGTAGCTGGATGGGCGGCGGCGGCGGGATCTTCTTGCGGCGCATGATGAGTTGAACGGCCGGGAACGAAATATGATTCTAGTAGAATCCGGACGCATTTTCTCTTGTTGCGTTGCGAGGAATCCGAAATGACCAGCCTGCTATCCGCCAAGCACATTGATCCGAAGGATCGTTTGATCGTTGCCCTTGATCTCCCGGACGTGGAGGCCGCGCGCGCGCTGGTCACTGAACTGGGCGATGCCGTGGTCTTCTACAAGATCGGGCTGGAACTGTTCATGACCGGCGGCTATTTTGAACTGCTGCAGTGGCTCGTCAGTCAGGGCAAGAAGGTCTTTGTCGACCTGAAGTTTTTCGATGTACCTGAAACCGTGCGTTCCGCGGTGCGGGTATTGGCCGGCAGCGGAGCTACATTTGCCACGATTCACGGCAATCAGGCCATCATGGAAGCGGCGGTGAAGGACAAGGGCGATCTCAAGATTCTGGCCGTCACGGTGCTGACCAGTCTGGATCGCGGCGATCTGGACGACCTCGGATTCTCCTGCGACGTGGAGAAGCTTGTGCTTTCCCGCGCACGTCGAGCGCTGGCGGCAGGTGTGGATGGCATTGTTTCGTCGGGCCTTGAGGCGCCCATGATCCGGCGCGAACTCGGCGACAGGCTGATGGTGGTGACGCCCGGCATTCGACCTGTCGAGAACAAGCAGGTGGATGATCAGAAGCGTACCGTCGATGTCGCCCAAGCCTTCAGGAACGGGGCCGACTACATCGTGGTCGGCCGGCCCATCCGCCAGGCGGCGAATCCGCGCCAGGCGGCGCTGGGCATACAGCAGACCATTCGCGAGGTGTTTTCCCTGTCGGGCGGGTGACGTAGTGGGTAGGCCGGCAGGGCGATGGTAGCCAAAAGCTCAACGCTACGCCTTGTTTTATCCGGTGTTTTGCAATAAAATCGCCGGCTTTCCGGCTTTCCAAGAGAACACCATGGTTGTTATTCGTCTCGCCCGCAGCGGTGCCAAGAAGCGCCCTTTCTTCCATATGGTGGTAGCCGATTCGCGCAACCGCCGCGATGGCCGTTTCATTGAGCGCATCGGTTATTACAATCCAGTCGCCGCCGAAAATGAAAAGGGGCTGGTGGTCAACACCGAGCGCCTCGCGTACTGGCAGGGCCATGGCGCGCAGTTGTCGCCGACCGCCGCGCGTCTGGTAAAGCAGGCGGCGCCAAAGGCCGCCTAAGTCGCATGATTGTATTGGGGCGCATTGTCGCCCCGTTTGGAGTTCAAGGCTGGTTGCGGGTTCATGCCTTCGGCGATGACCCCGTGGCCTGGCAGAAGATGCCGCAGTGGTGGCTTTCCGCGGATGCCGATGCGCCGGCCGAAAGCTGGAGGGCGCACGATCTCGAAGCGGTGAAACTGCACGGCGACGGTGTGGTGGCGAAACTTGCCGGCATCGACGACCGGGATGCATCCGAGGCGCTGGGCAGCTGTTTTTTTGGCGCCCCGCGCAAGACTTTGCCGCCGCCGGTGCCGGGCGAGTACTACTGGGCTGACCTGATTGGCCTGGCGGTAGTGAATCTGCAGGACCAGCCACTGGGCCGCGTCAAGTCATTGATTGAGACGGGCGCCAATGAAGTGCTGGTGGTAGTCGATGGGGAGCGTGAAAGATTGCTGCCCTTCGTGGAACATGTAGTGAAGGCGGTCGATGTTGCGGGAGGAACGATCCGCGCCGATTGGGATAGCGACTGGTGAGCTTGCGCTTCGATGTCATTACGCTGTTCCCCGAGATGTTTGCGGCGCTCACCGCTTCGGGAATTACCCGGCGCGCGTTGGAGCGGGGGCTGTGGCAGATCGAATGCTGGAACCCGCGCCAATGGACGCAGGATGTGCATCGAACGGTGGATGACCGGCCTTACGGCGGTGGCCCTGGGATGGTGATGATGGCATCACCGCTGGAGCAGGCGATTGTTGCGGCAAAAGAGGCAGCAAAGGCGGCGGCAAGAGTCGGCGCTGACAGTACGGCGAAAGTGATTTACCTTTCGCCGCAAGGCAGGCGGATCGATCAGCAGCGCGTGGCGCAACTGGCGGCAAGTGACGGAGCGATTCTGCTCTGCGGCCGCTACGAAGGCATTGATGAGCGGTTGATCGAGCGCTGTGTGGATGAGGAACTGTCGCTGGGCGATTTTGTTCTTTCCGGCGGCGAACTGGCGGCAATGGCGCTGATGGACGCATGCATCAGGCAGTTGCCGGGAGCACTGAATGACGAGGCTTCGGCGGTAGAGGATTCTTTTGCCGCAGGCCTGCTGGACTGCCCGCACTACACGCGGCCAGAGTTGTATGAAGGATGTGCGGTGCCGGATGTATTATTGTCCGGCAACCACGAAAGAATCCGGCGCTGGCGCCTGAAACAGGCGCTAGGACGGACGTGGCAAAGGCGCCCGGATCTCCTGGAGACGAGGGAACTGAGCAGGGAAGAAGCCGAACTGCTGGCTGAATTCCAGCAGGACGGTAATTAGAAACGGCGTGCATCAGGACGGTTAATCAGTCCTGCTCTGTACGAAAGGTTGGCGGGTGTTATCCGCAGCCATAACTTGATGGAGCAATACAACATGAACCTGATCCAGCAACTTGAGACCGAGGAAATTGAACGCTTGGGCAAGACAGTGCCCGCGTTTGCTCCCGGCGACACAGTGATTGTCAATGTGAATGTGGTCGAAGGCGATCGCAAGCGAGTCCAGGCTTTCGAAGGCGTCGTCATCTCCAAACGCAATCGCGGCCTCAATTCGAACTTTATCGTGCGCAAGATTTCGTCCGGCGAGGGCGTCGAGCGCACCTTCCAGACTTACTCGCCGTTGATCGCGAGCATCGAGGTCAAGCGTCGCGGCGACGTGCGCCGCGCCAAGCTGTATTACCTGCGCGATCGCTCCGGCAAGTCGGCGCGGATCAAGGAAAAGCTGACCCGCAGAGCCTGATTCAGGGCCGCACCAAAACAATCGGGCCGCCCAGTGTCATCTGGGCGGCCCGTTTTGCTTGTGGACACCGTGGATCAATAGCGCTTCTTGTTGTTCTCGATCAGCGCGTAGGCCGAGTGGTTGTGGATGGACTCGAAGTTCTCGCTCTCGACCACATAAGCGTCGATCCGCGGGTCCGCATTCAGTGCGCCGGCAACGTCGCGTACCAGGTCTTCGACGAACTTGGGATTGTCGTAGGCCCGCTCGGTAACGTATTTCTCGTCGGGGCGCTTCAACAGTCCGTAAAGTTCGCACGAGGCCTGGGTTTCCGCCATGCGGACGATATCCTCGATCCACACCAGCTGGTTCGTAGTGGCGGTGATGGTGACGTGTGAGCGCTGGTTGTGTGCGCCTCGATCGGATATTTTCTTCGAGCAAGGGCACAGGCTGGTGACCGGGACCACGACTTTTATGGTTTGCCGGTAACGTCCTCCTTCGACAATTTCGCCGATGAAGGTTACCTCGTAATCCATCAGGCTCTTGACCTTGGAAACCGGTGCGATCTTGTTGATGAAATAAGGGAAACTCATCTCAAGATGGCCGGTTTCGGCCTCGAGGCGGGCCACCATTTCGCGCAACATCGTCTCGAAACTCTCGACCGAGATCTCTTCCTCGTGCGCGTTGAGAATCTCGACGAAGCGAGACATGTGGGTGCCCTTGAAATTGTGGGGCAGCCCGACATACATGTTGAAGGTGGCGATGGTGTGGCGCACGCCACCGCTCTTGTCCAGCACCTTGAAGGGATGGCGAATAGCCTTGATGCCGACTTTGTTGATTGGCAACTGGCGCGAATCCGCGCTGTTCTGGACGTCTGCGATGGCCGATTTTTCGGGTGGAGCCATAGGATCTCTGCAATTCATATCGTTTCTCGGAGGTTGTATGAAGTCATGCAACCCACTATATCATTATCCGACAAATTTACTCAACTATTAATTTCCGCGGCAAGTTTTGCTTCCACGCTGCGTACTATACCGGCATCGTCAAGGCCGACTTCTGCCAGCAGCAATGCCGAATCGCCATGGTCGATGAACCTGTCCGGCAGGCCGAGGCGCAACAGGGGAGTGCGCAGGCCGGACAATTCCAGTGCTCGCGCCACTTCAGCGCCTGCGCCGCCGATCAGGGCGTTTTCCTCGATGGTCACCAGCAGTTCATGGCTCGCGGCGAGTTGGCGGACCAGTTCGGTGTCCAGTGGTTTGACGAAGCGCATATTGGCGACTGTGGCGTCAAGTGTTTCGGCTGCCTTGAGCGCGGGCGTCAGCATCGCGCCAAACGCCAGGAGTGCCACTCCCTTGCCTTGCCGCCGCAGTTCGCCCTTGCCTGGGGTCAAGGTGTCGAGTCCCGGCTCTATGGCTGTTCCAGGCCCGCTGCCGCGCGGGTAGCGTACGGCGCTTGGACCGTTGAGAGTGAAGGCCGTGGAGAGCATCTTGCGGCATTCGTTCTCGTCGCTCGGTGTCATCACCACCATGTTCGGAATGCACGTCAGGTAGGAAAGATCGAATGCGCCGTTGTGCGTTGCGCCGTCGGCGCCGACCAGTCCGCCGCGGTCTATCGCGAACACGACGGGAAGATTCTGCAGGGCGATGTCGTGGATCAGTTGGTCATAGGCGCGCTGGAGAAAGGTCGAATAGATCGCGACCACCGGCTTCATGCCTTCGCAGGCCAGTCCGCCGGCAAAGGTAACCGCGTGCTGCTCGGCGATGCCGACATCGAAGAAGCGCTGGGGGAATTCCTGCGCGAAGCGCACCATGCCCGAGCCCTCCCGCATGGCCGGGGTGATGCCGATCAGGCGGGGGTCGGCCTGCGCCTGGTCGCACAACCAGTCGCCAAATACCTGGGTGTAGGTCAGCCGGCCGCTTGCTTTGGCCGGCTCGATGCCGTTGGCGGCGTCGAACTTGCCGACACCGTGGTAGAGGATGGGGTCCGCTTCGGCGAGTTTATAGCCCTGGCCCTTCCTCGTGATGACATGGAGGAACTGCGGACCCTTCAGCCTGCGCAGGTTCTGCAGCGTCGGAATCAGCGCATCGAGGTCGTGCCCGTCGATGGGGCCGAGGTAGTTGAAGCCGAGTTCCTCGAATAGGGTGCCCGGCGAGATCATCCCCTTGACGTGCTCCTCGACGCGATTGGCAAACTCCAGCACATTGGGCATCGACGACAACACTTTTTCGCCGGCACGCCGCGCTGCATTGAAGGTGCCTCCCGACAGCAGTCGCGCCAGATACTTGTTGAGCGCGCCCACCGGCGGCGAGATGGACATGTCATTGTCATTAAGGATGACGAGCAGGTTGGCGTCGATCACGCCGGCATTGTTGAGGGCCTCGAAGGCCTGTCCCGCAGACATGGCGCCGTCGCCGATGATGGCGGCGACGCGGCGTTCCTCACCCCGGTTGCGTGCGGCGACCGCCATGCCCAGCGCGGCGGAGATCGAGGTCGATGAATGGCCGACGCCGAAGGTGTCGTATTCACTCTCGCTGCGGCGCGGGAAGCCTGACACGCCACCCTTCATGCGCAGGCGCTCCATGCCCGCACGCCTGCCGGTCAGTGCCTTGTGCGGATAGGTCTGATGACCCACGTCCCACACCAGACGATCCTCGGGAGTGTCGAACACATAATGCAGTGCGACTGTCAGCTCGACGGTGCCCAGATTGGAAGACAGATGTCCCCCGGTTTTCGATACCGATTCGAGCAGAAACGCCCGCAGTTCGTCGGCGACCTGGGGCAGTTGGTCGCGCTCCAGCGCGCGCAGGTCAGCAGGGCAAAGAATGCTGTCGAGCAAGGGATGGCTCATCAGAAGGTCCGCTCGACGATGAAGTCGGTAAGTTCGTGCAGGCGAGTGGCGGATTCGCCAAACGGAGCCAGCGCGTCGTGCGCGTCCTGTCTCAATTTGCTTGCCATGGCTTTGGCTTCGCCGGCGCCGAGGATGTTGACATAGGTTGGTTTGTTCTGCGCGGCGTCCTTGCCGGCGGTTTTTCCCAGTGTTGCCGTGCTGGCTTCGGTGTCGAGGATATCGTCAACCACCTGAAATAGCAGCCCGATCCGGTTGGCGAAACGGCCGAGACGATCCAGCGCGTCGGGCGTGGCTTCGCCGCAATGGGCGCCGAGCAGCACTGCGGCGCGGATCAGCGCCCCGGTCTTGTGAATATGCATGAACTCCAGTTCGCTGATCGTCAGCTGCTGGCCAACGGCCGCCAGATCGATTGCCTGGCCGCCGGCCATGCCGCGCGATCCGGAGGCGGTCGCCAGCAGATGCAGCATATCGAGTTGTCGGGTTGCAGCGATGCCCGCAAGGGGATTCGAAAGAGTCTGAAAAGCCTGCGTCTGCAGGGCATCGCCGACCAGAAGTGCGGTCGCTTCGTCAAACTCGACGTGGCAGGTTGGCTTGCCGCGGCGCAGGACATCGTTGTCCATGCAGGGCAGGTCGTCGTGTACCAGCGAATAGGCGTGGATCAGTTCGACGGCAATGGCAGGGGCGTCGAGCAGCGGACTGTCAGCGCCAAAGATCGAGCCGGCCGCATGGCATAGCAGCGGACGGACGCGCTTGCCGCCGCCCAGCACGGCATAGCGCATCGCTTCATGCAGGCGCGCCGGGGCGAGTTCGGACGGCGGCAAGGCGGCTTCCAGGGCCGCTTCGGTGCGTTGCTGGATGCCGGACATCCAGGTGGAAAAATTCATGGATGTCTCAGCTTTCCTGTTCGCCGCCGGTCTCCGGATTCCCCGGGGAGACTTCCTTCGGGGCGTCGAAGTCGCGCAATCCATTGGCGTCGAGGATGCGTATCTGCTGCTCGGCCGCGGTCAGGGTCTCCTGACACTGGCGCAACAGCGCCACGCCGCGCTTGTAGGCGTCCAGCGCATCCTGCAACGGCATTTGCCCGGCTTCCATCGCGGCGACTATGCCCTCCAGTTCGCTGAGAGCGCTTTCGAACGACGGGGGTATCGCGGCTGCTGAATCGATGTTTGGAACAGTGTTCTTGATAGTGGCCATGAGTGAAGCCTCGGCCGAGAGCGGTGACCAGCGGCAAGGGAAAACCGTAAAAATAGCCTAAGGTGCGCCCTCTGGTCAAATTGGCTACAATTGCGCGGCCGGTTTGTACCGGCAGTTTGTCCGTCCTGGCGGGTGTTTCCGTCCATTTCCGGTTTCCGGGTAAACCCTCTTGAAGATTGGGAATCATGTCTGATGTCGGCGCCCGAGCACTCCTCACTCCGGGTGCGTCGCAGCTTCCGGTTGAGTGGTATTTCGATGAAAAGCTCTTCGAACAGGAGAAGAAGCTGATCTTCGATGCCGGCCCGGGCTATGTCGGTCATGAGTTGATGGTTCCGGAACTGCACGACTATCGTTCGCAGGAGTGGCACGACCATGCACGGATGGTCGTCCGCCAGCCCGACGGTTGCTACGAGATGTCAAACGTCTGCCGTCATCGCCAGGCGATCATGTTGCAGGGTGCCGGCAATGCGAAAAACATTGTCTGTCCGATCCATCGCTGGACCTATGACGCCGGCGGCGAACTCATCGGCGCTCCGTATTTTCCGGCCAATCCCTGCCTCAATCTGGCCAGGCAGAAACTCGAGAACTGGCACGGACTGCTGTTCAAGGGCCCGCGCTCGGCCGGCGCAGACCTCGCCGGTATGAAGGTCGCGAGCGAGCTCAATTTTTCCGGCTACAAGCTCGATCACGTCGAACTGCACCAGTGCAACTACAACTGGAAGACTTTCATCGAGGTGTATCTCGAGGACTATCACGTCGTCCCCTATCACCCGGGACTCGGTGGTTTCGTCACCTGCGACGACCTGACCTGGCAGTTCGGCGACTGGTATTCGGTGCAGCGTGTCGGCGTCACTTCCCTGGCAAAGCCCGGTACGGCGACCTATCAGCGCTGGCACAAGGCGGTGCTCGAGTATTACAACGGCGAGTTGCCGAAGCACGGCGCGATCTGGCTTACCTATTTCCCGAACATCATGGTCGAGTGGTATCCCCATGTGCTGGTGGTGTCGACGCTGGTGCCGCAGGACGTCGACAAGACCCTGAATGTGGTCGAGTTCTACTATCCCGAGGACATTGCCCTGTTCGAGCCCGAGTTCATCAAGGCCGAGCAGGCCGCGTACATGGAGACGGCGATCGAGGATGACGACATTGGCGAACGCATGGATCGCGGCCGTCGCGCCCTGATGAAGCAGGGGCGCAGTGAAGTCGGTCCCTATCAGTCGCCCATGGAAGACGGCATGCAGCATTTCCATGAGTTCTATCGGCGCGTGATGGCCGCACACATCTGATCGAGGAAACCTGACACGGGCGCCGGTGGTTTCCGGCGCCCGTTCCATTTACATGCAGTCACTCTGGATGATCGCGGCAAGCCTGCTGTTTGCCTGCATGGGCGTCTGCGTAAAGCTTGGCGCGGCACAGTTCTCCGCTGCGGAACTGGTGTTCTGGCGGGGCTTTATCGCCACGCTGATTCTCGGCTCCTACGTTCTGGTGCGCCGGCTTCCGCTGGCCACGCCGCATGCGCGGACCCACGTCGTGCGCGGTTTTGCGGGTTTCGTCTCGCTGGTGATGTATTTCTATGCCATCAGCCTGATTCCGCTGGCGGCGGCGGTGACCCTGAACTACACATCGCCGCTGTTTCTGGCGCTGCTGCTGGTGCTCTGGCTGAAGGAGCCGGTGCGGCGCGGATTCTACGGAACGCTGGCAGCGGGCTTCATCGGCGTGATATGCCTGTTGCAACCCACACTCGGCGGCGACCAGTGGCTGGGCGCGGTGTTCGCCCTGGGCTCGGGGATCATTTCAAGCATCGCCTATCTCAACGTGCGCCGGCTGGGCGAATTGGGCGAGCCCGAATGGCGCACGGTATTCTATTTTTCCGCCCTCTCGGCGCTGGGTGGTTTGCCCTGGATGCTGGCGGCCAGCCCCTTCCATGCCAGCGATCTGCGTGGCTGGCTACTGCTCCTCGGGGTCGGCGGCTTCGGCGCGCTGGCACAGCTTTGCATGACAGCAGCCTACAAGCGCGGCAAGACGCTGGTCTCCGCCAGCCTCGCCTACAGCACGGTGATCTTCTCCAGCGCGTTCGGCATGCTGCTGTGGGACGAGACACTGCCCTGGCTTGGCTGGGCGGGCGTGCTTCTGATCGTTGTCAGCGGCCTGCTTGCCACCGCACTATCGCGCCGAACGGATACCGAAGCGGTGGTGGACTGAAGGCCCGGCAGTTCCGACTGCGGCTGAGCGACAGATCAGCCGGTAATTTTCCTCGTTACCGCGCGGGTCACCATGCGCAGGCGCTGCGCAAGGGGAAGGCGCTTGAAATTGGTTTTTACGGCGCCCTGCGTGAAGGCCGTGCGTTTCGAATAGTCCATGATCAGGTCGACGATTACCGGGCGTCCGACGGCGGCGAGTTCGCGGGCACGGGCGATGGCCTGGGGTACCTCGGAATTCGACGCCACCCGGATGTACTCGGCGCCGGTGGCGATGGCGACGCCGTTGAAGTCGATGGCGCCCAGCGCCGTGCAGGGCTTGCGATTGAACGGAATCTCCTGGGCCTGGGCGATCTGCGACAGTTCACCGTCATGGAACACGTAGTACACCAGACCCAAACCCAGTCTAGTGGCGGAAACGATTTCCATGCAGGTCATGGTGAAGGCCCCGTCACCGACGATGGCGAACACTTCCCGCTCCGGATTGGCCAGTTTGGCGCCGATCGCCGCCGGCACCGCGTAGCCCATGCTGTTGAAATCGGTCGGCACGATCAGCGTCTTGGGGCAACGCACCGGGAACAGTTCGGCCGTCAGATAGGTGTGGTTGCCGTCGTCCACCACGGTGATCGCATTGTCGGGCACGGCGGTGCGCAGCGCGTTGAAAAATACCGCGGGGTTGACCTTGTCGCCGCTGTCGTGGCGCAGCCATTCCTCGTTGTAGGCCGTCTTGTCGCGCTGGATGCGTTGCTGCAGTTCGGCATTCGCCGGGCGCGCCGTGCCCAGGTGCTGCAATTCCTCCAGCAACAGTCCAAGCACCGCCCTGGCATCGCCTTCGAGGCTCACCCTGGCGGGATAGTTGGCGTTGAATACCGCGGGATTGATATCGGCGTGAATCAGGTTTGGCGGCACCGTGACGCCGAAGCTGCCCGTGGCAATCTCCGCAAAGCGGGTGCCGACCGCCAGCATGCAGTCGCAATCGGCGAAGGCATTGCGTGCCGCGGGCACCGCGGCGGCGCCGAAGCCGAAGCCGGTGTGCAGCGGATGGGCCGCGGAGAACACCGACAGGCCTTGCAGGGTGGTCGCTACCGGCGCTTGGAGGAACTCTGCAATGGCCCGGATTTCGTGGGAGGCGTCGCGCGCACCCCAGCCGACAAACAGGGCCGGGTGGCGGGCGGCGAGGAGCATTTCAGCGGCGCTACGGATGTCCGCCGGCGCGGCTCTTTGCGCCTTGGCGATCAGAGGCGGCAGGGGCATGTCGCCCGCGTCGCCGGGAAACATCTGCAGGTTGACCGGAATCTCGACGAAGACCGGGCCGGGTTCGCCGGAGTGGGCAATCTCCCAGGCCTTGAACAGGGTCGGCACGATGTCCTCGTGGCGGGTGACGAGAAAGGTGGCCTTGGTCAGCGGCTTGAGGAAGGCGTGCTGATCCAGTTCGTGAAGCTGGTAACGCTTGTCCAGATCGGTGCGGATGCCGCCGCAGATGACCAGCATCGGCACGCCATCGAGAAAGGCCTCGCCGATGCCGCTGGCCGCGTGCGTCGCGCCCGCGGCGGGGACGATGACCAGCGTGCCGGTCAGGTCCGAAGTGCGGCTCATGCCGTCGGCCATGAAGGCGGCGCCGCCCTCATGGGTCACCAGTACCGGGGTGATCTGTGCCGAACTGTTGAGTTCGTCGTACAGCTCCGTGTTATGCACCCCGGGAATGCCGAAGGTATATTTGATGCCGAGGGCTTCGAGGGCTCGTACCGCTATCCATGCGCCGGTTCGTTTCATGTGGTTTGCTCCGGGGTCTTGCTCGGTTTTAAGTGGCCGCGGCGGCGGACTGGCCGGCAATTCTGCCGGTGAGGATGCAGCCGCCGAGAAAGCCGCCTTCCAGCGCGCGCAGGCCGTGCATGCCGCCACCGCCGAAGCCCGCGGCTTCGCCTGCCGCATACAGGCCTGGTATGGCCTCGCCGGCGTGGTCAAGTACGCGGCTTTGCAGATCGGTCTGGATGCCGCCGAGGCTCTTGCGGCTGATGATGAACTCGCGCACCGCGACCAGCGGCCCGGCCTTCGGGTCGAGTATCTGCTGGAACTTGCAGGTGCGGATGCGGTCGCCCTGCCACCGCCTCACGTAGGCAATGCGCCGCAGTTGTTCGTCATTGTGCAGGGTTTGGCCGCGGGCGATCTGGGCATCGTAGCGTTCTGTCGCCGCGCGGATGGCATCGAGGCTCACCGCATCGTCGCCCTGGAGTGCATTCATCTTGTCCACCAGTTCCGGCAGGTCGCGGCCGACCACGAAGTCCTCGCAGGAACCGGTCATCTCGTCGTAGAGCCAGCGGTTGCCGAACAGCAGGTCGCGCAGGAAGGCGAGCTTCTTCTTGTCGCGAATCGACGGGTTGAACTCGGCGCCCGAAACCGCGAGTTCCTTGATCGCAATGCGCCGGTTCATCAGTTGCCAGGAGTACTGCCGTTCCAGGGCACAGACCTGAGCCACCAGATCGCGGGTGTCGAAGCCCGTCACCAGCGGCATCGGCCCGATGCGCCGGCCGCGCCAGTCGAGCCACAGGGCGGAGCGCGGCGGCACCAGCGACAGGCCGTGCCCCGGCTTGCGCGGCCGCGGATGACGTACGCCGGCGGCATAGTTCCACATTGCATCGAGGTGGGTAAGCTGGCCACCGACCGCGTCCACGGCATCATGCAGCCGGCCGTCGGCGCAGGGATGGGAACCGTTGAGAATAACCGGCGGCGGCGAGCCCCAGTCTCGATGCCAGTGCTGCCGCACCCGCTCGATGTTGCCGTTGAAGCCTCCGGCCGCGACAATCACGCTGCCGGCATGCACCTCGAAGGGGCGCTGATCTTGTTCGCCGATGCCGCTGCATCCTGTGACGGATCCATTCGATGTCAGCAGGCTTTCCACGCGCTGGCCGAAACGGATCTCGAGGTTCGCGCCCTGCGGATGTTGTTGCAGATGGTCGATCAGACGCAGCGCCAGTTCGCGCCCCGTGCCCCAGACGATATGAAAGCGCGGTACGGAATTGCCCGGTGTGTACAAACCGCGCTCGACCCAGTGCGGAGCAGGAAGGAAGCCAACGCCATGTTGTCGCAGCCAGCCGCCGACATCGTCGCGGCAGCGCTGCACATAGGCCTCCGCCCAGGCGCAGGGCCAACGGTCATTCGGGTCGAGTTCGCCGAACGCGTGCCAGTCGGCCAGCGCCAGCTCGGGCGTGTCGCGAATGCCGGCGCGGCGTTGCTCCGGTGTTCCGACGAGGAAGATGCCGCCAAAGCTTTCCTTCGCCAGGCCGCCGAAGTTTTCGGCCGTGTCTCGTTCGAGCAGCAGCACCCGGCGTCCGGCATCGAGCAGTTCCAGTGCGGCGCAAATACCTGCAATGCCGCCGCCGATGATGATGACTTCGCTCACGGTCCCGTCTCCTCATGTCGTCGCCGGAGTTTAGCCCGAAATCAGGCCGCTCCCAATCGTGTCGATGGGCGGACTCGCGGGGCCGCGGTCAACAGTCGGCGCTGGCCGGACGGCGGCGTTGAATCGAATTGCCGGGAAATAGGGAAATGGCAAACACCGATGGAACCCGCTAAGCTGTTTCTTCGCAAGGAGAACTCGATGCACATTAGAAGCTTGCTCGCCCTCGGTCTTATGCTTACCCCTGCCTGGGTCTCGGCACAAGCAGCGAGCACACCGTCCTCACTCTCGCTTGATGACGCTCGCGCCCAACGTGCCAGAGGCAAGGCTCTGAAAGATGAGGCGGAGAAGAAATACGAAGTAGAGAAGGCGGCATGTCAAAGAAAAGCTATCGCCATCAACTGTCTGAGTTCGGCGAAGGAACGGCGCACCGCAGCGCGTCAGGAAGCTGACACCCTGGAGCGGGAGGGACGCAGGGCCGAACGCGAAGCTCACCAGCGGGACGTCGAAGCCAAGGCCGCGAAGCGTGCGGCCGAAGCGCCGGGTCTCGAAGCCAAGCAGCAGGCGGATGCCGAACGCTATCGCGAGAAAGCGGCAGAAAGGGCTGCCGAGCGTAAGCGAAGCCTGGCCGAGGAGGCGACGAAGCTTGAAGGTCGTCGCAGCAAGCTGGCGGCCAAAAAGGCTGCGCGGCAAGTGAAGGTGGAGGAACAGCGGAAAGAGGAGGCAAAACGGGCGGAAAGGGCGCCGGAAAATGCCAGAAAACGAGCCGACCGGGAACGGCAGCATGCCGAGCGCGTGAAGAAGATCGATGAGCGGGCGCGGAATTATGCCGACCTGCTGAAGCGGCGGGAGGTCGATGAGGCGGCGACGCAGGCCGCCGCTTCAGCCGGGACATCGGCCAAGTGAGTACGGACCGTGAGTGGTCAGCCGCCCCGCAGAGCGGCTGACGATGTCGATTCAGTTCGGCACCAAGCGGTAACTAGTCACAGCCCCCCAAGTCGTTTGGCATACGAAACCGCGTACGCGGGTGAGCGGAACTGCAGCACCGGATCATTGGTTGGGGCGACACCGTCGGCCATGACCAGCGGATCGAAGTTGATGGGTTCGCATTCGGCGCCTTTTTGCGGCGTCGCGGTCTTGATGGTAAGCGTGCCTGCCTTGATCTGCTTTCGATCTTCGGGCCAGGCTAGCGTCGGATTGTCCTGAGGATCGCCGGCGGTGCCGATGGTCAGCATCATGTCCCAACGCACCGGGCCCTGCTGGGTGCGCCCGATCAGAGCCTGTTCGAGAAAGTTGGCACCCGCAGTCTTGAGTTCGTCGTCGGACAGTCGCTTTTCACCATCCTGCGGGACGAAGCGCCAGCGCACCAGCGTGGTCTGTTTCTTCCCGTTGATGAACTTGAAGGTATGGATGCCCCAGTAGGAGCTGTTGGCGTAGCTGGCGGGCGGGTTGTTGGCGGCCAGGTATTCCGACTGGGCCAGGCTGTCGGGGTGGCTGGCCTTGAAGGCCTTCATTTTCTCCGGGTCAGGCTTGCCGGTGGCGGGGTCGGGCTGCAGGGCCAGCATCAGGTCGAGGAAGGTCTGCGGGCTGGCGGCACCGAAGATCGGCGTGTTGAGCATGGCCATGTTGTGCAGCGCGCCGCCCGGCAGCTTGAATTGCAGCGCCATGCCGCGAACGCTTTTTGCCGTATCCGGCGCCTTCGGATTGCCGCCGGAGAGCGAAAAGCGGGCGATGACTGGCACCGGCTTGCCGGAAAACAGGGCAGAGCGGGTGTAGCGCGCGGCATCCTTGCTACCGACGAATTCGCCGGCAGCACAGCTGCCCTTGATGTGGTTGCGGCGCTGGCCCGGGGTCACGCCGAAGGTGCCTTCAATCGCAGCGACCACCTGGTTGGGCTCCACCGGGTTTTCTGCGCTCATTGCCAGCGGTGTGCCAAGGGCGAGCACGCCGACGAGCGCATAGAGCGGCAAGGTATTTTTTTGCATTGTTCGACTCCTTCTGTTGGGGTTGGGTTCTTACTTGTGGTCGATCTGGTCGTAAACCGCCGTCGCGACCAGGGCCAGTTTGCTTTTGTCGATCCCGGCCGAAAGGGCGTAGCCGAACTTGCCGTCGATCCAGTAGAAGACATTGACCGGGCCTTCCTGCGCAAAGCGGAAAGCAGTGTCCTGATTGGCGGCATTTTCAGTGGAAACGTAGAGCGTCAGCCGTTGCCCCGAGGCGTCCTGGTACATGAACTGAGCAACGGGACCGACGTTGCCGGGCAGCAGGCGGCCACCGATCAGTTCGTAACCGAGCGCCCCGAGCTTGGGCGGACGCACCGGCGTGCCAAGGCGTTTGGATAGCCAGGCGACGAGTTGATCTTCGTGTTCGGCGCTCACTTCCACCGGGCGGCGCACGTCGGGGCTGAACACGGCGTGTGCCACCGCTGCCCGACGGGGGAGCGGTGATGTTCTGGCCAGGCTCTCCGCCGGTGGATAGCGGTCGTGCACCAGCCAGCCGGCAAGGCCGCTGACCAGCGCGATAAGTAAGCTGGCGGCAATGCGCTGCAGCGACCAGCGGGCCAGCAACGGCTTCCGCAGGCGGTCGACCGCGGTTGCGGACGGCGGCGATGCCAACACGCTCAGATTTTCCGGCAGCGGTTCGTCAAGCACCGGGTTGAACAAGGACCTGAGGGCCTGCTTTTGGGTCAGATAGGCGCGCACACGTTCGGCTTCGTCCGGCTGTGCGGCCAGATAGTCCTCCACTTCGCCGCGCCGGGCGTCGGTGAGGGCGCCATCGACGTAGGCTTGCAGGTCGGCTTCGGTAATCTGGAGTTGGTTCATCGCACGACCTTCAGGTTTGCGGTTTGTGGCTGGCCTTCCATGATCGAGCGCAGCCTTTCCCGTCCGCGCGAGAGGCGGGACATGACGGTACCGATCGGGATGTCCAGCGTGGCCGCGATGTCTGCATAGCTCATTTCTTCCAGGGCAACCAGCAGCAGGACTTCGCGCTGCTCATCGGGGAGATGGCCGAGGGCGGATGCGAGATCTCGCAACTCCAGCCCGTCGTTCTGCGTGGCACGCGTCGGCACGTCGGAATCATCCTCGTCGATGGAATGAGTGGGGAGCCTTGGCCGGCGCAATTGATCGACCCGCAGGTTGTGCATGATGCCGAACAGCCATGCCCGCATGTCGCTGCCGGCCTGCCACTGATGGAACCGGGACCAGGCCCGCTCCAGCGTGTCCTGCACCAGATCGTCGGCCGCCGCGCGATCACCGAGCAGCGCCCGCGCATAACGGCGCAGACGTGGAATCTCGGCCAGGATCGCGTGGCTTTCCACTCTGCTTAGGGTTTCGCGACGTGCCAGGTGTTGTTGAGGAAGCCGTCGCCGGTCATGTCGCCCGGCTTCTGGTCCTTGATCCAGTAATACAGTGGCTTGCCTTTCAGCGCCCACTGCTTCTTGCCGTCGTCGCGGGTGATGATGCTGTAGTCGCCGCTGGCGGTATCGCCGTCCGTTGCCAGAAGCGGCGGCCAGTTGGCGGCACAGGGGCCGTTGCAGGCGCTCTTGCCGCCGGCATCTTTGTCGAAGGTATAGAGCGTCATGCCGTTGCTGCCGGTGAGCATGCCGTTGGACACCATGGCCGGCGCGGCGGCATAGGCCGCCAGCGAAAGGGACGCAAGCAGGGCGAGCGCGAGTTTATGAATTGTCATTTTGATCTCCGTTGGGGTTGGGGGTGCTACCCCTGCATTAACGGAAAGAAGCCTGCACTTATTCCATGCGGTGCAAAATAGATTTCCCGCCTCAGCCCGCGTCCGGATAGTCGGCACCCAGCGAAACGTCACGCCACTTTTCGATTTCCGCGGCGAAGTCCTTGAGCTTCGAGGCGGCCAGTTCGTAGGCAGGCCGCCCCAGGAGCAAATGCAGTGGCGGTTCGGGGGATTCGACGGCTTGAATGATCGCTTCCGCCGCGCGTACCGGGTCGCCCTGCTGGGTGCCGCTGTGGCTCTGGACCGCCGCCCGGCGCGCACCGGCCAATTTGGCATAGTCGGCAATCGCGTTCCTCGGTGTCTTCAGCGAGCGGCCGGCCCAATCCGTGCGGAACGGTCCCGGCTCGACGATGGTGACCTTGATGCCGAGCGGCGCGGTTTCCTTGGCCAGTGCTTCGGACAGGCCCTCCACGGCGAACTTGGTGGCGTTGTAATAGCCGATGCCGGGAAAGCCGATCAGGCCGCCAATGGACGAAACGTTGACAACGTGGCCGTGGCGGCGCGCCCGCATGCCGGGGAGGACGGCCCTGGTCATGTTGGCCAGTCCGAAAACATTCGTCTCGAACATGGCGCGGACTTCGTCCTCCTCACCCTCCTCGAGTGCGGCGAGGTAGCCGTAGCCGGCGTTGTTCACCAGCACGTCGATGCGACCAAAGCGCTTTTCGGCCTGCGCGACGACGTCGGCAATTTGCCGCGGCAGCGTGACGTCCAGCGCTGCGACGAGCGCGTTGGCATGCGCTGCGAATTCATCGAGCGTGGCCGGATTGCGCGCCGTCACCACCACGCTGTTGCCGCGCTTGAGCAAGACGCGCGTGAGTTCGCGCCCGAAACCCGTCGAACAACCGGTGATGAGCCAGACCGCATTATTGGAAGCCATGATCAACTCCTGTTTGGAAAGGGTTGCACTATGTTTGGCCGGCGGCACGATCCAGCCAGTCGGTGACCAGCGGCCAGAGCGCGGCCTCGCTTTGCGGCTTGAAGAAGCCGAAGTGGCCGATGCGCGGCAGGCCGCGTTGCGCGGCTTCGAGCACACGGTAATCGACCGCCCGCTTGCGGTAGGCGCCATGAATCAGGCGCGAGCCGTCTTCGAGCAGCATTTCGTCATCGGCGAAGGTCAGGGCGAGGACCGGATAGTCGGCGCTGGCATAGGCTTCGCGCGCGCCCGGCTCGCCGGTCAGCAGGTAGTCCGGCGTCAGGCACCAGCGTCGCCACTGGAACATCGCCCCGGTGGGCAGGTCGCCGATGACGCCCAGACGTGCGCCGGGGAAGTAGCCGAAAATAGGGCAGAACACGGGTGCCAGCACGTGCCACATCAGGGGCGCCGAGCGGCGGATGCGCGGAGTTATGTGGCGCATCGAACCGCTGCCGACGGCGATGTTGACCAAACCCGCGAGGCGCTCGCGCGAAGGCAGCAGCGGCGCGACCTGGCCACCGAAACTATGGCCGACGACAAACACGGGCCGTTGCGGCGAGATTTCGCTGACCTCCTGCAGCAGGGCGTCGTAATCCTTGTTCAGCCAGTCGCTGAGGTTCGCCTTGACACGGCGCAGCGAGCCCGTCAGCGACTCGCCGATGCCCCGGTAATCGAAGGTCCACGCCGTGTAGCCGCAGGTCGCCAGGTGTCGGGCGAAAGACGCGTAGAAAGACTGGGGAACGGCCATCGCTGCAGCGATGATCACGTGTCCCTTGACCGGGCCCTCCGGGTCGAACCGGTAAGCGGCAAGCGGGTGGCCGTCCCTGGCGGTGATGGTGACTCGCTTCATGGATCCTCGTCAGTAGCGTATTGGAGTCGAAAGAACGGCCATCGTGACACGGGCCACGCAAACCAGCTTGTCCGCTTCATCATGGATGCGTACATCCCAGACATGGCTGCTGCGCCCCAGGTGCAAAGGGCGCGCCGTGCCGAACACCCAGCCGCTTTCGACGGCCCGAATGTGGTTGGCATTGATTTCCTGCCCGACGCAGTGAAACTTCGCGGGATCGACGACAAAAGCCGCCGCCCATGAACTCAAGGTTTCGGCCAGCACCAGCGACACCCCGCCGTGCAAAACGCCCGCCGGTTGCCGGGTACGCTGATCGACGGGCATGCGCCCCTTGAGATAGTCGTCGCCGGCCTCGATCAGTTCGATGCCGAGATGGCCGTTCGCGCAGTTTTGACCGCGCCGGTTAGCTTCGTCCAAAGGAAAAGAGGTGTGCCAGATCGCCATGGTGGATTTATCGCCAGGTTTCAATAGTTGATGCGAAAAGCTTCGCCGAGAACTATACCGTACCTCAGCCGGCAGGCTGGTCAGTGCCGTTTGCCGCAAAATTCTGCAATGACCGACTAAACTCCGGTCAGCTTTTCGGCAGCCAGCGCGCTGCGTGATGCTCCGGACCTCGCACCAAACTGAAGGAGACCTCCATGGTATTGCTCGAATTTTCGATGGCGCCTTCCACCAAGGGCGAAAGCATGAGTCCCTATGTTGCGCGCATCCTCGACATCATCGACAAGAGCGGCCTGCCTTATCAGCTCACGCCGATGGGGACGATCATCGAAGGCGAATGGGACGAAGTCATGGCCGTCGTCACCGCCTGCTTCAAGGCGATGCAGACCGACTGCGAACGGATCGGCACCCACATCAAGATCGACTACCGGGCGGGCCCCGGCAGCCGCATGAAATCGAAGATCGACGCCGTCGAGCAGAAACTCGGCCGCAAGCTTTCCACCTGACACGGGGCAAAGGGGGCACTCACGCTTCGGTCACGGCGACAAGAAACAGCCCTTCGCGGGGAAGGGCCCCGACTAAGGGGCGGTGACAGGCAGCGCCACCCGAAAGCATGCGCCGGAATCGGAGCCCTCGGCAAGCGTCAGGGATCCGCCCAGGTGACGCAAGATTTGCCAGCTGATGGTCAGGCCGAGGCCCGCGCCGCTCGCGCCGGTCTGCGTGTGCGCCCATCCGCGAACGAATTTCGAAAAAATTCGCTCGCGTTCCTCCGGCCGAATGCCCGGTCCGTTGTCGCTGATGAGCACCTCATAGGTGCCCTCGTGAATGCGACTGGTGACGTGCACTTGCGGTCGCGGACTCGTGTTGTACTTTATGGCGTTGGAAATCAGGTTGATAAAGACCTGGGCAATGCGATCGGCATTGGCCCTGACCGTCACCCCGGCGACGCGCTCGCCGCTGGACAAGCGCACCTTGGTCGTCGCGACCAGCCCCTGACAGACGCGAATGGAATTCTCCAGCGCGACCTCCGGATCAATCAGCGTCACGTCGACCGGGGCCTCTCCCCGCTCGAGCATGTTCAGGTCCAGTGTGCTGTCCAGGAGCCGCGTCAGGCGTTCACTCTCCTCGTTGATGATGCGCACGAAGCGAGCGGCCTTTTCCGGCTTCAGGTCGGGAGTATGGCGAAGAATTTCGGAGAATGACCGGATCGAGGCCATCGGGGTGCGCACCTCGTGGCTTACCTGGCTGAGGAATTCGTCCTTCTGGCTGTCCAGTTGCTTCAGGCGCTCAACGGCTTCACCGAGTTGCCGCGACTTTTCTTCCAGCTCCTGGCTGTAGGCGCGGACCCGCTGGGTCTCGTCGGCGATCTTCATCAGCTCGTCGAGACTGATCGTCTCGACGGTCACTACCTGCGAGACCAGCGCGCGGGCCGAGGCCGCGCCAACGCTACCGGCGAGCTTTCGCTCCAGCTGCGTGATGAAGGTATCGTCTGCGATCGGCGTATCGACGCCGAGATTCTGCGCGCTGGCCGCCTGCCGGAAAAACTCCCGCGCCTCGTACTCGCCGAGGATGCGCTGTGCCAGCACGCTCAACTCCTGCACCGGCGCCGTGCGGCGCATTACGATCGACGCCGTGTCGGCAGGGGCGCGAAATACGTCGACGAACAAGGTGCTCTGGAGGCGCTCCAGCGGTCTTGGCTCCCGGGCGAGCGAGACCGCCGCGAACAGGAAGGTGTTGACCCCCAGGCTCCAGAAAACGGAATGCACCAGCGGATCCATTCCGTTCAGGCCGAACAGCGCCTGCGGCCGCAGCCATGCGAGGCCGAACAGCCCGCTCTCCACCACGTCGGGGGTGACGATGAACCCGAAATTGGGCAATAGCAGCGTGTAAGCCCAAAGCCCCGCGCCCGCAGCGAGACCGACCAGCGCGCCGCCGACATTGGCGTGACGCCAGAACAAGCCGCCGACCAGAGACGGCAGAAACTGGGCGACGCCGGCGAATGCGATGAGGCCGATCGAGGCAAGGGCTCCCGGCGAGCCGCTCAGGCGGAAATACAGGAAGCCGAGCATCAGCAGCACGCAGATGCTGATGCGCCTGGAACTCATCAGCAGGCCGCGGATTTCGCCGCTGACGCTTTCACGCACCCAGTTCAGCTGCAATGCGATCGGCATCACAATGTGATTGGACACCATGGTGGAAATCGCGATGCACGAGACAATCACCATCGAGGTGGCCGACGAAAAGCCGCCGAGGAAGGCGAACATTGCGACCGCATCATGGCCGGCCCACATCGGCAACGTGAGCACGAACATGTCCGGATTGGATCCCGCAGGCAGGAAGGCGATGCCCGCAATCGCAATCGGGACGATGAACAGGCAGGTAAGAAAGAGGTAGAGCGGGAACAGCCAGGAGGCGGTGCGCTGCTGGCGCTCGTCGGAGCTCTCGACCACGATGACGTGGAACTCGCGCGGCAGGCAGACGATCGCGGCCGCGGCGAGAAAGGTGGTGGTAATCCAGCGCGACCCGAACGCATCCGGTGCATGCAGCAATTCGGGTGGCGCGTGCGCGAAGATTGCTGTGGGTCCGCCGCCGATCCCCCAGACCACCAGCACGCCGACCACCACCAGCGCGGCAAGCTTGACCACCGCTTCGAAGGCGATTGCCGCGACGACGCCAGGGTGCTGCTCCTTGGCGTCGATGTTGCGCGTGCCGAACAGGACCGAGAATATCGCGAGACCCACGGTGATCCAGAAGCCGAGCCGGAAATCCGGTCCGGCGATGGGGAGTCCGGCGAGCGGATCAGGCCCGGCGTTGCCGACGACCTGAAAACTCGTCGTGATCGCCTTGAGCTGCAGCGCGATGTAAGGCATCGACACGACAACGCTGATCAGTGTCACGAGCGCGGCGAGTGGCGCACTCTTGCCGTAACGCGAGGAGATCATGTCGGCGATGGAGGTAATTCCGTGGAGATGACCAATGCGTACCAGCTTGCGCAACAGCAACCACCATCCGGCAAAAATCAGCGTCGGGCCGAGGTAGATCGTCGCGAATTCGAGCCCGCTGCGGGCCGCCGAACCGACCGCTCCGTAAAACGTCCACGACGAGCAATAGACCGAAATCGACAGCGTGTAGACCAGCGGCGACTGCAGCCAGCCAAGGCGTCCGGAGCGGGCACGCCGGTCCCCCACATAAGCCAGGGCAAACAGCACCGCGACATAGATCAGTGCAATGGCGAGGACGAGATTGGCGGACCGCATTACAGGCGACGCGCCAGCAGCGCCGCAGCGGCGATCAGCCCGAGCCACACGCCGAACACGTAAATCACGATCAGCGGAAGTCCGGCGAACTCGACATCGGCGGCAAATATCCTGATCACCGGTGGCATCAGCAGCGCCACACCCAGTACCGGCAGCAGCGCGGCGGCATCGCGAAGGCGTCCCGAGGTCGGCGGCGGCTTCACGGCTGAATGGCGGCGTCAGGCCCGCGCTGTGAGGTGGCGCACCGCGTCGACGATGTCGCGGTTCGAGAATGGCTTCGTCATGAACGCCTCGACGCCGATCGTTTCCGCCATTTGGCGGTCATGCGCCTGCCCCTTGGCCGTCAGCACGATGACTGGAATCGATTTGAGCACAGGATCGGACTTGACGAATTTGAGCACCTCGAAGCCGTTCAGCAGGGGCAGCATGACATCGAGGATCATGGTGTCGGGCGGATCGAAGCGCAGGTGCCGCATGGCTGCTTCGCCGTCGATCGCCGCGCGCACCTCGAAGCCTTCCCGCTCGAGCACGAAGGTGAGCGATTCGACTAGGTGAGAATCATCCTCGACAATCAGGATTCGGACGGCCATTCGCTACTCCTCCTGCCCGCTCGATCGGCGGGTCGTTGCGCAAGTGTAGCGCGTCTGCGCCGCGTTACGCATCAATGATCGGGTCTTCTTCCCGGTAGGCGCATGCGCGGCGGACGCAAGTGCGGCAGTTGGTCCCGACCGGAACGATTCCCGCCGAGGACGCGGTCGAGAGTCCGTCGCCATAAATAGTCTGGTCGGCGTAAAGGACATTGCAGGCGAGCATGATCGACAGCAGCCGCCGCGGCATCGCGAAGGTCGGGCGTGCCTTCTCCACGGTCTGCGCGACGAACAGGAAGCGGTCCCCGGAGGGAAACTCCGCGAGTTGCCGTACCACCGCCCCCAGAGCCTGGAATGCCCCATAGGCAGCCCACAGCGGGCAGGCGTTGCCATGGCGAGGAAGCGACAGGTGGGGCAGGGCGAAGCGCTTTGTGACAAAACCGGCTGCATCCACCCGCAGCAGTCCGAAGGGGATGCCTGACTCCCCCGGTCGGCGCAGTGTCACCAACCGGTGGCAGACCTGCTCGATGCTCGCCAGGAAGCGCCGTGCGAGATACTCGATATCGTAGCGGGAGCGAATCGCAGCATCGCGAAACGCGGCGTACGGCATCAGCACCGCCGCCGCCAGATAGGAGGACAACGCACGCTCGGCGCGTCGCCGCGCCATATCGCTGGTCAGTGCCGTCGCACGGCCAAGTTCGGCCGCAATGCTGCGACCATCGTCATGCAGCGCCGTAGCCGTTCGGGCCAGGGCAAAGCGTCTGGATGCCGGTGGCGCGGAGTCGGCGATGGTGATCGTCCGCGCCACCGGGTCGTAGGCAAAATCGCGCGGGTCGAGGCCAGGCTGCAGGTCGGCCGCAGCTTGCACCCGCAGTTGCACCGAATGCCTGCGCTCGAGAAACGCGAGGAGTTCGCCGTCCCCGCAATCGCCTTCAATGCCTGCGGCGACACGAAATTCCGCAGCCACGCGCTCGAGCTCCGGAAAGTAGTTGTCACGCTCCATGAGAAAGTCATCGAGTTCCTCGACCGGCGTGTTCGAGCGAGCATCCGCATGCGTGCTGTCGAAATAGGCGGCGAGAGCCTGAGCCACATCGGCGAGCTTGCGGCTGTTGGAGCCGACGATCGACGCGAACCTGGCGCGCTGCGCCGGCTCGAGATCGTGCACGTTCTCGAGGATTTCCGAGGAAGAGCGAATGGCCGATGCCTTGGTCAACAGGTCATGGACCGCGTCGGCCAGGCGCGGGTCCTGCGTCAGGCGGTCGGAGAGCGCATCCACGGCGCGATTTCGATCCAGCCATGACCGGTGCAGTGCGATCAGGGCATGCGCCCACGGCGCGTGGCGGCTGGCCAGCTCGCTAGCGGAGCTCCGGTTCAGTTGCAGACCAGCGAACAGCGCCTCTCCGGCCAGTTCTTCAAGGTCGTCGAGCAGGCGGCGTTCGGCCGCGCCGTCGATGTCATCGACCGCCAGTCCGAGTTGTGCAGCGATCCGCTGCAACAGGGTGCCGCCGATGTTGCGCTTGTTGCCTTCGATGAGGTTCAGGTACGAGGCGGAAATGCACGCCTTGGCCGCGACGTCGGCCTGGGTCAAACCGAGCGCCCGCCTGCGTTCGCGGATGCGCGGACCGATCAGCGAACGGCCCAACGCAGCCCCCGCGATTGTTGCGACGCAAGGTCGATTATTGACACATTGACTTCCATAGCTGTTTATTATCGACAAGAAATAGGATGAAAGTCAAATAGTTATTGAACAATTGACAAGAATGGCAGAGCATCCGTTTCAGCAAAAGGCAGGTCCTCTAACAGGTCAAAGCTCGAAGGAGAACGCAAATGAGTGACAATATCAATGACCCGAGTCGCCGCAGAGCGCTCAAGGTTGGCGCAGCATTGGGCATGGGCCTCGCAGCCCCTTCCCTGATCTACACCCGCAATGCATGGGCCGCAAATTTTCGCAACGACCCGACCAAAGCGAAAACGGTGATGTTGGGCTTCAACGTCCCGCAGACCGGTCCCTACGCCGACGAAGGCCTGGACGAGCTGCGCGCCTACAAACTTGTCGTCAAGCACCTGAACGGCGAGGGCGACGGCGGCATGATGAAGACGTTCAAGCCCTCGAAGCTGAAGGGCAACGGCATCCTCGGCAAGAAGGTCACCTATGTGACCGGCGATGCGCAGACCAAGGCCGATGCGGCGCGCGCCTCGGCCAAACGCATGATCGAAAAGGACGGCGTGATCATGTTCACCGGCGGGTCCTCCTCGGCGGTGGCGGTGGCTGCGCAGTCGCTGGCACAGGAAATGGGCGTGGTCTTCATGGTCGGTCTGTCCCATTCGAACGACACGACGATGAAGGATCGCCGCCGCTACGGCTTCCGGCATTTCTTCAACGCCTATATGTCGGGGCAGGCCCTGGCACCGATTCTCGCTGCTGAGCTCGGCACGGATCGCCGTGCCTACCACCTCACCGCCGACTACACCTGGGGCTGGACGCAGGAGGAGTCGCTCAAGAACGCGACCGAGAAGCTCGGCTGGAAAACGGTCGCTGCCGTACGCACGCCGCTCGGTGCCGGCGACTTCTCGCAGTACATCACGCCCGCCGTGAATTCGGGCGCCGACGTGCTCTTCCTGAATCACTATGGCAAGGACATGGTGAATTCGCTGACCCAGGCGGTGCAGTTCGGCCTGCGCGACAAGATGGTCAACGGCAAGAGGTTCGAGATCGTCGTACCGCTGTACTCGGAGCTGATGGTGCAGGGCGCGGGCGCCGCCGCAAAGGGCATCCTGGGCACCGCCAACTGGCACTGGAATCTGCCTAACGAAGGCACCAAGGCTTTCACCCAGTCCTTCGTCAAGGAGTACGGCTTTCCGCCATCCCAGGCGGCGCAGACCTGCTACGCCCAAACGCTGCTCTACGCCAACGCCTGCGAAGTGGCCGGCACGTTCTATCCGCCGGAAGTGATCAAGGTGCTGGAAGGCTACAAGTTCGACGGCCTCGGCAACGGCCCGACCGAGTATCGGGCGGGCGATCACCAGTGCATGAAGGATTGCCTGGTGGTGCGCGGCGCGCTGCATCCGACCGGGAAATACGACCTGCTGGAAGTGGTGAAAGTGGTGCCGCGCAGCCAGATCGAGTATCCCGCAAGCATGGGGGGTGGCGAGCTCGGACCGTATATCGTGTAATGGACGCCGTACTGCTGCAACTCCTCAACGGCCTGGACAAGGGAGGGGCGTATGCGCTGATCGCGCTGGGCCTCACCCTGATCTTCGGCACGTTGGGGGTCGTCAATTTCGCGCACGGGGCGCTGTTCATGCTGGGCGCCTTCTGCGCGGTGACGACGCACAAGCTGCTGACGATTTCCAAGAGCGTCCAGGACACCAGCATCACGCTGTTCGACGTGCACAAAGATGTCCCCTACCTGCAGATCTGGTGGGGCGACATCGGCGCGCGCATCATCGATTACGCGGTGCCGCTTTCCGTTCTGCTGGCGATCCCGATGATGCTGCTGGTCGGCGTCGCGCTCGAGCGCGGGCTGATCCGCCATTTCTACCGTCGCACGCACGCCGACCAGATCCTGGTCACGTTCGGGCTGGCAATCGTGCTGCAGGAGGTCGTCAAGGCCTACTTCGGCGCCAATCCGTTGCCGACGCCGGCGCCGGAGATCGTCTCGGGCAGCGCCAACATCGGCGCCTGGATTGGTCTGGGCGACGCACTCAGCTACCCGTGGTGGCGGCTGGTCTACTTCCTGTTCTCGGTGGCCGTGATCGGGATGGTCCTTGCATTCCTGCGCTTCACCACGTTCGGCATGGTGGTGCGGGCAGGCATGCGCGACCGCGAAACGGTGGGTCTGTTCGGCATCGATATCGAGCGGCGGTTTACCATCGTGTTCGGCATCGCCGTGGTCGTGGCCGGCCTTGCCGGCGCGATGTATACGCCCATCCTGCCGCCGGATTACCACATGGGCATGGAATTTCTCGTGCTCTCCTTCGTCGTCGTGGTGGTGGGCGGCATGGGCTCGGTGGGTGGTGCGGTGCTGGCCGGATTCCTGCTCGGGATCCTGCAGTCCTTCGCCTCGATGAACGAGATCAAGGACCTGCTGCCCGGCATCGACCAGATCATCATCTACCTGGTGGCGATCGTGATCCTGCTGGTGCGGCCGCGCGGCCTGATGGGACGAGCCGGAGTGATGGAAACATGACGCACACAGTGAAACGCGACCGGATGCTGGTGGGCGGTTTCGCGCTCGCCGTGCTGACCATGCCGGTATGGATGACGCCGCTCGGGGCCGGGTACCCCGACTTGCTGCAGCGCTTCGCGATCTACGGCATCTTCGCCATCGGCTTCAACATCCTCTTCGGGCTTACCGGCTACCTGTCGTTCGGCCACGCCGTCTTCCTCGGCGTCGGCTCCTACGCCGCAGTGTGGAGCTTCAAGCTGCTCTCGATGAACGTGCTGCCTGCGGTGCTGTGCGCGATGGGCGTGTCGGGGCTCTTCGCGCTGGCCATCGGCTATATCAGCCTGCGCCGCTCGGGCATCTATTTCTCGATCCTCACGCTCGCGTTCGCGCAGATGGCGTACAACCTCGCCTACTCCGTGCTCACCCCGATCACCAACGGCGAGACCGGGCTGAAAATCGAGCGCGTCGATCCGCGCCTGATCGACACGTGGTTATCGGGCCCGAGCACCCTGATCCCGTCGACCAATTTCTTCGGCATGCCGATGAGCGGCTACAGCGGCTTCTTCTTCTGCGCCGTGCTGCTGATCGCCGCGTTCTACGTGGCGCTGCGAATTGCCCGCTCGCCCTTCGGCGCGATGCTTCGCGCCATCAAGTCGAACCAGAACCGGTTGAACTATGCCGGCGTGCACACGCGGCCCTATGCGCTCACCGCCTTCGTCATCTCGGGCATCTTCGCCGGCCTCGCGGGAGGGCTGCTGGCGGCCACCGACCCGCTCGCCGGCGCGGAGCGGATGCAATGGACAGCCTCGGGCGAGGTCGTGCTGATGACGATCCTGGGCGGCGTCGGCACGCAGTTGGGCCCGTTCGTGGGTGCCGTGATCATCAAGTACGCCGAGAACATCTTTTCGGCGTTCAATCCGCAGACGCTGCACGGGATATTCGCCTTCCTGCCCGACCCGATCGAGGACGTGGTGGTCACGGTGACGGGGCTGTTCGTGGGCAACGGCTGGCAACTCACGCTGGGCACGCTCTTCATGCTGCTGGTGATCTTTCTGCCTGGCGGCGTGATCGAAGGGGCACGGCGACTGGGCGTACTGATCGGGCGCAAAACGGCGGCCCTGCGCGGGCGGCGCTCGCAACCGCTCGGGTCGGCACTGCCCGCCTCCGGCGCGGCGAGCGAATAGGACGCGCAGCGATGGCCCTGTTGCAGGTCAAAATGGTCAACAAGAGCTTCAGCGGGCTGACGGCGCTGAACAACGTCAACCTCGATGTCGAGGAAGGCAGCGTGCACGCGATCATCGGACCCAACGGCGCGGGCAAGTCAACGCTGCTCAACTGCTTCGTCGGACGCCTCACGCCCGATACGGGCACGGTGCTGTTCAACGGCAAGTCGCTGATCGGCCTGCCGCCGCACCGGATCAACCAGGAGGGCGTGGTGCGCGTTTTCCAGACTCCCGAGATCTTCGCCGACCTTTCCCTCTACGAGAACGTGATGATCCCCACCCTGGCCCGACGCGACGGCCACTTTGCGCTGAATGCCTGGTCGCGGGCCGACGCGCAAATCAAGGTGCGCGAGAAGGTCGAGCACATACTCGACGACGTGGGTCTCGCCGACGCGCGTCACGTCCTGGCGGGTACGCTTTCGCGCGGCGACAAGCGGCGCCTGGAGTTGGCGATGTGTCTGGTGCAGGACCCCAAGCTGCTGCTGCTGGACGAGCCGACGGCAGGCATGTCGCGCGCCGACACCGAGCGCACCATCGAGCTGCTGAAGCGCATCGGGGAGCGGCGAATCACGAAGATCATCATCGAGCACGACATGCAGGTGGTGTTTTCGCTGGCAACCCGCATCAGCGTGCTCGCGCAGGGAACCGTGATTGCCGAAGGCGATCCCGCGGCGATCAAGGGCGACGCGAGAGTCCAGGAAGCCTACCTGGGAGGGGCACAGTTTTGAGCGCCTTGCCGCAGGCGAATCCGATGCCGTATTTCGCGTGCCGCGACCTGCACGCCTATTACGGCGAGAGCTATATCGTCCAGGGCGTGAGTTTCGAAATGCGGGAGGGCGAAATACTCGCCTTGCTCGGACGCAACGGCGCCGGCAAGACCTCGACCTTGCGCACCATCGCGCGCCTCGCCGACCCGCAGTTGCGGTCCGGTGAAATCTGGCTTGGGGATCAAGCGCTGCACCAGATGCCCGCCTGGCGGGCGGCCCGCCTCGGAGTGGGTCTGGTGCCCGAGGACCGACGCATCATCGGTGGCCTGACCGTGGACGAAAACATCACGCTCGCGCAGATCGAGGAGCCGCGCGGCTGGAGCCGCGAGCGCATCTACGAGCATTTTCCGAAGCTCGCGGAGCGGCGGCGGCAGGAAGCGATCACACTCTCCGGCGGCGAGCAGCAAATGCTCGCTCTCGCGCGGGCGCTCGCGCGCGATTTGAAACTGCTGCTACTGGACGAACCCTACGAAGGCCTGGCTCCGGCGATCGTCCGTGAAATCGAAAAGATTCTCCATGAAATTAAGGAGCTCGGCATCACCACGATCATCGTCGAGCAGAACGCGATCGCCGCGCTCAACCTGGCCGACCGTGCGATCATTCTCGAAATGGGCGAAGTCGCCTTCGACGGCTCCGCCCGCGAGATTCTGGAAAACACCGAACTGCGGCACCAATACCTGGCGATCTAGTCTGTGGGTGGCGCATTGCCGGCATGACGCGATCGAGCACGCATTCTCGACCTTATCGACAAGAGCGGTTTGCCCTATCAGCTCACGCCCATGGGCACCATCATCGAAGGCGAGTAGGACGAGATAATGGCCGTCGTCACCGCCTGCTTCGAGGCGATGCGGGCCAGCCGGTAATGCCGCCATCCAGAACGCTATTCAGCCACCTTCTTGTCATAGCCGCGCGCGGCCATGCAGCGATCCATGATCGAGATGGCCATACTGTCCTCGACGGCCAAGTGGCTAGTCTTGCTACTGCAGGCCATCAGATCCGCCTCCCTTGTCGAGGAAGTCATTTCCGGCTTGACCCACTCATATCTTGTTGCGCAGCCCGTGATCAGGACGCACAGAGAACTTGCAAGAAGCAGTCGACGCATTTTGGTCACCCCATATGATCAACCCACAGAGTTCATCATAGTCAATATACGCAAAAATGCGAGTTGGACGTTAGGGGCCGGCATGGGATTTCTTTCCATGGTCCCGACAATCGCCGACCCACCAGCGCCGAGTTCTCGTAAACGTCCAAGGCCGCGCCAACTAATCCGAAGTCGACCCCTTATCATTCCAACTTCATCTTCAACCCGATTTCAGGAGGCTTTCCGATGGGCACTGATCCAATTCCGCTGAACCCCGAGCTGGTCCGCATACTGTCTGGCGTCACCACCGCCACGCTGACCACCGTCTTGCTGAAAAAGGGGCTGCGCAATGTCTGGATGCGTGGCGCCAAGCCGCTGCAAGCGGAGCAGCCGCGTCTGGTGGGCCGCGCCTTTACGCTGCGCTTCGTACCGGCGCGTGAGGATCTGGCCACGCCGGCCTCGTGGGGGGCGCCGATTTCCACCCGGGCTGCGATCGAAGCCATGCCCGCCGGCTGCATTGCGGTGGTGGATGCAATGGGCGTGGTCGACGCCGGGATCTTTGGCGACATCCTGTGTTCGCGCATGAAAATGCGTGGAGTCGCCGGACTGGTCACCGACGGCGTGATCCGCGATCTGGCTGGAGTGCTGGGCACAGGGCTGCCGGTGTGGTGCCAGGGCACTGCGGCCCCCGCATCGGTGGCAGGGCTGACCTTCGTCGGCTGGGAGGAGCCGATCGGCTGCGGCGGCGTGGCAGTGTTCCCGAACGACATCGTGGTGGTCGATGCCGACGGCGCGGTGGTGATTCCGGCCGCTTTGCTGGATGAGGTCATCCCCGCCGCCGTCGAGCAGGAAAGGCTCGAGGGATGGATCATGACTCAGGTCGCCGCAGGCACGCCGCTGCCCGGTCTGTACCCGCCCAACGACGAAACCAAGGCTCGCTACGAGGCATGGGCGCGCAGCGCTCGTTGATGCAATTGGCGTCCCGCCAGCGCCGACTTCTTGGACACGTACGAGAGCGCGCAAACTGATCCGAAACTGCTCCCTTACCATTCGCTCTACTGTTCAAGGATTGGGGGCGGGAAGGTTAGTGTCTCAGTTGTGCCCATTGCGGCCGGTCAGCATTCTTCATAGCGGCCGGTCAGCCAAATCCGCCTTCTACGAAACGGGATGCTACGAAGCGGCCGTTGGCGACCTTACCCTACCGGCCAACTCCGGTCGCTTGGTTTGACGAAGATCTTGCTAGTCTAGCGCGGCACCCTATTCTGCATAAAGCATGCTTGTCGAGAAATAGACTGGATTGATTTGCTTGCTGCGCTGCGTTGTTTGTACGCTTATGCCGAGTGTGTAACAGAGTGTGAGAAGAATATGGAAACGAACGATACAGAACGCGATCCCGCTGATCCTGCCTTTAAACCTCCGGCACATTGTTTGGAACGAAGAAAAACCAATCGGCTTTGGGCATGCAGAGTCGTCCGGTGGAATAAGGATTTGGACAACAGCCCAAGTCAATGCGCGGTAACGAATGCGTATGCGGCGGGCGCTTTTAAGCTGCTGGCGATGTTGGCACCCAATTGTGCTGCTTGTCGTTATCGCTAGCCGGTTACCTTCAGACATCTCCAGAAGGGCCAGAGAAGGCAGCGACGAATAGAGTCGTCTTACCCTGACTAGCGTCCGCCTTCGTCTTGGCAGTCTCTTTAGTGCCCCTTAGACCGCCATTCGTTCTTCTCCAAGACGCCCGTTTGGAAGCGTAAAGCCGGAGGGGTTCAAATCGCATTAACTTGCGGCTGCACCTACCTCTGCCTTCACCACATGCGCGAGACCCAAAACAAGCTCGGCATAGTCTCGCCTATCTGCGACCAGGATGTGGTCCCGAAGCCACTCATACAGAAATTGAAGCAGTTCCGATTCAGCAGACCCCAGAAGGGAGTGGCTCTCAATTTCGGCCACTTTGGTAAAAAAGTACTCATGGCCTTTTTTGTGTTCCTCGACATTCGGGATGCCGAACAGACGCATCAAGCCTTCCTCAAAATCAAAGTGACGGCGGGCGACTTGACCGAGTTCGACAACCTTGTAGTGTATTTTCATCCAGCCGCCTTTGGTCGCAACGATCTCCTCAACTTGAGAGAATTTGTCGATTAGGCCTTTGTGCTGATTGTCGATTTCCTCGATGCCTAAGGAATACTCATTTTTCCATTTCATATGGCCCCCTCTATCGTTATTCTTTTTGGATGCGTCCGCCGACATAAGACCACTTGTCGGGTCACGTTACTTCATATACGTGCCGGCTTCAACTACTCTTTAAAGAGTGATATTTACCGTAGCGGTTACGGTCCAGATCAGTTTGAATGAGGCCTGTAAGTCGGCTTGTGCGCGGATTATTGTTCGCGACGAATCGGGCCTAACCTCAAACCGCTGAATGCCATTGCGTACTGACTGGCCGTTATCGTTGCAGAGCCGAATTTCAGGTGAAAATATCGCTACCACATAACGAACGTCGGCTTCTGCATTTTCCGCATTCCTGGCGAAAGGCCGCTCCCAATTCTCGCGACGGTCGGCTTAGACATCATGTATTGACCTGCCGCACCTCAAGCGACGCGGGTTACGCTTGGGGCTTTTCAACCTTAGGCGCAGAGCCGAAATTGAGGGGGCAGGCCGTGAAAGAGTCTAACAAGTACATTGGACTGGATGTGCACAAGGAAACGATAGCGGTGTCGGTGGCGGAAGCTCAGGGTGGCGAAGTGCGCTACGCGGGTGAAATTGCCAATACGCCAGAAGCCATGGAGAAATTGGTCAGGCAACTCCGTAAAGGCGGAGCGAACCTGTCGTTCTGTTACGAAGCCGGACCCTGCGGCTACGGCATCCATCGACAGCTAACGGATCTGGGATGGGAGTGTCTGGTCGTCGCGCCATCACTGATTCCCAAGAAGGCCGGTGATCGGGTGAAGACGGACCGGCGCGACAGCCTGTCCTTGGCACGACTTCACCGAGCGGGCGAACTCACGGCGGTCTGGGTTCCGGACGGTGCGCAAGAAGCGCTGCGCGACTTGACGCGAGCGCGGGAAGACATGAAGCATCTGCAACGGCAAGCCAAGCAACGCCTGCTGGCGTTTCTGCTGCGACATGGCCGACGCTACGACGGGAAGAGTCACTGGACGCAGGCACACTATCGCTGGCTGGAACAGACGAAATTCGAGCAACCGGTGCAACAGATCGTTTTTCAGGAATACATCGACACCGTGAAGGCGATGAGCCGACGTGTCGAGGCATTGGACAAGCAGCTTGAAAGCGCCGCCGGCGAGTCGGTGTTCTGGCCAGTAATCGAAGGGTTGATGGCCTTGCGTGGCGTCAGTCTGCTGACGGCGACGACGATCGTGGCGGAAATTGGTGACTTGAGGCGATTCGCCAGCGCACCTCAACTGATGGCGTATCTCGGTGTTGTCCCCAGCGAACATTCCAGTGGCGGCACTAAATCGCGTGGCGGTATCACCAAGACCGGCAATGGTCACGTTCGCCGGGTGCTGGTCGAAGCGGCATGGACGTATCGCCACCCCGCACGCAAGATGACGGTATTGCAACGGCGTGCAGAGCGTACCCCGGAAGTCGTCCAGGAGATTGCCTGGAAGGCGCAAAAGCGTATGTGCGGGCGTTACCGATTGCTCGAATCCAGCGGCAAGCTCAAGGTGCAAGTCACCACCGCGATCGCGCGAGAACTCGCAGGCTTTATCTGGGCCATCGGTCAGGCGCTTCCACCGCCGGCCGCAAACGCATAGGAGAACAGAGCATGAGTTTGCAGTGTGTCGGTAGCAGAATGGACAACGGTGGGAGAACCCTCGGGTGCCCTATGAGGCGGCCAGCAACGGCATGACCCTCGAGCTTAGAGCGAGGCAGCTCCCCGACGAATCGGTTGTCATGCGGTACCCAACCCGCGCATATCAGACTGATCAACCGTCGGCATGCTGTCCGTTCTGCTACCAACACACTGCACGATGATTCAAAACCGTATTTAAGAAGACCTTGACGGGTCAATACATATCAGGGCACTGAAGCGACCGACCTCTCTTCGGATTCATCGCCGAAAAGCGGTCAGTGAAATTCCGTTTCCTGGAAGCTGCCTGTTGTCACCGAGTGCTCCGTGCCCAAAGCGGACGTAGCCCGATTCAAAAAGCCGACGCTCTCAATGCATCTGCGCCGCTCACAGATTGCACGCTCCGCCGCTTATCATTTAAACCGAACGCTCACCGTTGGGGTCCCAGG
>JALNYT010000012.1 GCA_023229685.1 Sulfuritalea sp.
TGTAGAACAGTTGCTCACGACCCGTTGCTTGGCGACCCATCATGGCAATGCATCCTCCTAGACAATGCCATAATCATATACGTAATGCATATGGCATGTCAAGGGGTTTTTCAACAGAATAGGCCAAGTGCGGTCATTGAAGCTGCGATCTCAGGGCCATCGCGAGCGAGTCCTTGCGCGCCAAGGCCGGCCACTACTGAGGGCAACCACCATACTGGTTTTTTGGTATCGAGAATACCGCCATCATGGTATTCCCATAGCCCGCCGTGGTCGATATATTTTCCCCACGTGATGATTTTCGGCGAGCTTCCGCGATAGTAGCCGCCAACTGCTTGCACGATGCGATGACCGTTTTGGAAGCCTGCTCCGGCATCACAGCCCAGGAGCGCCAGTGTCTAAGCGGGTTGGCTGTCTGTTGGGATATCTTGTCTTGATCAAAATGGCGCCAGTCGATGACCGTATCAAATTAACGCAAGAGCACGGTGAAGTAGGTAAATCTAAATGCAATCAATGCGCTGCCGAGGTACACGAAGTGGCGGCAACTTTTTAGTGTCCGTTATTAATGTCTTTATCGTTAGGGGAAATATCATGAAAAGCAAACTTATTCCTTTGGCAATATCAGTCTCAGTCGCCTGCGCGACGGCCGTGTTTGGGATAGGCAGTCCGGCGGCGTTTGCTGCTGAACCAACGGCAAAGCAGACTGCGAAGGCGGCTAGCCGAGCAGAAGCCAAAGCGGAGCGCGACGAATTCTTAAAAACGCACGAATGGGTTGCAGAACATTGGGAACTGAAGGGCGGCGGGCCGTACAAGAGCGGGAAGGCCCGAGCGGACGTCCTTGCTGAGCGCGACGCGTTCCTGAAAGAGAACCGCTGGGATCCCCAAAAGGAAGAGTGGGTTTCAATCAAAGCGAAACCGCGGGAGGTAAGCAAGTTGCCGCGCGACCAGGTAAAGAGCGAGGCGCTGGAGTTTCATCGGACCCACGAATGGAATGAAGCTACCGGCAAATACATCGAGCGCAAACTTCCGTTGCGTGCGAAGTAACAAATTGCGCGACGTTTTGCGTTGACGCCGTGCGGCGGCTTCGCGAAACGTCGCCGGAGTGATGCTGTTGGATTGTGAGGGCTTTGTCGTACGTCAAGACAAGGCCCTCGCTTGAGAAGGTCGCAGGTTCCCTGGTCCGCACTGCGAAAAAATAGGGATGTGTTGTTGCGCCGCTAGCGAAGGGATGTGCCTTTCGCTGCGGCGAGTTGTCGCCGCACAAAAAAACAAGCCCCACATCGCGGGGCTTGGTTCTTGGCCATTAACAGATCAGCGATCCTTGCTCTCCAGCACGGTCTTGTTGATCTCCACCGGATATTTCTCCTTGAAGGTCGCCATCCAGGCCGAGAACTCTTCCCCGGCAACAAAGCCGGCATATTGCTGTGCCAACGCGCGGCTACGCGGGTCGTCCTTGCCCGCCTCGCCAGCCTTGACCGAACTGATGCGATACAGCGCGTAGCCGTTGCCGGGCGAGGCGAAACCGGCGTGCGCCGGCAGCTTTGCAACATCCGCCTTGAACACAGCGCGCAAGGCATCAGGTGGAAGTCCCTGTGCATCGCTGCGGCTCACACTATGTGCAGGCGACCATTTGAGATCGACCGCGTCACCCTTTGCCAATCTAGCCAGTTTGTCCTCGCCGTCCTTCATCGCCAGATTGAGCGCCGCGTCACGAATCAGGCGCTTCTCTATGTCGCCCTTGACCACTTCCAGGGGCTGCAAAGCGGCCGGCTTGTGTTCGAGCACCCGCGCAGACACCAAGGTGCTCGGTGCGACTTCAACCGCCTCGGTATTGCGCTTGTTCTTCAGGCCGTCGTCGCTGAACAAGGCGGCGGCCAGTTTGGGATTATCGAAGGGAGGGGGCAACTTGCCGCCCTTGGCCAGCCACTGCGTCTGACGGGGCTCCAGTTTCCATTTCTCGGCAGCCGGTTTCAGACTGTCGGCTTGTTCATAGACTACGTTGCCAAAAGCTTCTGCCGCTTCCGCATACTTCTTGGCTCCGGCTTCGCGCTTAATTTCAGCAAGGATCTCCGCCTTGACGTCCTCGAACGGTTTGACGCGCTCGGGACGGACGCCCGTTAGGCGAATGATGTGAAAACCGAAATCGGAACGCACCACGTCCGATATCTGCCCTTCCTTCAGGGCAAAGGCAACTTCCTCAAACTCTTTGACCATCCCGCCGCGACCGAACCAGTCGAGGTCTCCACCTTTCTCGGCGGACCCGGGATCCTGCGAATTCTGCTTGGCGAACTTGGCGAAATCACCGGGGACCTTTTTGACCTGTGTCAGAAGTTCATCCACCTTGGCTTTTGCCGCCTTGACCTCCGCCTCCGGCGCATCCTTCGCCGCCCGAATCAGGATATGACTGGCACGACGTGTTTCGCCTTCCTTGTAACGCTCTGCGTGCGACTGATAGTAGCTCTTGATTTCAGCGTCGCCGACGGCGGTCTCCGCTGCCAGCGTATCCCGGCTCAACACCAGGAATTCGGCACGCACCTGCTCCGGCAATTCGAACTGCTTGCGATTGGCCTCGTAGTACTTCTGCACCGCATCGGTGGCGAGTTTCACCTGGCCGGCATAGGCTTCCGGCAGCAGTCGCGCTTCCGCGATCTCCCGCTGCTCGAGTTGTGTTGCCAGCCAGCGACCGGCGGAAGCCTGACCTGTGATTCCGGCTTCGGTAACCGGCATCATCATCTGCTGCATGGCCATGTCCTGGCGCAAGCGTGCTTCGAACATCTCTTTGCTCAAGCCCTGTGCCGCAACCAGCGCCTCGTAGCGCTCCTTGGAAAACTTGCCGTTTTCCTGGAGCGAGGGAACTCTGCCGATGAACTCGACCAGTTGCTCGTTGCCGATAACCAGCCGGGCTTTCTGTACCTGTTCAGCCAGCAGGCGTTGCGTGACCAGCGAATCCAGTACGGCGCGACGCATTTGCGGCGTTTCGAACAGCGCCGGGTCAACTTTTCCACCCAACTGGGCGCGCATCCGGTCCTGTTGCTCGCGCAAGGCCGAGTCCAATTCCTGCCGCGTAATCTTCTTGCCGCCCACGGTGGCGACACCCGCCCCGACATCGGCATTGCGCACGTAGGATTCAACGCCCCAAAAGGCAAACGGCAGCGTGATCAGTGCGAGAAAGACCTGGGTGATTTTCTTGTTGTTGCGAATGATATCGAGCATGCGCTGAAGACCCTAAATGCAACAAAGGCGAACTGCTGTTCGCCTTTGTTCGGTGGTGGGTGCTGACGGGGTCGAACCGCCGACATTCGCCTTGTAAGGGCGACGCTCTACCAACTGAGCTAAGCACCCGCTGAACAACGGCTGCCGACAAAGGGCAGCCGGCCGCAATTCTATCAGTTCGCGGCGGCTCAGTGGGTCACCACGCCGGTCACCGCAGCGTCGCCGGCGACTACCGCCGGGGCGGGTATTGCGGCGGTCTCGGGCAAGGGCTCCGGCATCCGCTCGAGGGCGAGTTCCAGCACCTTGTCGATCCACCGCACCGGCAGGATCTCTATCCGGTTCTTGATGGTATCGGGAATTTCTGCCAGATCCTTGACGTTCTCTTCCGGAATCAAGGCCAGACGGATGCCGCCACGCACGGCCGCCAGCAGCTTTTCCTTGAGACCGCCGATCGGCAGCACTTCGCCGCGCAAGGTGATCTCGCCCGTCATCGCCACGTCAGCTCGCACCGGGATGCCGGTCAGGACCGATACCAGCGCGGTACAGATGGCAATGCCGGCACTCGGCCCATCTTTCGGTGTTGCCCCTTCGGGCAGGTGAATATGGATATCGTTCTTTTGGTAGAAATCGTCCGCGATGCCCAGCGACTTGCTGCGCTTGCGCACCACCGACAGCGCTGCCTGAATCGACTCCTGCATGACCTCCCCCAGCTTGCCGGTCGTCATGGTCTTGCCCTTGCCGGGCAAGGCGACGGCTTCGATGGTCAGCAGTTCGCCGCCGACTTCGGTCCACGCCAGACCGGTGACCTGACCGATCTGATTGTCCTTTTCCGCCATGCCGAAGCTGTAACGGCGCACGCCAAGGAACTTGTCCAAATTCTTGGCATTGACCACGATCTTGTTCTTGCGCGACTTCATTACCAAGGACTTCACCACCTTGCGGCAAATCTTCGATATCTCGCGTTCCAGTGCGCGCACGCCAGCTTCGCGCGAGTAGTAGCGCACGATATCGCGCAAGGCGTCCTCGGTGATGGAGAGTTCGTCGCGCTTGATGCCGTTGTTCTTCATCTGCTTCGGCACCAGATAGCGCAGAGCAATATTGACCTTTTCATCCTCCGTATAGCCCGACAAGCGGATCACCTCGAGGCGGTCGAGCAGGGCGGCCGGGATATTCAGCGTGTTTGCCGTCGCGACGAACATGACATCGGACAAGTCGAAATCGACCTCGATGTAGTGGTCCTGGAAGGTATGGTTCTGCTCCGGATCGAGCACTTCCAGCAGCGCAGAAGCGGGATCGCCACGGAAATCCTGGCCCATCTTGTCGACTTCATCGAGCAGGAACAACGGGTTCTTGACCCCGACCTTGGTCATGTTCTGCAGAATCTTGCCCGGCATCGAACCGATGTAGGTTCTGCGGTGACCCCGAATCTCGGCCTCGTCGCGGACGCCACCGAGGGCCATCCGGATGAATTTTCGATTGATGGACTTGGCGATCGACTGCCCCAGTGAAGTCTTGCCCACTCCGGGAGGACCGACCAGACACAGGATCGGCGCCTTGACCTTTTCCACCCGCTGTTGCACCGCGAGGTATTCGACAATGCGCTCCTTGACCTTGTCGAGGCCGTAGTGATCCCGGTCGAGGATTTTCTCGGCGGCCGACAGATCCTTGCTGATGCGCGACTTCTTTTTCCACGGCAGGGCCAGCAGGGTTTCGACGTAGTTGCGCACCACGGTGGCTTCCGCTGACATGGGCGACATCAGCTTGAGCTTCTTGACCTCCGCATTGATCTTGACCAGGGCCTCCTTGCTCATACCGGCAGCCTTGATCTTTTTTTCCATCTCATCGATGTCGGCGCCTTCTTCACCTTCACCGAGTTCCTTCTGGATGGCCTTGACCTGTTCGTTGAGGTAATACTCGCGCTGACTCTTTTCCATCTGGCGCTTGACGCGGCCACGAATGCGCTTTTCGACCTGCAGGATGTCGAGTTCGGCTTCAAGCTGGCCGAGCAGCTTCTCCAGTCGTTCCGGTACGCCGAAGACTTCGAGAACCTCCTGCTTCTGTTCCAGCTTCAAAGGCAGGTGTGCGGCGATCGTATCGGCCAGACGCCCGGCCTCCTCGATGCCGGCCAGCGAGGTCAGCACCTCGGGCGGAATCTTCTTGTTGAGTTTCACGTACTGATCGAACTGCGCCAGCACCGTACGGCGCATGGCCTCAATTTCGTTGTCGGCTCGCTCTTCGACCGGAATCAGGCTGATATCGGCGACGAACAACGCACGCTGATCTTCAATCCGCAGCACGCGGGCGCGCTGCACCCCTTCGACCAGCACTTTTACCGTGCCATCGGGCAACTTGAGCATCTGCAGGATGTTGGCAAGACAGCCGATCTCGTACATGTCCTCCGGCACCGGCTCATCCTTGGCAGCGGATTTCTGCGCCACGAGCAGGATGTTCTTGCCGGTCTCCATGGCCGTTTCGAGCGCCTTGATCGACTTGGGACGCCCGACAAACAGCGGGATCACCATGTGTGGGAATACCACCACGTCGCGCAAGGGCAACAGCGGCAGGGATTGGGTCTCTACGGGGGTAGCGGGCAGGCCAGACATCATCGTGTCCTTCGGTTATGAGTCACGCTGTCCACATTGGGGCAGGAGACGGGTATTCAAGACGGCGTCTGCCGCCGGATCAGTTCGAACCCGAAACCTTGGGCTGATCCGCGTAGATCATCAGCGGCTGGGCGCCACTTTCGATCGTGGTCTCGTCGATCACAACCTTGCTTACACTCTCCATGGTGGGAATCTCGTACATGGTATCGAGCAAGACGCCCTCCAGTATGGACCGCAACCCTCGTGCGCCGGTCTTGCGCTTGAGTGCCTTCTTGGCAATCGCCTGAAGCGCCGAGGGGCGCACTTCAAGTTCCACGCCCTCCATGGCAAAGAGCTTGTGATATTGCTTGATCAAGGCATTCTTGGGTTCAACCAGAATTTGGACCAACGCGGCTTCGTCGAGTTCCTGCAAGGTCGCGATCACCGGCAGGCGGCCGATCAACTCCGGAATCAGGCCGAACTTGATCATATCTTCGGGCTCGACCTGCTTCAGCATCTCGCTGACGTTGCCTGCATCGCGGCTTTTCACCTCGGCGCCGAAGCCGATGCCGCCCTTCTCGGAGCGATTGCGAATTACCTTGTCCAGGCCGTCGAACGCACCGCCGCAGATGAACAGGATGTTGGTGGTATCGATCTGGATGAAATCCTGGTTCGGGTGCTTGCGCCCACCTTGCGGCGGAATGCTGGCTATGGTCCCTTCGATCAGTTTCAGCAGCGCCTGTTGCACGCCCTCGCCGGACACGTCGCGGGTAATCGAGGGGTTGTCCGACTTGCGCGAAATCTTGTCAATTTCGTCAATATAAACAATACCCTGCTGAGCCTTTTCCACGTCGTGATCGCACTTTTGCAGCAGTTTCTGGATGATGTTTTCGACGTCCTCGCCGACATAGCCCGCCTCGGTCAGGGTCGTCGCATCGGCCATGACGAAGGGTACGTTGAGCATGCGCGCCAGCGTCTGCGCCAACAGAGTCTTGCCTGATCCCGTGGGGCCGATCAGCAGAATGTTGCTCTTCGACAGTTCGATGCCGTCGCTGCCCTTTTCCTGATGCCGGATACGCTTGTAGTGGTTGTAGACCGCGACGGCGAGGATCTTCTTCGCCGAATCCTGGCCGATCACATACTGATCGAGCAACTCGCGGATCTCCTTCGGCGCCGGCAACTCCCGCTTCGAACCGCCCTCCGGAACGGCAGCGATCTCGTCGCGAATGATGTCGTTGCACAGTTCGATGCACTCGTCGCAAATAAAAACCGAGGGGCCGGCTATGAGCTTCTTGACTTCATGCTGGCTCTTGCCGCAGAAGGAGCAATACAGCAGCTTTTCCCCGCTACCCGATTTTTTTTCCGCCATCTTCGTCTCCGTCCGTGATAACGATCAGGCCGCGACCGCCTCGGTGCGACTGGTCAGCACCTTGTCCACCAGGCCGTACTCTACCGCTGCTTCGGCGGAAAGGAAGTTATCGCGATCGGTGTCGCGCTCGATGCGCTCGATCGACTGGCCGGTATGGTGCGCCAGCATGCTGTTGAGTTTCTGCTTGAGGAACAGGATTTCCTTGGCGTGGATCTCGATGTCCGATGCCTGCCCCTGAAAGCCGCCCATGGGCTGATGAATCATCACACGCGAATTCGGCAGGCAATAGCGCTTGCCCTTCTCGCCCGCTGCCAGAAGAAACGAACCCATGCTCGCCGCCTGGCCGATGCAGAGTGTCGATACGTTCGGCTTGATGAACTGCATCGTGTCGTAGATGGCCATTCCCGCGGTAACGGACCCGCCCGGCGAGTTGATGTAGAAGAAAATGTCCTTGTCCGGATTTTCCGATTCAAGAAACAGCAATTGTGCCACGATCAGATTGGCCGTCGAGTCATTGACCGGCCCGACCAGGAAAATCACCCGTTCGCGCAGCAGACGCGAATAGATGTCATAAGCCCGCTCGCCGCGCCCGCTGGTCTCGATGACCATGGGAACGAGGCCCAGCGCCTGCGTGTCACGGGCCGGTGCATCGTGAGCACCGCCATTTTGTCGCGAACCGTACATGGACATCTCCGACAAGATCATGCTGCATTTCCCATCAGCGCATCGAAGGCGATGGGGGTTTCGCTGACTTGGGCAGTGGCGAGCACCCAATCAACCACATTGTTCTCCAGCGCCAGCGCTTCTGCCTCGGCCAGCCTCTGTGGTTGGGAATAGTACCAGCGGACAACTTCCTTGGGGTCCTCGAAGGTTTCGGCAAACTCATCGACAATGGCGCGGACCTGCTCAGGCTTGACGTGCAGGTCCTGGGCCTTGACCAACTCGGCGAGCAGCAGGCCGAGTTTCACCCGGCGCGTCGCCTGTTCTGTAAACCAGGAAGCTTCGACCGGAATGTTCTTCATCCCCATGCCGCGCGATTCCATGTCGCGGCGCGCCGCTTCGGCCATCTGCTGCGATTCCATCTCGACCAGCGCCTTCGGCACCTCGATCGGATTCACCTTCAGCAGTGCCTCCATGACCTGCTCCTTGACCTTGGCCATCAGGCGCTTCTTCACCTCGCGCTCCAGATTCGAACGAACCTCGACGCGCATCTTGTCGATGTCACCATCGGCGACTCCGAGCTGTTTGGCGAAGTCGGCATCGATCTCCGGCACGTGCGGCGCCTCGACCTTCTTCACGCTCACCTCGAACTGCACTGTCGCGCCGGCCAGTTCCGCAGTCTGATAGTCGGCCGGAAAGTTCACGTCGAAGACCTTCTTGTCGCCGGTCTTGAGGCCTTCCAGTTGGGCCTCGAAATCCGGCAGCATCTGGCCGCCGCCCACCATCACGGCGAAGTCGGTGGCCTTGCCGCCAGGGAATTCCTCGCCATCCCTGCGCCCGATGAAGTCGATCACCAGGCGATCTTCCTTCGTTGCGCCACGGTCGGTCTCGACATAGGAAACACGCTGCTTGCGCAGGACATCCAGAGTCTTGTCGACCTCGGCCTCAGTCAACGTCAGGGTCGGCTTTTCAATCGCCTGGCCGGAGATATCCGCCGGCTTGATATCGGGATAGACCTCGAACACCGCGGTGAAGCCCAGTTGTCCGGGGCTGGCATCAGCCTTCGGCTCGATGCGCGGATAACCGGCGACGCGCAGATTCTGCTCGCGGACTTTCTCGCCATAGGCTTTTTCCACCGCCGCGCCAATCGCCTCCGAGCGCGCCTGGGAGCCATATTGCTGGGCAACCATCTTCATCGGCACTTTGCCCGGACGGAAGCCTGCCATCTTTACGGTGCGTGACATGCGCTTGAGGCGCTGCTCGACATCCTGGTCGATCTCGGCCATAGCCACCGTCATGTCGATGCGCCGTTCCAGTGCGCTGCTGGTGTCGATTGCCACGTCCGTACTTGCCTTGTCCGTCATCTCTATATCCGTCATTGAAAAATTCATTAAAAAAACCGCACCAGCATCAGATCCGGGCCGAACCCCGGCCAAACTCCGGGTCTGCGCCCGAACGCTGGTGCCCAGGAAGGGACTCGAACCCCCACGCCTCGCGGCGCCAGAACCTAAATCTGGTGCGTCTACCAATTCCGCCACCTGGGCGCATGTCGCGATCGGCCAGCAATGCAGACCGGAACGACATGACGTGGACTTCGAATTTTACCTGCTTTCACCGTTTCTTTCCGACTTGCCGCCCGCAGCAGACAGCCGGTTGAAACAAGGCAGGGCGAAGGCGCCGATAGCCTTCCGGCCCCTGTCCCCTGTATATTTCTGCCGGATCATGGCCGTCGAGCACTACGAAAATTTTCCCGTTGCCTCCATTCTGCTGCCCGCGTCCTTGCGTGAGCCGGTAGCGGCCATCTATGGCTTTGCCCGCAGCGCAGACGATTTCGCCGACGAAGGAGATCTGTCGCCGCAGCAACGCAGCGAGATGCTTGCCGCGTACCAAACCGAACTGGACGCGATTGAGCGCGACGCACCCACGCAGCACCCGGTATTCCTCCGCCTGCGACCGGTGATCGCCCGGTACGGGCTGCCGCTGCAATTGTTTCGCGACCTGCTCGATGCCTTCCTGCAGGACGTGAGCAAGGATCGTTACCGCGATTTCACGGAACTGATGGACTACTGTCGCCGTTCCGCCGATCCGGTCGGACGCCTGCTGCTGCATCTTTTCGGCCACGCCACCGCGCAGAACCTCGCCCGCTCGGACGCCATCTGCTCGGCGCTGCAACTGATCAACCATTGGCAGGATATCGGTATCGACGCCGCCAAGGGCGCCAACGGCAGGATCTATCTGCCGCAGGACGACATGGCGAACTTCGGCGTCACCGAATGTGACATTTTTCGCTGCGCGGCAGGCGGCGCCATCAGTACCGCCTTCCGCGCACTGCTGCAGTTTCAGGTCGGGCGGGCGCGCTCGCTGATGCTCTCCGGCGCGCCGCTGGGCTGGGACCTGCCGGGACGCATCGGCCTCGAAATCCGTGCCATCGTCGCCGGCGGCCTGCGTATCCTGGATAAAATCGAAGCCGTCGATTACGATGTCTTCAACCGACGCCCGACGCTCCAGTCCGTCGATTGGCCGCGTATCCTGTGGCGCTCGCTGGTCCGCCCCCTGGACACCCATCGGTAAATTCGCCGTGACTCCCGATCAATACTGCCAGGAACGCGCTGCGCAAAGCGGCTCGAGTTTCTACTACAGCTTCCTCTTCCTCGAGCCACTCCGGCGCCAGGCCATTACGGCGCTTTACGCCTTCTGCCGCGAGGTCGATGACGTCGTCGACGAGTGCCCGGACAAGCTCCTGGCGCGCACCAAGCTGGCGTGGTGGCGGGCCGAGGTCAAGGCGCTGTTCGAAGGCCGCCCCAGCCACCCGGTAACGCAGGCGCTGGCCGCGTCGCTGAAGAACTTCTCGCTGCCGCAGGAGCAATTGCTGGAAATCATCGACGGCATGGAGATGGACCTCGACCAGGTCCGCTACGCCGATTTCAAGGCGCTGCACCTGTATTGCTACCGCGTCGCCAGCGTGGTCGGCCTGCTCGCCGCGGAAATCTTCGGCTACCGCGACCGCCTGACGCTCAAGTACGCCCACGATCTGGGCCTGGCCTTTCAACTCACCAATATCATCCGCGATGTCGGCGAAGACGCACGGCGCGGCCGCATCTACCTGCCGCAGGACGAACTGTCGCGTTTCGGCGTCACCGACGGCGATCTGCTGCAGGCCCGCTATGGCGACAACTTCAGCCAGCTTATGGCGTTCCAGGTCGAGCGCGCGCGCAGCATGTATCGGCAGGCCTTCGCCCAGCTCCCCGCCACCGACCGCAAGGCACAACGGGCCGGCCTGATCATGGCCGCCATTTATCAGGCGACGCTCGACGAAATCGTCCGCGATGGCTATCGCGTGCTGGATCAGCGCATCACCCTGCCTCCCCTGCGCAAGCTGTGGCTGGCGGCCAAGACCTGGATCGTGGCATGAACCTTCCCCCCATCCCCCGTCCCACGGCCGACTTTGCACAGCCGGCCGGCTCCGGCAGCGCGGAGCAGTGCTCCGCGAAACCCTGCCTACGCCCCGCGGAAGGGGGTGACGCTGGTTCAGCCGCTGCCGCGGCTTCGGGGTCGAGACATACTCCGCCTTGGGACGGCCCGGCGGCGGAGAAGATTGCGATCATCGGCGCCGGCTATGCCGGGCTCTCCGCAGCCGTCGAGCTGAGCGCCGCCGGACGCCAGGTGGACGTGTTCGAGGCCTCGCGCGTCCCCGGCGGTCGCGCCCGCGCGACGCAGATCGAAGGCTTCACGGTCGATAACGGACAGCACATCCTGATTGGCGCCTACACCGAAACCTTGCGCCTGATGCGCGTCGTGGGCGCCGATCCCGACCAGTTGCTCAAGCGCACGCCGCTGCGTTTCGAGTTTCCCGGCGAATTCGCCATGTCCGCGCCGCGCCTGCCGGCGCCGCTGCACACGGCTTTTGCCCTGCTTCTCGCCCAAGGACTCGGCTGGCGGGAAAAGTGGGCAGCGATCCGCCTTATGCGGGGGCTGCAGGCCGACAAGTTTCAGATCGAGCCGGATACCACCGTGACGAAGTGGCTGGATGCCAACAAAGCGCCGTCCCGCCAGCGCCGACTCTTGTGGGAGCCGATTTGCATCGCCGCGCTGAACACCCCGGCCGACCGCGCCTCGGCCCGGGTGCTGGCCAATGTATTGCGCGACAGCCTCGGCGGCTCGCGCTCTGCCAGCGACATGCTGCTGCCGCAGGTGGATCTGTCGGCGCTGTTCCCCGAACCTGCAGCCGAATTCATCGCCCGGCATGGCGGCACCGTCCGGCTTGGCCGTCGCGCCAGTTCCCTCAGGCGTGAAGGGGATGCCTGGTGGATCGACGATGCCGGTCCGTTCGCACAGGTCGTTCTCGCCGTGGCGCCGTATCACCTCGGCCATCTGGTGCCGGAAATGGCACCGCAGGTAGCCCACTTCGAGTGGGAGCCGATCGTCACCAGCTACTTCAGCTACCCCGATTGGGTGCGCCTGGCGCAGCCCATGCTCGGCGTCGATGCCGGGCTCGCGCAATGGCTATTCGACCGCGGCCGGTTGTGCGGGCAATACGGCCTGATCGCCGCCGTCATCAGCGCGCGCGGCCGCCATCTGGACCTGCCGGCGGCAGAACTGGAGCGCGGCATCCATCAGGAAATTGCCCGCCTCGTGCCCGATCTGCCGGCCCCGCTGAGCGTGCAGACCATCACCGAGAAACGCGCCACTTTTGCCTGCGTGCCGAACCTGCAGCGACCGACCGCGCGCACCGGGCTGCCCGGCCTGTGGCTGGCGGGCGACTATGTCGCCGGCGACTATCCGGCGACCCTTGAAGGCGCCGTCAGGAGCGGTGTCGCGGCGGCGAGGCTGGTCCTTGCCGCCTGAAGCGGCCGGCCTTCAGCCTTCGAGGCGACCACCGGACAAACGCAGCGTCCGCCCGCAGCGGTGTGCCAGCGCCTCGTCGTGGGTCACCAGGATCAGCGTGGTGCCGGCTTCGGCATTCATGGCGAACATCAGGTCGATGACCTGCGCCCCGGTGGCGGCATCGAGATTGCCGGTCGGCTCGTCGGCCAGCAGCAGTTGCGGCCGCATGGCGAAGGCGCGCGCCAGCGCCACGCGCTGCTGTTCGCCTCCGGAAAGATGCTTCGGGTAGTGCGCCAGGCGCTCGCCGAGGCCGACGCGCGCCAGCATTCCCTGCGCCGTGGCGCGGGCATCCGCCCGGCCCGCCAGTTCCAGCGGCAGCATGGTGTTCTCCAGCGCGGTCAGGGCCGGCAGCAACTGGAAGGACTGGAAAACGAAGCCGAGCAGCTTGCCGCGCAGTTGCGCGCGGCCATCTTCATCGAGATGAGCGAGATCCTGTCCGCCGAGATGCACCGCGCCGGAGGAAGGCAGATCGAGTCCCGCCATGAGGCCGAGCAGCGTCGACTTGCCCGAACCTGAGGCGCCGACGATGGCCACCGCCTCGCCGGAAGTTACGGCAAACGAAATCTCGTGCAGAATCGTGAGCGTGCCATCGCCGCTGGGTACGATCTTGCCCAAAGCGACCACATCGATCACCACGTCCGTCATCACGCCATCCTGAACCATGTTCAAATTACTTGTCTCCCGCTGTTGCCTGCTGCTTCCGTTCTTGTTCAGTCTCGCGGTCAGCGCCGCCGAGCAACGCATTCTGGTCTATGGCGACAGTCTATCCGCTGGATTCGGCATCGCCGTCAGCCAGAGCTGGCCGGCCCTGCTCGGACAGCGATTGCAGGCCACCGGTTCCCGGCTTACCGTCACCAACGCCAGCATCAGCGGTGAAACCACGGCCGGCGGCCGTGCGCGTTTTGCCGCGGCGCTGGGCCAATTCAAGCCCGCGGTCGTCATTCTCGCACTTGGCGCCAACGATGGCTTGCGCGGCCTGCCGGTGGCAGCGATGAAGGACAATCTCGCCTTCATGGTGAAGCTGGCCAAGAAACACGGTGCGCGCGTGCTGCTGGTCGGCATGCACTTGCCGCCCAATTACGGGCCGAACTACACTCAACAATTCGATGCCGCCTTCCGTGATCTCGCCAGACGCGAGAAAGTCGCTCTGTTGCCCTTTCTGCTCGAACCCATCGCCCTCGATCAAAATGCCTACCAGGCCGACGGCCTGCATCCGACCGCTGCTGCGCAACCGAAAATTCTCGACCACGTCTGGAACGCGCTGAAGCCGCTGCTCGCTTAAAGAATTCATGTCCGAAAAATTACCCAAGGGAGTGGCGACGGTAGCACAGCTCGCCGAATTCGACACCGTCATCGACGCCCGCGCGCCAAGTGAGTTTGCCGAAGATCATCTGCCCGGCGCGATCAGCCTGCCGGTACTGAATGACGAGGAGCGCGCCCGCGTCGGTACGCTCTACAAACAGGTGTCGGTGTTCGAGGCCAAGAAGCTCGGCGCCGCGCTGGTGTCGCGGAATATTGCGCGCCACATCGAAGAACACCTGCTGGACAAACCCAAGAGCTGGCGACCGCTGGTGTATTGCTGGCGCGGCGGCCAGCGCAGCGGCGCCTTCACCCATATACTGAGAGAAATCGGCTGGGATGCCCATCGCATCCAGGGCGGCTACAAGAGCTGGCGCCACCATGTCATCGAACAACTGGCGCTGCTGCCGCCGCAAGTGAAGTTTCGCGTGGTCACCGGCGCCACCGGCAGCGGCAAGAGTCGTCTGCTGGAAGCATTGATGGCACGCGGCGCGCAGGTGCTGCATCTCGAAGAACTGGCGGCCCACAAGGGATCGGTACTGGGCAATCTCCCCGGCCAACCGCAACCCGCGCAGAAAGGCTTCGAGACGCAACTAGTCGCGGCACTGTCTGCGCTCGATCTGACGCAACCGGTGTTCGTCGAGGCCGAGAGCCGCAAGATAGGCCGTTTGCAGCTGCCCGACGCACTGCTCGAGGCGATCCGCAGAGCTCCCGGCCTGCGCATCGAGGCATCGCTTCCGGCCCGCGTCGAATTTCTCTTGCGCGATTACGACTATGCCGTCGTCGACCCGGCCTGGCTGATCGAACGGCTGGAGCATCTCAAGGACCTGCAAAGCAACGAGACGCTGGACCGCTGGCGCTCGCTGATCGCGGCGCGGGATTTCCCGACCCTGGTGGAAGAACTGCTGACGCTGCACTACGACCCGCTCTACCAGCGTTCGCAGGCGTCCAACTACAACTCGTTCGACGCCGCGATCCGCTACGCCACGGAGCGGCTCGATGCCGCCGCGCTAGACCGGCTGGCGGCTGAAATCCTCGCTGCATCTGCCTGAACAGATTCGCGTGGCCGCGGCTCATCGTCACCACCTCCGGACGATCGCGCAGTTTCCATGGATTCAGCATGCGCCGCCAGTCGAAGCCGACCACCGACATTATTCGCGGCCTGAGCGGCACCCGCAGGCGACGAAATGCAAACCCCGCAGCCGACTGGCTACGCCGGCAGCAAGGGATCGATGCGTCTTGTCGCGCACAAACGCTGCACCACAGCCGGTCGCGGGGCAGCGACTTCCCCTTGCTCGAACGCCACCAGCGTCAACCGCGACCGCACCACATCCAGCAGTTCGCCCGGACGCAGCAGGAAAGCCGGGTTGGCAGGCTTGCCGAAGCGCTCGTTGCCGACCATGAAGGTTTCATAAATCAACACACCATTTACGTCCAGCGCATCGAGCAGCATCGGCAATAGCGGCCGGAAGAGATAATTGGTGACAATAATGCCGTCAAACGCGCGCCCCTGATACGGCCAGGACCCGCCTTCGAGATCGGCCAGCCGCGTAACGATGCCCGGCGCCTGGGCTGTAATCCCCGCCAGGGCCTCGGCATCGCGATCAACCGCTTCGACCCTGTAGCCGAGTTCCGCCAGGAGCAGCGAATGCCGGCCCTGACCGCAGGCAAGATCGAGCACGGAGCCGCCCGCCGTGATCAAGGGCAGGAAGCGTTGAACCCAGAGTGATGTTTTTTCATGCATATGTGGTGTCATGTCGAGTATCATTTTGACTCCAAATCAAGGCGCAAGCTACTTCTCTCGCTTTACACCTCATGGCGGTACCATCGCAGACATTTGTTGCCAACGCACAGGATGACACCAAAGCCCTGCGCGAGCGGCTGAGCACGACAACCGACGCCTATAGCCGTTTCGTGCCGCGCGAGTTCCTCCGCTTGCTTGGCATTGAAGACATCCGCAAGGTTGAGGTCGGGCAGCAGGTCGAGCGCAAGATGACGATCCTGTTCGCCGACATCCGCAACTTCACCTCGTTGTCGGAGTCGATGAGCCCGCAGGAGAACTTCAACTTTCTCAACGCCTATCTGGTTCAGATGGAGCCGGTGATTACCGCTCATGGCGGCTTCATCGACAAGTATATCGGCGACGCCATCATGGCGCTATTTCCGGATTCGCCCGATGCGGCATTGCGTTGCGGGCTGGCAATGCTGAAACGGCTCGACGAATACAACGCCGGCCGCGAGCGCGCCGGCTACCGCCCGATACGGGTCGGTATCGGCATCAACACGGGCATCGTCATCCTCGGCACCATCGGCGGCGCCTCGCGCATGGATGGTACGGTGATTGGCGACGCGGTCAACCTCGCCGCACGGCTGGAGCGCCTTACCAAAGAATACGGCGTGCCAATTCTGATCAGCGAATACACCCTGTACAGCCTTGACGACCCCGGCCTGTGGTCGATCCGCTTTCTTGATCGTACCCATGTACGCGGCAAGCAGGGCACTCAGTCGGTGTATGAAGTCTTTAACGGCGACCCCGCCTCCCTGCGGGAAACCAAGATAAAGACGCGGAAGATGTTCGAGGAGGCATTGGCCTACTATCATGTCGACGACATCGTCACGGCCCGTGAGCGACTCATTGCCTACCTTGCGACGGTACCCGACGACGATGCTGCCCGCGTCTATCTCGAGCGCTGCGAAACCCCGGTCGAAGGTCTGCCCGACCAGCGGGCCGAATTGGTTTCCATCTGGCGAGAGGAGTACTCCCTGGGTCAGACCGCCCTGGATAAGGCGCACGAGGGCCTGCTTACCAGCATGAATGCCCTGGCACGAGCGATAAACGTCAGTGCGCTGAATCTGACGCCACCGCTCCTGGCACAAATTCAGTTTGCCGCGACCCAGGACTTCACGATCGAAGAACAACTGATGCAGGAAGACAACTACCCTTTCTTCGACCTGCACGCTCGCCAGCATCAGCGCTTTTTTGAATACTTCGGCGAGTTGCGACGCGAAATAGAACTCGGAGAGGAAAATCGCGTCTATTTGGCCTTTCGCGTCAGGCGCTTGTTGACCGGCTGGCTGATCAACCACATGCTCAGTGCCGACCGCCATTACGGCCACTATCGAAATAGCCGGCGTCGAGCGCAGGCCCAACTGTAAGTTACGCCGATAAGCACCAGCGAGCGGAAGGTGCTATGCTTTTTGCTGCATTGCACCAACCATCCTGAATACACGCCCAACCGCTGCCGCGGAGCGCCGCCATGAACAACGAACGACACTACCTTCACACCCTGTTCGAGCCGGAATCGGTCGCCATTATCGGTGCCTCGGAGACACCCAGCTCGATTGGCGTCACGCTGGTTCGCAACATGCTGGACTCCGGTTACAAGGGCAAGTTGTTCTTTGTCAATCCAAAGCACGACACCGTGTTCGGACAGCACAGCTATCCGTCGGTCGCGACCATTCCCCAGCGGCTCGACATCGCCGTGATCTGTACCAAGGCGGAGACCGTGCCCGACATCATCGATGCCTGCGGTCGCGCCGGTTGCAGAAACGCCATAATAATTTCCGGCGGCTTTGCCGAAGGCGGCCCCCGTGGCCGGGCGCTGGAACGCGCCGCGCTGGAGAATGCGCGTCGCCACGGCATGCGCCTGATCGGTCCCAACTGCCTCGGCATCATGCGGCCGGGCAGCCAGCTCAATCTCACCTTTGCCAACGGTAGCGCCAATGCCGGCACCATCGGCCTCATCTCGCAATCCGGCGCCCTGTGCACCGCGATTCTCGACTGGGCGCTGCCGAACAAGGTCGGATTCTCGAACGTGGTCTCACTCGGTTCGGAAAGTGACATCGACTTTGGCGAAGTGCTCGACTACATGGTTTCCGACCCGCGCACCGAGAACATTTTTCTTTACATCGAGGGCATCAAGAACGCCCGCCGCTTCATGAGCGCGCTGCGCGCCGCAGCACGCTGCAAGCCGGTGCTGCTGATCAAGGTGGGCAAGCATCCGGCCGGCGAAAAAGCCGTGCTCTCCCACACCGGCGCCCTGGTGGGCGCCGACGACGTATTCGACGCCGCACTGCGGCGCGCCGGCGTGGTGCGTCTGGCCAACGTCGGTCAGATGTACGCTGCGGCCTCCGCCCTCTTTTCGCACTTCCGGCCACGCGGCAAAAGGCTGGCCATCATCACCAATGGCGGCGGCCCCGGCGTCATGGCGGCTGATCACGCTTCGGACATCGGCATTCCCCTGGCGCAACTCGATGCAGCCACCCTCACCCGCCTCAACGAGTTGCTGCCCGCCACCTGGTCCAGGTCCAATCCCATTGACATCCTGGGCGACGCCGATCCGGTGCGCTATGGTGCTGCGCTCCAGGCCTGCATCGATGACGATAATGTCGACGGCATGCTGGTCATCCTGACGCCGCAGGCGATGACCGACCCGACGCAGGCGGCGCGCACGGTGATCGAAATCGCGCGGCAGAGCGACAAGCCGATGGTGACTTGCTGGATGGGCGAAGAACAGGTGGGTGAGGCACGCAAACTGTTCCAGGGCGCGGCGATTCCCACCTTCCGTACGCCCGAACCGGCGGTCGACCTCTTCTCGCACATTTCCAACTACTACAGAAACAGGCAATTGCTGATGCAAACGCCGCCCTCGATCTCCGAGCAGGCGCCGCCGCGACTGGAATCGGCGCGCCTGGTCATAGAGACAGCCCTGATGGAAGGACGCAAGGTGCTGGGCGAAATGGAATCGAAGGCGGTGCTGGCTTCCTTCAGGATTCCCATCGCGCAGACCGTGGTCGCACGCTCCGCTTCCGAAGCCATGGTGCTCGCCGAAGAACTCGGCTTGCCGGTGGTGATGAAGATCGATTCGCCGCAGATTGCGCACAAGAGCGATTGCGGCGGCGTACGCCTGAATCTGAACAGCCTGGCCGCCGTACGCGACGCCTGGCTGGAAATCATGGATGACGTGAAAACGAACCGTCCCGACGCGCACATCAACGGCATCGCCATCGAACCGATGATCCAGAAGCCCAACGGTCGGGAACTGATGGTCGGCATGATGCGCGACAAGATCTTCGGCCCGACCATCGTTTTCGGACCCGGCGGGACCAGCGTCGAGGCCTACAACAGCGACCGCGCCGTCGCTCTGCCGCCGCTCAACTCTGTTCTGGTGGCCGACATGCTGGCCTCGACGCGGACTACCGCACGACTCGGTGAGTTCCGCAACATGCCGCCGGTCAACATGGAAGCGATCGAGGCGGTACTGCTCAGCGTTTCAGCCATCGTCTGCGAACTGCCGTGGATCAGCGAATTGGACATCAATCCGCTGATCGTGGACGAACACGGCGCGGTGGCGGTGGACGCGCGCATCGCCATCGAGAACACGCCGATCACCGCGGGTCGCTATGACCACATGGCGATTCATCCTTACCCGTCGCACTTGAAGACCAGCTTTCAGGCCAAGGATGGCTCGCTGGTCACGATCCGCCCGATCAAACCCGAAGACGTCCGCATGGAACAACAATTCGTCAAGGCCCTGTCACCCGAGTCACGCTACATGCGCTTCATGAACACCATCCGCGAAGTCTCGCCGGCACAGATGGCGCGGCTCACGCAAATCGACTACGACCGCGAAATGGCCTTTGTCGCCACCATCGGCGAAGGTGGCGCGGAGAAGGAAATCGGCGTCGTCCGCTATGCCACCAGCCCGAACGGTGAATCCTGCGAGTTCGCCATCGTGGTCGCCGACGACTGGCGCGCCAAGGGCCTGGCGCGCCGCCTGATGGGCACGCTGATCGACACGGCGCGCAGCAGCGGCCTCAGATACATGCACGGCGACTTTCTCGCCGAAAACACGCGCATGCTGGCCTTCGTCGCCAGCCTCGGCTTCGTCCTGTCGGCGCATCCGGAAGACCACGGGCTCAAGCGCGGCGTGCTGGTGCTGAATTGACAAGACTGGAGCGCTGCCCCTGGTGCGGCGACGATCCGCTCTACGTCGCCTATCACGACACGGAGTGGGGCGTGCCCTGCCATGACGAGCGGACGTTGTTCGAGTTTCTGATCCTTGAAGGCGCGCAGGCTGGACTATCGTGGATCACCATCCTCAGGAAGCGCGAGAACTATCGCCGTGCCTTCGACAACTTTGATGTGGCCAGGATTGCCCGCTACGGCGAGTCGGACCTGACGCGATTGCTGGCCGATGCGGGCATTGTCAGGAATCGCCTGAAGATCGCGGCCAGCATCGGCAACGCCCGCGCCACGCTGGAACTCTACGAAACAGGCTCTTCCCTGGATCAATTGTTGTGGCAATTTGTCGATGGCCGCCCGCGCATCAACCACTGGCGGACACTGGCCGAAGTCCCCGCCATCACCAGCGAGGCCGAAGCCCTGTCAGGGGAACTCAAGCGTCGCGGCTTCCGCTTCATCGGCCCCACGGTCATCTATGCCCACATGCAGGCAACCGGCATGGTCAATGACCATCTCGTTTCCTGTCCCCGCCACGCCGAACTCGGCCATTGATTCCAGGTGCATTCTGCAAACTGCCTGAACTGGAGAGAGATGGCCTGTCGCGCATCCTGAAGCGCTTGCCAACATTGGCCGTACTTCGATTCCGATGATGCCCCTGCGGAGTGGGCTAAGCTCGCAAACGACGCGAGCAAAGCCGCTCCGGATGGTTAGAATAGGGGCATTATCCGGGGCATCATCCGCCAAGAGGTCTCCTGCCCGTATCGCGTATGTCAATCGGCTTCGAAACCATTCGCGAAATTCTCGAACACCGCCTGCACCAGGAGGATATCGAACGGCTGCTGCAAGGACTTGACGAGTCGGGCAAGGCTCAATTGTTCTACCGGATTACCGAACTCTTGCGCCGCACCACGGCGCTCGCGGACATTGCCAATCGCGTTTCCGACAGCCTTTCCCTCGACGTACTGTTTCCGCGCTTGATGGAGGTGGTTACCGAAGCTCTGAACGCCGATCGCAGTTCGCTGTTTCTTCACGATCCGGAAACCAATGAGTTGTTTTCGCGGGTGATCCAGGGCGATGCCATCGGCGAGATCCGCTTTCCCAGCCACCTCGGTGTCGCCGGTTCGGTATTCACCAGCGGCCAGGCAGAAATCATCGCCGACGCCTATGCCGACCCACGCTTCAATCAGGACGTCGACCGCCACACCGGCTACCGTACCCGCAATATTCTCTGCGTTCCGATCCGCAACAAGAAGCACGAGGTGATCGGCATCACCCAGGTACTGAACAAGCATGACGGAGAGTTCGACACCGAAGATCAGCGGCTGCTCGAAGGGCTGTCACACCAGGCTTCTGCGGCATTGGAGAATGCGCGCCTGTTCGAGAAGGTCGAGCGCCAGCAACGCGAGGAAGCCATGCTGCTCGAAGTCAGCATCTCGATCGTCTCCGAGATCCACCTCGATCCGCTGCTGATGAAGATCATGGCGGCCGCAACGTCGTTGCTCCAAGCCGATCGCGGCACCCTGTTTCTTTACGATGCGACCCGCGATGAGCTGTTTTCCCGTGTCGCCGGCGGCATTGATGGCGCGGAGATTCGCTTCCCGGCCAATGCCGGCATTGCCGGAGAATGTTTCAGTAGCGGCCGGGTGATCAACATTGCCGACGCCTACAGCGATTCCCGCTTCAATCCCGAGTTCGACCGGCAAACCGGCTATCGAACCCACAGCCTGCTGTGCATGCCGATCGTCGCGCGAGGCGAGCGCAAAATCGGCGTCATGCAAATCCTGAATCGCAAGGGCGGGGCGTTTGGCAGCGCCGACGAAAGACGCCTGCGGGCATTCTCGGCCCAGGCCGCCGTCGCGATCGAAAATGCGAAGTTGTTCAAGGAGGTCAGTGCCGCGCGCAACTACAACGAGGCCATCCTGCACAGCATGAACAATGCCGTGCTGACCCTGGACGCCGATGGCCTGCTGAGGAAAGTCAACGAATCGGCGCGACGCATTTTGCGTCGCAGCGACGAACAACTGCTGGGTCGCAGGCTGGATGAGCACTTCGTCGGCCGCAACAGCTGGGTGGCGAAAAGCCTGGAAAAAGTCCGCAGCTCGGGCAACACCGACATCACCATCGATACCGACCTGTTCATCGAGGGCGCCGAGGTGATTTCGGTGAACCTCACCACCGTGCCGCTGACCAACGTCCACCATGAGTCGATCGGCTACATGCTGATGATGGAGGACATCACCCGCGAGAAGCGCCTGCGCAATACCATGTCGCGCTACATGAGCAAGTCGGTGGTGGACCAACTCCTGGCCAGCGGAGACGCCGTGCTCGGGGGAACAGGGTGCGACGTCAGCGTGCTGTTTTCCGACATCCGCGGCTTCACCTCGATCTCGGAGCGGCTCGGCGCCAAGGAAACGGTGGCCTTGCTCAACGAATATTTCACCGACATGGTGGATATCGTGTTCGCCCACGACGGGGTCCTCGACAAATATATCGGCGACATGATCATGGCGGTATTCGGCTCGGTGCTGCAGAGCAAGGATGACGCCACCAATGCGGTCATGGTCGGCAACAAGATGCTGACCGGCCTGCACGAGCTCAACCGGCGGCGCGCCGCGCGCGGCAGCGAGGAGATCCGGATCGGGATCGGCATCAGCACCGGAAACGTGGTTGCGGGAAACATCGGCTCGCTGAAGCGGATGGAGTACACGGTCATCGGCGACCGGGTCAACCTCGCCGAGCGCCTCGAAAGCGCCAACAAGTTCTATGGCACCTCGATCCTGATTTGCGATGCAACCTACGCAGCCATCAAGGATCACGCTTCCGCCCGTGAGATCGACCTGATTCGCGTGCGCGGCAGGGAAACCCCGATTGCGATCTACGAAGCGCTCGGCCATCACTCCGAAGACAGCTTTCCGCACCGCGACGATGTGCTGGGCGCATTCAACGAAGGACTGGGCCACTACCGCAGGCGGGAATGGACCGCCGCGGAACGCTGCTTCCGTCAGGCGCTGGCCGCCAACCCCGCGGACGGGCCGTCAAGAATTTACCTCGACCGCTGTGGCATCTACCGCAGCACCCCGCCCGCCATGGGATGGGACGGCGTCTGGACGATGCCAGGTGAGTAGTGCCGCGCGGCGCGCAACCGGCAGCGGCTTTCGCGATGCGGCGTTCGCCGGCCGTGCAACATACGGAGACCGATGATGGAGCTCTCTTCCCTGCTGGAACATCACGCTCGCTACCGCCCCCATGCCTTGGCCGTGGTGTTCGGGGAGCAGCGACTGGACTACCGTGGCTTCAACGCCAGAGTCAACCGGGTCGCGCACCTGTTGACCGGACTCGGCGTCAAGAAGGCCGGGCGTGTCGCCACCCTGCTGCCCAACACCCTGGAACTGCTGGAGCTTTACTGGGCCTGCGCCAGGATAGGTGCGGTGGTGGTGCCTCTGTCGCCGCTACTGACCGGTGTCGGCTTGTCGAGCCTGGTCAACGATGCGGGAGCCGTCTGTCTCGTCACGCAGCAAAGCCTGCTGCCCGTGGTCGCAGACGTGCTGCCGGAATTGAAGACGCTCGCGGCAGCACGCGTGCTGCTGATCGATGGCGGCCAGCCGCCCTGGGGCGACTATGCCGCCCTGGCGGCCGCCGCACCGGAAACCGCGCCGCCGTCTGCTGCGGTGACCGGCGACGACCTCTTCAACATCATGTACACCTCGGGCACCACCGGCCTGCCCAAGGGCATCATGCACAGCCACCGCGTACGCGCCATGTACGCCCTGCTGCTGGGCGCCACCTGGCGCATGACGCCGGAATCGGTGGTACTGCACACCGGCGCCATCGTCTTCAACGGCGCCTTCGTCACCCTGATGCCGGCCTTTCATCTCGGCGCCACCTACATCCTGCACCGCCAGTTCGACGCCGCGGCGATGATCGATACCATCGCCCGCGAACAGGTGACCCACATCATGGTGGTGCCGGCGCAGATCATCGCGCTGCTCGACTCGCCCGCTTTCGACGCGCAGAAGCTTGCCTCGCTGCAAATGATTCTTTCGCTCGGCGCGCCGCTGGCGAAGCCGCGCAAGGACCAGCTCAACCAGCTGCTGCCGGGCCGCTTCCACGAACTCTACGGTCTCACCGAAGGCTTCGTCACCATTCTCGACAAGACCGATGCGGTGCGCAAAGCCGGATCGGTCGGATGCCCGCCGCCCTTCAGCGCAGTGAGGATCGTCGGCGAAGACGGCAGCGATCTGCCGCCGGGGCAGCCCGGCGAGATCGTCGGCCGCGGTCCCTTTGTGATGCAGGGCTACTGGGGCAAGCCGGAACTCACGGCGGCCACTTTGCGCGACGGCTGGATTTATAGCGGCGACATCGGCTATCTCGACGACGAGGGCTATCTGTATCTGATCGATCGCAAGAAGGACATGATCGACTCGGGCGGGGTCAAGGTCTATCCGCGCGACGTCGAGGAAATCGCCGCCCGCCACCCGGCCATTGCCGAGGTCGCCGTGTTCGGCATCCCGCACCCGACCTGGGGCGAAACCCCGGTCGCCGCCGTCGTCCTCAAAGTCGGCGCTGACGCTGCGGCGGAAGAACTGCGCGACTGGATCAACGAACGCGTCGCGGCGCGCTACCAGCGCGTCCAGGCGGTCGTCATCATGCCGGAGTTTCCGCGCAATGCCGCCGGCAAGACGCTCAAGCGCGAAATGCGCGATCCGTATTGGGCGGGCAGCGCTAAGAAGATCTAGCCGGCTGCGCGACCTTGCGCCCCATCGACAGCACCGTCAGCACCGCCAGCACCTGCAGCAGCGCCACGCCCGGCAAGACGCCATCACGGCCGCCGGCATCGAGCAGCGCACCGAACGCCAGCGGCCCCAGGGCCAGGCCGACGTCCAGTCCGGAGTAGACAAAGCCATAGACCCGGCCAAACGCCGGCGAGGCATTGCCTCCGGCCAGCGAATCGGTGGCGACCCGGCGCACCAGGAGATCGCGCGAGGGACCGGCGAGGCCGACGCCGACACCGATACCGACCATCAGGGGAATCACGCTCCAGGCCGCGGGCAAGCCACTGGCCAGCACGGCAGCAAAAATGGCCGCTGCGACCAGGGCGGCGCCCACCGTACGCTCGTGAGCATGCACCCGGACCGCGACGAAACCGCCGGCCACCATGCCCGCCGCCGAACCCAGCAGATAGCCGGTCAACGCTGCCACGCCGGCGGCCGGCGACAGCCCGTAGATGCCGCCGAGCACCGGCGCCGAGAAACTCTGCAGGCCGCCAAAGGCCGCCGTAATCAGCAGAAAAAACATGAAGGCCAGCCATATCACGGGAACGCTCAGGAAGCCGAAGGTCGCCGCCGCCGCCGTGCCGCCAGCACCGACTCTTGCCACGTCGTCATCGAGCAGCGGTCGCGCCAGCTGCAGCGCCGCAACGGAGCACAAGGCCACCAGCGCCGCCGCGAGGCCGGCGCCGCGCCAGCCGGCCCAGGCCATTGCCGTGCCTGAAATGGCGGCGCCCATGGCCCAGCCGAGATTGCCCGACAGGCCGTGCATCGAAAAGGCGTGGCCGAGGCGCGAGGGTGAAACTTTCTTGTTCAGCAGGGAGAAATCCGCCGGATGGAATACCGAATTGCCGATGCCGGCGAGGGCCACCGCCAGCAGCAGCATCGGATAGTTGACGGCCACCGAGAGCGCCACGCCGGAGGCCGCCAGCAGGCTCACTCCGGCCATCAAGACGCGGCGCGCGCCGTAGCGATCGACCACAATCCCGGCAAAGGCCTGGCCGAGGCCCGAGATGGCGAAGAACACCGTCATCAAAAAACCGGCCTCGGTGTAGCCGAAGCCGAAGTCCGGCATCAGGAGCGGAAACAACGGCGGCAACAAGAGATGAAACAGGTGCGAGGTGGCGTGGGCCATACCCACCAGCGCGATCACGGCGGCGTCGGCGCGGACAGTCGAATTCGGGGTCATGGGGCGATGCTAACCGAAATCAGGAGTCGTTCAAATATCAAGGAAATTGCGGCTATCCGGTAATGATCATCGCAATCACCGCCGCGGCCATCACGGCGGTGGCAAACCAGCCGAGAACCAGGTGCCGCCTGCTAAGCGTGTACTTGCCGAGAATCTCCCGATTGCTGCCCAGCCACATCATGGCCGCCATGATCGGAACCGCGATGACGCCGTTCACGACGGCGCTCCAGACCAGCGCCTTGATCGGATCGAGCGGCGTAAAGTCGATGGCGGTGCCGATAATCGTCGAAGCGGCAATCACGCCGAAAAAGCCCTTGGCTTCGAGAACATCGTGATCCAGACCGGAGCGCCATTCGAATGCATCGGCCACGGCATAACCGGCGGACGCGGCGAGGACCGGAACCGCGAGCATGCCGGTACCGATGATGCCGAGAGCAAACAGGAAAAAAGTGAATTCGCCGGCCAGCGGCCGCAGCGCTTCGGCCGCCTGCTTCGTGGTCTGAATGTCGGTAATGCCATGCTGATTGAGGGTGATGGCGGTGGCGAGCATGACGCAAAAGGCGATCACGTTGGAAAACACCATGCCGATGATCGTGTCGAGCTTGATGCGCGCCAGATGCTCATAGGCGAAGCTCTCGCTGGTCACGAGCACGGCGCCGTCGCCGCTATCGAGTTCGATCCGCTGCCTCTGTTCCGCTTCCTGGGATGCCTGCCAGAAGAACAGGTAAGGACTGATGGTGGTGCCGAGTACGGCGACGACCATGAGCCAGTAAGCGCCGCCGGATTGAAACGAAGGAAGGGCTGTCTCCGCGATCACGCGTCCCCAGTCGACATGCAGCATGAACACGACGGCGACGTAGGCGAGCAGCGCCAGCGTAAGCCACTTCAGCACACTGACCATGGACTCGTAGTTGAGCCACAACGGCAGCACGGTGCAGATCAGACCGAAGACGAGTGCATGACCGTGCTCGGGGCCGCCGACGATCAACTGGAGCGCCTCGCCCATCGCCGATATGTCTGCCGCGATGTTGAGCGTGTTGGCGAACACCAGCAGGGCAACGATGCCGGCGGTCATCCATTTGGGCATTACGCGGCGCATGTTCCAGGCCAGACCGTGGCCGGTCAGCCATCCGATGCGGGCGCTGACCATCTGGATGCTGATCATCAGCGGCGCGGTAAAGGCCAGGGTCCATAGCAGGCCGACACCGAATTGCGCACCGGCCTGGGAATAGGTAGCCAGCCCGCTGGGGTCGTCGTCCGCCGCGCCGGTAATCAGTCCGGGGCCGAATCGGCCGGCAAACTTGCGTGCATGGCGCAGCGTCAGCATGGCGTGGCGGGCGTCTTGCCGAACATGTCAATTAGCGCGGAGCCTGCGGCCAATCCCCGCCCAGAGCCTTGAGCAAGACCGCGTTGGCGAACAACCGGCGCCCGGCGATGTCCAGGTTGCTGCGCTGGGCGCCAAGTGCCGTGGCCTGCGCCGTGACGACACTCAGGTAACTCACGGTACCGGCCTGGTACTGGTTCTCGGTCAGCGCCAGGACTTCTGCGGCGGACTGGGTCGCCGCCTGCTGCATCGTGGCCTCCGCTGCCAGCAGGCGCAGCGCCGCAAGATTGTCCTCGACCTCCTGGAACGCGGCGAGCACCGTCTGGCGATAAGTGGCCACGCTCTTGTCATAAGCCGCCATCGCGGATTCCTTTTGCGCCGAGCGGGCACCTGCATCAAACAGCGTCAGCGCCAGGGCCGGACCGATCGACCAGAAGCGATTGGGCAGCGTCAGCAGGTGCGAGAGACTGGAATTCTGATAGCCGCCGGTGCTGCCGAGAGTCAGCGCCGGGAAGAATGCCGCCTGCGCCACGCCGATCTGCGCATTGGCGGCTGCCATGCGCCGTTCGGCGCCGGCGATGTCGGGACGACGCTCGAGCAATGCCGCCGGCAGCGCGGCCGGCACTGGCGGCAACGCAGGCATGCCGTTGGTCGGCGTGAGCTGGAAGTTCGCCGGCGCTTTGCCGGTCAGCACGGCGATGGCGTGTTCGAACTGCGCCCGCTGCACGCCGAGATCGATGGCCTGCGCCTCGGTCGATTTCAGTTGCGTCTCGGCCTGGGCGACGTCGACCCGGCCGGCGACACCGGCTTCATAGCGATTCCGGGTGATCTGCAGCGAGCGCCGGTAGGCATCGATGGTCTGCCTGAGCAGCTGCTGCTGGGCATCGTTGGTCCGCAGCTGAAAATAGGTCTGCACCAGCGTCGCCTGGGCCGAGAGCAGCGCGGATTGCAGATCGGCATTGCTGGCCTGGGCCGAAGCGTCACTGGATTCGACGGCGCGTCCGATGTGCCCCCAGATGTCCGCCTCCCAGCTGGCACTGTAGGCAAGGCGCACGGTGTTGAGGATCGGGGCCTCGGCCCCCGTCGACGTGCCGTTCGCCGATGCGGACGTACCCTGGGCGCGGTTGCCCGACAAGCTTCCGCTCAGCGTCGGGTAATAGCCGGCCTGAGCCACGCCCAGCAGCGCCATTGCCTGCCGGTATTGCGCGGCGGCGGCGAGTACGTTCTGGTTGGATATCGCCACCTGCGCCACCAGGGCGTTCAAATCAGCATCGCCGTAGATTTCCCACCAGTTGCCGCGCGGTGCGTCGTCCTTCGGCTCGGCCGGCTTCCAGTCGCCGGCCTCCTTGAAGGCCGCAGGCGTCGCCACGTCGGGCCGGTGGTAGTCGGGACCGACCGCGCAGCCGGAAAGCAGCAGCAGGGTGAGAAAAGCAACGCGCATTTTCATGATCAACATCCTGTCATTCATGGCGTGATGGCCAGTGCGGAACGGGGCCGCTGCCAGAGCTTCAGGCACCATAAGCGGAAGCGGTCGAGGTAGAGATAGACCACCGGTGTCGTGTAAAGCGTCAGCAACTGGCTCAGGATCAGCCCGCCGACGATGGAAATGCCGAGTGGCCGGCGCAGCTCGGCACCGTCGGAAAAGCCGATGGCCAGCGGTATGGCGCCGAACAGCGCGGCCATGGTGGTCATCATGATCGGGCGGAAGCGCAGCAGGCAGGCCTGTCGGATCGCGTCATGCGGAGCGAGGCCCTCGCGCCTTTCGGCGTCGATGGCAAAGTCGATCATCATGATCGCGTTCTTCTTGACGATGCCGATCAGCAGGATCACGCCGATCAGCGCGATGATCGAGAACTCGGAGCGAAACAGCAGCAGTGCCAGGATGGCGCCGACGCCGGCCGAAGGCAGCGTGGACAGGATGGTCAGCGGATGGATCAGGCTTTCGTAGAGGATGCCGAGCACCAGATAAACGGCGATCAGCGCCGCCAGGATCAACAGCGGCTGGCTGTCGAGGGAAGCCTGGAAGGTCTTGGCCGTGCCCTGGAAGCTGCCGTGCACCGAGGTCGGCACGCCGGCCCGGAGCATCGCGTCGTCGATGGCCCGCGTCGCGTCGGAGAGCGAAACGCCGACCGGCAGGTTGAAGGAAATCGTCGACGCGGCGAACTGTCCCTGGTGATTGACCGAGAGCGGGGTCGAGGTCGCTTCGTAGCGCGCAAACGCAGCCAGCGGAACCTGTGCCGTTACGCCGTTGGCGCCGGGTGCGATGACGTACATGTCCTTCAGGGTTTCCGGGCTTTGCCAGTACTGCGGCGCCGCCTCCATGACCACGCGGTACTGGTTGAGCGAGTTGTAGATGGTCGACACCTGGCGCTGGCCGAACAGATCGTTGAGCGTGGCGTCGATCAGCCGCTGCGAGATGCCGAGCCGCGCCGCAGCGTCGCGGTCGACCACCAGGCTGGTCTGCAAGCCCTTGTCCTGCTGGTCGGTATTGACGTCGGTAAGCTGCGGCAGTTGGCTCAGGGCCTGGCGGATGCGCGGCTCCCAGGCCCGCAACTCGTCGATGTTGTCGGCTTGCAGCGTGTATTGGTACTGCGCGTTGCTCGACCGACCGCCGACGCGGATGTCCTGCTGCGGCTGCAGGAACAGGCTGGCGCCGGGCTCGCGTGCGAGTTGCGGGCGCAGCCGCGCGATGACCTTGTCGGCGGAAATCTGCCGCTCGGCGATCGGCTTAAGCGAGATGAACATGAAGCCGGAGTTGCGCTGACCGCCACCGGTGAAGGCGACCACGTTCTCCACCGCCGGATCGGCGCGCACGATCTCGACGTAGTTCGCCAGCTTTTGGCGCATGGCCTGGAAGGAAATGCTCTGGTCGGCCTGGATCATGCCCGACAGCCGGCCCACGTCCTGCTGCGGGAAGAAGCCCTTGGGCACGATGGTGTAGAGGTAGATGTTGAAGCCAACGGTGGCCGCCAGCACCAGCAGCATGATGCGGCCGTGCGCCAGCGCCCAGTCGAGGGTGACCCGATAGCGATTCAGGGTGGCAGCGAAAATCCTCTCGCTGCCGCGGTCGAACCAGCCGTGTTTCTTCTCGCCAGGCGGTTTCAGCAGACGTGCGCACATCATGGGCGTTATGGTCAGCGACATCACCAGCGACACCAGAATGGCGGCCGAGAGCGTGACCGCGAACTCGCGGAACAGCCGGCCGACGATGCCGCCCATCAGCAGGATCGGAATGAACACCGCGATCAGCGACAGGCTCATCGAGAGGACCGTGAAGCCCACCTCGCGTGCGCCGCGCAGCGCGGCGTCGAACGGCGTCAGGCCGTTCTCGATATGGCGCGACACATTCTCCAGCACCACCACGGCATCGTCGACGACGAAGCCGGTGGCGATGGTCAACGCCATCAGCGACAGCGTGTTCAGACTGAAGCCGGCGAGGTACATGACGGCGAAAGTGCCGATCAGCGAAACTGGCACCACGACGCTGGGGATCAGCGCCGCCCTGACGCTGCGCAGGAAGAGGAACACCACCAGCACCACCAGAGCGACGGAAATCACCAGCGTGCGCTCGACCTCGCGCAGCGAGCCGCGGATGGTCGGCGTGCGGTCCATGACCACCTCGAGGTCGATGGCGCCGGGAATGGAGGCGCGCAATTGCGGCAGCAGCGCGTTCACCCGATCCACGGTCTCGATGATGTTGGCGCCCGGCTGGCGACGCAGGATCATCATGACCGCAGGCTTGCCGTTGACCAGACCGGCATTGCGCACGTCCTGCATCCCGTCTTCAACTTGCGCAACGTCGCCCAGGCGCACGGCGGCGCCGTTGCGAAAGGCGACAATGACCGGCACATAGTCGGCGGCCGTCTTGGCCTGGTCGTTGGCCAGGATCTGCCAGTGGCGGCTGGCGTCCTCCACGGCACCCTTCGGCCGGTTGGCGTTGGTCGCCACGATGGCGGCGCGCACCTCCTCGACGCCGATGCCCATCCGGTTCAGCGTCGGCGGATCGAGTTCGACGCGCACGGCCGGCAGCGACGCGCCGCCGACCGTGACCTGGCCGATTCCTGCCAATTGGGAAATCTTCTGCTCCAGGATGGTCGACGCGGCGTCATACATCCGGGCGCGCGACATCGACGCCGAGGTCAGCGACAGGATCATGATCGGCGCATCCGCCGGATTCACCTTGCGGTAAGTCGGATTGCTCGGCAGGCCGGTCGGCAGCAGCGAGCGTGCCGCGTTGAGCGCCGCCTGCACATCGCGCGCAGCACCGTCGATGTTGCGCGACAGATCGAACTGCAGGATGACGCGGGTGCTGCCCAGCGAACTGCTGGAGGTGATTTCGGTGACGCCGGCAATCACGCCGAGCGTGCGTTCGAGCGGCGTCGCCACGGTCGAGGCCATGGTCTCCGGGCTGGCGCCCGGCAGCGAGGCCTGCACCGAAATGGTCGGGAAATCGACTTGCGGCAGGGGCGCCACCGGCAGCAGCGTAAACGCCACGGCGCCGGCCAGGGCCACGCCCAGCGTCAACAGCGTGGTCGCCACCGGGCGATTGATGAAGGCGGCGGAGATGTTCATGTGCTCATTGCCCCCCACCCCCAGGCCCCCGCCCAGTGGGCGGGGGTGACGGTGGTTCGCCGCTGCGCGGCTCCAATGCGTTGGCAGCGCCGTCCTTGAGGCGGCTCGGCGGACGGCGGTACCGCTGCGCCAGTCGGTCGAAGGCCAGATAGATGACAGGGGTGGTGAACAGCGTCAGCACCTGGCTGACCAGCAGGCCGCCGACCATGGTGATGCCCAGCGGATGGCGCAGTTCGGAGCCGACGCCGGTGCCGAGCATCAGCGGCAGTGCGCCGAGCAGCGCCGACAGGGTGGTCATCAGGATCGGCCGGAAGCGCAGCAGGCAGGCTTCGAAGATCGCGTCGCGCGGCGACTTGCCCTCGGTCCGCTCGGCATCCAGGGCGAAGTCGATCATCATGATCGCATTCTTCTTGACGATGCCGATCAGCAGGATGATGCCGATGATGGCGATGATGCCGAGGTCATTGCGCGACAGCAGCAGCGCCAGCAGCGCGCCGACCCCCGCCGAGGGCAGCGTGGAGAGGATGGTCACCGGGTGGATATAGCTCTCGTAGAGCACGCCGAGCACGATGTACATGGTCACGATGGCGGCGAGAATCAGCAGCAGCGTGTTGTCGAGCGAGGCCTGGAAGGCCAGCGCGGCGCCCTGGAAGCCGGTCTCGACGCTGGCCGGCATCTTGAGTTCGGCACTGGCCTTGCGGATCGCCGCGACCGCCGCGCCGAGCGAGACGCCGGGGGCGAGGTTGAAGGAGATCGTCGAGGCCGGAAACTGGCCGATGTGGTTGATGGCGAGCTGGGTAGGCTTCTCCGTCACCCGCGCGATCGACGACAGCGGCACCTGGCTGCCGCCGGGCGAGACGACATAGATGCTTTCCAGCGCCAGCATGCCTTGCTGGAACTCGGGCCTGACCTCGAGCACCACGCGATACAGGTTGGACTGCGTGAAGATGGTCGAGATCAGGCGCTGGCCGAAGGCGTTGTATAGCGCATTGTCGATCGCGGCCGTGGTGATGCCCAGCCGCCCGGCACTGGCGCGATCGATTTCGACGTAGGCCTGCAGACCCTGATCCTGCGTGTCGCTGGCGACGTCGAGCACTTCCGGCAGGCGGCGCAGGCGTTCGACGAGTTTCGGCACCCAAAGCGCCAGCTCGTCCGGATTGGCGTCCTGCACGCTGAACTGGTATTGGGTGCGGCTGACCCGGTCCTCGATGGTGAGATCCTGCACCGGCTGCATGTAGGTGGTGATGCCGCCGAGCTTGTCGAGTTGTCCCTGCAGGCGGCCGATGACGCCGCTGGCATCCGCGTCGCCACCTGTACGCTGGGCCTTGGGCTTCAGGTTGATCAGCATGCGGCCGCTGTTCAGCGTGACGTTGGCGCCGTCGACGCCGATGAACGAGGACAGGCTGGCCACCGCCGGATCGGCCAGCACCGCGTCGGCCACGGCCTGCTGGCGCTCCGCCATGGCCACGAAGGATATCGTCTGCGGCGCCTCGGTGATGGCCTGGATCACGCCCGTGTCCTGCACCGGAAAGAAGCCCTTGGGCACCACCACATACAGCAGCACGGTCAGCACCAGGGTGCCGATGGCGACCAGCAGCGTAGCGGTCTGGCGGTCGAGGACCCAGTTCAGCCAGACGCCGTAGCGCGCGATCACCCGGTCGAAGAAGGCCCCGCTGGCGCGGTAGAAGCGGCTCTGCTGCTCCGGCGGCGTATGGTGCAGCAGCCGCGCGCACATCATCGGCGTCAGCGTCAGCGAGACCACGGCGGAAATCAGGATGGATACCGCCAGGGTGATGGCGAATTCGCGGAACAGGCGGCCGACGATGTCGCCCATGAACAGCAGCGGAATCAGCACCGCGATCAGCGAAAAGGTCAGCGAGATGATGGTGAAGCCGATCTGTTCGGCGCCCTTCAAGGCCGCCGCCATCGGCGATTCGCCGGCTTCGACGTAGCGCGCGATGTTCTCGATCATGACGATGGCGTCGTCGACGACGAAGCCGGTGGCGATGGTCAGCGCCATCAGGGTCAGGTTGTTGATCGAAAAACCCGCCATGTAGATGATGCCGAAGGTGCCGACCAGGGACAGCGGCACGGCGACGCCGGGAATCAGCGTGGCCGGCACGTTGCGCAGGAACAGGAAGATGACCATCACCACCAGCGCCACCGACAGCAGCAACTCGAACTGGACGTCGCGCACCGAAGCGCGGATGGTGGTGGTGCGATCGGTCAGCAGGGCGACATCCACCGTGCCCGGCATCGCCGCCTGCAGCTGCGGCAACAGCTTCTTGATGCGGTCGACGGTCTCGATGACGTTGGCGCCCGGCTGGCGCTGGATGTTGAGGATGATGGCCGGCGCCTTGTTGGCCCAGGCCGCCAGCCGCGCGTTCTCGGCGCCGTCGATGACATCGGCGACGTCGCGCAGGCGGACCGGCGCGCCGTTCTTCCAGGCGATGACGAGGTCGCGGTATTCGGCCGCGGACTTGAGCTGGTCGTTGGCGTCGAGCGTCGAGGCACGCGTCGGGCCATCGAAGCTGCCCTTCGCCATATTCACATTGGCGGCGCCGATCGACGTCCGCACGTCGTCGAGGTTGAGGCCTTGCGCCGCCAGCGCCTTCGGGTTGGCCTGGATGCGCACCGCCGGCCGCTGGCCGCCGCCGATGCTGACCAGGCCGACCCCGGGCAGTTGCGACAGCTTCTGCGCCAGGCGCGTGTCCACCAGGTCTTCGATCTTGGGCAGGGGCAGCGTCGCCGAGGTAATCGCCAGCGTGATGACAGGCGCATCGGCGGGGTTGACCTTGCTGTAGATCGGCGGCATCGGCAGGTCGCCGGGCAGGAAGGAGCCGGACGCGTTGATCGCCGCCTGCACTTCCTGCTCGGCGACATCGAGGCTCAGCGCCAGGCTGAATTGCAGCGTGATGACCGAGGCGCCGCCGGAACTCGCCGAGGACATCTGGTTGAGGCCCGGCATCTGGCCGAACTGGCGTTCCAGCGGTGCCGTGATCGACGAGGTCATCACGTCCGGGCTGGCGCCGGGATAGAGCGTGGTGACCTGGATCGTCGGGTAATCGACCTCGGGCAGCGCCGAAATCGGCAGCACGCGATAGGCGACCAGGCCGGCCAGCAAAATCGCGACCATCAGCAGCGAGGTCGCCACCGGTCGCAGGATGAAGGGACGGGATGGATTCACTGCGCGAATCTACTGCGGGCTCTGGCCGGCGCCACCACCACCTTCCCGTTGGCGGCGCATTTCGCGCATGCGCTGCTTGCGCTCCTCCTCGGGAAGCTTCTTGATTTCCTCGCCGAATTCGCCGCGGTCGATGCGCGCGTTGAGCTCTGCCCAGCGTTTCTGCCTTTCCTCGACGGAGCCGCCGCCAGCACCAGCGGCGGTGCCCCCACCAGCGGCAGTGCTAGAGCCAGAGCCATTGCGAGTGCCAACGCCGGTGCCAGGACCATTGCCACGGCCAGCGCCGGCGCCGGGACCGCTACCGGCGGGGCCGCCGGGGCCGCGCGGCCCCTTGCCACCGACCTCGCGCGCGCCGGGCGTCGTGACCTCGACCTTGGCACCTTCGCGCAGCTTGTCGGCGCCGTCGGTCACTACCTGTTCGTTGGCAGCCAGTCCTTTCTCGATGGCGACGCTGTCGCCCGCCACCGGGCCCAGGGTAACGGGACGGATGGCGACCGCCTGATCTTGCCCGACGACGTAGACGAACGTCCCCTGGGTGCCGCGCTGAATCGCCGCGACCGGGATCAGGATCGCGTCGTGCCGCGTCTCGACGCGCAGGCTGGCATTGACGAACTGGTTGGGAAACAGCTTGTCGCCGGTATTGGCGAACTCGGCCTTGAGCTTGACCGTGCCGGTCGCGACGTCGATCTGGTTGTCCACCGTCAACAGCTTGCCGCTAGCCAGTTTGGTCTTGCCGCCGCGGTCGAAGGCGTCGACCGCCAGCGTGTCGCCGCTGCGCAATCGCGCCAGCACGGCGTCGATATTGTCGGCGGGAATGGCGAAGACGACGTTGATCGGCTGGGTCTGGGTAATCACCACCAGACCGTTGGCATCGCTGCCGCGGATCATGTTGCCGGCGTCGATCTGGCGCAGCCCGAGGCGTCCCGACACCGGCGCCGTAATGTGCGTGAAGTCGAGTTGCAGGCGGGCGCTATCGACCTGGGCGCGGTCGGTCTGCACCACCCCCTCGTATTGGCGCACCAGCGCTTCCTGGGCATCGACCTGCTGCCTGGCGATCGAATCCTTCGCCAGCAGGCCGCGGTAGCGTTCGACGTCGAGTCTGGCATTGGTCAGCAGCGCCTGGTCGCGCGCCAGTTGGCCGTTGGCCTGGTCGAGCAGCACCTGGAAGGGCCGCGGGTCGATCTCCGCCAGCACCTCGCCCGCTTTGACCGCCTGGCCTTCGCGGAACGCGATGCGCAGCAACTGGCCATCGACGCGGGCCTTGACCGTGGCCGTGTTGCGCGCAGTGACCGTGCCCAGGGCATTGATGAAGACGTCGATGTCGCCGCTCTTCGCGACCACTGCCTGCACCGGGAACGGCCTGCCGTCGCCGGGACCACGCCGCGAACCGCCCTGCGACCCGGGCGCGTCCGCCGGCTTGGTGTAGTACCAATAAGCGGCGGCGCCGACCAGCAGCAGCAACGGGATCCAGAGGATTTTCTTTTTCATGCTGAAGGCGCCTTCACTATCGTTTCCATCAATTCATCCGCTTTGGATTCCTGTCGGCCAAACCGGAGTCCGATATTTATGCCGGTGCAAAGATACTGGGTTTTCGATTCATGCGCCCGGGCCAGCCGGAATATTAATGGTCAAAAGCGCGGCATGCCGCTGCTCATGCCTCCACCCTGCCCGCGCCGGCCGCCGCGACTCTCGCGCGGCGCCTCCCGTGCAGGACCGCCGTCTCCCTCCTTGCGGGCGGCCCTGGAGTCCTCGGGCTTTTCAAGTTGCTGGCGCATCGCGGCGCGGAACTCCTGGCGATTGGCATCGTCCAGCGCAGCCTCGACGTCGAGCCAGAGTTCACGGTTCTTGCGGGTTTCCAGAAGAGAAAGGTCTTCCTCGGCGGCGATCTTCTGTGCCAGATCGCGCAGCGGAACCGGGGTAGCCAACGCAGCGCCGAGTTCGGCCTGGAGTCGCTCGCGCCTTGCCTGGCGCTCGCGCAGCATGGCGTGCGTCGCCGCTTCGGCCTCGAGCCAGAGCATGGCCTGATTGTTCTGCAGCTTCAATTGCTGCCGTATTGCGCCGGCCTGCCTGAGCATTTCCGCAGACGGGGCGTCGAACAGGGTCGCGGCGAACGAGAAAGTCGGCGCTGACAGGACGGCGGCGAACATGGCCCCCAGCGCATTGATCTTCGCTTGATTCACTTCCATTCCCTCATCTGCGTTGCCGGCGGACAGCGTCCCCTTGTGCAACTTGATTTCGCCAGCCCCCCGCAGGAAGCAAACCCCTACTTTGCTTTACATGGGACTGTTACGGCAACTCGACGCCTTGAATCGCCGCGTCTCGTCGTCCCGCCGAATCGTTCGCGAACCACCCATCGCGATGCAGGATCAGCGCGAAACGATGCTGCCGCCGACCAGCTTGACCTTGTCGCCGATGCGCCAGGACGGCATGGTGTCCGCCGGGATCATGCGCGTGGTGCCATCTTCCATGCGCACCGTGACCTGGAAGCCGACCGTGCTGCGCTGGGATTTCTCGATGGAGTTGCCGAGCAGTCCGCCGCCCACCGCACCGGCGATGCTGGCCAGCGTGCGCGTGTTGCCGCGACCGACGTTGCTGCCCAGTGCCGCGCCGGCGATACCGCCGATGACGGCACCGGCGCCGCTTGCCTGGGCTTCATTGGTGACCTCACGCACATTGGCGATAACACCGCAGTCGATGCAGGGCGGCGGTGCGGGCGGCACGTACGGCGCAGCCTGAGGCGGCACGTAGTCGGGAGGTACGCTGCTGGCATAGGAAGGCGGCAGTGCCGCCGGACTCGCAGAAACTTCCTGTTCGACTGTCCTTCTTGCCGCCTTATGACGGACCGCCGGCAGCGTCTTGCCGACGGCAACCGCCGGTGCCTGCGGCGTGGCGGCAGGCGCCGCCGCTGCAACGACGGGGGCGGCGACCGGTTCGGGCGCGGGCGCCACCGCGACGATGGCGGGTCGCTCCGGGGCCGGGGCGGTCTTGGCCGGCAGCAGTCCGGTCAGCGCGGCGATACCGGTAAGGGACAGCAGGGTCACCGCAATGCCGGCGACCCACAACAGGGGATGCAGCGAAGAAGTCGAAGTGGCGTTGGAAGCAGTTTGCATGTTCAGAAGGTCCTGGGTAATGGGTCAGCGCGGCGGCTCGGTGGCCGGCACCGGTTGCCAGTTGACGAGGCACTGGGCGACATAAGGGTAGTAGCCCACCGGATTGGCGCAGTAGTACCAATACTGCGTCGGGGCTGGAGCCGGCGGCACGACCACCACGGGCGGCAGGTAGGGATCGGGATAAGGCGCTATCCGCGCCGGGTAGAAATACCAGGAGGCACCGACGATCCACCACCATCCCAGACGCCCGTCATGGCGGCCGTGATGCCAGCGTCCGCTGCGCCACACGCCCATGTCGTGCTCGTGGAAGCGGCCTATTTCGCCGTGCCACGCCGGGCGACCGCGCGCTTCGTGGCCGCGCTGGTGTCCCCGCTCCGCAGCGAGGCCTGTACCGACCAGACAGGGCAACAGCAGTAGAACTGCAGCGGCATGCTTGAGCGTGTTCATGTTGATCTCCCGCTCAGCGGGAAGAGCCGGGCGGCGCATAGCCCGGGGGAGGCGGCGGTACATTTCCTGCCGGCGGCGGTGGCGGGTAGGAAGCGCCCGCCGGCGCCTGAGTCCGGCTGCGCGCCATGCCTGCCGGCACCGGCACCTGGTGTCCCTTTGAGTACATGCACTGGACATAGGCGTTGTCGTAGTTGCGCTGGGTTGCATGGGCGGAACCCTGGGCGGCGCCGGCGCCGGCCATGCTGCCGACCACCAGCCCGGTGGCGGCGCCGGCACCGGCTGAATCGCGTCCGCCGATCGCCGCACCGGCGACGGCTCCGATCACGGTACCGATGGCGGCACTGCGCACGCCGGCATCGACCCCGGCCTGATCCGCGCTACCGCCTGTCTGGTACTGGGCATACTGGCGGCATTCGGCGTCGTCGCCGCGGAACTGCTCGAAGTTCTTGCCCGTCCCGGGCAGGGCCATCACGCTGGGACCGGTCGGCACCGAAGCACATCCGGCGAGCAGCAGCACGGTGGACACGACAGCGAGAGAAGCAGTTGATGATTTCATGATGACGACTCCTGGTTCGACTCAGGGCTGGCCCTGCGGCTGCGGCAACACCCTCTGCCATCCACTGGGACATTCCTTGACGTACGGGTAATAGCCCTTCGCTGCGACGCAGTAGTACCAGTAATTGGCCGGCGCGGCGGCAACGGGCGCGGGCGGAGCCTCTGCGGGGGCCGGCTGCTGTTCAATATAAACCTGCGGGACCTGACGCTCAACCACCACCTGCGGATAGTAGGGCGGGTAGTAGTAGCTGGGGGGCGGGTAGTACCACGGGCCACCCCAGTAGGGACCGATCATCACGCCGAAACGCACATTGCCGTGGCCATGACCATGGCCATGGCCATAACGGTCTGCCCATGCGTTGCCGGCACCGCCCGCTCCCAGCAACAGGAGCGCAATTATCCATTTCACATTTTTCATGGCGCCTATCCTTTCCTTCGAACGTAGCCCATTTGACTCCGCACGTGTAACGGAACTACCCCAAACGTGATGCGATTTGTAAGAAATCGTTACGCTATTCCTGATGTAGCCGCCGGAGTCCGCAGCGTCAACCCGGGCTTCCTGAGGTGCTCAAGCAATCCGCCGTTACCAGCCATCCTTCTTGACGCGATCCTCGCGGGTCGCACCGGCTTCCCTCAGGCCAGCGTGACCGAAGGCGCGAAAGAGGTGATCGAGGAAAAGCTGCGCCTCGCCTTTTTCGTCGCCGCGGATGTGTTCGCCACGCCAGGCGACGAAGCCGGCGAGCGTGACGGAAAGGTCAAGGGACAAGGGGGTCGGTCCCTTCTATGCGTAAAGTGATCCGAGGCGTTTCGCTGCTTTCGCCAGGGCCTTGTCCTGCGTTGCAAGCGGACACTTCAACCGCATCGCCAATTCGAGATAGGCGGCATCGTACGTGGTGATGCCATGGGACTCGGCCAGCTCGGCTATTTCAACCAGCGGAACCACCCTGCCGTCGGTCACCAGCGGCAGGCGCGAGGCACGCGCCAACAGGCCCCTGGCATCCTTGGCGGCGACGCGCTTGCGTCGTTGTGCGGTGAGCAGAACATTGGCGAATTCGAGATGCCACAAGGAAGGGACGTGCAAGGAATAACTTGGCAAGGCATCGAGCAGGCTCTCGCTCCACGCGCTCGCCTCATCGTCCAGAAACCAGGGAATCGCCGCCGAGCAGTCAATGACCAAGGGCGGGCGTGAACTCACCGGCGCCCCGCCGCGATCAACTCGGCCAAGGTGCTGCCGCTGCCCGACTTGGCACCGCGGTCGACGCCACGACGAAACGCCCGCAATTCAGCGGTCCACTGCGCAAGCGCCGAGACATCGGACGATGCCTCAGGCGCCACCAGACGTGCCACAGGCTTGCCGTGACGTGTCACCAGCACTTCTTCGCCCTGCGCGACACGCTCGACAAGTTGCGACAACTGGGCCTTGGCTTCAAAGATTCCGACGCTCAACATGGGGGACTCCTAGTTTCGACCCGCCCAGTATAACCAGATTTTAGCTGAAACTGGTTAGATCGTCGCTTTCCCAAACGTAAGCTGCCCCTTGCTGGCGCCCACCTTGACCTGATCCTTCGGCCCGAACTTGCCTTCGAGAATCAGCCTCGACAGCGGGTTCTCGATACGCTCCTGGATTGCGCGCTTCAGCGGCCGCGCGCCGAACACCGGATCGAAGCCAGCCTCGGCGATCAGCGCCACGGCAGCGTCGGAAACCTCGAGCGTCATGTCGAGTTTCGCCATGCGCTTTTCGAGGTACTTCAGCTGGATGCGCGCGATGCCGGCGATGTTCTTCTCGTCCAGGGCGTGGAACACCACGATTTCGTCGATGCGGTTCACGAACTCCGGGCGGAAATGTGTCTTCACCTCGCCCATCACGGCCATCTTGACCACCTGGTAGTCCGAGCCGGCCATCTGCTGGATCATCTGGCTGCCCAGATTGGATGTCATCACGATCACCGTGTTCTTGAAGTCCACGGTGCGGCCCTGGCCGTCGGTCATGCGACCGTCGTCGAGCACCTGCAAGAGGACATTGAAGACGTCCGGATGCGCCTTCTCCACTTCATCGAACAGGATCACCGAATAGGGCTTCCGGCGCACCTGTTCGGTCAGATGGCCGCCTTCCTCGTAACCGACATAGCCCGGCGGCGCGCCGATCAGCCGCGCCACGGAATGCTTCTCCATGAATTCGCTCATGTCGATGCGAATCAGATGATCCTCGGCATCGAAGAGGAATTCGGCCAGCGCCTTGCACAGTTCGGTCTTGCCCACGCCCGTGGGGCCGAGGAACAGGAAGGAACCGTAGGGCCGGCTCTCTTCGGACAGCCCGGCGCGCGAGCGACGGATGGCATCCGACACCAGGCGCACGGCCTCGTCCTGGCCTACCACGCGGCTGTGCAGCTTGTCTTCCATGTGCAGCAGCTTCTCGCGCTCGCCCTGCATCATTTTTGAGACTGGAATGCCGGTGGCGCGCGATACGACTTCGGCAATCTCTTCGGCCCCGACCTGGGTGCGCAGCAGCCTGTGCTTCGCCGTGTCGCCAGCGCCGACTTTCTCGTTCACCAGGTCGGCCGCCTTGAGTTGGGCTTCGAGCTTGGGCAGCGTGCCGTACTGCAGTTCGGCCAGCTTGTCGAACGCGCCCTTGCGCTGCAACTCGGCCATCTGCACGCGAAGCTTCTCGATCTCTTCCTTGATGTGGGTCGAGCCCTGCAGCTGCGCCTTCTCGGCGCGCCAGATCTCGTCGAGATTGGCCAGTTCGCGTTCGAGCTTGGCGATCTCGTCCTTGATCAGCACCAGGCGCTTTTTCGAAGCCTCGTCCTTTTCCTTCTTCACCGCCTCGGCCTCGATCTTCAGCTGGATCAGGCGCCGGTCGAGCTTGTCCATCACCTCGGGCTTGGAATCTATCTCCATCTTGATCTTCGCCGCGGCCTCGTCGATCAGGTCGATGGCCTTGTCCGGCAGGAATCGGTCGGTGATGTAACGGTGGCTCAATTCCGCCGCGGCAACGATGGCCGGATCGGTGATGTCCACGCCATGGTGCAGTTCGTACTTCTCCTGCAGGCCGCGCAGGATGGCGATGGTCGCCTCGACCGAGGGCTCATCGACCTGCACCTTCTGGAAGCGCCGTTCGAGGGCCGCATCCTTCTCGATGTACTTGCGGTATTCGTTCAGCGTGGTGGCGCCGATGCAGTGCAACTCACCGCGCGCCAGGGCCGGCTTCAGCATGTTGCCGGCATCGATCGCGCCTTCGGCCTTGCCGGCGCCGACCATGGTGTGCATCTCGTCGATGAACAGGATGATGCGGCCCTGGTCCTGCGCGACTTCCTTAAGCACCGCCTTGAGGCGCTCCTCGAATTCACCGCGGTACTTGGCGCCCGCCAGCAGGCCCGCCATGTCGAGCACCAGCACGCGCTTGCCCTTCAGCGTCTCCGGCACTTCGCCATTGACGATGCGTTGCGCCAGCCCCTCGACGATCGCCGTCTTGCCGACGCCGGGCTCGCCGATCAGGACCGGATTGTTCTTGGTGCGACGCTGGAGGATCTGGATGGTGCGGCGAATCTCGTCGTCGCGACCGATTACCGGATCCAATTTTCCCGCTCGCGCTCTTTCGGTCAAGTCGAGGCAATACTTGTTGAGCGCTTCGCGCTGGCCTTCGGCCTCCTGCGAGTCGACGTGCTCGCCGCCGCGCACGGCCTTGACCGCATCCTCCAGCGCCTTGCGGTTGAGCCCGGCTTCCTTCAGCAGGCGCCCCGTCTCGCCCTTGTCCTGGGTCAGTGCCAGCAGGAACATCTCGGAGGCGATGAACTGGTCGCCGGCGTTCTGCGCTTCCTTGTCGGTGATGTTGAGCAGATTGGTCAGGTCGCGCCCGATGCTGACCTCGCCGCCATGGCCTTCGACCTTGGGCAGGCGATCCATGGCCTTGCCCAAAGCGGCTTTCAACCCGCCCAGATTGGCTCCAGCCCGTCCCAGCAATGACGCGGTGCTGCCGTCCTCCTGATTGAGCAGGGCCAGCAACAGGTGCTGCGGCTCAATGAACTGCTGATCGTTGCCGACCGCCAGACTCTGGGCATCGGAAACCGCCTGCTGGAACTTGGTCGTAAATTTGTCAAAGCGCATGGGATAGGCCCCGGAAATTTGTCATTGCGCTGAAAATGGGGATTGCCGGGCGGATTTCAATGCCCTGCCAGCAGGACGCTCTCAACGCCGTCCGCTCTGGCTTTGGAAATACACCCCTTTTCGGGCGCGCATGACTTCCCCCAAAGGGCGATGGGCCATCAGCGCCCGCCACGGATCGAAGGCGGCAGACTCGATGGTCGCGGCCAGCGTCTGGCCGTCAGCCGTCTGCGCATCCTGCGCCGGCAGGGTCAGCACGCCCACGGTGACGTACGGCGCGACGTCTTCAGACCAGTCCACCGATGCGTCCTCGATCGGCGTGCGCGCTTCATCGACGAAGAATTGCAGTTGCAGTTCGAAGCGCAGCGGGCCGTGCTCGAGGCGGGTGCGAAAATCCCCTGCCCAATCCGTCGCTGCTCCCGGCTTCACGTCGTCACTGGCGGCGAGCAAACGCACCCGTGCCGCATAGGGGCCGCAGGCGATCGGCGCCGCCGAGTAGAAGGACTCGGTCGCAAAGCCCGTAAACGGCTTGTTGAAGGTCTTGGCGAAGCGCTTCGTCATGCCCAGCGCGCCGAGGAAGCCGTAGCGCGAAACCAGGTATCCGAGCAGCGCGCCCGGTCCCTTGCTCAGGCTTTTCACCAGGCCGACGAATTCGTCCGCCCCGGCAAAGGCAAAAGCCGGATGATTGATCAGGAGAAAATCCTGGCTCTCGGCCGGGCCCGAGCCAAGCGCGCCGGGGCCGCTGACGCCGCGAACCTTGATCGCGAATCCGCGCACATCGGGCTTCCTGTCGGCCTGGCGATCGGTGCCGCCATTCGACAGCCGAACCCATGCCTGGTAGGTCCCGGGCGCGGCAAACAGTCCATGCCGTGCATACGCGGGCAGATCGGACAAGACCTCGAAGCTGCCGTGCAAACCGAGCTGCTGCTTGCGATGCAAGGCACGGCCCTTGCCGAATTTCGCCGACTTGAGCGCCTGAATCTGCTCGAAGTCGCGCGCATAGCCGGCATGACGCTCGGCTTCATCGGCCGCAATCCGCTCTTTCCATTCGGTACTGGGGGTAGCCATCGCGTCTCTCCTGAAAATTGCCTAAGCCAGCAGCAATGCCAACAGCCCCAGCAGTGCCGGACCGGACTGCAAATACATGATTCGCATCTTCACCGTGAGGCCACCGTAAATTCCGGCAACAATGACGCAGGCAAGAAAAAACATCTGGATATGCACGCCGGCGACTGGATTCGGATAGATCAGCCCCCAGAGCAATCCGACAGCGAGAAAGCCGTTGTAGAGCCCCTGATTGGCCGCCAGCACCTTCGACGCCTCGGCGCGCTCAGCCGTGTTGCCGAAGATCTTGAGTCCCTTCGGACTGGTCCAGAGAAACATCTCGAGGTAAAGAAAATACCAGTGCTCCAGCGCCACCAGCAGCACCAGGGCGATACCGAGAATCTTCATGATTCATCCTTTGAGGTATTAGCAATCCGCATTCAGTATCGTTCACCCGGCGATCAGGAGCAAGCCTGAAACCCGTATGGCTATTGATTTGGATCAGATTTCCGTAAGCCATTGGTGGTACATTGGTTTGGCTACGTAAATCACAGGAGAAACATCATGGCCGGCAAGATGGAACAATTCAGCGAGTTGCCCCGCAAGAATATGGAAGCCGCAATGCGCATGGCGCAGCTTTCGATCGAGAATTCCCAGCGCATCATGGCGCTGCAAACCGAGTTGGCGAAAGAAATGTTTCAAAGCGGCGTGGAAAACGCCAAGGCGCAAACCGGCGCCCGCGATCCGCAGAAGATGATGCAGCTACGCGCAGAGTACGCGCAGCAGACCACTCAGCGCATGGTCGCCGCGGCGCAACAGATTGCCGAAATCAGCAACGCCGCCCGCGCCGAGTTTGCCCGGCTGGTCACGGAGCAGTTGGCTTCGGGCAGTCAGGACATGACCGAATCCATGCAGAGCTTCATGAAGACCTTGCCGGGTCAAACGCCGAACATGATGGAATCGTTCCAGCAGGCGATCGCGACCGCCAATGCGGCGTTCGAGCAAATCACCAAAGCGTCGACGGCCGCCATGGGCAACGTCGGCGAAACGGTCAAGAAAGCCGCTGCCGGCAGCAAGCGCAAGTAAGCACAGAACAACGCCTTGCCAACGGCCGGCCCCGCGCGGGGTCGGCCGTTCTTATTTCTGCGGGCTTTGCCAGCGCCCGGCGGCCTGGTCGTCGCTCTCGCGGGCATCCACCCAGCGCCCGCCGTCGGGCGTTTCTTCCTTCTTCCAGAACGGCGCGCGCGTCTTCAGGTAATCCATGATGAACTCGCAGGCGGCAAAGGCGTCGCCGCGATGGGCCGACGCGACCGCGACGAAGACGATGCGATCGCCCGGCAGCAGCTTGCCGACGCGGTGAATCACGCGCGCACCGAAAAAGTCCCAGCGCCCGCGCGCCTCGGCGACGATGGCGTCGAGCGCCTTCTCCGTCATGCCGGGGTAATGTTCGAGCGTCATCGCCTGCACCGCCGCCGTCTCGCCAACGCCGACTTTCTCGGCCTGCTTGTCGGCTCGCACCAGCCCGACGAAACTCGCTACCGCGCCGACGTCGTCACGCCCCGCCGAGAGCGCTGCAATCTCGGCGCCCGCATCGAAATCGGCTTCCTGCACGCTGACCGACATCTCAGCCTCCGGTCACCGGCGGAAAGAACGCGACTTCGTCGCCCGGCTTGATCGCTGCCTCCAGTCCGACCATCTGCTGATTCACCGCCGCACGCAGATTCTTGGTGGTGGCGAGCACCGACCACGGCTCGCCGCGCGCGGCAAGATGATCGCGCAACGCGCCGACCGTGCCGATGCCGGCCGGCAGGATGACCGCTTCCGACCCCGTGCCCAGCGCCTCGCGCAAGCCGGCGAAGAAAAGTACTTTCGTTTCCATCAATTCACTATAGCAGTTCCGAAAACGAAGTTTCAGTGGAGGCTAACGCCGGCATTATCGGCGTTAAGCGCAGCGGCCGTAACTAAAACGGCAGGAAACGCACGGTGTCGCCACGCCGGATGGCCTGCCCCGGCGGATTGTCGATCAGCCCGTCAGCCCAGACGCAGGACGTCAGCACGCCCGAACTCTGATTGGGAAACAGTTCCAGCCCGCCTGCAGCGTTGATGCGGGCGCGCAGGAACTCGCGGCGTGGGTCGCCCTTGCACTCGAAGTCGGCGCGCAGCGATTGCGCGCGCGGCGTCACCGCCGACAGTCCCTGCGCCTTGAGGATGAAGGGCCGCACCAGCATCAGGAAGGTCACGAAACTGGAAACCGGGTTGCCCGGCAGGCCGATGAAGGCTGCCGCCGCAGCGCCAGCGCCGACTCTGCGACGAACTGCGCCAAACGCCAGCGGCTTGCCCGGCTTGATCGCGATCTTCCATAAATCGAGCGTGCCCTCCGCCTCCACCGCTGGTTTGACGTGGTCTTCCTCGCCCACCGAAACGCCGCCGCTGGTCAGGATCAGATCATTGTCGGCCGCCGCCTCGCGCAAGGCCGCGCGCGTCGCATCGCGCTGATCGGGCACGATGCCGAAATCCGCCACCTCGCAACCGAGGCCTTCGAGCAGCGCACGCAGCGTATAGCGGTTGGAGTTGTAGATGCCGCCGGGTTTGAGCGGCTCGCCGGGCATCGCCAGCTCGTCGCCGGTCGAGAACAGGGCGACGCGCAGCCGGCGAAACACCGTGAGCTGCGCCGCGCCAACGGAGGCGGCGACGCCGACGTGCGCTGCCGACAAACGCGTTCCGGCAGCCAATACCTCGCTGCCGGCGGCAATGTCCTCGCCGCGGCGACGGATCCATTCGCCGACGCGCGGCACATGGTTCACCGTCACGACGCCGCCATCCACGGCGCACAATTCCTGCATGACTACGGCATCGGCTCCGGCCGGCAGCGGCGCACCGGTGAAAATCCGCGCCGCCGTTCCGGGCGCCAACACATGGCCGACGCTGCCGGCCGGAATGCGCTGGGCGACGACAAGCTGCGCACCGGCGGCGGTCACGTCGGCGCAACGCACGGCGTAGCCATCCATCGAGGTGTTGTCCTGCGGCGGCACGTCGAGCGTCGAACGCAATCCCTGCGCCAGCACCCGTCCCGCCGCCGACTGGGTCGGCAGCGCTTCGACTTCGCTCACCGGCACCGCGCCGGCCAGCAGCCGCGCCAGTGCGTCTTCGAAATCAAGCATGGCGGAACCCCTGGTGACGCAGAATGAAATCGGCGATCGCATCGCGATCATTGAGGTCCAACACCGGCAGCGCGGTCAGCTTCGACACCACGCCAGGCTCGTCGGTCGCCACGGCGACGATGGTCTCGACGCCGCTGCCCGCGATCAGCGGCTTGCCGACCGAAGGCCGATGCACCTCCAGCTTGGGAATCGAAGTCTGCTTGAAGCCCTCGACCAGCACCAGGTCGCACTCGGAAAAGCGCGCGATCTGCTCCTCCAGCGAGGGTTCCGGCGCGCCGCGCAGTTCGTGCATCAGCACCCAGCGCTGCTCGGATATCAACAATACCTCGGAGCAGCCGGCCTCGCGCAGGCGATAGGAATCCTTGCCCGGCTGGTCGATGTCGAACCGGTGGTGCGCGTGCTTGATCAGCGAGACGCTGAGCCCGGCGTCATTCAGGCGCGGAATCAGCTCCTCCAGCAGCGTGGTTTTTCCCGAGCCGGAGTAGCCGGCGAGACCGAAGACCTTCATTCAATAAACCTCTTTAGCCACAGAGGTCACAGAGGACACAGAGGGAAAGACGTTCAGCCCTTTCACTTTCTCTGTGATCTCTGTGTCCTCTGTGGCTCGATTTCCGGTTTTCGACTTCATGTCATTCCTCTGTCGAGGGCACCGTCAGCACCGGAGCGAAGCCGCCGCCGGGGGTGCGGAAGTTGGTGGTCTGCCCCTGCCACAGACGCGCGGCAATCAACTGGACATGCCCGGCATAGACGTAGTTGCGCAGATCGAGCTTGAGTTCGACCGGCGCCTGGTCCACGCGCAAGGTACGCGAGGAAGGCGGCACCAGCGCCTGCGCAATATAGTTGCCGGCCAGCACTTCATCGAAAACGCGCTTGGTGATCTTGTCGCCGCGATAGGCCGCCTTGGAGCCGTAGCCGGCCGCCGGCTTGAAGAAGAGCTGCTTGCGCCGCGCCCACAGGTCGCCGGCATGTTCCGGCACGACCAGTTCGGTGCGCGGAATCTTGTTTGCCAGCGTGGCGCGCGTCTCGGCGTCGACGCCCCACCCGGCCAACAGTGCGTCGTCGCACAGCGCCACGAGGTTGCGCTTGTCGGCATACAGGGCATGGGCCTGCGGATGCGGGGTGATCAGCGCCGCATCGCTCAGCCAAGCGGCGCGCAGCGTCGCATTGGCCGGGTCGTCCAGCGCGAAGTCGGTGAGCCGGTTGTAGACCAGGTCGATGCGCTCGCTGCCATGCCAGAGGGCGCCGTCGCGCAAGGCCAGTTCCTGCGGATCGCAGATCACCGCGGCGATTCCGGCGTGCTCGAACAGGCGCCGGAACAGCACGAACTCGGGATAGAGATATTGCGTCAGCGGCGCTTCGTCGACGATCGCGATACGCTGCGGCGTGTCGCCAGCGCCGACTTTTGCGGCAAAGGCACGCCACTCGGCACGGAACATTTCGAGGAACAGGTGTTCCGGCGTGTCGGAGCCGAGATCGCCGGGCAGCAGCGCCTCGACGTCATCGCAGCAGGCCTTCTGCGCGCGTGCCAGCAGGGCGTTGAGCAGGCCGCCGCCGGCATTGGTATTGATCTCGATGAGTTGCGGTCCGGTATTGCCCAGATGAAAGTCGTAGCCGAGAAACACCCCGGGCGCCGGCGACCGGTGCCGCGCGCTCTCCGGCGCCCACGCCAGCACGTGCGCAGCGTAGGCGGGCAGCGCGACAACGCGCTCGACGGCCGCGACCAGGCGCGCCATGCGCCGCACGTGTTCGGCGCTGACGAAGGCCACCGAATCCGAGAACAGGTGCGGCCGCCCCGCCATCACCTCGGCGTGAAAGCCGGGGCTGACGCGCTCGAGTTCAGCCTCCAGTCCCGCGCGGTCGAGCGACACGCACTGGCAACCGGCATTCAGCCGGTCCGCCAGTTCGATGCTGTAGTGGTTACTCATGCCGTGATTCTACCGACTCCGCAAAGAAGGCCTCCACCTCGGCCAGATTCCGCGTGCGCCGCATCGGCGGCAGCGAGCGCCAGATGGCCTTGCCGTAGGGCTTTCCGGTCAGGCGCGGGTCGCAGATCATCAGCACGCCGCGGTCATCCTCGTCACGGATCAGTCGTCCCGAACCCTGCTTCATGCTGATCACCGCGCGCGGCAACTGGTACTCCATGAAGGGGTTGCGTCCCACCGCGCGCAGCCGGTCGATGCGCGCCGACAGCACCGGGTCGTCGGGCGGCGCGAAGGGCAGCTTGTCGATCACCACCAGCGACAGGGCCTCGCCGCGCACATCGACACCCTCCCAGAAGCTCTGGCTGGCGACCAGGATGGCGTTGCCGAGGAAACGGAAGCGCTCCAGCAGTTCCGTGCGCGATCCTTCGCCCTGCATCAGCAGGGGCAGTTCGAGTCCTTCGCCGACGAGCTTTTCCTGCAGCAGCTCGCGGATGCGGCGCATCGCCCGCAAGGACGTGCACAGCACGAAGGCGCGCCCGCCCGAGGCGCGGATCGCCGGCCAGGCGGCTTCCGCCACGGCTTCCTGGTACATGGCGCTGTTGGGATCGGGCATGCCGGTCGGCGAATAAAGCAGCGCATTCTTTTCGTAATCGAAGGGGCTGCCCCACACCGCGGTGTCGGCCTCACTCAGCCCGAGCTCGCCGCAGTAGTGCGAAAAGTTCGTACCCACCGCCAGCGTCGCCGAGGTGAAAATCCATGCGCGCGGATGGCCTTCCATCTGGCGCTGGAAGATCGGCGCGATGTCGAGCGGCGTCAGGTTCAGCGACATCGCCTGCGAATAGACCTCGACCCATTTGACGACGTCATCGCCGCCCGACACTTCGAGGTCAGCCGCGCCCCGCCGCCAGCGCTTGAGGCCCTGCGCCAGTTCTTGTGCGCGGCGCAGGCAGTTGGCCAGGCCCTCGCCGCGATCGGCCTGGGTTTCGAGGTGCCGCCCGAGTTCCTGCACCGCATCCACCAGCCCCTGCAAGGCCGCGCCGAATTCCGCTTCGCCTTCCAGCTTCGCCGCCGGCAGGCGCAGGTTCTCCCCCTTCACCGCCAGGCGCAGGTCGCGCGCCGCCTTGTCCAGCGCCTGCGCGGCCTCCTGCAGCGGCGCGTAGTCCTTCGCGGCGACGATGCCTTCGTTGCGCGTGTCGCGCGCCAGCTCGATGATCTGGGTGGTGGATACGCTCTCGCCGAAGAACAGCCCCGCCACCTCGGGCAACTGGTGCGCCTCGTCGAAGATGATCGTGTTGCAGGCCGGCAGCAGTTCGCCCATGCCCTCGTCCTTCAACATCACGTCGGCGAAGAACAGGTGGTGATTGACCACCACCACATCGGCCGCCAGCGCATCCTGCCGCGCCGCCAGCACGAAGCAGTTCTTCACGTTCGGGCATTCCTGGCCGAGGCAGTTCTCGCGCGTCGAGGTCGCCACCCCCCATGCCGCGGAATCCTCCGGCACGTCGATGCATTCCGCCTTGTCGCCGCTTTTGGTGCGTTCGGCGAAGCGCGCGATCTTGCGCAGGTGCGCCGCCTCCTCGCGCGAGGCCAGACGGCCGGCGCTCATCGCGTGCTCCAGGTGATAGGGGCAGACATAGTTGGCGCGGCCCTTCAGCAGCGCGATCGTGGCGCCGACCTTGAGCGCATCGCGCACCGTCGGCAGGTCGCGGTTGAAGAGCTGGTCCTGCAGCGTCTTGGTGCCGGTGGAAACGATCACCTTGCCGCCCGAGAGCAGCGCCGGCACGAGGTAGGCGAAGGTCTTGCCGGTGCCGGTGCCGGCCTCCGTGACCAGCGCCAGGTTGCCCGCGATGGCCGCGGCAATGCGCTGCGCCATCTCCAACTGCTGCGGCCGTGGGCGAAAGCCTGGCACGGCGGCGGCGAGCGGCCCCTCGGGGGCGAAGATGCGGTCAAGATCGGACATGGCGGGCGCGGCATGGTAGCACGCTGCGGTCAGAGCTCCGTCCGTGGCAAGAGTCGGCGCTGGTGGTACGGCGACGAAGCAGTTCTCGCAACTCCGAACGACCGGGAAAGCGATCAGCCTTGACAGGCGGCTTGTCGGCCTGAACGGTCAGTGCCTCATGTTGAATGAGCTTCCGCTCCGTGCCCTTAGCGGCCTCATGACCTATAGCAATCATCCGGCCGCTTCGTGGCGCATTGCCGCCGTCCGGCCTATAGGTCTTACGCCCAGTCAGAGGCTGATTTTGCGCAGTGTTATTGGCGGGCTAGAAGGTATGCCAACACAAACCGCTTGCCCATAGAATCTAGTGTGGTCCTGTCCGCACCGGCTATCAGCGACAACTTGCACTGCCTAGCCGAGTTTAAGGTGCCCCCTTAGATGGACGAAGGCCGCGCATTGCGCGGCCTTCCATTTGGTGCATCTTTCAGCTTGTTAGCGTCCAGAGCGCAAATCCCAATCGTGTAGCAGCCACAATTCTAGCATAACGTGCTAGAAATAGAGCATCGTCATTGGCGGGAGGGAACATGCGCACGATACGCTACCGGTTGGCATTGGATTTGGGCAGCACTTCGCTTGGATGGGCGATGGTGCGCCTCAAGGACGATGAACCTGTCGCACTCGTCAAAGCAGGCGTGCGTATCTTCAGCGATGGCCGCAACCCCAAGGATGGTTCTTCGCTGGCAGTTACCCGACGCGCCGCACGCGCCATGCGCCGCCGCCGTGACCGTCTGCTCAAGCGCAAGCACCGCATGATGGCACTGCTGCTCAAGCATGGATTCTTCCCTGCCGACACCGCCGAGCGCAAGGCGCTGGAATTGCTCAACCCCTACGAACTGCGAGCCAAGGGGCTTAACGAAGCAATAACCCCTGCCGAATTCGCCCGTGCCCTGTTTCACATCAACCAGCGACGCGGCTTCAGAAGCAACCGAAAAACAGACAAGAAGGACAACGACAGCGGCGCGCTCAAGACGGCCATAAGTGTTCTGCGCCAGCAACTCGACCCAGACGGCGCCGATGGCAAGGCACGCACCGTGGGCGAACTGTTGTGGTGGCGCTTAAAGCCAGACGAAGAAGGCCAGCCCCTGCGCGCAGGACTCGTGCGCGCCCGATACCGCGAGCGCCGGATCGAAAAAGAGGATGGCAAGACTCGCATCGACAAGAGTTACGACCTTTACATCGACCGCGCAATGATCGAAACCGAATTCGACGCGCTCTGGTCAAATCAAGCGACACTCAACCCGACCGTATTCACCGAACCGGCGCGTGCCGAACTCAAGGACTGCCTGCTGCACCAGCGCCCGCTCAAGCCCGTCAAGCCGGGCCGCTGCACGCTGGAACCCAGCGAAGAACGTGCTCCGCTGGCCTTGCCCAGCCAGCAGCGCTTTCGCATCTACCAGGAGGTTAACAACCTGCGCGTCCTGAATAAGGATTTGCGCGATGAAACGCTAACGCGGGCGAAGCGAGATGAGTTGGTCGATGCGCTGGAAGGTCACAACAAACGCAGCTTCACGCAAATCAAAACACTGCTGAAACTGCCGGGTACAACGCAATTCAATCTGGAGGACGTAAAGCGGCAGGAACTGAAGGGAAACAGTACCAGCGCCATCTTGAGCAGGAAAGAGCATTTCGGCCCGGATTGGTTCGGCTGGCCGCTTGAACGGCAGGACTCTATCGTCATGCGTCTGCTGACCGAAGAAAGCGAAGCCGCGCTGGTAACTTGGTTACAAGAGGAATTCGGCTTCGATGAGACCCGCGCCGAATCCATCGCAAACACTGGCTTGGCCGAAGGCTACGGCAGCCTGAGCGCAAAGGCACTTTCACGCATCCTGCCCGCGCTGCAAGCCGAAGTCATCACCTACGACAAGGCAGTCCAGGCAGCGGGCTACGAACACCACAGCCACATCAGCCATGCTGCAACCGGTGAAATTCTGCCCGCACTGCCCTACTACGGCGAATACCTGCAACGTCATGTGGGCTTCGGCAGTGGCGACCTCGACGATCCGCCCGAAAAACGCTACGGCAAGATTGCCAATCCCACGGTGCACATCGGCCTCAACCAGATACGCGTAGTCGTCAATGCCCTTGTCAAACGCTACGGCCATCCATCCGAGGTCATCGTAGAAGTGGCACGCGACCTGAAGCAGAATTGGGAGCAGCGAAAGGAGGATCAGGAGCAGCAGGCCAAGAATCAGAAGCGCAACGAACAGCTCCGCGCCGACGCCGCAACAATTCTGCAAATCGCCCCTGAACGAGTAAAGCATGCCGACATCCAGAAACTCATCCTTTGGGAAGAACTAAGTTTCGACATAGCCGAGCGTCGCTGCCCCTACAGCGGCGTACAAATCGGCGCGCGCATGGCCTTGAGCGACGAAGTGGAAATCGAGCACATCCTGCCCTTCTCGCAAACACTGGACGACAGCCTCAACAACAAGACCCTTGCGACCCGACCCGCCAACCGCGTCAAAGGCAACCGCTCCCCCGCTCAAGCCCGCGAGGATTTTGAACGCGAAGGCTGGGCTTACGATGCCATCCTGCAACGTGCAGAACGCATGCCGAGGAACAAGCGTTACCGTTTTGGCCCCGATGGCTATGAAAAATGGCTGCGTGAAGACAAGGACTTTCTGGCCCGCGCCCTCAACGACACCAGACATCTCAGCCGCGTAGCGCGTGAGTACCTAAGCCTGATCTGCCCGCAAGGTACCCGCGTCATCCCCGGCCGGATGACAGCCATGCTGCGAGCCAAATTCGGGTTGAACGACATCCTTGGCCTACGAGGAGAAAAGAACCGCAATGACCATCGCCACCACGCCGTCGATGCCTGCGTAATCGCCGTTACCGATCAGGGCTTGCTACAGCGGTTCGCGCAGGCAAGCGCCAGTGCGCGGGAAGCGCAACTGGATCGCCTGGTCGAAACCATGCCCTTGCCTTGGGCAACCTACCGCGAGCACGTAGAGCGCGCCGTTCATAACATCTGGGTCAGCCACAAGCCTGATCACGGTTACGAGGGCAGCATGTTTAAGGAAACCGCCTTCGGCATTCGCCGCGATGGCTCCATCGTGCAAAAAACATCCGCCGAAGGAAGCAAAGAGCGGATCATTGAATACGTAGTGCCAATTACAGCGCCTGGACAACTTGCACGGCATGGCCTCGACGATAAAGGCCAACCTCGGTCCTACAAAGGCTACATCCCGGATGGCAATCATTGCATCGAAATCATTGCCAACGACAAAGGCAAGTGGGAGGGCGAAGTAACCGCGACCTTTGAGGCTTATGCCATCGCGCGTAGCCGGGGCAAAGCCGCGTTGAGCGACGCTGCCAAAAGCCTCAGTGGCAAGCCGCTACTCATGCGCTTCATGATCGATGACTTCATCCGCCTGGAAATCGATGGCTGCCAAAGAGTGATGCGGGTCGCGTCGATTAACGCTGCGGGCCGCCTGAGCTTGGCGGATCACAACGAAGCCAATGTCGATGCACGCAATCGCGACAAAGAGAGTAGCTGGCGCTACACATACAAGCAGGCAGGTTCTCTGCAAGCAGCCAAAGCCCGCCACGTCACCGTTTCCCCAATCGGGGAACTTCGCGATCCCGGCTTCAAGGAGTAAGACACATGATCGGCCGCATCGTGGAAGTGGCCGACGACCGACGGCATCTATTCCTACATCGCGGTTTCATGGTGGTGCAGGACACGGTAGGCGAACGCAAGGAACTCGGGCAGGTACCGCTGGACGACATTGCCGCCGTCATCGCCAATGCACATGGCCTGAGCTACACCAATAATCTGCTGGTAGCACTGGCCGAGCGCGGCGCCCCCTTTGTGCTCTGCGCAGCCAACCACAACGCAGTCGGCATGTTGCTACCAATCAATGGCAATTTCGAGCAGTCGCGACGTATCGAGGCCCAGATCGCCGCCAGCCAACCCACGCACAAACGCCTGTGGGCAGCCGTGGTGCGCGCAAAACTGGAGCAGCAAGCCGCCGCATTGGAAGCAGCAGGTGCGCCCACGGCACCATTGACCGCGCTGGTGCGCAAGGTCAAAAGCGGCGACCCCGAAAACATGGAAGCTCAAGGGGCGCGGCGCTACTGGGGCCTGTTGTTTGGCGAAAGCTTCAGGCGCGACCAAGATGGTGAAGGCCTCAATGCCCTGCTGAACTATGGCTACACCGTGCTGCGGTCGGCCACGGCACGTGCGGTCATCGCTGCGGGGCTGCATCCCGGCATCGGCCTGCATCACAGCAATGACAACAACGCCATGCGCTTGGTTGATGATCTGATGGAACCCTTTCGTCCCGTGATTGACCTCAAGGTCTGGCAGCTCTGGCGCAATGGAGAACTGAATGTAACACCGGAAGCCAAGCGTGCCCTGGTGCGCACGCTCTACGACGATATGCAGAGCGACATAGGTGCCACCCCTGTGATGGTCTGTATGCAAAAGCTCGCCACGTCCATTGCACAGGTCTATCTGGGTCAGCGCGACAAACCAGATCTGCCTTTACCCGGTTTGCCGTTGGCGCTGGCCCAAGATTTGCGCGACGAATGAAACGCAGGCCGCCATGCTCACAGGGTACCGGCTGATGTGGATGGTGGTGACGTTCGACTTGCCCGTGGTGCTCAAGGCCGAGCGCAAGGCCGCAACCGAGTTCCGCAATGCACTACTGGACATGGGCTTCGAGATGAGCCAATTCAGCGTCTATATGCGCATGTGCACCAGCCCGGCTCAGGTGGATACTTATTGCAAGCACGTCGAATCGGCCCTGCCCGCAGGTGGTAAAGTTAATATTCTGCAATTCACCGACAAGCAGTACGAGCGGATCATCAGCTACCACGGACAAGCCAAGCAGCCCGCCAATAAAACGCCAGACCAGTTCGACTTATTCTGACCATGCCTCCAGTTTTCATGATGCCAGAAGCGAAAAACCCCCTGACGAATCAGGAGGTTCTTCGCGAGCGATTCTAGACGATTGGGATTTGCGCTCTGGCCGGAACCCAGTCGCTCGGGTGAAGGTGGCTGATCCGATTCTAGACGATTGGGATTTGCGCTCTGGCCGGAACAACTGCGTCGCGCTGGTAACAGGCGCCCCAATTCTAGACGATTGGGATTTGCGCTCTGGCCGGAACTCCTGCGCGGCATTGCCAGTTACTTGATTGATTCTAGACGATTGGGATTTGCGCTCTGGCCGGAACTGGGATTTCACGATCGTGCTGCCCGGTGAAATTCTAGACGATTGGGATTTGCGCTCTGGCCGGAACGAGCTTGATCTGCTCGATGCGGCTGTGGCCATTCTAGACGATTGGGATTTGCGCTCTGGCCGGAACCTGCTCGGGCTGGTCGCCAGCTCGGTGGCATTCTAGACGATTGGGATTTGCGCTCTGGCCGGAACGCGGGCGAGCTGCTCGACGGCGGCGATGGCATTCTAGACGATTGGGATTTGCGCTCTGGCCGGAACGTAGCCGCTCTTGTCGTAGGCGATCAGGCCATTCTAGACGATTGGGATTTGCGCTCTGGCCGGAACCCGTCAGTAGGCTTTGAGAACGCCACTGCAATTCTAGACGATTGGGATTTGCGCTCTGGCCGGAACTACACCGGCATCACCCTGCTCGAAGCGCATATTCTAGACGATTGGGATTTGCGCTCTGGCCGGAACGAAAAGTGGTGCTACGACGAGCGTGGGGTGATTCTAGACGATTGGGATTTGCGCTCTGGCCGGAACACACTCGCCGCCGCAACGCCAAATTTTCTTATTCTAGACGATTGGGATTTGCGCTCTGGCCGGAACCACTTCGCCATGCAGATCCGCCGTGCCGCTATTCTAGACGATTGGGATTTGCGCTCTGGCCGGAACAGGAATGTCAAACACCAGGCGGCCGTTGTCATTCTAGACGATTGGGATTTGCGCTCTGGCCGGAACGCATCATCCAGTTCGCCCGACGTGTAGCAGATTCTAGACGATTGGGATTTGCGCTCTGGCCGGAACTATATAGGTAATTCTCTACGTACACACCTCATTCTAGACGATTGGGATTTGCGCTCTGGCCGGAACTGGCGGGCACTGGCCAACTTGCAGATAGAGATTCTAGACGATTGGGATTTGCGCTCTGGCCGGAACATGATCCGCACTTCGGCGCGCAGCTCACATAATTCTAGACGATTGGGATTTGCGCTCTGGCCGGAACAGCTCGGCTTGTCTGGTGGCCTCGATCTGCATTCTAGACGATTGGGATTTGCGCTCTGGCCGGAACGGATCAATTGTCAACACGTCGATCCTCAGCATTCTAGACGATTGGGATTTGCGCTCTGGCCGGAACGGTATTTGTGGGACTACGGCGTTTCCGAGAATTCTAGACGATTGGGATTTGCGCTCTGGCCGGAACGTACCGGACTATTCCACGCTTGCCACCAATCATTCTAGACGATTGGGATTTGCGCTCTGGCCGGAACCGTATTGGTCGTGCACATCGGCATTGTCGAATTCTAGACGATTGGGATTTGCGCTCTGGCCGGAACGGTAGCGAGCGAGCCGTGGCGCTTGAGGACATTCTAGACGATTGGGATTTGCGCTCTGGCCGGAACCACTGGAGTATCCACGGATACCCTGCGCCGATTCTAGACGATTGGGATTTGCGCTCTGGCCGGAACCTTTCAACCCGGCGGCCATTGCCGCCAACCATTCTAGACGATTGGGATTTGCGCTCTGGCCGGAACTACACGGACATGTTCAATGCGTCCGTCACGATTCTAGACGATTGGGATTTGCGCTCTGGCCGGAACACAAAGGGCTGTGCCAACCCTGCTTGAAGAATTCTAGACGATTGGGATTTGCGCTCTGGCCGGAACGTGGTCGTTGGCGATATCGACGATGTCAGGATTCTAGACGATTGGGATTTGCGCTCTGGCCGGAACCTCCATCGCCTCTTCGCGCCGCACGGTGCCATTCTAGACGATTGGGATTTGCGCTCTGGCCGGAACTGGTGCGCCCTGCAGGACGAACTGCCGAGCATTCTAGACGATTGGGATTTGCGCTCTGGCCGGAACTGCGCGGCGGTGTTGGTGACTGGAATCTTTATTCTAGACGATTGGGATTTGCGCTCTGGCCGGAACCTGCACGAGGGCTACACGGACACGGCCGTCATTCTAGACGATTGGGATTTGCGCTCTGGCCGGAACAAACAGCTCGGCCGCCGCGGTGATGTCGGTATTCTAGACGATTGGGATTTGCGCTCTGGCCGGAACTGGCGCACCTTTCAGGAACGCAGCGAGAATATTCTAGACGATTGGGATTTGCGCTCTGGCCGGAACTGGTGCGCCCTCCTCTCTCAATGATGGCTGATTCTAGACGATTGGGATTTGCGCTCTGGCCGGAACGTTGGTCGGGGTGTTGAACGTGCCGAAAGGATTCTAGACGATTGGGATTTGCGCTCTGGCCGGAACGTGCACGTTCCATTCGCATCGAGAACAAAGATTCTAGACGATTGGGATTTGCGCTCTGGCCGGAACGGCAACTTCATGTTCGCAGGAGGCGCAAAAAACGCGCCCCCTCCAACCATGAAGTTCTTGCTTCGCAAGGTCTGCAAGAAGGACCTTTTCGCCGTCCTGCCAGAGCTGATTTTCTTATTTGCCGCTGCCTTGATCAATTACGCATGAGTCACGCGTGTAGGTATAGGGATGACCGCTGTCCTGCATTGAACCGACCTTCAGAGGCACGGAACTTATAGGTCGCCAGTGTCTCTTGATGGCCTATTCTGTTGAAAAAGTCGGTTTTATTTTTCCGCGGGTGCGGTTCAACATTCTCGAATTGAAGTCCTGGGCGAGTTGGTTGTGTGTGTCTGAAGGCGAGGTACCCTCAACCCGCCACTACT
>JALNYT010000001.1 GCA_023229685.1 Sulfuritalea sp.
CGTGTAGAACAGTTGCTCACGACCCGTTGCTTGGCGACCCATCATGGCAATGCATCCTCCTAGACAATGCCATAATCATATATGTAATGCATATGGCATGTCAAGGGGTTTTTCAACAGAATAGGCCGCACTGAGACATAGAGCAAACGATCATTGACGGCAGCTTTGGCCGATTTGCTGCCTTCCATCAAACTAAACATCCCGGCCCTCTTTGCGGCAGATGACTCACAGGTACACCGACCGAAGGTCGGCGCTGGCAAGACGCCGAGCACAGGGGCGGGCTTGCTCTTCTATCGACCAGGCATTCGCCGCTTTTCCTTACCCGCCAATGACGTAAGGCATCCCACAAGTTTCCGGCACGCTGAATCTGTGGATAAGGCGGCCTGGCGGCAACCAATCCGGGGTTGCCCCTCATGGCGACCCCACTAATGTTCGCGACGTGTCAACTGATTGGGCGCTGCGGCGTTAAGCGGTTGGAGGCTCTCGAGTCTCAGATCCCAAGCTTCGGCTTATCCCCTTATTTTTGAAGGAAATTCAATGACCAAGTTGATCGCTGTACTCGTAGCTGGCCTGTTTGCCACGTCCGTATTCGCGCAAGCTGCCGCACCGGCTGCTGCGAAAGCCGCCCCGGCTGCCGCACCGGCTGCAGTGAAAGCCGAAGCCAAGGCCGAAAAGGCCGACGTAAAGGCTGTCAAGTCCGAAGCCAAGGTAGATGCCAAGGCCGATGCCAAAGTAACCGCCGCTGATGCCAAGGCCGAAAAAGCCAAGGCCGCTGCCGAGGCGAAGGCCGCCAAGGCCAAGGCCAAGGCCGACGCGAAGGCTGCCAAGGCTGAAGCCAAGGCTGCAAAAGCCAAAGCTGCTGCCGAAGCCAAAGCCGCCAAGACCACGGCCAAGGCCGACGTCAAGGCCGACGCGGTGAAAGCCGAAGCCAAGACCGACAAAGCTGCCGCCAAGGCCGACACTGCTGCTGTCAAGGCTACCGGCAAGGCCGACGTAAAGGCCGCTGGCGCCAAGTAATCTTTGGTTCAGCTGCAGGAAAAAGACAGGCTTGCCTGTCTTTTTTTTTCGCCCGCCGTCTGGGCTACGGGGCGACAAAACGGGGCGCGCTGTTTTTCCGGCTCAGGTAATCACCGTGGGCTGCGTGCGTCCCGTACGTTGCTTCAATTGCGACAGCTCGTGCGCAATATCGATCAGCCCGGCCAGGGCCTGTTGCGCATCCACCCGATGACGGGCGGGATCGGGCTCGAAAGCCTCCAGGTAGATCCGTAGCGTGGCGCCTTCGGTGCCGGTACCGGAAAGGCGAAAGACAATCCGCGAACCGTCGTCGAAGCCTATGCGCAGGCCTTGGCCGGTGCTCAGGCTGCCGTCGATCGGATCGGTATAGCTGAAGTCGTCACAGAACTTGACCCGGTAGTCGCCGAAGCGCCGGCCGGTCAGTTCGGCAAACCGGCCCTTCACCTGCGCCATGACGCCGGCAGCCACATCGGATGGCAGCGCCTCGTAATCGTGGCGCGAATAGATATTGCGGCCGAATTCCGCCCAGTGGCGATGGGCGATCTCCTCCACCGAGAGGCGGCGTTTGGCCAGGATGTTGAGCCAGAACAGTACCGCCCACAGGCCGTCTTTTTCGCGCACGTGGCTGGAGCCGGTGCCAAAGCTTTCTTCGCCGCAGAGGGTGACCTTGCCGGCATCCATCAGGTTGCCGAAAAACTTCCAGCCCGTCGGCGTTTCGTAACAGGGCACGCCGAGTTTCCCGGCAACCCGGTCGGCCGCCGCGCTGGTGGGCATCGAGCGCGCGATGCCAGCCAGGCCGGCGGCATACCCGGGCGCCAGCGTGGCGTTCGCGGCGATGATGGCGAGGCTGTCGGACGGCGTGACGAAGAAGTGCCGGCCGAGAATCATGTTGCGGTCGCCATCGCCATCGGAAGCGGCGCCAAGGTCGGGCGCGGCATTTCGGTCCGGCCCGTACATGATCGCTACCAGTTGGCCGGCATAGGTCAGGTTGGGATCCGGGTGGCCACCGCCGAAATCGGGCAGAGGCACGCCGTTGATCACGGTGCCGGCCGGCGCGCCCAGCCGCCTTTCGAGAATTTCCCGGGCATAGGGACCGGTTACCGCGTGCATGGCGTCGAAGCAAAGCCTGAAGCCGCTGCCGATCAGGGCGCGAATCGCCCCGAAATCAAACAGCGATTCCATCAGTTCGGCGTAGTCGGCAACCGGGTCGATGATTTCCACGCGCATGCCGCCCAGCGTGCATGAGCCGACCTGATCGAGGCCGACATCGGGCGCATCCACGGTCCGGTAGCTGGTCAATTCGCGGCTGCGGGCAAAGACCGCGTCGGTGATCTTTTCCGGCGCCGGGCCGCCGTTGTCGGTGTTGTACTTGATGCCGAAATCGCCGTCGGGACCGCCGGGGTTATGGCTGGCGGAGAGAATGATGCCGCCGAAAGTCGCGTATTTGCGGATCACGCAGGACGCCGCCGGAGTCGACAGGATGCCGCCCTGCCCCACCAGCACCTTCGCGACGCCATTGGCGGCAGCCATCCTGAGGATGATCTGGATCGCCTCCCGGTTGAAGTAGCGGCCGTCGCCACCGAGGACCAGGGTGCAGCCGGGGGGAGCGGCCGCATTGTCGAAAATGGTGTCGAAAATGGCCTGGACGAAGTTTTCGAGATAGCCCGACGACTGGAAAACAGCCACTTTCTTGCGCAGACCGGAGGTGCCCGGCTTTTGATCGTTGAACGGGGTGGTGGCGACAATGCGGATGGTCATGGTCACTTCCTGAGCCGGATATGCGGGGGATTCCCTACAGCCAGCGCTGCATCGAATAGCCGCCGATCAAGGGACGCTGCATGGCCGCGCGGGCCATCTGCCGGCCCCACTTGAATTCCTTGAACAGCACGATGAAACGCCACATGTCGCGCAAGACCTTGGCGCGGTCGCGCCAGCCCAGTTCCATCAGCGCGGCAGGAAAATCCGCCTCGTGCGGCTTGTCGACGGCGATTTTCAGCGGGTTCCACTGGTCGGTGCAGCGGCGCACCTCGGAGGCGATCATGCGGCGATACATCTCCTGTACCGGCCGGTTGCGCAGCCGGGCTTCGACCACCGCTTCGCCGGAAATGGCGCCCGAATGCAGCGCGCAGCTCATGCCTTCGCCGATCATGTTGAGGAAGCCGGCGGCCTGCCCGGTGACCAGCACATTGCCCTTGCCGAACACGTAGCGATTGATCAACGAGGGGCCGAAATTTTCGGCACAGCCCTCGTCATCGTCTCCTGCCGGTTGCAGATGCACGCCGTGCCTGTCCTCAAGATATTGCTGCACCACCGCGTGCTTCTTCGCAAAATTGTCGCCGCGCTTGAAGCCGACGCCGACGATCTGCCGCCCGTCGCGCGCGTGGCTCCAGGTGTAGTGGCCGAGGCCGGGATGGAACCAGAAATGGAAGTAGTCGGTGTCCAGCGGGCAATCGATGATCTCGTGGAATTTCTGGCCGACAAAAAACCACGGAATCTGCTTCGGGTAGTCGGGATAGATCGCCCGGGTGACCAGCGAGCTGGGGCCGTCGGCGCCGATCACCTGGCGCGCGCGATACTCGACCGGCTCGCCCTGTTTCCTGGCGTGCACCAGCACATGGTCGCCCTTGTCCTCGAGGCCAACGAAGGAGGTCTGATCGTGCACCTCGGCGCCGCTGCGCTGGATCGCCCAGTGGTCGGAATACTTGCGATGCAGATGCGGCGTGCTGCCGCCGAAAAAATCCATCGGCATCGAAACCATGCTCGGAAAATGAAAGGTCACGCCGCGGCAGGAGGTCGGCTCGTGCAGGATCTCGCGCGGCAGCGGGCCAAAATTCTCGAGCAGAAATCGATGTCCGCGCGGCGACAGGATGCCGCTGCAGATCTTGTGCCGCGGCAACTCCTTGCGCTCGAGCACGATGGTCTCCAAGCCGGCATCGACCGTCCGCTTGGCGGCAGCCGCCGCCGCCAGGCTGGCGCCGACTATCACGACATCAACCGAACGCATGTCTATCCTTCTTCATCATTTCCGGATCTTCCCCCAATTCGGCAAGGTGCACAACAGGAACGTCGCACACGCGCTCGAAGGCGGCGCGGTCGGCCAGGCTTTCGACGACGATGCGGGCCGGTTTGCGCCCCTGCAGGATCCATTTCGCCTGCGCATCGTCGTCGCCGGCAGTTAGTCCCAGCTTCTGCGACAGGCCCTGCGCCACGGCGGGAATGGCAATGCGCTGCAGATCGAGGCTGAGGCTGCAGCCCGTTTCGAGTTGCAGTCGATCGTAGTAGGCCACCATGCGTTCGTAGTCGGCATGATAGGCGCGCGCTTCGATCACGTAGAGATCGGCGGCGCCCAGATTGCTGCGTACCGCTGCCCGGGTGCTCAATGCCGCCCCCAAGCCCATGCGCTGCGACCCCGGCAGCCAGCGACGCAACTGACGCAGCAGCAGGCCGTCCGCCGCCACGATGCTGTGGCCGCGCAGAGACGCGAGAAACTGCTGCAGCCGATGCTGCGGAATCTCGGCGCCGAGTTCGAGCGCGAGGGCGATGTCGGCACCATCGTCTTCAGCGATCACAAGCCCGAGCAGGGCATGCACTCGCTCCAGCAGCGCAGCGTCGGCGCGCAATTCCGGTCCGGGCAAGAGCAGCGGGGCTGACTTCGACGCGGCTGACGCTGCTACGTCCTGCTGCAGCCTCGCGCGGAGATCGTCGAGCAGCGCCGACGATGGCAGTGGCAGTTTCAGCCGCAGATCCATGATCAAGCCGGGCAGGTCGATGCGCTCCGGGCAGACCGGATCGCAGGCGCCGCACAGCGAGCAGGCCTCGATCGGGGCGGCAAGCTGGGCGGCCGTGGCCCCATGCTGCAGGGCCTTGGCCAGAGCGGCGGGCATGAGCCCCGGATCGCGGCTGCGCCGCCACGTCGGGCACACCAGCAGGCACAGGCCGCATCCGCTGCAGGCGGCGTAATCGCGGGGCGCGGCAGGCGCTCGGGCAAGGAATGCGGGCATCAGAAAATCACGTCGCGGTTGAGGATCATCGCCGGATCGGCGCGGCGCTTCATGGCCAGATGCCGGTCCACCAGCGCATCGCCGAAGACGCGCCGGATATAGCCCTTCATCATGCCGCCGAACCGGTAATAGCTGGCGCCCAGATCGATGCCAATATCGTAAATCGCATTCTTGAACGCCTGGAAATGATCGCGGCTATACACGCCGCCTTCGATCATCGGCTCGAATTCGCAGCCGTAGGCCCAGCCTTCGGCATCGGGCGGAACGCAGGACATTTCGTAGTGCGGCTGATGGTCCGGCCGCAGCTTGATGCCGACGCAGTAGAGCGTGTAGTGCACAAAATACTCGCGGCAGACCGCGTTGCCGCGTTCCACCGCCTCGATGAACTTGCCCGCCGAGGTCGCCAGATCGGGGATCACCATCTGCCGCGAGCCCCAGTGCTTCCATACGGCGCGCGAGAAGACGACGGTACGGTCGTGCATCTTTCCTTCACGCATGTACTCCGGCCGGCGAAACTCGGGAAACACCTGGCGCTTGCGCTGCAGCAGATAGAGGGCCTCGCGGAACTTCCACGGCCGCAGGGCATAGTGTCCGAGCATGCACAGGGCGAAGCCGAACTCGCCATGGCCGCGCAGGCGCGACTCCCAGTTCTTGCGAAACGCTGCCTCCCGCTCGTCCGAGTCGAAGGCCACCAGCAGATTCACCGCACAATCCATGATGGTGAGGATGCCCGAATAATCGCTGGCATCGTTGCGGTCGAGCATCTGCAGGTCCTCGATCGCGGTGCGCAGCGAGGAATAATAATAGTAGTGCATCGACAGCGGCGTGTAGGGACGCACGCGCAGCGTCGCTTCGGTGATGATGCCAAACTGGCCGTAGCCGAGGATCACGCGCTGGAACAGTTCCTGATTCTCGCTGTCCGAGCATTCGACGATATCGCCGGTCGGGGTCACCACCTGCAGCGACAGCGCCTGGTCGGCGCTGCAGCCCAGCCGCGCCGAATTGACGTCGATGCCGCCGACCCCCAGCGTACCGCCGACCGAGGAGGTCAGATTGAGCGGCGCCGAGAGATAGTCCAGATTCTCGCGGCGCAGTTCCTCGGCGAGGCTGTGCCAGTAGATTCCGGCCTCGGTGCGCACCGTCAGCGCCTGCGCATCGATCTGCAGCACCCGGCTCATTCCGCTCATGTCGAGCAGGACGCCGCCAAAGGCCACCGATTCGCCCTCGGTCGTCAGGCCGCCGCCGCGCACCGTCACCGGCACCCGGTGGGCCTGAGCCGCCTTGAGCAGCAGGGAAATCTGGCCCGCATCGCGCGCAATCACCACGCCATGCGGCAAACCATAGGCCGTACCGCCTGCATCGGTGGCATATCGACCGCACGCCGCGGCACCCTCGGCGAGATCCACACCCGAAGCACGCAATGCCGCGACGAAGTCCTGCCAGCCGGCGCCATTCCAGCGCGCGGCATTGGTCTGCTGGCGTTTGATGCCCTGCAAGGCATCCGGAGCAACGGGGCAAGGGCCGACGGTGCCGGGTTCAACGGGAGCGATTTTCAACAAAGGAGTCCTGTTGGGTGTCTGCGGCGGATGATACCCCGCCCCAAAGTACGAACGCCCCACCTGGCAGAAAGCTGAGTGAGGCGTTTCGTCGTTCGCTTGCTGAACCTGTTCCGAATCAGCGGGTTGTGCAAATACGTTGGCGGAGTGGACGGGACTCGAACCCGCGACCCCCGGCGTGACAGGCCGGTATTCTAACCAACTGAACTACCACTCCACGTTAGAAGGCGCGCATTCTGCCATACGCGGCGGGGTCCGTGCAAGAAATGTTCAGGCTGACCCCTGGATTCGGAAACACTGGCTGACAAAAACACACCGAAACGGAATAATCTTGAACCAGTTGCCGACGTCGCCCGGAATGGCGTGGAAGGTCGGAGACCTGCGATGCGACTCGGCAAAGGGAAAACAGTATGGCGCAATTGTTGAGCTGGACGGCTGATCTGAGCGTGGGCATTGATGCCATCGATGATCAGCACAAACGCATTGTTCACTATATCAACCAGTTGCACGAAGCACGCCTCACGCAAGATCGGAATGACGTCGCCGCGGTAATCGAGGGACTGGTGGATTACACGCTGTCGCACTTCAGGTTCGAGGAAGCGATGCTGCAGAAGGCGCTGTATCCGATGTTGCCGGTGCACAAGAAGGTGCACAGACTGTTCATCCGGCGCATCAGCGATTACCAGCAGCGCTTCGCTCTAGGCAATGACGTGGCCGAAGAGTTGCTGATCACCCTGGTCAAATGGCTGGGAAATCACATCAAGTGCGAGGACATGGATTACTCGCCGATCGTGCGCGCCAGAATCAGCGAAGCGGATCTGCGGCAGCTGAAAAAAGGGAAATCGGATTCGCCGCAGAGACCCTAGATCCTGGCGAGAGTCTTCGTCGGCGCGATTGACCACCCGCCTCGCGTAAAATATGCGTCGGCAAGTCAGGTTGGTGCTGCGCTTCGCCAGCGCATCACGCTGCAATGCCATTCCTTAACCCCCAAGCACAGAGACCGCCATGAACCTCCAATTCATCAACGCCGCCGACCTGATCGGCCACTGGATCAACGGCCACGCCGACGCCGGAGCCGGCACGCGCCAAGGCGAGGTTTTCAATCCCGCCCAAGGCAACGTTGCGCGCCAGGTCGCGCTGGCCTCGCGCGCCGACGTCGACCGCGCCGTCGCCGCGGCGAGCGCGGCCTTCAAGAATTGGGGATCGACGGCACCGCAGCGCCGTGCCAGAGTGATGTTCAAGTTCCGCGACCTGGTCGAGCAGTACTCGACCGACATTGCCAAACTGCTCAGTGCCGAGCACGGCAAAACCCTGCCCGATGCACTGGGCGAGGTGCAGCGCGGACTGGAAATCGTCGAGTTCGCCTGCGGCATCCCGCAGTTGCTCAAGGGCCAGCATTCGCACGGTATCGGCGGCGGCATCGACCACTGGAACCAGCGCATGCCGCTAGGCGTGACGGCCGGCATCACCCCCTTCAACTTCCCCTTCATGGTGCCGATGTGGATGGCGCCGATGGCGTTGGCCTGCGGCAACACCTTCATTCTCAAGCCTTCGGAGCGCGATCCCTCGCCCTCGCTGTTCGCTGCCGAACTGCTGCGCGAAGCCGGCCTGCCGGCCGGCGCCTTCAACGTGATCCAGGGCGACAAGGAAGCGGTCGACGCCCTGCTCGAACATCCGGACGTGCAGGCCGTGTCATTCGTCGGCTCGACCCCGATCGCGAAATACATCCAGCAGCACGGCATCGCCCACGGCAAGCGCGTGCAGGCCCTGGGCGGGGCGAAGAACCACATGGTGGTGATGCCCGACGCCGACCTCGATGGCGCCGCCGATGCGCTGATCGGCGCCGCCTACGGCTCGGCCGGCGAACGCTGCATGGCGATCTCGGTTGCTGTTGTGGTCGGCAGTTGTGCCGACGACCTGGTGGCCCGCGTCGTCGAGCGGGCGAAGAACCTGAGAGTCGGCGCTGGCGACACGCCGAATGTGGACATGGGGCCGCTGGTGACGGGCATCCATCGCGACAGGGTGGCCGGCTACATCGCTGCGGGAGTGCAGGAGGGCGCAACGCTGGTCCTCGATGGCCGCCAAGGGCTGACGGGCGAACTGGCCGAGGGCTTCTTCCTCAATCCGACGCTGTTCGACAACGTGCGGCCCGAGATGAGCATCTACCGCGACGAGATTTTCGGCCCGGTGCTGTGCGTGGTGCGCGTGCCGACTTTCGCCGCCGCCGTGGAACTGATCAATCGCAACAGTTTCGCCAATGGCGTCGCCTGTTTCACCCGCGACGGCGGCACGGCGCAGGCCTTCGTGCAAAAGATCGAGGTCGGCATGATCGGCATCAACGTGCCGATTCCGGTGCCCATGGCCTGGCATTCCTTCGGCGGCTGGAAGGCCAGCCTGTTCGGCGACCATCACATGTACGGCGAGGAAGGCGTGCGCTTCTACACGCGCTACAAGAGCATCATGCAGCGCTGGCCGGGCTCCGAACACAAGGGACCCGAGTTCGCCATGCCGGTGAACAAATGAAGCAGAAAACCAAACTTCCAGCCACAGAGAACACAGAGGGCACAGAGACAAAGCTGCCTACCACGACATCCGATCATTCTCGCGCTGCCCAACGGAGTATCGCTGTCCGTGGGGTTTCTCGGTGATCTCTGTGCCCTCTGTGGCTGACAGGTTTTCCAAACCATGAACGACTTCGGCGAGTTCGACTACGTCATCGCCGGTGGCGGCACGGCCGGCTGCGTGCTGGCCAACCGGCTGTCGGCCGACCCCGACGTCACGGTGCTGCTGCTGGAAGCCGGCGGCAAGGACGACTGGATCTGGATCCACATCCCGATCGGCTATCTCAAGTGCATCAACAATCCGCGCACCGACTGGTGCTACAAGACGGAAGCCGAGCCGGGACTCAACGGCCGCTCGATCATCTATGCGCGGGGCAAGGTGCTCGGCGGCTGCTCGTCGATCAATGGCATGCTCTACCTGCGCGGCCAGGTCCGCGACTACGACGAGTGGGCGCAGCTCACCGGCGATTCGCGCTGGAACTGGGACAGCGTGCTGCCGGTGTTCAGGCAGAGCGAGGATTACTGGGGCGGCGCCGACGAAATGCACGGCGACAAGGGCGAATGGCGCGTCGAGAAGCAGCGCCTGCACTGGGACATCCTCGATCGCTACACCGAGGCGGCAAAGCAGGCCGGCATCCCGTTCAAGCAGGACTACAACCGCGGCGACAATTTCGGCATCGGCCACTTCGAGGTCAACCAGAAGAAGGGCGTGCGCTGGAATGCCTCCAAGGCCATGCTGCGGCCGGTGCAGCACCGGCCGAACCTGAAGGTGGTCACCGGCGCGCTGATCGACAAGCTGATCCTGGAGGGCAAGGTGGCCCGCGGCGTCGAATTCAGCCTCGACGGTGTGCTCCACCGCGTCACGGCACGCATCGAGACGCTGCTCACGGCCGGAGCCATCGGCTCGCCGATGATCCTGCAGCGCTCCGGCATCGGCCCGGCTGCGCTGCTGCAGGAACGCGGCGTGCCGCTGGTGCATGAGCTGCCGGGCGTCGGCGGCAACCTGCAGGACCACCTGCAGTTGCGCATGATCTTCAAGGTGCATGGCATCAAGACCTTGAACCAGCGCGCCAACAGCCTCTGGGGCAAGGCCATGATGGGCCTCGAATACGCGCTGTTCCGCTCCGGCCCGCTGTCCATGGCGCCCAGCCAGCTCGGCGGTTTTTTCCATTCCGCACCCGAGGTGGCGACGCCGGACCTGGAGTTCCACGTGCAGCCACTGTCGCTGGACAAGTTCGGCGACCCGCTGCACCCCTTCGCCGCCTTCACCGCCAGCGTCTGCAACCTGCGTCCGACTTCGCGCGGCGTGGTGCATATCCGCGACCGCGATCCGGCCACGGCGCCGATCATCGCGCCGCACTACCTGTCGACCGACAACGATCGCGCCGTCGCCACCCGCGCCCTGCGCCTGACGCGCCGCATCGTCGAGCAGCCGGCCATGGCGCCTTACCGGCCGCAGGAGCACCAGCCCGGCGCGCAAGTGCAGAGCGACGAGGAACTGGCCCGCGCCGCCGGCGACATCGGCACCACGATCTTCCACCCCACCTGCACCTGCGCCATGGGCCGGGCCGACGATCCGCAGGCGGTGGTCGATTCCGAGTTGCGCGTACGCGGCATCGGCCGCCTGCGCGTGGTCGATGCCTCGATCATGCCCACGATTACCTCCGGCAACACCAATGCACCCACGGCCATGATCGCGGAACGCGGCGCGGCGCTGATCCGCGCCGCGCGCCGCCAGTAGCGGGCGGCAATTCATTCAGTGCCGACGCAGCTGATCGATTACCACAACGGCATCTATGCCTTCGATGCCGGCTACGTGCGGCCGCTGTTGGCGGCGATCCACCTGATCGAAAGCGACGGTCGCGCCGCCTTTGTCGACACCGCCAATTTCGAGGTGATGCCGCAGGCGCTGGCGGCCCTGGCGGCACGCGGTCTGGGCCCGGACGCAGTGGACTACGTGATCCTCACCCACATTCATCTCGATCACGCCGGCGGCGCCGGCGTGATGATGGAAGCCTTCCCGAACGCCAAACTGGTGGTACATCCGCGTGGCGCACGGCACATGATCGAGCCGACCAAACTGATGGCGGGCGTCGAGGGTGTCTATGGCAGGGAACGGGCCCGCCGGTTGTACGGCAAGCTGATCCCGATCGCAGCCGAGCGCATCATCGAAGCCCATGACAACACCATGCTGCGGCTCGGCTCGCGCGAACTGTTGTGCATCGATTCACCCGGCCATGCGCGCCACCACATTGCCATCGTGGACCGCCAGACCAGCGGGATTTTCACCGGGGACACCTTCGGCATTTCCTATCGCGAGCTGGATGTCGATGGCCGGCCGCTGATCTTTCCCTCCTCGACCCCGATCCAGTTCGACCCGGACGAGATGCGCAGTTCGATCGAGCGCATCCTCTCCTTCAATCCGGAAGCGGTCTATCTGACGCACTTCAGCCGCCTGGCGCCACCCGCCGAACTCGGCAGAAAAGTCCTGGCACTGCTCGACCAGTACGTCGCCATCGCGCTGGCAGCCAGCGAAGATGAAGACAAGGCGGCGCGCATCCGCGACGGCCTGACCGCGCTCCTGCTGCAGGAAGCGCATCGGCACGGCTGCCGCCTCAGCGACGAGGAGATTCTGGAGATCTGGCATCTCGACCTGGAACTCAACGCGCAAGGCCTCGTTTTCTGGCTGGAAGCCCAGGAAACTGTCTGACCCGGCCGCAAGGCCCTGCAGCTATTCCAGATTCGAGCGATTCTTTAAGTGTCAATTAGTGGTAGATTGACGCGACGTTTTGTCGCATCGCAGCATGAAGAATGTTGCCAATGCTCCGAATTCTTGTCCTGAATCAATTACCCGAGTACCCCCGGCGGGATATCTTCGCCGCCATAAGTTTGCGATAGCTCGTTTCAACCGCGCGCTGCAGCGCGCTCACGTTAAAGGACAGAAACATGGCGAATAACAATGACGACGATGTCCCATTCATGCAGAAGTTGCTGGACAACCACTTCCTGCTCCTGTTCCTGGGAGTAGCTTCTCCCGGTGTCATTTACATCTTGTGGGGCGTCGTGGACATCATGAGTGTCCCCCTCGCCAAGTAAGCAATCCAGTCAATCAGGGAGAATCATATGAGTGCAATCCTGCCGCCTTCAGAGCGGTTGTGGTGGAAACAGCCGATCAGCGGGCAAGAATGGGCCTGGATCGGCATCGCCTTCGTCTGGGCCATGATCATGTTCGTCATGATGGTCTATTGGCATATCAACGGTAAGCAGAATCTCTCGAACGAGGTGTACCGGACGACCACCGAGATGTTCCAGGCCAAGACGGATGCCTTCGTCAAGGAAAACACCATTCGCACCGAGACCGACCTGAACATTCCGGTGGTCAAGCCGAATGCGAAGAACGAAGCCTACCTGCTCGCGCACCTCTGGGCCTGGTATCCGATTCTCGAACTGGAAGCGGGCAAGACCTACAAGATCCATCTGTCCTCCGTCGATTACAACCATGGCTTCTCGCTGCAGCCGGTGAACATCAATATCCAGGTCATTCCGGGATATGAGCATGTGGTCAAGATGACGCCGACCAAGGCGGGCACTTATGCCATCGTCTGCAATGAATACTGCGGCATCGGTCACCACACGATGCTTGGCCGTATTTACGTGAAATAAGGGGAGTACCTAGATGGCAACTACTTACCGTACCTGTCCGCGCACAGGTCTGCAATTCGATCTGGCCGCCGAGAAGCTGATTCGCTGGAATGCCGTAGCCGGCGTTCTGTGGCTTCTGGTGGGCGGCTGCACCGCACTGCTGGTGATCCTGACGCGCTGGCCGGCGATCAAACTGCTGCCGGCTGACCAGTTCTATCTGATCCTCACGGCACACGGCATCGACATGCTGATCCTGTGGATCATCTTCTTCGAAATAGCGGTGCTCTATTTCGCCTCTTCGACCCTGCTGCGCTGCCGAATTGCCACGCCAAAAGTGGCGTGGGCCGGCTTCTGGCTGATGGTCGTAGGCGGCATCATGACCAACGTCGCCATCTTCCAGGGCGGCTCGAGCGTGATGTTCACGTCTTATGTGCCGATGCAGGCCGCGCCGCACTTCTACCTCGGCATCATCCTGTTCGCGGTGGGTGCGCTGATCGGCACCGGTGTGTTCTTCGGCACGCTGGTAGTGGCAAAGCGGGAAAAGACCTACACCGGCTCGCTGCCGCTGGTGACTTTCGGCGCCATGACGGCCGCGATCATCGCGGTGTTCACCATCCTCTCGGGTGCCGCGATCCTGATCCCGACCTTCCTCTGGTCGGTCGGTCTGATCAAGGAAATCGACCCGCAACTGTATCGCATGGTCTGGTGGGCCCTGGGCCACTCCTCGCAGCAGATCAACGTCGCGGCTCACGTTTCGATCTGGTATCTGGTTGCTGCCGTCGCCTTCGGCGCCAAGCCGCTATCCGAGAAAGTCTCGCGTTTCGCCTTCCTGCTCTACATCCTGTTCCTGCAACTGGCCAGCGCGCACCATCTGCTGTCCGACCCGGGCATGAGCGCCGAATGGAAGGTGCTGAATACCTCCTACTTCATGTACTTCGCGGTACTGGCCTCGATGATCCACGGCTTCACCGTTCCGGGTGCAATCGAAGCGGCACAGCGCAAGAAGGGCTTCAACAACGGCCTGTTCGAGTGGCTGCGCAAGGCACCCTGGGGCAACCCGATGTTCTCGGGCATGTTCATTTCCCTGGTCGGCTTCGGCTTCATCGGCGGCATCTCGGGCGTCGTGCTGGGCACCGAGCAGATCAACATGCTGATGCACAACACCTTCTACGTGCCGGGTCACTTCCATGCGACAGTCGTCGTCGGCACTACGCTGGCCTTCATGTCGATCACCTACCTGCTGGTACCCACGGTGTTCAAGCGCGAAATGATCTTCCCGAAGCTGTGCCAGATCCAGCCCTACCTGTACGGTCTCAGCATGATCGTGCTGTCCCTCGTGATGATGGGGGCCGGTACCCTCGGCGTTTCCCGCCGTCACTGGGACATGGCTTTCTCGGGTGCTCCATTCCAGTATGAATGGCCGGGTGCCGCCTACCTGATGATGGGTCTGACCGGTATCTTCGGCGTGATCGCGGTCATCGGCGGCGGTCTGTGGATCCTGCTGGTGGTCGGTTCGCTGCTGTTCGGCAAGAAGCTCGACGGCGGCGCGACCCACGACAAGCCCGTGCCGATCCCGGACCAGACCGTAGCCGCCAGCGCTTCCGCTACAGGCAGCCAAGAGCATACGAACGTAGCCGGTACGGTGGTCCTGGCAATGACCTTGCTGGTCTGCTTCGTCCTCTATTACTTCGTGAACTGGAAGTACCTGTCCGAAGTCTGGGGTCTTAGTTGATGACTGGCTGATTCAGGTATAAGGTTCCCCCGCACTTGGGTGCGGGGGGGCCTGCCTGAATCGGGCTTGCAACGCAGGACCGATTCAAGCAGGTTACGATAGAAGATAATCAGGACGACACCCCACGAACAAACTATGGAATCGACGCTGCCCACCAAACAATCCTCCGGCTTGACTTTCCGAGCCATCGCCGGAGTGTTCAAGCTGCGCATCGGCGTCGTCATCACCTTTACCGCCCTGGCAGGCTTGTCGGTAAGCGCGGGGCCCAGCCTCAGTCTGGCACAGTTGATCACGCTGACGCTCGCCGTGCTGATTTCCTCCGCCAGCGCGGGCGCTTTCAACCAGTATTACGAGCACGATACCGATCCCATGATGTCGCGCACCCGCAACCGGCCTTTCGCCACGGGCGAAATCGAGCACGGGCCGATCTGGCTGGTGGTCATCTTCGGCCTGATGGCGCTGTCCGTCGCCGCCGCATGGATCGCGCTGAATGCATGGGCAGCGCTGTTCACCTTCCTCGGCGCCTTCTTCTACGCCATCGTCTACACGGTCTGGCTCAAACGTCGCACCTGGCTCAACATCGTGTTTGGCGGGCTGGCCGGCAGCTGGGCCGTACTGGCGGGCGCCGCCGCCGCCGACCCGCATCTCGGCGCCGTACCGCTTGCTCTGGCTTTCGTCCTGTTTCTGTGGACGCCGCCGCACTTCTGGAGCCTGGCGATCGCCTATCGTGATGACTACGCGGCCGCAGGGGTTCCCATGCTGCCGGTGGTCGTCGGTGACAAGCGCGCGGCGCAAACCATTTTTGCCAGCACCCTGGTGCTCGTGGCGGCATCGTTTCTGCCGCTGGCGTTCGGACTCGGCGCAATCTACTTTGCAGGTGCCGCCGTGGGCGGCGGCCTGTTCGTGCAGAAGGCCTGGCGCCTGGTCCAGAATACCAACCGTGAAACAGCCATGAGCTGCTTCCATGCCTCGCTGGCGCAGCTGACGCTGGTACTCACGGCCGCAATCATCGACGCTCGCTTCTAGGCAGGCGGCCTCCTTGATTCGCACTTCTCTCCGAACCGCCCTCGCGGTAGTCATGCTTGCCGCTTGCGCAGGAGTCGGCGCCGGCGACACGGCGCCCGGGCTTGTGGCACGGCCACAGGGCGACCGCAGCGGCTTGGCGCTGAACACACTCGACGACAAGGCGGCGCTGCAACTATCGCAGAGCGTAATCGGCAAACCCGTTGGCGACCATGTTCTGCTCGATCGCGAGGGGCGACCGACACCGCTCGCCAAATACCGCGGCAAACCGCTGCTGGTGAATTTTGTTTACACCGCCTGCTTCAACGTCTGCCCCACCACCACGAAGAATCTGCAAAAAGCCGTGGAGGGAACGGTCAACGTGCTGGGGCCGGACCGTTTCAATATTGTCAGCATCGGCTTCAACCAACCCTTCGACTCGCCCCAGGCGATGAAAGCCTTTGCCTCCCAGTACGGCATCCATCTGCCCAACTGGGAGTTCCTCAGCCCTGCCGCCGCAATCATCGACGATCTGACGCAGAATTTCGGCTTCAGCTATGTGGCCACGGCGGCAGGTTTTGACCACATGAACCAGGTCACCATCGTCGACGCCGATGGAAAGATCTTCAGGCAAATATATGGCGAGACCTTTACTGCCGCAGACCTGGCGGAACCACTCAAGGCAATGATCACCGGCTCCCCGATTCCACCGCAGACCAGCACCCTGGCGGAGATCGTCGACCGCGTCAGAATACTCTGCTCGGTTTACGACCCCATCAGCGGGAAATACCGCACCAACTATGCGCTGTATTTCGACATCGCCGGTTTCGTCACCTTCATGATCTTCATGGTCTGGCTGGCCTTCAGCTTCATGAGAAATCGCCGCAACGACAAGATTCAATCCGGTTGATTCGAGTCAAGTCGGAATGCTCCCGACTTGCATATCATCAACCGCTAATAGTCGGCATTCGTCAACTAGTCCCGGCATGATGGAACCTCCCCAACGTGAGCGTACACGCAGCCTTGCGCGGCAACGCGCAAACCCTCTTCGAACGCATCGAGAACTTTTTCGATGCCTCGTTTGGCGGCGCCGACAATCCGCTGCGTCATCTGGGTGCCCTGGGCCTGTATTTCCTCTGGATACTGGTTGCCACCGGGCTTTATCTCTACACGGTGCTGGATACCAGCATCGAAGGCGTCTACAGCTCGATCGGCTATCTGTCACAACAGCAGTGGTACCTGGGAGGCATCCTGCGCAGCCTGCATCGCTATGCCTCCGACGCCTTCGTCCTGGTCATGATGCTGCATCTGGTGCGCGAGTGGGCCTATGGTCGCTACTACGGTTTCCGTCTGTATTCGTGGGTCACCGGCGTGCCGCTGATCTGGCTGGCGTATATCTCCGGCATCGGCGGCTACTGGATCGTCTGGGATCGCCTGGCGCAGTTCTCCGCCATCGCCACCACGGAACTGCTGGACTGGCTGCCCTTTTTCAACGAGCCGACGGCACGCAATTTTCTTGCGCCAGACTCGATCAGCGACCGCTTTTTCACCGTGCTGGTGTTCATCCACATCGGTGTCCCGCTGATGTTGATCCTCGGTCTGTGGGCCCATGTCAATCGCATCAGCCGGGTGGATTACCTGCCTTCGCGGCGGCTGATGCTGGGAATTCTGGCCAGCTTTCTGGCCTTGGCCGTAATCAAGCCGGCACTGAGCGGAGCGCCCGCCAACCTGGCCCTGGTGCCTGCCGATCTGCCACTGGACTGGTTCATCCTGTTCATCCATCCGCTGACCGACATCACCTCCCCTGCGGCAGTGTGGACGCTGATATTCGGCGCCACGATCCTGCTCTTCGCCCTGCCTTTTCTGCCTCATCCAAAGGCCCAGCCGATCGCCCTGGTCGACGCGGCCAACTGCAACGGTTGCAGTCGCTGCCACGCCGATTGCCCGTATGAGGCAATCACCATGGCGGTGCATCCCGACAAGCCGGGCCACAAAATCGCCCTGGTCGATCGCGACCTGTGTGCCAGTTGCGGTATTTGCGCCGGTTCGTGCCCCTCATCAACGCCCTTCCGCAGCCAGGAGAAACTGATGACGGGCATCGACATGCCGCAGCAACCGGTCGACGCCATGCGCCAGCAGCTCGAAACCGAGCTGGGAAGGCTCCGGATGCAACCCGCCGGCACCACTCAGCTTGTGGTTTTCGGCTGCGACAAGGGCGCCGATGTGCGTGGCCTGGCGAGCGCGAACACGGCGGCCATCAGCCTGCTGTGCACCGGTATGCTGCCACCTTCCTTCATCGAATATGCGCTGCGCAGCGGTGTCGATGGCATCATGGTCACCGGCTGTCGCGAGGGCGGCTGCGATTTTCGCCTCGGCATGCAATGGACACAAGAGCGTCTTGCCCACCAGCGCGAACCTCATTTGCGCAGCCTGGTACCGCAGGATCGGCTACGTCTGGTTTTTGCATCCCGCAACGAGAACAAACAACTGGCCGCTGCCGCAAACGAATTCAGAACCCAACTCGAAACCCGGATGGTCACCAGCAGCAAACCACCCGCATATTCCCGGAGAACATTACATCATGCCTAAACCCGCCGCCATCGTCGGCCAGATCATTCTTTATGGCGCCTTCGCCGCCTTCATCGGCTACTTCGCCACCGCGCCTACCTACAAGCAGATACCGGACGACGCGGCCCTGATCAAGCTGTCGATGAGTCACCTGGGCGGACGCGAGTGTCGCCAGCGCACAGCCGAAGAACTGGCCAAGATGCCTCCCAACATGCGCGCTCCGCTCGACTGCCCACGCGGGCGTTCCGACATCAAGCTGCAACTTGAGCTCGACGGCAAGCCGATGTTCGAAACCGTGATGCATCCCACGGGACTTTCGAAGGATGGTGTCTCAACGGTTTATAAGCGTTTCGAAATCAAGGCCGGGACCTACCAGCTCGCCGTGAAAATGAATGACAACCTGGTCAACCCCGGCTTCAATTACGTCAAGGAAGCACAAGTCACGCTGAAGCCGGCGCAGGTGCTGGTGATCGACTTCAATCCGGACAAAGGCGGTCTGTTTTTCCAATAAGAGCCACCGGACAATCACGAGCACACCGAACCCAACCCCCATCCTTCTGCGCGGATAAAGACAATGCTGAATCTCCTTCAAAAGCTCGTGCGCTGGTTCTTCATGCGTGCCGAGAACCTGTTCAACGCCGCCTTCGGTGAAAAGATCAACCCTTTCTACCATCTGGGCACCATCACCTTCTGGCAGTTCTGGCTGCTGGTCGGCACCGGGATTTATCTCTATGTTTTCGCCGAAACCGGCGTGCACGATGCCTACCAATCCGTGGAGCGCATCACCCACAACCAATGGTGGGCCGGCGGCATCATGCGCAGCGTGCATCGTTACGCCACGGACGGCATGATCCTGACCATGCTGCTGCACATGCTGCGGCACTTCGCCTATGACCGCTACCGCGGCTTCCGCTGGTTCTCCTGGGTCACCGGTGTCGCCCTGATCTGGCTGGTGTATATCTCCGGTCTCAACGGCTTCATGCTGGTGTGGGACAAACTCGCTCAATTCGTGGTCGTGGCGATCGCCGAGTGGTTCGACGTGCTGCCGATGTTCAACGGCACCCTGATCCGCAATTTCATCTATCAGCAAAACGTCACCAGCCGGTTGTTCACGCTGCTGGCCTTCGTTCACCTCGGCGCGCCACTGATCGCCGGCGTCATCGCCTGGGTACACGTGCAACGGGTGCCGCGCGCCCACATCAACCCGCCGCGATCGATCGCCATCGCCTTCACCCTGATGTTCATCGTCCTCGCCCTGGTCAAGCCGGTTGTGAGTCAGGGCGGCGAGGCCGACATGCTGGTGGTGCCCACCAACATCCAGTTGGACTGGTTCCAGATGCCGGTGTTGGCGCTGGTCTATGTCGTCAACCCGCTTTACCTGTGGTTCGGCATCGTTGGCTTGTCCCTCCTGCTGTTCCTGGCCCCCTGGCTGCCGCCCAAGCGCATGGGTGCCGGCAAGGCCGAGGCGACGGTGACTTTCCACCCCGACCACAAGACGGTCGCCATCCGCTTCGACGAAACCTTGCTCGATGCCGGCCTGCGGCAGGAAATCAACCTGCCCTACGAATGCCGCAACGGCGGCTGCGGCCAGTGCAAATGCACCGTACTGAGCGGCAATGTGGATCCCGGGCTGTACCAGCCCGCGGCCCTTTCCGCCGAGGAACGCGCGGCAGGCAAGGTGCTGCTGTGCTGCGCCACGGCACTCGGCGATGTCGAGATCGAATATGAAGCGTCGACCGCGCCCAGCGCCATCCGCCAATACACGGCCCATGTGGCGAAGCTGGAAAGGCTTACCCACGACGTCATGCGCGTCCTGCTCAAGCTGCCGCAAGGGCAACAGATCCCGTTCCGGGCCGGGCAATATCTCAACATCATTCTCGACGATGGCCAGCGCCGTGCCTTCTCCTTCGCCAATCCGCCGCATCAACCCGATCTGATCGAACTGCAGATTCGCCTGATGCCGGGCGGCCGCTATACCACGCACGTATTCGAACAGATGAAGGAAGGCGACGCCGTGAAGTTCGAAGGTCCCCTGGGCGATTTTTCCTTGCGCGAATCGGAGCGGCCGATCGTTTTCGTCGCCGGCGCAACAGGGTTCGCACCGGTCAAGAGCATGGTCGAGGATGCCTTCCATCGCGGCCTCAAGCGCCCCATCTATCTGTACTGGGGCGTGCGCAAGCTGGCCGACCTGTACTTGCCCGATCTGCCGCTGGAATGGGCGCGCGACCACGAGAACTTCCACTTCATCCCCGTGCTTTCCGATGCCGCACCCGAAGACAAGTGGAGCGGTCGCACCGGCCTGGTACACGAAGCCATTCTCGAGGATTTCCCCGACCTCAAAGGCCATGAGATCTACGCCTGCGGTTCGGTGAAAATGGTCGAGGCCATCTTCCCGACGCTGAAGAATCAGGGCGCCGAAGAAGGCATGTGTTTCTCCGATGCGTTCACCATTTCCGGGCGCTCGATGGCATTCCAGCCGAAGCAGTAGGCAGGCAACCCAGCAAGCCCGACTCGCCTCAGGCGGGCCGGGTTTGCTGTTTTGTCGGCCATGCGGCTCACATTTGACAGGTGGCGGGAGGCGCATCGATACTTCGGGCCATGCAGCTCACTGATCGACACTCCTTGCGCCGGATACACCATGAAGCAGCGTAGGACACTCAAGCCTCTGCCGAGGCCCATGACCAGGGCGGCGGCAGAAGCCATTGCTGTCAAGTTGCAGACCGCACTTGCCATGCACCAGCAAGGCCAACTGGATCTGGCGGAGACGTTGTACAGGGAGATATTGCAGTCACAACCCTTGCACTTCGATGCGCTGCAATTGTTGGCAACCATTGCTGCACAACAGGGAAATTCCCCGATGGCCGTCGAGTTGTTCGAGCGGGCGCTCATGGTCAAGCCGGACTATGCACCGGCGCTGAGCAACCGCGGCACCGCATTGCTTGAACTGCAGCGCCCGGAGGAAGCGCTCGAGAGCTTTGACCGGGCGCTCAAGATCAAGCCCGACTATGCACTCGCACTCCACGGCCGCGGCAACACCTTGCGCGAGCTGCAGCGCTATGAAGAGGCGCTGGAGAGCTATGGCCGCGCCCTCGAGATCAAACCGGACTATGCGGAGGTGCATTGGAATGAGAGCCTGTGCAGACTGTTGCTGGGGGACTTCGATCTTGGATGGCGCAAGTACGAATGGCGATGGAAGCATGGACCGTCGCTGAGCGCCGTTAGAAGCTTTGCACAGCCACTTTGGCTGGGCGAAGTCCCGCTGGCCGGGAAAACCATCCTGCTGCACGCCGAGCACGGCTTTGGCGACACCCTGCAATTCTGCCGCTATGCGCAGCTCGTAGCGGCCCGGGGCGCCCGCGTCGTGCTTGAAGTCCCTCCTGCGCTCAAATCGCTGTGTCAAACACTGGCGGGGGTGGATACCCTGCTCGATTACACCGAAGGCCTGCCGCCATTCGATTTTCAGACGCCGCTCATGAGTCTGCCGCTGGCGTTCGGCACCCGGCTTGACTCGATTCCCGCCGATGTGCCCTACCTGCATTCCGATCCGCAAAAAGTTGCCGCATGGCATGCTTTGCTAGGGCCGCGCAACAAGCCTCGCGTCGGCCTCGTCTGGGGCGGCAGCCCAGCACACGGAAACGACCGCAACCGTTCGCTGCCGCTCGCCCTGCTTGCCGATCTCATCGGCGACGCCGGCGAATTCATCTGCCTGCAAAAAGAGTTTCGCAAAGAAGACGAGCTGTTCGTTCGCCAGCACTCCAACATTCGCGTCTTCAGCGAACGACTCCGGGATTTTGCCGACACCGCGGCGCTCATCGAGACCCTCGATCTGGTCATCACGGTCGATACGAGCGTTGCGCACCTCGCGGGTGCGCTGGGCAAACCCGTGTGGGTCCTGCTTCCCTTCGCCCCCGACTTTCGCTGGCTGCTGGAACGCGAGGACAGCCCCTGGTACCCGACTGCAAGGCTGTTCCGGCAGTCTCAGTTCGGGCAGTGGGCGCCGGTACTGGCGGAGGTGCGAAAGGCACTCGCCGCAAGATTCAACGATGGAAGTGCATAAATCCTTGTCAGGCGTCTGACACCTGGGCACATTCGCGTGGCCTGCAGTCCCAATTCATTGACGCAAAATTCCGGCCCCAGATATTTCTCTTGTTTCCGCTCGCCTAGCGCCCGAAAATGCCTTTCAATAATTCAATAGGTTCCGGAAGCGTTGGCACGGTCTGGCTTTCTTCGCTCTGACCTTTGTTTCGATCGGGGCGCGCTTCACGCGATGTTCCCGAGCGACCTGCCATACCCTGTGCCGACATCCCGAGCATGCCATTGGTGACGGCCTTGACGCGTACCTTGACCGCCCACACCGGCTCCCATTTGACCTTCGGATTCTTGGGCCGTGGCGGATGCGCCAGATTCAACTCGTCGCCATAGGCAATCAAGCGCAGCATGCCGCCGTGCTCGCCGAAAATGCCCTTGGGAACCGTGCAACTGGTGGTATTCGGCATCAGCAGTACCTTTTCCTTGAGCCAGCGATCGACTGCGGCATTGGTCTGATAGTCCATCAGTCCAAAACCGGTATCCGCCAATTCGCTTGAACTCCACATCACCATATCTTCCTTGCCATTGCTGCCCATGGCCGAAACGAAGTAGGCGCGCGCGGTGGAAATCGAATTCCAGCTCAGATCGGTGGCACCGTTCTTGTCGGCTTGTTCCAGCGACAATGGCGGCATCAGATCCTGTGCCGCGGGTATCTGGAAGCGGAAGCCGTCGGGGATGCCCTTGCCGGAATACGCATGCTCGCCAAGCAGCGAAGCGTCGGCCGGTACCATCCGGCTATCGTCCGGATTGGGCCACACCGGGCGACCGGCGGCGCTATGAGCGCCGCGCTGGGTTGCACTGCGCGCGACAAAAAACTTGGCGTAATCACCAGGAGTCGCAGTCGCCATGTCGAGAATCTTCGGCTGCCCCGGGCGAATCTCATTGCCGCAACCCCAGTAGAGAAGCATGCGCCCCTTGGGCTTTTCATGGGGCTCTCGAGTTACTTCCTCGTCATCGCGCGGGGCCGGCGGAGCGTTCTTCGGTGTCTTCAATGCAAGGGCCGGACTCAGAAACCCTGCCGGCACCGCCTGCGTCGCCTCGTCGAGACTTTGGTTGGCACGCGCTCGAACAGTGACATCCACCCAGCGTCCGGCGCTCATGGTGCGAGTGTTGCCGAAAGTATTGGCGCCAGCGCTGCCTTTGCCACCGAACATGCCGCCGAGGGCGCCCATCGGGTTGCCGCCCATCGGCATACCCATCCCGGAAAATGTGGCAATGTCGATCCAGGCTTGCGCCTCGGGTGCTGCCACTTCCTGCGCAGCATAGACGACCGGAATATTGAGCAGGATCGAGACAACTGCTGCGGTCACTAAACGATTCTTGCTTGGCACTGGCTTCACCTTGTGTCCTCCTTATGTCGGAGAAATCATACTCCCAGAAGAACCTGTTAGCCCATGGTCTCTGCCAAGGGCGATGTGCTTGCGCTGGCCACAAAGGCCTCGGTGGGAGGCAGGTCGAATTACCGGTTCGCCGGCACCAGGTCGACAGTTCTGGTGAAAACGTCTTCCAGCATTTCACGGGCCTTGCCGAAGTCCAGCACGGCTTCCTCGTAGGCATCCCGCGCCAGGGAATAGGCTTCCACCAGTTCGGTGTTGATGCCTTCGCCATGCAGGCGCCGGTAGAGTGCCTGGCATTCCTCGAACAGGCGATCCGCCAGCAGGCGACGGCGCATGTAGATGCGCGCGCCTTCCTGTGGCCACGGGCCCATCTCGGCGTAGCTCGGCACGCGCGCGCGCTGCACGGTGGCGAAGTCTCCCCGCAGCAGTTCCCACATGCCCGCCCAGTCAGGCGCCGCATCGCCGAACGGCGTGTAACCGAAGCGCCTGAGTTCGGCGATCTCGCCGTCGATCAACTGCTGGGGAGAACCAGGCATGGAATCAGGCGGCCAGCGGATGTTCGGCTTCGTAACCCATGCGCATGTCGTAGTCGGCTTCGACACCGGTGGGCATGATCAGGCCGACGTCCTTGAGACGGGAATCGAGCAACTCCAGATATTCGGTCTGCAGTTCCTCGGGCTTTTTCACCTTGATGCCGTACTCGTAATAGATGTCGAACATCTGCGACTTCTCGCCGCCGGCTGAGGGGCGACCGTAAAAACCCAGGCCCATCTGCATGAACTTCGGAATACGCTGCTGCATGAATTCGCGGGTCTTCTCGCCGCCGAATTCGATGCAGCGCTTCGACGCCCAGACGCCAAAGGCAAGATGGCCGTACTCCTCCTTGTGGATGCGCACATTGACGCGTGCCCAGGGCAGGTAGGAGCAGTCGCGATACTGGCCGAGGAAAGCCACGGCAGCCGGCGTGACCACGGTCGAGAACAAAGCGACATCCTCCCAGCACTCGAAGAACTTGGACCAGTTTTCCTTGCGGAAGCCGTTGATCACGTTCACCTTTTTCGGATCAGGATTCTCCGGATTATGGGAAAGCTCGTAGAGGCGAGCATCGACATCGACGCCCAGTTCCTGCAGCAGGTTCCACACATAGAACGCGTGCCCCATCTCCTCGAACACTTTCTTGGACAGGCGATAGGCCTCTTCCGGACGCGTCGCGTAGCGATGGTTTTCGGCCACGCGCTGGCCACCGGCGTATTCGGAGTCGGCCTGGAAGGACATCAGGTTGATCAAAGCCTTCTTGTAGTCCTCGGGCAGAACATCGCCCTTGTCGTATGTCTTGAACGTCCTCATTTCAGCTCTCCAGAAAATTCCAGCGCTAACAGGTGTCCTCGCAGAATCGCTCCAAATGACTGCAGGACTTTGAATCCGCGACGCATCATGAATATTTGCGATACATATTAATTGCTTATGTATAATAATAGTGTATCACTTAGTGACTGTCAATTTCTTTTTGATATCTCAACAAATATCTCTTTATCTATTGTTTTTCCAGCTTTTTTATAGTCTTTTGCAAAGCAACCGTCTATTACTGGGAAGCCGTCCCGCTACGCGAGGCGACAACGTGTTACATAATAATGATCTCAGTGGTATCATTTGAACCATCTATTCAGGGAAGGTTCCGGACATGAAAAATCGCTTTATCCGCCAGTGGCTGGACGTATTTCTGGCCGACCATACGCTGCGCGCCAACTCGCTGATCATCACCATCTACGGCGATGCGATTGCGCCGCACGGAGGCACCGTGTGGCTTGGCAGCTTCATCAAGCTCGTCGAGCCGCTGGGGATAAACCCGCGCCTGGTGAGAACCAGTGTGTTCCGACTCTCCAAGGAAAAATGGCTGGTCTCGGAACAGATCGGTCGCAAGAGCTACTACAGCCTGACCGCTACCGGCCGCCGCCGTTTCGAACACGCCTACCGGCGAATCTACGACGATCCGCGCCAACAATGGGACGGCGCCTGGCAAGTCGTGTTCACCGGCGGCGGCATACTGGCTCCCGCGCAGCGCGACGCTCTACGCCGCGAACTCCTCTGGGAGGGCTTTGGCGTCATTGCGCCCGGCGTACTGGCGCACCCTTATGCCAACGACGAGGCGGTGCTCGACATCCTGCAGAGCACCGGTACTCACGACAAGGTGGTGGTGATACAGGGCCGCACCCTGGGTGCGCTGTCGAGCCGGCCGCTGCAGAAGCTGGTGCGTGAATGCTGGAACCTCGACGCCGTCGCCGAGGACTACAAGCGCTTCAGCGACTGCTTCCGCCCCGTAACGCGCGCCATAAGAGCCGCTCGCGAACTCGACCCGGAGCAAGCTTTTTGTGTGCGCACGCTGCTGATTCACGAATTCCGCCGCGTCCAGTTGCGCGATCCGCAATTGCCCAGGCAGTTGCTGCCCAACGACTGGCCCGGCGATATCGCCCGCCAGATATGCAGCGAGCTCTACATGCTGACCCAACAGCAGGCCGAGCACCACCTCGCCAACGTCCTCGAAACCGCCGACGGGCCCTTGCCTGAGGCGGCGCCCTATTTTCAGCTGCGCTTTCGTGGAGCCACTGCGGCCGAGATCAAGGCAGAGGCATGAGCCGGAACACTCTGCACATCGGCATTGTGGGCGCCGGCCCCTCAGGCTGCTACGTCGCCGACGCCCTGGGGCGAAAACTTTCCGGCGCCCGCATCGACATTTTTGACCGTTTGCCGACCCCTTTCGGCCTGCTACGCGGCGGCGTCGCGCCGGATCATCAGGGCACCAAGAACATCGCACGGCAATTCGAGCGCACGCTGGGCAAGGACGACGTGCGCTTTCTGGGCAACGTCGCCATCGGTCGCGACATTTCCTATGAGGAGCTCAAGGCTGCCTATGACGTGCTGGTCATCACCATCGGCGCTCTTGAGGATCGCCGGCTCGGCATCCCCGGCGAGGATCTGGACGGCGTGTATGGCTCGGGACAATTCGTGGCCTGGTACAACGGCATTCCCGACGGCCGCGCGCTCGAACCCAGGCTCGACGGAAAATCGGTCGCGATCATCGGCAACGGCAATGTGGCGCTCGACGTTGCCCGCCTGCTGGGGAAGACGCGCGACGAACTGGCGAGTTCGGACCTGTGCGCCCATGCCCGCGCCGCGTTCGAGTCCGCTCAGATCGAGGACATCTGGCTGATCGGTCGCCGCGGTCCGCTCGAGGCGAGCTTCACCACCGCCGAACTGGCGGAGTTCGGCGAACTGTCGCGCGTGGCCACGCTGGTCGATCCGGCGCAATTGCCGCAAGCCTTGCCGGACGAACTGAACGAGGAGCAGAAGAAATTGGCAGGGAAAAACCTCGAGGTGCTTCGCGGCTATGCCGCACGCGGCGAGCAGCTCGGGCGACCGCTGCGCATTCACTTCGTGTTCCGTGCGGCGCCGGTGGCCATACTCGGCGAAGGCCGTGCGCGGGAACTGCTGCTCGACAAGACCCGTGTCGAAAACGGCCGCGCAATCCCCAGCGGCGAGACCTTCACGATTCCTGCCGACACCGTGATCAGCGCCGTCGGCTATCGCAGCACGCCCTTCCCCGGCCTGCCCTTCGACGAGGCGCGCGGCATTGTCGCCAACGAACACGGACGCGTCGAACCCGGCGTCTATGCGGCAGGCTGGTGCAAGCGCGGTCCGCAGGGCGTGGTGCCCGCCAACCGGGCCGACTCGCTGGCGGTGGCCGAGCTGATCCTGGCCGATCTCGCCGACCACGAGGCAGGCGGCAAACCAGGCGGCGCGCTGATCGACGCCCTGCTTGCCGAACGCGGCGCGCAGCTGGTCGACTTCGCCGGCTGGCAGAAGATCAATGCGGTGGAGGTCGCCGCCGGACAGGGGCGGCCGCGCGAAAAACTGGCTCGACTGGAAGATCTGCTGGCGGCCGCCGCAGGCTGACCACCGCTGTTACCGCCGCGCCTTTCAGGCTGCCATCTGGCGCGGCCAGGCGGCGACGCGCTCGTGGTAGCGCGCCCGGTACAAGAGCCGCTGGCGTTGCGGTCCATCGACAAAGGTCGAGCGGTCGTGCAGCACGTTGTTGCAGACCAATCCCATGCCAGGCTCCAGACGTCCGTGCAGGGTCCACGCCGTCGGCGCCGCAAGCAGACGAGTCAAGGCCGCCACCGCCGCCTGCGTCGCGGCATCGCCGCGCCATTCGATGCTGATGGTGCGCGCCGTGTAGCGCATGTGCAGAAAGCCCTCGCCATCCACCGAGAAAACCGGCCCGGACTGGGCAGCGCGCGCGACGCCGCTCTCGTCCATGCGCGGCGGGATGGTCATGACATCGGCCTGGGACAGGGCGCGGATGTAGTCGGGATTCTGGTCGCGCAGCAGGATGTAGGCGATCTCGTGGTCGAGCAGCTGGTTCTCGCCGCCCGACTCGGCGCTCTGCACGCAATGCAGCAACACGCTGCGCACGGTGCGTTCCGGCAGGTTGTAATAGCCGTCGGTGTGCCACTTGATCGGCTTGTCGGTGTAGGGAATGAACTCCCGGCGTTCGCCACGCTGTTCCGCGCCACGCACCGAGATCGGTGAAATCGCGTCGTCGTCGGTCAGCCAGTGGCTGTCGAGGCGATGCAGGCCCAGTTGGGTGCCCAGCCGACGCGGAATTTCCTTGTCCGGATTGCCGGCGGTATTGCTGGAGTAGATCGCCATGTTGGTCGTCGCGCAGCGTTCCAGCAGCCGCTCAAGCTCCGCCGCCGTCAATGCGCGAGGGTCATCAAGGGCCACCAGAATATCCTCGACGCGGCGCGGTGCACTGTCGAGCTTGCGCTCGCGCCACCGCTGATAGCCGGCTGCGTCGTCGAGGTCGAAGGGACCGGGCACGAGACTACTCCTGTGCGCTTGCCGCGCCGCGCCGCGCGGGCCGACTTCCGGCTTGCGGATGAAACAGGCCCGCCAGGGTTTTCTCGAGCGCCTTGATGGCCTCGGGCGATTCGATTTCCATCACCTGATCGACCGCCCAGAGACGATCCTTCTCCGGCAGGATCTCCTTCAGGCAGGCGGCGAAACAACGGCGAAAACCGAAGTCCGGCCCGCTCTCGGTGTAGCCGTGATCGCCATACTCTGCGCCGCGCTGGTTGAACAGATCGACAAAGTGCTGCCGGCACTTGCCCGGCGTCACATCGACCAGCAACATGTCGCGATTGTCCTCGATCGCTTCGGCCATGCGCTGCGCCAGCGCGGTGGTGAACTCGCTGCGCTGCTCGGCCGTAAGTTCGCGGTAGGCGATGCGATCCGCCGCATGCGCGAGAAACACCATGAACTCGCAGACGAAGTCGAAGTAGGCATCACCCAGGTCGATATCGTATTCCGCCTCGCGCATGCGCTTGATCGAATCGATCGCCAGCTTCCAGCCCAGCATCGCAATGACACCGGCGAGTTCCGCCATTGAGCGTGGCTTGCCGCCGGCGTGGAAACTGGAGCGGATCCTAATGGCCATGGTTCATCTCATTCGAGCGTAGCGAGCTGACTAGTCACCCCCGCCCGGGCGGGGGCCGGGGGGTGGGGGCACCCAATTGCCCTTGCCTGAAAGGCAAGGGAGGCTATTTTCAATAGCCTCCCTTGCCCAGAGGCATGGGCAGACCACCGACCTTGCAACCCTCCTTGGCGGCGCCGCCATCGGGGAACAATTCGAACAACAGCGCACTGTCGGCCTCGGGCATGCCGCCTTCTTCCTGCAGGCCCTTGATCAGGTTGCGCATGTTCGGCGTGTGGCCGTCTTCCTTGTATCTCTCGCGCAGGAAATTGACGACCTTCCAGTGCTGGTCCGTCAGCGTAATGCCGCAGGCCGCGGCGATGATGTGCACCGCCTCCTCGCTGAAATCAGGCTCCAGCAGGTAGCCGTATTCGTTGACTTCTTTTTCAACGCCGTTGATGGTGTAGCTCATGGGGTCTCCTCTAACTGGTCACCGTTTCCCTTGGTGAAAGGGCTGGGGGATGGGTCATAAAAAATAGATTTGATTTGAAGCAGGCCATCAGGCCTTCTTCAAATAGAACTCGTGGACGCCGCGTCCCGATTCGTGTGAAAAGAGCAGAACGGCCGCGCCTGCCTTGGCCCAGGACGTGATGTCGTCCGCCGAGCCCGGGCAGTCGCTGACCAGTTGCAGCACCTCGCCGGCCTTCATGCCGTCCAGCAGCTTCTTCGCCTGCACGATGGGGCCGGGGCAGGACACGCCGCGCATGTCCAGCGTCACATGCGCAATCGGCGTGGCACTGGCGCCGCCCGCGCGCTGGATCAGGTAGGCAGTCTTGCGATCAGCCAGTTTCTCGCTGCCGAGCACGACATTTCCGGTCACTTTGGCCCAGGCAAAAAGATCATCCGCGGTACCCGGACAGTCGGAAATCAGACGCAGGGTCTGACCGGGCTGCAGGTCGTCAATCAGCTTCTTGGCTCCGAGCAGCGGTGCCGGACAAGGCAGGCCGCTCACATCGAGCGTCACGGCGGCAACTTCAGACATGAGGAATCTCCTCGCTTGAGTGATGTCAGTCGCCGACGGCGACGACCGATTTATGGGGAACGAAAATGCCGCAGCCGAGCGCACGGTGCTCGCCCAGGCCGCTTTCCTGCACAGCCAGCGATTCAGCGGCTGCCAGACCATGCAACATCAGGCTGAAACCGCGCACCAGACCGGCCAGGGCGCGCAATTCCCGCGCCTTGCCGGTAATCAGTTGCGGCTTCAGGCTGCGCTCTGCCAGCAGAGACGTGCAGCGCGCCAGAAACTCGATCTCGTCGTCCGTGCCGACGCTGACGAAATGCGAATAGACCACGCCGCGGGCGGGAAACAACGGGCGAACACTGCTCGCGCCCACCTTCAGCGCAACGCCATCCAGATCGAGCCGGGTTCCCGTCAGAGAGTCGGCGCTGGCGCCACGGTGAATCGGCAGGCGCAAGACCAGGCGGCTGCGGCGGCCGACAAAGTGCACGCCATTGCCGCGGGCCAAGCCCGACAGCGGCAGGATGGCGGCCTCCGGCTCCTCATCGAGCCAGGGCAAGGCGCGGCGCACCGCGAGGGACAAGGCACTGGCGTGGTCGTCAGCCAGCGTGCCCTCTTCGAGCGAAAACACCACATCGATCATCCGGCTTGAAGCCTCTTCCGGCGCGTGACTCAAACTGCATCCCCTTCCTTGTCAGCCATGCCCGGCTGCGCCGCGGCCCAAGCGCACAGCACTTTGCCCCAGCGCGCCGCGGTAACCGGATCGACGTCAAAAATGGTGAAGCGACTGGCCTCGCGAATGCGCGTGCGCAGCAAAGGCATGCCACCGGCCTCGAAGATGAACTGCTGCAGTTCGATCTCCTGATTGCCGATGGGCACACGAAACTTGTCGAGCGAGGTAACGGTATCCAAGGATTTCCTTCTAGTGTGAACACGGACTATGGCACCAGCGACGGGTCAACGGCCATCACCGGATTGGGGTGCAAGCATATAACTCTTTTGGGTAGGTCCAACTACCTCTCGGGAGTATGGTTTGTGCACCGCACAGACTCCTAATATCCCTCAATCGAGTTACCCCCGACCACGAGGAGACAAACCATGGCCAAGCCCATGCACCCAACACCGAATCTGGATCAACTGGAAAGCGGCCCCTGGCCCAGTTTTGTCACCGGCCTCAAGCGCCTGGCCAAGGACAAGGATTATATGGTCGACATCCTCGGCCATCTCGAACACTCCTACCAGACCCGCAAGGGTTACTGGAAGGGCGGCACGGTCGGCGTGCGCGGCTACGGCGGCGGCGTCATTCCGCGCTTCACCGAAATCAAGGACGAAGGCGGCAAGCCGGTATTCAAGGATGCGGCCGAATTCCACACCCTGCGCATCATGCCGCCGCCCGGAATGCACTACAACACCGCGACGCTGCGCCAGTTCTGCGACATTTGGGAAAAGCACGGCTCCGGCCTGATTGCCTTCCACGGCCAGTCGGGCGACATCATGTTCCAGGGTGCCACCTCGGAAAACGTGCAACCGGCCTTCGACGCAATCAACGACATGGGCTTCGACATGGGTGGCGCCGGCCCGTCGGTGCGCACCTCGATGTCCTGCGTCGGCGCGTCGCGTTGCGAGCAGTCCTGCTACGACGAGGCCAAGGCCCACCGGCAGGTGCTCAATACCTTCCTCGACGATATCCATCGTCCGGCCCTGCCCTACAAGTTCAAGTTCAAGTTCTCCGGCTGCCCCAACGATTGCATGAACTCGATCCAGCGCTCGGACATGGCCATCATCGGCACGTGGCGCGACAACATCCGCACCGACGAGGTGCTGGCGAAGAAGTGGTTTGCCAAACACGGCATGAACGAGCTGGTCAACGACGTCGTTGCCCGCTGCCCGACCAAGGCGATGCAGATCAAGGAGATCAAGGACGTCCGCAAGGGCGACCATTTCAGCAGCGTCGCGCTCAATGACAGCCAGGCACTGGAAATCGACAACAAGGATTGCGTGCGCTGCATGCACTGCATCAACGTCATGACCGGCGCGCTGGCCACCGGTGTCGACAAGGGCGCGACGATTCTGGTCGGCGGCAAGCGCACCCTGAAGATCGGCGACCTGATGGGCACCGTGGTCATCCCCTTCATGAGACTGCAGAACGACGAGGACTACCAGCAACTGGTCGACCTGGGCCAGAAAGCCATCGATTTCTTTGCCGAAAACGCGCTGGAGCACGAGCGCACCGGCGAAATGATCGAACGCATCGGCCTGGTCAACTTCCTCGAGGGCATCGAGGTTGAAATCGACGCCAACATGGTCTCGGCGCCGCGCATGAATCCCTACGTGAATACCGCCGGCTGGGACGAAGAAGTCGCCAAGATCAACGCCAAAAAAGCCGCTGCCTGAGGAGATTGAGCATGAACGCCCAAGTAAACGCACCTACACCCGCCGCTCCGCTGCGCAAAGCCATCGAATGCGGCGTGCCGGACAACAAGCCGCACCTGCACCCGACGATGCTGAAGAACTACGGCAACTGGAAGTATCACGACCGGCCCCGTCCGGGCGTGCTGCACCATGTGTCGCACACCGGCGATGAAATCTGGACCGTGCGCGCCGGCACCCAGCGCCAGATGGACGTCTACACCATTCGCAAGCTGTGCGACATCGCCGACAGGTTTGCCGAAGGCTTTGTCCGCTTCACCATCCGCTCCAACATCGAGTTCATGGTCGCCGACCCGAAGAAGGTCGATCCGATGATCGCCGAACTGGAAAAATCCGGCTTCCCCGTCGGCGGCACCGGCAATTCGGTATCGATGGTGTCCCATACCCAGGGTTGGCTGCACTGCGACATCCCCGGCACCGATGCCTCGGGCGTCGTCAAGTCGATGATGGACGAACTCTACAACGAGTTCAAGAACGAAGAAATGCCCAATCGCGTGCATATGTCCACCTCCTGCTGCGAGATCAACTGCGGCGGCCAGGCCGACATTGCGGTCATCATCCAGCACACCAAGCCGCCCAAGATCAATCACGACATGGTCGCCAACGTCTGCGAGCGCCCCACCGTGGTCGCCCGCTGCCCGGTGGCCGCCATTCGGCCGGCGCTGGTCAACGGCAAGCCGTCGCTCGAAGTCGATGAGAAGAAATGCATCTGCTGCGGCGCCTGCTATCCCCCCTGCCCGCCGATGCAGATCAACGACCCGGAGTATTCCAAGCTGGCGATCTGGGTTGGTGGCAAGAACTCCAACGCGCGCGGCAAGCCCACCTTCATGAAGCTGGTCGCGTCGGGCCTGCCCAACAACTCGCCGCGCTGGCCCGAAGTCAACGCCGTAGTGGGCAACATCCTGCGCACCTACAAGGCCGACGCCCGCCCCTGGGAGCGCCTTGCCGACTGGGTCGAGCGCATCGGCTGGCCACGCTTCTTCGAAAAGACCGGTCTGCCCTTCACCAAGTACCTGATTGACGACTGGCGCGGTTCGCGCGCCAACCTCAACGCCTCGACCCACATCCGCTTCTGAGCGCATTCCAGGAAAATCAGTTCATGCTATTTGCAGTCACCATCAACGAAGGGCCCTACCAGCACCAGGCCAGCGATTCCGCCTACCTGTTCTGCAAGGCCGCGCTGGAGAAGGGCCACGAGATTCGTCGTGTGTTCTTCTACAACGACGGCGTGAACAACGCGTCGTCCCTGACCGAGCCGCCGCTGGATGACCGCAACATCGTCACCCGCTGGTCCAAGCTCGCCGCCGAGCACAAGCTCGATCTCGTGGTCTGCGTTGCCGCCGCCCTGCGCCGCGGCATCCGTGACGAGAATCTGGCCCCCGGCTTTCGCATTTCGGGACTCGGCCAGTTGGTTGAAGCCGGCATCGAGGCCGACCGCCTCGTAACGTTTGGAGACTGACATGAGCGAAGGCACCATCAAGAAGTTCATGTTCGTCAATCGCAAGGCTCCCTACGGCACCGTCTATGCGCTCGAATCGCTGGAAGTGGTGCTGATCACCGCGGCCTTCGACCAGGACGTCAGCCTCGTCTTTATGGATGACGGCGTGTTCCAGTTGAAGAAGGGGCAGCAAACCAAGGGCATCGAGAACAAGAACTTCTCGCCCACCTACCGCGCGCTGGATGGCTACGACATCGAGAAGCTCTACGTGGAAGAGGAAGCGCTGGCCGCCCGCGGCCTGACCGAAGACGACCTGCTGGTGGACGTCGCGGTCATGTCGCGCGCAGATCTGGGCAAACTCATGGAAGAGATGGACGTTGTCCTCAGCTTCTAAAGGAATGAATGCACATGCTGAATATCGTCAATAAATCACCTGCCGAACGCAATGCGCTGGAGTCCTGTCTGCGCGTCGCGCAAGGCGGCGCGATCCTGCTGATCGAGGATGCCGTCTATGCGGCCACCCGCGGCAATGCGGCTGAAGCCACTCTGCGCGATGCACTGTCGCGCTTCAAGGTATATGCACTCGCGCCGGACCTCGAAGCGCGTGGCATGCACGACCGCGTCATGGAAGGCATCGCCACCGTCGATTACGGCGGCTTCGTCGACCTCGTCGCAGAACACAAGACCTGCCAATCTTGGCTGTAAGGCATTCGTCATAAACAAGACAGCACACCCCATAGTTTACCAAGGAGACACTCATGTCCAGCATTGAAGTCAACGGCAAGTCCTACGAAACCGACGAAGAAGGCTATCTCGTCAACCTGACCGAATGGAACGAGGACGTCGGCAAGTACCTGGCCCAAACGGAAAGCGTCGAAATGACCGATCAGCACTGGGAGGTCATCAACTTTCTGCGCGACTACTACAACGAGTTCCAGATCGCCCCGGCCGTGCGCGTCCTGACCAAGGCCATCGGCAAGAAACTCGGCGCCGAGAAGGGCACCAGCCAGTATCTGTATGAGCTGTTCCCCTACGGTCCCGCCAAGCAGGCCTGCAAGATCGCAGGACTGCCGAAGCCGACCGGCTGCGTCTAATTTCGCCGGTTCGAGACCAGGCCAGATGGCTTTCTTGCCCTCGATCCGATTTCTTTCCGGAATGCCCGTTCCCGAACCGCAATAGCGAGCGCCCATGACCCTCTTCTTCGCGATCCTGTTCTACGCCGCCACGCTGATTCTGGTGGGCGGCGTCGCGTATCGGGTCTACGACTACGCGCGCACCCCGGCGCCGCTGAAGATTCCCACGGCGCCGGCGCCGACCACCACCAGCGGAGTGGCCTTGCGCATGTTCCGCGAAGTAGTTTTTTTTGAAAGCCTGTTCAAAGCCAACCTGTGGATCTGGGCGCTGGGCTGGCTGTTCCATGTCGGGCTCGCCCTGGTGCTGCTGCGCCATCTGCGCTACTTCACCGAGCCGGTCAATTTCATCATCGCCTTCATCCAGCCGTTTGGCATGTATGCCGGCTTCGCCATGGCCGCCGGCCTGGCCGGGCTCTGGGCGCGGCGTTTTCTGGTCGAGCGCATCCGCTACATCTCGACCCCCTCCGATCACCTGATGCTGGCCCTGCTGCTCGGCATCGCCGTCACCGGCCTGCTGATGAAGTTCGTCATGCATACCGACATCGTGGCGGTGAAAGCCTTTTTCCTCGGTCTGATGGTGTTCGAGATCAACCCGCTGCCGGAGCACCCCGGCCTCTATCTGCATCTGCTGATGGTGGCGTTGCTGATGATCATCTTCCCGGTGAGCAAGCTGCTCCATGCTCCCGGCCTATTCTTCTCGCCGACCCGCAACCAGGTCGACAATGCGCGTGAGGTGCGCCACCTGGCGCCCTGGGCAGCGCAACTGGAGAGGAAAGCATGAAGACCATTAGCAGGTTTTGCCTAAAGGTTCCAAGCCATGGCTGATACCCCAGTCGCCGTGCCACCAGCGCCGACTTCTGCGCCGGCCAAACCGACGGTCAAGGTCAAGATCGAGGCCCCGGCCTTCCGCGAATACCCGACCATACCCGCTTTGCGCGCGGATGCGATGATCGATCCCGACCCCTATGTCTCCAGCGCGGCGCACAACGAGGCACTGGGCTTCCCCGGCACGCTGGTCGATGGCTGGGAGCAGAAGGCGGTCGCCAAGATGGGCGAACTGCTCGGCAAGTACCGCTCGCTCAAGGTGTACATGGATGCCTGCGTGCATTGCGGCGCCTGCACCGACAAGTGCCACTATTTCATCGGGACCGGCAATCCGAAAAACATGCCGGTGGCGCGCCAGGATCTGATGCGCTCCGTGTATCGTCGCTATTACACCCTGCCCGGCAAGCTGTTCCCCAAGCTGGTCGGCGCCCGCGACATGACCAAGGCCGTGCTCGACGACTGGTTCCGCTACTACAACCAGTGCTCCGAATGCCGCCGCTGCTCGGTGTTCTGTCCCTACGGCATCGACACTGCCGAAGTCACCATGGCGGCCAAGGAGATCATGGACAGCGTCGGTGTCGGTCACAAGTACGTGAACGAAATCATCGCCAAGGTGCACAAGATCGGCAACAACCTCGGCCTGCCAGGCCCGGCGCTGGAAAACACGCTGGAAGGGCTGGAAGAGGACGTGCTGGAAGACACCGGCGTCGCAGTCAAGTATCCGCTCGATGTCAAGGGCGCCGAAGTGCTGCTGGTCACACCGTCGGCCGACTTCTTCGCCGAACCCCACGTCGACAGCCTGATCGGCTACGGCAAGGTCTTTCACGCTGCCGGCATTTCCTGGACGCTGTCGAGCAAGGCCTCGGAAGCCGGCAACTTCGGCATGTTCATCGGCAACTACGAGCAGATGCAGAAGATCGCCATGCGCGTGCGCGAAGCGGCGCTGGAACTCGGCGTCAAGCGCATCGTGGTCGGCGAGTGCGGCCACGCCTGGCGCGTCGCCTATTCGTTCTGGAACACCCTGACCGGCGTTGGTGCCGGCGCCAACGATCCGTTCGCCATCGAACTGCAAAAGCAGCTCGACCCGAACTACAAGCAGCCGTCGCACATCTGCGAAGTCACCTGGGACCTGATCCAGGCCGGCCGCCTCAAGTTCAACAAGGAAGCCAACGATCACCGCATCGTCACCTTCCACGATTCCTGCAACGTGGCCCGCGGCTCGCGCATGGGCGATTACGCCGGCGGCCAGTTCGAAATCCCGCGCAACGTGATCAAGGCCGTTGCCAACCACTACGTCGAGATGTCGCCCGACACGATCCGCGAGAAGACCTTCTGCTGCGGCGGGGGCGGCGGCCTGCTGACCGACGAACTGCTCGACCTGCGCGTCAAGGGCGCCTTGCCGCGCATGGAATCGCTGAAGCATATCGTCGATCACGACGGTGTCAATTTCATGGCCACCATCTGCGCCATCTGCAAGGCCCAATTCACCAAGGTACTGCCCTACTACGGCTTCAAGATGAGCATGGTCGGCGGCGTGCACCAGTTGGTTAGCACCGCGATCGTGCTGAGTAACGAACAATGACAATCGGGAAAACCGAGATGCAGCCACAGAGGACACAGAGAACACAGAGGAATGCAAAAAGCGTTGTATCGCTTTTCTCTGTGTCCTCTGTGGCTAAGTGATTTTAAAAAGATTTGACGGAGACGACGATGTCCGCGACCACTGAAACCCAGCCCGAAAAACTCAACTTCCGCCGCTACAAGGATGGGGACACCAAGGTCAAACGCTGGCAGCAGCAGATTTTTCAGGCCAGCTATACCTACAAGTGCCCGACCTACGTGCAGTCGACTCCACCGTGTCAGGGGTCCTGCCCGTCCGGCGAGGACATCCGCGGCTATCTGAACATCGTGCGCGGCATCGAAAAGCCGCCGCTCGGCGCCGACGGCAAGCCCAGCATGACCTGGCAGGAATACGCCTGGCGCCGCCTGACCGAAGCCAATCCATTGCCTTCGGTGATGGGCCGCGTCTGCCCCGCGCCCTGCGAAACCGGCTGCAACCGCAATGAAGTCGAAGACCACGTCGGCATCAACTCGGTCGAGCATTATCTGGGCGACTGGGCGATCCAGAACAACATGAAGTTCAAGGCGCCCGAGCACCAGACCGGCAAGAAGGTCGCCGTCATCGGCGGCGGCCCGGCGGGCCTCTCGGTAGCCTACCAGCTGGCGCTCAAGGGCCACAGCATCACCATTTTCGAGGAACACGAATTCCTCGGCGGCATGATGCGTTACGGCATCCCCGGCTACCGCACTCCGCGCGAGACACTCGATGCCGAGATCCAGCGCATCCTCGATCTCGGTGTCGAAGTGCACCTCAAGACCCGCATCGGCACCGATGTCACCCTCGAGCAATTGCGTGCCAGTTATGACGCCATCTTCCTCGGCCTCGGCGCCCAGGCCGGTCGCGCCCTGCCCATCGAGGGCGATGCCGCGGCCAATGCCGCACCCAATATCGTCACCGCCACGGCCTTCCTCAAGGCCTTCAACGACGGTCGCCTGAAGCATGTCGGCAAGCGCGTGGTGGTGGTCGGCGGCGGCGACACCTCGATCGACGTGGCCACCGTGGCGCGTCGCCTGGGCCACATCGAGCACACCCACGCTTCCGATTTCGAAGCCGCCATCGCCGGTCATCTGGCGCAGGACGTGGCCGATATCTCGTTGCGCCAGGGTGCGGACGTCACGCTGACTTCCGTATTCCCGGTGGACAAGATGATGGCCAGCAAGCCGGAGATCGATCACGCCCAGGCCGAAGGCATCGCCATCATGGGCGGCTGGATGCCCATCGGCGTGGTCAAGGGCGCCGACGGCCGTGCCACGGCGCTGCGCGTGATGCAGTGCGAAGCGAAAATGGTGGGACCCCGCCTCGAGATCAAGAAGATCGAAGGCACCGAAAAGGACCTGCCGGCCGACCTGATCGTCTCCGCCATCGGCCAGGCCGTCGATTTCACCGGCATCGAGGAATTCAACTCGGGCAAGGGCACCGTCGCGGCCGACAAGAATTACCAGGTCACCGGGCAGCCTGGCGTCTTCGCCGGCGGCGATGTCATCCGCCCGCACCTGCTGACCACCGCCATCGGCCACGGCGCCATTGCGGCCGACGGCATCGACCAGTTCCTGGCCGGCATCGAACCCGGTCGCCGACCCAAGATCGATGTGCATACCTTCGACCTGATGCGCAAGTACGTCGAGAAGGGTGTGCAACTGGGCGAGATAAAGGCCCCCCTGGTCGGCACCGACAAGAGCAAGGACGTGGTGCACAACTACGACGACCGCTCCGAACGCTACGTGATCCCGCACGACCAGCTGTTCCTCGGTCACTTTCAATTCACGGCTCGCAACAAGCGCCACATCACACATCTGAACAAGGATTCGGCACTGGGCAACTTCCAGGAGCGCATCGACCCGCTGAGCGAAGCCGAGGTCATTGCCGAGGCCAAGCGCTGCATGAGTTGCGGGCAGTGTTTCGAATGCGACAACTGCGTCGTGTATTGCCCGCAGACGGCCGTGTACAAGGTCAAGAAAACCGAGACCATGACCGGCCGCTACGTCGCCACCGACTACGACAAGTGCATTGGCTGCCACATCTGTGCCGACGTCTGCCCGACCGGCTACATCCAGATGGGCCTGGGCGAGTAAGAACGTGCTGCGCCTGGTCTGCCTTCTCCTGCTGCTCGCCGTATCGCCAGCGCCGACTCTTGCGCACAACGGCGACGCGCATCCCCAGCGCACGCCCGTGCCGAACATGGCGACCGAGAGTTCCGGCAAGTGCGTTGCCCCGCCCGAGGAGATGCGCCGCAACCACATGGAGATGCTCAAGCACCAGCGCGACCGGACATTGCGCTCCGGCATCCGCGGTGAACCGGCCTCGCTCAACGCCTGCATCGAGTGCCATGCCGGCAAGAAGACCGGCTCCGTCCTCGGCAAAGGCGAGTTCTGCGAGAGCTGCCACGCCTACGCGGCGGTAAAACTAGACTGCTTCGAATGTCACCAGCCCAAGGCCGGCTTCAAGGCGGCGGGAGTGAAACCATGACAGCCCCGCAATCCCCCGACAGCAACCCGCGCCGCGCCTTCATCGCCGCTGCCGGTGCCGGTGTCGCCGGCCTCGGCTTTACGGCCATCGCCCCCGGCCTGCACCTGATGGCCGTCGGCGAAGCCAATGCCGCGACCGATGCGCGCAAGGCCGGCACCGCCGCCTCGTCCAAGGTACGCTGGGGCCTGTTGATCGATGCCGGAAAATGCGTGCCGGGTTGCACCAAGTGCATCGACGCCTGCCACACGGAAAACGGCGTCACCGAGAAGCTGCCCGACCCGCGCCAGAACTCGCAATGGATACGCAAGATCGAGCTCGTCGAGCGCCGCACCGGGCACGTCACGCAGCTGCCCATGATGTGCCAGCATTGCGCCAACCCGCCCTGCGTCGACGTCTGCCCCACCGGCGCATCCATGAAGCGCGCCGACGGCATCGTGCTGGTCGACCGCCACACCTGCATCGGCTGCCGCTACTGCATGATGGCCTGCCCCTACAAGGCCCGCTCATTCGTCCATACCCCGTTGCACGAACAGAATCCCGAGGTTCCGCGCGGCCAGGGTTGTGTCGAGGCGTGCACCCTCTGCGTGCATCGCGTGGACAAGGGGCAGCAGCCGGCCTGCGTCGAATCCTGTCCCGAAGGCGCCATGATGTTCGGCGACCTCAACGACCCCGCCAGCCCTATCGCCAAGCGCATCGCCAGCGTACCGACCACCCAGGTGCGGGCTGATCTGCGCCTCGACCCCGGCGTGCGCTACCAGGGAATCTGATCATGTTCACACCCAACCCCCGTCACGAAGAAGGCCTCTTCTACCTGCTGGCCGCGATCGGTGGCCTGGTCTCGGCCGTCGGCGTCGCCGCCGCGCTCTACATGGAACATTTCGGCCATGTGGTCACCGGCATGAACAACCAGATCGTCTGGGGCCTGCCCCACGTCTTTGCGATTTTCCTGATCGTGGCCGCCTCGGGCGTGCTCAACGTCGCCTCGATGGGATCGGTATTCGGCCGCGTGCTCTACAAGCCGCGCGCGCCGCTCTCGGGTCTGCTCGGATTGGCGATGATGAGCGGCGGCCTCGCCGTGATCATGCTCGACCTCGGCCGCGCCGACCGGGCGATGGTGGCAGCGACGCATGTCAACCTGACCTCGGTGTTCGGCTGGAACATGATTCTCTATCCGGTCTTTTACGCCTTCGTCGCCGTCTATCTGTGGACCATGATGGAACGGCGCATGAACCCCTATTCGAAGGTGGCCGGCCTCGCGACCTTCATCTGGCGCGTCGTGCTGACCAGCGGCACCGGCTCCATCTTCGCCTTCCTGGTGGCGCGCCAGGCCTACGGCTCCGCCCTGCTGGCGCCGATGTTCATCATCATGTCCTTTTCCTGGGGTCTTGCCGTCTTCATCGTGGTCCAGGCCACCATGTATGCATGGAACGGAATGAGTCTGCCGCCGCTGATCCTCAAGCGCCTGAAGAACCTGCTGGCCACTTTCGTCGCCGCGGTGTTGTACCTGACCGCCGTCCTCCATCTGGTCAACGCCTATTTCGCCAAGAACATCGCCTTCGAATTCTTCATCCTGTTCGACAGCGAATTCGCCGGCGCCTTCTGGATCGGCCAGGTGCTGATCGGCAGCCTGCTGCCGCTGGCCCTGTTGTTCCATCCGGCCACCCGGACCAAGGCGCTGTGGGTCAATATCGCCGCCCTGCTGGTGATCATCGGCGCCTACTTCCAGCTCCACGTCTTCATCGTCGGCGGGCAGGCCTTCCCGCTCGATATCTTCCCGGGTTACGAAGTCAAGAGCAGCTTCTTCGACGGTGCGGTCGATCATTATTCGGCCAGCCTGCCGGAGATCCTGCTGGCCTTCGGCGGCCTCGGGATTGCCTTCACCATGACCACCATTGGCGTGCGCGTGCTGCATTTCCTGCCGCAGGACGACCTCGCCGACCTGGAAGCGGCCGGCAGCATCACGGATTGAATCCTCTGTCGGGCCGGCGCGCCATGCATCGCTTCCTCATTTCCGCCGCGCACAAATCCTCGGGCAAGACCACGGTCAGCATCGGGCTCGCGGCCGCCCTCAGCTCGGGCAACTACGGCCAGCGCCAACGCACGGTACAGCCGTTCAAGAAGGGGCCGGACTACATCGATCCCCTGTGGCTGTCGGTCGCCGCCGGCCGCCCCTGTTACAACCTGGATTTTTTCCTCTCGCCCGATGCCGAACTGCAGACCCAGTTCGCCCGCCATGGCCACGACGCCGAGGTCTGCCTGGTCGAAGGCAACAAGGGGCTGTATGACGGGCTCGATCTGCACGGCTCGAATAGCAATGCCGCGCTGGCCCGCCTGCTCGATCTGCCGGTGATTCTGGTGCTCGACGCACGCGGCATGACGCGCGGCATCGCGCCGCTGATCCTCGGCTATCAGGCTTTCGACCGTAACATCCGGATTGCCGGGGTGATCCTCAACCGCCTCGGCGGGCGCCGCCACGAGGCCAAGCTGCGCGCCGTGATCGAACATTACACCGACGTCCCGGTGATCGGCGCCGTGCAGGAAGATGCCGAGCTGGCGCTGGTCGAACGCCACCTGGGCCTGATGCCGGTGAATGAAACCGCGGAAGCCGGTCGGCACATTTCCGCCATCGGCGAACGCATCGCTGCGCAGGTCGATCTCGAGCGCCTGCTGGCCATCAGCCATACCGACGTGCCCTTGATCGCGCCGGCACCCCAATGGCGCAGCAGCGAAAAACCGGTGCGCATTGCCATCGCCCGCGACGCCGCCTTCGGCTTCTACTACGCCGACGACCTGGCCGCACTGGCCGCGGCCGGCGCGCAAGTCGTGTTCTTCGATACCCTGCGCGATTCGAAGCTGCCGCCCTGCGACGGCCTGCTGATCGGCGGCGGCTTTCCCGAATGTTTTCTCGACGAACTGGAGGCCAACGCCAGTCTGCGTGCCGATATCCGGCGCGCCGTGGAGGCCGGGCTGCCCACCTATGCCGAATGCGGCGGCCTGATGTACCTCGCGCGCAGCATCGAATGGAAGGGCAGGAACGCGGCAATGGTCGGCGTGATTCCCGGCGACATCCGCATGCACGACAAACCGGTCGGGCGCGGCTACGTGATCCTGGAACCGAACGTGAACCATCCATGGCGCCCGGCCGGGCAAGGCGCCGCTGCCGACCATGCACCAGATCCCGCATCCGCCGCGCTGCACGCCCATGAGTTTCACTACTCGAGCCTGCACGGCCTGCCGGCCGACACCCGCTATGCCTACGCAGTCCGCCGCGGGCACGGCATCGACGGCCAGCGCGACGGCGTCGTGCTGCACCGGCTGCTTGCGTCCTACACACACTTGCGCGCCAGCGGCCGCTGCGACTGGCCGGCGAAATTCGTCCAGCACGTCCGCGGCTGCCTGGCCGCCGATCACAAGGAGCCTATTCCATGTTCACCCTGACCCCGACCGCCGCCGAGCAGATCGTCCGCGCTGCCGCCGAACAGCCCGACAGCCGCGGCCAGCCCATGCTGCGCGTGGCCGCCAAGTACGACGAGATCGACGGCGAACTGGTCTATGGCATGGGTTTCGACGACGAGCGTGAAGACGATTTGAAAATCGACGCCGGTGGCATCGCGATCTTGATCTCGCCGCACAGCCAACCGCTGCTGGAGAGCACCACGCTGGATTTCAGCGAAGTACAGCCCGGTGAATTTCAGTTCGTTTTTCGCAGCGGCTGCACCGCACCGCCCGCCGCCAAGAACTGTGGCGGCTGCGGCGGCGGTTGTTCCTGATCAATTTTCAGACGCCGCCGCTCAGGTAGCATTCGTCTCCATGAAACCCATTTCTGCTCAACCCGGCTGGGTCTATCTGGTCGGCGCCGGACCCGGCGACCCCGAATTGCTGACCCTCAAGGCCGCACGCCTGATCGGCGAGGCCGATGTGCTGGTCTACGACAATCTCGTTTCGCAACCGGTGCTGGAACTCGCCCGCCCCGATGCCGAGCGCATCTATGCCGGCAAGGAACGCGGCAACCATGCGCTGCCCCAGGAAGAAATCAACCAGTTGCTGGTGCGTCTGGCGAAGACCGGCAAGCGCGTGGTGCGCCTCAAGGGCGGCGACCCCTACATCTTCGGCCGCGGCGGGGAGGAAGTCGAAACCCTGCACGCCGACGGCATCAACTTCGAAGTCGTCCCCGGTATCACGGCCGCCGCCGGCGTCGCCTCCTATGCCGGCATTCCGCTGACCCATCGCAATCACGCCCAGGCCTGCGTTTTCGTCACCGGCCACCTCAAGGACGGCAGCATGAACCTCGACTGGCCCGGCCTCGCCCGGCGGCGCCAGACCGTGGTGATCTACATGGGCCTGTCGGGACTGTCCCACCTGTGCGCCAAACTCATGGAACACGGCCTGCCGGCCGACTGGCCGGCCGCCATCGTGCAGCATGGCACCCAACCCAGCCAGCGCACGGTTACCGGTACGCTGGGCACGCTGCCGACGCTCGCCGCGGCCGCCAACCTGCGCGCACCGACCCTGATCATCGTCGGCGAAGTGGTGACCCTGCGCGACAAGCTGCGCTGGTTCGCCGAAAACGGCGACTGAAATCCCGGGTCGAAGCTCGCTGCCCTTGGTCAATCGCGACCGGAGTCGAGGACTGGCAGGGAACCGATTAAGGTATATTTGAAAACCGGGCCGGCGCACGCGCACGCTTTAACCCCCTCATCTACCATAGGAAATAGGAATGATCAGAACAATTCTGGGACAACTGTTGGCGACACTGTTCCTGGCCAGCCTGTTCGGCACGCTTGGCGGCTGCAACACCATCGAGGGTGCGGGCAAAGACATCCAGAAGGGCGGCAAAGTGATTACGGATGAGGCGAGCAAGATAAAGAACAAGATGTAATGCGCCACCGCGGAAGCGCCTTGATCGGGCAGCACCATTCGACGATCGGGCCCGGCGCAGAAAAAGTCCGCTGCGTAATTGCCGGCCCATGACATTGGCTTCAGCTGTAAGGATCAGGGGAGTGACGGATGAGGTGGATACCCGATCAGCGTGCCCTGCTTGCACTGGCAAGCATCCTTGCCTGCCAGTGCATTCCGGCCAATGCGCAAGCCGCGGAGAAGATGATCACGCTGGAAATGGTCGGACGCTTTGCGGAATTGGCCAGGGTCGCGGAACAAAGGCTGGACCCGGCGCATCCAGCCACTTCGGTTCTGGCACCACTCTGCCTCGCCTACTCCAAGCTCAAGGAATACCGCAAGCTCACCGCCTGCCTCGATCAACTCGAGCAGCAGGTGCGCATCGGCGATACGACCATCGTCGCCGACCGGCCAGACATATCGGATTCGGACGCGACGCCCTTCGCCAGCATGCTGCGCGCGCAGGCATCGATCGAGCTCGGCGATTACGCCAGGGCCATTGACGAGGGCAGGACGGCACTGAGCCGGATTCAGGATCGAATGCCGTTCGGGGCCTGGCCGCCCAAGATATATCGGCTGTCAATCAACGAAACGCTTGGCCTGGCCTATGCGTTGTCAGGGGACAAGGACAAGGCGCTGGCGCAGATCCGGCTGCTGCGGGACTTCCCCATAGGCTTTCTGGGATGGGGCTCGCTGCCGTCCATCAGGGACAATGCGATTGCCCGCATTTACACCGCGCTGGGAGACTATTCGCAGGCGTTGCGCTTTCTCGAAGACGAGAGCGCAATCGTCAAGTCCGCATACTTCCTGAACAACGTTGCATGGGGATTGTCCGGCCCTGACGCAGCCCAAACATTCATCCTTCTGCCGAAGCTGCTGTTGCGCGGCAAATGCCTGCTGGAGACGGGCGATCTTGCCGGCGCCAAAAAGTATCTGGATACCGTTCTGCGCCATGCGCGGATCGGCGACTTCGGGGAACTGCACTGGATCGCGCTGTTCGAGCGGGCACGCATTGCCGAAAGGGAGGGCCACGCTGACGAGGCCTTGCCGCTGTATTCCAAGGCCGTGGAGGCGATCGAGCGACAGCGTGCTTCGATCAGTACCGAGGCCAACAAGATCGGCTTCGTGGGAGACAAGCAGGCCGTGTATGGGCGGCTCATCGCCCTCCTGATTGACCAGGGCCGTGCGCTCGAGGCTTTCGACTACATCGAACGCTCCAAGTCGCGCGCCCTGGTGGATATGCTGGCATCGAAGCAGGACTTCGCCGCCCGGGATCCGGCGCAGGTCAAGCTCGTGCTGGCCCGACTCGACGCTGCCGACCTGGGCGCACGGGTGCAGGATGACAGCGCAAAGGCAGAAGACAATGCCGCGGGCATGCGCAACCTGCGGACGGCGCGGCAGGCCCTGCAGTCGGCGGCGCCCGAACTGTCCTCGCTGGTGACCGTGACCTCGGTTCCGCCGGCGGAACTCGGATCCCTGTTGGACGCCGGTGAAACCCTGGTCGAGTATTACTACCAGGGCAAGGACTTGTACGCCTTCATCCTCGACCGTGAACGGCTGCTGGCAGTGCGCATGGATGCAAGCGAGCTTGCTGCCCGGGTCCACGGTTTCCGTACAGCGCTGGAAGAAACAGAATCCCAGGCGTGGCAGGAAGCCTCCCGCGAGTTCTATCAGCGCCTGTGGAAGCCGCTGGAAAACCTGATCGCGAATCAGAACGTCGTCGTCGTCGCGCACGGTGCGCTGCACTATCTGCCGTTCGCCGCCCTGCAGGACGGCGCAGGAAAGTTCCTGATCGACCGCTACAGCCTGCGCTTCCTGCCCAGCGCCTCGGTGCTCAAGTACCTGCGCCCGGTGATCCGGCAAAAGGACGCACCGCTGCTCGCCCTGGGCAATCCCGACCTGAGCGATCCGAGACTGGACCTCGCGTTCGCCGAAGGCGAGGCGAAGCTGGTTGGTTCGCTGTATCCGAAGTCGCGGGTGCTGCTGCGCAAAGATGCGTCGGAGAGCAATTTCAAAAAGGCAGGCGACGTTTTTACGCGCATCCATTTCGCGACCCATGGAAAATTCCAGGCCGATGAGCCGCTCAAATCGGGCTTGTATCTGGCGAAGGACGCGGACGACGACGGCGTGCTGACTGTGGGGGAACTGTATTCGATGAATCTGGACGCCGACCTGGTTACGCTCTCGGCCTGTGAAACCGGCCTCGGCAAGATCGCCAACGGCGACGACGTGGTGGGCCTGACGCGGGGCTTCCTCTATGCCGGAAGCCGCTCCATCGTAGCCAGCCTGTGGAGCGTGGACGACAAGGCCACGGCAGCACTGATGCAGGCCTTCTACGGCAACCTGGCGTCCATGAACAAGCGGGAAGCGCTGCGCCAGGCGCAGATCCAGGCCCGCACGGCTTTTCCGCACCCCTTCTTCTGGGCGGCGTTTCAGCTTACCGGACGCACCGAGTAGCCGGCAGTCGCGCATCGTTCAGGATGATATATTTGGTGTCATCCGGGACAACAACTTCCGGCTGATCACTTCCATCGACCGCATGACGTCATGACAAAACAGATCGACTTCTGGTTCGACTTCGCAAGTACCTACTCCTATCTTTCGGCCATGCGCATCGAGCCTCTTGCGGCAGCCAGGGGCGTCACGGTCAATTGGCGGCCCTTTCTGCTGGGTCCCGTGTTTACGGCAATGGGCTGGAACGACTCGCCCTTCAACATCTACCCGTCCAAGGGTCGCTACATGTGGCGGGACATGGAGCGCCTCTGCAAACAGTATGGCCTCCCCCTGAGGCGGCCCTCGAAGTTTCCCCGCAACGGCCTGCGACCGGCTCGCGTTATCTGCGCCCACCACGATGCAGCCTGGGTTCCCGATTTCGCTCGCGCGGTGTTTAGCGCGGGCTTTGCCGCGGATCAGGATATCGGCGAGCGTGAAGTGGTCGCAGGTTTGCTGCGCAGCTTGGGGCTCGACGCCGAGGCCCTGATCGCTGCCGGAGAGAGCCCGGAAGGCAAGGATCTCCTGCGGCGTCAGACGGACGAGGCCTTCAACCTGGATATTTTCGGTGCTCCCACCTTCATGGCGGGTACAGAAATGTTCTGGGGCAATGACCGGCTGGAACAGGCACTGGCTTGGGCAGAGGGTATGCCTGCCAAAGGGAGCGAGTGAACCCGCGATAGGCAGGCCGCGGTCGGGAGCGCGCGTTCGCTACCTATAATGATTCTCTTTGCTAGAAGCCAATTTTGAATAACACTTTCCGATCTCTTGCCGGGCGCGATTTCCGTTATTACTTTTTCGGCCAGGCTATCTCGCTGATCGGTACCTGGGTCCAGCAAGTGGCGCTGTCCTGGATCGCTTACCGCGTCACGGGATCTGCATTCATGCTCGGCCTGGTGGCGTTTTCCGGGCAAATCCCCATGCTTCTCGCGACACCACTGGGGGGAATGCTGGCCGATCGCTTCAGCAAGCGCAACATACTGCTGTGGACACAGGTCGTCGAGATGACGGTCGCCACTGCGCTGTCGGTAATTGCCTGGCAGCAGGGCTTCAATTCATGGATATTGATCACGGCCTCTGCCGTGCTGGGTATCGCCGGCGCCATGGAGATGCCGACCAGGCAGGCTTTCATCACCGAAATCATTCATGAGCGAAGCCTGTTATCCAACGCGATTGCACTCAATTCACTGACGTTCAACGCGGCCCGCCTGCTGGGGCCAGCCGTGGCCGGATTCACCCTTGCGCTGTTCAACGAACCGGCCTGTTTCGCCATCAATGCCGTTTCCTATGTTGCTGCCATCTATACGCTGCTCACCATCCGCCTCAAAAAGCCCGCCAAGAGCCGGACAGCCGGTTCCCTGCTCGAGGCGTTTGAATACGTACGTCGATTCGCGCCAGCGCGCTGGCTGGTGGGCACAGTGGCAGTCACCAGCATTTGCGTCTCTCCATTCATGACCTTCATGCCGGTTTATGCCCAAGACATTTTCAATGGCGGCCCCGACTTGCTCGGAATACTGCTCGGCGCCTCAGGAGCCGGAGCTCTGGCGGCGGCGCTATTTCTGGCCAGCAGGAGATCATTGGCCGGCATCGGGCGCCGCATCATATTGGCCTGTCTCGTCGGCGGTGTCGCTTCGGTCGCGTTTGCCTACAATCGCCTGCTGACGCTGGCGTTGCCGCTGCTGTTCGTCTCCGGCGGAACCTTCATCATGATCGTGACATCCTGCAATATCCTCTTGCAGTCGCTGGTTCCGGAGCATCTGCGCGGACGGGTGATGGCGCTATACACGATGTCATTCATCGGCATGCTGCCCTTGGGCAGCCTGGTCTACGGCAGCCTTGCCCAGCATCTGGGAAGCGTAGAACCGGTATTCGTCATTGCCGGCGTCATATCCTTGGGCTATGGGTACGTCTTGATGAAGGTTATTCCAGAGTTGACGCACTTGGCACAAAGTGCGCTCAGGGCGGCCGAAAAGTCCTAGAGTCGCTTTGGCCCGTCAGGCGAGCGGTGTGTTTGCTGGCGCACAGACTGTGCGCGGCGCGAGAATCAGGATACAGAAAGGGATGTGTCGGCGATGATTTTGCTGGCGTAGCAACCGTCGCGGCAGATCGGGAACAATGGAAAACAATTTTCAGGCGAGCTCTGGCATGAGCCAATCAATACGTACCGGACTTTGACTTTATCTGCTGCCCTAGATCATGCGCCTTCGTATTCTTTCCTGCCTGTTGTTGCTTGCCGTCTGTTTCGATGCGATGGCGAGCGATCTTTACACCACGATCAACCTGCTGCGCGACGGTGACGGCAATTGCGACGCTACGAAGCAATTGCATCCGCTGAAACGGAAGGCCGCGCTGGAACGCATCGCAAGAGATCTTGCGCGAGGAGTTAAGCTGGAGCAAAGCCTGAAGGCGGCGGGGTACAGGGCGACACGTGTCAGCGCCCTGACGATCAGCGGCAACGGGATCGGGGCACAGGCCGCAGAGATACTGGAAAGACAAGGCTACTGCCAGCAGTTGCAGGATGCCGCGATGACGGAGGTCGGCATTTACCTGGATGACCGGCAAGCCTGGATCGTAATGGCGGCGCCGTTTGCGCCATCGGTGGCGATGAACGAGGAGTCCGCAGGGCAGCGCGTGCTCGAGCTGGTCAACCAGGCTCGTGCAACGCGGCGAACCTGCGGTAGCCAGGCGTTCAATGCGGCGCGGCCGTTGCGCTGGAACGACCTGCTTGCCGAGGCGGCGCTTTTGCATTCCGAGGACATGGCGCGTTTCAACTACTTTAGTCACGGTGGCCGCGACGGGTCCACCCCGCTGCAACGTGTCGAGCAAGCAGGCTACAGATACCGGGTTGTTGGCGAAAACATCGCAGGCGGGCAAATGAAACCCGAGGATGCAGTCGCGGGCTGGATAAGGAGCCCGACCCATTGCGCCAACCTGATGAATCCAGTGTTTACCGAAATGGGCGTCGCCTTCGCGGTCGATCAGAAGAGCAAATTGGGCGTGTATTGGACGCAGGATTTCGGCACGCCGCGCTGAGTCAATGGATTCAATGAGCGGCATATGTCAGAAATCTGGCGACCCAAGCGTCCGCGTCGCCAACTTGCGGACTCTAGCGTTGGCCGATTCGCACATCTCCGAACAGCTTGTTCAGACCTTGAGGCTGTGAGCGCCAGTATTGTCTGGGTGCCTCCACTTGGGCTCCCAGTTTGGCGGCAGCATGCCAGGGCCAGCGCGGATCGAACAGGATGCCGCGCGCCAGGGCCACCATGTCGGCTTTCCCCTCCGCAATAATTGCCTCGGCCTGGTCCGGTTCGGTGATCAACCCGACCGCTATCGTCGGCAGACCGGTTTCCCGGCGAACTCTCTCGGCCAGTGAAACCTGGTAGCCGGGGCCAACGGGAATTTTCTGCAGCGGCGAAACGCCACCGCTTGAAACGTGGATGAACGAACAACCGCGTTGGCGCAAGGCCAGGCCGAACGCAACGCTTTGCTCGATATCCCAGCCGCCGTCGACCCAGTCGGTGCCGGAGATACGGACACCCACCGGCACCTGCACCGGAACGACGGCCCGCACGGCCTCAAACACCGCCAGCGGGAAGCGCATGCGATTTTCCAGGGTGCCACCGTATTCGTCGGTTCGCGCATTCGACAGCGGGGACAAAAACTCATGCAGCAGATAACCATGCGCGGCGTGGACCTCGATGGCGTCGATGCCCAGCCGGTGCGCGCGCTGCGCGGCTGAGACAAACGCCCGCAGCACCCGCTGCAGGCCGGATGGATCGAGCGCCAGCGGCGGCGTTTCATCGGCAGCATGGGGTATGGCCGATGGCGCAAACGGATGCCAGCCACCTGCTTGCTGCGGAATCAGTTGCCCTCCGTCCCAGGGCGCATGGCTCGATCCCTTGCGGCCGGCGTGAGCCAACTGGATGGCAATCGGCATCGTCGAATGCTTGCGTACTGCGCTTAGCACCTTCTTGAGAGCGAATTCCGTCGCATCCGACCAGAGCCCGAGGTCGCCGGGCGTGATACGTCCTTCCGCCTCGACCGCTGTCGCCTCGATGACCAGCAAGCCCGCGCCGGAGAGCATGAGTTGGCCGATGTGTATCAGATGCCAGTCATTCGCCTCGCCATTTTCGGCAGAGTATTGGCACATCGGTGCGATCACGATGCGGTTCTTCAACTGCAAACTGCCGATGGGATAAGGGGAAAAAAGTTGGCTCATGGTGAATGTTCCGTCAATACCGAATAGGGGTACCAAATTCTACAAGGGTGCCACGGACCATGCTTCTGATTCACACGCACGCTATCATTCCTGCTCCGTCTCAACCTGGGCTATGCCACCCCGCTCCGCCTCCCCGGACCGACGTTCCTGATGAATACGTTTCTGCACAATCTTTCGCTGGCCTCCCCGCTATTTCTTCTGGTTTTCGCCGGGTATGCGCTGATGCGTTTTTCCCGCTTGCCGAGGGCCTTGTCCGACCATTTGACCTGGTTTGTCTTCGCGGTCGCCTTGCCGGCGATGCTGTTCCGGATGATGAGCAATTTCTCCAGATTGCCCGCGGTCGACACGCGCCTGCTGATAGCCTTCTTCGGCAGTTGCCTGATTGTCTTCCTTATCGGTCGGCTGATCGCCTGGAAGGGCTTCGGGCTCGACGGCGTGGGGCAATCGGTTTTTGCGCTGGGCGGCGTTTTCTCGAACAACGTGATGCTCGGCTTACCCCTTGCCAAGCTGGTGCTGGGCGATGCCGCGCTGCCGTCAGTGGCTCTGGTCCTGGTCTTCAACGCGCTGATCCTGTGGACCTTGGTGACGGTATCGGTCGAGTGGGCCAGGCACGGCAGCCTCTCGCTGCGCGGCGGCGCCAAGACGATCTGGGCCGTGCTGACCAACCCGGTGGTCGCCGGAATTATTTTGGGCACCGTGTTCGGACTCACCGGGTTCTCCATACCGGAGCTGATTGACGACCCGCTCGAAATGCTCGGACAAGTCGCCGCACCCCTGGCCTTGGTCGCTCTCGGCATGGGGCTCGCCCAATACGGGATCCGCGACGGTTGGCAAGTCAGCCTGGCAATCACCGCAATCAAGCTTTTACTGCAACCGCTGGTGGTCTGGATACTGGCCAGCATTCTCGAATTGCCGGCAATGGAGACTCAAGTGGTCGTCCTGTTGGCCTCGATTGCGGTTGGCGCCAATGTTTACCTGATGTCGCGCCAGTTCAAAGTGCTGGAGGGGCCCGTGGCCGGTAGCCTAGTACTGTCAACCGTTCTGGCGGCGCTGACCACACCGCTTGTCATGGCACTAGCTCACGCAGCACGCCACGGCTAGCGCCAGTCTGTCGGAACCATTCTCAAAGTCGGTGCTGGCGGAACGGTGATTCTTGCTGTTGTAGAAATCAAGGCGATGTCGGGCCCCAATCACTGGCCGAGTCCGACCAGGAAACGTCATTCCAATGGCCAGGCAACGAGCGCTGCGATGTCCTCGGAGCTCATGGCGGAGCCACTGCCGTGTGGCCGGCTTCGGCCGCGTTGACCATTTCGGCCAAAGCGCGGTTCTCGCGTTGCATGCGCCTCCAAGTCAAGGCCTGGGCGATGTTCAACTTGAGTTCAAAGTCTTGCCAGGGCTTGTTGATGAAGCCGAAAATGTGAGCCATGTCGACGGCAATGATCAGTTCCTCCTGGCTGATAGCTCCGCTGATCAGCAGGCGGGCGCAGTCCGGCTGCTCATCGGCGAACTTCTGCAACAATTCGACACCGTTCATTTCTGGCATGCGGTAGTCCGCGATGATGCAGGAAAAATTCAGCTCCTTCGCCATACGCAGGGCGTGGCGGGGCGAAGGTGTGATCTGGACCGAGACTCTCGTTTCGTCGAGCAATGGCCGCTCGTGATGGGCGACCTCGGATTGGATGGCGGCAAACAGGTCATCGACGCGTCCATGACGTGTCAATATTCTCGAGAGGCTTGCCAGGATGCCGGGATCGTCATCGACGATGAGTATCTGGTCAACCGCCCCGTCGTCCAGCGCGGAGATCGGGATCCCCCGCTCACGTACCAGATCGGCCAGGCGCTTGTTCTCGGTGACGACACCTGCATAGGCGATCGCCTGGGACAGCGAGCTCTTGAGGAAGTGGTCGTGCCATGGCTTGGGAATGAATCGGTAGATGTGAGTTTCATTCACCATCCGGATCAGACTGTCCATGTCGGTTTGACCCGACAGCACTAGGCGCGCGCACTCGGGCTGCAGCGCGGCCAGCGCCTTGAGAAACTCCAGACCATCCATGCCCGGCATGCGATAGTCGCTGATGACGGCATCGAACTTCTTGGTCTTGGCGCGTTCGAGCGCGGCAGCCGGTTCGGTAAAGCCTTCGACTTCGTAGCGGTAGTGGCCAAGCGGCGGGGTGGACAACTCACGGCGCACGGCATTGACGATGGAAGCTTCGTCATCGACGATCATGACCTGATACAGCGGGTTGGCATCCATGGCTATCTTTCCTTCCCGAAACGTATTATGCATTGGCGATGCACAGCCTTTCCCTGCGCAGCGCGGCCGACACTGATGAGTCATCGTCGAGCAGCAGGGTGCGGCACCGCATGGCGATCCACACCGAATGATGTGTGGATCGGAAAGATTAACATAGTCGCGTTCCCGGGTGGTCCGGGCGCGGCTGCCCCAGAAAAGTCGGCGCCGGTGTGACGGTGAGGCTCAGGCGGTCTCTGCGCCCTCCGCCTCTTTAGCCTCGATCGGAAGCCAAATGGTGAAGGTGGTGCCCTTGCCGACTTCGCTCTCCACGTCGATACGCCCATGGTGCTTCTGCACGATGCTATAGGCGAGCGACAGACCCAGCCCGGTGCCCTGGCCGACGGGCTTGGTAGTGAAGAAGGGTTCGAAGACGCGGTTGAGGTGCTCGGGCGCGATGCCGGTACCGGTATCCGAGACGGCGACGAACACCTCCTCACCCTGGCGACCGGTGCGGATGGTGATCTCGCCCTTGACCGGAATGGCGTTGGCGGCATTCACCAGCAGGTTCATGAATACCTGGTTGATGTGTGAAGGCACGCACCAGACCTGCGGCAGCTCGCCGTATTCCTTTTTCACAGTGCACTTGTACTTAAGTTCGTTCCAGACAATGTTGAGCGTCGATTCAAGTCCCTGGTGCAGATCGGCCCAATGGAAAGTGGCGTCGCCGGCGCGCGAGAAGTCCTTGAGGTCGCGCACGATCTTGGCGACCCGGGCGAGGCCGTCTTTCGACTCGGCCATGAGCTGACCGATATCGGTCTTGAGATAGTCGAAGTCCTTCTGGGCTTTGAGCGATTTCACGGCCTCAAGCGGCGGGCATTGGTCACCGAGGCTTACTTCCGCCGCTTCGTAGGCCGTGGTGATGGCGAAAATATCCTTCAGATAGCTTTCCAGCGTGCCGAGGTTGGAAGAGACGAAGCCGATCGGGTTGTTGAGTTCGTGCGCTACACCGGCAGCAAGCTGGCCTATCGAAGCCATCTTCTCCGATTGCAGCAGCTGGCTCTGCGCCTCCGTCAGTTTGATGTTGAGGGCCTTGGCCTCGGCGAGAGCACGCTTCAAGTCTTCCTCGGCATGCTTGCGGCTGTCGATGTCGCGCACCACGGCCAGAACCCGCTGCCCGCCGCCGAGCTGGAGCCTCTGGAGATTCACCGCGACCCAGAACTGGCGACCGGTGCTGTCGCGGGCCAGCCAATCGAATGCCTGCCATCCCTTTTCATGGGCTTGCTGGAGGCGCTCCAGGGCGACTTTCATTGCGTGCTCGGAAGTGCCGGCACTGAACGCGCCGACATCGAGAGCGAGCAGTTGCTCGCGGCTGCAGCCATACATCTGGCAAGCCTTGGCATTGACGTCGAGAATGCGGCCGCTGACGGCGTCGTGGATGAAAAGTGCATCGTTGATCGTGTCGTAAATGGTGCGGAACTTCTCTTCGCTTTCGGCAAGCGCCGCTTCGACGCGGCGGCGCTCGGTAATGTCCTCCTTGACCGCCAGGTAGTGGGTGATCCGGCCGTCGGACTGACGGATCGGGGTGATGCTGGCGAGTTCGACATATTCGCTGCCATCCTTGCGGCGGTTGTACAGTTCGCCCTCCCACGGCAGACCCTGCGACAGATTGGCCCACATTTCCTCGTAGCTGGCCCGGGGTGTCCTGCCCGACTGCAGGATGCGCGGGTTCTGGCCGTGCGCCTCCTCACGGCTGTAGCCGGTGGCGCGGACGAAGGCTTCGTTGACGTACTCGATCTCGGCGTCGAGATTGGTGATGACGATGCTGACCGGGCTCTGCTCCGCGGCCAGCGACAGCTTGCGCAATTCATTCTCGGCGCGCTTGCGTTCGCTGATGTCGCGCGAGATGCCCTGGATGTGGGTCGGCCGGCCTTGGGCATCCGCTATCAGCGTCGCCACCACCTCGGTCTCGATCGTCGTGCCGTCCTTGCATGTCTGGGTGAGCTGGTAGTTCCGGGTGCGGTCCGACGCGCCGCCCGCCGCGAAGGACCCCAACCATTTCGGCAACTCTTCTGCAACCATCCGGTAGGACTCCGGGGTCATTACTTCCTGCATGGTCTGTTGCAGCGATTCGGCCACCGTGTAGCCGCGCAAGCGTTCGACGGAGGGGCTGGCATAGGTGAAGCGCTGCGCGGCCAGCTCGTATAGCCACACCATGTCGCTGCCGCTCTCGGCGAGGATGCGATAGCGTGCCTCGCGTGCCCGCGCACGCAAGGCGGTCACGAAGACGCGGCCCAGCGCCAGCAGAGCGGCCAGAAATAACAGGCTGACGACGCTGATCCAGAGGAACTCGCGTCGAGCATCCCGATAGATCTCGCTGTCGTCCATCTTGGCGATCAGCAGCCAGTCCGTGTCCGGATTTCTGAGCACGACGGCCAGTACCGGCTCGCCTCGATAGTCCACGCCGGTCTGCACTTCGCCCTCGCCGCGCAGGACCTTGCCCAAGACAAGTCCCGGTGTATCGACCGGCAGGCGCAGGCTCAGCGGCGGTGCCGCCTGATGGAGCAGGGGGTTGAGGAAAACCACTTCCGTGCCTTCGCGCCGCGCCAGGAGGCTCTCGGCGGTGGAGCTGGATACCGGCCACCGGCTGAGCATCGGGTAAAGCACCTGCGTTGGGTCGATTTCGAACAGCGCGTAGCCGACCATCGCTCCTGTTCCCCCCTCTTCCTCTTCCGGCCCGGCGGACAAGGGAACGAGGATATCGAGCACGACCTTGCCCGTTGCGTCGTCCAGTCGATGGAAATCGATGAGGCCAGCCCGACGTTGTTCCAGCACATGGCGCGTCTCCAAATGATGGTGCTCATCGGACAGGGAATGGGCGTCTTTGCTGCCCAGAACGGGATGGCCGGCAAGATCGTACAGCCCGATCGCCGCGATTTCGGGAATCGCGGCGTGCACATGGCGGAATCGGGCCTGCAGCGCCCGGTTCGCGCTGGCGTCGTCGCGGTGCTTCAGCAGGCGGGTGAGGTTCTGGGCCATGACGCCGTCAGGAGGCTCGCTCAGAAACACCAGCCGATCGTCGAGCCAGCGCTGAATTTCCCGGGATCTCAGCGTGGCCACCGATTGCAGCTGGTGTTCGGCCATGCTCCGTGCGTGGTCGTACAACACCGTGTGGGTGCGGTACAAGCCCGCCCCCAGCAGAACGAGCAGGCAGATGACGGCGACGAGCCATTGCCGGGTTGTCGGCACGAATGCGTTGACATGATCGGACATGAATTCTTGCCTCCTCACAGGAGCGCCAGGTGCTGCTGATCGATCACGTCGGAAACAGTGACCTGCCTGTCATGGCGCGCGAGCAGATGGATGAATCAGTGTAACCCCGACGACGCCTCGAGAGTAGCATGCGACCCATATCTGTTTTGCAATACGGCACTCATGGCAAAGGTACCAAGAGGACGACTTGCACCCGCCGCTGCGCTCGTCACGGCAACCTCGGGTGATGACGCGCAACGCCGCCACCGGGGCAGGTCTGTCGAAGAACGCCGAATTCAACCTCGCGGCCGACTACAGATTTTCCGCCGCTACCTGGCCGCAATGGGCACGCCCATTGTGGCCGCGCGCGCTGGGGACGCTTCGAGCAGAAGCTCGGAAACGTAGTCGATGTCACCACCGAATATCACCTGATCCTTGATTACGCAGTCATGTTCAAATGAGGCTATATTGACCAGACTGTTGATGAAACAATAACCAGAGGTCATGACACGTTCCCGCCTCCTGCTGCCTGTTGCGACTTTCGCGGCCTTGGTCGCGTTGGCTGTCGTCGCGTGGCAATGGCAGGCCGAATCGGGAGCGTCGGGCGGTCGGCGGGTGATCACGGTCGGGCTCTACGAAAACGCGCCAAAGGTCTATACGGCAGAGAATGGACGCCCCGCCGGTTTATTTGTCGAGCTGCTGGACGAGATGGCGCGCATCGAGGGCTGGCAGTTGCGCTATGTTCCCTGCCAGTGGGCGGATTGCCTGGAACAATTGAAGCAGGGACAGCTCGACCTGATGCCCGATGTGGCCTATTCCATCGAGCGCGACTGGAGCTACGACTTTCACTCCGTTTCGGTCGCCAGCAGCTGGTCGCAGGTCTACAGCAATCCGCGGCTCAAGGTGATGTCAATGGCCGATCTTGCCGGCAAGCGCGTCGCCATCCTGCAAGGCGGAATCCAGCAATCCTTTTTCGCCCAGCTGATGGGAAGCGGCAACTTGGGCTACCTGCCTGTGGCCGTGACCTCGCTGGATCAGGGCTATGCCGCCGTGGTGGCAGGCGAGGCGGATGCCGTGGTGACCAACAGCTTCTTTGCCGCGCGCAACGGTGGCAAATACAAACTGCAGGAGACGCCGATCGTCTTTCTGCCGAGCAATCTGTATTTCGCGACGGCCAATGGCCGCAATACCGATCTGCTGGAGCGCATCGATGTGCACCTGACTGCCTGGCGCGGCAACGCGGATTCGATCTATTTCGACGCCCTGCACCGCGCCATGGCGGCGCCCCCCGAAGTGCTGGTGCCGCACTGGGTGCGGTGGCTGTTTGCCGCACTGGGCGCGGCTCTGGCATTGTTGATAGCGGTCAGCCTGCTGTTGCGCTGGCAGGTGGAGCAGCGCACCCGCGCGCTGGTGCAGACGACGAAGGAGCTCGAAGAACAGCGTGCCAACCTCGAACAGCTCGTGGTCGAACGCACGCGGGAACTGGCGGCCGCGAAGGAGGAGGCCGAGCGCCTGACGCAGGTCAAAAGCGACTTTCTCGCCAATATGAGCCACGAGATTCGCACGCCGATGAACGCGATTCTCGGCTTGCTCTATCTCGCATTGAAAAAGGAGTTGCCGCCTGCGCTGCGCAGGCAACTCACCAAGGCGCAGGGCGCGGCGCGTTCGCTCCTGGGCATCATCAACGACATCCTCGATTTCTCGAAAATCGAAGCCGGCAAGCTCGACATCGAGCAAGTCGAATTCGGGCTCGATGCCGTGCTGGAACAGTTGACCGATGCCATCGGCTACCAAGTCGAGCACAAGGGTATCGAGTTCCTGATCCGTTACGATGTGTCGATTCCACCGCTGCTGATCGGCGATCCCCTGCGCTTGGGGCAGATCATGCTCAACCTGTGCAGCAACGCGGTGAAGTTTACCGAGCAGGGCGAGGTCGAGCTGGCCTTCCGCCGCATCAACGCCAGCGAAACCGACCTCACGATCCAGGTTTGCGTACGGGATTCCGGCATCGGCATGACGCCGGAAGTGCAAACCAAACTGTTCGAGAAATTCACCCAGGCCGATCAATCGACCACGCGCCGCTTCGGTGGCACGGGGCTGGGACTGGCGATCAGCAAGAACCTGGTCGAGTTGATGGGAGGCCGCATCTGGGTCGAGGACTCGCAGCCGGGCAAGGGCACCACGATCTGCTTCACGGCGCGGCTCAAGATCGCCCGAGAGTCGCCCCGGAACGAACTGATCGAACAAGTCGGGCCGCTGTTGCAGGACATCCGGGTGCTGGTGGTCGACGACAACCAGGTGTCGCGCGAGATTTTGGCCGAGATGCTGCGCTTCTTCCATCTGGAGGTCGACGTCGTTGTCAGCGGGCCGGCTGCCCTGACCACGCTGGTCGCTGCCGAGAAGCCTTACGATCTGGTACTGATGGACTGGCGCATGCCCGGCATGAACGGCGACGAGGCGATCCAGCGCATTCATCGCGAAGCCGGGCTTGCACGCCAGCCCAAGGTGGTGATGGTGACTGCCTACGGCGGCGAAGACGTGATCCGGCTTGCCGAGCAGGCGGAGGTCGATGGCTTCCTCATCAAGCCGGTATTGCCATCGACACTGCTCGACACCATTCTCTCGGTACTCGGGCGCGGGCGCATTCTCGGTAACGACGGCAAACGCCGCCCCAGCGCGCCCGATCTTGCCACCTGCGGTCTGCTGGCCGGAGCGCGACTGCTGCTGGTGGAAGACAACGACATCAACCGCGAATTCGCGACCGAACTGTTGCGCAGCGAGGGCATCGAGGTCGATGAGGCGGAGAATGGCCAGATTGCCGTCGACAAGGTGCAACAGCAGGACTACGACGGCGTGCTGATGGACATCCAGATGCCGGTAATGGATGGCCTGGAAGCGGCGCGCCGCATTCGTGCGCTGGCGAAAAATCCCGGTAGCGAACGTTTTGCCGCATTGCCGATCATCGCCATGACCGCACTGGCGATGGCGCAGGATACCAAAAAAAGCCAGGCAGCCGGCATGAACGATCACGTCACCAAGCCCATCGTGCCCAACCGGCTGATGGCCGCGCTGGCGCGCTGGGTGAGGCTGCCCGATGCACGCAGAGGCCGGCCGGCATCCCTGCCCGCCGGGACCGCGTCGCCCTCGGGCGAAATCCCGGCCGACTTGCAGGCCCTCACCAGCCTCGATGCGTACGAAGGCATACGCCGCATCGGCGGCAAGGCCGATGCCTATCGTCGGCAGCTCAGGCGCTTTCGCGAACACTATCCCGGCGCCATCGCCGAATTGCGGCGGCTGATCGCGGAAAAGGACCTTGAACGCGCCGAGGAGTATTGTCATGCCTTGAAGGGCGTCAGCGGCAACGTCGGCGCCCATGCGCTGTTTGGAAAGATCACCGCCATCGACAACCGGCTCAAGCAGGGAGAAGTTCCGGACGAGGTCGCGCTGGAAGAAGCGGAGACGCTGCTGGGGCAGTTGATGCGAGAGATCGACGGCATGCCGCCGCCGGTCCTTCCCGCTGCCGCCATGCCGCTCACGCCCGTCGCCTTGCGCGAACAGCTTGCGCTTCTGGATCACGCACTGAAATATGACCTGGGTGCCGTCGAAGCCTTGCTCACCCGCTTGCGCATCGCGGTAGCCGGCACGCCGCACGAAACGGAAGTGGCCGCCATTGCCGCACTGGTCGATGTCTTCGACGTCGATGCGGCGCTGGCGCAATTGCGGAAACTGGAAGCCTCCGACCTGGTGAGGACGTCATGAACGACATTGACAACGGACAGGCGAATGAACCGGCGGACGAGAGACCGCGCATCCTGATCGTCGACGACGTCTCCGAGAACCTTCATGCGCTGATGAGCATCCTGCGCGACGACTATGCCATCACCGCCGCCACCAGTGGCGAAAAGGCCCTCGAACTGGCGCGCCGCCAGCCCCGGCCCGACCTGGTCCTGCTCGACATCAAGATGCCGAAAATGGATGGTTATGCCGTGCTGGCCGCCCTGAAGATCGATCCGGCCACAGCCGAAATTCCGGTGATCTTCGTCACTGCCCTGGCCGAGGCAGCGGACGAGGCACGCGGCCTGGCCCAAGGCGTCTCCGACTACATCACCAAGCCGGTCAATCCGGATTTGTTGAAGACGCGGGTGAACAACCAGCTCGAATTGCACCGCTATCGCAGGCGCCCGGTGATGTTCGACATCGCCGCTCACGCCGATCCGGCGCATCCGCCTTCCCTGCTGGTGGTCGACGACGTGCCGGAAAACATCCACGAGCTGCTCGAGGCCTTGAAGGGCGAGTACCGCATCATGGTGGCCGGGTCCGGCGTCAGAGCAATCGAAATCATGCAGGGTGCCGCGCCACCCGACCTGGTGCTGCTTGATGTCGTCATGCCGGAAATGGATGGTTACGAGGTGTGCCGCCGCATCAAGGCGGCACCCAACGGCAACCGCATTCCCGTCATCTTCGTCACGGTGATCGACGCCACCGAGGAAAAGGTGAAGGGCTTCGAACTGGGCGCCGCCGACTACATCACCAAGCCCTTCGACATCGACGAGGTGAAGGCGCGCATCCGCACCCATCTTGAACTGGCCCGGCTGCGACGCTTTCTGGAAGACATGGTCGCGCAGCGCACCGCGATGCTGGAGGTCAGCGAGGAGAAATACCGCATCCTCGCGCATCGCGACGAACTCACCGGCCTGCCCAACCGTGTGCTGTTCGAGGAGCTGCTGGCGCATGCGATCCTGCACGCCGACAGCAACCGCGCCCAGTTCGCGCTGTTGTCGCTCGACCTCGACAATTTCAAGACCATCAACGAAAGCCTGGGACACCATCTGGGCGACGAGATGCTGATCGAGGTGGGCAGACGCCTGCAAGCCCTGCTGCCGGAAAGCGATGCCGTTGCCCGCGTCGGCGGCGACGAGTTCAGCATCATTCTCGTCAGCAACCAGGGCATGCCCGGGATCGACCTGCAAGCGCAGCGCATCATCGATGCGCTGGCCGAAGCCTTCGTCCTCGAAGGCGGCAGCGTCTATGTCGGCGTCAGCATCGGCATCGCGCTCTACCCGGCGGACGGCAAGGATGCCGAAACTCTGCAAAGCAACGCGGCCGCAGCCCTGAGTCAGGCCAAGACGCAGGGCCGCGGCAGCCTGCAGTTTTTCTCGCCGGAAATGACGGACCGGGCCAAAAAGCGCCTCACGCTGGAAAGCGATTTGCGCCGTGCGCTGGATCGGCAGGAGTTACTTCTTTATTACCAGCCGCTGGTCGACCTGATCAACGGTCAGATCGTCGGTCTCGAGGCGCTGGTGCGCTGGCAGCACCCGGAGCGCGGCACAATTCTCCCCGCCGAGTTCATTCCGCTGGCCGAGGAAAGTGGCCTGATGATTCAGTTGGGCGACTGGGTGCTGAGCGAGGCCTGTCGCCAAATCAAGCAATGGTCGGATGCGAGGCTAGCGCCACGCCAGGCGTCGGTGAATATCTCCGCGATCCAGTTGAGCCGGGGACACCTGGTCGAATCGGTCAAGGCGGTGCTGGCACAGACCGGTATCGCGCCCGAGCAGTTGGAACTCGAAATTACCGAGAGTTTCATTATGGTCGACCGCGAACAGTCCCTCAAGGCGCTCGCGGATATCAAGGCGCTCGGCGTGCGTTTTTCGATCGACGATTTCGGCACCGGCTATTCCTCGCTGGCCTACCTGCCGCAGTTGGACGTGAGCAGACTGAAGGTGGATAACACCTTCGTCCGCGACATGACGACCAATAGCGGCAACGCTTTAATCGTCAAGGCCATCATCGCGCTGGGTCACAGCCTGGGCCTGGAAGTTATCGCCAAGGGTGTCGAAGATCAAGGCCAGGCGCGCTACCTACGTTCGATGCAGTGCGACGTGATGCAGGGCTACCTGATCAGCCAGCCGCTGCCGGCTGAGGAAATGACGCGCTTCCTGACATCGTTCCACCCGCCGCAAATTCCCGTCGATAGCGAAGCGACGGCCACGCTGTTGCTGGTGGATGACGAGCCGAGCGTCCTGTCGTCGCTCAAGCGACTGTTGCGGCGCGAGAACTATCGTATCCTGACTGCGACCAGTGGCGAGGAAGCCATGGTCCAGCTGGCCGAGCACGAAGTCGGTGTGATCATCACCGACCAGCGCATGCCCGGCATGAGTGGCACGGACCTGCTCGCCCGTGTCCGCACGATGCACCCCAAGGCCGTGCGTATGGTGCTTTCAGGCTATACGGGTCTGGATAGTCTGACCGAAGCGATCAATCGGGGTGAAATTTACAAATTCCTCACCAAGCCATGGGAAGAGAAGGAACTGATCGCTACGGTCCGCGATGCCTTCCGCCATTACGCCGAGACAAACGAGGCGTCGCGTTGATCACTCGTCCCTGCATATCCGGTGCGCCAGCTGAAGCCTGCCAACGGAAACTTCACAGGTGGATGCAACACTCCTTCTGCTTACGCACTTTCTAGTGTGTTGCATCCACCGGTTGAATCCGCAGCCCCAAGCCCGACACTCAAGTAACCCGCGACCACAGACCTCGATGATCTTCTTCAACTTGCCGTCGAGACTGCAAACTAGTTTGGTCCATTTTCTGACCAACGGCGTGGCGGAAAGAACAGGACGACAATGCACAAACGGGATAGCCATTGCCTTGGCTGGATAGCAGTCGCCCAACTTCAGCGGTATGTTTGGAAGCCTACCCGTCAGTTCCACTCGCTTGAAAGGACGCGCCATGACAAGAATGGGATTAGGTATCTCTGTTGGGAAGCAATTACGCGCAAAGGGAGTCCATGGAATTCCTGCGCTCCAGTTCTTCCACGACCAACTGTTGCCTGCCAGATAGGGAGGAGCCGAGAATGGAACTCTATACGGCTGTCGGCGTCCAAAGTAACGTGTTCGATTGCAAATACACGATTGACAGCAAAGCCGACTTCACCCGGAATTTGAAGCACCTTAGCCACATGATTGACGTGGCAGTTTTTCATTCGATGGAATATCCGGTGCGCCTGATCGCACTTCCAGAAGGGGCCATTCAGGGCTTTCCGGACGAATATCACGACTGGGACCCTGTTGCATATTCGCGGGACGGGGCAATCGACATTCCTGGGCCGGAAACCGACGTGTTGTCGGAAAAGGCTGTCAAGTGGAATTCCTACATCATCGCTCAGGCTAAAGCCCGCATGCCTGAATTTCCGGACCGATTTTTCAATATTGCGTTTCTGATTGATCCAAGCGGAAAAATCATTTACCAACATCGCAAGAATGTCGTATTTTCTCTCGAACACACAACGACCCCTCATGACGTTTTCGATCAATGGGTAGCGATGTTTGGTGACGGTCTTGATGCTTTTTTTCCGGTCGCGCGCACACCGATTGGCAATATCGGATCAAACATCTGCATGGAGGGAAACTTCCCCGAAATGGCGCGAGGCCTTGCGCTGAATGGTGCAGAGATTATTTACCGCCCGAGTTCCGCTGAAAACAAGGTGTCCTTGGGAATTTGGGAGATTCAGAACCGGGCGCGAGCCATTGACAATAACTGTTATGTCATAGCACCCAACACCGGCTATATATATCTAGACGACCAGCAAACACAGGGATTTATGACCGGCGGGCGCTCAATGATTGTGGACTATCGAGGCCAGGTGCTGCACATTAACCAACAGGCTGGTGACGCTTTCGTTGGCGGTCCGATTTGTCTTGACGGCTTGAGGCAGCATCGAACTCAAGCCACACACCTGAACTGGTTGCCGCACCTAAAAACAGAAATATTGCAGTTGATTTATAGAAAAGCGATATGGCCAAAGAACCTGGCCGAAAAGGAGGCGCCGAAGCGGAAAGACGCTATTCGGGAGATCTATTATCAGACGATTAAAAAGCTGACCAACGACGGCGTTTTTACCAAACCAACGCCTTCCGAGAGTCCGGCTCAGCGTCGCAGCGTTACGGAAGGCAACTCACCAAAAAGGCGGCGATAGTCGTTGCTGAATCGCCCCAAGTGGTTGAAGCCCCACTTGGTTGCCACCATCGTGACGGCAGCATCGCGGGGGTCGCCTGCAAGAAGTTCACTGTGAGCGCGCTGGAGCCGAACTGATTTCAAATATTCTCCGGGGCTCATACCGCGGCATCGCTGAAAGCCTTGATAGATTGCTCTTACACTGACCTGCTCTTGCTCCGCCAAGGCCGCCACATCTAGCGGGAATTGGGCGTGGGCCTCGATGTGCTCTTCAACGCGTCGAATATACGTGGGCGCCAATTGCTGCTTTGAGTTGCAGAGAGCACTTTGGTAGGTATTGGGATGTGCAAGCAAGAGCTCAGTCATTAGCGCCTGTTCAAGCTGCGCTTCCATGCTTGACGAGATTGGGTATCCAGACGGATCGTCAAGATCATCCAGTATCGTCCTCAGTAGCCGCAGCCACCGGTTGCACGGTCCACCGTCCAGCGGCATCGCAAGCGCAAATTCGATGGGTTTCCGGAGCGGGCGGCCCAGCAGAGAGGCGCAGTGCTGCTCAATTCGTTTGCGTTCGATACGCACGGTCAATTGACGACAGTCATCACTCCATCGCATCCGAAGCGGCAAGGTCGGGGTCACGACCGAGCCGACGAACTGATCGGACAGGATCGATTCCTTGCCACAGTGAATTTCAGCGTGACCACGGAGCGGGATCTGGATGATTAGAAAACTATCCAGACACTCTGTGTTGCGCGGCTCCATGGCGACTTTGGTCCCGTAGCGCAGATAGCTAAAGGTCATTTGACCAAGGCGCGCGAAATGTGCCGTGACATCCAGCCGTCGACGCGGATTGATTACCGCCAATCCATGGGATTTATAGAGTCTGGAAAGAACGCATCGCGCGTCGTCGAGATCTTGCGACTGGAACAGGAAGTGATTTGCCAAAGGTTTCGCCGGCAATCGAATCCCACTTTGTCGCATCAGATCTCCAATTTACGGTATGCCAACAAGAACAGCGAATCCTCACGCTTGGCTTAAATCATAGCCAAACTTGGCGCGGAATAGCAACGATTCGATTTGGGGTGCAAATGGCCCTGTCGCCAATCATAGGTGACCACTCCTCCAATTCGACGCTTGGCATCACGAGGGGGGGTTGCCTCTCTTGCGCAGCGCAATATGCAGTTATTAGTCTGCCAGCAACAGGTCGCTAAAGATACCGAGGTGATGATCAGTGTCGCCAAATGTGGCGTTGATCATGGTCAGGCGCTTGAAGTAATGACTAACGTTGAGTTCATCCACTACGCCCATGCCGCCATGCAACTGGACCGCCGCCTGCCCCACGCTTCGGGCTGACTGCCCCACATAGGCTTTGGCTGCGGATACAACTCGGCGCCGCTCGGCGGCGTCAATCGAATCGACCCGGACCGCAGACAGCGTTGCCATCGAACGTGCCTGTTCGGTGGCAATGACCATGTCTACCATGCGGTGTTGCAGAGCTTGAAAGCGGCCGATCGGCTGTCCGAACTGCTTACGAGTTTTCAAGTAATCAAGTGTCGCTTCATTCAGCGCTGTCATGATCCCCACGGCCTCAGCGCAGAGCGCGACGATGGCGTAATCGATGGCGCGTTCGATTATCGGCAGCGCGCCGTCTTTCGTCCCGAGCAGGGCATCGTCGCCGACCTCCACGTTGTCGAACTGGGTTTCCGCCGCACGTGAACCGTCCTGTGTAGGGTAACCACGAATGATAAGACCCGGTGCAGTGCGGCCGACAACAAACAATGAAATTCCATCATTGTCACGTCGGCCACCACCAGTTCGAGCCGAGACGACTATTTTGTCGGCGTCGTTGCCGCCGAGCACAACGGATTTGGCACCATTGATCAGGTAGCTGTTACCGGTCGACTTGGCGGTGGTCGCGATATGATTCATCTCATAGCGGGTCCCCGGCTCATAGTGAGCAAGCGTCATAAGAAGTTCCCCGCCAGCGATTGCCGGCAGCAGCATGTCCTTCTGCGAAAGCGTACCGGCGTCACGAATCAGGGAACCAGCCAAGACCACGGTACCAAGATAGGGTTCAAGTACCAGTCCTCGGCCGAGGACTTCCATCACCAGCATCGTGTCGACAGCGTTGCCACCCAGCCCGCCGTATTCTTCCGGAAAGGGCAGGGCGAGCAGGCCAAGCTCCGCCAATTGCGCCCACACCTCGCGACTGAATCCGTCCTCGGATTGCGCCAGCGTGCGGCGTTGGTCGAACCGGTATTCTTTATCAATAAAGCGGCGCAGGGTGTCCTGCAAGGCCAATTGCTCTTCGGAGTAATCAAAGTTCATCTTTTTGCCTCGCTGGAAGAGTCAGAGTCCCAAGATCATCTGGGCGATGATGTTTCTCTGGATCTCGTTCGAGCCTCCGTAGATGGACACCTTGCGACAGTTGAAGTAGTTGCCGGAGAGTGGCGCAGCATAATCGGCGTCGGCGGATTGGCGCCGCGCGCCAGCATCGAGTGCTTCAAAGCTCCGCGGTAAGGAATAGTGGCCAAGTCCCAGCATCATTAACTCGGTCAACATCTGCTCGATCTCCGAGCCCTTGATCTTGAGTATCGATGCCTCCGGCCCCGGTGCATGCTTTTTGCCGTCGGCCAAAAGAACCCGCATGTTGGTTATCTCCAAAGCCATCAGTTCAAGTTCAACCTGCGCGATCCTGTCGCGAAACCTCTGGTCTTCAATCAATGGACGGCCATTGGCGAATTCGCGGTGAGCAAGCTGCTTGAGCCGCTTGAGAGCGGCCTTCGAACGTCCAACGCGGGCGATGTCCGTACGTTCGTGCCCAAGCAGGAACTTGGCGTAAGTCCAGCCCTTGTTCTCTTCGCCGACCAGGTTTTCGACGGGGACCTTGACGTTGTCGAACCACACTTCATTGATCTCGTGTCCGCCATCGATCATGATGACCGGTCGGACTGTGATGCCGGGCGTCTTCATGTCAATGAGAAGAAAGGAAATACCCGCCTGCTGGCGTCCTTCGTTGCTGGTGCGAACCAGGCAGAAGATCCAGTCGGCATAATGGCCATAGGTGGTCCAGGCTTTCTGGCCATTGACGATGTAATAGTCGCCCTGTCTTTCGGCTTTGGTCCTCAAGGAAGCCAGATCAGAGCCGGCCTCTGGCTCCGAATAGCCTTGGCACCACCAGTCTTCGCCGGACACTATACGCGGAAGAAAACGCTCCTGCTGGGATCTGTTGCCGTAAGCCATGATGACCGGGGCCACCATTTTCGGGCCGAACGGCAGTTGCATTGGGGCTCCGGCCGCGGAGCACTCCTCATCGAATATGTACAGCTGGACGGCGCTCCAGCCTGCACCGCCGAACTGCTTCGGCCACATTGTCGCGCCCCATCCCTGCCGATGAAGAATCTTCTGCCAGCGCACAAAGTCGTCCTTGCCGAGGCAACTGCCATTCCTGACTTTTGAAGCGATATCCAGTGGCAGATTTGAGTCGATGAAACTCCGCACTGCTACGCGGAACTCCTGCTCTTCTGGCGTGAAATTGAGATCCATGCATATCTCCAGTGATCGAGAAGGCCAGCTGCAAAACCAATTGCAGATTGGCGCAGACCTCCGTAAATGGCGTCGTAGGTCATTGCGGCGAAAGCGGCCTGCAGCCGCTTTCGCCGGTCTCAACCGCGCTTTGGATATATCTCGTCAGTCGCCTACGACGTAGTAGTCCGAAGTCTCTACCCACCGCCCATTGCGTATCTCGGCGAACCGTGCGCGGTTCGAACCGAGCCGCTTGGTGGGGCTGAATGCCATTTCCGGGCTACCGAACATGTCGGAGGGAAACCGTGTCTGTTCGAGCGCAGCGATCAAGGACTCGGTGGTGAGATTGGGTCCTGCCTTGTTAAGGGCAGCGATCACGACATTCGCAGTGGAATAAGCGTAGACCGAGTGCACTGCGGCATCTTCACCAAACTTTGCCTTGTAGCGTGCCGCCCATGCGCGTACCTGCTCGGACCCGGCGTCGGCGTATGGTACCGTGACGGTGTGCGTGGCTATGATTCCATCCATTGCCGGGCCACCCAACTTGTGGATCAGATCGTAGTACATACCCGTGGTGCCCAGGAACACCGGGTTGAAGCCCGCTTTCCGTGCTTCCGAGACCGTGCCCACCGTCTCGCGGATCAGCGTGGCGAGAACAACCAGATCGCAGCCGGCGCGGTTCATTCGCGCCACCTGCGATGAAAAGTCAGTCGCACCTCGCTTGTACGATGTCTTCTCATGCAACTGCATGTTGATCGTTTTCAGGCCATCCTCGGTACCCTTCAGATGCTCATCGCCATAGTCGTCGTCCTGGTAGATGATGCAGGGCTTCTTGAGTCCTCTTTGCTTGACTATCAAAGGTACCGAATAGCGCACCTGGTCGTAATAGGGAGTCAAGGCAGCAAACTTGAGGCGGTGCACCGGATCGAACATCTGCCTTGCGGGACTGAACGGAAACAGGTTGATTACGTTTCTTTCGAACAGCAGTGGCATAACAGCTTCGTTTGTCGGAGTGCCGAGAGTCGCGACCATTACAAAGATTTTCTCTTGGTCAAGCAGCTTGTGCGCCGCGAGAACTGCCCGTTTTGGATCGTAGCCGTGATCTTCGACGGCGAGCCTGATTTTGCGGCCGTGCACTCCCCCCTTTTCATTCTCCTCGTCGAAACGCATCTGCAGGCCGTTGCGGCTCGCCTTGCCGAGTCCCGCTATCGGGCCGGATAGATCCTGAATCGTTCCAATCACGATCTCATTCTTGCTGACGCCCTGAGTCTGAGCTGCAGCAGCTCCAACCCCAACCCCGAGCATCACGGCTACGGCCGTCGTTATAGTTTTCCAGCTCATATTTCCTCCTTTGGTTAGTGAAACGTCGTAACGGTGATCAGCATGGCTATTGTCCGGAATACATCGATTCGATCAGGGCTGCGTATTTCTCGTTGACGAATTTCCGCTTCAATTTCATTGTTGGCGTGAGCTCCTCGTCCTCGGATGTCAGCTGTATCTCAATCAGCCTGAAGCTCTTGACTTGCTCGACGCGCGCAAATTTTGCGTTCACCCGTGCAATCTCGCGATCGATTAGCGCCAGCACTTCGGGTGCGCGGGTCATACTCGCGTAGTTAGAAAACGCCACGTCGTTGTCTTGAGCAAACTTTTCCACGTTTTCATGGTCGATCATCACCAGGGCCGTTACAAACGGTCGACGGTCACCGATGAGGACCGCGTCAGTGATGTAGGGCGAGAATTTCAGCTCGTTTTCGATCTCGCTCGGTGTAATGTTCTTGCCACCGGCAGTTATGATAATGTCCTTGAGTCGGTCGACGATGGTGACATAGTCGTCGGCATCGATCCGTCCGACGTCGCCGGTATGCAGCCATCCTTCCGCATCGATGGTCTCGGCGGTCTTTTCCGGCTGGTTGAGGTAGCCCATGAATACGCAGGGTCCGCGCAGCAGCAATTCGCCGTTGTCAGCAATTCGTAATTCGACGCTTTCAAGCGCCTTGCCGGTCGAAGCCAGTCTGATTGCGTCCGGAGGATTCAGGGTGCCTATGCCGGCGCTCTCTGTCTGCCCCCATCCTTCCACCATCGGGATGCCGAGCGCCAGGTACCAGCGGATCAGATCCGGCGCGATGGGCGCGGAACCGGTCATAAGTATCCGGCTGCGGTGGATTCCGATTGTCTTGCGCACGTTGTCGAGAGCAAGCCAGCGTGCCAACCGATAGCGCAACTTCAGTGAGTTCGGTACCGGGGTTCCAGCGAGCACATGCTTGACAACAGAATGGCCTTGCGCAATGGCCCACGCATATAACCACTGATGCGGCCGCACGGCTTCGGCCAACGCGATCACCACACTTGAGTAGAATTTCTCCCAGACGCGGGGCACGGCAAGAAGTATGGTCGGAGCGATTTCGCGGACGTTCTCGGGAACAGTGTCGGGATTTTCGACAAAGTTCAGCACCGTACCGGTATATAGGGCGAAGAACGCACCATACTGGCGCTCGACGATGTGGCACAGCGGCAGGAACGCCATCCTTGAATCGCTCTCGTCCTGCGGAACCACCTTGTTCAATCCGCGCCACTGGGAGACCAGGTTGCCGTGGCTGATCATTGCTCCCTTGGGCTTGCCCGTGGTGCCGGAGGTGTAAACCAGAATCGCGAGGTCACTCGCCCGGCGCGAATTGCCGCGAAGTTCAAACTCGCCAGGGTGGGCGCGGTCGTACTCGCGACCAAGTTCACGCAGCGCCTGAAGGCTCAGTGCATGAGGGTCGGAGAAGCGCGCGAGCCCGTCCAGATCAAAGATCACGATCTTCACCAGCGCTGGCAGGCGGTCGCGAATTTCCAGTATCTTATCGAGCTGTTCGTCATCTTCGACAAAAACCACACGGGTCCGCGAGTCGCTACACAGGTACTCGCACTGCGCTACCGAGTCGGTCGGATATATCCCCGATGTCACCAGTCCGGCGCACAAAGCGCCCATGTCGGCGAAGACCCACTCCTTGCAGGTGTTCGCTAGGATTGAAACCACGTCGCCTGGTTGCAGCCCGAGCGCTACCAGTCCCATCGCGATTTCGCGGGCCGCGTCTCCAAACTGGGTCCATGTCACTTCGCGCCAAATGCCGAGTTCCTTCTGCCGCAGGGCGACCTTTGATCTGCGCGTCGTGACCGCATTCCAGAATACTTTCGGCAGCGTATCGCCAGGAATGACGATATCGTTGATGGGCCGAATGCGAGAGAGTTTCCAAAGCATATGTAGGGTTCTCTATGAGGAGGTCAACGCCAGGTTTTCTTCTTTTTCCAGCGGCGCTCGCCGCGGATGCCGGTGTCCCCCAGGCCGAGATAGAACTCCTTGATGTCGTCCTTCTCGCGCAACCGCTCGCAACTGTCATCGGCAACGATCCTGCCATTCTCCAGCACATAGCCGTGATCAGCCACGTTGAGCGCGACATTGGCATTTTGCTCGACCAGCAATATCGTCGTGCCGCGCTCCCTATTCACGCGCACCACGATTTCAAAGATGTCGATGGTGAGCTTCGGTGACAGACCGAGGCTCGGTTCGTCGAGCAGGATCAGTGATGGCGCTGCCATCATCGCCCGCGCAATGGCCAGCATCTGCTGCTGTCCTCCCGAAAGCAGCTGCGCCGATTGTGTTCGCCGCTCATTCAAGATCGGAAAGTAGCCGTAAACTGTCTCCAGGTCGCGCGCCACCGCACCGCGATCCTGGCGCGTATATGCGCCCATCAACAGGTTGTCGCGCACAGATAGCAGCGGAAAAACGTCGCGGCCTTCCGGAACATGAGAAATGCCATATCTGACGATCTTGGCTGGATCCATATGGGTTATGTCGTGCGACTGGAACTCGATCTTGCCGCGCTGCGGTTCAACAACACCCGAGATGGTCTTGAGGATTGTCGACTTGCCAGCACCGTTCGAACCCAGCACCGCCACGATCATTCCAGGCGTTACCTGCAAGCTGACGCCGCGGATTGCCTTGACCCGACCGTAGGCACTCTCGAGGTTTGACAGCTTCAGCAGCGGCTCGCTCATGGCCGGCGCCTGCGCAGGGTGGACACATCCTGGCTCTTGCCCAGGTATGCCTCAATCACATCCGGGTGCGCCTTGACTTCAGCGGGCGAACCGAGTGCCACCACTTCGCCATGATTCATCGCCAACACACGATCCGAGACTCGCGAAACCAGAGCCATGTCATGCTCGACCATCAGGATCGGAATGCCAAGATCATCGCGTATGTCGTCGATCCAGAACGCCATGTCGTTGGTCTCTTCGGTATTCAGCCCCGAGGAAGGCTCATCGAGCAACAGCAATTTTGGCTCGACGCACAGGGCGCGGCCCAGTTCGACCACCTTGCGAACGCCGTAGGGAAGTCCAGCAATCACAGTATCCCGATAGTGCTGCAGGTCGAGAAAATCGATGATTTCTTCAACTTTCTCACGGGCTGCGCGTTCATCCTCCCAGACCGAGGGTGTAAACAAAAGATGCTGCCAGAAATTGCCGTGACTCCGGGTATGGCGTCCGATCAGCAGGTTTTGCAGCACGGTAGCCTGCTCGAACAACTCGATGTTCTGGAAGGTGCGGGCGATACCGAGTCCCGCCACTGCGTCCGGTTTCATCGCGGTGAGACAGTGACCGTCGAAGTGGATATCTCCGGAGGTTGGTTGATAGATCCGGCTGATCAGGTTAAGGACAGTCGTCTTCCCGGCGCCATTGGGTCCGATGAGAGTGAACACTTCCCCGCGCCGGACATCGAAACTGACATTGCTGACGGCAGCGAGGCCGCCGAAGCGGACGCTAAGATTTTGAACGGAAAGTAGGTTGCCGGTGCTCATCAGCTTATTTCAGACGCTCGGTCTTCTGGAAGCTTTTCTGGCGTTTGAACAGCCCCTTTCGGTATAGGGGCGCGAGTTCGAACCAGGTCCGGATCTTTACCCATCGACCGTAGATTCCCATGGGCTCGAAGAGCACGAATGCGATCAGGATTAAGCCATACACCAGTGACTGCAAACCAACGGTCTGCCCGAGTGCAGATGGCAGGAAGTCCTTGGCGAGCGAGATCGCCTGCGGTGTGGCGATCAGGAAGATCGCCCCGAAAAACGCGCCATGTACCGAGCCGAGCCCGCCAATGATGACAATCAACAGTAAGTCGATCGACTGCACAATGCCAAACTGGTCTGGTGATATGAAGCGCAGCATGTGTGCGCTCAGCGCCCCGCCGAGGCCGGCCAGGGCCGCTGATACGGCAAAGGAAAGCGTCTTGTAGCGGGCGAGATTCACGCCCATGCTCTGCGCCGATATCTCGGAGTCGCGGATTGCGACGAACGCACGACCGGTTGCCGATCTCAGCAGATTGAGCACGCCGAGCGTAGCCAGGATCGTGAGAATCAGGCAAACGTAGTAAAAAACAGTCGGCGAACTCGTCTTCCAGCCGAAAAGGTCGATCATCCCAACCGCCAGCCCGCGGTTTCCGCCCGTGATGCTCTCCCATCGAACCAAAACTTCCTGGACAATAAACGCGAACGCCAAGGTGGCTATCGCGAGGTAGATCCCACGAACTCTTAGTGCTGGCAAACCGACCACGGCCCCAACCAAGGCCGACACGGCCATTGAACACAGTAGCGCGATCGGGAAAGGCCAACCCATGCTGGTAAGCACAGCCTGCATATAGGCACCGACACCCATGAACGCGGCGTGGCCAATCGAGAAGAGGCCGGTAAAGCCCGATAGCAGCATGAGGCCGAGGCCCACGATGCCGTAGATCATCGTAAGCGTGATCAGCGTAGACCAGTAAGCAGGTAGCACCCATGGAGCGAGGAGTAACGACATCAGAAGCAGCCCGTACCAGAAGACGTGACCGGAATGCTTCGCGAGCCGAATGTCCTGATCGTATGATAGTTTGAAGATAAAGCGCATCGTCCGGCTCCGCCCTCAGACCTTCTTGCGGAACTGGCCGCCGAATAGTCCGTTTGGCCTGACCATCAACATGATCAGGACCACTACATAGGCCGCAACGTCCTTGAATCCCTCGGGCATGGTGTAGCCGGCGAGAGACTCGATAACGCCAATGATCACACCGCCCAGCACGGCTCCGGGTAGGCTGGTCATGCCACCGACGACAGCTGCCGGGAAAGCCTTCAGACCAATGAATCCCATGTTGCTGTCGATCAGTACGATAGGGGCCAACAGGAGTCCTGCTACCGCGGCAACGCCGGCCGCCATGCCCCACACCAGACCATTGAGTTGCCGTACCGGGATGCCCATGTAGTAAGCAGCAAGCTGGCTCTGCGAGGCCGCTTGCATCGCGATGCCGATACGGGTAAAGCGAAACATCAGGAACAGCAGCAGACACAATATGACGGTGACCGCGACTGCTACCAGGCGCTCGGCACCTATCATCAGTCCGCCGATCTCCACGGTCTGGTCTCTGTATGGTACCGGTAGCGCCTGAAAATCGGTTCCCAACCCGGGAATCATCATGATCGCACCGCGCGCCACATAACCTATTCCCAGGGTAAGCATCACAATCGAGAACGCCGGTTCACCCAGGATCGGCCTGACGGCTATGCGTTCGATCAGGACGCCGAACGCAACCATCGCCAGCAATGTCGAAGGGACAGCCAGCCAGTAGGGAAAGCCGACCACAGTCATCAGGATCAATCCGAGGAAAGCACCGAGCATCATCAGCTCGCCTTGAACAAAGCTGACCGTCTCCGTTGCCTTGTAAATCAGCACGAAACCGAGGGCGATGAGCCCATAGATGCACCCCTGGGCAATCCCGTTGATCAGCTGCTGCAGTAGCTGCACGCTATCTCCTTTGGCTTCTCCGGGTAACAGACGAGGCTGATGTAAATCGCGGGACGGCGGCCATCTAATCGCATTCCTCCCATAAAGCCTCCTTTAACGTAGTTGGACTGAGCAGTACGATTCCGACGATACCGCTGAGTTTAGGCAATTGCTATCCAGCCAAGGCAATCGGTATCCAGTCTGCGCAGTGTTGCCCGGCTCCTTCCGTCAAAGTCGTTGGCCTCGGAATCGGCCACCTCAAGTAATGTCTCGACTCAGGCGTTACGGAAGAACATAAGTACCTTCGGTTTCGCGTTACTTGAACCTTGGGCTCTGGGTTGGAGCTGGACAGGTTACATGCATAATCGATGTCGCTACGAGGAGTCGAAAGTGCGATGGGCGCTGGTTTCATAAAGCAATGTTGCCATCACGTAGATCACCTTCAACGAGTTCGCCCACCAGCCCCGCCGCTCTGGTTCCACCACCAAAGATGAAATTTCCTTCAGCATCATGTGCGGGGCATTCTCACGTCCCATGGCACGTGGCAGACTTTGCGTGCGTCCCGCCCACGGAATTGAGCCATGCGCCCTCTTCGGAGATCCAATAGAAAACACCTTGCCGTCTTCCAGCAGAGCCACTGCATCTGACGCCGTATCCAACTCCACCGACTCGAGCGCCAGCGGCGACTCAAGACGTACCGGACGGCCAAGACAGCTCACCGGTGGGTTTGCAATCACGATTTTCACAACTGATCCCTCAATTGCGTAGCGAACAACATTCATCAGAGGCATGCAAGCAGAAAAAGTCCGAACGGTCATTGTTACAACCGATCGGTCGCTTGTCAATGCACGTATATGCTGCAGCGCAGAATACGCATGGATAATCAATCTGGAGCAATTTGAGAAAAACCGGGTCGATGACGACCCTTAGCTTCGCGAGTAATCTTGTCTGGTGAACAGTTACTAATGAGCGAGCTAGAGAAGCAATGCGAATGGCATTAATGCAGTTAGGGAAGAAAAGTCCGATGGCTTAACTTGTTCCTAATTCAGCTTCGCCGGAGGCGGCTGCATTAAAGGGATCAAACCGACCGCGCGAGCTCCAATGTGCCAGCTATGATGCGCGGAGAGTCCATAGCCCGCCCTCTGGAACAATCTGCCCAACACTGGAAGGTAATTGATCAACAAACGATGTGCTCAGCATCCGTGCATAAATCGCACTCATGGCCTCCGCTACCTGCTCGCCGGTCCAATCACCGTTGGGGTCATACCACTTGCTAATCCATGCCATTCCACCAGTGATGAGGAAGGATATCAGTTTGGGATCGCACGGCACGATTGACTTATCCTGTACACCTGCCGCAACCAAATTGCGGAATTCATGATCTAGTGCGCTACGGGCAGTAAGGATCTCCTCGGCCTGTTCGGGTGCGAGTGCTCCGTCCTCGAGAAGAATGAATGTTATTGTTGGCGAAACGGTAATCGCCGAAACATAATTAAAAATCATCTTCCGGATTTTGTCGAGCCCGGTCTTCTCGGAAGTTGCCGCTTTTTGCGCAGCCCTTGCAGCTTCTAGCGAGCGAATGTGGATCCCATATAGTAGCTCCCTCTTATCCGCTACATAGTTGTAGATAGCCGCTTTCGAAATCCCCAGCTCATTCGCTAGATCACTTAACGATGTCCCATGATAACCGTGCTTATTGAATAAGCGGGCCGCGGTTTCATATAACACCTCTTCCTTTAATTCTCGCTGTGTTTGCCGCGCAGGAACACGGTTCCCCCATGCCGATACTTTTTTGGCGGGATTAACGGGCTCCTTCAAGCTTTCAGTGGGGGTAGGGGAACCTAAAGATTTTTGCCTGGATCGCTTAGGCCTTTTGACCCCCCCTCCTCTTGATACTTTTTCGTGTTGTGACATTTGAGAGCAATAGTTCGCGTGGTTGAGCCAGCATATTAACGCCAGTTCGGGACGAGCCGGCGATTGGAAATCCATTGCCAAAGCTCGGAGATACTTGCGAATGGCTTGATTGGTCGATCAAGCCGCACAATGCATTCGCTCGTGAACATCGGCTATCGAGCGTAGACGGAAGACCCAATTTACCCATTTCCCTTGCCTCGTAAACGTTCCGTGATGGCTAAGGTTGTGTGACACCACTGAGCAATTTCGCTGCCGCTGCCATGCCGCCTCGTAGAATGCGCTGCGTTCGATCTATTTGGGCATACAGCGGAGTGAGGCGGTTTTTACCTTAAGCCCGACCGCCAATAATGAAGGTTTTGCCGCACAGTTATAGGGTTCTTCATGGCCGGGGGCTGCGATAAACGAACGTCCGCATTGAAGACGTCGCTACGTCTCCTTTGGGCGCGGACCCGAAGTTGAATCCTTCAAGTTCGCTGCCGCGAAGGAGCCATTGAAATTTCGGTACCGGGAAGCCGCCGGTGGCCACCGAGTGCACTCGGCCAATCGGTCATAGAGGCTGCTACTTCAGAGCCACTCTGACCGGCCGCTCACAGTGCACTGGCTGCCTCTCAAGCTTCAGTGGAGTCCCTTGCGATTCCATGAAACCGCACTGCCCGCCCGGCTACTTGCAATTTGCAGCCAGCCACTTGCCCGAATAGCTCTGCTTCATCGTGGTCGGACCGCGCTTGGCATCTTGCGTGTTGAACGTCGATTCGCCTTGGTAGTTCTCCTCTCCATGGTAAGTGATCGACCCGGTACCGGTCATCTTCCGCTCGCCCGTGCATTCGATCTTCCAGGTTGTCGTATTGCCAGAAACCTTTACATCCTTCTGTTCGCATTTCTGACGGGCGTTTTCGTCGGACTGCGGCGGTTGCCGGTTCGCGGCCTGTTCTTTCGTGATGCAGTGCTTCACCACGACGCCCATCCCGCCGCCTGCCGCGCCAGGCATCTTGATGCCCATGGCCTCCATCTTCTTGCGCTGGTCTTCTGACATGGCCGGCCTGGCTGGCATGCCGGCACCACTCATCTGGGTCGTGATTTCCCACAGACCGGGCTTCATGGCGTGGGCGCTGGCAGAAAGGCCTGTGACAACGGCAATAACGACAATGGAACATTTACGCATGAGAACCTCCTTGGTGTGATGACACTAAAAATCCCATTTGATCCGCTTCTTCAACAGGCCCACGTCGTAACCCTTCCCTCGTGGGTCATCTTTCGGATCATGTTGTCGCCATACATGAATAGCGCGTCCCGATAATCGAAGCGCGTCGCGCGCCGGCATGGAGCACAGCATGGCCGCAACCAGTGATGCGTGATGCGCATTACTGATCCGCCTGGGCGGAGAGCGCATCCATGCCCGTGCTATCGCCTGGGCATCGTCACGGGCATGCTTTCCTGCAGCGCCGTCATCTCTTTGATGGCCTGCTCCGTGGCGGCCTTGTCGCCCGATTGTTGGGCCTTTTCAAGCTTCTTGCTGGCCACCTCCATCTGCTTGCCCCAGTCCTGCGCTTTGGCAACATCTACGCTGACTGCACCTTTGGGCGTTTCGATCGACACCTTGCCGGTCGGCGCCGCACTCATGTTCAGGGTCGGGGCGCCGCCGACGGCACCCAGAATTGTTCCGGCAATCACACCCACGACAATCGCGCAGACCACCAGTACTGCCGTGTAAGGCAGAGACTTTTCCTGCGGCACTTTCATCAACGTCGGCACACCCAGGTAAAGCAGGTAGAGGGAGTAGAGCGAGGCCACGAGAGTCAATACGCCCAGCGCCGGAACAATGGCGAAGATGCCACCCACCATGGCAGCAGTACTGCTGTAGGCCACCAGTTTCAGGGCATTCTGCGGATTCTTCTGTCCGCCGAACGCGGGCGCCAGTGCATCGGCAATTAATCCCATGACATAGACCATCGCCAGCGCCAGGCCATATCCCAGCACCATCTGGACCAGACCGGTCATTATGGGCACCCGCACCGAGACGCCGAAGGCACTGGCGCCAAACACCGACATGCCGACAAATCCGGCCACCGCCTGGATGGCGGCGAGAATCATGATGTATTGCGTGTAAAGGGCCGCCGTACTGGTATCTTCCGTCTCGATGACCGGCCAGGCTGTCTTCGGCGTGAGAAGGATTTCCTTGACGCGTTGGATGATGTTCATGGCGACCCTTTCGTTTCGATAAGGTGAGTTTATTATGTAATTGAATTATGCGCGTAGCAAGCGGTTTCGAGTTGATTTAACAGGACGCAGGAAACAAGCCTGGCGTTTCGCGCGAGAATTGCGACCAAATGATCACGTTGGACAGAAGCTCGGAATAGTCGGCGAAAGCGTTCGAAGCCAAGCCCGATTTCGGGTTGGGCCAATATCGTGAGACAGGAGAATTCGTTATGCGGCCGCTCCGGTTCATATTGTTGATTTGCTCTTTCGTCGTCGCGACGACAGCCATGGCGCAGTCCCTTTCCGGAACCTACCGCCTTGTGCAGGACAGCACCGGCAAGCAGCCCAGGGACCGCGCCACCATCGACATAGCCTTCAAGCCGGGCGGCGCCTTCACCATCAAAGCCACCATGCCGGGACAAACGGTGGATGACACCGGGACGTATCGCATTTCCGGGCAGACGCTCACCATCGACTTCAAGGACATGGAACAGGGCCACCAGAGTGGGCCCTATTCGATTTCCGGTGAAACACTCACGCTTCCCTTCAAGATGCTTAGCGCGGGCGCGGGATCCTCGACCTGGCGGCTGGTGACGGGAGCACCGCCGTCCGTCGCATCTTCTGCGGTAAGTAGCGCGAGTGCCGCTGCGGGCTCCGTTGCGGAAATTCTCGCGCGCACGCTCAAGGACTCACAGGGCGGCGACAACGTGCGCCAGCGGGGCGAGATCGATCAGCGCAGCACAGCGCGCGCCGCGGCCTACCATGGCGGGGCGGCACAGGCCTACTACGTGCAGGGCACGATTTTTTTCATGAAGCGCTATTACAAGGAGGCCTGGTACGCATTCGCCAAGGCCTCGTCGCTGGCCCCGCAAAACGCCGTTTACCTCAACAACCTAGCAATGGTCTTGCTGGAACTCGGACGTTTGCCGGACGCGCGCGGCATCCTCGATTGGGTTGTGAAGAACTATCCCAACCTGGATCCGCCGTGGGGCAACCTCGGCGCCGGCTGCCTGAAGCTGCACGACACCGCTTGCGCTTCGACCGCGTTCCAGCGCGCGATGGCCCTCGCCCCGGAAAATGGCCTCTATGCCTATGGCTACGCCAAGGTGCTCGCAGCGCAAGGGCGCGACGACGAAGCGAAGAGCTACTACACGCAGGCATTCCAGAAAGGCTACGGCGGCTCGGGCAAGGAGGGTGCTTCCGCGGCTGACGCGGGTGGCGGGACGGCAGCGGCTTCGACTGCCGGCGCGAGCGGTCGCAGCGCAGCGGCTGCGCGCAGCAGCAGACCGGGCAGTGCCGGGACAGATCGCAAGGACAGAATTCCCGAGGCGTGGGTGGGCCGCTACCAGGCGCGCTACATCCGCGCCACTTCCGGCATGGACGGGGACAGCCAGACCGCTTTCGGCAAGGGAATGACGCAAACCACGATGAACTTGAAGACGATGGCCTGCGCCCAGCAATTCTCGCTGGACATCTCGGCTTCGGGCGCGATCGAGGGTGGGGGGCGCATCATGTACGTGTATCAGGGCACATCCGCGAACGCCGCAGCGATGCTCGGGGCGGGCATGCCCGGCGCCGGAGGCTATGCGGCCAACCTCAAGGATGGCAAGCAATTCCGGGACTGGACGTTCTCGGGCCGTGTCTCCCCCGATGGCGCGGTCGAGATCAACGGCATCCCCAACGAACCGATGGACATGCTCAACGTGGGCAAGTGGGAGAAGCGGAAACCCTGGTCGGCTCTGCCGCCTGACGGTCCGGGTGCGGCGATGCGCGGTCCGTTTCATATGATCTTGTCCAGTGAGCGCGGCGGGCCGCCGGCGATCCGCGTGGATCAGTTTCTGGCGCTGGGCGATGCGCTCATCAAGCGTGTTCACTATCAGGCATACATTTTCAAGAGCGATTCCGCGGTAACCCCTGACTGCAAAGCCACCGAAGCGGTGAAGGCCAAGTGCCCAGCGAGCGAGTACCTGAAAACCAAGGTCAATATCGGCGTGGATGGCATCGGCACGATCGAGTCTTCCCGGGACCTGGGGAAGGGCATGAAGTCGGGCGAAGCGACCACCACGTCCAAGATCGGCGGCAAAGCGGGCGTGGACTCGGACGGCAACATGAGCATCGAGGGTGGCTGGGGAGCCATAGTGGGCTCGGCGCAATTCAAGCCGACCGATGGTTCGTATCAATTCACCATGGGAACCGCAGTCGAAACACCCGGCCCGGTCAAACTATCCGAGAAGATCGAAGTCGTTTACGACAGTGCCTGCGGCTGGGGTGTCAAGGCCACGGCAGGTGTCGGCGCCGGCGCCAGCGCGAGCACCGGCACTGCCGGCGCGAGCGTCGAAGGGGCGATCTACTTCAACAAGGGGGTCTGACAGGAGTCGGCTGTGTTTGTCGCGATCACCGCCGAGCCGGGTTGGCTGCTGGCGCTTCACCGAAAGGTATGAAGGGTGAGTGAGCTTGCGGAATATTGTGACGACGGAATCTTGACCCGTCCTGTGGCAATAACGGGGCGGCCGGTTTTGAGTGTCTGCCATTGGCAAATGCCGACGGCCGTCTTTGAGCGAAAGCAACCAATCAGTTTCCATATGTCTTCTGACGGGATAAGGTCGAGAGCACCAAGTCGAAGAATTACAGGAAAGCCGCTGTGCCTGATTTAAGACAATCCCTGATTGGCAAACTCAGTGGTGCCGGGTGGGCAACCCAGTCCCAAGGCGATCTACTGACGGCCGAGAAGTTGGTCATCCAGGCAAAGTGGCTGCTTGGAAGTCGTCGAGTCAGGCATCGCCTGCTTATGCGCCTGTACGCATCTACCCGTTCCTTGGTGCTGCAGGAAACAGCTACAGAGATCACGATCGGTATTCCCCCACCCTCTTTCAGCTTCACCGCTACAAAGCAAAAGGGGCGGAAAGTTATGGAGAATCGAATCGATACGGGGATCGGTGGTGGCGGCGAACTGCGCTATGGAGAGATTCGCAAGTGGCTTGAGCAGGAGTGCGCCCGTCAAGATTGGACATTTCAGCTGAAAATCGGATCTCCTTGACTCTGTATGTCTTCGTCTTGTTCAGTCTGCGAATAGCTTCCAACTCTGCAGGTGCTGTCTCTTGACAGGTACTTCGCACGTGTCGGCTCAGGGTCGATTGCCGAAGCTGGCGCTTGCCGATAGCGGTCATTGCTCTCCCGGGCGTGATGACAGGTGACCAACGACTGGTTGCGCAGGTTCGAGCCGTGATCTTCGCGGTTCTGGTCAGGTCGCGACAAAATCCGCGGGCGGTTTGAAGGTCTTGCCGAGCGCCGCTGCCACGACCGGGTGGGTGATCTCCCCGGCGCAAACGTTGAGTCCGTTGGCCAGGCCGGGGGCGACCCGTAGCGCCTGTTTCCAGCCCTTGTCGGCCAGCGCCCGCACGGAGGGCAAGGTGGCGTTGTTGAGCGCCAGGGTCGAGGTCAGCGGCACGGCGCCGGGCATGTTGGCGACGCAATAGTGCAGTACGCCTTCCTCGACGAAAACCGGATCGGCGTGTGTCGTCGGGTGTGAAGTTTCGCAGCAGCCACCCTGGTCGATGGCGACATCAACAATCACCGCGCCGCGCTGCATCTTCTGCAGCAGTGCACGATCGATCAGCTTCGGCGCCACGCCTCCAGGCTGCAGAACTGCGCCGATTACCAGATCGGCGCCGCACACCGACTCCTCGATTGCCGCCGCGCTGGCCATCAGCGTGCGCACGCGTCCCGGATATTCCCGTTCGAGCGCATCGAGACGCGTCCGTGTGCGGGCGATGATCGTCACCGCGGCATCCAGCCCCACCGCCATGCGCGCCGCATGGGAACCCACGGTGCCGGCGCCGAGGATGGTGACGCGCCCCGGGGCAACACCGGGAACCCCGCCCAGCAGCACGCCGCGCCCGCCATGGGGCTTCTCGAGAAAGTGCGCGCCAGCCTGCACGGCCATGCGTCCGGCCACGGCAGACATCGGCGCCAGCAGCGGCAGTTTGCCGTCACGGTCGGTCACCGTTTCGTAGGCGATGGCGATGCAGCCTGAGCGCAGAAGTGCTTCGGCCTGGCGCAAGTCCGGGGCGAGGTGCAGGTAGGTGAACAGCACCTGGCCCGGCCGCAGGAAGGCGAACTCGGCCGCCTGCGGCTCCTTGACCTTGACCACCAGTTCGGCCGCCCAGGCCTCCGCTGCGCCGGCCACCACCTGTACGCCGGCCGCCGCGTACTCGGCATCGCTGAAGCCTATCGGAGCTCCGGCGCCCGTCTGCACGACGACATCGTGACCGGCGGCGCACAGATCCCGCACCGACGCCGGAACCAGGCCAACGCGGAACTCGCCGGATTTGATTTCACCGGGAACACCGATACGCATCTTCGTCTCCTTGTCTGTCTGCGGGCCTGGAGCAAGTATGCACCGGCCTCCCGATTCGGCAAGAGTTCGAATGCTTGTCCGGGTCTCACCCGCTAGGTGCTACCATTTCACCATGATCGAATGGAATCTTGCCCTCAGCACAGGCGTTCCGCTACTCGACGAGCACCACCAGAAGATTTTCGAGTGGCTCACGGAACTGGAAAGCGCCGCCCTCGACAAGCGCACGCTGTTCAGCGTCTACGCGCTCGTTCGCTTGAAGCACTACACGCGGGATCACTTCGCGGCAGAAGAAGCCCTGATGAAGTCGGCGGGCTATCCCGATCTGACCCGACACATGGCAGAGCATGCTGCGTTTCGCGCCAGACTGGGTGAACTGCAGCTCAAGTCAATCGGACAGGACATCTCGACGGACACCGTGAAACTTCTCAGTGACTGGCTCACGCATCACATCACCAAGACGGACATGGCGTACGTGCCCTACATGAAGCAACCGAAATAGACCGCAGCGGCAGACACTCCACACTCGGGGCAAGTCCCCGGCAAGCGGCAGGGGAAGACGCAGTGCGCGGATTGCCAGCGCTCAGTACAGCACTTCGCTCCAGCGTCCGCTGGAGACCAGTTCGGCGCGGGCCGCCGTCCACTTGTCGGTCGAACCGGCGAGGCTGACCATGGCCTTTTCCACCGTATCGAGCATGTTCGCGGTGCCGGCGACAAACACCCGCGTGTCCGGCCGCTTGATCATCTCCCAAACTTCCTCCGCGTTCTGCTCCAATGCCTGATCGAGCGCTGCCGGCGCGTCGAAATGCGGTTTGGGGCTGACCGCCTGAAAGGCCCTGAAGGTCGGCTGGTCGAAGTAGTTGGCGAGGTCGTTGTTCTCGTCGTTCATGTAAAGCATTTCCAGCGGGCTGCGCGCGCCATAGAACAGCCGCACCCTGCCCTTCCAGCCGCCGACCTTTTCGTAGATCTGGCGGATCAGGGTGCGAAACGGCGCGATACCGGTGCCCATGCCCAGCATCAGGATGTCGGCGCTCTTGTCCTCGGGGATGACGAACGGGTAGCCGACCGGGCCGGCGAATTCGAGAACGTCGCCGGGACGCATGTCGCACAGGTAGTTCGAGGCCACACCCTTGTATTCCTCGCCGTTGAACTCGTCGATGTAGGAACAGCGCCTCACACAGATGGCGAATTCGGTCGCATCGGCCTGCCGCTCCAGATCCATCACCGAGTACAGACGGGCATGATACCGGTTGCCGTATTGCCCCGGCGCGAGGACGCGGATGCAGTTGCCCGGCACGCCGCCGAAGGACAGGTCACCGGTGCGGAACACCAGATGCCGTACCTCCTCGCGCGAAGTGGCGGGCGTGATGCGGCGCGACTGGGTCAGAACGGCGGAATAGCTCTTGGCCGGAGGGGGTGCAGGCGGCTTCGGGATCGGCATGGCATTGGCTCCGAAAAGGGTTGATTAGCGGGCGGGGTCGACGTCATCACCGGCGCAGGCGGCATCGCTACAGCCGCTGCCGGCGGAGCAGCTGCCGCACTTGCTGTTGTCGCGGAACGGTCCCAGTTGCGGATTCCTCGCGGCAAAACGCCGGTACAGGCGCTCGACGGCAATGCCGGTGAGCATGATGGCGAAGATGACGCCGATAGTCACAAGGTAGGTGGTCATCATCCACCCAACCCGGCAAAGCCCATGAAAGACAGCGAGAGGATACCGGCCAGCATCAGCGACAGGGCGGTGCCCTGTGCCAGGTCGGGGACATTGGACAGCTGCAGACGCTCGCGCACGCTGGCCATCAGCACCAGCGCCAGAGTGAAGCCGAGGCCACCACCGACGCTGAAGGTGACGGACTGGACGAAGTCGTATTCGCGCGCGGTCTGGAACAGCGCGACGCCGAGTACGGCGCAGTTGGTGGTGATCAATGGCAGGTAGATGCCGAGCGCGCGGAACAGGACCGGGCTGTATTTCTTCAGCACCATTTCGACCAGTTGCACCGACGATGCGATGATCACGATGTATGAAATCAGGCGCAGGAATTCGAGATGGAAGTAGCCCAGTAGCAGGTTCAGCCCGTAGGCGCAAAGCGAGGCCACCAGCATCACGAAAGTGGTCGCCACGCCCATCGGGAAAGCCGTGTCGAGCCGACCGGAAACGCCGAGGAAGGGGCATAGGCCGAGGAACATCGCCAGCACGAAGTTGTTGGCGAGCAGCGCATTGACGAAGATCTGGAAGGCGGTCTCATGCATTCTGGGTGGCCTCCGTCAGCCTGCGCTGCTTCCTGCGCTCGATCCAGGAGAACAACAACAGCCAGCCGCCGAGCACGAAGAAACCGCCGGGCGGCAGCACCATGATCACCCAGGGCTGGAAGTCGGGGCCGAACAGGGAAACCCCGAACAACGAGCCGGCGCCGAGGATTTCGCGCACCGCGCCGAGCGCGAACAGGCCGATGACGAAGCCGATGCCCATCCCCGTCGCGTTGACCATTGCCGGCAGCGGCGGATTCTTTGCCGCGTGCGCTTCGGCGCGGCCGAGGATGATGCAGTTCACCACGATCAGCTGGATGAAGGCGCCCAGCGCATCGTAGAGCGCCAGGCTGATGGCCTGGATGGCGTAATCGACGACCGTGACGAAGGTGGCGATGATGACGATGTAGATGGCGATGCGCACCTCCTTCGGCACGATTTTGCGCATCATCGACACCAGCCCGCAGGAGCACACCAGCACGAACAGCGTGGCCAGTCCCATCGACAGCGCATTCACCGCGGAAACGGTCACCGCCAGCGTCGGGCACATGCCCAGCACCATGACGAACACCGGGTTCTGGCGCCAGACGCCCTCCATGAATTCATCCCATGTCTTTGTCGTGGCCGGATTCATGATTTGCTCGCAAGTTTGTCGAGGTTGGGAACCAGGCGCGGCAGCAAGGCCTGCGCCGAATCGTTGATGGCCTTGCCGACTGCGCGCGAGGTGATGGTGGCGCCGGCGATGGCGTCGATCTGCCAGGGGTTGGCCTTGGTGCCGTGCTTCACCGTCTTGACCTCGTTGGCCAGCGTGGCTAGATCCGCGCTGAGCTTGGCGTCGAGGGCCTTGAAGTTGGCGAGGAAGTCCTTGTCGGTGATGATCTTGTCGCCGATGCCCGGCGTCTCGCGCATGGCGACGACACCGATGCCGACCACGCACTGACAGGAGGGCGAATAGCCGAACATGATGCGCACGGTGTCGGCGTAGCCCTTGGCGGCGCCCTCGGCGGCAATGCCGGCGAGCTGGCCGCGCTCGTCATAGGCGGCAAAGAACTTGACGGCGCCCGGCGCGATCGGCGTGTCGCCAGCGCCGACTCTGGGCTCGATGCCGCCGGCGGGCAGCGCCAGATATTCGACGATCGATTTGGCTGCCGGGATCACCTTGAACACCGCCCGCTCGGTGGCGATGCGCTTGTTGGCGGCGACTGCGTCGTAGGTGCTCTGGTAGGCGCCGACGATGATCAGGCCGCAGATGGCGGAGACCAGGCCCATGGTGCGGATCATCGCCGTGGTCGGCGTGACCTGCGGCGGCGGCGAAGCGCTGCCGGCCGGCGCAGGATGGCAGCCGGAGACAACGACAGGCGGGTTGGCTGGCTTGGTCATTTTTTCGGCTTGTTGCGCAGGAAGCGCTTCTTCGGTATCGCGGCGTTGGCGTCGGTGCGCGACACATAACCGGGGCTGCCCTCGCGGCTGCGCCCGGGAGCGCCACGGCCGAAGGTCACCGGCTGGGTGATCTTCTCGATCAGCGGCGACGCGGCATTGGCAATCAGGATGGCGTACATGACGCCTTCCGGCAAGCCGCTGTAATAGCGGATCACCACGGTCAGGAGGCCGATCAGCGCGCCATAGACCCACATGCCGCGCGGCGTCACCGGCGAGGTCACCATGTCGGTGGCCATATACACCGCGCCGAGGATCAGGCCGCCGGAAAACAGCATGAAGAACGGATTCGGGTAACGCGCCGCATCGAAGGCATACAGCAGCCAGGCGGTCAGCGCCGCGCTGCCGAGAACCGCGATCGGGATGCGCCAGTCCATGAAGCGGCGCACGGCGAGATACACGCCGCACAGCAGGATCAGCGCCGGCGCCGGACCGACCGCAATGTGGCCGGACAGCGACGTCAGCAATTCGATGGCGTTGGCCACCACCCCGTCGAATTTCCACTTCGCCAGCGGCGTGGCGCCGGCCAGGGCATCGAGGTTCTTCGACTGCAGCCAGTCCGCGGTGCCGGCCGGGGTCATCAGCGGCAGGGCCAGCGACGACGGAATGAATTCGGTAAAGCGGCCGGCGAGGAAGGATGGCGTGTAGGTGGCAATGGAAGTGGGAAACGCGGCCTGGACGAAGGCGCGGCCGACCAGCGCCGGATTGAAGACATTGAAGCCGATGCCGCCGAACAGGGCCTTGCCCAGCGCGATGGCGACCAGGCCGGCGACCGCGCCCATCCACAGCGGGAAGCCCGGCGGCAAAGTCAGCGCCAGCAAGACGCCGGTGATCACGGCGGAAAAGTCGGCCAGCCGGCCCGCCTGCGTGCCGGTGCGGACAAAGGCGCGCTCCGCCAGCAGGCAGGTCGCGGTGACGACCACGATGGACGCCAGGGCCGAAATGCCGTACTGGAAGATATAGAAGGCGCAGATCGGCAGCAGCGACCAGACCACGTGGCGCATGATCATCTCGACGCTGCGCGGCCCCTTGACGTGCGGCGCGGAACGGATCTCGATCAGTGGTTGGGTCACGATGCGAAAAACCTGTTTGCCACAGAGGACACAGAGTTCACAGAGAAAGCTTCGGTGTTCAGCGCGTCGACAACTCTCTCCGCCAGTCGGGTAACAACGTTCCGGAACTCACTGTTTCTCTCTGTGAACTCTGTGGCTGGACTCATGGTTCTCAGCTTCATGCCACCGCCTTCTCGCGCAGGATTCGCTTGGCGACGCGAAACTGCTGCACCAGCGGGATGTTGGCCGGGCAGACGTAACTGCAACTGCCGCACTCGAAGCAGGTGCCGAGGAAATACTTCTCGCTCATCAGCTCGTATTCTCGCTTGGCGGCCAACATGCCCAGCGTCGACGGGTTGAGGCCCATCGGACAGCACTCGACACATTCGCCGCACTTGATGCACGGATAGGTCTTGCGTTCCGCGCGCTCCGCGACATCGCGGCCGCGAAATACCAGAATGCCGGAGACACCCTTGGTGACGGGCGTGTCGAGCGAGGCCACCGCCTGGCCCATCATCGGGCCGCCGAACACCACCTCGAGCGACTCGTCGCGGGCGCCGACGTACTCCAGCAGGAAGCGCAGCGGGGTGCCGATCGGCACCAGGTAATTGCCGGGCCTCTCGACCGCGGTGCCGACCACGGTGATGACGCGTTCGATGAAGCCGCGACCCTGCGGCATCAGCGCGCCCATGTGGGCGAGCGTGGCGACATTCTGCACGTAGGCGCCGATCTGGTAGGACCGCGAATCGGGCGGCACTTCGCGCCCGACCAGCGTCTTGATCAGCATCTCGCCGGCGCCCTGCGGGTACTTGGTCGGCACCGCTTCGACGCTGACCGAGCCGTCATCGGGCAGGCAGGCGCGGATCGCCTCGACGGCGTCCGGCTTGTTGTCCTCGATGCCGATGATCGCGCGCGGGCCGCCGAGCAGTTGGCGCACGATGGCGATGCCGGCGATGATGTCCGCCGGGTGTTCGACCATGATGCGGTGGTCGGAGGTCAGGTAAGGCTCGCATTCGCAGCCGTTCACCACCAGCGTATCCACCGGCCATTGCTTCGGCACCTTGAGCTTGGCGTGGGTCGGAAAGACGCCACCGCCGAGCCCGACAATGCCCGTGTCCTGAACCGCCTCGATCAGTTCGTCGGCATCGAGTGCCGGGAGATACTGCGGCTGCTCCCAGAGCACTTCCTGGGTCGAGCCAGGATGCACGCGGATCACGATGGCCTCGCCCCACGGTCCGTTGGCGGTGGGATGCAGGCGGATCGCCTCCACCACGCCGCTGGCTGGCGCGTGATGCGGCACCGAGATGAAGCCCTCCGCAGCGGCGATCGGCTGGCCGCGCACGACTTCCTGGCCGACGCGCACCAGCGGCCGCGCCGGGCGCCCGACCTGCTGCGACAGATGCACGATCAGCCGCGGCGCAAAAGGCAAGCGGCGGATCGGCATCGTCGCCGTCTCCTTGTGCTGCGGCGGGTGGATGCCGCGGGCGAAGGTCTCGCCGCGGAAGTAGTTGAGGAACTTCATTGCAATGAAACCTTATTAGCCACAGAGATCACAGAGAACACAGAGGAAACACCCTCCAGCCTTTCCCTGTGTCCTCTGTGGCCCATGGTTTTCAATTGAACTTCGCCGCGCGCGCCATGAGTTTTTCGACCCCCGCCTCTGACCGGTTCCACGGCGTGCCGGGATGGATGCAGCCCGCCGTGCACTTTTCGGCGGCCTTGACGATGTCGGCGAATTTGGCTCCCTTCGGGTTGATGACAACGGCGAGTTTCTGGTCGTTGTAGGCAAAGGTCTTCGGCGCCAGGTTGATGCATTCGTCGCAGGCCGTGCATTCCGGCGATTCGACCCAGACCGGTTCGTAATCGCCACCATCACCGCCGGCTGGCGCCGTATCGCCAGCGCCGACTGTTGCCGCGGAGAGCGCATTGCCGGAGCCATCGATCCCCAGGCTGGCGGTGATCTTCGCCAGCAACTCGGCGCGCACGCGCTCGGTCACCTCCGTGGCATCCGACGCGCGGGCGTCGAGGCCGGCAAGGCTGCGCAACTGGCGCCAGAAATGCAGCCGCTCCTCGGAGGAACGAACCAGATCTTCGGTGACCAGCAGGCGCATCAGGCGGTTCTTCCTGTCCACCGCCCAGATGAAGGGGAACTTGCCTTCGCGCTCGTCCTTGTCGAGTTGCAGGAAGTCGGCCAGCGGCACCATGTTCTCGTTCCAGGTTTCGGGCGGCGCCTTCTTGAACTGCTTGAGGAAGCGCGCCTCGGTGGCGGCGAAATCGGCGAAGGTCATCGGCAGCGTCATGCTCTGCTCCACGCCGTCGTCGTCTAGATACTTGAGGCTGTAGACCGGCCAGTCGGTATCGAGCGACGGGTTGCCCTCGAGGCTGACGCATTCGCTGAAGGTGGTACCGGCATCGGGATCGAAACGGAACAGCGGGTAGGCACGGCCCTCCACTGCCAGCTTGCTCTGGTCCACGCTCTTGTCGTCGCCGACGCCGTGTTCCGGCGGGCATACCGCATAGATGTTGAACAGTGCCGGACGGCGGCTGTTGAGGCCATCGACATAGCTTTCGAGCAGGTGATTGACATGGGCGATGGTGCCCTGCATCACGTACGAGGTGCGGTGTGCCATGCCGATCAGCGAGATTTCCTTGCGCGTCTCCTGCTTGCCGCGCTGGGCCTCGCCGAACGGCGCCATGTCGGAGACCTGGCCGATGAAGCCGGAGGTGCAGGCCTGGCCGCCGGTGTTGGAATACACCTGCGTATCGACCACCAGAATCTTGATCGGCATGCCGGACATCAGCGCGCGCGACAGGTTCTGGAAGCCGATGTCATACATCGCGCCGTCGCCGCCGATCGACACCACCGGCGGGCAGAGCAGCCACTCGTCGGCGGAGAATTTCTGCCAGTTGAAGCGGCGGAAGAAATCATCGTCGCGTTCGGGCAGGTAATCGCCGGCCAGTTCCATCTCGGCCATGCGCACAACCGTGAAGCCGTCGGCCATCTTCGCCATGTGGCCTTCGAAGATGCCCATCGCCACCGAGGGCGAATCCTGGAACAGGTGCGAGGTCCAGGGGAAGGGATAGGGATGGAAGGGATAGGTCGAACCCCACACCGAGGTGCAGCCGGTGGAATTGACGATGCCCATCTCGGCGCGACCGCGCTTGGTCGGTCCCTCGACGTAGCGCCACTTGAGGTCTTTCAGCTTGTCCAGCAACTGCGCGGTGTTCTTCACCCAGGCCGGATCGAGCAGTTGCGAGGGCTTGTCGGCATTGAGCTTGGTCGCCAGGTTGGACAGGGTCAGGTCATGCTGGCCGGTGGACTCGACGGCGCGCACCACGGCGCCCATGTCGGTGAGGTCGACCGCCGAGGCGAGCTTGACGCGCATGTGCTGTTCGAGACGCACGATCAAGTCGTCGAGCTTTTCGATGAAGCCCTTGACGCGCGGCTGCATCAGCGCCGTCACCGTCGAGGTGAACAGGTGGATCGCGGTCTTCTCGCCGCAGCCCAGGCAGGCGCCGTCGCCGCAGTTCATCGAGCTGTAGTTGTGCTTGTCGAGCAGCAGGGTTTCCAGCGCGCCAATCTTTTCGTCGAGACTCTCGATGCGGTTGTACTCCTTCGGCGTGGTCGGCAGGTCCAGCCAGATGTTCCAGTCGCGGCGCATGCGATCGACCGATTCATCGGTCTGCGTCACCATCGTCAGCGCATTGTCCTCGCAGACCGTGACGCACAGCTTGCAGCCCTTGCAGGTGTAGGGATTGACCGTAATGGAGAAGAGACCGCCGCTGCCCTTGGCCTTCTTCTCCTTCTGCGTCCAGTAAGGCTTGGTGCTGCCGAACTGGAAGGCGCCGAGCTGAATCTGCAACTGCGTAAACTCGGCAGCGAGGCCGGCCCGTTCCTCGTTCGGCGCCTCGGCGATCACCTCATCGATGGCGATGTCGATCAGCGGACGCACCGCGCCGCCGTGATGGTCGACCAGTGCCCGCAGCTTCTTCTCGGCGCTGCGCACGGCGCGGCGCAGGAAGCGCGTCGGCGTGCCGGAAGTCTCGATGCGATTGAGGGCGGTGCCGAAAATATCCGAAACCGAAGTGACCAGACCGGGGATCGCCGAGTCGGGGCACTCGGTGTAGCAGTTGCCGCAGGCCGTGCAGTTTTCGGCGATCCACACCGGGTGTTCGAAGCGGATGCCGGTCATGTCGCGGAACACGCCGGTGGCGGCAGGCAGCAGCGAGGCGCCGATGAAGGGATCGACCAGGTTGTCGTTGCCCTTGCCGGTGAGGTAGAAGTTGCCGGTCTGCTCCCAGAAGCGGTGAATGTCGGCCACTTTTCCATCGCTCGCCGGCAGCTGCCGCAGCATGATGGGCAAGCCGCTATCCTTCTTGGTGGCGAACTGCTTGCGCGTGACGCCGACCTCCTTGTCGGTGATCTCCGTCAGCTCGGTGAAGCCGCGGCGTACCACGCGCAGGTTGTCGGCCACCACGCGCGCACCCTTGCCGCCGAACTTGGATTGCAGCTGGGCCTCGATCGCCGTGAACAGCGCGTCTTCGGTCAGTTGCGCACTTTGCATCACCGGGCTGGCGGCGAAGAAGGCGCCCTGGAAGGCGATGCCCTGCATGCGCAGCTGCAATTCCGCCGCGCCGGCTTCATCGCGGGCGATCTGGAAGGCGTCGAGGTAGTAGACGCGAATGTCGTTGTCGACGATGAACTTCTGCGCCCAGAGCGGGAAAGTGGCCCAGGTCTCCTTGCCCAGATTCGACTGGATGATAAAGAAGCCTCCCTTCTTCAGCCCGGACAGCGGATTGCTGTGACCGAACACCATCGGGTCGGGCGAGAGCACGACATCGACATAGGTGTACTCGCAATTGATGCGAATCGGCTCCGGCGCCGCCGACAGGTAATAGGTGGTCGGCTGGCCCTTCTTTTCCGAGCCGTACTTCGGGTTGGCCTTGATGTCCCAGCCGAGCAGTTCGAACAGGGTCATCGCCAGATTCTTGCCAGTCGTTATCGCACCCCAGCCACCCACCGAGTGCATGCGCACGGTGATCGCGCCCTTCGGCAGCAGGTTGGGATTCTCCGAGCCGCGCACGCCCATCTCGCGGATGCGCGGATACTTGTCGGCGAGATCCTGCTGATGTACCTCGTCCTTCGGATTGAGCGGATCGCGGGCGAAGTCGACGGAGAGATAGAAAAACTTGCGCTGCGTGCCCTCGGGCAGCATGTTCTCCACCGTGCCGATCAGCCCCTCGGGTTGCAGGTCGCGCGAGCCCAGGCCATAGCAGCCGGAATACAGGCGCGGCATGTCGGTCGTGCCAAAATAATTGGCATAGCCGGCATACGGCTTGACGCCGTCCGGCCCGGCCATGCCGTTCTCGATGCACTTCAGCATCGTGGCGCGCACTTCGCGCATCAGCGGCAGGTCTTCGGCCAGCGGCTGGTCGGTGCGCTCCAGCACCGCCACACCCTTCTTGCCGCGCAGCACATGGCCCAGCAGGTCGCCGGGGAAGGGTCGGAACATGGTCAGATTGACCACGCCGACTTTGAGCTTGCGCGTTTCGCGCAGATAATCCGCGACCGCCTCGGCCTGAACGATCATGCTGCCCATGCCGACGATGAGGTAGTCGGCATCCTCGACCTTGAAGGTGGCAAGACGCTGGTAGTAGCGGCCGGTCAGCCCGGCGTATTCGTTCATGCAGGCGTCGGCGATGGCCTCGATGTGGTCGAAGAAATAGGGACGCTGGGCGGCCGTGGCCTGCATGTAGGCGTCCTGGTTCTGCACCACGCCCGACACCATCGGCGTGTCGACGTCCCAGATCGCCGGCACGCGGCGCCGCTTCGGGCCGAAGAGCATTTGCTGCGCCGGCGTCGGCGTGTCGATCAGGTCGTCCGGCTTGCCGAGGAACTCCGCAACAAGTTCGCGCTCCGGCATCAGCGCCGACTCGATCAGGTGAGTGGTGAGGAAACCATCCTGGCCGATGATGGCGGGGGTCAGCGACAGTTCGGCAATCTTCCGCGCGATCAGGTTAAGGTCGGCCGCCTCGGTGGCGTTCCTGGCCATCACCTGGATGAAGCCGGTGTCGTCGATGCAATGGTAATCGTCGTGACCGGCATGCACATTGAGCGACGCCTTGGTAATGGCGCGGCAGCCCATGTTGAGCACGTAGGGCAGACGTTTGCCGACCGCGGCGTAGAGCGACTCATGCATGAAGGCAACGCCTTGCCCGGACGAAAAATTGACGGCGCGCAGCCCCGTCATCGACATTCCGGCGGTGACGCCGGCAGCAGCGTGTTCGGATTCGGGCTCGATGAAAATCAGCGGCTTGTCGGAGATATTGAGGTGTCCGGCGGCGACCTCCTCGGCCCAGTATTCGCCCATCTGCGTCGATGGCGTGATCGGGTAGGCGCCAGCGGCATCGGAGGCCTCGCGCTCGACGCGGATGACAGCGGTATTGCCATCCACCGCATCGCGGATACCCGGATACTTTGGTGGCTCACCGTTGTCGCCCGGCCGAATGGCATTCATGAAGCGTTCAATGATTTTGTTCATGGTGAACTCCGAAGGGTCAATGCGTGAGCGGCAAGGGGTCGTTGCGCAGGATCTTCCTGGCGGCGGCCCCCTTGACGGCGGTATTGGGTTTGTCGAACCAGACGATGGCTCCGGTAGGGCAGCGCTCGATGGGCTGGCGGGTGGCCCAGACGTTCAGCGCGTAGTTGATGACAACCAGGTTGCCGTCCAGTTTGATGAGCGCCGGCGGGGCGTCCATGACGCACTTGCCGCAGGCGGTGCAGGCCACTTCGCAGGCGGCCTCGGCGGTGTCGCCGTCGGCCTGGTTCTTGCACGCCACCCAGAGCCGGTGGCTTACCGGTTCGAGGCTGAACAGGCCCTTGGGACAAACCTCGACGCAGTCGTTGCAGGCCGTGCATTTGTCCGCATCGACCAGCGGCAGGCCATGCAGGTCCATGTGAATGGCGTCGAAGGTGCAGACGCTGGCGCAATCGCCGAGACCCAGGCAACCCCAGGCGCATTCCTTGCCTCCGCCGCTGACCACCGCTGCGGCCCGGCAGGTGGCCAGACCGGCGTAGCGGGCACGCAGGAAGGCCACATGATGACCGCCGCCGCAGGCCAGCCGCGCCACCTTCTTCTCCATGGTGCCGGCGGCGACGCCGAGCAGGTCGGCGATGCCCTGCCGTTGCTGCGGCGTGCTGACCGTGCACTGCGCGGGGATGATGGCGCCGCCGACCACCTTTTCGGCAAAGTCGCGACAGCCGGCCTGGCCGCAGGCGCCGCAGTTGGATTTCGGCAGCAGTTCCTCGACCTCGCCGATGCGCGGGTCTTCATAGACATAAAGTTTCTTGTTGGCAAAAGCGAGCAGCAGCGCCAGGACTACCCCCAGCCCCGCCATGAATGCTCCGGCTACCGCCAAATTCGACAACGACTCCACTCCTGCCCGCTCCCTTGTCAGCGAGGTCCCTAAATGCTTTAGACCTAAATTAAAACCATGCAAGCGTTATGGGTTTACTGCCGCACCGGCACAATGCCCCCAACTGCGGCAATCCGCGTTGATTTGGAACAAGGGATAAACTTCCGGTGCCACAACGCCATTTCGCGCCACTTCGAATCCAGCCGTCCGCAACCTTGGGGCGCGAACGGCGGATTCCATCACGGCGTAGCCGGGAGTTGCTCCCGGCGTACACAAAGGAGAGGCGCCGTAACGCCTCACCGGACTAACACACGGGGCGGGATGGTGCCCCTCGCGCTTGTGACGCGTCTACTATAAGACAAATAAGCTGAATGGCGGAACGGATTATTTTATTTCCGCATTCGCCGGCTTCATTTAGCGGCCGGCAACTGACAGTGCGCCAGCACCCACTGCAGAAGTTCTGCCGCCACAGCCTCCCGATCGAGATCGTTGAGCGTCTCGTGGCGGCTGCCGGGCCAGAAGCGCAGCGTGCGGTCCGGCCCGCCCCACCGGTCAAAGATCTCCTGGCTGCCGGCCGGATCGGTCAGCCGGTCGGCATCGCCGTGAAACAGGTATACAGGCACCGAGAGGCCGGATGCGGCCTCTCGATTCGCGGCCATCACCTGCAACAGTTCGGCACCGGTGCGGGCCGGCGGCGCCAGCAGGCTCACCAGCGGGTCGCCGACATAGGCGGCCACCGCTGACGCGTCGCGGCTGATCACTGCCGGGTCGATGCGCGTGCCGCGCAGATGCGGCAGCCAGCGTGACAGCAGGGGCGCCAGCGCCACCAGCAGGCGCGGCACATCGCCACCGATCTTGAGCGCCGCCGACGACAGGATCAGCCCCGCCACCGGTTGCCGTCGCCGCACCAGCCAGCGCAGGGCAAGCGCGCCGCCCATGCTGTGGCCCATGAGGAACACAGGGTGCCCGGCGGCAAGCTCCCGCGTCTTCTCCAGCAGCGCGTCCGCATCGAGCAGATAGTCGTCAAAGCGCTCGACATAGGAGCGCTCGCCCGGCGAGCGCCCGTGACCGCGCAAGTCCACCGACACCACGCCAAGACCGTGTTCGTTGCACCGTGCGGCGAGAAAGGCGTAGCGCCCCGAATGCTCGGCGATGCCATGCACCACGGCCACCACGGCGCGCAGCGTCGGTGGCATCCAGGCCTGCCCTGCAAGGCAGACGCCATCAGCCGTCTGCAACTCGAAATTCAAATGTTCGCTAGTCATGTGTGAGTCAGCCTCGCGTCGGATGTCGTTAGATGCGGAACCAGCCGCCGGACAATTCGATCTCGCACCCGGTCTCCAGTCTCTGCGGAACCGGAAACCGCTCAGGCTGGCTCACAACGGAGAAGCCTCTGATAGGCAGCGAGATCAGCCGCCGAGAAGCAGCAGAAAATCACTTCGTCTATGCTGTCGAGCCCGGACAGCGCCGACCGGACTGCCGCCACGGCGACAGCCGCCGCAAGCTCGACCGGATAGCCGTAAACACCGGTGCTGATGGCGGGAAACGCAATCGAGCGGGCGTCCTTGGCGGCCGCCACCTGCAGCGAATGCCGATAGCACGACGCCAACTGCTCGGGCTCGCCCTGCGTGCCGCCGTGCCAGACCGGACCCACCGTATGCACCACGAACCGCGCCGGCAGGCGATAGCCGGCTGTCAGCTTCGCCTCCCCGACCCGGCAGCCGCCCAGCAGACGGCATTCAGCGAGCAGTTCGGGGCCGGCAGCGCGGTGAATCGCGCCGTCCACGCCACCGCCGCCCAGCAACGAGGAATTCGCCGCATTGACAATGGCATGCACCTGCAGTCGCGTGATGTCGGCCTGCACCGCGCGCAGTATCGCTCCCGGCAAACGCTGAGCCGGCGCTGCGGCAGGGAGCCGGCTCATTCTTCGATCGCTCCCCGGGCGACCTCGAAGCAAGCGTCGATATGCGAGTTCCCCAGATACATCATCGCCGCCATGCTGAGGGCGACTGCGGCGGCCTGTCCGGCGAATGGTATGTATTTCAGCACCTGCTTTGCGGCCATGCGGCCGCCGACCTTCTTCAGGGCAGCCACCACCAGCCGCTTGGTAATGGCGCGACCCACCAGATCGCTGCCAACCTTCTTCAGCATCGCGTAAATCACCACCTTATGCCGGGTATCGAGTTCGTCGATCTGCTCGGGGGTCAGCCCGAACTTCCGGTTGATCGCCGGTATCAGCTGCAGCAGCATGCCGACGTCTCCCGCGATGTCCACCCCCGGAATGGGAACCAGGCTCACGCCACCCGATGTCACGGCGCGCCGCTTGACCATCGTCTTGCACGACGCGCGGATCTTCTCCAGCTCGGTCAGCGACTTCGGCAGCATCTGCAGCCTCCCGTTGACATATCCGTTACGGCCGGCGTTCCGTAAAACGCGGATGCGTGTCATTGAAATCCAGCCAGGGTGCCTTCGAGCCGACAAAGATATGATAAATATTGCTGCAGGCAAAAGGCGTATCCACGGTGCCGAGACGCAAGCGTTTGATCTCCGGCAGGTCGTCCTTGGCGCTGTAGATCGGGCTGCCGCAGTTGGCGCAGAACACCCGGGCCTTGCCCGGCGTGGCGCGGAACTCCTTGAGCAGGTCGGCACCGGCAAGAATCCTGAAGCGGGCGGAGTCGATCGGGCTGACCGCGGCAAAGGCCGAGCCCTGAGCCTTGCGACACTGCGAGCAGTGGCAGAGCGAGATCTCCCCGATCTCGCCGTCATACTCATAGCGGATACCTCCGCAGAGGCAGCTTCCTCGAATCACTTGGTTCCCTTCAGCACGACAGACAATGCGAAGCTGTCCATGCGCGCGCCACGTTAAGGCTGGATAGCGCGGCAAGCAGATGCCGGCACGCCGAGGTCGAATCTAAATTGTTCCGGGCGTGGCGTCAAACCTCCGCTGCGATAGACTTGCAGGCGATTTCCAGACGGAGCACGGAACCATGAAATACATCGACCATGGCGCAGGCGGCGACGCCGGCTGCATGAAGCTTGCCGAAGGCCCCGCGCCGCAGCCCGGCCCCGGCCAGATCCTGATCGAGGTGGTCTGCGCCGGCATCAACCGGCCCGACGTGCTGCAGCGCTGGGGCCGTTACCCGCCGCCGCCGGATGCCTCGCCCGTACTCGGGCTGGAAGTCGCGGGTCGCGTCGCCGCGCTGGGCGCCGGCGTCACGGAATGGAAAGTCGGCGCTGGCGTTACGGCGCTGACCCCCGGCGGCGGCTATGCCGAATACTGCGTGGCGGCGGCCAGCCATGCGCTGCCGATTCCGGCCGGGATGGACTTCGCCACCGCTGCGGCCTTGCCCGAGACCTGGTTCACGGTATGGGCCAACTTGGTCGATCTGGGCCGCCTCAAGCGCGGCGAGCGGCTGCTGGTGCATGGCGGATCGAGCGGCATCGGTCTGGTGGCCATCCAGTTGGCGAAGCATCTCGGCGCGGAATGCATGGTCACCGTTGGCAGCGAAGAGAAGGCAGCCTTCTGCCGCGCAGCCGGCGCCGCGCACGCCATCAACTACCGCACGGCCGACTTCGCCGAGGAAGTGAAGACGCTCACCGCAGGGGCCGGCGTGGACGTGATTCTGGACATGGTCGGAGCGCCCTACCTGCAGCGCAATCTGGCCTCGCTGCGGCGCGACGGGCGGCTGGTGTATATCGCCTTCCTCGAGGGCAGCAGGGGCGAGGCCGATCTGATGCCGATCATGCTGAAGCGGCTGACGGTCACCGGCTCGACCATGCGGCCGCGAACGGTGGCCGAGAAGACCGCGATCCGCGATGCGCTGGCGGCCAATATCTGGCCGTCCCTGGCGCGCGGCGAATTGCTGCCGCACCTGTTCGCCCGCTTTCCGCTGGCGCAGGCGGCGGAAGCGCACCGGCTGATGGAATCCGGCCGCCACGTTGGCAAGATCGTTTTGGAGATTGGAAAGCCATGACTGAACTGACCATCGATGTTGTCTCCGACGTAGTCTGCCCCTGGTGCTTCATCGGCAAGCACCATCTCGATCGCGCGCTGAATCTATGGCGCGCGGAACAGCCGCAGTGCGCCGTGGCCGTGCGCTGGCACCCTTTCTTTCTCAACCCGGATACGCCGGAGTCCGGCGAGCCCTACCGGCCCTTTCTGGAAAAGAAATTCGGCGGCCCGGAGAAGCTGGCCGAGATCTGGGAGCGGGTGAGTGCAGCCGGACGCAGCGCCGGCATCGACTTCGCCTTCGAGAAAATCGAACTGCGTGCCAATACCTTGAACGCGCACCGCCTGATCCATTACGCTCAGAAAGTCGGCGCTGACGGAACGGCGGTCAACAAATTGATCGAAGGCCTGTTCGCCGCCCAGTTCCTCGAAGGGCGGCACCTTGGCGATCGCGCCGTGCTGGCCGCCGTGGCCGGCGAATGCGGCATGGACCGCGACGCCGTGCAGGGTTATCTGGATTCCATGACGGACGCCGATGAGGTGCGCGCCGCGGCCGGGGAGATGCAGCGCATGGGCATCGGCGGCGTACCCTTCTTCATTTTCAACAAGCGCCTGGCCGCGTCCGGCGCGCAGCCGCCGGACGCGTTGCTGCAAGCCATGCGCGAGGCAGCGCAGCCTCAGGCTACTTGATCAGACCTTCTTCTTTCATCGCCTGCTGCACGGCAGGGCGCGCCTTGACCCGCGCGACGTAGGCGGCGAGCAGCGGGCGCGCCGTGATGTCGACGCCCACCAGTCCGCCCCAGCCGAGGACGGTGAACAGGTAGCCGTCGGCTACCGAAAACTCGCCCATCAGGTAATCGCGTCCGGCCAGCTTTTGCTCGATGACGTCCAGCCGGCGGCCGATCAGTCCGCGGGTGAAGGTCTTCCAGTCTTCGGGCGCAGCGGGGTTGAACAAGGGGCTGAAGGACTTGTGCAATTCGGTGGAAATGAAGTTGAGCACTTCCTGCAGGCGCACTCGCTCGAAACTGCCGGCGGGCGGCGCAAGTTTCTTGGCCGGCGCTAGGTCGGCGATGAACTGCACGATGGCCGGGCCTTCGGTCAGTGTCTGGCCATCGTCCAGCAGCAGCACCGGAACATAGCCGGCGGGATTGATGGCGAAAAAATCGGCGCCGGTTTCGGTCTTCTTGGTCTTCAGGTCGACGCGCTCGATGGTGTAGGCAAGGCCGGCTTCAGCCAGTGCGATATGCGGCGACAGCGAGCAGGCTCCGGGGCTGTAATAGAGTTTCATGGATTCTCCTGTGGGTTGGGGGACTGCTATTTACGACTCGCGCCGGCCCTGCCCGGCCGCCTTTTGCTCTACGGCAAATACGGCGGCCTCGACGCGCGAGGTGAGATTGAGTTTGGCCAGGATGTGCTTGACGTGGAGTTTGACCGTGTCGTGGCTGATGTCGAGCACACGGGCGATCGCCTTGTTCGACAGACCGTGCGACAGTTGCTGAAGAATCTCGCGCTCACGGGCAGTCAGCAGTTTGAGCGTATCCGCCTTGGTCGCCGCGGCATTGCCGCCTTGCAGGAGGTTGACCAGCTTGAGCGTCATCGCCGGGGCCACCACGGTTTCGCCGCGCACCGCGCGCTGCACGGCGTCGACCACGTCTTCCGGTTCCATGTCCTTCAGCAGGTAGCCCTTGGCGCCGGCCTGCAGGGCCGCGGCGAGGTCTTCCTCGGCATCGCTGACGGTCAGGATCAGGACCGGGCCGTTCCAGCCTTCCACCCGCAACTGGCGCAGCAGGCTGAGGCCGCCGCTGTGCGGCATGTTGAGGTCGGTGATGATGACATCGGGTCGCACCTCGCCGAGAATGTGGCAGGCATCTTCGGCGTTGCCGGCGATACCGGCCACGGTGATCTCGCCGCGCTGCTCCAGCAGTTCGGCGAGGCCCTTGCGAAACAGCGTGTGATCGTCGACCAGCATGACGCGAATCGCTTCGGCATTCATCCCGAGACGCCCCCTCCAGGCGGAAAGCTGAGCCTGACGCGAAAACCTCCCTGCGGCAGATTGACGACTTCAAGACGACCACCGATTTTCTGCGCCCGCTCGCGCATGATCGAAACGCCGAAGTGATCGCGCAAGCCGGGATGTTCGTCGAAACCGCCGACGCGATTGGCAATGGCGAAAAAGCCCTGCCCTCCCTTGCCGTTGTCTTCGACCGTGGCGTTGTAATAGTCGCCGGCGGACTCCAGCGTCAGGCTCGCCTCGGTGGCGCCGGAATGGCGGGCGACATTGGCCAGCGCTTCCTGCAGGATATGAAACACCTGGCTCTCCTGTTCCGGTGCGAGGCGCAGATCGGTGACCCGGTTTTCATAATGCAGCGCGATGCCGGTGCGTTCCTGAAAACCGCAGGCCAGGCCTTGCAAGGCATGCTGCAGGCCCATCGGGTCCATGCGGCTGCGAAACTGCACCAGCAACTCCCGCAGGTGGCCGTAGGCATCGTCCAGTGCCTGACCGACATCACCGGCATACTTTGCGGTGTTCTCCAGCGACTGGTCGGCAATGGCGTCGTTGAGCATGGCCATGCGCATTTTCATGTAGGCCAGCGTCTGCGCCAGCGAATCGTGAATTTCGGCCGCCATCATCTGGCGTTCGCTGGTCAGCACGATGCGCAGGTTTTCGCGTTTGAGCCGCGCGTTCTCCAGGGCCATGCCGAGGTGCTCGCCGATCGAGCGGAACAGCAGCGCCACTTCTTCGGGCAACTCGAAGGCTTCAGGCAGGAACAGGTTGTAGGTGCCCAGCAGTCGCCCGGCATTCTGCAAAGGCACTACCACCATGGCCTGGCAGCCGGTCTTGAAAAACTCGTCGCCGGTGCGCTCGGCACAGCCCTTCAGGTCGATCTCGAACAAGGGGCGGTTCTGGCGGATGGCAATCCCGCACTGGCCGCAATCGCGCGAGACCAGGCGCTCGTTTTCGACCAGCGCCGGTGGCAGACCGCGCGATGCCACCATGCGTAAATGCTGGCCGTCGCTGGTCAGCACCCGCACCACGCCGGCGTCGGCCTTGGCCAGGCGGATCATGGTGCCCAAAAACCGGCCCAGCAGTTCGTCGAGGTCGTCCTCGTCGGCGAGCGTGCTCGAAATCTCCGCCAGGACATGCAACGCTTCCAGCGTGTGGCTGCCGGATGGATCGAGATCCAGTTCGGCGGCCGCAGGGGTGGGCTCAATCTCGTTCATCTTGTTCATTCGGGAGCAGGCCAGGCGCCGGAGTTGATCTTGTCCGCCCACATCAGGGCGGCAATGCTCTTGCCATCGGTGATCTCGCCATCGCGCACCGCCAGAATGGCGTCGGCCACATTCATTTCAATGACCTCGATAAACTCGCCGTGATCGCGTTGATGGCCGACGTAAATCAAACCGTGAGCCCAAAATATTTCAATGCGTTCGTCGGAATAACCGATGCACGGATGCATGGTCGCCAGATGCCGCCAGAACTTGGCCTGGTGGCCGGTCTCCTCGCGCAGTTCGCGCTTGGCGGTATCCAGCGGATGTTCACCGGGATCGATCTTGCCGGCGGGAAGTTCAACAAATATGCGCTGCAGCGGATAACGGAACTGGCGCTCGAACAGCAGCTTGCCGTTGTCCAGCGCCGCCAGCACCACCACAGCCCCCGGGTGGGTGATCCACTCGCGGACGGTTTCATGACCATTCGGCAGGCGCACGGTATCGCGTCGCACATGCAGCAGCTTGCCGTCAAAAACCGGTTCGCTGGCCACGGTGTGTTCAATCAGGTCGGAATCGTCCATATTGCGATCATGGTAATAGTTGATACTTGAACTTTCATCGTACGATGTTATCTTATATTAGCTTTCATCGATAAAGGAGACTTGCATGTCCGGACTCATTCCAGGTTTGACTGCCGACGGTCTGGTGACCGTCAACCGCGTGCTGCTACGCCAAGGATATACCATCGACGACCTGGAGGAACGGGTTGCCATGCTCTGCGAAAACGTCAAGACCTACCATTCGGAAACCGGCTTCCTGGGTGGCCTGGTGGTGCTCAACAGCGGCATGGTGTCCAACGAAGGCAGCACGGTCGGCCAGGCCGTGGCGAGTCCGCTGCAGGATCGCGAGGCGCTGATCATAACCTTCTGGGAATCGTTCGAGCAGCACGAGGCTTCACACCGCAGCGAAACATTCCAGCCACTGTTCCGGCAGGTGCTCGAACTCTGCGAGAACGGGAATGAGGAGATCGCCTATCGCATGCTGTGGTCGGGCAAGGCCTACGCCCCCGAGGAAGCCGCCGAGGCGAAGGCAGCCAAGAAGCGCTACGCCCAGACAGCCTAGCGGTCGGCGGTTCCGGTTGCGGCCTGGTGTCGGCCGCCGGGAAATATTGCGTGGCCAAAACTGCCCGCCCGCCGGCGGGCGCGCAGCTTACAGCGAGCGCATCAGCGTCGTGGTGCAGACCATCATCACGGCATCGGGAAACAGGCCGAAGGCAGCGACAGCAAGAGCATTGAGTGACAACAGGACGCGCAAATCGATGCCGGCAGTGATCGGTGCGGAATCGACCGGGGTGTCGAAGTACATCAGCTTGACCACGCGCAGGTAGTAGAAGGCACCGACCAGCGAGAACATCACGGCAATCACGGCCACCGCGGTGTAACCCGCCTTGATGGCAGCCAGCAGCACGGCAAACTTGGCGAAGAAGCCAATGAAGAACGGGATGCCGGCCATGGAGAACATGATGATCAGCATCATCGCGGCGAACCACGGGCTGCGTTTGTTGAGTCCCTTGAAGTCTTCCAGATTCTCGGCTTCGTAACCGGCTCGCGACAGCAGCAGCACCATGCCGAAGGCACCCAGCGACATCAGTACGTAGGCGACGGTGTAATACAGCGCCGAACTGTAGGCATTGACCGCAGTGAAGGCGTCGACCTGGCCGCCGACGACGCCCGACATCAAGCCGAGAACCATGTAGCCCATGTGCGAAATCGCGGAATATGCCAGCATGCGCTTGATGTTGGTCTGCGCGATGGCCGCCAGATTGCCGAGACCGATGGAAAGCACGGCCATGATCAGCAGCATCTTCTGCCAGTCGACTGCCAGCCCGAACAGCGCATAAACCAGCAGACGCAGAGCCATGGCGAAGGCGGCGAGTTTCGGTGCGGAACCGATGAACATCGTCACGGCCGTTGGTGCGCCGTGATAGACATCGGGAATCCACATGTGGAACGGCACCAGGCCCAGTTTGAAGGCGACCCCGGCGACGAGAAAGACCAGACCGAACACCAGCACCGGCTTTTCCGCCTGACCGTGATACAGCGCCTGCGCGATACCGCCGATTTCGAGACTGCCGGTGGCGCCGTAGATCATCGACATGCCGTAGAGCAGCAGGCCCGAGGCCAGTGCGCCGAGCACGAAATACTTCATCGCCGCCTCGGTGCCGCGCGTCGAGTCGCGATCGATGGCGACCAAGCCGTAAAGTGAGAGCGACATCAGTTCAAGACCGAGATACATGGTCAGGAAGTTTGCCGCCGAAATCATCACCATCATGCCCAGCGTGGCGTAGAGCACCAGAAGGTAGAACTCGCCCTTGTCCAGGCCGCGGTCGGCCATGTACTGCCGGCTGTAGACCAGCATCATGATCACCGCGAGGTACGTCATGAGCTTGAGGAAGTCCGACAGGAGGTCGTCCACGAACATGTTGCTGAAGGTCAGGGTGGTCTGACCGTCGGAGGTGACCAGCGTGATTGCCGCACAGCCGATCAGGGTGATCACGGTCAGCAGGGCCGCCATCCAGCGGTGAGTGGCGCCAAGGATCAGGTCGACAAACAGCACCACGAAGGACATCAGCAGGAGAAATATCTCCGGCGCCGCCGGGTACAGGTCGGGCATCACGAAATTATTCAGCATCGCTTCTCTCGTGTCTCACGTGTCGTGTGCCGCTCATTTGTGTGCATTAGAGTTTGCTCACCGCAACGTGCTTGAGCAGGTTATCCACCGAGGCATGCATCACTTCGGTGAACGGGAAGGGGTAGAGGCCCATGGCCAGAACGCAGACTGCAAGCACGCCGAGCACCAGAAACTCGCGACTGCCGATGTCTTTCAATTCGGCGACATGAGCGTTGCCGACAGCGCCGAACACCACGCGCTTGACCATCCACAGAGTGTAGGCGGCGCCGAGAATCAACGTAATGGCAGCAGCGAAGCCCACCCAGAAATTGAACTTGATGGCGCCGAGGATGACCATGAACTCGCCGACGAAACCGGACGTTGCCGGCAATCCGGAGTTGGCCATGGCAAAGAAGACGAACAACGCGGCGAACTTGGGCATGGTATTCACCACGCCGCCGTAATCCGCGATCTGCCGCGAATGCATGCGGTCGTACATGACGCCGACGCAAAGGAACATCGCTCCGGCGACGAAACCGTGGGAGATCATCTGCACCAGCGCGCCTTCGACGCCGATCTGGTTGAAGAGGAAGAAGCCGAGGGTGACGAAACCCATGTGCGAGATCGACGAGTAGGCGATCAGCTTCTTCATGTCGGTCTGCACCAGCGCCACGAAGCCGATGTAAATCACCGCGATCAGCGACAGGGCGATCATCAGCGGTGCCAGCTGGTGGCTGGCATCGGGCACGATCGGCAGCGAAAACCGCACGAAACCGTAGGCGCCGAGTTTCAGGGCGATGGACGCCAGCACCACAGAGCCGCCAGTGGGCGCCTCGACGTGGGCGTCCGGCAACCAGGTATGCACCGGCCACATCGGCACCTTGACCGCGAACGAGACAAGGAAGGCGATGAAGATCAGGATCTGCGGCGCCATGCCGAGCCGCAGTTGGTGCCAGTCAAGAATGTTGAAGCTGCCGCCGGACTCGAGGAACAGCCAGATCAGGGCAACCAGCATCAACAGCGAGCCGAGCAGCGTGTAGAGGAAGAACTTGAAGGCCGCATAGACCCGATTCGGTCCGCCCCAGGCACCGATGATGATATACATCGGAATCAGCGATGCCTCGAAAAAGACATAGAACAACAAGCCGTCAAGCGAGCAGAAAATCCCGTTCATGAGGCCCGACATGACCAGGAAGGCGCCCATGTACTGGGCCTGCTTGTCTTCGATCACCTCCCAGCCGGCCAGCACCACCAGCACGGTGATCAAGCTGTTGAGCAGGATAAAGGGCATCGAAATGCCGTCAATCCCGAGCAGGTACTGGGCATTGAAACGGGTGATCCAGGGCGCCTGCTCGACGAACTGCATGCCGCTTAGCGTCGCATCGAAGCCGGTGTAGAGCGGGATGGTGATCAGAAAGCCGGCGACGGCAACCGCCAGCGACAGCCAGCGCACCAGCGTGCGGCGCTCGGAGCCGACCCAGAACACCGGCACGGCACCGAGGATGGGGACCCAGATTGCGAGACTCAGGAGTTGCGAATTCATCGGATTAATATTCCATCAGACCGGTGTGCATTGGCGGCTAGGCCCTGTTGAACCAAAGCGTGAGTAGCGCAAAGACGCCGAAGATCATGCTGAAGGCGTACTGGTAGATGCGGCCGGTCTGGAACAGGCGGACCAGCCCGGAGATCCAGCCCACGGCACCGGCCGAACCATTCACCATCACGCCGTCGATCAGCACCTGGTCGCCGCCCTTCCACAGGCCGCGGCCAAGCAGGCGCGCGCCACCGGCAAAGAACCAGTCGTTGAACCTGTCGAAGCCGTATTTCTCTTCGAGGATGATCGCCAGCACACCCGACTTCTGCTTGATCACCGCCGGCAGGTCGGGGCGCACGATGTACAGGAACCAGGCCGTAGCCGCGCCGGAAACCGCGAGCCAGAACGGCAGCGTGGTGATGCTGTGCAGCATCATGCCGAACACGCCATGGAACTCCTCGGCCATCGTCTCCACGCCCTTGTGAACCTCGGCAATGTAAATCGCATCGCCGAACCACTTGCCGTAGAGAATCGTGCCGATCAGCCAGCCCGAGGCAATCGCGGGTATCGACAGCAGGATCAACGGCACCGTTACCACCTTCGGCGATTCGTGCGGTTCGGCGGGGCCGTGATGGCCATGGTCGCCGTGATGGGCGTCATGCGCAGCTTCGCGGAAACGTTCCTTGCCGTGGAAAGTGAAGAAGATCAGGCGGAATGAATACAAGCCGCCAACAAAGACCCCGGCCAGGGCACAGAAATAGGCGAAGCCAGCCCCCGGCACCTGGGCCAGATGCACGGCCTCGATGATCGAATCCTTGGAGAAGAAGCCGGCGAAGGGCGGCAGGCCGGCGTTGGCAAGGGCGGCAATCAGCATGGTCGCGTAGGTGATCGGCATGTACTTCCTCAGGCCGCCCATGCGTCGCATATCCTGTTCGTGATGCATGGCGATGATCACCGAGCCGGCACCCAAGAACAGCACCGCCTTGAAGAAGGCGTGCGTCATCAGGTGAAAGATCGCCACCGAATAGGCCGAAGCTCCCAGCGCCATGGTCATGTAGCCGAGTTGCGACAATGTCGAGTAGGCGACGACGCGCTTGATGTCGGTCTGCACGATGGCAATCAGTGCCATGAACAAGCACGTGATGGCGCCGATGACGATGACGAAGGACAAGGCCGTGTCGGACAGTTCGAACAGCGGCGACATGCGCGAAACCATGAAGATGCCGGCCGTCACCATGGTTGCGGCATGGATCAGGGCGGAGATCGGGGTCGGGCCTTCCATCGAGTCGGGCAGCCAGACATGCAGCGGGAACTGCGCCGACTTGCCCATGGCGCCGATGAACAGGCAGATGCAGATGGCGGTGATCAGCGGCCAGCCGGTCACGACTTCGGTGAGCGTCGCCAGTTCGTTTCGTTTGGCGAATACCTCGGCGTAATCCAGGCTGCCGGCGTAGGCCGCGATCAGGCCGATGCCAAGCAGGAAGCCGAAGTCGCCGACACGGTTGACCAGGAAGGCCTTGAGGTTGGCGTAGATCGCCGTCGGCCGTGTGTACCAGAAACCGATCAGCAGATACGAGACCAGGCCCACCGCTTCCCAGCCGAAGAACAGCTGGACGAAGTTGTTCGACATCACCAGCATCAGCATGGAGAAGGTAAATAGCGAGATGTAGCTGAAGAAGCGCTGATAGCCGGGGTCTTCCGCCATGTAGCCGATGGTGTACACATGCACCATGAGCGAGACGAAGTTGACCACCAGCATCATGGTGACGGTCAGCGGATCGATCAGGAAGCCGACCTGCAGCTTGAGCCCGCCGGATTCCATCCACGTATAGACAGTACCGTTGAACAAGTTACCGGCCTGCACGTCCTGGTAGATCAGCACCGAAAGTGCGAAGGAAATTGCGACGCCGAGAATGGTGACGATGTGCGAGCCGGTACGGCCGAGGAGTTTGCCGAAGAAGCCGGCCAGGATGGCACCGGCCAAGGGAGCCAGGGGAACCAGTAAGTAGAGTGTCTTCATGCCCATGTACCCACTAGCCCTTCAGACTGTCGAGTTCTTCGACGTCGATCGAGGACAGATTGCGGAACAGCACCACCAGAATGGCGAGACCGATACCCGATTCGGCGGCAGCAACGACGAGAATGAAAAAGACGAAGAGCTGGCCCGAGAGGTCATTGAGATAGTGCGAAAAGGCAACGAAATTGAGATTCACCGCCAGCAGCATCAGTTCGATGGCCATCAGCAGCACAATCAGGTTCTTCCGGTTGAGGAAGATGCCGACCATGCCGATGGCGAAGAGGATGGCGGCCAGGATCAGGTAGTGTGAAAGCGAAATCATGCCTATTCCCCTTCCTTTGCCGCGGCAGCGGGAAGCTCGACTTCCGGCGCCATCTTGACCAGGCGCATACGGTCCTTGGCCTTGACGGCAATCTGGTCAGATGAATGCATGGCCTTGTTGTCCTTGCGCCGGCGCAGGGTCAGCATGACGGCGGCGATGATGGCCACCAGCAGAATGACGGAAGCGATTTCGAACGGATAAGCGTAGTCGGTGTAAAGCAGGCGCGCCAGTTCCTTGGTGTTGCTGTAGTTCGCCGGCAGATTCTGTGGCGGCAGATTGGCCAGACCGAAGTAGCGGCCGGAGAGCACCACGGCCATCTCGCCCACCATCAACAAGCCGACCAGGCCGCCCAGCGGCAGGTTGTTCCAGAAGCCCTGACGGAGCCGCTCGATATTGATGTCGAGCATCATCACCACGAAAAGGAAGAGCACCATCACGGCACCGACATAGACCATGATCAGGGCGAGGGCGAGAAACTCGGCTTGCAGCAACATCCACAGCGCTGCGACATTGAAAAAAGCCAGCACCAGGAACAGCGCGGCATGCACCGGATTACGCGCCGTGATCACGCGCAGTGCGGCGACAACCGCCACTGCGGAGAAGAGATAAAAGAGAATGGTCTTGAATTCCATGGCTGGGTCAGCGGTAAGGGGCATCCTGCGCACGATCGGCGGCGATCTGCGCTTCGTTGCGGTCGCCCACGGCCAGCAACATCTGTTTGGTGTAGTAAAGATCGCCGCGCGTTTCGCCGTGATACTCGAAGATGCGCGTCTGCACAATCGCGTCGACCGGACAGGCTTCTTCGCAGAAGCCGCAAAAAATGCACTTGGTCAGGTCGATGTCGTAGCGTGTGGTACGGCGACTGCCATCCTCGCGTTCGGCCGATTCGATGGTGATCGCCAGCGCCGGGCAAACTGCCTCGCACAGCTTGCAGGCAATGCAGCGCTCCTCGCCATTCGGATAGCGGCGCAGGGCATGCAGGCCGCGGAAGCGATTGCTCTGCGGCGTCTTCTCTTCCGGATACTGGATGGTGATCTTGCGCGCAAACATATAGCGCCCGGTCACCGCCATGCCCTTGAACAGTTCCTTGAGGAACAGGCTACCAATGAAATCTCGTGCACCCATGGTGATCTCTCTCGGCCCTATTTCCAGATATTCAGCGGCGACATCATCCAGACGCCAACCACCAGAATCCAGACCAGCGTCAGCGGTACAAACACCTTCCAGCCCAGACGCATGATCTGGTCATAGCGGTAGCGCGGGAAGGTGGCTCGAATCCAGAGGAAGAAGAACAGGATCGCCGCCATTTTCGCGGCCATCCAGTGAAACCCATCAGGCAGGAAGCCGACCGGAGATAACCAGCCGCCGAGGAAGAATACCGAGACCATCGCCGAGATCAGGATCATGTTGGCGTACTCGGCGAGGAAGAACATCGCGAAGGACATGCCCGAGTATTCGACCATGTGGCCGGCGACGATTTCCGACTCGCCTTCGACCACGTCAAACGGTGCGCGGTTGGTTTCTGCCACGCCGGAAATCAGGTAGACAGCGAACATCGGCAACAACGGCAGCCAGTTCCAGGACAGGAAACCGACGCCCATGCCGGCAAACAGGCCTTTGTCCTGGGCGCTGACGATTTCGGTCAGATTCAAACTGCTCGACACCATCAGCACGGTGATCAGCCCCAGGCCCATCGAGACCTCGTAGGAAATCATCTGCGCCGACGCTCGCATGGCGCCGAAGAACGGGTATTTGGAATTCGACGCCCAGCCGGCGACGATGATGCCGTAGACGCCGACCGAACTGATGGCCAGCAGATACAGCACCCCCGCATCGACATTGGCCAGCACCCAGCCCGGGGCAAAGGGAATCACGGCCCAGGCCGCCAGCGCCGGCGCGATGGCCATGACGGGGCCGAGCACAAAAAGTTTCTTGTCGGCCGCAGTCGGGAAGATTACTTCCTTGAGGAACAGTTTCAGACCGTCGGCGATCGGCTGCAACAGGCCCCACGGACCGACCCTGTTGGGGCCGATGCGAACCTGCATCCAGCCGATGACCTTGCGCTCCCAGAAGGTCAGGTACGCGATCGATAACAACAAGGGAACCAGGAGCAGAACGATCTTGAGCAGGGTCCAGATCAGTGGCCAGACCGGCTTGACGGTAGGCCACAGGGAGCCGAGCAAACCTTCGACGAAGGGCAGAACGGTGGCTTCCATCATGCCTTCTCCACGTTCAGGACGGAGGACATCGGACCCAGCGCGACGGTGTCGGCGTGAGCGGCCGCAACGCGCACTGTGCCATCGGGCAGACCGGCATCGAGTTGTGTCGAAAGTGTCACGGTCGCCGTGCCACCAGCGCCGACTCTTACCCGGTCACCGGTCGCAACTCCGAGTTTCTTAAGCGTCGCCGCATTCATGCGCGCGGTCGGCGTTGCTGAATCGCGCGCCTGCTGCAAGGCTGGAGCGCGCCGCACCAGGGAATCGGCAAAGTGGATAGGCACGTCGGCTACCCGTTCGAAACCATTCACGGTTGCGCTCAGGTTCAACGTAAAGGCATCGACGCCATTGTCTAGGCCGGAGACAAAATCAGACTGGCCGCCCAGCGCTTCAGCACGGACATCTTCGCTGCTGTTGAATTCAAACCCGGCGACGTCAAGCAGGTTGCCCAGCACGCGCAATACTTTCCACGCCGGACGGGTCTCGCCCAGGGGCTTGGCGGCCGCGTAGAAACTCTGCACGCGGCCTTCCGTATTGACGAAAGTGCCCGAGGTTTCGGAGAACGGCGACACTGGCAAGAGGACAGCCGCGTAGTCGAGCATCGCCTGCGACTTGAAGGGGCTCAGGACCACGACGGCGGCGGCCTTGGTCAAGCTCGCCAGTGCCTGGGCGCCATCTGCGCAGTCAAGTTCCGGCTCGGCGCCAACCACCACATAGGCTTGGCGCGGCTCCTTGAGCATCGCTGCAGCATTTAAGCCACCGGCTCCGGGTACGGCCTTGGCCACATAACCGCCGACACTGTTGGCCGCCTCACCGAGGAAACCGAAGCTGCCACCGAGCACGGACGCGAGTCGGTGACCCAAGGCCTGCAGTGTCGCCGCCTGCGGATGCTGTTGGGCAAAGTTGCCGAGCAGGATGCCGCTGTTGCTTCCGGACACGAGACTCTGCGCGATGGCTTGCGCTTCCGTCGATACCGTGATGCCGGCGAGTGCGGCGTCAACCGCTGCGCCCTTGAGCTGGCAAACCGCCTTGACGATCTGCGCCAGCACGGCGGGCAGCTGCGATGGCGCGGCAATGGCACGCGCCGCCAGTTTGATCAGGAGATCGTCGTCGGCACTGTGCAGGACGCTGATTTGCGCTCCGCCCTTGGCAGACTGGCGCAAGCGCTGGGCAATCAGCGGATGATCCTTGCGCAGGAAGGAGCCGACCACCAGCACGCGATCGAGTCGACCGATGTCGGCGATCTTAATGCCCAGCCAGGGCGTGCCGCGGCGGTGCCCGTCAGCCGAAAAGTCACTCTGGCGCAGGCGGAAGTCGATGTTCTCGCTACCCAGGCCGCGCAGGAGCTTTTGCGCCAGATACATTTCTTCCAGCGTCGCATGCGGGCTCAGCAGGCCGCCGATTGCCGCGCCGCCGTGGGTCTTGGCGACATCCCGCAGGGCATGCGAGGCGTAGTCGAGGGCGACGTTCCAGTCGACCTCTTTCCATTCCCCGCCCTGCTTCACCATCGGCTTGGTCAGACGCCCGTTGTCACCTTGCGAATTCAGGCCCTGATAGGAGAAACGTTCCTTATCCGTCAGCCAGCATTCGTTGATGTCTTCGTTTTCCAGCGGCAGCACGCGCATCACGCGGTCGTGCTTGGTCTGCATGATCAGGTTGCTGCCCAGGCCGTCATGCGGACTCACCGACTTGCGCCGGGAAAGTTCCCAGGTTCGCGCCGAGAAGCGGAAAGGTTTGGAGGTCAGCGCACCGACCGGGCACAAATCGATGATGTTGCCGGAGAGTTCGGTATCCACCGTCTTGCCGATGAAAGGCATGACCTCCGCGTGTTCGCCGCGGAAGGACTGACCGAGTTCCATGAAGCCGGCAATTTCCGCCGTAAAACGGATACAGCGCGTGCAATTGATGCACCGGGTCATGTCGGTCGACACCAGCGGCCCGAGGTCCTTGTCGGGAACGACGCGCTTTTCCTCTTGGTACTGCGAGGCGGACTCGCCGTAGCCGACCGCGAGATCCTGCAACTGGCACTCGCCGCCCTGATCGCAGATCGGGCAATCCAGCGGGTGGTTGATCAGCAGGAACTCCATCACGCCCTTCTGCGCCTTGACGGCCAGTTCGGAATGCGTAAATACCTTCATGCCGTTGGTCACCGGCGTGGCGCAGGCCGGCATCGGCTTCGGCGCCTTTTCCACCTGGACCAGGCACATCCGGCAATTGGCCGCGATGGACAGTTTCTTGTGATAGCAGAAGTGCGGGATGTAGGTGCCCATTTGGTGGGCCGCCTCGATGATGGTGCTTCCGTCTGCGACCTGCAGCGTCTTGCCGTCGATCTCGATCTCGAGCATTACGCGACCCTCGCTACTGAAGAAGCGCGGAAGAAACCGCTGCCTGCACGCTGAACCTCAGGATCCACGAGACACTTCTTGTGCTCGATGTGATATTCGAATTCACTCTTGAAATGCTTGATGAAACTGCGCACCGGGAAAGCGGCGGCATCGGCCAGCGCGCAGATGGTCTTGCCCATCATGTTATCGGTGACGCGGTTGAGCAGATCGAGATCCTCGGGACGGCCCTGGCCATGCTCGATGCGATGCACGACGCGATACAGCCAGCCGCTGCCTTCGCGGCAGGGCGTGCATTGGCCGCAGGACTCCTCGAAATAGAAGTAGGACAGGCGCTCCAGCGCCTTGACCATGCACACTGTTTCGTCCATCACGATGACCGCACCGGAGCCGAGCATCGACCCGGCCTTGGCAATGGAGTCGTAATCCATGGTGCATTCCATCATCACGTCTGCGGGCAGCACCGGGGCCGACGATCCGCCCGGGATCACTGCCTTGAGCTTGCGCCCGCCACGCATGCCGCCGGCCATTTCCAGCAGCTTGGCGAAGGGCGTGCCCATCGGCACTTCGTAGTTGCCCGGACGATTGACATGGCCGGACACCGAGAACAGCTTGGTGCCTCCGTTGTTAGGCTTGCCCAGATTGAGATAGGCCTCGCCGCCCATGCCAAGAATGAAGGGAATCGCGGCAAAGGTTTCGGTATTGTTGATGGTGGTCGGCTTGCCGTAGAGGCCGAAGTTCGCCGGGAAGGGCGGCTTGTAGCGCGGCTGCCCTTTCTTGCCCTCGATCGATTCGAGCAGACCGGTCTCCTCGCCGCAAATGTAGGCGCCCCAGCCGTGATGCGCGAAGAGATCAAAGCTGAAGTCCGAACCAAGGATCCGTTCGCCCAGATAGCCGGCGGCACGGGCTTGATCTAGCGCCTCTTCGAAGCGTTGATAGATGTCGAAGATTTCGCCGTGAATATAGTTGTAACCGCGCTTCGCACCCACCGCATAGCCGGCGATGATCATGCCCTCGATGGTCGAGTGCGGGTCATAGCGCAGGAGGTCACGATCCTTGAACGTGCCGGGCTCGCCCTCGTCGGTGTTGCAGACGACGTACTTCTCCGGCGCAGCCTTGGGCATGAAACTCCACTTGAGGCCGGTGGGGAAGCCGGCACCGCCGCGACCACGCAGCGAGGACTTCTTGACCTCGGCAATCAACTCGTCCTGAGTCATTTTGCTGGACAGGATCCGCTTCAGCTGGGCGTAACCGCCGCGCGCCTCGTAGTCCTTGAGACTCCAGCCGGCGTCACCTTTCGACCAACCGGTGGTGAGCAGGGGGCTGATGGTGTCGATCAGAGCCATGTCAGTTGCACTCCGCCAACAGCTTGTCGATCGCTTCAGGCAACATGAAACTGCACATGCGCTTGTTGTTCACCAGCATCACCGGTGCATCGCCGCAGGCACCCATGCACTCGCCTTCCTTCAATGTGAACTTGCCGTCCGGGGTGGTCTCGTTGAAATCGATGCCGAGCTTTTCCTTGACGTAATCCGCTGCATGCACGCCTCCCGACAAGGCGCAGGGCAGGTTGGTGCACACCGTCAATTTGTACTTGCCGACCGGTTGCAGATCGTACATGTTGTAGAAAGTCGCGACTTCGTAGGCGGCAATCGGCGGCATGCCGAGATAACTGGCGACGGCAGCGATGGTTTCCTTGGACAGCCAGCCCTTTTCGTCCTGCGCGATTACGAGTGCCGCCATCACCGCAGACTGTTTCTGATCTGCCGGATATTTGGCCACTTCCCGGTCAATTTTTCTCAGCGCCTCAGGGCTCAATTCCGGACTCAACATGTCATTTTGCTTATTCATGCTCGGTCTATCGGTCAACGTCGCCAAGCACCAGGTCGATGGTGCCGATAACGGCGGTCGCGTCGGCCAGCATATGGCCTCTGACCAGTTCATCGACACCCGCCAGATGCGGAATCCCTGCGGTGTGCAGCCTGATCCGGTACGGCTTGTTGGCACCGTCCGACACCGCCCAGACAGCCATCTCACCCTTGGGATGCTCAATCGCGGCATAGGCTTCGCCGGCCGGTACGTGCATGCCTTCGGAAAACAGCTTGAAATGGTGAATCAGTTCTTCCATGCTGCCCTTCATCTTCTCCCGCGACGGCGGCGCCACCTTGTGATCGTCGGTGATGACCGGGCCGGGATTCTTGCGCAGCCACTCAATGCACTGCTTGATGATGCGGTTGGCCTGGAGCATTTCTTCCATGCGCACCAGATAGCGGTCATAGCAGTCGCCATTCACGCCTACCGGAATATCGAAGTCCATGCGGTCATAGACTTCATAAGGCTGCTTCTTGCGCAAGTCCCATTCGATGCCTGAACCACGCAGCATCGGTCCGCTGAAGCCCTTCTGCAAGGCGCGCTCGGGGCTGATAACACCGATGCCGACGGTACGCTGCTTCCAGATTCGGTTGTCTGTCAGCAGAGTATGGTATTCACTCTGATACACAGGAAAGCGGTTGGTGAAGTCTTCAAGGAAATCCAGCAGCGAACCGCTGCGCGCCTCGTTCAGTTCTTTCACCGTCTGCGCGTTCTTGAACTTGTTTTCCTTGTACTTCGGCATCTGGTCCGGCAGGTCGCGATAGACGCCACCCGGCCGATAGTAGGCCCCATGCATACGTATGCCGGTCAGCGCCTCGAGCACGTCGAAGATGTCCTCACGCTCACGGAAGGTGTAGAGCACCATGGTCATGGCGCCGATATCAAGCGCGTGGGTACCGATACTAAGAAGATGGTTCAAGATGCGCGTCATCTCGTCGATCATGACCCGTATGTACTGGGCCCGGATCGGCACCGCCACACCCAGCAAACGCTCTACCGCCAGGCAGTAGGCGTGCTCGCTGGGTATCATGGAGGTGTAATCAAGGCGATCGAGAAAGGGCAGCGTCTGCAGCCAGGTGCGCGATTCGGCCAGTTTCTCGGTGCCACGATGCAGCAGGCCGATGTGCGGATCGGCGCGCACGATAACCTCGCCATCCAGTTCCAGCACCAGGCGCAAGACGCCGTGGGCGGCCGGATGCTGGGGGCCGAAGTTGATGGTGTAATTCTTGATGTCAGCCACGGCCATCACCTTTTCCGTATCCTTCTTCGCGGACGATGCGCGGCGTGACTTCACGCGGCTCGATGGTCACCGGCTGATAGATCACGCGTTTCTGCTCGGGGTCATAGCGCATCTCGACATAGCCGGACAGCGGGAAGTCCTTGCGGAAGGGATGGCCGACGAAGCCGTAGTCGGTCAGGATGCGGCGCAGATCGACATGGCCCTCAAAATGGATACCAAACAGATCGAAGGCTTCGCGCTCGTACCAGTTGGCGCTGTTCCAGACATCCATGACTGATGCCACCACCGGAAACTCGTCGTCCTCGGCGAACACCTTGACGGTCAGACGCCAGTTATGCGTGATCGACAGCAACTGGCTTACGGCGGCATAGCGCTTGCCCTGATAGCCGGTGAATTCCGAATAATCGATACCGCCGAGATCCATCAACTGCTCAAAGCGCAAGGCGGGATCGTCGCGCAACTGGCGTACCACGTCGACGTAGTTCCCGGCCGGAACCACGATAGTGACCTGACCGAACGCCAGCACCGGTTCGCCGATACGATCACCGAAGCTTTGCTTCAGTTGTCGTATAAGGCGGTCCAGTTTTGCGCTCATGAGATAGGCTTGTATGGGTCAGCGGGCGATGGTGGTAGTGCGACGGATCTTGCTCTGCAACTGGATCAGGCCGTACAGCAGCGCCTCGGCGGTTGGCGGACAGCCCGGCACATAGACATCGACGGGCACGATGCGGTCCACCCCGCGCACCACCGAATACGAGTAGTGGTAATAGCCGCCGCCATTGGCGCAGGACCCCATGGAAAGCACCCAGCGCGGTTCGGCCATCTGGTCATAAACCTTGCGCAGGGCAGGCGCCATCTTGTTGGTCAGCGTGCCCGCAACGATCATGACGTCGGACTGGCGCGGACTCGGCCGGAAAACGATACCGAAGCGATCAAGGTCGTAGCGCGAACAGCCGGTGTGAATCATTTCGATGGCACAGCAGGCAAGACCGAAAGTCATCGGCCACATCGAACCGGTGCGAGTCCAGTTGATGATCTTGTCCAGCGACGTGGTGACGAAGCCTTCCTGCAGAATGCCTTCGATGCTCATGTCCTGGAGCCTCTGATCATGTTCATTCCCAATCCAGCGCACCCTTGGCCCACGCATACACGTAGCCAACGACGAGGATACCGATAAACACGAACATCTCGACGAAACCAAACATCTTCACTGCCTCGGTATTGACGATCTCCTTGAAGATCGCTGCCCACGGGAAAAGAAAGGCGATTTCGAGATCGAACAGGATGAAGAGAATGGCAATCAGGTAGTAGCGCACGTCGAACTTCATGCGCGCATCTTCGAAGGGAGCAAAGCCGCACTCGAAGGCGGAAAGCTTTTCGCTATCGGGACGATTGGGCGCAATCAACCAACCGAGGAGGATGGGCACGCACCCGAAGGCGATGCCGACTAAAACGAAAACGAGGATCGGGAAATAATTATCCAGCATTTTGTGGCAAGCCACTTCACTCGTTATTGTCGACCGGTCAATCCGTACTGCTCTGCAAGACAACCGGCGCTCAAATACTTTCTACTGCTTTGCCTATTGTTGTACTGCTATGTCTATTGCGAAATTCATTGGTGCCGACGGTGAGACTCGAACTCACACAGCTTTCGCCACTACCCCCTCAAGATAGCGTGTCTACCAATTTCACCACGTCGGCTTTGCGCTACTGCACGAGTGGCGCGAATTATATATCAAGCGATTGATTCGTTCGTGCGCCGCAGCAAAAAAATCTGTCGACCGAAGCTTGACAAAATTACTTTGGAATGTCTTTGGTCTTCGAATCAGGCATTGTCGGCGTCTGCGCCGGAACAGCAGGCGCCGTCTGCGCAGGAGCCGAGTCCATCACGCTGCCCGACACCTTGGGGCTTGACGTAGCGATATAGGAGAGTGCCAGACTGGTCAGGAAAAACACCACCGCCAGGACCGCCGTCACGCGCGACAAAAAATTGGCGGAACCCGTGGCACCAAACAAACTGCCTGAGGCGCCACTACCGAAAGCCGCGCCCATGTCGGCGCCCTTGCCATGCTGGAGCAGCACGAAGCCGATAACGCTGAGACCGGCGATGATGTGCACGGTCAGAATCACGGTATGCAATAAATCCATGAGAACCTCTTGAAATAATGTTCAGGCAGCGGCGCAAATGGCGAGGAAATCCGCCGCCACGAGTGAAGCGCCGCCAATAAGTCCGCCATCAATGTCGGGCTGACCGAAAAGCTCAGCCGCGTTGTTCGCCTTGACACTGCCACCATACAGAATCCGCAGCCCGGCAGCGATGTCAGCACTGTCGCGCGCAAAACGAGCACGAATCAGGGCATGAACCTCCTGCGCCTGCTCAGGTGATGCGGTGCGTCCTGTCCCGATCGCCCATACCGGCTCATAGGCCACCACCGCGCCGGCAAACGCGGCGATGCCGGCGCTGGCAAGCACGACGTCAAGCTGGCGCGCAACTACCGCACCGGTAATACCCGCCTCGCGCTCGGCGAGCGATTCGCCCACGCACAGCACCGGCGTCAGCCCGGCCTTGAGCGCCGCGGCAAACTTGGCAGCGACCACTGCGTCAGTGTCGCCGAAGAAGGAACGGCGTTCGGAATGACCCACCAAGGCATAACGGCAGCCAAAATCTACCAGCATTGCCCCGCTCACTTCGCCCGTCCAGGCCCCCTGCGCATGTTCGGAAACATCCTGCGCGCCCCAGGCAACGCTGCTGCCATCAAGTACCGCGCGCGCTTGCGCGAGATATGGATAAGGGACGCACAAGGCCACCTCGGCACGGCCGCCGGCGCCATCCCGCACGGAATGCAGCAGCCCCAGGTTGGTGGCGAGACTGCCATGCATTTTCCAGTTTCCGGCGACAAGTTTGGTGCGCATGGGACACAGAAGCGTTTACAAGAAGCCCGCCATTATAGCGGCTGCGCCGGCCAAATGCCAGACCAAAGGCCGCCCGCAAAACACCGGATGCGTCGCGAGGGCAAACCCGATGCAATCAGTTTCATGGCTCCTCCGCCACATTTGATACAAGTCAACAAGGCGTCCCCGAAAACCTCGACAATGGCGGCCCGAGACCAACGATTACCTCATGGATGGGCGGAATGGACACGATATCGACTGATGTTGCAATCATAGGTGCCGGAGGGGCGGGTCTGCGCGCCGCCATCGCCTTGGCTGAAACTGATCCCACACTGCGCATTGCGCTAATCTCCAAGGTGTACCCGATGCGCAGCCACACCTGCGCCGCGGAGGGAGGTGCTGCCGGCGTGATCAAGCCGGATGACAGCTTCGACCTGCACTTCGACGATACCGTTGGCGGCGGCGACTGGCTGTCCGATCAGGACTGCGTCGAATACTTTGTGCACGAAGCGCCCAAGGAACTGCTTCAACTGGAGCACTGGGGCTGCCCCTGGAACCGCGAAGCGGATGGATCGGTGGCGGTGCGGCCTTTCGGCGGCATGAAGAAACAGCGCACTTGGTTCGCCGCCGACAAGTCGGGCTTCCATATTCTGCACACCCTGTTCCAGACTTCGTTGCAGTTTCCGTCGATCACCCGCTACGACGAATACTATGCGCTCGACCTGCTGGTCGATGACGGTCGCTGCCAGGGCGTAACTGCCATGGAGATATGCAGCGGCCAGTTGCGTCAGTTTCATGCCAAGGCGGTAATCATTGCCGGTGGCGGCGCCGGCCGCATGTTCCCCTTCTCCACCAACGGCGCCATCAAGACCGGCGACGGCATGGCCATGGCCTACCGCGCCGGGGCGCCGTTGAAAGACATGGAGTTCGTCCAGTACCACCCGACGGGCCTGCCCAATACCGGCAGCCTGCTTACCGAGGCATGTCGCGGTGAAGGCGGCATTCTGGTCAACAAGAACGGCCGCCGCTATCTGCAGGACTACGGCATGGGCCCCGAAACGCCGGTGGGCAAACCGCAGCTCAAGACCATGGAGCTCGGCCCCCGCGACCGCGTCAGCCAGGCCTACTGGCACGAACTGCAAAAAGGCAATACGGTGCCGACCCAGTGGGGCGAATGCGTGCTGCTCGACATGCGCCACCTCGGCGAAAAGACGATCAACGAGCGCCTGCCCCTGGTGCGCGAGTTGTGCGCGAGCTACCTTCAGGTGGATATCGTCAAGGATCCGGTGCCGATCCGCCCCGTGGTGCACTACATGATGGGTGGCATTTCCACCAATACGGCAGCAGCCACGCCGCTGCCCGGCCTGTTCGCCGCTGGCGAGTGCGCCTGCGTCAGTCTGAACGGCGCCAACCGGCTGGGTTCTAATTCGCTGATCGAATTGCTGGTATTCGGGCGTCGCGCCGCGCTTTCCGCCATCGAGCACATCCAGGGCCTGCCGGCCGCCAACACCGCGGCACTGAATGCCCGCGCCGAGGAAACGCAGCAGCGCATCAACAAACTGTTCTCGGGCACCAGCGGCACCGAATCGATGTCCGGCCTGCGCAAGGAGATGATGGACACGATGGAGAAGAACGTCGGCATCTACCGTACCGAGGAAGGACTGCAGGAAGGCGTCAGCAAGATCCACGAACTGCGCCAGCGCTACTGCAACGTCAAGCTCACCGACAAGAGCAGTGTCTTCAACACCGACCTGTTCCAGGCGCTCGAACTGGGCTCCATGCTCGATTGCGCCGAAGCCGTGACGGTGGGTGCGCTGGCGCGCAAGGAATCGCGCGGCTCGCACCAGCGTCTCGATTACGTCGAACGCGACGACAAGAAGTTCCTGTGCCACACCATGGTCCATCACCAGGGTCTGGATGTTCCACGTGTCGACTATCTTGACGTGGTGATCACCAAATCGCCGCCGGGCGTGCGCGATTACTCGGGAGACCACAAATGACGCAGATGAAAGAGCGCCTTGTCCAGCTGGAAGTCCTGCGCTACAACCCGGACACCGATACGGAGGCTCACTTCCAGCGCTATGAAGTGACCTGCTACGAAGAGGGCGTAGTGCTCGATGCCCTGAACAAGATCAAGGCAGACATCGACCCGACGCTCAACTTCCGCTGGTCCTGCCACATGGCCGTGTGCGGCAGTTGCGGCATGATGATCAATGGCGAACCGAAGCTGTCCTGCCACACTTTCCTGCGCGAATACGAAGGCGTGATCCGGGTTGAGCCGCTTGCACATTTCCCGATCGAGCGCGATCTGGTGACCGCGCCCGACGATTTCATGGAGAAACTGAAGCGAGTCAAGCCCTACATCATCCCGAAAGAGAAGAAGCCGATCAGCGAGGGCGAATACAAGCAAACCCCGACGCAGTTGATGAAGTTTCGCCAGTATTCGATGTGCATCAATTGCATGCTGTGCTACGCCGCCTGCCCGGAATACGGGCTGGACCCGCAGTTCATCGGCCCGGCGGCCCTGACCATGGCACACCGCTACAACCAGGATTCGCGGGACGCCGGCCGCGAGGAGCGCCAGGAGGTGGTCGCCACCCATGAAGGGGTGTGGACATGCACCTTCGTAGGCGCCTGTTCCGAGGTATGCCCGGCCCACGTCGATCCGGCCAGCGCACTGCAGCAGATGAAGATCACCAGTTCGATCGACTGGATCGTCGAACACCTGATTCCGGGAGGAAAAAAATGAGCCGCCGACCCCTGGTTCGCGAATGTCCACCGACCACCTGGTATTTCCGTCAACCACGCTACTTGCGTTACATGTCGCGCGAGATCACCAGCGTTTTTGTCGGCGCCTATTGCGTGCTGCTGGTGGTCGGCCTGCAGCGCCTTTCCGCCGGACCCGCCGCCTGGGAAGCCTTCCTGCTCGGACTGAGGAGCGCCGATTCGATCGTGTTTCATCTGCTGGCCCTGGCCGCTGCCGTGTATCACGCCACCACCTGGTTCAACGCCACGCAAAAGGCCATGCCGATACAGATCGGCGAGGATTTCGTTCCCGGCAACGTGATTTCCGGCGCGCACTATGTCGCGTGGGCGGTGCTCTCCGTCGTCATCCTTTATCTTGCAGGAGTGTTCTGACCATGGCCAAGTCGCACAAACCTGTCGTCTGGTTTCCCTTCGCCGCTGGCGGCACCGTCATTGCCTTCTTCATTCCGGTGATCGTCGTCCTCACCTTCCTCGCCGCGCTAGGCCATATTCCGGCCGGGCTCAGCTACGAACGGATGCACGCCCTTGCCGGCAACGGCCTCGGCAAGCTGATCATCTTCGGCGTGGTCGCCCTGTCGCTGTGGAGTTCGGCTCACCGCCTGCGCTGCACCTGTTACGATTTCGGCGTGCGCGCTGATACACTGGTCGCCACTGTTTTGTATGTCGTGGCTATAGTGGGCAGCCTGTTATCGGCTATGTACCTGCTGCAAATCTAGACGGCGTCAGACCGAAGCGACTCAATTCCACCGGAGGAAGACAATAATGGCGCCACCCCCACTGGCCTCTCGCGAGGCGGTACGCGAGCAGCGTTTCAGCAGCGTCTGGAGCAACGATTTGAATGACGTCTTTGCCGACGTCGCCCCCTATTACGACCGCGCCAACAACATCGCTGCGCTGGGGCAGTTTGGCAACTTTCTCAGGCGCTTCATGCAACTGGTGGATTTGAAGCCGCGACAGAAGGTACTGGATGTCTGCGCCGGCACCAACGCCATCGGCATCGCCCTGCTCAAGCGCGAGCCGACGCTGGACGTGCATGCCATGGATCGCAGCGTTGCCATGCAGACCGTCGGTCAGCAGCGCGCCGCCGCCCAGGGCTTCCACATCAAGAGCACCATCGGCGACGTGCACAAACTACCCTTCCCCGACAATCATTTCGATGTCGTCACGCTGCAGTTCGCCTCGCGCCACCTGCGGGTGCGGGAGGTGTTCAGCGAGATCCTGCGGGTACTCAAACCCGGAGGACATTTCCACCATTCCGACATGCTGCGTCCGCGCAACGTGATCGTGAAGAACCTGTATTACACCTATCTGCGGGGTTGCCTGAAATTGACCGGCCTGATCGTCGGCAGCGGGCCGGCGGCAGTCAAAGCCAAGCAGTATTTTCTTGACGCGCTGGAACTGTTCTACACCGCCGAAGAACTGTCGATCGTGCTGCGCGAACTGGGCTACGTCGAAGTTCAGGCGGATACGGTGTTTCACGGCATGCTCGGCTTTCACCGCGCGGTCAAACCGGTAAAAACCTGAGAGCCTGACCAAGACGCAAACGACGTGAAGCGGGCGCACTCACTCGCCAGACTCAACGGCCGAATTCTCCATGTCTTCAGCCAGCGCACTACCACTGCGCTGCGCTCCGCCCTGCCCCTGCGCCTCGCCCTGCCCCACCTGGAACCGGTCCTGGCGCTGAACGTCACCAAGGAAGTGAGCAAGGACACACTGGTGATCGTCCGCGCCCGCGAACTGACCGCGGACTACCCCTCGGCCTGGACTGATGTTCTGCCGCAACTGCTGCAGGCGACGAAGGAAATTGATCGGATGTTTCTCGCTCGGGTCGGCACATTCCCGGTCGGAATCGTGATTCGCTACGAGGAGATCGCGCCAATCCGCGCCCGGCGCATGAAGTTGCTCTACGATGCCGCACTGAAAATTCTGACGGCACGCGACGGCGACCGCCGCTTGCGCGGTGCCATGCAGGCAACCTTCTCGCGCGAGGAATTCGGAGTGCTGCTGCACGAACTGTTCCGCTTGTATGCCGAAGAAACTCGATCACTGAGTCGCTCGGTGCGCCTGCCGCGACTGCTGGTGCCCCTGCGCGAGTTCATCGCGCAGGAACTGTTCAACGTCATGCTCCGGGTCGCCCGGCCGCTGGCGCATGAAATCGCGGCGGCGGCGTACCGGCCCGAAGTCCCGGTCGTACACAAATGAGCGTGTCCGCGGTGGCTCGGTTTGCGCGGACAGGTTTTTCGATTTCTTAAGCGGAGTCCCTGTCGCTTGCCCGCGGCTACCCGCCGAAGGCCTGCCGCACGGCTGCGGCGATGGCCTCGGCGTGCGCCAGTACCAAAGCCGCTTCGCGCCCCTCCACCATCACCCGCAGCAGAGGCTCGGTACCCGAGGGCCGCAGCAGCACGCGCCCGCCACCGTCGAGTGTCGCCTCAGCCATTTTCACCGCTGACCGGATGCCGGCGTCGGCAGCCCAGTCGAAACCGGCAGGCATGCGCACGTTGATCAGCTTCTGCGGATATAGCCTCAGGTCGGCGCAGGCCGTGGCCAGGGTTTCGTTGCTCGCGCGCAGCGCGGCCAATACCTGCAAGGCGGCGATGATGCCGTCGCCGGTGGTGTGGCGATCAAGGCAAATGATGTGCCCCGAGTTCTCGCCGCCCAGCAGCCATCCCTTCTCCTGCATCATCTCCAGCACATAGCGGTCGCCGACCTTGGCTCGACCGCAGACGATTCCCAATCTCGCCAGCGCGTGTTCAAAACCAAGGTTGCTCATCAGCGTGCCGGCCACGCCGGGCACAGGCTGGTTGCGCGCACGATGGCGGGCGATGACGTAGAGCAGTTGATCGCCGTCGTAGAGGGCACCTGCCGCATCGATCATGACCAGCCGGTCGCCGTCGCCGTCGAGCGCGATGCCATAGTCGGCGCGCGTTTCCTGCACGGCACGACGCAGTGTTTCCGGGGCTGTGGCGCCAACATCCTGGTTGATGTTCAAGCCATTCGGCGTGTCGCCAACGCCGACTATCTCGGCGCCGAGTTCATGGAAGACGCTGGGTGCAACGTGATAGGCGGCGCCATGGGCGCTGTCCACCACGATCTTGAGACCGCGCAGGTCAAGATCATTGGGGAAGGTGCTCTTGCAGAATTCAATGTAGCGGCCGGCGGCGTCATCGACACGGCGCGCCCTGCCGAGCCCGACCGACTCCATGCAGGTCATCGGCTGCTCAAGCCGCGCCTCGATGTCCAGTTCCACCGCGTCCGGCAGCTTGGTGCCCTGGGCCGAAAAGAACTTGATGCCGTTGTCGTCGTAGGGATTGTGCGAGGCGGAAATCACCACTCCAGCCTGCAGGCGCAAGGCACGGGTCAGGTAGGCAACGGCCGGTGTCGGCATCGGCCCGCAGAGCATCACATCGACACCCGCCGCGGAAAATCCGGCTTCCAGTGACGCTTCCAGCATGTAGCCCGAAATCCGCGTGTCTTTGCCGATCAGTACCGCCGGACGTTCGTTGGCCGGTAGTCCGTCACGCGCCACCAGAGCGGAGCCTGCAGCAAAACCCAGGCGCATGACGAATTCCGGCGTGATCGGCGGCTGCCCGACGCGGCCGCGGATCCCGTCGGTGCCGAAATACTTGCGTCCCATTCAGTATTCCTCCACCGCTTGCAGGACCACCAGCGCATCGCGCGTCGCCGCGACGTCATGCACGCGCACAATGCGCGCGCCGCGCTCGACCGCCAGCACGTTCGCCGCGACTCCGGCGTAGACCCGTTCCGGCGCCGCGCGCCCGGTCAGCAGACCCAGCACCGATTTGCGCGAAAGACCCACCAGCAGCGGCAGGCCCGGCACCACCAGTTCGCCAAGATGGCGCAAAAGCGCGATATTGTGCGCCAGCGTCTTGCCAAAGCCAAAGCCGGGATCGACCGCAATCCGGTTCAAGGCGATCCCCGCCGCTTCGGCTGCCGCGACGCGCTCGGCGAGAAACTCGGCAACTTCGGCGACGATGTCGATGTAGTGTGGATCGTCCTGCATGGTGCCCGGATCGCCCTGCATGTGCATCAGGCAAACTCCGGCCTTGCTCGCAGCGACCAGTTCCATGGCGCCCGGGGCACGCAGGGCATTGATGTCGTTGATCATGTCGATACCGGCCTCCAGCGCGACCCGCATCACCTCCGGCTTGACGGTATCGATCGACAGCGGAACACCGCAGTCGCGCAAGGCTTCGATCACCGGTAGTAGATGATCGATCTCCTGCTGCGCCGACACCGGTGTCGCGCCCGGCCGTGAAGATTCGGCGCCGACGTCGAGAATATGCGCGCCTTCTTCCTGCATCCGACGCCCCTGCGCAATGGCGGCTTCGATATTGCCATGCAGACCATCGCCGGAAAAGGAATCGTCCGACAGGTTGACGATGCCCATGATGAGCGGTCGCTCGGCATTGAGGACAAAGCGGCCGCAGTGAAAATTCTGTGTCATGAAAATGGGGCCGCCGAATCAGCAAGGCTTCGGCGGTTGTTCTGAACTGGGTTGGCTATCAGGCCGGCGCCGTCGCGGTGGGTTCCGGGCCAGGCGCGCTGTCGCCCCTGGGTACGGGCGGCGCACTCGAAGGCTTGGGCGGACGCGGTGGCAGGCCGGCCATGATGTCGTTGATCTGGTCGGCGTCGATGGTTTCCAATTCCAGCAGGGCCTTGGCCATGGCCTCCACCTTGTCGCGGTTGTCTTCCAGCAGACGGCGCGCGCGGGCGTATTGCTCGTCGAGCATGCGGCGAATCTCGGTATCCACCTTTTGCATGGTGGACTCCGACATGTTCTTGTGCGTGGTAACGGAACGGCCGAGGAAAATCTCGCCTTCCTCTTCGCCGTACACCATTGGTCCCAGGCTGTCGGACATACCCCACTGCGTCACCATGCGCCGGGCGAGATCGGTGGCGCGCTGGAAATCGTTGGACGCACCGGTCGTCATCTGCTGCATGAACAACTCTTCGGCAATCCGGCCACCGAACAACACGCAAATAGTGCTGAGCAGGCGTTCACGATCCTGGCTGTAACGTTCCTGGTCAGGCAACTGCATGGTCAAGCCCAGCGCACGACCACGCGGGATGACCGTCACCTTGTGCACCGGATCGGTTTTGGGCAGCAGTTTGGCCACCACGGCATGGCCGGATTCGTGGTACGCCGTGTTCCTGCGCTCCTCTTCGGGCATGACCATCGACCGGCGCTCGGCGCCCATCATGATCTTGTCCTTGGCACGCTCGAAATCTTCCATGTCCACCAGGCGCTTGCTGCTGCGGGCCGCAAACAGCGCGGCTTCATTGACCAGATTGGCCAGATCGGCACCGGAGAACCCGGGACAACCGCGGGCCAGAATTGAAGCATCAATATCGGGCGCCACCGGCACCTTGCGCATGTGCACCTTGAGGATCTGTTCGCGGCCGCGAATGTCCGGCAGCGGTACTACAACCTGACGGTCGAAGCGACCCGGGCGCAGCAGCGCCGGATCAAGCACGTCGGGGCGGTTGGTGGCTGCCACCACAATCACGCCCACCGAGGGTTCAAAACCGTCCATCTCGACCAGCATCTGGTTAAGGGTCTGTTCGCGCTCGTCGTTGCCGCCACCGAGGCCGGCGCCGCGCTGGCGGCCAACTGCGTCGAGTTCGTCAATGAAGATGATGCACGGCGACGCCTTCTTGGCCTGATCGAACATGTCGCGCACACGTGCCGCGCCGACGCCGACGAACATTTCAACGAAGTCAGAGCCGGAAATCGAGAAGAAGGGCACCTTGGCCTCGCCGGCAATCGCCTTGGCCAGCAGTGTCTTGCCGGTGCCGGGCGCGCCGACCAGAAGGACGCCGCGGGGAATGCGGCCGCCGAGCTTCTGAAACTTCGATGGGTCGCGCAGAAAGTCGACCATTTCGTAGACTTCTTCCTTGGCTTCGTCGCAACCAGCCACATCGGCAAAAGTGATGGTGTTCGATGATTCATCCATCATCCGCGCCCGGCTCTTACCGAAAGAGAAAGCCCCCCCCTTGCCGCCGCCCTGCATCTGGCGCATGAAGAATACCCAGACGCCGATCAGTAGCAGCATGGGGAACCACGAGACGAAAATGCTAGTCAGGAAAGACTGCTCTTCCTCAGGCTTGGCCACCACCTTGACGTTATTCTTCAACAGGTCCGAAACCATCCACAGGTCCGGCGGTGCGTAAGTGGTAATCTTCTTGCCATCGGTCGTAGTGGCTTCCAGCGTGCGGCCCTGAATTACGACCTTGCTGACGCGGCCCTGCTTCACCTCTTCGAGGAACTGGGAGTACTCCAGCGATCCGAGCACGGCCTGGCGCGTGTTGAACTGATTGAACACCGTCATCAGAACGATGCCGATCACCAGCCAGATCGCCATGTTTTTGAACATATTATTCAAGGTAAAGCCTCTCTTTCCCTGGGGAGGGATTCCATATCAGTTCATTCTAGTGCTGATTGCCATGCCCTGCAAACCGCAACAGCGAGCCCTTAGCCCCGCTTGCCCCGCGCCAGCAGGTAAATCTCGGCACTGCGATTGCGCGAGGCGGCCGGCTTTCTCATTTGCAAAGTCCGAAACTGCTGCTGCAAGGCACGCCGCAATTCCATGAAGCCGTCACCCTGAAATACCTTGACCAGCATGTCGCCGCCCGGCTTCAGATGCTGTGCGCAGAACTCCAGGGTCAGTTCGGCCAGAACCATCACGCGCGCCTGATCGACCATCCCGATACCCGACATATTGGGGGCCATATCCGATAATACAAGGTCGACCTGGCGCCCCCCGAGGGCATCGGCCAGCGCCTCCAGGACTGAGGCGTCGTGGAAATCGCCCTGAATGAACTCGACGCCGTGCACGGGCTCCATCGGCAGCAGGTCGAGCGCGATCAGTCGTCCGCCGGGGGCAACCCGCTTGGCGGCAATCTGGCACCAACTGCCGGGCGCCGAACCGAGATCGACCACCGTCATGCCCGGCTTGAGCAGCTTGTCCTTGTCGTCTATTTCCGTTAGCTTGAAGGCGGCGCGCGAGCGCCAGCCCTCCACCCTGGCGCGCTGCACGTAGGCATCATTGACATGCTCTGTGATCCAGGCCTTGGTGGTCTTGTTCTTCTTGACCTTCTTGTTACTCTCGATCTTCCCGCTCACGTTACAATTCCGCCATGACTGAACTTGCCCCCACCCAGCGCCGCACTCTGCGTGCCGCCGCGCATCATCTGAATCCTGTCGTTTCCATCAGCCAGAAAGGCCTGACGCCTTCCGTTCTGGCGGAGATCGACCGCTGCCTGACGGCCCACGAACTGATCAAGCTGCGACTTTACGGCATCGAACGTGAAGATCGCGAAGCCTTGTTCACTGAAATCTGCACCGCGCTAAAGTGCGCCTCCGTGCAGCACATCGGCAACCTGCTGGTGCTCTGGCGCGAAAACCCCAAGGATGCTGCCGTACAAGAGTCGACGCCGGGGAGACGGCGAAACGCTGCGCCGGTGACCAAGAAACAGGCCGCCGCACGCCTCGAAGCCCGCACCCGCAAACGCTGAAACTATCGGCCTTTGCCGCGTTCCTGCAATATCACCAGCGCGATCCCGAGCAGGGATTGCAGCAGATAAAGCGCACTCGACACGCCGTGCCAGGTCGTAAAGCGATCACGCATGGCGCTTTCCATGACCCGGCGCGGCAAGGCATCTGCTTGTAGTTGGGTCAATATCGGCTGCACGCCGAAATGACCGGCCGCGGTCAGAGCGATCATCAGCAGCACAATCCAGAACACGCCGGACTTGATTGCGCGCCAACCTTTGCCGAACACTATAAACAGGATCAGATAAGCCCCGCAGCCGAGGCCAACCCAGGCCATGACCGAGAACATTGCACCCGCCAGACTGCCCGCCACGCTTCGATCCGCAAGCTGGGTGAATAATATGGGTGCAGCGATCAAGCCGATCGCCAGCAGGCTGCCGACCCAGACGGCAACCCCGATGCTGTAGAGCGCGGACGCCAGCTTGGCCATATCAGATATATTTGACGTCGAGTATTTCGTACTCGCGCCGCCCGCCCGGCGTCTGCACCTCGGCGACATCGCCGGCGAACTTGCCGATCAGCGCTCGCGCCACCGGAGAATTCAGCGAAAGCATGCCGGACTTGATATCGGCCTCGTCGTCGCCGACGATCTGATAGGTCACGGTGCTGCCGCTGTCCATGTCTTCCAGCTCGACCGTGGCGCCGAAGACCACGCGGCCATCGGCATCGAGCGATGCCGGATCGATGATCTGCGCGTTGCCGAGCTTGCCCTCGACTTCCTTGAGACGACCTTCGATAAATCCCTGTCGTTCCTTGGCGGCATCGTACTCGGCATTCTCCGACAGGTCGCCGTGCGAGCGTGCCTCGGCAATGGCGGCAATCACCGCCGGGCGATCGATCGTCTTCAGCCGCTGCAGTTCTTTTCGCAGCAGCTCCGCACCGCGCAGGGTAATGGGATATTTTCCGCTCATACTTTCAACTCGGTGTGCAATGCCTGCAGGGAGTAGGTTTCAAGACCGGCGTGACGCATGCCGGCGCAGGCCGCGCGCGCGCCCTCGACAGTTGTGAACAGGGTTACCTTGGCGCCCAATGCAGACGTGCGGATCGAGCGCGAATCGGCAATCGCGGTGCGCTTTTCCTCGACCGTATTGATGATCAGCACGATCTCGCCATTTTTAATCATATCAACAATGTGCGGCCGTCCCTCGGCGACCTTGTTCACAATGCCGACCGGGATGCCGGCGGCTTCTATCGCGCCTGCCGTGCCGCGGGTGGCGACCAGCGCAAAGCCGAGTTCGTGCAACTCGCGTGCGACATCAACGGCCTTCGCCCTGTCCGCGGGTTTGACGCTGACGAAGACCTTGCCGGACGTCGGCAGCCGCGTCCCGGCCGCGAGCTGCGACTTGACGAAGGCTTCGCCGAACGTGCGACCGACGCCCATCACCTCGCCGGTGGATTTCATCTCGGGACCGAGGATGGTATCGACGCCGGGAAACTTGATGAAGGGGAAAACCGCTTCTTTCACCGAAAAGTAGGGCGGGATGATTTCGCGGGTCATGCCCTGATCGGCCAGACTGCGCCCTGCCATGCAGCGCGCCGCAATCTTGGCCAGCGGCAGGCTGGTGGCCTTGGAGACGAAAGGAACAGTGCGCGACGCGCGCGGATTGACTTCCAGCACGTAGACCACGTCCTCGCCGCTGCCTTGCGCATTCTTCTGAATGGCGAACTGCACATTCATCAGACCGACGACGTTGAGGCCCCTGGCCATCATCTCGGTCTGCCGGCGCAACTCATCCTGAATTTCCAGTGAAAGCGAGAACGGCGGCAGCGAACAGGCCGAGTCGCCCGAGTGCACGCCGGCCTGCTCGATATGCTCCATGATGCCGCCGATCAGCACTTGCGTGCCGTCCGATAATGCATCGACATCCACCTCGATCGCGTCATTGAGGAAGCGATCGAGCAGCACCGGGGAAGCGAAAGACACCTTGATCGCATCTCGCATGTAGCGTTCAAGATCCTTCTGCTCATGCACGATTTCCATGGCGCGGCCGCCCAGCACATAGGAAGGTCGCACCACCAGCGGGTAGCCGATCTCCGCCGCGAGGCGGATCGCGTCCGGCTCGGTGCGCGCCGTGCGATTCGGCGGCTGCTTCAGGCCCAGATCGTGCAACAGCTTCTGGAAGCGCTCGCGATCCTCGGCGGCGTCGATCATGTCGGGACTGGTGCCGATGATGGGAACGCCATTCGCCTCGAGCTCGCGCGCACGCTTGAGTGGCGTCTGGCCGCCAAACTGCACGATGACGCCGGTCGGCTGCTCGACGTGGACGATTTCAAGAATGTCTTCCAGGGTCACCGGTTCGAAGTACAGGCGATCCGAAGTGTCATAGTCGGTTGACACGGTCTCCGGGTTGCAGTTGACCATGATCGTCTCATAGCCGTCTTCGCGCATGGCCAGCGCCGCATGCACGCAGCAGTAGTCGAATTCGATGCCCTGGCCGATGCGGTTGGGCCCGCCGCCCAGCACCATGATTTTCTTGCGTGCGGTCGGCCGCGCCTCGCACTCTTCCTCGTAGGTCGAATACATGTAGGCGGTCGCCGTGGAGAACTCTGCGGCGCAGGTGTCAACGCGTTTGTACACCGGCCGGATACCGAGCGCGTGGCGGCGTTCGCGCACTGCCGTCTCGCCGCTGGCGCCGGCCGCCGGGTCATGGCTGGCGTTGACCAGGGTGCCGATGCGGCGATCCGAAAATCCCTTGCGCTTGAGATTGCGCAGGGTAGGCGCATCGAGATCGTCGAGATTCTGCGACCGCATCCAGCCTTCGGTCAGAATGATGTCTTCGATCTGCACCAGAAACCACGGATCAATGCTGGTCAGATCGAACACCTGCTGCAGCGTATAACCCTCGCGGAAGGCCTGGGCGACATACCAGATGCGCTGGGGACCGGGGCTCGCCAGTTCGCGATTGATCTCCTCGCGGTCGGCTTCGATATCGTCGAAACCATAGACGCTGACCTCAAGCCCGCGCAGGGCCTTCTGCATCGATTCCTGGAAGCTGCGGCCAATCGCCATGACTTCGCCGACCGACTTCATCTGCGTCGTCAGACGATCATTGGCCTGCGGAAACTTCTCGAAGGCGAAGCGCGGGACCTTGGTCACCACATAGTCGATCGACGGCTCGAAGGAGGCCGGCGTGGCGCCGCCGGTAATGTCGTTCTTCAGTTCGTCGAGGGTGAAGCCGACCGCCAGCTTGGCGGCGATCTTGGCGATCGGAAAGCCGGTCGCCTTCGAGGCCAGCGCCGAGGAACGCGACACGCGAGGGTTCATCTCGATCACCACCATCTCGCCGTTCTTCGGGTTGATGGCGAACTGCACGTTGGAGCCGCCGGTATCGACGCCGATCTCGCGCAACACGGCAATGCTGGCGTTGCGCATGATCTGGTATTCACGATCGGTCAGCGTTTGTGCCGGGGCGACGGTGATCGAGTCGCCGGTATGGACACCCATCGGATCGAGGTTCTCGATCGAGCAGATGATGATGCAGTTGTCCTTGTGGTCGCGCACCACTTCCATCTCGTACTCTTTCCAGCCGAGCAGCGACTCTTCAATCAGCAGTTCGCGCGTCGGCGAGGCTTCGAGGCCGCGCTTGCAGATCTCGACGAATTCTTCCTGGTTGTAGGCAATGCCGCCGCCGGAACCGCCCATGGTGAAGGAAGGCCGGATGATTGCCGGGAAACCGATGGCGCCCTGCACCTGTTGCGCCTCTTCCATGCTGTGGGCGATGCCCGAGCGCGCCGAACCGAGGCCGATGCGGGTCATGGCCTGCTTGAACTTCTCGCGGTCCTCGGCCATGTCGATCGCCTCGCGCGAGGCGCCGATCATCTCGACGCCATACTTCTCCAGCACGCCGTGCTTGGCCAGATCGAGCGCGCAGTTCAATGCGGTCTGTCCACCCATGGTCGGCAGGACCGCGTCCGGCCGCTCCTTGGCAATGATGTTTTCCAGCACGCGCCATGTGATCGGCTCGATATAGGTCACGTCGGCCATCCCCGGATCGGTCATGATCGTTGCCGGGTTGGAGTTGACCAGAATCACGCGGTAGCCCTCTTCGCGCAGGGCCTTGCAGGCCTGGGCCCCTGAATAATCGAATTCGCAGGCCTGACCGATGATGATCGGGCCGGCACCGATGATCAGGATGCTGTGGATGTCGGTTCTCTTAGGCATGGTCCATCATCCCGATGAAGCGGTCAAAGAGATAGGCCACATCGTGTGGCCCCGGGCTGGCTTCTGGATGCCCCTGGAAACAGAATGCCGGCCGATCCGTCCAGGCCATGCCTTGCAGGCTGCCATCGAACAGCGAGACGTGAGTCACCTTCACGTTCTGCGGCAGGGTCGAAGGATCGACCGCGAAGCCATGGTTCTGGCTGGTGATCAGCACCTGTCCCGATTCGAGATCCTTGACCGGATGATTGGCGCCGTGGTGGCCGAATTTCATTTTCAGCGTCCTGCCGCCGGCCGCCAGCCCCATCAGCTGATGACCCAGGCAGATGCCGAAGACCGGCAGGCGCCGCTCAAGAAAGTCGCGGATCGCGTTTACGGCATAGTCGCAGGGCTCCGGGTCGCCGGGGCCATTGGACAGGAAAATGCCATTCGGATTGAGCGCCAGCACCTCTGACGCGGGCGTCTGCGCCGGCACCACGGTGAGTCTGCAGCCGCGCGAAGCCAGCATGCGCAGGATGTTGCGCTTAACGCCGAAGTCGTAGGCGACGACGTGGAAACGTGGATTGACGGGAGTGGCAAAGCCCGTACCAAGCTTCCATTCGCCCTCGCTCCAGGCATAGGACCGCTGCGCGCTGACCACCTGCGCCAAATCCATCCCGGCCAAACCGGGGAAGGCCCGCGCCTGGGCCACGGCAGCATCGGCATCGAGCTGGTCACCCGCCATCAGGCATCCGGCCTGGGCGCCATTTTCGCGCAGGATGCGGGTCAGTTTGCGCGTGTCGATGTCGGCCAGTCCCAGCACGTTCTCGGCACGCAGGTAGGCGTCGAGCGTCTGCTCGCTGCGGAAATTCGAGGCCAGCAGCGGCAGGTCGCGGATTACCAGGCCGGCCGCATGAATACGATCCGCCTCGCAATCCTGGCGATTGACGCCGTAGTTGCCGATGTGAGGATAGGTCAGGGTAACGATCTGACGGCAGTAGGACGGATCCGTCAGAATTTCCTGATAGCCGGAGAGTGCGGTATTGAATACCACTTCGCCGACACTTGCGCCGCTGGCGCCGATGCCCTTGCCTCTAAACACCGTTCCGTCGGCCAGGGCAAGAAGGGCAGGCGGAAAATGAGGCACGATGGGGCTCCCGGAACAAGACAATTCGGCAATCGGAACCGGACACCGCTTGATTCACATGGCGTCCGGCAAACCTTTGAATTATAGCCTGTCATCCCGCATATCGCAACGCGCGGAAGACTTCGCCGGTCGCTGCTGCCGCTACCTCAGGCCCAGTACATCCTGCATGTCGAACAAGCCGCGCTCGCGGCCGCTCATGAAGCGGCCGGCGCGCAGCGCGCCCAGCGCATAGGGCATGCGGCTGGCGGATTTATGCGTGATCTCGATGCGCTCGCCGGCGCCGGCAAACAGCACCGTATGGTCGCCGACAATGTCGCCGCCGCGGATGCTTGAAAAGCCGATTTGCGTCGCCGGCCGCTCGCCGGTATGTCCTTCGCGGCCATGCACGGCGCACGCGGACAAGTCCCGGCCGAGAGCAGCCGCCACGACTTCGCCCATGCGCAAGGCGGTACCGGACGGTGCATCCACCTTGTGGCGATGATGCGCCTCGATGACTTCGACGTCGTAGCCGTCGTTGAGGATGCGCGCCGCGATATCAAGCAAGCGAAACACCGCATTGACACCCACCGCCATGTTCGGCGCGAACACTATAGGAATCTCCTGCGCCGCTTCTTCGATGGTCCGTTTGCCGACCGCCGAAAATCCGGTAGTGCCGATAACCATGCTGACGCGATGGCGCCGGCAGGCCTCGAGGTGCTGCAGCGTACCCTCGGGCCGCGTAAAGTCGATCAGGCAGTCCGCAACCGCCAGCGCCGCATCGAGATCGGCGCTGATCCTGACGCCGCAGGGGGCGCCCACCAATTCGCCGGCATCCTTGCCGAGAAACGGACTGCCGCTGTGTTCGAGCGCGGCGGCAAGGGTGCCGCCAGCATCCTGTTGCAGGGCCTCGATCAGGGTGCGGCCCATCCGTCCTGAACTGCCGGCGATGGCATAGCGCAGCTTTTGCATGCCCTACTTCTTCTCTTGACCGACAGCGTCGGGCGCGGCCGGCGCCGGGATGTTGATCACCTGCGCGGCCGGCTTCGGTGCTTCGGACTTTGCACTGTCTTCGGCCACGACATCGCCGGTCACGCGCGTCAGTTTGTTGTCCTGGAAGAACACCGCCAGACTGCGCTGCTGAACCTCCTCGTGTCCGTGCCGGAAGCGGTACACATAATCCCAGCGGTCGACGTGGAACATATCTGCCACCAGCGGCGAGCCGAGAATGAAGCGTACCTGGTCGCGGGTAAGACCCGGCTTCAACTGCGCCACCATCTCCTGGGTGACGAAGTTGCCCTGCCGCACGTCGATCCGATAGGGCGAGAGAACGTTGGTGATCTGCGGGATCTGCGGTGTATTCGAACAGGCTGCCAGAAAAGGCAGGAACAACAGGAATCGCTTCATCGGGGAATTCCGGAAAAACCACTAATTGGTCATGGCCACCCTATTCTGGCACGCCTCGTCATTTCCCGATTGCATTATCCCAATCGGGCCGCGAAAACTATATCATAGCTGCCCGCCCATCACTGCGCCCCCGAGCGGCCCCTGGCCGCGCTTACCGCTCCATGACCCATCCCGACGACCTCAAGAGCAGCGGCCTCAAGGCGACCTATCCGCGCCTCAAGATTCTCGACCTCTTCCACAAGTTGCAGCAGGAGGGCTCGCCGCGCCATGTCACGGCAGAAGACGTCTATCGCCATCTGCTGGCCGACGGCATGGACATCGGGCTGGCCACCGTCTATCGCGTGCTGACCCAGTTCGAGCAGGCCGGCTTGCTGCAACGGCACCATTTCGAATCCGGCAAGGCGATTTTCGAACTGAATGAAGGGCAGCACCACGACCATCTGGTCTGCGTGGAATGCGGCCGGGTGGAAGAATTCTTCGACGCGGCGATCGAGAAACGCCAGATCAAGATCGCGGAAGAACGCGGCTTCACCGTTCGCGAACACGCCCTCTACCTATACGTCGAGTGCCACAAGACGGACTGCCCGCACCGCAAGGCTGCGGCTTAAGACCGCGGTTTGGAAGCATTCCTCACCTCGACCACGCTGGTCGCCATCGCCGAAATCGGCGACAAGACCCAGTTGCTGTCCTTCGTGCTCGCCGCCCGGCTGCGCAAACCCCTGCCGATCATTGCCGGGATCTTTGTCGCCACCGTGCTCAACCACGCCCTGGCCGGCTCGGTCGGCGTCTGGCTGGCGCAACTGATCGCGCCGCAATGGCTGCCCTGGATCACCGGAGCGGTCTTCATCGCTTTCGGCCTGTGGGCGCTGCACCCGGATTCGCTCGACGAAGACCCCAAGATTCATCGCGCCGGCGCTTTCGTCACCACCACCATTGCCTTTTTTCTCGCCGAGATGGGCGACAAGACCCAGTTCGCCACGATGGCGCTGGCAGCCCAGTTTCAGGGTGCATTGATTGCCGTGGTGATGGGCACCACGCTGGGCATGATGCTGGCCAACGTGCCGGCAGTCATTGTCGGCGAACGCCTGGCCAAACGCCTGCCCCTGAACGCCATCCGCTGGGCCGCCGCCGCCGTGTTCATCGCTACCGGCGTGGTGACCATGCTCGGCGCGCCGGGTCTGCCGGTCTAGCCCAGCCCCAGCATTTCCGCCGCGTGGCGACGGGTGGTTGGCGTGATTTTTTCGCCGCCCAGCATGCGCGCGATCTCGCCGATGCGGGCTTCCCGATCGAGCACGTTGACCGAGGATGTCGTCGCACCGTCACGCGTTTCCTTGGCGATCGACCATTGCCAGTCGGCCTGCGCCGCCACCTGCGGCAGATGCGTGACGCACAGCACCTGTCTCTGCTTGCCGAGTTCACGCAGCATGCGGCCGACAATCTCGGCAACGCGGCCGCCGATGCCGACATCGACCTCGTCAAAGATCAGCGTGCCGGCTGGATTCGCCTGGCTGGCGATGACCTGCAAGGCCAGGCCAATGCGCGACAACTCGCCGCCCGAGGCTACCTTGGCCAGCGGACGCAGCGGCTGGCCGGCATTGGCCGAGACCAGAAATTCCACAGTTTCAAGGCCGCAGGATGCGCCTTCGGCCAGGGCTTCCAATGCAATTTCGAAGCGTCCCCCGGCCATGGCCAATTCCTGCATGCCGGTCGTCACCGCCGCCGCCAGGGCCTTGGCGGTCTTCGCCCTCAAGGCCGAAAGCTTCTTTGCCACGTCGCGAAAAGCCGCTTGCGCCTTGTGTTCCCTGTCGGCCAGCGCCGCCGGGTCGGCACGCAGCGTGAGTTCGGCCAGCCTGGATTGCAAACCCCGCAACAGATCGGGCAATTCCTCGGGCGTGACACGATGCTTGCGCGCCATCTGCGTCACCGCATCGATGCGGTTGTCGAGTTCGTTGAGGCGCGCCGGGTCAAGCTCCAGGCGGTCCTGATAGCGCCGTAGCGCCAGCGCCGACTCTTCCAACTGGATCAGCGCGGTCTCGAACAGCTGGGCCGCCTCGGTCAGCGCCGGATCGAAGCCGGTCAGTTCCGACAGCCTCGCCCCGGCGTGCTGCAGCAGCGGCAGACTCGCCGCCTCGCCCTCTTCGAGTGCGGCCAACGCGGCGCTCGCGCCTTCCAGCAGGGCATTGGCATTGCCCAGCCGGCGCTGCTCCTGTTCCGTTTCCTGCCATTCGGCGGCATCAAATCCCAGGGCGACGAGTTCCTTCACCTGCCACTCGAGCAGTTCGCGTTCGCGCACCGTGGCCTCGACATCCTTCTCGGCAGCCTCGCGCGCCTCGCGCGCCAGCCGCCAGGCGCCGTGCGCCGCGGCCACTTCGCGCGCCAGCACCAGCGCCCCGGCATGGGTGTCGAGCAAGTCGCGCTGGGCGTCGCTGCGCAACAATGAATGATGGGCATTCTGACCGTGGATGTCGGCCAGAAAGTCGGCCACTTCGCGCATCTGCCCGAGCGTCGCCGCCGCGCCGTTGATATAGGCGCGGGAACGGCCGGCGCTGTCAATCACGCGGCGCAGCAGACAGGCCTCGGTGTCGTAGTCGTTGGCCCGCAGCCAAGTTTCCAATGCGCCGCCCGGCGCCACGTCAAACTCGGCAGAAACTTCGGCACGCTCCGCCCCATTGCGTACTACGGAGGCATCGGCGCGCTCGCCCATGGCCAGCGACAGCGCGTCGACCAGAATGGATTTGCCGGCGCCGGTCTCGCCGGTCAGGGCGCCAAAGCCGCTACCGAACTCGAGTTCGAGACGGTCGACAATGACAAAATCACGGACGATCAGACGCAGGAGCATCTTCAGTGACGAGGAGTCGAGCTCCAGTGCAGCTTTTCCCGCAACATGGCGAAATAGCTGTAGCCGGGCGGATGCAGCAGGGTGATGTTGTGGCGCGAACGCACCATGCGCACCACATCGCCGGCACGGGCGTCAAAACGCGTCTGGCCATCGAAGTGCACACGGGCATCGTGCGGGGGCAGCAGGGCGATATCGATGGTACAGCTGTCGCTGACGGTGATCGGCCGATTCGAGAGCGCGTGCGGACACAGCGGCACGATGGCGATGCCGGGCACCGACGGGTGGAGGATCGGGCCGTTGGCGGACAGCGCATAGGCGGTGGAGCCGGTAGGCGTGGACACGATCAGGCCGTCGGCGCGCAGGATGTGGATCAGTTCGCCATCGACCTTGACTTCCAGCTCGATCATGCGGCCGATGTCGCCCTTGTTGACCACCACGTCATTCAGCGCCAGCGTCTGAAAGGCCCGCTCGCCGTCACGCAGCACTTCGGCGTTGAGCAGGAACCTCTTCTCGCGGGAAAACTTCCCCGCCAGCAATGCAGTGATGCTCTCGATCATGGTGCCGAGCGCGATGTCGGTCATGAAGCCGAGCCGTCCCTGATTGACGCCGACCAGCGGCACCTCGAACTCGGCCAGGTGCCGCGCCGCATTCAGCATGGTGCCGTCGCCGCCAAGAATCACGGCAAGTTCGGCGCGGGCACCGATCACCGGGTAGCTGGCTACCGCATAACCGTTGGTACCCACCGCCGTTGCAGTATCTTCTTCGAGCAGCACCTCAACCCCGCGCTCGCTCAGAAACGTGGCGAGCACGCGCAGCGATTCGGCAATTTCCCGGCTCTGATATTTGCCGATCAGGGCGATGGTATGAAATGCGGTGTTCATCGGGCTGATTAAACCATATCAGAGCGCAGAGCACAGAACACCGGAGACAGAATTTTGCCGCGCTTCGCGCCTCACGGGCGGCTATTTGCCGCCACCAGAACGGCTGTCCCCTGTCTTCTGTCCTCTGAAATGACTAGAATCCCTGCCATGCTCGACTATCGCGCACAAACCCTGCTGAAAACCCTGATCGAACGCTATATCGCCGAAGGTCAGCCCGTCGGTTCGCGCACGCTTTCGAAATACTCGGGCCTGGAACTCTCCCCGGCGACGATCCGCAATGTCATGTCGGATCTGGAAGAGATGGGCTTCATCGCCAGCCCGCACACCTCGGCCGGACGCGTGCCAACGCCGCTGGGCTACCGGCTCTTCGTCGATTCCCTGTTGACGGTGCGGCCCCTGCAAGGCAGCGAACTTTTCGAGATCCAGGAAGCCATCCAGCCCGACCAGCCGCAACTGGTAATCAGCCACGCGTCGCAATTGCTGTCGCAACTCACCGCCTTTGCCGGCGTGGTGGTCGCGCCGCGCCGCCAGCAGCCGCGCATCCGCCAAATCGAGTTTCTCAGCCTGTCCGAAAAGCGCATTCTGCTGATCATCGTCACCGCCGACGGCGACGTGCAGAACCGCATCCTGTTTACCCAGCGCCATTACAGCCCATCCGAACTGGTCATGGCAGCGAATTACCTGAACCAGAACTGCCTCGGGCTCGACTTCGACCAGGTGCGCGCGCGCGTGGTGGAAGAACTGCGCCAGTTGCGCGCCGACATCTCCGAGTTGATGACCGCTGCGCTCGACGCCGGCAACCAGGCCATCGCCGACACCTCGACGCAATACGTCATCAGCGGCGAGAAGAACCTGCTCGGCGTCGAAGATCTGTCGTCCAACATGACCCGCTTGCGGCGCGTCTTCGATCTGTTCGAGCAAAGGACCGGATTGGCCCAGTTGCTGGAGCTATCCAGCCGCGCCGAGGGCGTCCAGGTCTTCATCGGCGGCGAATCCGGCATCGCGTCGCTGGACGAATGCAGCGTGGTCGCGGCGCCCTACGAGGTCGACGGCCAGATCGTCGGCACCATCGGCGTCATCGGCCCGACACGGATGGCCTACGAGCGCGTCATTCCGATCGTCGACATCACTGCCAAGCTGCTTTCTTCGGCACTTTCCACGCCATAAACATGCCCCGCTACGCTCCCGAACCCGCGCAACACCACGGTGCCCCGCACCGTACCGCCGTCTTGCTGGTGAATCTGGGCACGCCTGCGGCGCCGACCGCGGCCGCACTGCGCCCTTATCTCAAGCAGTTTCTCTGGGACCCGCGCGTCGTCGAGATCCCGCGTCCGGTCTGGTGGCTGATTCTCAACGGCATCATCCTCAACCTGCGCCCGGCCAAGTCGGCGGCGAAGTACGCCAAGATATGGATGCTCGACGGTTCGCCGCTGAAGGTGCACACCGAGCGGCAGGCCAAGCTGCTCAAGGGCTGGCTGGGCCAAGCCGGCGCTGCGGAAATTGTGGTGGGGTGGGCCATGCGCTACGGTCAACCCTCGATCGGCAGTGCCCTCGACCAGTTCAAGCGCGATGGCGTCGAGCGCGTGCTGGTTGTGCCGCTGTACCCGCAATACGCGGCCAGCGCCACTGCCAGCGTGATGGATGACGTGGCCGACTGGATCAAGCGCAGCCGCAACCCGCCGGAACTGCGCTTCATCAAACATTTCCACGATCACCCCGGCTACATCGCCGCGCTGGCCGCCAGCATCAGCGAACACTGGGCGGCCAATGGCCGGCCTGACAAGCTCGTAATGAGTTTTCATGGGGTGCCGCGCCGTTCGCTCGATCTGGGCGACCCCTACCATTGCGAATGCCAGAAAACCGGGCGCCTGCTGGCAGAAGCGCTGGGACTGAGCGAGAACAACTGCCTGATCACCTTCCAGTCACGCTTCGGCAAGGCCGAGTGGCTGCAACCGTATACTCAGCCGACCCTGGAGAAGCTAGCGCGCGACGGCACGGCACGAGTCGACGTCGTCTGCCCCGGCTTCGTTGCCGATTGCCTGGAAACCCTGGAAGAAATCGCGCTGGAATGCAAGGCGGCGTTTCTCTCGTCCGGCGGCAAGGAATTTCACTACATTCCCTGCCTCAACGAGCGGCCCGACTGGATCACCGCACTGCGTGACCTGGTTTCGACCCATCTCTCGGGCTGGCCGGTCGCCGCTCAGTCCGATACTGCAGCGACTGCGCGCGCCAAGGCATTGGGCGCAAAGACCTGAGTCAGCTTTTTCAAGAAAACTGCAGTAGTCGGCGCTTGCCGGCCCGCGCAGCGGAATTCCCGGCAGACAGAGTCCGACACGCCGAAATAGGGTCCCCCTGACGGTCAGATATCCCAACTCCATACCGCTACTTATCGGTTGCGATCTCTGTGGCTGAAAGCCGAGTTCGGCTGCGCAACTTGGAATGAACTGCGGATTTTTCGGTACAGCCCATCATCCGCAGTCGGCTACTGCGCCAGCCGACGTCTTGCGGGCTAGTCTTGCCCGGATTTGCGCTACATCAAACTCGGACCATTGAGGCTTCACGCGAGAGCGAGTATGGAGTATTGTCAAACGACAATTTTGTACCTGTGACTCGGGCCATGAACAGCAAACCCCCGGACGCGAACTCGTCATCCGCCGTCCTTCGCAACGCGGTGCTTGCCGCGCTGGCTTGGACGGTGATATTGACCGGGTCGCTGGCTTGGTATCTGGTAAGCAGCGACCAGTACACTCTCGCCATCGCCCACCGCGAAGCGGCCGCCTATATCGCCAAGGATAACGCCTTACGCGCCTGGGTCACTTTCCATGGCGGCGTCTATGTCCCGCCGACCGAGACAACGCCGCCGAATCCCTATCTGGCCGGAGTACCGGATCGCGACCTGGAAACGCCGTCCGGCAAGAAGCTGACCCTGATGAATTCGGCCTATGTCCTGCGCCAACTCCACGCCCATTTCGCCGGGCCGTTCGGCGAGAAGGGGCGCCTCACCAGCCTGCAACCACTCAATCCGATCAACGCCCCTGACGACTGGGAGCGTTCTGCGCTGCTGCGCTTCGAGGACGGGACACGCGAAGTGTCGACGGTCAGCGATCTCGGCGGCATACCCCATTTACGCGTGATGCAGCCCTTGATCGTCGAGCAAAGTTGCCTTAAATGCCACGGCAGTCAAGGCTACAAGGTCGGCGACGTGCGCGGCGGAATTGCCGTATCGGTATCCCTTGAACCGTTCTACGCGGACTCCGATCGGACGCATCGCAATCTCATCGCCGGTTATGCCGCCGGATGGCTTATCGGCCTGATGGGTATCGGTTTTCTGACGCGTCAAAGCCGGCAGCGCGAGCGGGAACGCAAGGTGGCGGAAGACATCCTGCGCAACAACGAATCAAGCCTGGCGGAAGCCCAGCGCATTGCGCGGCTGGGAAACTGGGAACTCGATCTGGTCAGCAACGTGCTGACCTGGTCGCCGGAAATCTATCGAATCTTCGAGATCGATCCACAGGAATTCGGTGCTTCCTACGACGCCTTTCTTGCTGCGATCCATCCTGACGATCGGGCGATGGTCAACCAAGCCTATACAGAATCGGTGGCGAGCCGTAAGCCCTACGACATCGTGCATCGACTGTTGATGAAGGATGGCCGGATCAAGTACGTCAATGAAAAATGCGAAACCCACTACGGGGCCGACGGCAAGGCGCTGCGTTCCATGGGCACCGTGCATGACATTACCGAGCGCCAGCGCAGCGAGGAACAGGTTCGCGCACTTAATCAGGAACTGGAAGAGCGTGTAAAAGAACGCACGGTACAGCTCGAAACCGCGAACAAGGAACTCGAGGCCTTCGCCTATTCCGTTTCCCACGATTTGCGGGCGCCCTTGCGCGCCATTGACGGCTTTTCGCACATGCTGCTCGAAGACTATACCGACAAGCTCGATGCCGACGGCCAGCATTATCTCGATGTGGTGCGCGCCAACACGGTCAAGATGGGGCAACTGATCGACGACATCCTGAGTTTCTCGCGGATGAACCGCCGCGACATCGAAACAGCGGATCTCGACATCGGGGCATTGGCGCAGTCGGTGTTCGAGGAACTGCGGGCTGCCACGCCCGGACGCATGCTGCGGCTGGAACTCGGCGATCTGCCAGCGGCGCGGGCCGATCGGGCAATGATACGGCAGGTGCTGACCAACCTGATTTCGAACGCGATCAAGTTCACCGGGCCGCGAGCGGAGGCCGTGATCGAGATCGGCGGCACTGCCGACGCCGACGAAAACCACTACTACATCCGCGACAACGGCGTCGGTTTCGACATGCAATACGTAGACAAGCTGTTCGGCGTTTTTCAGCGCCTGCACACGGCGGAAGAGTTCGAGGGAACCGGCATCGGTCTGGCCATCGTCAAACGCATCGTCACCCGCCACGGCGGACGCGTATGGGCGGAAAGCAAACTCGATGGCGGCACAACGATTCACTTCACCCTGCCGCGAGCGGGTGTCCGTGACAGAAAGCAAGGCGACAATGTCCAGCGCTGACGTGGTGCGACCTCCGGATGCCGCAGCATCTTCCGCTCCAGTCGTAAGGTGGGTGGTGGCGGGCGTTGCGCTGATCAACCTGTTCGTCTTCGGCTTCGTGGCTCTTTTTCTTTATCAAAATTACGTGGAGTCGGAGCGAAGCGCCGAGCTTACGGCACAGAATCTATCCCGGTTGCTGGCGCAGGACATCGCCGGGGACATGGACAAAGTGGATCTGACGCTGGTGTCTGCCGCCGACGAAGTGCAACGTCAGCTCACCGGCGGTGACATCGACAGGCAGGCGCTGAACGCGTTTCTGGAGCGACAGCAAAGGCGCCTGCCCACCATCTTCAGCCTGCGTATCACCGATGCCAATGGCATCGTCTTGCTGGGGTCCGACGTTGATCCGGCCGCCCGGCAGAACAATTCGGATCGCGAGTACTTCGTTCGCCAGCGCGATGCTCCCGGGGCCGGGCTGGTGATTGTCAAGCCCGTGTTTACCCGCCTCGACAAGAGATGGGCCATCCCCGTGTCACGCCCGATTCGTCTGCCGGACGGATCGTTCGGCGGGGTCGTCTACGCGAATATTTCACTGGATCATGTCGCCAACACTCTTGCCACCATCGACGTCGGCCAGCATGGCTCCGTATCCCTGCGCGATGTGGAACAAAGAGTCCTCGCCGTCTATCCGGTGCCTGTGGACATAGACAAAGTCATCGGCGAGAAACTCGCCATTCCCGAATTGCAGGAACTGATCCGGACCGGTCGCGACGCCGGAACCTACGTCACCGCTCACACGGTCGACGGCGTCGAACGGAAATTCGCCGCGAACAGGCTGCCCGATTATCCTCTCTACGTCGTCGTTGGCAGGGCCACCGAGGAATACATGGCCCGGTGGCGGGATCAGGCCCTCAAGACCGCACTGCTGGCGGTGCTGTTCTGCCTGACCACCCTGGTATCGTCGTGGCTGGCCTACCGTGGCTGGCGGCGTCAGCAGGTCGCCACGATGGAATTGGCGCGCGAGGAAGAAAAGTTCCACACCGTGGCCGACTATACCTACGACTGGGAATACTGGGAGGGGCCGGCGCAGGAAATACTCTTCATGTCGCCATCATGCGAGCGGGTGACGGGATATTCCCCGTCCGAGTTCCTTGCCGAACCGGATCTGCTCTACCGGATTACTCTTCCCGAGGATCTGCACCTGATGACAGCCCATCGGCATGATGTCGAACACGAAGATCAAGCGGCAGTGGATTTTCGCATCGTGCGACGGGATGGCGAGATTCGCTGGATTGCCCACGGCTGCCGCGCGGTGTTTGGGCATAACGGCAAGTTCATGGGGCGCCGGGTCAATAACCGCGACGTCACCGAGCGCAAGCAAGTCGAGCATGAGATGCGCCTGGCCTATGCCTACAATCGCAGTTTGATCGAGGCGAGCGTGGATCCGCTGGTGACGATCGGGCCCGATGGCAAGATTACCGACGTCAATTCGGCGACGGAGGCGGTCACCGGCCGGGCCAGAAACGAGCTGATCGGCACGGAGTTCTCGGACTATTTCTCCGATCCGGCCCATGCCCGCGCCGGCTATCAGCAGGTATTCCGCGAGGGCCGGGTGCGCGACTACGAACTGGAGCTTCGTCACCGCGACGGGCATTTGACGCCGGTCCGCTACAACGCCTCGATCTATCGCGACGATGCCGGACAGATATTGGGGGTATTCGCCGCAGCACGGGATATTTCGGAGCAAAGGCAAGCCGAGGCGGCGGTGCACCGGCTCAACGACGAGCTCGAACAGCGGGTGGCGCAACGTACCGCTGAGCTGGAAGCCGCCAACAAGGAACTTGAAGAATTTTCCTATTCGATTTCCCACGACTTGCGCACGCCCTTGCGCGCCATTTCCGGATTCGCCCAGATCCTTGTCGACGAACATTCCACCAGCCTCGACAGCGAAGGCCTGCGCCTGCTCGACGTGGTCGGCACCAACACGGCGCGTATGGGCCAGCTGATCGACGAATTGCTCGAGTTTCTGCAACTCGGTCGACGCCCAATGGAATTCGGGCCGGTGGATACGGTACAGTTGGTCGAGGAAGTCTTCGCCGAGTTGCAGGCGTCGGTGCCGGAGCGCAGGCTGCAACTGGAATTGAAGAATCCGCCAGCGCTGTGGGGAGACCGGACCATGATCCGTCGTCTGCTGAAAAACCTCGTGTCGAATGCGATCAAATTCACCCGGCCGCGGCGGCAAGCGGTCATCGAAGTGGGTGGCAGCCGCGACGCCCATGAAGGTCATTACTGGGTCAAGGACAACGGCGTCGGCTTCGACATGAAGTATGTGGACAAGCTGTTCCGGGTCTTCGAGCATGCGCACCCGGCAGGACAGTTCGAGGGCAGCGGTACCGGACTGGCAATGGTCAGGCGCATCGTCGCGCGCCACGGCGGCCGCGTCTGGGCCGAAGGACAGGTCGACACCGGCTCGACCTTCCATTTCACCTTGCCGATAAAGGAGGCACCCAATGGCACATGAAGATGATATCGTCGAAATTCTGCTGGTGGAGGACACGCCGGCCGATGCAGAACTAACCATCCGTGCGCTGAAGAAGCACAGCCTGGTCAATAGCCTGGTCTGGGTAAAAGATGGCGCCGAAGCCCTCGATTTCTTGTTTGCCACCGGTGCCTATGCCGGGCGCGACTTCGGCTGCCAGCCAAAGGTTGTGCTGCTCGATCTGCGCCTGCCGCGTGTCAGCGGCATCGAGGTGCTGCGCCGGATCAAGAACGACGAGCGCACCCGCACGATTCCGGTCGTGGTGCTGACCTCCTCGAAGGAAGATGTCGATATCGAGGAGTGCTACAAGCTCGGGGTTAACAGCTACATTACCAAGCCGGTATCCTTCGACGAATTCGTCAAGGTAGTGGGCGAACTCGGCCTGTACTGGCTGCTGCTGAACAAAATCCCTCACGAGTGAAGAAAATGACGGATGAGTTGAAGATCCTGATGCTGGAGGACGACCCGGTCGACGCCGAGCTCGCTACGCGGGCGCTGAACAAAGCCGGCATAGCCTTTTCATCCATGCGCGTAGACACCAGGGACGCCTTCGTCGCCGCGTTGGTGGAATTTCGGCCCGACATCATCCTGGCCGACTACCATCTGCCGACCTTCGACGGGATGGCGGCGCTGGTCATCGCGGTGGAGCAGACGCCGGACGTGCCCTTCATTTTCGTCTCGGGGGCCATGGGCGAAGAGTTTGCGATCGAGACCCTGCACCAGGGCGCGGCGGACTACGTTATCAAGGACCGCCTCGGCAAGCTCGCCCCGGCGGTCAGTCGCGCCTTGCAGGAAGCCAGGGAACGCCGCCTGCGCCACCGCGCCGAGGCCGAGTTGGCGGCCAGCGAGGAGCGTTTTCGCAAAGTGGCCGCGTCGGCCCAGGACGGGCTGATCATCGTCGACCAGGACGGGTTGATCACCTACTGGAACCCTGCAGCAGAAAAAATATTCGGCTACACCTCTGGCGAAACCCTCGGCCAGCCGTTACACGAACTGCTGGCGCCCGCGCGCTATCACGACGCCTTCCGCGCGGGCTGGGGGCACTTCCGCGCGACCGGCCAGGGAGCGGTAATCGGCCACACTCTGGAAATGTCTGCCTTGCACAAGGACGGCGAGGAGTTTCCGGTCGAGTTGTCGATTTCCTCGGTGACAATCAACGGGCGCTGGCACGCCACGGGCATCCTGCGCGACATTTCCGAGCGGCGCCGGGCCGAGGCGGTGCGCCGCGAACTGGCCGCGATCGTCGAATCATCCGAGGATGCCATCATCGGCGCGGCGATAGATGGCCGCATCACGTCCTGGAACAACGGCGCCGCGAAGATATACGGCTACAGCGCAACTGAGACCATCGGCCAATCGGCGAAGATGCTGGTACCGGAGGAGCGCCAGCATGAGATCGACGATCTGATAGACATTCTCGGTAGCGGCAGGAGCGTCGCGCAGCACGAGACATCGCGGCGGCGCAAGGATGGCCGGCTGATCGACGTATCCGTGTCGCTCTCGCCGATCCGCGACACGTCGGGAACGATCAGCGGCATTTCCACCATCGCCCGCGACATCACCGAACTCAAGGCCGCCGAGCGGGCCCTGCAGCGCAGTAACCGGTTTCTGCGAACTCTGAGCCGCTGCAACGAAACCCTGGTTCATGCCACGGATGAATTCGGGCTGCTCGATGACATGTGCCGCGTGGTGGTGGAAGCGGGCGGCTTTCCAATGGCCTGGGTAGGCTACGTCGTCAACGATCCGGGCCAGACCATCCGGCCGATGGCGCAATTCGGCGAGCGCGCCGCCGAATACGTGGCTACCCTCAACAAGACCTGGGCCGACTCCGAACGGGGCCAGGGGCCGACCGGCCGCGCCGTACGCACGGGGCAGGTCCAGATGGCGAAGGATATCGCCACCGACGCGACCTACGCCCCGTGGCGTGCACGGGCGCTGGAATTCGGCTACCGTTCGAGCGTTGCCCTGCCGCTCGCCACGGATAAGGGAGTGATCGGTACCCTCAACATCTATGCGGCGGAGATCGACGTGTTTGCCGAGGAGGAAATCGCCCTGCTGGCCGAACTCGCCGCCGACCTGGCCTTCGGCATTGTCACGGTGCGCACCCGTGCCAAGCAACTGGAGAGCGCCCGCACGCTGGCGAAGGCCCTCGAGAATACGATCCAGGCGATCGCCACGACGATCGAGACACGCGACCCTTACACGGCGGGGCACCAACAGCGGGTGAGCCGGCTGGCGGCAGCCATTGCCCGCGAAATGGGCCTCGACGAAGCGCGGGTGACCGGCGTCCAGCGCGGCGCCGAGATTCACGATATCGGCAAGATCTATGTGCCGGCGGAAATCCTGAATCGTCCGGGAAAGCTCAGCGACATCGAGTTCTCGATGATCAAGACCCATCCCCAGGTCGGCTACGACATCATCAAGGAGATCGATTTCCCCTGGCCGATCGCCGAGATGATCCTCCAGCATCACGAACGGCTGGACGGTAGCGGTTATCCGCATGGTCTGACGGGCAACGCAATCTCACTGGAGGCGAAGATCATCGCCGTTGCCGACGTCGTCGAGGCGATGATGAACCACCGCCCCTACCGCGCTGCGCTGGGCCTCGACTCGGCACTGGAGGCGATCGACCGGGGCAGCGGCCGGCTGTTCGATGCGGCGGCGGTCGCGGCCTGCACCCGGCTGCTGGGCAGCGGCGACTTTGTTGTCTGACACGGATTTCTGGCGAGACGCGAGCGAAGCCACGTCTTGAATTTACCGACGACAACCATATATCAGTAAGACCTGATATATGGAGCATGTCATGTCCGAGCCGTTGATCGTCGTTTGTCCCCACTGCCACGCAGCCAATCGCGTGCCTGCCGAGCGCCTTGCCGATGGGGCTACCTGCGGCAAGTGCAAGGCCCGCCTGTTCAGCGGCGAGCCGGTCGAACTCTCCGCAGCGAACTTCGATACCCACGCCGGACGGTCCGACATTCCCCTGCTGGTCGATTTCTGGGCGCCCTGGTGCGGCCCCTGTCGCACCATGGCTCCGGCCTTCGCCCAGGCGGCGAAACAACTCGAGCCGGAGTTCCGTCTGGCGAAAGTGAATACCGAGGAAGAACAGCAGCTCGCAGCACGCTTCGGCATTCGCTCGATTCCGACGCTGGCCCTGTTCAGGAATGGCCGCGAGGTCGCGCGGCAGGCCGGAGCGATGGATGCCGCCAGTCTGATGCGCTGGGTTCGCAGTCAGAAATAATTGTTCAAGGCGGCACTTGAAGCCACCCGATTCACCCTCATTTAGATGAGGTTTCTTCCGGAGCCTGACCCATGCCGCATAAGTCACACACCCACCGCACCGCGCAGGACACCGAAGCCTTGCCGGACTCGGACCAGCCCGACCTCGGCACCGTACCGCCAGCGCCGACTCCTGATGCGGCACAGGGAAGCACGGTGATGCCGAGTCTTGAAGAAATGCTCCAAAACGCCGAACTCAAGGCCGCCGAGCATCACGATGCCTGGTTGCGTGCCAAGGCCGAGACCGAGAACGTGCGACGTCGCGCCCAGGAAGATATCGGCAAGGCCGGCAAGTTCGCCGTCGAGAAATTCTCCGGAGAGATGCTGGCGGTCAAGGACAGCCTCGAAGCGGCGCTGGCCAGCGAAAACCAGAGCGCCGAACACCTCAAGGCCGGCGTCGAGGTGACCCTCAAGCAGCTGATTGCGGCGTTCGAGAAATCCGGCCTGGTCGAGATCAATCCGCTCGGCGAAAAGTTCGATCCGCACCTGCACCAGGCCATCAGCCAGATCGAGGCGGCGGACGCCGCAACCGAAGCCAATACCGTGCTCACCGTCCTGCAGAAGGGCTATACCCTGCACGGACGCGTGATCCGCCCCGCGCTGGTGGTGGTTTCCAAGGCAAAGGCTTGAAGCCGCGCGCAATACCCCCATATCAGGCGTAGAGATTCGCTGCGGAAGATCCCCGGCGAGCAACATTCAAGAAAAGGGAAATAACATGGGCAAGATTATCGGCATCGACCTCGGCACCACCAACAGCTGCGTCGCCATCATGGAAGGCGGCAAGCCGAAAGTCATCGAAAATTCGGAAGGTGCACGCACCACACCGTCGATCGTGGCCTACACGGACGATGGCGAGATTCTTTGCGGTGCATCGGCCAAGCGTCAGGCGGTGACCAATTCGAAAAACACCCTGTTTGCCGTCAAACGCCTGATCGGCCGCCGCTTCGAAGAGAAGGAAGTGCAAAAGGACATCAACATGATGCCCTTCAAGATCGTCAAGGCCGGCAATGGTGACGCCTGGGTCGAAGTCCGCAACGACAAGATGGCGCCGCCGCAGATTTCCGCCGAAGTGCTGCGCAAGATGAAGAAGACCGCCGAAGACTACCTCGGCGAGGAAGTCACCGAGGCCGTGATCACCGTGCCCGCCTACTTCAACGACAGCCAGCGCCAGGCCACCAAGGATGCCGGCCGCATTGCCGGCCTCGATGTCAAGCGCATCATCAACGAACCGACCGCGGCCGCACTGGCCTTCGGCATGGACAAGCAGGAAGGCGACCGCAAGATTGCCGTGTATGACTTGGGCGGCGGCACCTTCGACATCTCCATCATCGAGATTGCCGAACTCGACGGCGAGCACCAGTTCGAGGTGTTGTCCACCAACGGCGACACCTTCCTCGGCGGCGAAGACTTCGACCAGCGCCTGATCGACTACGTGGTCACCGAGTTCAAGAAGGAACAGGGCGTCGATCTGAAGAACGACGTGCTGGCCCTGCAACGCCTCAAGGAAGCCGCGGAGAAGGCCAAGATCGAGCTGTCCTCCAGCCAGCAGACCGAATTCAACCTGCCCTACATCACGGCCGATGCCACCGGGCCGAAGCACCTGGCGATGAAGCTGACCCGCGCCAAATACGAATCACTGGTGGAAGACCTGATCGAGCGCACCATCGAACCTTGCCGCATCGCCATCAAGGATGCCGGCGTCAAGGTCTCGGACCTCACCGACGTGATTCTGGTCGGCGGCATGACGCGCATGCCCAAGGTACAGGACAAGGTCAAGGAATTCTTCGGCAAGGAACCCCGCCGTGACGTCAACCCGGACGAAGCCGTCGCGGTCGGCGCCGCAATTCAGGGCGGCGTGCTGCAAGGCGAGGTCAAGGACGTGCTGTTGCTCGACGTCTGCCCGCTCAGCCTGGGCATCGAAACCCTGGGTGGCGTGATGACCAAGCTGATCACCAAGAACACCACGATTCCGACCAAGACCAGCCAGACCTTCTCCACCGCCGACGACAATCAAAGCGCCGTGACCATTCACGTGATGCAAGGCGAGCGCGAAATGGCCAGCGGCAACAAGAGCCTCGGCCAGTTCAACCTGTCCGATATTCCGCCCTCGCCGCGCGGCATGCCGCAGATCGAAGTCACCTTCGACATCGACGCCAATGGCATCCTGCACGTTTCAGCCAAGGACAAGGGCACCGGCAAGGAAAACAAGATCACCATCAAGGCCAACTCGGGACTGTCCGAAACCGAGATCCAGAACATGGTGAAGGACGCCGAAGCCCACGCCGAAGAAGACCACAAGACTCGCGAACTGGTCGACGCGCGCAACCAGTGCGATGCCATGGTGCATTCGATCAAGAAGTCGCTTGCCGAACACGGCGACAAGCTCGGCGCCGACGAAAAGGCTGGCATCGAAGCCGCCATCAAGGAAGCCGAAGACGTGCTGAAGGAAGGCGACAAGGCGGCCATCGAAGCCAAGACCGAAGCGCTGGCGAAGGCCTCGCAGAAGCTCGGCGAAAAGATCTACGGTGACGCACAGGGCGCGGCGGGCGCGGCTGGAGCGGGCGGTGCGGCAGGGGCCGGCGGCGAGGCGAAGAAGGATGACAGCGATGTCGTCGATGCAGAGTTCACCGAAGTCAAAGACAAGAAGTAAGACCTGTTAGCCACAGAGGGCACAGAGAGAAGTCTCTGTGCCCTCTGTGTTCTCTGTGTTCTCTGTGGCTGAAAACTGATGGCTAAACGCGACTACTACGAAATCCTCGGCGTCAACCGCGACGCTGCCGAGGCGGACATAAAAAAGGCCTATCGCAAGCTGGCCATGAAGCACCATCCCGACCGCAATCCGGACAACCCGAAATCCGAAGAACAGTTCAAGGAAGCCAAGCAGGCCTACGAAATTCTTTCCGATGCGCAGAAGCGCGCGGCCTATGACCAATACGGCCATGCCGGGGTCGACCAGCAGGGCGCCGGCGGTGCCGGCATGGGCGGCTTCGCCGATGCCTTCTCGGACATCTTCGGCGACATCTTCGGTGGCGGCGGCGCACGCGGCGGCGGACGCTCCAACGTCTATCGCGGCGCCGACCTGCGCTACAACCTCGAAGTCACGCTGGAAGACGCCGCACGCGGCACCGAAACCCGCATCCGCATCCCGACCATGGCGGAATGCGAAACCTGCAGCGGCAGCGGCGCCAAGAAAGGCACCGAACCCAAGACCTGCCCGACCTGCGGCGGCCACGGCCAGGTACGCATGCAGCAGGGCTTCTTCTCGATCCAGCAAACCTGCCCGAAGTGCCACGGCACCGGCCGCTACATCCCCGACCCCTGCGGCACCTGCCACGGCACCGGCCGCGTCAAGCAGCACAAGACGCTGTCCGTCAAGATTCCGGCGGGGATCGACGAAGGCGATCGGATCCGGCTCACCGGCGAGGGCGAGCCCGGGGTCAATGGCGGCCCGCCGGGCGACCTCTACGTCCAGCTTCACCTCAAGGCGCACGCGGTATTCCAGCGCGACCATGACGACCTGCATTGCGAGATGCCCCTTAGCTTTGCCACGGCGGCGCTCGGCGGCGAAATCGAAATACCGACGCTCGACGGCGTTGCCAAACTCAAGGTGCCGGCCGAAACGCAGACCGGCAAGGTATTCCGCCTGCGCGGCAAAGGCATCAAGGGCGTCCGCTCCGTCAGCCGGGGCGACCTGCTCTGCCATGTCGTGCTGGAAACCCCGGTCAGCCTCACCGACCGGCAGAAGGAACTGCTGCAGGAGTTCGAAGTAATCAGTCAGGCCAACGCCCAACGGCACAGCCCGCGCGCGCAAGGCTGGCTGGACCGGGTCAAGGATTTCTTCAGCAGCTGAACACCCCAGTCCAAAAGTCGGCGCTGGCGGCACGGCGACTCGGCGTCAGTTAGCGGCTGCGGGAGGCAGAGCCAGGAATCGTGTTTCGAAGATCTCCGCCGGCACCGGTTTGCTGAACAGGAAGCCCTGCATTTCATCGCAGTCCAGCAAGCGCAGCAGGCGCGACTGCTCCTCGGTTTCGACGCCCTCCGCCACCACCTTGAGTTTCAGCGAGTGCGCCAGGTCGATGATGGTGGACACCAGCGCCAGTCCCTGCGGCCCGGCCGTCATGTCGATCACGAATGAGCGGTCGATCTTCAGCGTATCCACCGGCAGTTTGGCGAGATAGCTGAGCGAGGAGAAGCCGGTGCCGAAGTCGTCGATGGCGATGCTGATATCGAGGCCGCGGATCGCCTGCAGGCGCACGATATTTTGCTTGATGTCCTCCATGATCAGGCTTTCCGTGATCTCCAGTTCCAGTCCCGCTGCCGCATTCGCGTCGATGCCGATTGCCTGCTCGATCTCGGCGATGAATTCGCGGCGGCGCAACTGCAGCGCTGAGACGTTCACCGCGATGCGCACGGCCGGCAGTCCTGCCGCACGCCAGCGCAGGTAGTCGGCGATGGCCTGGTTCAGCGCCCAGCGCCCGACCTCGTAGATCAATCCGGTTTCTTCCAGGATCGGGATGAAGCGGCCCGGCGGCACCAGGCCCGTGCGCGGATCGTTCCAGCGAATCAGTGCCTCGGCACTGGTGACCTTGCCGCTCGCGAGGTTCACCTTGGGCTGGTAATGCAGCACGAATTCCCCATTGTCGAGCGCCTGGCGCAGCTGGTTTTCCAGCGCGACCTTGCCGGCCACCAGTTCGGTCATCTGCTGTGCATAGAACAGGTAGCGCTCCCCGCCCGCCTTGGCCTTCTTCAGCGCGGCCTCGGCGTTCCTGAACAAGGTTTCGGCATCGGCACCGTCGTCCGGGAATCGTGCGACCCCAATCTTGAAGGTGACGCGAAACTCGGCGTCATTGAGGCGGAACGGATGGTTCACAAGCGCCTCCATCCATGTCTCCAGAAGCCGCCCCAGATTGCCACCCTGCTTTTCTTCCGGCAGCACTGCGGCAAAATGGTCCGCACCGATGTGCGCCAGCAGGTTGGCATCGCCCGCCCGGCTCGTCAGCCACTCCGCCACCTGCCTCAGGAGCGCATCGCCGGCCGGCCGGCCGAGGCTGTCGTTGATGTTCTTGAAGCGCTCCAGATCGATCAGGAACACGGCAACATGATGGCCGCCGCTGGCCGCGCTGTGCAGGTACTGCGTCACCCGGTCGAGAAACAGGTTGCGGTTCGCCAGTCCCGTCAGTTCGTCGTAGTAGGCCATGAAATCGAGCCGCTCCTGCCTGCCGATGTGCTCTATCGCGAACGCGATATCGCCGGCCAGTTCGCTCAATAGCTTCAACTCCTCTTCGCGGAAGAATTCGCTCTCGCCGGCATACAGCGTAAGTATGCCCACCGCTTGATCCGACACGACAAGCGGCAGGATGGCCATGGACCCGATTTCGGCTGCGACAAGCCTCTCGCGGAACACCACCGTCGAATCGCGTTCCAGATCGCTAACCACGACGACGGTCTTTTTCGTCATCGCCCGCGTGGTCAGCGGTATTCCCGGCGAGCCAAGCTCATTCACCGAGTAGCGCTCTGCAAGGGCGGCCAGGAGCTCGTCGTTCATGCCGGCCGAGGCGGCCGGCATGATTTTCATCACTCGCAGATCAAGCACGCCGAGCCAGGCCATACGAAATCCGCCGGCCTCGACCGCGATGCGGCACGCCTCCTGGAACAGTTCTTCACGGTCGCGCGCGCGCACGATCAGCGTGTTGACACCGCTCAGCATGGCATAGACGCGGTTCAGGTAGGCGATCCTGGCTTCCGTCTTCTTGCGTTCGGTGATGTCTTGTATGAACCCGTGCCACACGACGCTGCCATCGGCCTCGCGCTGCGGCAGCGAATGCGCCTCGACCCAGACTTCCCCCCGCTCTGTTCGACGCACCCGGAACTCGATCCGCGAAGGAGCCAGGGTGCGCGCGGTTTCGGCGATCACTTCATTCACGTGCCCGATGTCGTCCGGGTGGATCATGGAAAAGACCGGCGTCGCGTCTTCGATGACATCGGCGGGTTCCAGGTCGAAGATCTCCTTCAGTGCTCCACTGACATAGGGCAACGCGATGGAGCCGTCGGGACGCAACTGCAAGGAGTAAATCAGCCCGGGCACCGAAGCGGCAATCCGGACCAGCTGGTCTTGCAGCCGGATGCGCTCGCGGACCGCCTCCTCGGCCAGTTTGCGCTCACCGATATCGCGGAAATACACCGCCAGGCCCTGCTTGGATGGATAGGCGCGGACGCTGAACCAGGTGCCGAGTGGCGCGTAGAACTGCTCGAACTCCACACTTTGCTGGTCCTCGATCGCACGGTGGTATTCGCGGTCGAACATTGAGCCGACAGCGGAAGGAAACTCCACCCATAAATCCTGCCCGATCAGTTCCTCCCGAGTGCGCGCCAGCAGTCGCTCCGCCTCGCGGTTGAGGAAGGTGAAGCGCCACGCCTGGTCGACGGTAAAGAACGCATCCGTGATGCTCTCGAGCGTCGTCGTGAGCCGCTCGGCCAGTTGACGCGTCGCTTCCTCCGCGCGCTGGCGTTCGCTGACGTCGCGCACACTGGCGACTCGATAGCTGCGGTCGAGCTCGACGTGCCTTACATTGACCTCCACGGGGAAAGTGGAATCGTCTTTCCTTCGATGAACGGTGTTCAGGCGTGCGAATCCCGCCGTGCGTAACTGCTCTTTGACCTTGTCCTCCACAGATCGATCCAGCGTGGGATCGATATCGCGAACAGTCATGGCAAGCAATTCCTGCCGGCTGTAACCAAGATCCTGACACGCCCGGTCATTTACGTCGAGCAATTGCAGGGTTGTCGGATCGGACACTTCGATTGCATCGCTGGATTGGTCTATCAAGGCGCGAAAGAGCTTGAGCTCGCGGTCCGCCTTTTTCCTTACGGTGATGTCGCGCGCGGTGATGACGATGCCGCAAACCTCCGGGATATCCAGGCAATTCTTGGCAACGAACTCGGCGTCAATCACCGCGCCGTCTACCCGGCGCAGGCGCAACTCGGCGCTGAGAATCTTGCCTGGAGCGCGCAGCACCTCGCCGAGAGCGCGCTGCGCAATGGGAATGTCTTCGGGTGCCAGGAACTGCATTATCTCGTGCTCGAGCAGGTCGTCCGCCTTGTATCCGGTAAGGTTTGCGCCGGATTCACTGCGATAAATAATCTTCCCGGCGGGATCGATGACAAAGAAGGCGTCCGCCGAACTCTCGATCAGGCTGCGAAAGCGCCGCTCGCTGGTTTGGACCGCATCCCTGATCCGGTTGCGCTCGGTGACGTCCTGCAGCACGTGGAACGAATAGAGGTATTCGCCCCGATCGTTCGTGACTGCGAAAGAGCGCGAAGCATAGGCTTCGCCAGTGGTCAGAGCAAACTCCTCCTCCTTCCAGCCCTGGAGTCCTTCTGTGATGGCGCGGCAGCCCGGCAGCGGCCCGTCCTGCACAGGAAACACCTCCCAATACCGCTTGCCGATGACCTGCGTGATCGGCACTCCCGCGAGCGCGGCATAGGCAAGGTTGGCGCGCAGGATACGGAAGTCGGCGTCGTGAATGAAGATGGGGTCCCGCACCGCATCGAATGCCGCGCGCCACTCGATCCGCGCCTGCCGCATGGCGCGCCGCGCAGCGGCGTCGGCCAGTTCGCGCTTGATCACTGAACCGAGGCGGCCAAGGTAACCTTTGAGGAGAAAGTCGCTCGCGCCCGCTTTCATCACCTCGACCAGCGCCTCCTCGCCGACCTTGCCCGAGATCACGATGAACGGCAGGTCGAGGTCGCTCTCTTTGGCAATCCGCAGCGCCTCCATCGCGCCGAAGCCGGGGATCATGTAGTCGGACAGGATGAGGTCCCACGGCTTTTCGTGCAGCGCCGCGCGCATAGCTGCGGCGCTCTCCACCCGATCGAAAGCCGGCTCGTAACCGCTTTGGCGCACCGCGCGCACCAGCAGCTCGGCGTCGTCGGCGGAGTCCTCGACGATCAATACGCGCAATGAGATGCGGGGTTCCGGCATGGTGAGGCTCTCGTCAACAGGGATGCCGGGCTAATTGGCTACCGGTGCAAGCTTGAGCCGCAACGGCACCACGCGCGGCTTTCCGGCGGCCCATTGGTCGAAAACCCCGGAATCAGGATTGGATGCAAGCATGTTCGTCTTTGGTATCGAGCTGACAGCATTATCCACTTTAACATCGTGGTCGGCACGCCAGAACACAGAAGCCGCCTTCTCGCTCCCGCACCGCGGGCAATGCGATCGGACACGCTGTCAGAGCCGCAGCCGAGCCTGCCAGGCCAGGTTGACGATTCGCCGGAGGGTGCCCCGCAAGAGTCGGCGCTGGCGATACGGCGGCATGGCCGGCGGTGTCCGCCGCCGAGCGAATTCGAATTCCTATCCGGGGCAAATACGGTTGCGGCCGTCTTCCTTCGCTGAATACAAAGCGTGATCCGCGGCGGCGACCAATTGGGCGGAATTGGTCTGCTTGTCGGGCACCATCGTCGCGACACCAACACTGATAGTCACCTGATCGGCAACTGGTGAATCCGCATGGGGAATACGCAAGTTGCCAAGTCCGCGCTGGATAGCCCGCGCTACCAGAATCGCACCGTTTTGCTCGGTGTTCGGCAGCACCACGACCAGTTCTTCGCCACCATAGCGGGCCAGCAAATCGCCGGGCCGCCTGAGCGCTGATCGCGCGGCCCGAGCCACGGATTGAAGGCAACGGTCCCCCGCCTGATGGCCATAGCTGTCGTTGTAGCGCTTGAAGTAGTCCACATCGATCATCAGCAGTGACAAGGGTTGTCGTTGGCGGAGAGCCCGGCGCCATTCTTCATCCAGTTTCGCGTCGAAATGCCGGCGGTTGGCAATCTCGAGCAAGCCATCGGTGTTGGAAAGTGCTTCCAGCCGATGGTTGAGGTCGGTCAAGGCCTGATTGGCCAATGCCAGTTGTTCGGTGCGCTCGGCCACTCTTTCCTCGAGACGAAAATTGGCCGCGGCCAGATCGCGGTTCTGCCCGGAAAGAACATGGTAAAGATTATGCAGCGCCGTCAACAAGGCAACGGTAGCGTTGTCGCTCCGGGACGAATGCACCTCCTGGTAGGCCTGGTCGGGGGATTTGCCGCTGCGGATGAGCGCGATCTGCCGCGCCATCGACTGGTCCTCTCCCAGAATATGAAAGCCCAGCCATGAACGAAGAAAGCCATGCAGGGTTTCCGCCGCATTGGCCATGGAGTTTCGCGAGTTCCACATGCTGGATAGCTGTTCGACAAAATCGACATGGTGCCGCCGATGCGGATCCCGGTGCAAAGGGGAAACGCCGGCTTCCTCCATCAGGCGCTCCTCTTCCGCAAAGTGGTACCGCGCGTAATCGGCGAGTTGACCGAACGTCGCCTGCAGGGATTCGGGCTCCTGCACTGGTCCCGCAATCAGGGCTTCGCCAAGCTGATTGATCAGGGTCACCAGCTGGTGATGCTCCTGATCCACCCGCTCCAGCCCAGTGGTGAAATGCCGGTTCCAGACGAAGGCTTCCATCGGGTGCCTGTCCCAGTTCAAGGTTGTCACAGCAGACGACTGAAACTCGCCAATATCCATACCAACATTATGGACTTCCACAAGATCGAGAGGCCGAAATTATCCACACTCCGTGCCATAGGTGGTCGGTACTCAGGCGTTCACTTCTTCGAACAACCGGTAGCCGTTGCGCCCGGCCGGCTTTGCCGCGTACGTGGCGATGTAGGCCTTCTTCATCAATTCGCCGGCATCATCTGCTGAATTCGCTTCATGCATGGCGAGGAAACTCAGGGTGCGGATATCGAGGCCGGGCATTTGGCAGTCAGCCGAAGGTGATTCTCCTGACAGTCCAATCTATCACCCAACGTGAGTCGGGATCAGGAATCGTGTTTCGAAGACCTCGGCCGGCACCGGTTTGCTGAACAGGAAGCCCTGCATTTCGTCGCAGTCCAGCAAGCGCAGCAGGCGCTTTTGCTCTTCGGTTTCGACGCCCTCCGCGACGACTTTTAGCTTGAGCGCGTGGGCCATGTTGATGATGGTGGACACCAGCGCCAGCCCCTGCTGTCCGACGGCCATGTCGATCACGAACGAACGGTCGATCTTCAGCGTGTGCACCGGCAGCTTGGCCAGGTAGTTGAGCGAGGAGAAGCCGGTACCGAAGTCGTCGATGGCGATGCAGATGCCCATCGCGCGGATCGCTTGCAGGCTGGCAATGTTGTGCTTGACGTCCTCCATGATCAGGCTTTCGGTAATCTCCAGTTCGAGGCCATCCGACGCCCGCGCGTCGATGCCGATCACCTGCCTGACTTCGTCAACAAAGCCGCGATTGCGCAGTTGCAAAGGCGACACGTTCACCGCGATGCGCACGGCAGCCAGACCCGCGTCACGCCAGCGCAGGTAGTCGGCGATGGTCTGGCGCAGTGCCCAGCGCCCGACGTCATAGATCAATCCGATTTCTTCCAGGATCGGAATGAAGCGGCCCGGCGGCACCAGGCCGGTGCGCGGATCGTTCCAGCGGATCAGCGCTTCGGCGCCGGCGATCTTGCCGCTCGCGAGGTTCACTTTCGGCTGGTAATGCAGTACGAATTCGCCGTTGTCGAGCGCCTGGCGCAGCTGGTTTTCCAGGGTTAGCTTGCCGGCCACCGCCGCGGTCATTGTCTGTGTGTAGAACAGGTAGCGCTCGCCGCTCGCCTTGGCCTTCTTCAGCGCAGCTTCGGCGTTCTTGAACAAAGTGTCGGCATCGGTGCCGTCGTCCGGGAACAATGCGACGCCGACTTTGAAAGCGATGCGGAACACGGCGTCATTGAGGCGGAACGGATGGTTCAGGAAAGCTTCATTGAATCCCTCCACAAGCCGCGCCATGTTGCCCTCCGCCCTGACATGCGGCAGCACCGCGGCAAATTGATCCGCACCCACGCGCGCCACAAGATTGGCGTCTCCTGCGGCATTCCGCGTTAACCACTCTGCAACCTGCCTCAGGAGCGCATCGCCGGCTGCCCGCCCCAGGCTGTCGTTGATGTTCTTGAAGCGCTCCAGGTCGATCAGGAACACCGCCAGCTTGTGCCCGTCGCTGACCGCGCTGCGCATGTACTGCGTTACCCGGTCGAGGAACAGTTTGCGGTTCGCCAGTCCGGTGAGTTCATCGTAGTAGGCCATGAAGTCGAGCCGTTCCTGCCTGCCGATGTGATCGATCGCAAACGCGATATCGCCCGCCAGTTCGGTCAGCAGCTTCAGTTCCTCTTCGCGAAAGAACTCACTCTCGCCGGCATACAGCGTAAGCACGCCAACCGCCTCATCCGATACCACGAGCGGCAAGATGGCCAGGGACCCGATTCCAGCTTCGACAAGACTCTCGCGCGACACAACCGTCGGATTGCTTCCCAGATCGTTGGCCACGACGACGGTCTTTTCCGCTATTGCACGCGTTATCATTGGTATCCGCGACGAGCCAAGCTCATTCATCGAATAGCGTTCTGCAAGCTCGGCCAAGAGCTCGTCATTCACTCCGGCCGAGGCGACCAGCACGATTTTCTTCACTCGCTGATCAAGCACGCCCAGCCAGGCCATACGAAATCCGCCGGCCTCGACCGCGATGCGGCACGCCTCCCTGAACAGTTCTTCACGATCTCGCGCGCGCACGATCAGCGTGTTGATGCCGCTCAGCACGGCGTAGACGCGGTTGAGGTAGGCGATCCTGGCGTCCGCCTTCTTGCGCTCGGTGATGTCGCGCACCAGGGTGACAATCGTCCAGCGGTCGCCTGACCACTGCGCGTGGCGCCGCAATTCGACCCATAGTGGCGAACCGTCGGCGCGGCTCCAGAGTAATTCAAAGGGTTCCGCGGCCCCCCCGGCGTCGATGACTGCGTCGTAATCGCGCTCGACTTCCGCGCGCGACTTGGACAGCAGCTTCATCGGCCCCAGCGCAAGCAACTCCTCGCGCGTCAGGTTCCTCTGGCGGCAGGCGGCGTCGTTGACATGGACGTAGCGCATCGTCGAGCGATCCGTCAGATAGATGCCATCCGCTATCGCATCCATCGCCGCGACGAAGCGCCGTAGCACCTCTTCACTACGCTTTCGCTCCGTGATGTCCAGATGCATGACGACGACGCCATTCGGATGGTCACCCGCCAGAGGTGTCACCGTCATCAGGAACCAGCGCTTCTCCGTTGGCGAATGACAGGAATACTCCAGCGAAAAGCTCCTGACCGCGCCAGCCAGCACCGAACGAATGCCTCTAGCCGCCTGCTGCGCCTCGGACGCGCCGTCTCCGCTTGCGCAGTCGCAAACCGCGAGGTAATCGAGACCGATCCCATATCCCGGGCGGAGCGCATTCGCGCCGGCAAATTTCCGCCACGCTTCGTTCACCGAGATGATGATTCCCTGGGTATCGAGTACGGCGATATGCGCCGGCAGCGCGTTGAGGATGGCGGCCTGCTTGGCGGCTTCGCTCTCCCGCAACTGCTCCTGGGCATGCCGCAACAAGAACGTCCGGCCGTCACGATCCGCCACGGCATCGACCTCGCCCGCCGTCAGTTCTTCCAGGCGTTGCCCGGTCAAGTGCAGCGTTTCGATCAGCGCGGAGATTTCGTCATGCGCGTCCCGCGGAGACGGTGGCTTGGCCCGTTTCATGCCGCGATGTCTAGCAACCCCAATGCCTGCAACACGGTCTGCGTATGACTGAGCGTGCCGACGATTCTGCGCACCGGCGGCGGCGTCAATACGACCAGGGTCGGTGTCATGAAGATGCCTTCTGCCAGCGCGCGCTTCGGTTCGCGGAACACGTCGACGATTTCGATCTCGTACCGATCCGGAAGATGTGCCCGGCAGAATGCCGCAAGATTGGCGATTGCCTGCGCCGAGTTCGGTGCGTCGCCGGCGACATACAGGCGGAACTTGAATAGGGCGCGCCGGCTCATGGCGGGCTCACTTTTCGCCCCGGAATCGCCGCGTCGGCCCCGCGCAACTCCTTCATCTGGGTGCGCCCGCGCGACAATTCGCCTTCGTGACTTTGCGTGGAGCGAACCAGCAAGGCCTTCTCGACCTGCTTCGCCACCAGTTCCGTCTGCAGCGACTTCAAGCGCACCTCGAGTTCGGCCTCCTCGGCGTCGAGCCTGACCCGCTTGAGCTTCGCGGCAGCCTCGGCGGCCTCGTGCGCGACACGCTCGGCGCGTTCCTTTTCCCAGCGCAGCGTGCCCATCAATACCTCGCCGCCTGCCGTGTAGGTGTCGGTCAGCGTCACCCCGGCATCGCTCAAGATGAGCTCCCGCACCTGATTCGAATGCGCCGTGCCGCGCGATTTGACGATTGACAGGCCGCGGTTGCGCTCCCCAGCCTGCACCAGGTAGTTGAGGTGGATCCAGGTGTCCGCCAGTGCCGAGATCTGCAGTGGCGAGCCGCTTTCCGCGCGGTTCGACATCTCGTCGAGCAGGCTGGTGCAAACCAGGGTGATGCCGTCACCCTTGGACCAATCGATCAAGCGGTCCGCCACGCCTTGCGCTGTCAGATCGTTGCCCGATTTGTACCACGCGGAGACCGGATCGATCACCAGGCAACGGGCGCCATGCTGCTTCGCCAGCGTCTTGATGCGCACCAGGTAGGTCTCCGCGCTACCGGCAATGGTGCGGGCCGAGATCATTCGCAGACAGCCGTTCTTGATGTATCGATCCAGCCGGATGCCGACCGAGGCCAGGTTGCGGACCACCTCGGTGCAATCCGAATCAAAGCTGACGAACATGGTACGTTCGCCGCGCCCGCAGGCCGCCTCTGCAAACGCGCCGCTCAAGGTGGTCTTGGCCGTGCCGGAGAAGCCGGTGATCAACACGCTGGCACCGCGATAGTAGCCGCCGCCGAGCATGGTATCGAGCCGCTCCACACCACTGGAAACGCGCTCGTTGCTGACCTTGGCGTCCACCCGGCCCGGCGTACGCGCGACGGCGACCTCCAGTCCGCTGTTGCCGATCAGGAATGGCGATTCATTCTCGTCGAAGCCGGAGCCGCGATACTTCTGCACGCGAAGATTACGATGCGACACTCCCAACAGCACGCTGTGATTGAGGATCACGGCGCAGTCCGCCATAAATTGCATGAAGCCGAAGGGCTGCTCGATGATGGCGCTCGCCTCATCCCCGCCGGCCTTCGCGGTAATGATGCCCGTCAGTTGGTGCGCCAACAACCATTCATGCAGCCGGTAGATCTCGCGCCTCTTTGTCGCCGGGTCTGGCAGCAACGCCAGCACGACATCGAGGGCATCAAACACGATGCGCCGCGCGCCCATTCCCTTGGTTTGCGCCTCCAGCGCCGCCAACATCCCGCCAAGATCGAAATCCCCCGACTGGATCAGGTCCGGCATAGGCTGCGCGTCCATGAAATACAGATTCTTTTTTTGCAACGCCGCGAGTTTCCAGCCGAAGCTCTCGGCATTGGCCACGATGCGCTTCGCGCTTTCCTCGAAAGCGACGAAGATGCCCGGCTCCTTGCACGCCTGGGCGCCATGCACCAGGAATTGCAGCGCGAGCACGGTCTTGCCGGAGCCTGGTCCGCCCACCAGCAGGGTTGTACGGTCATGCGGCAGCCCGCCGCCGGTGATTTCATCGAAACCGGCAATGCCGGTTGGCGCCTTGGCTGGCAATTTATCGAGCGGAGATCGGGTGGATTTCATTCTTTCTCCTGCAAGGTAGATCGAGCCTTACGGTCGAAACCCTCTGAATTGGATTGCTTGTAAACGTCGGCCGTCTCCTGCCCGAAGTTGACAGCATTGGCATTATTCTTTTTATGGTCTGTGCGCCAGGGCACACAGACCGACGACGGAGCGGAGAGTGGGCGATGTCGAATGCCGGTGGCAACTCTCTTTCTGCGCGCCGCTTCTGACTAGAACGCTGCCCTTTCCTATACTGCCCGACGCCTATTGGAGGTGGAAATACAGATCTCAAAGGAGGACTCACCCATGCGGTCCATGAAACCCTCAGCGGTACTTTGTGTTGTGGCCTTCTTCATAACGGGATCCGCTCTTGCCCAGCAGATGCCGAACCCTTACGGCCCGAATATCAACCTGGCGGCGGCGAAGAAGGTAGCGGGCGTAGCGGCGGCAAAGGCGGTGGACATGAAGCTCAACATGGTCATTGCCATTGTGGACACGGGCGGGCAACTGGTGTACCTGGAGCGCGCTGACGTGGTGCAGTGGGGAAGCATCAAAGTGGCGGTGCACAAGGCCAGGGCATCCGCTCACTACCAGCGCCCGACCCTGTCGTTGGAGAATACGGTCAAGTCGAGCGTCAACTACCTGACGCTGGACGGCATTTCCGCCATCGAGGGTGGCGTGCCCATCGTCGAAGACGGCAAGGTCATCGGCGCGATAGGTGTTTCCGGCGGATCGTCGGCTCAGGATGGCCAGGTGGCCGGTGCCGGCGCAGCGGTGATCAAGTAGAAAGCAGTCTGTACGGAACCGGATTCGTCAGTCCGGAAAAGGGGTCTCGAAAGTTCGAGACCCCTTTCGTTTGCAGGAGTCGGCGATGGCGGCACGGCGGCTTGACGGATCAGGCGGTAAGGCGCGTCAGGCTGCAGTTGCGTGCGGAATCCGGCTCATGATGTGCTCGGCCAGCGCGGTGATGGTCAGGCTGGGATTGACGCCGGGGTTGGCCGGCATCACCGCTCCATCGCAGATGATCAGGTTGCGGTAACCGAACACCTGGCCATTGGCGTCCACCACGCCGCTTGACGCATCGCGGCCGATCACCGCCCCGCCGAGGATGTGGGCCGTGGTTGGAATGTTGGCCAGTGCCTCGGGCACCATGCTCTGGGCGATGCCGCCGGTGCGTTGGGCAAGCCACGCCGCCGCCGCGTTACCCTCGGCAATGAAGGTCGGGCTGGGTTTGCCGGTGTCCTGTCGCGTGCTCAGGCCGATGCCACCGAACCAGCGTCGTTTGGCGACGAAGGCGATGGCGTTGTCACGGCTTTGCATGACCAGGAAGATCAGGCTGCGGCGTCCCCAGTGGAAGGGCGACAGGGACTTGAGAAAGCGCCAGGGGTGCCGCAGGATCTGCCCGAGCAGCAGCAAGGGACGCGTCAGCCGGGTGCCTTCGCCAGTCAGCAGGGTGAAGAAGAACTTGGTGAAGTCGCCCGTCTCGCCGTAGGAGACAAGTTCAATGTGGGTATCCTGATCGGGGTGGATGCTGGCGCTGATTGCCACGTCCCGGCTTGGCTGCAGCCGGTCGTCGGGCAGCGTGACGGCGAGGATCGACTCGCTGTTGGTGCGCACCAGATGCCCGAGCCGCTCGCTCAGCCGCGGCAGGCCGCCGCCATGCTTGCAACGCGCCAGCAGCGCGTTGGTGCCCAACGCGCCGGCGGCAACGACTACGCCCCTTGCGCGCAGGGTGCGCGGCCGATGGTTGAACCATGCGCCGGGATAGACGGTGTCCACCGTGTATCCCGTTTCACCCGCGCCGGCGTCGAGCGGCCGGATGTCGCGCACCTCGGTCTCGGGCAGGATGCGGATACCCAGCTTTTCGGCGAACCACAGGTAGTTCTTGACCAGCGTGTTCTTGGCACCGACACGGCAACCTGCCATGCAGCCGCCGCAGCGCGTGCAACCGGTGCGCGCCGGTCCGCTGCCGCCGAAATAGGGATCCGCCACGGCCAATCCCGGCTCACCGAAGAACACGGCGCAGGGCGTGCGGGTGAACGTATGGCCGACGCCAAAATGCTCGCCGAGTTCCCTGAGCAAAGATTGGCCATCGCTTTCCCACGGCACGGTTTGCACCCCGAGCATGCGCTCGGCGGTTTCGTAATGCGGTCGCAGCGCGGAGTCCCAGTCTTCGAGTCCCGCCCACTGCGGATTGACGAAGAATGCCGGTTTGGCTCGATACAGCGTGTTGGCATAGACGAGACTGCCGCCGCCCACTCCGGCGCCCGCAGCGATGAAGATGTCCCTGAAGATGGCGAGGCGCGAAATCCCGCGCAGCCCCAGCGCCGGTGCCCAGAAGGTGCGCCGCAGGTTCCAGGTCGACGCCGGGAAGTCGGCTTCCTGAAGGCGCCGGCCGGATTCGAGTACGGCCACCGAATAGCCCTTTTCGGCCAGGCGCAGCGCGGCGACGCTGCCGCCGAAGCCTGAGCCGACCACGATCCAGTCGAAGTCGTAATGGTTATCCTGGTTCATTGTCGACGTGTCAGTCCTCGAATTCCCTTGCGGGCGAAGCCTTGCTCAAAATGAAGGACCGTCTGCCTGCCACGCATTCACTCCGCTTTCGAGTCATAAAACCGTATCAAGTTGCGGCCCGCCTGCTTGGCTTGATACATCGCCGCATCGGCCCGCTTGAGGATTTCGTTCTGGCTGGCTTCATGACCGATAAACAATGCCACGCCAATGCTCGTCGTGCAAAGATGTTCGACGGTGGTTTCGGCCTCCCCCTCGCGCTTGATTGTCAGCACATAGGGTTCCGCCAATCTGACGCGGATTTTTTCTGCAACGATCTCGGCGTTTGAAATCGATTGGGCTTTACGCGCATTCAAACTGGTCAGGATTACCACGAATTCATCGCCGCCGAAGCGCGCCACTGTATCCGTTTCGCGCACGCAACTTCTCAGTCGATGCGCCACCTCAATCAACAGCAAATCGCCAACCACGTGCCCATGCGTGTCATTGAGCGGCTTGAAGTTGTCCAGATCGAGGAACATCAGGGCGCCATGGCCACCACTGCGTTTGCTGGCAGCCATGGTCTGGCTCAAGCGATCGTCGAGGAGGCGACGGTTCGGCAGTTTGGTGAGCGCGTCATAGAACGCCAGTTGACGCACCTGATCTTCCATCCGCTTGCGCTCGGTGATGTCGATATAGATGGTGACAAAACCGCCGCCGGGTAGCGGCATGCCACGAATTTCCAGCGCCGTTCCGTTGGCGCGCACGCGCTCGAACTGGTGCGGCTGGAAGTTGCGGGCACGGACCATGTTGGCGGCGACCTGCTGCTCGATATCGCCGGGACCGTATTCGCCGCGTGCCGCGTTGTAGCGGATAAAGTCCTCGAAACACAGATCCGGTTTCTCGAACAGCGAATCGGGGAATTCCAGCAAGCGCTTGAACTGGTCGTTGTGCGCCGCCAGGCGAAAGTCCGCGTCGAACACCGAGACGGCGCCGGGAAAGTTGTCGATAATGGCGGAGAGCATATTGTTCTGCCGCAGCAGTTTTTCCTCTATGCTCTTGCGCGCGGTGATGTCGACGATCACGCCGATCAGGCCGCGTTCCTCACCGCTGGCGTCGTAGAAACGTCTGCCCGTCAGATGGCCCCAGAATTCGGTCTGGTCGGCGCGCCAATAAAGCCGGTCCACATCCACCGCGGGAATCGCGCTGGCCAGCAACGCCAGCATCTTCTGTCGTCCGATCTCGCGCTCGTCCGGGTGAATAAGGGCTACGTATTCATTGCCCACCAGTTCGTCGAGCGACCGCCCGAACATCTCGGCCATGCGCCGGTTGGCTTGCGTGATGCGTCCCGTCATGTCGAGCAGAAAGATCGCGACGCTCGACGTATCGAGGATCTGCCTGAGCAAGGCCTCGCGTCCCGCCAGTTCGTCGTTTGCTGTTGCCAGCGCCGCCGTTCGCTCGGCGACCTTTTGTGCGAGCTCCTTTTGGTGGGCCTGCAGCCTCATCACCAGGATTGCCACATAGCTCAGCAGCAGGCTGAAGAGCAGGCCGAGCACGGCCTGGGGCCAGAGTTCGAGCGGGTCACCCCGCCAGCCCTTGGTGGGCGCGACACTCAGGACCCAGTTGGCGTAGGCCAGGTCCAGATTTTGTTCCACGGGCGCGACCAGGGCACTGGATCCGGATGCCGCGATGATCTGCTTTTGTCCGCTGTCCGGCTGAATCCGCCACAGTTCGTAAGCGACACCCTGCTCTGCCAGCTGCGGCAGCCGGGCGCCGGCGAGCGCCGCTGGGAACCGGATCACGACGTTGGTGAAGCCCCAGAAGTAGGGCTTGCCGTTCGCGCCTTCAAGAAACACCGGCAAGCGCCCGACGGCACCCAGACCGCCTTGAACCAGATTCATCGGTCCGGCCAGCGTCAGCTTTCCCGTGTCTCTGGCGATCAGGGCCTCCTTGCCCTGACCCGGATTCCGAATCTGGTCGAAGCCGATGGCCTTTTCGTTAGCCGACAGCGGCACAACCTGTCGAATGATGCCCCCCGGCGACAGTTCCAGCGCGGATACGCCAGGATAAAAGCGCAGCATCTCGCCCGCCACGGCATCGAAGTCGGGAATCTTGCCGTTGCCCTGACGAACCAGTGCAGCCAGGGCGTAGGCGGCGGACAAGGCCCGGTCAATGCCGCTCTCGAGAGCGCGTGCATGGTCTTTGACCAGTACTGCAATACGCGCGCGGTCTTCCCGCAAGCGATGCTGCGCCGACTGCCATATCAGGCCTGCCGCAGTTGCTGCGGCAAGCAGAAAAATGCACGACGCCACGACCAGCGGGCGCCGGATGTTTGAACGAAGCATGGCGATCAAACTGCTTTCATCGTGTTGAGCCGCAGCCGCAAGATTCACCAGCCGCCGCATCGCGCTGGGATCGGCAGCGCAATTGCCGGGCTCCAAGTATCGGTGACCTCCCTACCTGGGTCAAATCCTATTTTCATCAGTGACTTGCGATTGATGGCGTGCGCCGGGATAAATCCCGGCTGCAGCTGATCAGGCTCTGCGCCAGGTCGTGCCCTGCGGCCCGTCTTCCAAGACGATGCCGGCCGCTTTCAGTTCATCGCGAATGCGGTCCGACTCGGCAAAATTCCTGGCTTTCTTCGCCGTGCTGCGGGCGCCGACTCTTGCTTCGATGTCCTCATTGCTCAGGCCGCCTTCGGGTGCGGCCTGAAGGAAGGTTTGCGGGTCGCGCTGCAGCAGTCCGAGCACGCCGCCCAGCGCCTTCAGTTGCCCCGCCAGCGCCGCATCACCGCGATTCACCAGAGTCGCCAGGTCGAACAAGACCGCCATGGCTTCCGGCGTGCCGAAGTCATCGTCCAGTGCGGCCTTGAAGCGCACGGCATGAGACTCGCTCCAATCCACTTCTGCTTCGCCGCTGACGCCCTTGAGCGCCGTGTACAGCCGCGTCAGCGCCTGCCGCGCGTCGTCGAGGTGGACGTCGGAATAGTTGAGCGGACTGCGGTAGTGGGCACGCAGGATGAAGAAGCGCACCACTTCGGCGTCATACTTCTTGAGTACCTCGCGGATGGTGAAGAAATTGCCCAGCGACTTCGACATCTTCTCGTCATCGACGCGGACGAAACCGTTGTGCATCCAGTAATTGACGAACTGGCACTGATGGGCGCCTTCCGATTGCGCGATCTCGTTTTCGTGGTGCGGAAACTGCAGATCCTGGCCGCCGCCGTGGATGTCGAAATGGCGCCCCAGCAGTTCCGCGCCCATGGCCGAACACTCGATATGCCAGCCCGGGCGCCCCGGCCCCCAGGGCGACGCCCATTTCACTTCGGCAGGCTCATCATCCCGCGCATGCTTCCACAGCACGAAATCGAGCGGATCGTGCTTGCCGGCCATGACATCGACACGTTCGCCGGCGCGCAGGTCTTCCAGCGACTTGCCGGAAAGCTTGCCGTAGCCTTCGAACTTGCGTACCGAATAGCAGACATCGTGACTGGCGGCGACATACGCGTAGCCGTTCTTTTCCAGCGTGCCGATCATGTCCAGCATCTGCGCCACATGTTCGGTGGCCCGCGGCTCGGCGTCCGGACGCAGCACACCCAGCGCAGCGGCGTCTTCGTTCATGGCGGCAATGAAGCGGTCGGTCAGCTGGCGGATCGTCTCGCCGTTCTCCTGCGCGCGGCGGATGATCTTGTCGTCGATGTCGGTGATATTGCGCACATAGTGCAAGGCATAGCCGCTGGCCCTCAGCCAGCGTGCCACCAGGTCGAACACCACCATTACACGGGCATGCCCCAGATGGCAGAAGTCATACACCGTCATGCCGCAAACATACATGCCGACGCGGCCGGGCTGAATCGGGACGAACGCCTGCTTCTCGCGGGCCAGGGTGTTGTAGATCTTCAGCATGGGAGAGGGGAATCGCCTAAACGCCGGGGTAAACAGGAAAATAGCCATGAAAGGCCGGCATTATCGGCCCATCGATCACATGCGGTCAGGTTGTGGGGAGTGCGGGCTTCTTGGTAGAATCCACTGTTGAATCCCGCATGGTTTGTCCCCGCGAAAACGCAGCTCCAGGGCAGGCTAACGCAAGCTTCATCGGCGTCAAGCGCAGCGGCCGTAACTAAATTAATTTTCGGGCAACCGTCAACGAGAAGTATATACCATGACCAAAATTCGCCTCACTGCCTCACGCCTGCTGACATCAGCCGTTTCCGTCGCCCTTCTGGCGCTGGCGCCGGTGGTGCATGCCGACGCACTGCAGGACATCAGCAAGCAGATCAAGCAGGGGCAGTACCCCCAGGCACTGGAACAGGTCGACAAGTATCTTGCGGGCAAGCCGAAGGATGCCCAGGGACGCTTTCTCAAGGGTATCGTGCTGACCGAGATGAACAAGCCCAACGAGGCCATCGCGGTATTCTCCAAGCTGACCGAGGATTACCCGGAGCTGCCGGAACCCTATAACAATCTCGCTGTCATCTACGCCCAGCAGAAGCAGTATGACAAGGCCAAGCAGGCGCTGGAAATGGCCATTCGCACCCATCCGTCCTACGCCACCGCGCATGAGAACCTCGGCGACATTTACGCCCGACTCGCCAGTCAGGCCTACGACAGGGCTCTTCAGATCGATTCATCGAACTCCAGCGCGCAGAACAAGCTGGCCCTGATTCGCGATCTGATGAGCACCGCCGGCCGCCCCGGCAAGATCACCAAGCCGATCACCGACGCCCGGCCGGTCGAACCCGTCAAGCTTGCCGAAGCACCCAAATCCGCACCCGCCACCGCGGTCGCCGTCCCGGTAGCCGCCGCGCCCGTAGCCGCCGCGCCGGCACCCGTCGTCGCGCCGGCCAAGCCGGCCGAGGCACCCAGGCCCGCCCCGGCGAAAGCCGCAGGTGATGCCAATGCCGAGATTACCAACGCCCTCGACCTGTGGGTCGCGGCTTGGTCGCGCAAGGACGTGAAGGCCTATCTCGCCGCTTATGCCCGCGACTTCAAGACCCCGGCCGGCGAATCGCGTTCGGCATGGGACGCCGAGCGACAAAAACGCATCAGCAAGCCGGGCGCAATTCAGGTCAGCTACGAAAACCTGCGCATAAGCGTCGATGGCGACAAAGCCACGGTGAAGTTTCGCCAGCACTACAAATCGGCGTCGCTCAAGACGTCCAGCAACAAGGTGCTGCTGATGGGCAAACGCGACGGCAAGTGGCAGATCCTGCAGGAGCGGATCGGTAGCTGATGAGCAGGCTGTTGCGCTCCCTGACGATTATCGCGGCCTGTAGCCTGCTGCTTGCGGCGGGCGCCGCGGAGGCGGCCGGCAAGGCGCCAAGGCATCTCAAGAAGAACGCCGGCGAGCCGGCCGTCGCGGCGATCTATACGGATTCGGGGCCGGAACCGCTGCTGGCGAAAGTATTCGACGCCATCGAAAGCAACCGGCTCGAAGTCGCCATGCAGCAGACGGAAATGCTGATCAAGGCCTATCCCAATTTCCGCCTGGCGCATCTGGTGATGGGCGATCTGCTGCTCGCCCGCTCGCGCCCCCTGATGGCCTTTGGCGAGGGCGGCGGGCCGGCTGCGGGAGAAAAAGTAGCCGACCTGCGCGACGAAGCCATCGTCCGCCTCAAGGGCTACCGTACCAAGCCGCCGGCCGACTATGTACCGCGCTATCTGCTGCAGATGCGCGCGGAACAAAAATATGCGGTGGTGGTGGATACGCAGAAATCCCGCCTCTATCTCTACCAGAATGACCATGGCACGCCGCGTTTTGTCGCCGACTACTACATCACGCAGGGCAAGCTCGGCGCCGACAAGGCCCGCGAGGGTGACAGAAGGACGCCGATCGGCGTCTATCACGTCACTTCCAGCCTGCCGCGACAAAAGCTGGGCGACTTCTACGGTAGCGGCGCCTTCCCCATCAACTATCCCAACGACTGGGACAAGCGTCACGGACGCAATGGCCACGGCATCTGGCTGCACGGCACGCCATCCGACACCTTCTCGCGGCCGCCGAAGGCCTCCGATGGCTGCGTGGTGCTGGCCAATCAGGATCTCGACACGCTGTCGAAGAGCCTGCAGATCGGCCTGACCCCGGTGATCATCAGCAACAGCATCGAATGGCTTTCGCTCGACGACTGGCAGAGCGAGCGCACTTCGCTGCTCAAGAATGTCGAGGAATGGCGGCAGGACTGGGAGAGCCGCAACATTGACCAGTACGCGCGGCACTACTCGCACAAGTTCAACTCCGACGGCCAGGGCTACCAGGGCTGGATCGAACAGAAGCGCAAGGTCAACGCGGCCAAGAGCTGGGTCAAGGTGGGCACCGGCAACATCAGCATGTTCCGCAACCCCGGCAATGAAGAGTATGTCGTTGTAACCTTCGAGCAGGATTACCGCTCCAGCAATCTTTCGAACCAGATGAAGAAACGCCAGTACTGGATCAAGGAAGGCGGCAACTGGAAGATCGTTTCCGAAGGCGCTGCCTGATGCCTGCCCGCGCAGCGGTATCCCAGGCACGCAGAGCGGCCGGCTGTCTAGCTGTCCGAATCACCACTTCCCTTACCCATTCCCCCGGAGGTTCCATGCATCGCCTGTTTCTGTTCGCTTTCGCTGTTCTATTCGGCATCGCCGCTCATGCCGCCAACCCGCAACTCGAGATGAAGACATCGCAAGGCACCATGATCATCGAGTTGTATCAGGACAAGGCGCCCAAGTCGGTGGAGAACTTTCTGCAGTACGCCAAGGATGGTTTCTTCAACGGCACCGTGTTCCATCGCGTGATTCCGGGTTTCATGATCCAGGGCGGCGGCTTCACGCCGGACATGAAGCAAAAGGAAGCTCGTGCCCCGATCCAGAATGAAGCCAAGAACGGCTTGAAGAACGAAACGGGCACGCTAGCCATGGCGCGCACAGGCGATCCGCATTCCGCCAGCGCGCAGTTCTTCATTAACGTTGCCGATAATAGCTTTCTCGACTATCCCGGCCGCGACGGCTGGGGCTATGCGGTATTCGGCAAGGTTACTCAAGGCATGGATATCGTAAAAAAGATTGAAAAATTGCCGACAGCCAATGTCGGACCGTTTCAGAACGTGCCGAGCACGCCGATTCTGATCGAATCCGTCAAGCTGCTGCCGGCCAAGAAATAACCCACAGAGGACCACATCCCATGATCAAGCTCACCACCAACCACGGCGTCATCACGCTCGAACTCGACGCCGAGAAGGCGCCCAAGAGCGCGGCCAACTTCATCGCCTACGTCGAAGCCGGCCATTACAACAACACGATTTTCCATCGCGTGATCGACGGTTTCATGATTCAGGGCGGCGGCTTCGAACCGGGCATGAAGCAGAAGCCGGTCAAGGCACCGATCGAGAACGAAGCCGGCAACGGCTTGAAGAACAAGCGCGGCAGCGTCGCCATGGCCCGCACCAGCGACCCGCACTCGGCCACTGCACAGTTCTTCATCAACGTGGTCGACAATGGCTTTCTCGACTTCCAGGCTCCGAGCGGCAACGGCTGGGGCTACTGCGTCTTCGGTCGCGTCGTCGAGGGCATGGACGTGGTCGACAAAATCCGCGCCGCCAAGACTGGCCCCCAGGACGTGCCGAAGGAAAACGTCATCATCGAGCGCGCAGAAATAGTCTGAAGGATCGGGACGGTTCCATGCTGACCGTAGCCGGAACCGCCCGCTTCGTTTCCGACCTTCACCTGCGGGCCGAGCGGCCCGACCTGACCGAACGCTTCGCTGCGTTTCTGACCGATACGGCAGCAGCCAAAGTTGAGGCGCTGTTCATCCTCGGCGACCTGTTCGAGTACTGGATCGGCGACGATGATCTTGCCGACCCCTTCAATGCTCAGGTGTGCAAGCTGCTGCGCGGTCTGGCGGATCAGGGCACGCGCATCTTCTTCATCGCCGGCAACCGCGATTTCCTGATCGGCGAGACCTTCGCCGCAGCGGCCGGTATCACCCTACTTGCGGAAACCGAGACAGTCGGCGCTGGCGGTACGCCGACCTTGCTGATGCACGGTGATACCGTCTGCACCGACGACATTCCCTATCAGGAGTTCCGGCGCATGGTTCGCTCGAAGCAATGGCAGGCGGATTTTCTTGCCACCCCGCTGCCCGAGCGCCGCACCGAGGTGGAAAACCTGCGCCGTCGCAGCGCCGCAGCAATGCGGGGCAAGACGGTCGAGATCATGGACACCAACGCCGCCGCGATACGGGCCGCGCTGACGGCTCATGGCTGCACCCGGCTGATCCACGGCCATACCCACCGACCCGGGCACGAAGACATCGCGCTCGCCGACGGAACCGCCGAACGCTGGGTACTTTCCGATTGGGATACGGGCCGCGGCGACGCGCTGGAAATCAGCGCCGCAGGCGTGCGCCGCATCGATCTGTCTGCTTATTCCGGTTCGCATTAGAAACGAGACGCGAAGACAAGCCGCAGACAGTGCTATTGCACGGCAAGGCGCAGTCGACAAAGTATCGGTTCTAATGCGAATCGGAATTAGGCCAAACCCCGCGCCAGATCGGCCTGTAGATCGGCCTGACTTTCCAGACCGACTGCAATTCGCAGCAAGCCCTCTCCGATGCCTGACGCCGCCCGCGCCTCTGGCGTGATGCGGCCGTGGGTGGTCGAGGCCGGATGCGTGATGGTGGTCTTGGCGTCACCGAGATTCGCCGTGATCGACAGCAGGCGGCAGTTGTCCACCACCCGCCATGCCGCCTCACGCTCGCCCTTGACTTCGAACGACACGATGGCCCCGCCGCTGGACTGCTGCCGCATTGCCAGCGCGTGCTGCGGGTGCGAAGCCAGCCCCGGGTAATAGACGCGAGCCACCTGCGGTTGCGCCTCCAGCCACTGCGCGAGTTCGAGCGCACTGGCTGACTGCGCCTTCATGCGCACCGACAGGGTTTCCAGCCCCTTGAGAATCACCCAGGCGTTGAACGGCGACAGGGTCGGCCCCGCGGTGCGCAAGAACTTGAAAACTTCCTCGGTCAACACTCTGGCGCCGCAGACAGCGCCGCCCAGTACGCGGCCTTGTCCGTCCAGATACTTGGTGGCGGAATGGATCACCAGGTCGGCGCCGAGTTGCAGCGGACGCTGCAAGGCCGGCGTGCAGAAACAGTTGTCGACCACCAGCAAGGCACCGGCGGTGTGCGCCACTGCGGCCAGCGCCGCGATATCGAAGACTTCGGTCAAGGGGTTCGACGGTGTCTCGACGAATACCAGCCGGGTGGTCGGGCGCAGCGCGGCACGGAAGGCCTCGACCGTGCCCTGGTCGACGAAACTGGTTTCAACGCCGAAGCGCGGCAGTATGTTGCCGAACAGCTGCTGCGTGGCGCCGAAAATGCTGCGCGAGGCGACGATGTGCTCGCCCGCCTTCATCAGCGCCATGACGGTGGACAAGATCGCCGCCATTCCGGTCGCGGTGGCGACGCAGGCCTCTGCGCCCTCGAGCGCCGCCAGCCGTTCCTGCATGTTGCTGACGGTGGGGTTGGTGAAGCGGGCGTAGACGTTGCCCGGCTCTGCGCCGGAAAAGCGCGCTGCCGCCTGCGCCGCACTTGCGAAGACGAAACTCGAGGTGAGGTAGAGCGCCTCCGAGTGCTCGCCGAACTGGCTGCGCTCCTGGCCGGCACGCACGGCGAGGGTCTCGAACGACCATCCCGAGGTATCCAGAACGCTCATCCCGCCTGCACCAGATTCAGGTCGAGTTGTTCGCCGTCCTGCCCGTCGTAGCCATCCTGGTCGTCCAGACTCGGCGGCGGGCGCCGGGAACGCCTGTCTTCCATGCTCTGCAGATAGGTGGCGCTGACGTCGCCGGTAATGTACTGACCGTCGAAACACGAGGTCTCGAACTGGGTCACCGCCGGATTGACCGAACGCACCGCCGCCCTGAGCGCGTCGATATCCTGGTAGATCAGCGCATCGGCACCTATCTCGCGACAGACTTCGTCGTCATTGCGGAAGGCGGCGATCAATTCGCTGCGCGTCGGCATGTCGATGCCATAAACGTTGGCAAAGCGCACCGGCGGCGAGGCCGATGCGAAATAGACTTTCTTCGCGCCGGCTTCGCGTGCCATCATGATGATCTCGCGACTGGTGGTGCCGCGCACGATCGAATCATCGACCAGCAGCACGTTGCGCCCCTTGAACTCCTGACTGATGGCGTTGAGTTTCTGCCGCACGGATTTTCGCCGCGTCGCCTGGCCGGGCATGATGAAGGTGCGCCCGATGTAGCGGTTCTTGACGAAGCCCTCGCGGTAGGGAAGATTCAGGCGCGCCGCCAGTTCCATCGCCGAATGACGGCTGGAATCGGGAATCGGAATCACCGCGTCGATCTCCAGATGCGGCATGGTGAGACGAATCTTGTCGGCCAGGTAGTCGCCCATCTTGGCCCGCGTCTCATACACCGAGATGCCGTCCATCACCGAATCCGGACGCGCCAGATAGACGAACTCGAACATGCACGGTGCATGGAGGGTGCGCTCGGCGCACTGTCGGCTGACGAAGTTGCCGCGCATGTCGATCAGCACCGCTTCACCGGGCTCGACGTCGCGCAGCATCTTGAAACCCAGCGTATCGATGGCCACGCTCTCCGACGCCACCATGTATTCCATGCCTTGCGGCGTCTCGTTGCGGCCCATCACCAGCGGACGGATGCCGTAGGGGTCGCGGAAGGCCAGTAGGCCGTAGCCGGCGATCATCGCCACCACGGCGTAGGCGCCCTTGACGCGGCGATGGACTCCGGCGACGGCCTTGAAAATGGTTTCGGAATCCAGCTGATATTTGGTCGACGCAGCCTGCAATTCGTGCGCCAGCACATTGAGCAGCACCTCCGAGTCGGAGTTGGTATTGATGTGGCGCAAGTCCTGCAGGAACATGTCCTGCTTCAACTGATCGGCATTGGTCAGGTTGCCGTTGTGCGCCAGCATCAGGCCGAAGGGCGAATTTACGTAGAACGGCTGCGCCTCTGCCGCGTTGTCGGCCGAACCGGCGGTGGGGTAACGGCAGTGTCCGATACCCCAGTTGCCGAGCAGACTGCGCATGTTGCGGGTACGGAACACGTCGCGCACCAGGCCGGAGCCCTTGTGCATGTGGAAGCGCCCGCCTTCGGCCGTGGCGACACCAGCAGCATCCTGACCGCGGTGCTGGAGCACCTGCAATCCGTCATAGAGCAACTGGTTCACCGGCGTGGTAGCCACCACACCCAGAATTCCGCACATGGTCCTTCTCCGCAGGGCCGCCCCAAGGACAAGCAGCCAAAACATGGAGCGGGCAGCGCCCGCGAACAATTATCACCCCCTTCCCCGGGAAGGGGGAAGAGGGGATAGTCATCTTCCTCTATCTAAACCGAATCCGTTTTGCCGCGTCCGCCGGCAACCAGGGTTTTGCCGCAATCACCGCGATTTCCAGCGGCGGCGCCAGCATCGCATCATGCCACCAGTCAGCCCTCGGCAGCGACGTCATGCCCGCCACCAGCACCGCCATCCATACCACCAGAATCCCGCGCAAGACTCCAAAAGCCCCGCCCAGCAAGCGATCCAACAAGCCCAAGCCGACTGCCTTCAGCATCAGCGAAATCAGCATGCGCGCTATCGCGAAGACTAACAATACACCGATAAAAATCAGCACGTAAGCCGCTGCCAGCCGCAACCCCGGTTCGGCAATCTGCCCCGCCAGCCAGTTCGCCACCACTGAGGCCTCGGCGCGTGCCACAAAAAACGCCACGACCCAGGCCGCAAGGGCCAGAATTTCGCTCACCACGCCACGCCACAAACCCAACAGCACCGACGCCAGAATCACCGCCAGCACGGCGTAATCGAACGCGGTCATCGCCCTACTTTGGCGCTATCGGACCGTCTACGCCGACTATCTTGATTCTCGCGCGCGCCTTTTCGGCGGCATCCTGGCTGACGAAGGGACCGGCCCGGACACGGGTACGCGGTCCCTGCGGTGAATCGAATTTCTCGGTGTAGGCCGGCACACCCACGCCCTTCAATTTGGCCAGCAGCAGTTTGACATTGCCCGCCTCCTTGTAAGCGCCAAGCTGCACCACCCACTGACCTGATGCCTTGGTCGCCGGTTTCTCGGCCGCCTCGGGTTTTTTGTCGAGTGTCGCAGGTTTTTCCACCGGCTTTGCTGCCGCGACCGCGGCAGCCGGAGTGACGGGCTTGGTGACCGCCGGGACTGCCGCGGCTACGATGGCTGCGGGATCAGGCGTCGCCTTGACTTCGGCCGTCGGTTCCGCCACCGGTTCCGGTGCCGGCATCGGAGTCGCAGCAGGTTTGCCCGGCAGGACCTTGGCCGCGAGGCCAGTCGAATCCTGGCTGGGGATGCGCACCTGGATGTCCTGACTCAGAGGACGCGGCTCGCGGTCCATCACCATCGGCAGAACGATGATGGCGAACAGCGCGAGCGCGGCGGCGCCAACAAGCCGGCGGCGAGCACGCTTCTTCAGCTGCAAATCTGCGTCAGGCGATGTGTCTTGTTCCGCCATCGTGGTTACGCTGAACGGCCCAGCGCTTGCAAGGCCGCAGCAACAGTGAGGAAGGATCCGAAGGCCAGAATTCTATCATCTTCGCCCGCGTTCTCTTGCGCGCAAGCGAGTGCTGCGGCAGGCGAGTCGAACTTGCCCGCGACCTCCATTCCTTTCGCCTCGAGACGGCCCGCCAGAAAGTCGGCGCTGGCGGCACGGCGGCCTTCCAGCGTGCACGGCAGCCAGTGCGTGACGCGCTCGCGCAGGGCATCGATGACGCCATCGACGTCCTTGTCGGCGAGCATGCCGAACACCGCCCAGGTGTTGCGATGAAAACTCATATCCCCCAGATTGACGGCGAAGACGCGGGCTGCTTGCGGGTTGTGGGCGACATCCAGCACCACCGCCGGACGCCCCGGCAAGACCTGAAAACGCCCCGCCAGTTCGACCGCGATCAAACCCTGGCGGATGTCCTTCATCGCCACCGGCAAGGCCTGGTGCAAAGCATCGAGTGCCGCTAGCGCGCAAGCCGCGTTGGCCAGTTGCTGATCACCGCGCAAGGCCGGAAAAGCCAGTCCGCCACGGCGGACGGTTGCCGCTGCGCCGTGCTGGTCGACGCCATCGGCTGGACGCCCCCAATACAGCCACTGTTGCTCCTGCCGCAGATAGCCGAAATCCTGCCCCAGGACCTGGAGCCTGGCACCGATGGCGCCACCCTGATCGATCAGGGAGCGCGGCGGCTGCGGATCGCCGCAGATCGCCGCGACATCGGCACGAAAAATACCGGCCTTCTCGCGCCCGATCGCCTCGCGGTCCGCGCCGAGAAAATCCATGTGATCGAAATCGACACCGGTGACAATAGTGCAGGAGGGATCGTAGACGTTGGTGGCGTCGAGCCGCCCGCCGAGGCCGACCTCAAGGATGATGGCATCGAGACCGGCCGCGGCGAACACTTCCCATGCGGCCAGGGTGCCAAACTCGAAATAGGTCAGCGCCGCATCGCCGCGCGCCTGGTCGACGCGGGCGAAAGCGGCACACAGACGCGCATCGTCGGCCGCCACCCCGTTGACCCGCACGCGCTCGTTGTAATGCAACAGGTGAGGCGAGGTGTAGACCCCGACACGGTAGCCGGCGGCGAGCAGAATGCGCTCCAGCATGGCGCAGGTGGAACCCTTGCCGTTGGTTCCGGCGACCAGAATGACCGGGCAGGTCTCACGCTGATGAAGCCGCGCCTTGACCGCGGCAACCCGTTCCAGACCCAGTTCAATGCCAGCGCTGCCACGCGGATGCAGCGCTTCGATGCGCGCCAGCCAGCCGTCCAGCGTCAGCGGCATCAGGCGGCGGGAACGCGTTGCAACAGAGTCATCAAAGAAGCAAGTTTGTCGCGCAGTTGACGCCGGTCGACAATCATGTCGATCGCGCCCTTTTCGAGCAGGAACTCGGCACGCTGGAACCCGGCCGGCAGCGTCTCGCGTACCGTCTGCTCGATCACCCGCGGCCCGGCGAAGCCGATCAGGGCACCGGGCTCGGCAATCACCACGTCGCCGACAAAAGCGAAGGAAGCGGAAACGCCGCCCATGGTGGGATCGGTCAGCAGGGTAATGAAAGGCAGCTGGTGATGCGCCAGTTGCGTCACGGCGGCGGTGGTCTTGGCCATCTGCATCAGGGAAAACAGACCTTCCTGCATGCGCGCGCCGCCCGAGGCCGTGATGCAGATGAAGGGCGACTGCAATTCAATCGCCGCCTTGACGCCGCGCACGAAACGCTCGCCGACTACAGCCCCCATCGAGCCGCCGAGAAACTCGAATTCGAAACAGGCGATCACCACCGGCACGGTCTTGATTGCGCCCTGCATCACAATCAGGGCATCGACCTCACCGGTATCCTCGTTCGCCGCGACAAGACGATCCACATAACGCTTGCTGTCCTTGAACTTGAGCGGATCCATCGGGATGACTTCGGCGCCGATCTCGAAACGACCCTCGGCATCGAGCAAGGCATCGAGCCGGACGCGGGCGCGCAGCCGAAGATGGTGAGAGCACTTGGGACAAACGTTCTGGTTGTTCTCCAGATCGGTGCTGTAGAGCACCGCCTCGCACGCCGGGCACTTCGCCCACAATCCCTCGGGAATTGACTTGCGCCCACCTTCCGACCGCTTGATCTTCGGTGGCAGGAGTTTTTGCAGCCAGCTCATAGTTTTTCTCCGTCCATTGCCGCGCGCACTCCGCGCAAGAATGTCGTGACCCGCTGCGGCGCTGCCTCGGCATCACCGCTCTCGATTTCCTCGATGATTCGACTGCCGATCACCACCGCGTCGGCCACCGCGGCGATGCGCGCTGCAGTAACCGCATCGCGGATGCCGAAGCCGACGCCGACCGGCATCCCGACCTTCTCGCGGATCAACGGAATGCGACGCGCGACTTCGTCGAGATCGAGATTGCCGGAGCCGGTCACGCCCTTCAGCGAGACATAATAAATGTATCCGCTGCCGATTTGCGCGACCTCATCGTAACGCTGCTCGGTGGAAGTCGGCGCCAGCAGAAAAATCGGATCGATTTCCGCCTGTTTCATCACCGCGGCAAACGCGGCGCATTCCTCCGGCGGGTAGTCGACCACCAGCACGCCATCGACGCCTGCCGTCCGCGCATCCGCGGCAAAGGCTTTGACGCCGTAGGATTCGACCGGATTGGCATAACCCATCAGGACCACCGGCGTGGTCGCGTTCTCCTTGCGGAATTCACTCACCAGCGCCAGCACGCGGCGCAGGCTCATGCCGTGCGCCAGCGCCCGTTCGGAGGCGCGCTGGATGGTCGGGCCATCCGCCATCGGATCGGAAAACGGCACCCCGAGTTCGATGATGTCGGCGCCCCCCGCCACCAGCGCCCGCATCAGCGGCAAGCTCAGGTCGGGATGCGGATCGCCGGCGGTAATGAAGGGGATCAGGGCCTTGCGGCCTTGCGCGGCAAGCGCGGCGAATGTGGTCGGGATGCGTGACATGGGTATGGGGAATCAGAACTGGATGCCGGACTTTTCGGCGACCGTATGCATGTCCTTGTCGCCGCGGCCGGACAGATTGACCAGCAACATCTTGTCCGCAGCCAGCGTCGGCGCCAGCTTTGCCGCATAGGCCAGCGCATGGCTGGATTCGAGTGCGGGGATGATGCCTTCGAAATGGCACAGGTCATGGAACGCCTGCAGCGCTTCGGCATCGGTGATGGTGACGTATTCGGCGCGACCCGAGTCCTTGAGCCAGGCGTGCTCGGGACCGACCCCGGGATAATCGAGGCCGGCCGATACGGAGTGGGTTTCGATCACCTGTCCGTTTTCGTCCTGCAGCAGATAGGTGCGGTTGCCGTGCAGCACGCCGGAGCGGCCTGCCGTCAGCGACGCGGCGTGCTTGCCCGAATCGAGCCCGTGCCCCGCGGCTTCGACGCCGATCAGCTTGACGTCGGCGAGCGGAATGTAGGGATAAAAAATCCCCATGGCATTGGAGCCGCCGCCGACGCAGGCGATCACGGCATCCGGCTGGCGGCCGACAAGTTCCGGCATCTGCGTCTTGCACTCCTCGCCGATCACCGCCTGGAAATCGCGCACCATCATCGGATAGGGGTGCGGACCGGCGACGGTGCCGATGATGTAGAAGGTGTTGCCGACGTTGGTCACCCAGTCGCGCATCGCCTCGTTCAACGCATCCTTGAGCGTCTTCGAGCCGGACTCCACCGGCACCACCTTCGCCCCCAGCAGTTTCATGCGATAGACGTTGGCGGCCTGGCGCCGGATATCCTCGGAGCCCATGTAGACCACGCACTCCATGCCATAGCGGGCGGCGACGGTGGCGGTGGCGACGCCATGCTGGCCGGCACCCGTTTCCGCGATCACGCGCGGCTTGCCCATGCGCCGTGCCAGCAGCGCCTGGCCGATGCAGTTGTTGATCTTGTGGGCGCCCGTGTGATTGAGGTCTTCGCGCTTCAGAAAAATCTGCGCGCCGCCCAGCAGGCCCGACCAGCGCTTGGCGTGATAGATCGGGCTGGGCCGGCCGACGTAGTGCTTGAGGTCGTATTCGAATTCGGCGCGGAACGCGGGGTCGGCCTGTGCCGCAGCATACGCCGCGCGCAACTGGGCCAGCGCCGGCATCAGGGTTTCGGCGACAAACACGCCTCCATAGGGGCCGAAGTGGCCGCCCGCATCGGGCAAGTTATAGGGCACATCCTGCATCTGCATCTCGCACTCCGGCTATGAATTCGGTGATCTTTTGCGCGTCCTTGATGCCGCGGGCGCTCTCCACGCCGCTGCTGACATCCACTGCCCACGGCCGCACGGCGCGCACCGCGTCGGCAACGTTGCCCGGATGCAGGCCGCCGGACAAGATGACGGGCAACGGCAAGTTCCGCGGAATCAGAGCCCAGTCGAAGGTCTTGCCGCCGCCGCCATAACCTTCGACATCGGCATCCAGCAACAGGCCCGCTACCCCGGGAGCCCCTGCGAAAGCGGATGCGTATTCTAGCAAATCGAAACCCGGCTTCACCCGGGCCGCCTTGATCCAGGGCCGGCCGAACTGGGAGCAATAGGCCGCGTCTTCGTCGCCGTGAAACTGCAGCAACTCGAGCGGCACCTCAGCCAGCACGGCGCGCACCGCCTGCGCAGTCTCATTGACGAACAGTCCGACTCGAGTAACAAAAGCCGGCACATGCGCAACCAGTTGCGCGGCACGCTCCGGCGTCACATGGCGCGGGCTGGGCGCATAGAAAACAAAGCCGAGCGCATCGGCACCGGCCGCCACGGCGGCGGCAAGATCTTGCTCGCGCGTGATGCCGCAAATCTTGATTCGGGTACGGGTCATAAGTTTCAGGGAAAAATCATCGGCGGGTCGCCAGCGCCGACTCTCAGTTGCCAGGCCGGATCATAATCGACCCCGGCAAGATACAGCCCGCAGGCTTCGAAGGTCGGCGCGGCAAGGGCACGATCGCGCCCGGTCAGGATGTCGCCGACCCACTCCGGCGGATGTGCGCCCTTGCCCACATACACCAGCGCGCCGACGAGATTGCGCACCATGTGATGCAGGAACGCGCTGGCCTCGAATTCAAACACCAGCAGGTCGCCGTGGCGCGTCACAGCGGCACGGCGCAGGGTCTTGACCGGCGACTTGGCCTGACACTCGATGGAACGGAAGGCGGAGAAATCATGCTCGCCCAGGAGCAAACCCGCCGCCGCTGCCATGGCGTCTGCATCGAGCGGGCGATGAAACCAGCCGACGCGACGCGCCATCAGGCCCGGTCGCTCGGCACGATTGAGCAGCAGATAACGATAGCGTCTGCCGCGCGCGGAAAAGCGGGCGTGAAAATCGCTGGGCACCGGTTGCGCCCAGCGCACCGCCACGCTGACCGGCAGATGGGCGTTGACGCCGCGCACCCAGGCGGTGTCGGGACGCACCGCGTCGGTGTCGAAATGCACCACCTGCGCGAGTGCGTGCACTCCGGCATCGGTCCGCCCGGCGCACACCACGCGCGTCGGCGCATCGGCCACCACGGAAAGTGCCGACTCCAGGACATTCTGCACGGCTCCGCCGCCGGCCTGCGACTGCCAGCCGCAGAAGCCCGAGCCCTCGTATTCGAGTCCGAGGGCGATCCTCATGTCAGCCAGGCGCCGAGAAGCAGAGCGGCGGCCAAGGCGCCGAGGACAAAATCCGTCACGCCGACAACCGACGCGGGAAGGTTCAGCGTGCTTGCCGTGCGCACGGCCTCGCCGCTGTCGCCATTACGCGAAGCTTCGACTTCGTTCAGGGTCAGCGCCAGCCGCACGGCGATCCGGTCGCGGGAAATCCTCAGCAGGGCGAGCGGCGCCAGCAGCGAGCGGATGCCGGCGACCAGTTCGGGCGGCGACAAGGCCCTCAGGATCAGGGCCACCATCGACAGCGCGACGAACAAACGCGCCAGGCTGTCGCCGGCGAGCAGCAAGCCTTCCTGCGTCGCCCCCGGAATCAGCGGCACCGGCGTCCCCGGGGTCAGCCAGCCGAACATCACCAGCATGGTCAACATCAGCCAGCGGCTGCGTCGCAGGAGCAGGCGCAAATGGGATGTAGCCGCCAGCAGCGCCACCAGTGCGAGTCCCATACCACCAAGAAACAAGGCCGTTCCGTGACGGGAGGATGCGGCCAGAAGCACTGCCAGACCGAGCAGGATCAGGCTGGCGGGATGCGGGCGATTCACTGGGACAGCATCTCCCGGCGCGCAGGCGCCGGGAGATCGCGATTGCTCAGCCGAGACTGTCAAGTTTGGCGCGGGCCACTTTCTGCTGCGCCGGACTGCCTTCGGCCAGTGCTTCCTGGAACAGTTCGCGGGCACCGTCCTTGTCGCCCATTTCCTCATAGGCCGTCGCGAGTTCCAGTTTGGTCGCCACTTCCGGGTTGTCGGGCCCGGCGGCGGCAGGTGCCGTGCCGGCTGCGGATGGCGTCTCCAGTTCCAGGCTGATGCCAGCGAGGTCGAGCGGCGCCGGCGCGGCGGCCGGTGCCGGGGTCTCAATCGACATCTCGGGCAAAGGCGCCGGTGCGGCGGCCTCGGGCGTACCCAGATCGAAGTCGAAATCGATGCCGCCAGAATCAGCCGCAACAGCAGGTGCTTCCGGTGCTGCAGCAGGCTTCTTCTCGGAAGGCGGGAAATCAAGGCCAGGGGCAGGGGCCGAGGTCTCCTTTGCCGGCATGTCAAAATCGATGTCGAGCCCGGCCAATTCGCTCTTGGCCTCCGCCTGCGGCCCGGCGGCAGGAGTCGTGGCCTCCGGCGCGCCCAGATCGAGATCAAAATCCAGCCCCGGCGATTCGGCCGCGGCTGCCGACGCCGCTGCCGACGCCGCAGGAGCCGCTGCGGTACCCCCAGCGGTACCGATATCCAGATCGAAGTCCATCGGGGGATGCTCGGCAGGGACAGGGGCCGCTGCAACAGCCGGCTCGCTGACCGGGGCAGCGCTGACCAACGTCGCATCCATATCCGCCGCGGACGGCGCGGACCCGTAGAGCGGATTCGCCGGATCGATGGCGGCGCCCATGGCGGCCGCCTTCTCCCAACCCGCACCGGCGGCGCCGGTCAGAGCATGCAATTCCTTCGCCACCGATTCAAACCGGGAAACATTCTTGCGCGCAGCATAGATGTCTAGCAACTTCAGATGAATTGCCTGCCGCTGCGGATCGGTCTTCAGAGCGTCCAGAAGAATCTCTTCCGCCTGCGCATCGCGGCCAAAAGCCAGGAAGGTGTCTGCTTCGACGACCGGATCAACGGTGTCCAGATGCGCTGCCATGCCCACACCGGTAGAACTGAATTGGCTGGACTCCTGCTCGCTCGGGGGAGGGGCTACCGTTGTGGAACTGAACAGCGAATGCGCCGAAAGATCGGCTTGGGCAATGGTTGCGTTGGCGTCAACCGCTGCGGCGCGCTTCTTGCGGTAAGCCGAAATTCCCAGCCAGCCGAACAGAAGCGCCAGAACGGCACCGCCACCATATACCAGCGGCCCGTTTTCCTCCATGAAGTCGGGCTCCGGCTCTGGAGGAGGTGCAACGACTTTCTTCTTCGGCGGAGGCGGCTTGGGCGCTTCGACCGGCTTCGCTTCACCCGCCGGTTTGGCTCCGGCGCCTGCATCCACAGGCGCCGCCGCGGCCTCTGGCTTGGCGGCTTCCGCGGGTTTCGGCGGTTCCGCTGCCTTGGCCGCTTCCGCCGGTTTCACCGCCGGAGCCGGAGCGGCAGCCTCCGTCTTCTTGACGTCTGCAGGAGCCGGCTTCGTCGCCTGAGCCTGCTTTTGAAGATCGACGCCGACCTGGCTCTTCATCTCGGCGAGTTTCTTCAGGTCACCGATATTCTTTTCCAGATCAGCGATGCGGCTGCCGGCTTCCTTCAGCGCCCGGTCGCGCGATACCAGATCCTCTTCGAGGACCGCGATGCGCCCCTGCAGCGGCCGGCCCTTGGCATCCTTCGCCGCTTCCGTGCGGGAAACCTCCAGTTTGTCCTTGCCCGTCGCAAGCGGCGCCTTGTCTTCCACTTTGGGCGCGATCTTTCCGCTGACGGCTTGCTTTGCGCTCTGATCCCTAGCCGGCTCGGCCGCCGCAGCAGCAGCCAAACGCTTGCGATAGGCATTGAAATCGGCGGCCTGAGCGACAATCTCGTGACGCGCTTCGACGGCGGAAACCTTGTTCGCCGTTTCAGCGTCCGGGATCGAAAGAATCTTCCCGGCCTTGATGCGATTCATGTTGCCGCTGTCAAAAACATCTCTGTTGCTGCGAAACAGCGCGACCAGCATCTGATCAAGGCTGACACCCTCCGGCCTTGTCTGCGCCGCGATCTTGCCGAGGGTATCGCCCGAAACTACAGTTCGCAGGTTACCCGCGGCGGGTTCCTCCCTGCGCTTCTCGGGCGGCAGCATCGACACCGGCGCACTGCTATCGCCCACCGGGCGGGCTTCCGGCGGGATCGTGACCGCCGGCTGTTCTGCAGGCCTCGCCAGCGGCGGCTCGGTCCTCACCTCGGGTGCCGCAATCGGTGCCGGCGCGATTCTGGGTGCCAGATCGGGCGGATCAAGCAGGAAAGTGTACTCGCGGATCAGCCGCCCCGAAGCCCAACTCAATTCGACCAGCATGTCGATGAACGGCTCGTTCATGGGACGATCAGTGCTTACTTCCAGGTAGCGACGGCCGCCGCGTTCCTTGATCTCGCGGGAAAAGCGCAAACTCGCCAAGGCCGGCGAGTAGTCGATACCAGCTTGGCGGAAGGCATCGGCAGCAGCTACCTTGACTGCCACGGAAGACGCTTCGTCACGAGTTGCCGTAACCTCAAGTTCAGCCTTGAGCGGCTGCCCCAAAGCCGAGAGGACGGTAATCTTGCCCAGGCCGGCAGCATGTGTCGCCAGCGGCAGGACAGCAATCGCCGCCGCTATGACGGTGGCCTTGAGACGTTTTCGCTTGTCAGTATTGGGCACTGTGACTCCCGGCGGGCTTTTTGTCATGTTATCAAAACGAAGTTTCAGTGGAGGCTAACGCCGGCTCTGTTGGCGTTATGCCGGAACTAAAACCTCCTGTTCCAGTGGAGGCTAACGACAGCCTTAATCTCCCCGCAAGAGAAGAGTGGCAGTATCCCCTGCGGATTTCAGCGTTGAGCCCAACCACGGTAACTAAAATAACATCATGGTGTTAGCGATGCAAGCTCAACCTTCTCATTACATTCTGGTTGCATCCCGCGCGCGGCATCAATGCAACAGGATGCGCAGCATGCGCCGCAATGGTTCTGCAGCGCCCCAAAGAAGCTGGTCGCCAACAGTAAATGCCGACAAATACTGGGGACCCATACTGAGTTTTCGTAGGCGTCCTACGGGAACGCCCAGGGTACCGGTCACAGCCGTCGGCGTCAGTTCCTTCAGCGTGATCTCGCGCTGATTCGGCACCACCTTAACCCAATCATTGTGAGCCGCCAAGATGCCGTTGATCTCGTCCAGCGGCACATCCCTGGTCAGCTTGATGGTCAAGGCCTGTGAATGGCAACGCATGGCGCCGATGCGCACGCAGAGCCCATCGACCGGAATCGGCGCAGCAGTGCGCCCGAGAATCTTGTTGGTTTCGGCCTGCCCCTTCCATTCCTCGCGGCTCTGGCCATTGCCGAGATCCTTGTCAATCCATGGAATCAGCGAACCGGCCAGCGGCACGCCGAAGTTCGCCGTGGGGAAACTGTTGTCACGCAGGATGCCGGCAACCTCGCGGTCGATGTCGAGGATCGCCGAGGCCGGGTCGTCGAGCAGGTTCTTCACCACGCGATGCGTCTCACCCATTTGCGCCAGCAGTTCGCGCATGTTCTGTGCGCCGGCACCGGATGCCGCCTGATACGTCATCGATGTCATCCACTCGATCAGCCCCGCCTTGAACAGGCCGCCCAGGCCCATCAGCATCAGGCTCACCGTGCAATTGCCGCCGATCCAGTTGCGGCCGCCCTTGGCCAGGCTATCCTTGATCACGTCAAGGTTCACCGGATCGAGAATGATCACGGTGTCGTCCTTCATGCGCAGGCTCGAAGCCGCATCAATCCAGTGCCCCTTCCAGCCTTCCGCGCGCAGCTTCGGGAAGACTTCCGTAGTGTAGTCGCCGCCCTGGCAGCTGATGATGATGTCCAGCGTCTTCAGCGCAGCAATGTCTTTGGCGTCCTTGAGCGGCGGTGCCCCCTTGGCGAACTCCGGCGCCTTGCCGCCAGGATTCGACGTCGTGAAAAACACCGGCTCGATGAGGGCGAAATCATCCTCCTCCCGCATGCGCTGCATCAGCACCGAGCCCACCATGCCACGCCAACCCACCAGACCTACACGCTTCATGATCAATCTTTCGTTATCGAATTACAGTGCCGCAAGTACTGCGTCGCCCATTGCCCGGGTGCCGACCTTTTTCATTCCCGGCTCGAAAATGTCGCCGGTTCTCAGTCCCTGTGCAAGGACTTTTTTCACGGCACTCTCGATGCGCACGGCAGCAGCCTCGTTGGCAAAAGTGTAGCGCAGCATCATGGCCACGGAAAGGATCGTCGCCAGCGGATTGGCCACGCCCTTGCCGGCGATGTCCGGCGCGGAACCATGCGACGGCTCGTAAAGCCCCTTGTTGTTGGCATCAAGGGACGCGGACGGCAGCATGCCGATCGAACCGGTCAGCATCGACGCCTCGTCCGACAGAATGTCGCCGAACATGTTGCCGGTGACCATGACGTCGAACTGCTTGGGATTCTTCACCAGTTGCATCGCGGCATTATCCACCAGCATATGCGTGAGTTCGACGTCCGGGTACTCCAGCCCCGTCTCGGTGGCAACGTCGCGCCACAGCTGGGTGCATTCCAGCACGTTCATCTTGTCCACCGAACAGACCTTGCGGCTGCGCTTGCGTGCGGCCTCGAACGCCACGCGCAGGATGCGCCGGATCTCGCTCTCGGTGTAGTGCATGGTATTGAAGCCGAAGCGCTGCTTTTGACCATCAATGTCGCGCACCTCGATGCCTCGCGGCTGGCCGAAGTAGATATCCCCCGTCAGTTCGCGCACGATCAGAATATCAAGCCCCGCCACCACTTCGGGCTTGAGTGTGGAGGCATTGGCCAATTCGGGATAAAGAATGGCCGGGCGCAGATTCGCGAACAGGCCAAGCTGCTTGCGAATGCCCAGCAGTCCGCGCTCGGGCCTTTGCTCGCGTGGATTGCTGTCCCATTTGGGACCGCCAACGGCACCGAGCAGCACCGCATCGGCGGCCAGCGCCAGCTTCTGCGTGGCTTCCGGATAGGGGCTGCCGGTGGCATCCACCGCACAACCTCCCAGCAGGGCTTCTTCCATTTCAAAGCCGAGATCGAGCGCCTTGAGGACCCGAACGGCCTCAACCATAATTTCCGGCCCGATACCATCGCCGGGCAGAACGCAAATTTTCATTGAAAACCCTCTATGCAAGAAACCAGCGCCATGCGGCTCTGGCGACAGCATTGAATTATCGCACAGCCGCGCCCGCCGAATCACCCGGAACGCCGCGCCAGACCAGAATCAGGCCGAGCAAAGCAAGCAGGGAAGCCGCGCTGAAGGTGATCCCGGGGCCAACCTGTTCCCACAAGGCGCCCGCCAGCAAGGCGCCGCCCAAACCACCTGCGCCATAGGCAGTGCTGCCGTAGAGCGCCTGCGCCCGCGCCTGGTGGCCCGCGACGAACCAGCGATTGAGTGCCGCCATGGTCGCGGCATGGTGTGCGCCGAAGCTGGCGCCATGCAGCAGTTGGGCGAACACCAGGAGGCCGATGAATTCAACCGCCCAGCCGATCAGCATAAAACGCAAGCTCGCCAGGGCGAAGCAGGCCAGCAGGATCCGCCGCATGGAGACCAAGGCTGAAATTCGGGGCATGAGCAGGAACACCACAATCTCGGCCAGCACGCCCAAGGTCCATAACAGTCCGACCATGGTCTTGCCGTACCCCTGCGCCACCAGATGAATCGAGTAGAAGACATACAGCGCGCCATGCGCCGCGGACATCAACAGTCCGGCGCCAAGGAGGAACACGACTTTGCGCTGGCGCAATACATCGACGATCGGACCGGCGAACTGGCCCGCATTGCTCCTGACCTCGGTCAGCGTCAGGGCGCTGACCAGGGTACCCAGCAGCAAGGCCCAGCTCACCCAGAGCTGCGCACTGATCGGCGCCGAATCGAGTAGAAAGCCAACCCCCATCACCGTGACAACAAAACCGACCGAACCCCAGAGCCGGATACGGCCGTAGCGCTCCGGATTGGCCGCGAGATGCCCCAGCGTCAGCGCTTCGACCAGCGGCAGCGACGCACTCCAGAAGAAATGAAGAATCGCCATGCCGATCAGCAGACCGACAAAATCCTGCGTCAGAAACACCACCGAAAAACTCGCCAGCGAGGCCGCCGTCGAGCCGACGACGATACGCACACGCCTGCCGCCACTGTCCGCCAGCCAACTCCACAGCAGCGGCGCCAGCAGGCGCATCAACTGCCCGAGCGACATCAACACCGCGATGCGGGTGGCAGAAAGACCTATCGACTGCAGATAGAGCGCGAAATACGGCAGGAAGGCGCCGATGAAGGCGAAGTACCAGAAATACCAGGCGGCCAGACGGCCGTGCGCCAGAAAGATCAAGCTTTGTGTTTCTGGCCGGCCCGAAACGCCCGCAACAGGTGGAATATCTCGTCCTTGAGTTTGACCCGCGCCTTCTTCATGTCTTCGAACGTGAAGTCGGCGACCGGCATATCTTGTTCCTCGAGGTCTTCGACCTTGCCGGTGAGGCGGTGGTAGCGCCCGAACAGACTGCCGATGTAACCACCCTCAGCCTTCAGCCCATCGATGGCGTCGCGCATATCGGGGAATTCGGTGTAGAGATCGTGGTGATCGACTTGCATGGTTTCCTACCCCGCAGTATTGAAAATATTGCTCAAATTCTATCAGGCGACATCAGGGGCCTTGCCGGGAATCGCGGGCGTCGGGCATGCGACATCGGCGCATTGGGCGCGATGATGCAGGGCCGCATCGATCAGCACCAGGGCCAGCATCGCTTCGGCGATCGGCGTGGCGCGAATGCCGACACAGGGATCATGCCGGCCGTGGGTTTCGATAATGGCCGGCTCTCCGGCAAGATTGATGGTGCGACGCGGCAGGCGAATGCTCGAAGTCGGCTTGACCGCCATCTTCACCACCACATCCTGCCCGGTCGAGATGCCGCCCAATATGCCTCCCGCATTGTTGCCGAGAAAGCCCTCGGGGGTCAGTTCATCTCCATGTTCGCTGCCCTTTTGTGTCACCGATTCAAAACCGGCGCCAATTTCCACGCCCTTGACGGCATTGATGCCCATCATGGCATAAGCGATATCGGCATCGAGGCGCCCGTACACCGGGTCGCCCCAGCCGACCGGCACGCCGCGCGCCACCACGGTGATTTCCGCGCCCACCGAATCGCCCGATTTGCGCAAGGCATCCATGTACTCTTCGAGCTGGGGGACGATCCCGGCATTGGCAACGAAAAAGGGATTGGTATTGATCGCCGCCTCGTCCAGCCACGGAATCTCGACGCTCCCCAACTGGCTCATCCAGCCGCGCACCGTTATGCCGTAACGCTGCTGCAGCCACTTTCTGGCGATGGCCCCCGCGGCGACGCGCACTGCCGTCTCGCGCGCCGAAGAACGACCGCCGCCACGGTGATCGCGGATCCCGTATTTCTGCCAATAGGTGTAGTCGGCATGTCCCGGACGAAATGTCTCGGCAATATTGCCGTAGTCCTTGCTGCGCTGGTCCTCATTACGGATCAGCAAGCCGATCGGCGTTCCCGTGGTGCGCCCTTCGAAGACGCCGGAGAGAATCTCGACCGTATCCGATTCGCGCCGCTGGGTGACGTGGCGCGATGTTCCGGGCTTGCGCCGATCAAGGTCGGCCTGGATGTCGGCTGCCGATATTTCCAAGCCTGGCGGACAGCCGTCGACCACGCAACCGATCGCCGGGCCGTGGGATTCACCGAATGACGTGACGCAGAAAAGCGAGCCGAACGTGTTGCCGGACATGGGGGTTCAGCGCTCCAGCAAATCGAGTTTTCCGGTCTTCTTTTCGGCCCACTCGTCGGCATCGGCCGGCGGCTCCTTGCGCTCGATGATGACCGGCCAGGTCTTCGCCAGTTCGGCATTCAGCGCAGTGAAGTGCTCCTGTCCCTTTGGTACGTCATCCTCGGCAAAAATAGCCTCCACCGGACACTCGGCGACGCACAGAGTGCAGTCGATGCACTCCTCGGGATCGATCACAAGGAAGTTGGGCCCCTCATGGAAACAATCCACAGGGCAAACATCCACGCAATCCGTGTATTTGCATTTGATGCAGGATTCAGTGACAACATAGGTCATGGTTACGCTCCAGTTTCAGCAGACAATGTACCATCGCCCTGCGCCATTGGCACGAGGCAGAGTTCGCCATGGCCGATTTTTTTTGCTAGGATTCGACCATGCACGCGGCTGCAGTCGCTGCAATTCATCGCGCAGTCCGGCCGCAGATGCGGCAAGCGCAACGCAAAACTCCTCGAGGAATCCATGAGCGAACACATTCACCACGTCACCGACAGCACTTTCAAAGCAGAAGTGCTCGACTCCGCCTTGCCAACTCTGGTCGACTTCTGGGCCGAATGGTGCGGCCCTTGCAAGATGATCGCGCCCATTCTCGAGGAGGTAGCCAAGGACTATTCCGGCAAGTTGCGCGTGGCCAAGCTCAACATCGACGACAATCCAAAGGTTCCCGGAGAGTTTGGCATCCGTGGCATCCCGACGCTGCTTCTGTTCAAGGGCGGCAGCGTGGAGGCGCAAAAAGTGGGCGCCCTGTCGAAGTCGCAACTAACTGCATTCATTGACAGCAATCTCTGATCCCGTTACATTCCGGCTCGGAGTCTGATTCCGGGCCGCTCACAAGCAACGCAGGCGCCCACGCCCTTAAGGTGCCGATTCGATTCCCTTCCTGATCGAATTCTTTTCTGAATTCATTCCCTACATCCCTCTGTTCCGGCGCTTCCCGCCGGAAATTCTGCGCAGGTAGTCCATGCACCTATCCGAGCTCAAAGCCCATCATGTCAGCCAACTGCTGGAGATGGCGGCCGCCAACAACATTGAAGGCGCCAACCGGCTGCGCAAGCAGGAACTGATCTATGCCTTGCTGAAGAACCAGGCCAAGAAGGGCGAAATCATCGTCGGCGACGGCGTCCTCGAAATCCTCCCCGACGGCTTCGGTTTCCTGCGCGCTCCCGAGGAGTCCTACCTCTCCAGCACCGACGACATTTACATCAGCCCGAGCCAGGTGCGCCGCTTCAACCTGCGTTCCGGCGACACCATCGAAGGCGAGATTCGCTCACCTAAGGAAGGCGAGCGCTATTTCGCGCTGGTCAAGGTGGATCGCGTCAATGGCGAATCGCCGGAAGCTTCCAAGCACAAGATCCTGTTCGAAAACCTCACGCCGCTGCACCCGACGAATCACATGTTGCTCGAGCGCGACATCCGCAGCGAAGAGAACATCACCAGCCGCGTGATCGACATGATCGCGCCGATCGGCAAAGGCCAGCGCGGCCTGATCGTATCGCCGCCCAAGGCGGGCAAGACCGTTCTGATGCAGCACGTTGCGCACGCCATCACCAGCAACCATCCCGATGTCACGCTGATCGTCCTGCTGATCGACGAACGGCCCGAAGAAGTGACGGAAATGTCCCGCACCGTCAAGGGCGAAGTAATTGCCTCGACCTTCGACGAGCCGGCCACGCGCCATGTCCAGGTCGCGGAAATGGTCATCGAAAAGGCCAAACGCCTGGTCGAACACAAACGCGACGTGGTGATCCTGCTCGACTCCATCACCCGCCTGGCACGTGCCTACAATACCGTGCAGCCCGCCTCGGGCAAGGTCCTCACCGGCGGCGTCGATGCCAACGCCCTGCAAAAGCCCAAGCGCTTCTTCGGTGCCGCCCGCAATATCGAGGAAGGCGGCTCGCTGACCATCATCGCCACCGCGCTGATCGAAACCGGTTCGCGCATGGACGACGTGATTTACGAGGAATTCAAGGGCACCGGCAACATGGAAATCCACCTTGACCGCAAGATGGCGGAAAAGCGCGTCTATCCTGCGATCAACGTCAATCGTTCGGGCACCCGCCGCGAGGAACTGTTGCTGGTACCCGCCGTGCTGCAGAAAATGTGGATCCTGAGGAAACTCTTGTACAACATGGACGACATGGAAGCGATGGAGTTCCTGCTGGACAAGGTCAAGGCGACCAAGAACAACGGCGAGTTCTTTGACGCCATGCGCCAGCGCTGATTGCGTAGAGAAGAAAATTAGCGGATAATGCTGCGTTCTGTCGGTTCGCCAAACCCACGAACCGCGCCTGCAACTAAGAGGACATTGAAATGAAAGACGCCATCCATCCGAACTACGGTGACATCGAAGTTACCTGCAGTTGCGGAAACAAGTTCAATACCCGCTCCACCAGCATCAAGCCGCTGCATATCGAAGTCTGCTCCGCCTGCCACCCGTTCTACACCGGCAAGCAGAAGATCGTCGACACCGCCGGCCGTGTCGAGCGTTTCCGCCTGAAGTACAGCAAGAAGGCAGCCTGAACCCTGGCCAGCGCCGAATGCAGCGGAAAACAGGCAGCCCTCGGGCTGCCTTTTTTTATGGCGCCCAGATCATGAATGTGCAGCAATTATGAGACGGACTCACAGTGCCTGACCTGACTGACCGCAACCACATCCCTGCACCGAAGCTGGCGCGGTACGGTACATTTTTTCTCTGTGCCATCTGGCTGCTGGCGGGAGCCGTGGGGCATGACCCATGGAAGCCGGACGACGTTCTGCACCTCGGTGTCGCTTTTGGCATGGCCGGAGGCGATTGGCTGGTGCCGCGCATCGCCGGCGACCCCTGGCTGGTTTCACCACCGCTCTATCACTGGGTGGCGGCCGTCTGCGGCAAGCTGCTGGGGGGGCTCTTGCCCTGGCACGATGCCGCGCGCCTGGCTTCGGTTCTGTTCGGTGCCGCCTTTCTCGCCATCCTTTCGCGCATGGCGCAGCAACTGCTGGGAGCCAGCGCCGCACTGGCCGCCCCCTTGCTCGCCATCGGCACCCTGGGCCTGCTGGTACCGCTGCACGAGGCCCAGCCGGCAATAGTTGCGATTACCGGTTTCATCATCTCCCTGTGGGGCCTCTCCGTCTGGCGACAGAAGCCGCTGCGCGGCGGACTGATCTTCGGCGCCGGCATCGGCATCGGCTTCCTCGGCACCGGTATCGATGGCGCCGCCATTCAACTGGCGACCGGGCTGATGCTGGTCCTGCACCCGGCGTGGCGGCTGCGGAGCAGCCTCGCCGCGTGGCTGGCCGCCGCGTCCATCGCTCTCATGCTGATGCTGCCATGGCCGTTGCTGCTGTGGCAGCAATCCCCTGCCCTGTTCGATATCTGGTGGGCCGCCGAACAGGCCAGCCTGACACTGCGCGGCGGCTTCAGTCGCAACCATTTTGAACTGCTGGCCTGGGCCAGTTGGCCCGTGCTGCCGTTGGCCCTGTGGAGCCTCTGGCTCGAGCGCCGACATCTGCTCAAGGCGCCAACCGCCTTGCTGCTGACCGCGACGGCGACAGCCTTGTTCATGTTTTTCGCCGATGCCCCAAGGCCGACGGCACTGATGCCCGCACTGGTCCCGCTCACCCTGCTGGCAGCGGCCGGGGCGGGGCGACTGCGACGCGGCGCCGCCAGCGCTTTCGACTGGTTCGGCATGATGACCTTCACGCTCATCGCGGCCTTGATCTGGCTGGGCGGCATTGCCATGCTGACCGGGGAACCGGCCCGCGTCGCCAAGAACTTCACCAAGCCGGCTCCCGGCTTCATTGCCGAGGCCTCCACCCTTGCCATCGTGCTGGCGATCGCCGTCAGCGTCGGCTGGATCGCGGTCATGCTGCGCACGCCGCGCTCGCCGTGGCGCGCGGCGGCGCGCTGGAGCGTCGGGCTGACCACCATCTGGCTGCTGTTGATGGCGCTCTGGCTGCCCTGGATCGAGTATGGGAAAAGCTACCGTAGCGTCAGCGCCGACTTTCGCCAGGCCCTCGGCAGCGATCCCGGGTGCATCGCACGGCGCGGCCTGGGGCTGGCGCAACGCGCCTCGCTCGACTACTTCAACGACATCCGCACCGTCGGCGCAAGCCGCGCCAAGGACTGCCGCTACCTGATAATGCAGACCGGTCCCGGCACCGAGAAAGACCTGCCGGGCTGGACCCTGGTCCGCGAAACCTCGCGTCCCGGCGACAAGAGCGAACGCCTGCGGCTGTATCGGCGAGCAAACTAATCATTCCGATGCGCAATAGAGGCGAGACGCGAAGACAAGCCGCAGACAGTGCTGTAGCACGGCAAGGCGTAGTCGACAAAGTATCGGTTCTATTGCGGATTGGAATTACAGCTTGAGAAAATGCTCGCGGTAATACTTGAGTTCGTTGATCGACTCGAGAACGTCCGCCAGCGCCTCGTGCTTACCGTGCTTCTTCAATCCCTTGGCCACCTCCGGCTTCCAGCGCTTGCACAATTCCTTGAGCGTCGACACATCGAGATTCCGGTAATGAAACCAGTCCTCCAGTTTCGGCATGTAGCGCGCCATGAAGCGCCGGTCCTGGCAAATCGAATTGCCGCACATCGGCGTGGTCATGCGCGGCACGTGACGTCGCAGAAATTCCAGCGCCTGTGCTTCGACCTCGGCTTCGCTGAGAATCGACTCCTTGACCCGCTGCGTCAGGCCGGAGCGGCCGTGGGTCTTGGTGTTCCACTCGTCCATGCCGTCGAGCACCGCATCGGACTGATGCACCGTCCAGGTCGGCGCCTCGGCCACAATGTCGAGATTCGAGTTGGTGACAACCATCGCCAGCTCGATGATGCGATCATTGTCGGGACTGAGGCCGGTCATTTCCATGTCCAGCCAGACAAGCGCGTTCTGATCCTGTGCCATAATTTTCCAAAGCCTATTCTTGTGTCGCCGCATTTTCGCACAGCGGGCCCCTGCCCATGACCTCATACCAGTTCACCCTGCTCTTTCTTGCCGCCCTAGCCTTGTCCACGGCCCTGCGCCTGTGGCTCGACCTCAGGCACCTGCGTCACGTCGTCGCCCACCGCGACCATGTGCCGGCCGGCTTTGCCGGCCGCATCGATCTCGCCGATCATCGCAAGGCCGCCGACTACACGGTGGCCAAGGTGCGCGTCGGCCTGATCGAAATCCTGGTCGACACCGTGGTCCTGCTGGCCCTGACGCTCGGCGGCGCACTCGCCCTGATCGATCAAAGCCTGCGTGGATGGCTCGACAGCGGCTATCTGCATGGCCTGGCCCTGTTCGCCTGCGTCGGCCTGATCGGCTTCGTCATCGGCCTGCCGGCCAGCCTCTACCGAACCTTCCGCATCGAGGCGCGCTTCGGTTTCAACAAGCTGACCTGGCCGCTCTGGTTCGCCGATCTGGCCAAGGGCGCCGCACTCACGGTGCTGGTCGGCGGGCCGCTGCTGCTCGCCGTCCTGTGGCTGATGGATGCCATGGGCAAGTACTGGTGGCTATACGTCTGGCTGGTCTGGCTCGGCTTCAACCTGCTGGTGCTGTTCCTCTACCCGACGGTGATCGCACCGCTGTTCAACAAATTCACGCCACTGCAAGATGCCTCGCTCAAGGCGCGCATCGAAGCCCTGCTTGAGCGCTGTGGTTTTGCCTCCTCGGGTCTGTTCGTGATGGATGGCTCGAAGCGCTCGGCGCATGGCAATGCCTATTTCACCGGCTTTGGCCGCACCAAGCGCATCGTGTTCTTCGACACCCTGCTGGAAAGACTCGCACCCGAGGAGATCGAAGCGGTGCTGGCACATGAACTCGGGCATTTCCGCCACCACCACGTGATCAAGCGCATCGTCCTCACCGGTGCCCTGAGCCTGGCCTTTCTCTGGCTGCTCGGGCAACTGATCGATCAGCCCTGGTTTTTCACGGGCCTGGGAGTCGGCGCCGACGGCACGGCGATGGGCCTGCTGCTGTTCTCCATGGTGCTGCCGGTGTTCCTCTTCCCGCTGGCGCCACTGACCTCGGCGCTCTCGCGCCGCCACGAATACCAGGCCGATGCCTACGCCGCCAAGCAGACCAACGCCGCCGATCTGATCGCCGCGCTGGTCACGCTGTATCGCGACAATGCCGCGACCCTGACCCCGGACCCGCTGCACTCGCTGTTCCACGATTCCCATCCACCCGCCAGCCAGCGCATCGCGCGGCTGAAACCATCCTGAGGAGAGCCCGCATGAACCTCGTCTGCGACCTGTCAAAAGGCAAATGCAAACCCTGCGAGGGCGGCGTGCCGCCGCTCAGCGACGATGAAGCCGCCAAACTACTGGCCACGCTCGACGGCTGGCAGCGCCAGGGCACCCTGATCACCAAGACCTACACGTTCAAGAACTATTACGAGACCATCGCCTTCGTCAATGCGACGGCCTGGATCTCGCACCGCGAGGACCACCATCCCGACCTGGCCGTCGCCTGGGGCCAGTGCACGGTTAGCTACACCACGCATGCGATCGGCGGCCTCTCCGAGAACGACTTCATCTGCGCGGCGAAGATCGATGCCCTGCTCACGCTGTAATTTTTCTTGAACGGTCCATTGCTCAAGCGCGGTACCATCGTTGCCGCCTTCGGCCGGCACTACGAGATCGAACTGGCCGACGGCATCCTCGCCACCGGCTATCCGCGCGGCAAGAAAAGCCCCTTCGCGGTCGGCGACGAAGTCGATCTCACCGCCGACGGCCAGATCACCGGCCACGCGCCGCGGCGCAGCCTGCTCTACCGCAGCGACGCCTACCGCCAGAAGCTGATCGCGGCCAATGCCACGCAGTTGCTGCTGGTGGTCGCCACCGATCCCTCGTTTTCCGACATGCTGCTCAGCCGCGCGCTGGTCGCCGCAGAACACGAAGGCCTGCAGCCGGTCATCGTGCTCAACAAGTGCGACCTCGCCGCCGCGCTGCCCGCCGCCCGCGCCCTGCTGGCGCCGTTTGTGGCGCTGGGCTGTCGCGTCGTCGAACTCTCAGCCAAGCTCGACGCCTCGCCCCTGCTGCCGCTGCTGGCGGGCGAAAGCTCGGTCATGGTCGGCCAGTCCGGCATGGGCAAGTCGACCCTGATCAACGCCCTGGTGCCGGGTGCCGCGGCCGCCACCCGCGAGATCTCGACCGCGCTGGACACCGGCAAGCACACCACCACCTACGCCCGCCTCTATCGGCTGCCGGCCGACACCTGCCCGGGCGGCACGCTGATTGACAGCCCCGGCCTGCAGGAATTCGGACTCAATCATCTGACGCCGCAGGAAATCGAATTCGGCTTTGTCGAGTTTCGCCCCTTCCTGGGCCAGTGCCGCTTCCGCGACTGCAAGCACCTGGCCGAGCCGGACTGCGCGATCAAGGCCGCCGTGGCCAGCGGCGTGATCCACCCGCGCCGCCTCGAGCACTTCCGCCAATTCACCTCCGAGTCGCGTCATGGATCGCACTGAGCGCTTCTACAAGATCGACCAGATGATTCACGAGCGGCGCGTGGTGTCTTTCGCCGATCTGATGGCGGCACTGGAGGTTTCCCGCGCCACGCTCAAGCGCGACCTCGAATACATGCGCAACCGGCTCAACGCGCCGATCATCTGGGATCGCGATGGCGGCGGCTATCGCTTCGAAGCTCCGCACGCCGAGAGCGGCGGCCAATACGAACTGCCCGGCCTGTGGTTCAACTCCGGCGAGGTGCACGCCTTGCTGACGATGCAGCATCTGCTCACCGACCTCGATCCCGGCGGCATACTCACGCCGCACATCCAGCCGCTGATCGCCCGCCTCAACAGCCTGCTCGGCAGCGCCGAAAATGCCGCCGAGGAAATCCGCCGCCGCGTCCTGATCGTCGGGCTGGGCAAGCGTGATCTCAAGCTCACCCATTTCGAGAAGGTCGGCTCCGCATTGCTGCGCCGCAAGCGTCTCGCCATTACCTACTTTGCCCGCGGCAGCGGCGAAACCACCGAGCGCGAAGTCTCGCCGCAACGCCTTGTGTACTACCGCGAGAACTGGTACCTCGACGCCTGGTGCCACCTGCGCAACGACATCCGCAACTTCGCCCTCGATTCCATCCGTCAGGCCGATGTCATCGAGAAGAAGGCGCGCGAAGTCTCGCATCGCAGCCTGGACGAAGTGCTCGGCGCAGGGTACGGCATCTTCTCCGGGCGCAAGCTGCAGCACGCCAGGCTGCGCTTCACGCCCAAGCGCGCGCGCTGGGTCGCGCAGGAAACCTGGCACCCGAAGCAGAAAGGCAGCTTCGATGCCGACGGCTCCTGGCTGCTGGAATTCCCCTACGCCGACCACCGCGAGCTGATCATGGACATCCTCAAGTTCGGCGCCGATGTCGAGGTGCTGTCCCCGCCCGACCTGCGCAGCCGCGTCGCCGACGAAGCCGCGCGCATGACGCAGATGTATGCCGCCGCGCCCGAGACGGCCAAGCCGCGAAAACGCCGGGCCCCCGGCTCGCCCTCGGCGAACTGAAGAAATCTCCACCCGGCGGCAGGCCGGCCGCACCTGCGCCGGGCGCGGCAATTCTCCGCGAACGGGCATTCGTTGAGACCTAAAACATGGTACCGTTTTGGCGCAGCACCGAAATCAAGAAAATGCCCAACAGGAGACCCACCATGAAAATCGCTTCATTGCTTGGCGCGCTCGCCGCCGGCGCGCTGCTTGCGCAGCCCGCCTTCGCGGCCAACGTGAAAGTCACGCCGCTCGGCGGCCAGGAGGGCGAACTCTGCCCGCTCGACCGCGCCATGATCTTCGAGGACCCGAACGGCACGCGCATCCTCTACGATCCGGGCCGCACCGTCGCCGGCGCGGACGATCCGCGCCTGGGCAAGATCGACGTCGTCCTCGTCACCCACATGCATGGCGACCATGTCGGCAACGCGCACAACAAGGCGCCCAACTCCGGCACCTGCGACAAGCCGGACGGTTCGGTCTCGGCCCTGCCGAACACCAACGCCGTCAACATCGCCGTGGCCAAGAACGCCAAGATCGTGACCGGCAGCGAGATGCCGCCCTTCTTCGCCAACAAGCTCAAGGCCGCCGGCGGCGACCCGAAGAACTCGATCCTCGCCCGCTTCGGCGCCAGCGTGAAGATCGGCGGCGTCACCATCGCCACGGTGCAGGCGATCCACAGCAACGGCCTCGACCCCGACTTCATCGGCGGCGAGCTGGGCAAGAACATGAAGGACGCCGGCATTGCCGGCTATGTCGGCGAGGCCACCGGCTACATCCTGAAGTTCAGCAACGGCCTGGTGGCTTACCTCTCCGGCGACACCGGCATCACCGCCGAGCAGGAGAAGGTCGTGCGCGGCCATTACGCGGCCAAGCTGGCGGTGATGAACATCGGCGACACCTACAGCACCGGCCCGACCGAAGCGGCCTATGTCATCAACGACCTGGTCAAGCCGGCCTCGGTGATCGCCTCGCACGTCAATGAAGTCGCCACCAAGGGCGGCAAGGTGCTGCCCGGATCGAAAACGGAAACCTTCATCAAGGCCGTCAAGGTGCCGGTGCATGTGCCGCTCAGCGGCAAGACCATGGAGTTCGACAGCGGCGGCAAGTGCGTCGCCGGCTGCTGAGCCGGGGCCGCATCCAACTTCGAGGGGCGACGCGGGCAGCCGCGCCGCCCTTTTTCATTGGCGCGCCGCTTCAGCCACCACGGCACCCTCGACGCCGTGGCGCCTGAGCGCATCGGCAACGAAGCCCGAGGCCTTCATCTCCTCGACGAATGCCGCCACGTAGGCCGCCCCCGCCGCGCGGCCCTTGGGCACCGCCATCGCCTGATTGATGGCCATGAAGCGCCCGTCGAGCAGGCGCAGGCCGGGCACGCGTTTCTGATCGGCCTGCAGCTGCTGCTTCACCCCCGCCGCCACCTCGATCCTTTCCGCCACCATCGTGTTCGTCACCTCCGGCGAGGTCGGCACGCGCAGCAGCTTCGCCTGCTTCAGGTTGCGCGTGAGGTAGAGGTCGTAGGCGCTGCCGCGGCCGACCACCACGCGCACGCCCGCGCGGTCGACCTCCTCGTTGCGCCGGATCGGCGAATCCTGCGGCACCAGGTAGGCCCCCTCGATCACCACATAGGCCGCGCTGAAATCGGTATCCGCCGCGCGCACCGGATCGATGGCGAAGAAGCCGACATCCCAGGCGCCGGCCTTGATGCCCTCGACCACCTTGCCCGCCGCCGTGTAGATCACCGGCTCGAAGGGCACGCCCAGGCGCCGCGCCAGCTCGCGCGCCAGATCGACCGAAACGCCGCGCGGCTCGCCGGTCGCTGCATCGCGCGTCGCCAGGATCGGGTTGCCGTAGTTGATCGCCGCGCGCAGCGTGCCGCCCGGCGCCAGTTGCGCAACCACGGGAGTCGGCGCTGGTGGTGCGGCGGAACAGGCCGCGAGCAAAGCGGCTGCTGCGAGCAAGGCGAGATGGCGAAGCGTGCGGAAAAACGTCATTGTCGAGCGCATGGTCATGGAGGGGAATCCGAAAAGATTCACTGTACACTCGCCGGCATCGGTTTCCAATCCGCATTCCCCTGATGTCCATGCTTGCCCACAAGAGTCGGCGCTGGCGATACGGCGACCGCCACGCCCAAGGAAGACCCTGATGCCCGCCAGCCTGGAAGGCCAGCTCGTCGTCGCGCTGTCGTCGCGCGCGCTGTTCGATTTCGAGGAAGAAAACCGGGTCTTCGAGGACCAGGACGATTCCGCCTACATGCGCCTGCAGCTCGAGCGCATGGACCAGCCGGCGCGGCCCGGCGTCGCCTTCCCGCTGGTGCAGAAACTGCTGGCCTTCAACACGCCCGAACGCCAGCGCGTGGCCGTGGTGATCCTCTCGCGCAACGACCCGGTCTCCGGCCTGCGCATTTTCAAGTCCGCCGGCGCCGCCGGGCTGGCGCTCGAACGCGGCGTCTTCACGCGCGGGCGGCCGCCCTACCACTACCTCAAGCCGCTGGGCGCCAACCTGTTCCTGTCCGCCAACGAGGCCGACGTGCGCGCAGCGCTCAACGCCGGCTTCCCCGCCGCGCGCGTGTATGCGGCGACGCTGACCGAGGCCGAGAAGCACCCGCTGGAAGTGCGCATCGCCTTCGACGGCGACGCCGTACTGTTCTCCGACGAGGCCGAGCGCGTGTTCCAGGAGCAGGGCCTCGCCGCCTTCCAGGACCACGAGGAACGCCGCGCACTGCACCCGCTACCGCCCGGCCCCTTCCTGCCCCTGCTCGAAGCCCTGCACCGCCTGCGCGCCGACAGCGCCGGCGGAAAAATGAAAGTCCGCACCGCGCTGGTCACCGCGCGCAGCGCCCCCGCGCACGAACGCGCGATCCGCACCCTGATGGAATGGAAGGTCGAGGTCGACGAAGCGATGTTCCTCGGCGGCCTGGAGAAGTCACGCTTCCTGCGCGAATTCGAACCCGACTTCTTCTTCGACGACCAGACCCGGCATTGCGAGCCGGCGTCACGGCTGGTGCCGACGGGGCATGTGGTTAGTGGGGTGGCGAATTCAGGATAGTGGCAACCGACAAATGGCCGCTCTAGGCAGGACTAGCTGCCAATTGCCCATAGCATGTGATGCGAGTAAGGTCTGGCGCTAAATGCTTTTTGGTATCCGTATACCCCCGTGTTACTTGAACGGGAGCGCATCAATGGCAACGACATCCACATGTAATTGACAACAGGGACGATAAGTCTCATATAATCAACTTTTTACGTAGGACTCATTCAATACTAATGGCTAAAGGCGGGCAATCGCTTCCGTTCCAGAAGCTTCAACAGTCAGCTGCGGCGAAGTCGGCCAGCGTCGCCTCGATGCACAAGACGCCGTCATCCTTTACGGTCGATTTCAATGCTATTGACGACCCGCGACGTATTTACTATGCACAAGAGTGCTGGACCGAGTTGGACCGAGGGATTGTTGGGATATTTTTCGCTCAGAAAAGCAGATCGGAAGGTCCGCTTAGGTCGCTAGTCTGTATGCGCATGGCGCCAGCGTATATTGTGCATTGGCTAAAGAGTGTCAGCGAAATTCATTCACCATCGATTGCTGAGCTTGCGAGCAACTGTGGTGTGACGCCTGAGCAACTAAATCCTATTCCGGGTGAAGCTGAGCAGACGTTCGAGTCCTCGGCAAATGTAGTCAGAACTGGCATGTCCAGTCTCGATGTAACTCTTGATTTCATCAAATTCTCGCCCTTTGAAATTGGCCATGCTAAGGGCGGCAAACCTGCGAAGGGCGACCCGCAAGTTAGGATAGAGACTCGTGCCAGCCTTTTCTTAGGGCTGTTGGAGAATTTGAGAGAAATGAGCAATACCTTTCCGCCAGATGTAAGAATTGGTCAGGAGGAATAATGTTGTGGCCCGATGAACTAGACGTGTTCTCGATTAAGTCCTGGAACTCTACATTCGTGTCGATGACTTCGCTGCGCGCTGAGGGTGAACAGACTAAATCCCGCATCAAGCCATTTCTTCTGGCAGTAGGCTTGGCGGTGGCTGCAACGCAAGGCTGGGCATACGACAGAAACTTGGCGATCACGGACATCCATACGCACGGACCTCCGGTTCTAAGCCAAAATGTTACGAAAACTATAGACCTCCCCGCGATCCTAGCTGAAGACGAAACTCAGGTAGCGACTGCATCGCTTGAAGGACCAGAGAACACGGTTTATAGGTCGACCACGCTAAGTATCGAATTGAAGAAGTTACAGGATATGCACCGGTCGCTGATCGACTTGGTCCCAATCAACCCAAAGACTATTCGCGTAGCGCGAATTATTGCTGATCAAATCCCCGTGTCAGTTGCTCCATCGATCGGGTTCGATGAAATGGGGAATGTATTTCTTCACTTCAAAGATGAAAGAGTTGATGCGTATCTGACCATCGAGCAGAGAGCACTGCATTTGTTTTGTAAGGTCGTCGATCAGCGAAATATCTACATCGATAACGAACCGTTCATCGGAAAACGGCTCCCAACAAAAATTCGGGATAAGCTTTCCGAGATATTCGTAGCGTAATTTTCAATTGGTACAGCAAGCGAAGCCAAACTATCCGATCGAATCGATTCCTCCCGAAGATTCGGTTAGCAGCTGTTGTTTCGCGATTGACGGGATTAGACCCCTCGATCCCGCCACTGACTTCAAATTTACCCCTGCTGATCACAAGACGGTTCCCTTAGCAACATCGGTCGTTTGGCGAAAATACGCAGTTAACCGTTACGACGTTGACCAGCGTGGGGAAATTATTGCAGATGAGCGGAACGCTCGGAATCGAAAAAATAAGCGCTTAGGCACACTCACATACGTCGGATTTCGCACGGCGATGGTACGAGCAATTCATTCCATTCGGACTGAGCGAGGCTTTCGATTTGCAGTGACACACGCTCCGAGCCTTACATTCCGAGCCCATGCGCGCATAACCATAGAGCATGCCAATCACCCGGACGGGCCTGCATTTATGATCAACGATCGTGTTGATCTGATGAGCCAGCTTATTGATCGAATGCCCATGGACGTCGTTCTTCCCAATGAGGAGGCTGTCTAGCGCCGACAATAGGGTGAAAAGTTGGAACGCAAAATGCATAGCCTGATTATTAAGGTAACTCGCTTCTAACCAGTCAGTGATGCGCCGATTCCCACTGATTGCAACGTTCCTCAGGACACCAAAATTACAGCAATCCAGTGCCCAGCTTCATCATCTCGGGCGCGCCAAAACAGATAACGAACTATCTGGATGAGCGTCGGATTCCAGATTACACGACGTTCATGGTTGGCCAATTTTCGGAAAGTCGGCGCTGGTGACACGGCAACTCATTACTGCGCGATAGCCCTCGCGAATCAGAGCAGCCAGACTCGCATTGAATCCGCATGCGACAATCGCCGCATGCCCGCCGCCCTCCCCCTGCGACACTTCCTGCTCGCGCTCGCCGTCGTCGCCGTCTGGGGCAGCAATTTCGTGGTCATCAAGGTCGCCCTCGGGCATCTGCCACCGCTGCTGTTCGCGGCCTTGCGCTTCGGCCTCGTGCTGGTTCCCGCCCTGTTCTTCGTTGCGCGCCCGGCGGTGCGCCTGGGCAACCTTGCGCTCTATGGCTTGCTGATCGGGGTCGGCCAGTTCGGCTTGCTCTATGTCGCCATGAACGGCCACATCTCGCCGGGCCTTGCCTCGCTGGTGATCCAGGTCCAGGTGTTCTTCACCATCGGCCTGTCGATGCGCCTCTCCGGCGAACGGGTGCGCGGCTTTCAGTGGTTCGCCCTGCTGCTCGCCTCGGCGGGAATCGCCGTCATCATCCTGCATACCGACGGCAGCACGACGCCGCTCGGCCTGCTGCTGGTGCTGATGGCGGCGCTGGCGTGGGCCGGCGGCAATATCGCCGCGATACGGGGCGCCCCGGCCAACATGGTCGCCTACGTGGTCTGGTCCAGCGCCTTCGCCGTGCCGCCGCTGATTGCGCTCTCGCTGTTCGTCGAGGGCTGGGACGCGATCTCGGCCGCGCTGCGGGCGGCCGACGCGTCAACCTGGGCAGCCGTCGCCTACCAATCCTGGGGCAATTCGATCTTCGGCTATGCGGCGTGGGGCTGGCTGCTGGCGAAGCACCCGGCGGCAACGATCACGCCGATGGCGTTGCTCATCCCGGTGTTCGGCATGGGCGGCGCGGCGCTGTGGCTGGACGAATCGCTGCCGTCCTGGAAGCTGGCCGCCGCCGCGCTGGTGATGACGGGCCTGGCGCTCAACCTGCTGTGGCCCCGGCTGCGCGCGGCCCTGGCCTCAAGAGGATGATCGAAGGGGCCGGGCGCGAATCCCGAAAGTCGGCGCCGACGACACGGCGCGGCTGGTCGGGTCAGGCGGGTTCCGGCGCCCCGAAAGCCCTTGGAGGACCGGAAATACTTTCGTTCCCGAAATATGCGCGTCGGCTGGCGATGGGATAATTCGGCACCTCGACACTCTGGCCACGCCTGAAATGACGGATAAAGACGCCTCAATGCTGGCGAAGCTGATTGCCGGCTGCCGCGAGCAGATGGAAAGCGACTTGTGCGAACTGGTCGAGGAACTCGGGCCGGGGTTGATCGAGGACCTCACGGCGCGCACCTCTCCCGCACGCGAACCGGAGCGGCGCATCGCCGCCGCCACTCTCAAGCTCGCACTGTCCGCCCACTGGGGCAAGGTGGCGCCCGCCTTGAAGGCCGGCCTCGCCGGGCGTACCCGGCAGGCGGCAAGGGCGGGCTACGGCTACGACGACGCGAGAGCGCTGAAGATCGTCAACGATGCCGAGATCACCCTGCAGTTGGCCGCACGCGAGGTCCTCGAGCGCCTGGCCACGGCCTGCCGCGAGGAGACCAACGCGCTGGAACGGCGGATTTCCTACCTGGTGCTGCGCAGCGCCATGACTCCGGGCGACCCGACCTTCAAGCTCTCGTCGCTGTGGCCCTGCATCGAGGCCGCCTGCGCCGAGGTGACCGACGACACGGCGGCAGGCATCCTGCTGCTGCAACTGGTCGGCGAACGCCTCGCTGCGGAACTGCCCCAGCTCTATCGCGTCGTCAACGAAGCCATGATCGACGCCGGCATCCTGCCGCGCCTCAAGCGAAGCTACCGGGATATGACGCTGGTCGACCCCCAGGAGCTGGCCGCCGAATCGGCCAAGATGGCAAGCGCCCTCGACCGGCTGGTGAAGGCGCGCACCAAGGACGGCGCTGCCACCGGGCCCGGCGACGGCAGCCTGGAACTCTTCGACTCGATGAAGACGCTGCAGGCAGCGCCGGCGCCGGCGGACCCCGGCACCCACACCAACCTCGTGCGCTTGGTGCGCGACAGCGCCGCCGCGCGCGACGTGCGCCCGCAGGACGCCGTCTCGCTGGACATCGTCGCCGAGTTGTTCGACCTGATCTTCAACGACCCGAACGTCGCGAACGGCATCAAGGCGCTGGTGGCCCGCATGCAATCCACGGTGCTGAAGGCGGCCATGCTCAACCAGCGCTTCTTCGCCGACCGCAGCCATCCGGCGCGGCGCTTCCTGGACAGCATCTCGACCGTCGCCGTCCGCTGGGGCAAGGTGGTCAATGTCGACGACCCCTTCTTCATCAAGCTGTCTGAGCTGGTCAACAAGGTCCAGGCCACTTACGACGGCGACATCGGCGTGTTCGACGCGGCGAACGCGGAGCTCGATGCCTTCCTCGCCGAGCGCGAGGAGATCGAGGAGCAGCAGGACCGCGAGCTGGCCACCGCGGTGCACGCCCGCGAGGAGGAAATCCGCCGCACCCGAGTGGCCCAGATGCGCGCGCAAAGGGCAGCGAACCAGTGCATCGAGCGGCTGCTGGGGCCGATGGTGCCGCGCCAGATCGAAGAGTTCCTGCGCAGCTACTGGCGCGACGCGGTACAGGGAAGGATCTCGCGCTCCGGGGAGGATAGCGCGCCCACCGAAGAGGCCCTGCAAACCGCCGTCGCGCTGATCTGGGCCGTGACGCCGAAGCATGATCCGGGGGAACGGCAACGGCATGCCGCCAGGCTGCCCGGGCTGCTGAAGAAACTCAACGCCGGCTTCGACGAGATCGGCGCCGCGCCCGACGAGCGCAAGACTTTCATGGACACGCTGATCGAGCTGCAGCTCGCCGCGCTGCGCGCGGAAAAGCAGAAGCGCCCCGCCGCCAAGGCCAAGTCGACGTCGATACCGGCGCCGGCGCCGGAGGAAAAGCCGCGCGCGCGCAGCGCGGGGCCGACCCTGCAGGTCAGCCATGCCACCGACCGCGGCGTCCACGTGCAGGACATCTCGCTCCCAAGCACCGGCGAGCTCAACGCGGATAACACGCCGGATCGCGCCGACCTGCGCCGCGTCAGGCAACTCGTGCGCGGCGACTGGGTCGATTTCATCACGGCAGGGCAAAACCGCCGCGAGCGCCTGACCTGGATCAACAACAGCCGGACGCTGTTCCTCTTCACCAACAGCGCCTCGGCCTGCGCCATTTCCATCACGCCGGAAGCCTTGGCGGTGCGCCTGAGGAACCAGACCGTGCGCATCGTGTTGCCAGACCGGCCGATCTTCGAGCGCGCCATCCACGGCGCCATCCATTCGCTGGACCAGCGCGCCTGAGGATCACGGGCCGAAAGCGCTCAGGCAGGCGCTGCCTTGACCCTGATCAGCAACTGCATGCCGACTGCCAGCAGCGCCGCGGCGCAGACGCTGTGCGCAATCGTCAGGCCGAGGCTCAAGCCGCTCAGAATGGTCAGCCCGCCCAGCGCGAACTGGACCAGCAGCAGTGCCAGCAGCAGGGATGCGCTCGGCCGTGTCGCCGGCTGCGCCAGCGCCCGCAGACCACCGAAGCCGAGCAGCAGCAGGGTCGCTAGGGCGCAGTAGCGGTGCAGCAGGTGCAGCGCCACGCCGCCGTCATCGCCCATCGATGCGGCAACGGCCACTTGGGTGAAGGGATTGAGCGCGCTCCAGCCTGCGGGCGCGGGCCAGGAGGCGTCGATGCAGCCGGGCAGATAGGGGCAGGTGACCGCCGCGTAGCGGGCGCCGATCAGGGCGCCCAGCGCCATGGTCAGCGCCAGCGTCCCCAGCCCCGCGTGCAGCAGCGCGGCGGGGCGGCGGTGGGGCACAGGCGCCTGCTGGGTACCGGTGGCGAGCACCGTGCGCCAGGAGAGCAGGACCAGGCCGGCGCCGCCCAGCATGTTGATGAAGGAGGCCCACACCCGATGCGGGTCGGCACTCCAGATTCCGACAAAAGTAAGCAGGATCATCAGCACCAGCAGGGCGGCGGCATACCGCGCCGGCGGCTGGATCGGGTGCGGGCGCTGGCATTGCCAGGCCAGGACGAAGCCGAGCAGCAGCGCGGATGACGCCACGACGCGGTGCAGGATGCGCGCCGCGTCGCTGTGCTTATACGACCCGCCGACCAGCAACTGGCCGTAGCAGTGGGGCCACGGGCTGCAGTCGAGGCCGGCGCCGTTGAGGCGGATGTAGGCACTGATGAGGAGGATCAGAAATGACAATGCCGTCAGCAGCAGTGCCAGGTTTCTGATTTTCCGCAGCCGGGCGCTACGAGACTCCATGACCAGGCCGCGCCCCGGCGAGCCGCCTAGGGGTGGGTACCGGCCGTCGGCCGCGGCAGCGACAGCCCGCGAATGACCCCCGCAATGCTGCGCCAGAGTATCGGCAGCAGCCAGACGATCAATGCAATCTGAAACAGCAGCAGCGCCAGCGTCAGCCACGGATGGGCAAACATCAGCCACAAGCCGGTGAGAGCCACAAGATCCTCGCCGGACGATGCGGCAATGTTGGTAAATGGCTCGGGCGAGGCATTGATCATGGCGCGCGCGCCCGCCTTGGTGAAGTGGGTGCCGGCCGCCAGGGTGCCGCCCAGAATTGCCATCGCGGTCTGCCATTCGACCCCCTGACCGCCGAATACCATTGCCGCCAGCGCCGCGCCGGCAGGAATGCGGACAAAGGTATGGACCGTGTCCCAGACGGAGTCGAGCAGCGGGATCTTGTCGGCAAAGAATTCCACGACCAGCATGAGTCCGGCAGCACCCAGCACCCATGGCTGCTCAAGCAGGCGCAGTCCCTCCGGCAGGACTATCCAGCCCAGGCGGCCGGCCAGACCGACGACGAACAGGCTCGTATAGAGGCGAAAGCCCGAGGCCCAACCAAGCCCCGCCGCCAAGGCCAGGAGCCCGGCAAAGTCCAGCGGCAAATGGGTGAAATCCATGATCGATACTCCGCATTCAAGCGATACTCACAAGGCTCCACTATAGCCCTTGAGGGAAATACCTCAAGCCGTCAGCGCGCACCGCCTGCAGGCAGGCCGGACACAGACAGCTAGCCGCCGGCGCGCCCTCGTCGGCTGTCGCGGGAATCGGCAGCAGGGGTGGCAGCGCCGCGCACCAGCACTCCTGGTCGCCACCTTCCATGCCGCAGCGAAACTTCGCGCCACATTGCGGACAAACGTTGGTGACAACCTCAGGCGCAATGCTCATGGCGTACCCTCGCTGCCGAAACGCCGGCACGCGAAACGCGGTAGGTCGGGGCGCAGTGCGTTCGGCCCGGCTTGACGATCCAGTTCCATGGAACCCATTTTCACCCAGGATGACTGACCTCGGCAAACTGTAAGAAATGTAGAGGCCGGCAGGCGGCACAGGTTTCACTGCAGTGTGTACTCGAACGGAAGCCAGGGAGTAGCATGCCGAATCAGGTAAGCCCTAAAGGAGATCAATCATGAGTTTTCTTGAAACAGTGCTCGGTCCGAAATCGAAATACGACAAGAGCCTGCCCTATACCTATGAAGCCAGGCTGCGCATATTCGAGGAGAGCGACGAATACAAGTCCTACTTCTCCGACACCATCTGCGGCCTGGTTGAATACCTGGACCGGAACAACATACCGCCCGATGGAGTGGAAATCTTCGAGGTCTACCTGGAGCAGGAAGCTCCCATCGATGCCAGCTTCTTCACCACGTCCGACCGACAATGGCTGTTCAAGCCGGACATCTGCCGTGCCTTCCAGAAACATTACCCGGGGCACATACAGGACAAGACCTGCTCATTCAAGGACAGAGCGCGCGCCGGCATCGGCCCCTGAAAATGTTTTTCGGATATCTGCCGTCCGCTCCAACAAAATGATTCGAGGACGCATGGATTCCCGCTCCCTTGTTCCAAAGGCACCCAGGGCACCGCGATGTTTAGTTCTGCCTGCTCAGTCCGACTGACCTGATGTCTGGCGGGGCAACTGAAATGAATCAGCGTTTGCGGTCCAGGTCGCCGGGCTGGTTGATATGCCTGCTGCTGATCTGCCTCGCAGATGTCACCTGCGCCGCTGCGCCAAAGACGGATCCAGCGACGGCACTGCGCGAACGATATGCGTCCCTGGAACAACAGCTGCGGTCAAATCAGTTCGGACAGCCGCTGGCTCTCGAATCCACTGAAACCTCAGACCGCGTGCAGGGTGACATCCACGCGATCGTCAATTACCCGTTGGGCATGGTCGGCGCTGGTCTTGGCAATCCGGATCACTGGTGCGACGTGATGCTGCTCCACCTCAACACGAAGTACTGTCATGCGGTGGCAGGACTTTCAGGCACCACACTGAAAGTAAATGTCGGTACCAAAAAGCCGGAAGAGCTGGCCGATTCAAAGCGCATTGAATTCAAATTCAACGCCGCCGTATCGACGCCGGACTATTTTGAAGTAGTCCTCGACGCCAAAGAGGGGCCGCTGGGCACCAGCGATTATCACATCCGACTTGAAGCCGTAGCGCTTCCGCAGGCCAAGACCTTCTTGCATCTGACGTATTCATATACGATAAATCTTGTCGGACGGGTCGCCGTGATGACTTATCTCGGCACCATCGGCAGAAACAAGGTGGGGTTCACCTCGGTGGGCCCTCAAGTCGGCGCCCAAGCCGACTACATCGGCGGGGTGCGTGGTCTGGTGGAACGCAACACGATGCGTTATTACCTCGCCATCACCAGCTTTCTGGGAGCCATCGATCTGGCGCCGGAGACCCGGCTTGAACACCGGTTGCAGAACTGGTTTACGGCTGTCGAGCGCTACCCGCGGCAGTTGCATGAGATGGATCGGAAGGAATATCTCGAGATGAAGCGCGCCGAACATTTGCGGCAGCAGACAGATCGGTAGAAACCTTAAAGGCAGCTCCGGCAGCACATAACATCTGCTTACATGCTCCTTGGATCGAATCGTCTAAAATATTTCTCGTGAAAGCCTTCTTCCCCTCGAGCTTGTTCTCCTCACTCATCCCGTTCGTATTCGTCGGCGCCAAATGCGGACGGCCAGGCCAGCGCCGCGGCGTTCCCGACCGACCGGGCAATCGGCGATCGCAGCGAGCCCGCGCGGACGCAATCGGGGACCGGAAGCCTCGCTTTCGCCTGTCATGTCCGGCTACCGTGCTACTCGCTTGCTGCGTCTTGTGCGCGAACCAGGCGGCACTGGCGGCCGGAGTCGCCGATCCCTTCGACACCAACGCGCTGCATGCGGCGGGGCCGGGCGATAGCGTCGGCGGCAACCTCAAGGCGACCTGCCGCACCAATGCGGGGAACGCACCCCTGACGCTGACCGAAGTGATCGACCAGGCCCTCTGCAACAACCCGCAGACCCGCCTCGCATGGGCCAATGCGCGAGCGCAGGCAGCCCTGGTCGGCGTTGCCGAGAGCGCCTATCTGCCGACGCTTTCAGCCACCGCAGGGCGCAGCCGCAACACCATCGACTCCGGTTCCAGCATCACCTACGACCAGACCACCATGGCCTTGTCGGCCAGTTACCTGCTCTACGATTTCGGCGGCCGCGCGGCGACGCTGGACAATGCACGCCAACTCATGGCGGCGCTGGCCGCGACGCAGGACGCCACCCTGCAGTCCGTCTTCTTCGACGTCGTCCAGGCTTATTTCCAGCGCTTTGCCGCCGAGGCCGCGGTCGGCGCCGCGCGCGAGTCCGAACACGCCAGCCGGGAGAGCCTCAAGGCCGCGGAAGCCCGCTATCGCATCGGCACCGGAACGCCGGCGGACCGGCTGCAAGCGCAGACGGCGGCCTCACAAACCACGCTGACCCGCATCCAGGCCGAGGGCAACGCCCGGACCGCGCTCGGCATACTCGCCAACGCGATGGGCCTCGACGCCCAGGATGCACCCGCTCTTGCCCCGCCTGCCGATGCTGTGCCGGACCCCGCATTCGAGCGCAACCTCGGCGAACTGATTGCCGCAGCCAAGCGCGCGCGCCCCGATCTGATTGCCGCCGAAGCCCAGGTCAAGGCGGCGCAGGCCGGCATCGACGCCGCACGCGCAACCGGCATGCCGAGCATTTCGCTGAGTGCCGGCAACAGCTACAACGACAGCGACCTGAACCTGGCCGGGACGACGCGCGGCACCAGCATCGGCATCGCGCTGTCGATTCCCCTGTTCTCCGGCTTCAACACCACCTACCGCGTCCGCAGCGCCGAAGCGCAGCTGGAAGCCAGGACGGCGCAGCGCGAGCAACTGGCGAAGCAGGTCTCGCTGGACGTCTGGCGTAGCTACCATGCGCTGACGACCAGCATCGAGTCGGTGCGCGCCAGTGCGGATCTCGTCGCCAGCGCCCAAGCCTCGGAGAAGGTGGCGACCGGCCGCTACAAGGCCGGCGTCGGTGGCATCCTCGAACTGCTCAACGCCCAGAGCGCTCTTGCCGGCGCCCGCCAGCAACGCATCCAGGCACTGTACAACTGGCGCATCGCCAAGGCGGCGCTGGCCCAGTCCATGGGACAGATCGGCTTCGACCAGATCGAGTCCGCCACCACGCCATCGAAGAAAGCCCTTCCGCCATGAACCTGCGCCGACTGTTTGTGAACAAGTATTCGCTGCTGGGCGCACTGCTGCTGCTCGCCGCCGGCGGCTATCTCTACTGGACCAAAGGCCGCACGCCAGACGCCGAGGCGCGCTACCGCACCCAGGCCGTCGAGCGGGGCGACCTGACGCAACTGGCGTCCGCCAACGGCACGCTCAATCCGGTGGTGCTGGTCAATGTCGGCACCCAGGTTTCCGGTACGGTGAAGAAGTGGTACGCCGACTTCAACGATCACGTCAAGGAAGGCCAGAAGCTGCTGGAACTCGATCCGGCGATCTACCAGGCGCAGGTCAATCAGAGCACCGCCAGCCTCGCCAATGCGCGCTCGCAAAGGAAGCTCGCCGAGGCCAACGAGGCGCGGGCGCGCCAGCTGTTCAAGGAGGAGTACATCTCGCGCCAGGATCTGGATACGGCGCTGCAGGCGCTCGAAGCCTCGCGCGCGCAGGTCGCCGTTGTCGAGGCGCAGGTGTCCAGGGACCGGACCAATCTCGGCTATTCGGTGATACGTTCGCCGGTGACCGGTGTCGTCGTCTCGCGCGAAGTCGACGTCGGCCAGACGGTGGCGGCGAGCCTGCAAACACCGACGCTGTTCAAGATCGCCCAGGATCTGGCGAAGATGCAGATCGATTCGAGTTATGCGGAAGCCGATATCGGCAACCTCAAGGTCGGCCAGCAGGCCACCTTCCGCGTCGATGCCTTTCCCAACCGCAACTTCCAAGGTGTCGTGCGGCAGGTGCGGCTCAATCCGACCACGCAGCAGAACGTCGTCACCTATGACGTCGTGATTGCCGTGGATAACCCGGAACAGATTCTCATGCCGGGCATGACGGCCTACGTCAATATTCTTGTGGCGCAGCGCAAGGGTGCGCTGCTGGTGCCCAACGCCGCCCTGCGCTTTCGTCCGGTCGATGCCGGACCGCGCAACGAGAAACCGCAAGAGAACCGCAAGAACGGCAAGGGCAAGCCCGAGGGGCCGAGCGGTACCGTTTATGTCCTCGCCAACGGACAGCCGAAGCCGGTGCGCGTCGCGGTCGGCATCACCGACAACCGCATGACCGAGATTGTCGGCGGCGACCTCAAGGAAGGCGATGCGGTGGTCGTCGAGGATCGTCAGCCGCCGGCCAAGGCGGGGGCACCCGGCATGAGGCTGTTCTGATGAGCGGCAGTCCCGATGCGGTCATCCGCATCGAGCAACTCTACAAGGAATACCTGACCGACGCCGGACCGGTACCGGTGCTCAAGGATGTTTCGGTGACGGTGGAACCCGGCGAATTCGTCGCCGTGATGGGACCTTCGGGCTCGGGCAAATCGACCTTCATGAACATTCTCGGCTGCCTCGACGTCGCCACCAGCGGCCGTTATGTGCTCAACGGCCGCGACGTCGGGATGCTCGGCAGCGACGAACTCGCTCACCTGCGCAACCAGGTGATCGGTTTCGTCTTTCAGGGCTTCAACCTGCTGCCGCGGGCCAACCTCGAAGACAACGTCGGTCTGCCGCTGATCTATCGCGGCGTGGCCCGCAGCGAACGTCTCGACCATGCGCGCGAAATGCTCGCCAAGGTGGGCCTCGGCGCCTACAACCGTTCCCGACCCAACCAGATTTCCGGCGGCCAGCAGCAGCGCGTCGCGATTGCCCGCGCATTGGTCAACCGGCCCAAGCTGATCCTCGCCGACGAACCTACCGGCAACCTCGACACCGCCACCAGCAAGGAGGTCATGGCGCTGTTCACCGAGCTCAACGAGCGCGACGGCATCACCATCGTGCTCGTCACGCACGAGTCCGACATCGCCGCCAATGCCCACCGCCTGGTGCGTCTGACCGACGGCCGCGTGATTTACGACGGCCCGATCCAGCACGCCGCGCCGGAGCACCTCGAGGCAACCTCATGACCACCCACCCCCCGGCCCCCGCCCCGCGGGCAGGGGCGACTACGGTTCAGCCGCGCGCAGCGCGGCATCCGGGTGTTGGCTTGCCGCCTCCGTGGGGCGGCCCGGCGGAGACGGCATGACCGCCGCCATGCTCGCAGAAGCCTGGGTGGCGATGGGCGCCAACCGGCTGCGCACTTTCCTCACTATGCTGGGCATGGTCATCGGGGTCGGTGCCGTGATTCTCATGCTCGCCATCGGCCAGGGCGCGCAGCAGCAGGTGGAGGCCTCGATTGCCTCGATGGGCAGCAATCTGTTCATCATTCTCTCCGGCTCGACCACCTCGGGCGGCCTGCGCATGGGCGGCGGCGCCGCGCCGACGCTGACGCTGGCGGACGCCCAGGCCATCGGCGAACTGCCGTCCGTTGCCGCGGCGGCACCGTCGTCGCCGGGTACCGCGCAACTGGTCTACGGCCCCAACAACTGGAGCACCCAGATCATGGGCACTACCCCGAGCTTTCTCGCCGTACGGGACTGGAAGCTCGCGGCCGGCTTTCCCTTTACCGATTCCGACATCCGCTCCGCCACCCGCGTCGCCCTGCTGGGCAAGACCGTGGTCACCAACCTGTTCGGCGACGAGGATCCCGTCGGCAAGACGCTGCGCATCAAGAACAGCCCCTACATGGTGCTCGGCGTGCTGGCAGCGAAGGGCCAGAGCCTGGACGGCCGCGACCAGGACGACACGGTCATCATTCCGGTCACCACCGCGCAGCGCAAGCTGTTCGGCACGCGCTTCGTCGGCACCGTGCGCTTCATCATGGTCCAGGCGGATTCCGCCGACGCGATGCCTGCCGTCGAAAGGTCCATAAACCAGTTGCTGCGGCAGCGCCACCGCCTTCGCGAAGGCGCCGACGACGACTTCTCAGTGCGCAACTTGACGGCGCTGGCCAACACCGCCGCCGAAACCGCGCAGGTGATGTCGCTGATGTTGGGTGCCATCGCCTCGGTGTCGCTGCTGGTCGGCGGCATCGGCATCATGAACATCATGCTCGTCTCGGTCACCGAGCGCACCCGCGAGATCGGCATCCGCATGGCCATCGGCGCGCGCGGCAAGGACATCCTGCTCCAGTTCCTGCTCGAAGCCATCATCATCTCGGTTATCGGCTGCCTGATCGGCGTGGTGCTGGGAGTCGGCGGTGCGCTGACGGTGAACCAGCTCAGCGGCATGACAATTGTCATAACCCCCGAGTCCATCGTCATGGCCTTTGCCGTCGCCGCCGCGGTCGGCATTTTTTTCGGCTGGTATCCGGCGCGGAAAGCCGCCGCCATGAAACCGATCGACGCCCTGCGTTACCAGTAAGACACTGACCTTGGCTGCCGGCGGCTTACTCCACAGCTCGCCGGCAGCCCCGATCGTGGATAATGAATCTTTTCCGTCGTCCAGAAGATCATGGCTGAAGAAATCGAACTCAAGCTGGCGCTGGCAGAAGGCCATCAGGCGCGATTCCTGAGGCACCCGCTGCTGAAACAGGCGGCCGAGCGTCATGTCGACACGCTCGACAACATCTATTACGACACGACGGATCTCGCCCTGCATCGCCGTGGCATCGCCTTGCGCCTGCGCCGCAAGGGGCGCGACTGGCTGCAGACGGTCAAGCTGGCGGGACGGTCGGCCGCAGGCCTGAGCAGCCGGCCCGAGTGGGAAACGCCTTACGCCGGGCATTTCGACTTCTCGGGCGTTGACCAGCCTGAGGTGCGCGAATGGCTGGAAAAGCCCAAGCTGCTGGCTCGCATCGTACCCATTTGCGAAACCCGTTTCCGTCGCATCACGTGGAAATTTCCTGCTGCCCGCGGCGCCGTGCTGCTGACCCTGGATCGCGGCTGGATCATTGCCAATGGTCGCCGGGAATCCATTTCCGAAGTGGAACTGGAGCTTGCCGGCGCACCGGTACACGCCATTTTCGGGCTCGCGGCGCAACTCGCGCAACGCGTGACCCTGACGCCGTCGGTATTGTCCAAGGCGGAGCGCGGCTATCGCCTGCACATCGGCGCGCCGCCGGTGCCGTTCAAGGCCGAAACCGTGCCGCTGAGCGCGGCAATGGCTCCGTTCGAAGCCTTCCGCCACATCGCCCTGTCCTGCCTCGAACACCTGCAGCAGAATCATCATGGTGCGCTGACCAGCGATGACCCGGAGTACATCCACCAGATGCGCGTCGCCACGCGCCGGCTGCGTGCCGCATTGAGACTTTTCGCCCCGGTACTGCCCGAGCATTTTGCCGAGCCTCTGCGCGCGCCGCTGTCCGCCTTGATGCAGCACCTGGGCCGCGCGCGCGACCTCGATGTGCTGCTCGCCGAAATTGCCAATCCGGTTCTCGCCGCGCTGCCCAACGAGCCGCGGCTGCCGGCGCTTGCCGGCGACATCACCAACCGCCGCTACACGGCGCGCGCGCAGGCGATTGCCATGCTCGCGGCGCCGGACTACGGACGCATGTTGCTGACCGCGCTCGAATGGATGCACGCCAAGGCGCCGGTGGATGCGGCATTGATCGTGCTGTTGAGCTTCGCCTCCGAACGCCTGAAACGCCTGCGCAACAAGGTACGGCGCCTGGCCGTGGCCGCCAGCATCGACGATCCGGCATCGCTGCACGCCCTGCGCATCGGCGTCAAGCGTCTGCGTTATGCGCTGGAGTTCTTTTCACCCCTGGCGTCGGAGCAGGCCTTGAGCCGTGTGCTGAAACAGCTCACCACGGTGCAGGACACGCTGGGCCAGCTCAACGACCTGTCCAATGCCGGAGCCATGCTGATGGATTGCGCCGGTGACGATCCCCGGCTGCGCGAGGCAGTGACGCTGATCGGCGGCTGGCATGGTCCCCACTACGCGAGCCTGCTGGCCGGCATGTCACGCGAGCTGGTGCGCCTGGCTCGGCTGCGCCTGCCAAAGCTGATCCATAGCGCCGCGTAATACGTCCGTAACGCCAATGAGTTAGCCTTGGCACCCACCACAGGAGGCACGAAGATGGACTTGATACTCTGGCGTCACGCCGAAGCCGAAGAAGGCGACGGCACCATCCCTGATCACAAGCGGCGCCTGACCGCGCGTGGTGAACGGCAGTCGAAGCAAGTGGCACGCTGGCTGCGCCAGCATCTGCCGCGCAAACGCAAGGTCCTCGTCAGTCCCGCCGAACGCACCCAGCAAACGGCGCATGCACTGGACCTGCCCTACGAGATCGAGCCCAGGCTCGGCACCGGAGCGTCGGTGAGCGATGTGCTGACGGCCGCTGGCTGGCCCAACCAGAGTGGCGCGGTGCTGGTCATCGGGCATCAACCGACCCTGGGACGGGTCGCGGCGCAGCTGCTCGGGGGTGCGGAAGCCGACTGGTCGATCAAGAAGGGCGGCATCTGGTGGTTTTCCCGCCGTGCGCGCGACAACGAAACACAAACCGTGCTGCGCGCCGTCCTCAACCCCGATTTCGCCTGAGTTCAGCACCTTGCCGCCTATGCCATATAGGTGGGATATCGATGACGGTTGCGAAAACGGCCGGGTTTTGATATTTTAGGTATCGATATTTTGATTATGCTACGCCAACCTGAGCCTCCTCTTCATGTCCAAGAAACCAGTTTCAGCCACTTCTGACACCGAAACGCGCGCCACGTCCGAACACGCGACCGACCTCCGGCTGTGGCTGCGCACGCTGGCCTGCACCAACCTGATCGAAAATCAGATCCGCTCGCGCTTGCGCACCGAGTTCGACATTACACTGCCGCGCTTCGATCTGATGTCCCAGCTTGAACGCTCGCCACAGGGCCTCAAGATGGGGGAGTTGTCCAAACGCATGATGGTCACCGGTGGCAATGTGACCGGAATTACCGATCAACTGGTCGCCGAGGGGCTGGTTGTCCGCGAAGACAGTCCCAAGGACCGCCGTGCCTACATCGTCAAGCTTACGCCGGAAGGCCGTCGCAGCTTCCGCAAAATGGCCGAATCACATGAAAAATGGATCGTCGAACTGCTCGGCGGGATGGACGAAGCGCAGCGCAGCCAGCTCTACGAGTTGCTTGCCCTGCTGAAAGCAAGCGCCGCCCGGGCTGCCGAAAAAAAGTGATCTGAAACCCGGGGATCAAGACGCGGGGTTGCAGCAATGCAGAGGCACCGGGCCCACAAAATTCCTGCGCCCCGAAGGGCGTCCCCCTGGGGGACGCCGGAACAACTCAACCGCGAATACAACGCCCGCGCTGCAATCCCGGACCATCCGGAGATCTTTGCGCGGTGGCGCGCCGACTCGCAGGCCGCCCGTAATGCCCTGCGCTACGAGGCGGACTACCATTACGGCCCGTCGCCGGCCGAAGCCCTCGACCTCTTTCCGGCCGCCACGCGCAATGCGCCGCTGCTGGTCTTCATCCACGGCGGCTATTGGCGCTCGCTCGACAAGCAGGACTTTTCCTTCCTCGCTCCGGCGTTCGTGCAAGCCGGTGTCGCCGTGGCCATGCCCAACTACGGCCTGGCCCCGGCGACGTCGATCGAGGACATGGTGCGGCAGACTCTGCGCGCACTGGCGTGGCTGTATCGCGCGCTGCCGCAACTCGGCATCGATCCGCGGCGCATCGTGGTCGCCGGGCATTCCGCAGGCGCACATCTCGCCGCCATGATGCTGGCCGCCGACTGGCCGCTATGGGCCCCCGACTTGCCCCGGGACCTGCTGTGCGGCGCGGTCTGCGTTTCCGGAATCTATGACTTGCGACCGCTGGTAAGCGCGCCTTTCCTGCAAGACGACCTCACGCTCGATGACGCAACCGCGCAGCTGGTCAGCCCCGTCAGCTACCGGCCAAACGTCTCCATACCCTTGATCACGGCTGTCGGCGGCGCGGAAAGCGCCGAGTTTCAACGCCAGAACCGCCTGATCCGCGACGCCTGGCCGCACTGCTTCCGCGACGACCTGCCCCTGCCCGGACGCCATCACCTGGCGAGCGTCGAGGCGCTGGGCGACTCCGGCCACCCCTTGTTCCATGCCACGCTGCGTCTGCTGGGAAAAACGCCATGACACACGTCCGGGACGACGCCGGCGTGGCAAGAGCCGCACCACGACTCACTCCAGCGCGGCCGTTGCCGCCTGTAATACAATACGCACCATGTGCGCCCTGCCGGTTGGCGCCCGATTCGGCATTCTGCCGCATTTCCCTCGAGCGCTTCGCCGCCTGAACCGGTTCCCCGCGAGGGGCAGGCCGATTCAGGAGTTCATTTGAACGCGACTACACAGAGCATTACCCCTTCCCCCGACGCCATCTCCGACGCAAGCGCGGACGCCACCCCGACCGCCGTCCCGCCAACGCCGACTTTCGACCAGCTCGGGCTGCTGCCCGAGTTGATGCGCGCCATCAAGGACGCCGGCTACACGACGCCGACGCCGATCCAGATCCAGGCCATCCCGATCATCATGGCCGGCAAGGATGTCATGGGCGGCGCCCAGACCGGCACCGGCAAGACCGCCGGCTTCACGCTGCCGCTGCTGCAGCGCCTGGCCCGCCATGCCAGCAGTTCGCCGTCACCCGCGCGCCACCCGGTCCGTGCGCTGATCCTGGCGCCGACGCGCGAGTTGGCGATGCAGGTTCATCAAAGCGTGGTCACCTACAGCAAGCACCTGCCGCTGCGCTCGGTCTGCATCTACGGCGGCGTCGATATCCGGCCGCAGATCGCCGAACTGCGCGAAGGCCGCGAGATCGTCGTCGCCACGCCGGGCCGGCTGCTGGACCACGTCCAGCAGAAAAGCGTCAGCTTCAACTCCGTCGAGGTGCTGGTGCTCGATGAAGCGGACCGCATGCTGGACATGGGCTTCATCCCCGACATCAAGCGCATTCTGGCCATGCTGCCGAAGGAGCGGCAGAGCCTGCTGTTCTCGGCGACCTTCTCCAACGAGATCAAGAATCTCGCCGACACCATGCTCAAGGCACCGCAGCTGATCGAGGTGGCGCGGCGCAATACCGTGATCGAAACCATCACCCACCGCGTGTACCCCGTGGCATCCGACCTCAAGCGCAGCCTGCTGGTGCATCTGCTGACGCACCAGGATGATCTGCAACAGGTGCTGGTGTTTGTCGGCACCAAGTTCGGCGCCAGTCGTCTCGCGGTCTATCTCGCGCGCCAGGGCATCGCCGCCGATGCGATTCACGGCGACAAGAGCCAGCAGCAGCGCACCGAAGCTCTGGAAGGCTTCAAGTCGGGCAAGATCCGCGTCCTGGTCGCCACCGACGTCGCCGCGCGCGGGCTCGACATCGACGACCTGCCTCATGTCATCAACTACGAACTGCCGCACACCGCCGAAGACTACATTCACCGCATCGGCCGCACCGGCCGCGCCGGCAAGCATGGCGAAGCCACCTCGCTGTTCGCGCCCGAAGAAACGCAGCGCCTGGCCGACATCGAAAGACTGATCAAGCGCCCGATCGAACGGGTCGAGATCACCGGTTTCAATCTCGGCACGGCGGCCCCTGAACGCGGACGCGAGCGCAGCGGCAGCGGCCATCGCCGGGAGCACGAAGAGCATCGCCGCGAACGCGAAGTCAAGCAGCACGATCGCCGGCCACCGCCCCATCTGCCGGCCCCCGTTGCGCATCTGCCGCGACTCGATCCGCGCCTGCCGCGACTCGACTTTGACCCGAACAAACCCTATGTCAGCAAACTGGGGCCCATCGAAACCAGCACCGAGAAGCCCGCCGCGCCGCGTCCGCAAAAGTCTGTCGCGGCACTGCTCGGCGGACTGGGCAAGAAATAGCCAGACGCCATCGGCCATGCGCGACCAAGCAGCGTGGCAGCTCGATGTACGGCCAGCCGTCGGCGGCGACGCGGACACCCTGGTCATTGTTTTCGGCGGGCGCTGGCGCATCGACCAGAGTCTGCCCGCACCCGACACCTTGAAAGACCGCCTCGACGCTTCGGTGCGTCGGGTCCGCTTCGATGCCAACGAGCTTGCCGACTGGGATTCCGGCCTGCTGAGCTTCGTCTCCGAGATCAGCAAGTCCTGCGCGGATCGCGGCATCGCGGTCGATGGCAGCGGGCTGCCACCAGGGGCGCTGCGCCTGCTGACGATGGCGCAGGCGGTACCGGAACAAAAGCTCGCGGAGCGCGACAAGGGCCCGCAGGGGTCGTTTGCACAAGTCGGCACCGCCACCCTGGAGTTCTTTCGCGGCTTGCCGCAGATGCTGGACTTTCTCGGCGAGGTAGCGCTGTCGCTGCTGCGGCTGCTCTCCGGCCGCGCCGGTTTCCGCGCCCGCGACCTCTGGCTCGAAATCGAGGAAATCGGACCGCGTGCGCTACCCATCGTCTCGGTGATCAGCTTCCTCGTCGGACTGATCCTGGCCTATCTCGGCGCCGACCAGCTGAAACTGGTCGGGGCGCAGATATTCATTGCCGACCTGGTGGCCATCGGCATGGTGCGCGAAATAGGCGCGCTGATGACCGGCGTCATCATCGCCGGCCGCACCGGCGCCGCCTTCGCCGCGCAGCTCGGCACCATGCAGGTCAACGAGGAGATCGACGCCTTCAAGACGCTCGGCATCTCGGCCATCGACTTTCTGGTGCTGCCACGCATCCTGGCGCTGATGCTGATGGTGCCGCTGCTCACGCTCTACTCGGGCTTCATCGGCATGCTGGCAGGGCTGCTGGTGTCGGCCACCATCTTCGATATCGGCGTCTTCGAGTACTACACCGAGACATTGCGCGCGCTGGATTTCAGGCAGTTCGCCGTCGGCCTATCGAAGGGTGCGGTGTATGGCGCGATGATCGCCTTCTCTGGTTGCCTGCGCGGTATGCAATGCGGACGCAGTGCCGAAGCAGTCGGCCATGCCGCAACCTCGGCGGTGGTCACCGCCATCCTCCTGATCACGATTTCGGCTTCGATCATGACCATCGTTTATTACCAGTTGGGCATCTAGCAACAATGGCCCCCCACGCTCGCAAACCCGGCTCGCTGACCCCCACAGGGGGGCGCATGTCTTCTTGGGGCGATCCGGCGAAGACATGACGGCCACGACACCGCACATCGAGGTCCGCGGACTGAGCATGGCCTACGGCGAGCACATCGTGCAGCGCGACCTCGATTTCGTGGTGAATAAGGGCGACATTTTCGTCGTCATGGGCGGCAACGGCTGCGGCAAGACCACGCTGATGCGCGCCCTGGTCGGCCTGCAGCGACCGACGGCCGGCTCCGTGCTGTACAGCGGGGAGGACTTCTGGAACGCCGAGCCGGAAGTGCAACAGAGGCTCAAGCGCCGGCTCGGCATCCTGTTCCAGGGCGGCGCGCTGTGGAGTTCGCTGACGCTGGCAGAAAACGTCGCGCTGCCGATTGCCGAATTCACCCGCCTGCCAGCGGCCCGCGTCGATGAAATCGTCGCCTTCAAGCTGGCGTTGGTCGGGCTGGCCGGCTGCGAGGATCTGTACCCTGCCGAATTGAGCGGCGGCATGAAGAAGCGCGCGGGGCTGGCGCGGGCGATGGCACTCGATCCCGACATCCTGGTCATTGATGAGCCCTCGTCGGGCCTCGATCCGTTGACCGCGCGGCGGCTCGACGAGTTGATAATGGAACTGCGCGAAAGCCTCGGCACCACCATCGTCGTCGTGACGCACGAACTGGCCAGCATCCTCAGCATCGGTAACAATTCGATCTTTCTCGATTCCGAAAGCCACACCATGATCGCCACAGGCCACCCGCAGGATGCGCTGAAGAACGGCCACCCCAAGGTGCGTCACTTCCTTACGCGAGGCGGCGATGTGTCGCCCCCTCGCCGCAACGACTCTTCGGAGACGGCATGAGCCGCAAAGCCAACCCCACCCTGATCGGCGCCTTCGTCCTCGGTGCGATTGCGCTGGCCATAGTCACCACGCTGCTGCTGGCTGGCGGCAGCTGGTTCGGCGAGCGGCGGCAGCACGTCATGTATTTCGAGGGCGCCGCACAGGGCCTACAGGTCGGCGCGCCGGTGGTATTCCTCGGCGTCAAGGTCGGCACCGTCAAGCAGATCCAGCTCGGCCTCGACCCACAGAGCCGCCGCTTCCTGGTGCCTGTAACGATCGAACTGGACCCCGAGGTGGCACGCACGCGCAGCGGCGAGCCGATCGACCTGCGTGATCGCGCGACCGTACGGCAGCTGGTCGAGCGCGGCCTGCGCGCGCGACTGCGGATGCAGAGCCTGCTCACCGGTCAGCTGTACGTCGATCTCGACTTCCACCCCGACAAACCCGCGATCTTCGCCGCGCTCGACCCCGAGCTCAGCGAAATCCCGACCATACGCACCGCCGGGCAGGAGCTGACGACCAAGCTCGAGGGCTTTCCGATGGACAAATTCCTCGCCGATGTTGCCGGCATCAGCAGCGCGGTAAACCAGCTGATGTCGGCGCCAGCGACGCAGGAACTGCCGCAGCGGCTTGGTGCGACGTTGCGGCACCTGGAGTCGCTGACCGCCCGCTTCGACGCGCAGGGCGGCCCGATCCTGAAGGACGTACGAGGTAACCTCGCTGAACTGCACAAGGCGCTGCTGGCCGCGCAGGCGGCACTGGCCAAGCTCGACACCGCCGCCGACCGCGTGGCCGACCTGGCCCGCACCGACTCGGCCATGGTCGGCAACCTGACCAGGGCCAGCGAAGAACTGGCCAAGGCCGCCGGCGCGGTGCGCAGCCTGACCGAGCAGGAGTCACCGACGGTGGCCAACGTCAACGCCGCGCTCAAGGAAATCACCCGTGCCGCAGACGCCCTGCGCCTGCTGGCGGAAACGCTGGAACAGCAACCGGACGCCATCTGGCGTGGCAAGCGCCAGAAGACCACGCCTTAACGTACAACACAGCAGCACACAACCCCACACCCGATGAAAGAGGAGATGCAATGAAACTGGTTCGCTACGGCCTGAAGGGCCGCGAAAAGCCCGGCCTGATCGACGCTGCCGGAACGCTGCGTGACCTTTCCGGCCATGTCGCCGACATCGGCTGGAACGAACTCTCGACTACCGGACAAAAGCGCCTGCGGGCGCTGAATCCTGCCAGCTTGCCGGCCGTGCGCGGCAAGCCGCGCCTCGGTGTGCCCTTCACCGGCATTTCGAAAATCGTCGGCATCGGCCTCAACTACCGCGCCCACGCCCTCGAATCCAAGATGCTGATTCCGGCCGAGCCGGTGGTGTTCATGAAGGCTACCACCTGCATCACCGGCCCCTGCGATCCGATCCTAATGCCCATCGGCAGCACCAAGCTCGACTGGGAAGTCGAACTCGGCATCGTGATCGGCCGCGAAACCCGCCATGTCGCGCAGGGACAAGCGCTTGATCACGTTGCAGGCTACTGCGTATTCAACGACGTCTCGGAGCGCACCTTCCAGCTCGAACGCGGCGGCCAGTGGGACAAGGGCAAGGGCTGCGACAGCTTCGGCCCCATCGGGCCCTGGCTGGTGACGAAGGACGAGGTTCCCGACCCGCAGCAACTGCGCCTGTGGCTCGACGTCAATGGCGAGCGCATGCAGGACTCGAGTACCGCCGACATGGTCTTTTCCTGCGCCGAAATCGTCAGCTATGTTTCGCGCTTCATGACGCTGCTGCCCGGCGATGTGATTTGTACCGGCACGCCGCAGGGCGTCGGCATGGGTCGCGGCCGCTTCCTGAAAATCGGCGACCGGGTCAGGCTCGGTGTCGAAGGCCTCGGCGAGCAGGAGCAAACGGTAATCGCCACAAAGCTGCGCTGATGCAAGAGTCGGCGCTGATGAAGCGGCGCTGCTGCAGGTTGCGGGACACGCGAAGGCCGCCATGAGCAACGATTACCTCCTCGCCATCGACTGCGGCACGCAGAGCGTGCGTGCGCTGATATTCGATCTGCATGGCCATCTGGTCGATAAGTCGCAGGTCGACATCACCAGCTACCAGTCGCCTCAGCCGGGCTGGGTGGAAAACGATCCGGAGGAATTCTGGGCCGCGCTTTGCCTGGCCTGTCAGCGACTCTGGACCAACACCCAGGTTCCGAAAAGCTCGATACGCGGCGTCGTCATCACAACCCAGCGCGCGACGACGATCAATCTCGACGTCCACGGCCAGCCGCTGCGTCCAGCCATCATCTGGCTCGATCAGCGGCGCGCCGACACCCGGCCCAAGCTGGCCTGGTGGTGGGAACTGGCGCTGCGCGCCATTGGCATGCGCGACACCATCGGCTACTTCGCGCGCGAGGCGGAGGCCAACTGGATCGCCCAGCACCAGCCCGCGATCTGGGCGCGCACCGACAAGTACCTGCTGCTCTCCGGCTACCTGAACTATCGCCTCACCGATCGCTTCGCCGATTCCGTCGCCAGCCAGGTCGGCTACATTCCATTCGACTACAAGCGCGGCCGCTGGGCGTCGGCCTGGGACTGGAAATGGCAGTGCCTGCCGATCAAGCGCGCAATGCTGCCGGAACTGGTGCCGGCCGGCACGCAACTGGGCATGGTCAGTGCCGATGCCGCGCGCGACACCGGCATCCCGCAAGGCCTGCCGGTCATCGCCGGCGCCGCCGACAAGGCCTGCGAAGTCATCGGCGCGGGTTGCATCAGCCCCGAAATCGGCTGCCTTTCCTACGGCACCGCGGCCACCATCAATACCACCACGCCGCGCTATCTGGAGGCGATCCGCTTCATTCCGCCCTACCAGGCCGCCGCGCCCGGACACTACAACACCGAAATCCAGATCACGCGCGGCTTCTGGATGGTGAACTGGTTCCGCGAGCAGTTCGGCCTGCATGAGGAACAGGAGGCGCGCCGTCGCGGCGTAACACCGGAGAGTCTGTTCGATGAACTGGTCAATGCGGTGCCGCCCGGCTCGATGGGCTTGATGCTGCAACCGTTCTGGAATCCCGGCATCAAGGTTCCCGGTCCGGAGGCAAAGGGCGCGGTGATCGGCTTCGGCGAGGTGCACACCCGCGCCCATCTCTATCGCGCCATTCTCGAAGGCCTCGCCTACGCCCTGCGCGAAGGCCGGGAGCGCATCGAACGCCGCAGCGGAACCCGCATCGAGCGCGTGCGCGTGTCTGGCGGCGGCTCGCAAAGCGACGCCGCGATGCAGATCACCGCCAACGTCTTCAACCTCCCGGCCGAACGGCCGCATCTGTATGAGACCAGCGGGCTGGGCGCCGCGATAATCGCCGCCGTCGGCCTCGGCCTGCATCCCGACTTCGCCACCGCCGTGCGCGAAATGACCCGCGTCGGTCGCGTGTTCCATCCCGAGCCGCAGCATGTCCACATCTACGAACAACTCTACCGCAAGGTCTATTGCCGCATGTACCAGCGCCTGCAGCCGCTGTATCGGGAGATACGCAAGATCACCGGCTATCCGAGCAGCGAAGCATGAAAGCTTCTGCCGGCGGCGGATCAAGCCATCGAGTCATGAAACCGGACGATATTGCGCTCACCCACTGCCCCACCGTCGCCGCGCCCTGGTGTCGGGACCGGGCGCCGGCCAGTTAGCTCGGGTGGATGTCGATCGAGCGATAGGCCTGGTCCGTCGCCTTGAAGGCAGATTTCGCCGTCTCCTCGACGGAAAGGATGCTCTCCTTGCCGCACCCGCCACACCTGAAGACCGGTACTTCTGCCAGGACCTTGAATGGTTGGGCCTTCCTGATCTCCGCCGTAACCTCCTGCCTCTGGTGGCCAGTTGGCGACCCGGGTAGTTCCATGTCGCACCCGGGGCAGTGGTAGCGTTTCTTGAAGAGCCCCTTCTTTACCGCACTGGGGACGCTTCCGTAGGTCTCGGAACTCATCATCAAGTCCATCAGCTCCGCCGCAAACCCGACGTGGACGAAACGCTTGTGCCCCTGCTCGCAGATAACGCACGGCATCTCATGAAAGCTCAACTTGACGCCGCCGACCTCACCGTGGAACGTGTCAAGAATGTTGGTCGACATTTCGCCCTTGCACTTGCTGCACGGGGCCAGTGGCTTGCTCATAGCTCATCCTCCCTTGGACAGTTGAATTGATCTCTGGACCAAATGCGAGGCGGGCGCCCTGCTGACGCAGGCCCGCTTCCTCTTGGTTTGGGAATCCGGGCGAAGTCCAAGCCGGCAACTCGATGCAGCAGCCGCGCCGAACCGTCCGCGAAAGAAAGGGAATTGGGAGTGATAGGAACGGGCATCTTGTCAACCTCCAGCCGCGCAAAAACATGCGGATGGTAGGCGGCCCGACCTACCAGATGCCTGCAACGCGCGAGCGCTGCACCACTTAGAGTTGAGACTTCGGCGAAATTTATCGCTTCCCGGCCTAGTCGTCAAGAGTCGTTCCCGCACGAGATGAGCTTGAAATGACGCGCGTCGGCCGGGTCTTTCAGTCCGAGCCTCAGCACGTGCGCATCTACCTACAGCCCTACGACATGGTCAATTGCCGCATGTATCGACGCCTGCAACCGTTGCATCGGGAGATACGAGATCGCCGGCTATCCCGGCGCGGAGGCGTGAACGCCGCGAGGGGCTGCTCCCCGGCGGAGGCTGCCGGTCACTGGCAGTGATTCTGCGCTTGCCGATAAGCAGATTAAGACACCGCTGCCGCTTTGAAGTCTAGGTCTTGGCTTTCTTGACCAACTGCCGGGCAAAAGCCACATCGTTTTTTGTCACCCGGAGCGTCTTTTGCGGACCCATGGAATCGACAAAGCGAACAAAGTCATCCAGCGATAGCTCATCAGACAACTGCTTGTCGCCTCCTTCAATCCGCTCGCGCAACTTGAACAGGCCTGTGTTCGTGAGCACCATCATGTAGTGCCGTCCATCGCTCCGCCGATTTAGCCGGGCTACCGCAGCCGCTGCTCGAGTCGAGCGCATACAGATCTCCTTCAAGCGAAGAATTCAGATACCGCTCAGACACCGTGGGGCGCGTTCAATGCCGTGGCGCCTCTGTGCGGCTGCCCGGTGTCGCGGGAAGCGGAAACCAACTCGGTCAACGAACGGCCCCGAGTTTCCTTGTCGAGTGCCGCAAGCGCAGCGACACGTTGGTAAAAGCGCGGCAGGTCGTGATTCTCCTGTTCGAGCAGAGCCTCGAACGCGGGTACCAACTCGCTGTAGAGCGAAAACGACACGAGTTTGGCGTTGTTCAGATCCTCGCCAAAAAACCTGTCATAGCCGGAATAGCCACCCCAGCTTGTCTTCAGATTGGCGTAATCGTGTCGCAAGGCGCTGAGCAACCCGGCCTTGGCGTGGCGCTTCCGATCGACGGAGCGATCGGTTTTGTAGAGCGCGATCACCTTCTTGCGGCCGTCGCGGATCAGCCCCGCGAAAGCCGCCTTGCGCTCCTGCTGCACCTCGAAGGCAGCACGCTGGCCAAGCGTGCCATGGCCAGCCAGCCAGCGCCTCATACCCTCCTTCTCCACCGCCGTGGCGAAGGACTCGTTGAAAGGCGAATCGTCTTGCACATATATCGCTTGATGTGCCAGTTCATGAAACACGGTGCGCGCCACTTCCGCCGTACCGAGGCGCAAGAAGGTGTTCAGAACCGGGTCGTCGAAGTATCCCAAAGTGGAGTAGGCAGGCACGCCGCCGACGAACGTGTCGTAACCCTCCTGGCGCAATTCGGCGGCAAGTCGCTCCGCGTCCTTTCGATCGTAATAGCCTTGGTAATTTACGCAGCCGGCCACCCACAGGCACCAACGCTTGGGTTCCAGCGAAAACTCGGGCGCGGCGAACACGTTCCATACCACGTAAGGCCGCCCCACATCCGCATAAGTGCGATAGCTATTGTTGTCCGGCAGGTCCAACTCGCGGCTGGCGAACTCCCGTATGGCCTGAACTTCGTCCAGTGTCCTCTTGAGCACCGGATCACTGGTCGGATCGCGCATGATGTCCTTGATCGGCTGGGCGGCACGCATCAGGTCGATGTGCCCGCCCACCGCCTGGACGTAATAGGCGATATTGCTGCAGCCGGCCAGGAAGACGAGCAGCAGGAGCGGCAAGAGAGAATTTCTAAACTTCTTCATCGTGCAGGAAACAACCTGTACTCAAAAACGCCGCGATCTGCGCGGCACAGCGCCGTGAGGCGAGCATCTCCGAGTGCGCAACCGGCAGTGCGATGAAGTCGGCAGCGCCTGGCAGCAGCGTCTCCGCCAGTGCCACCACGCCATCATTGGGGCGCGGTAAGCCGCGCACAATGCGGCCCAAGCCGACGCTGCGTGTGCCGGCCAGCACTCCCACCGCGACAGCTGACCGCGGCGCGGCTGGAGCGCCCGGTGTGCGCGACAACCACTCGTTGATGGAGCGCCCAAGTAGCCCTGACATGCCCGGCATCACGGCCAGCCGTCGCGCGCAGTGGCTGTCGACGCAGGGTGTGCCGAGCAGCACCACCCCACGCAGCCGCGGATCCGGAGCTTGCGCCAACATCTCCAGAATAACCAATCCCCCCAAGCTGTGGCCGACAAGATGAATATCGGTCGCGCTGGTGGCCGCAATGAACCGCCCTAACCTTTGCGCATTCTGCGCCAAGTCGGCCCGCATACTCGGGTAGGCGAAACGCAGCGTTTCGTAACCACGCCGCTGCAGCCAGCGACTATGCAGCGTGAATATCGTTGCCGGCGTCCACAAACCATGCACCAGAATCACCGTTCCCGCTGTTTGTCGATGCAGAACCTGCGCGCCACAGCTCATCGGTGATCGTGCACGAGGCAGGCGTCGGTCTTGAGATCTTGGTCTTCCATTCGCCTTTGGACCTGCGGAACGCCGAAGTGTTCCGCATCGTGTGTTGTCTATGGGCGGGGGGGCCCGCTACGTCAGATAATCCAGCCGCAACCGCTGCTGCAGGGTTCGTACCTGGCGAAAGGCTTCCTTGAGGATTTGCCGGTCGAGTTTGTGCAGGCGATCCGGATTCAGCCGGTTAACGGCTTCGGGAAACTCGCCGGACACCTGATTCTGCAAGCGCAGGCGCTGGATCTGGTAGAAGGCGGCGGCCATCGCTGCTGCCTCCTCGACCGGCATCCCCAGCGCGGGGCGCATTGCGCGCAGGCGCTTGACAGTATTGGTGTGCTCGATGCCGTGAGCCAGAGCAAGTATCCGCACCGCGTCCACAAACAGACGGATGCCCTGCCCTTTCAGATCGAGGGTGTGCGGATACTTGCGGTTGTCGTTGCAGCGGAAGTCTCGCCACCAACTCAGCGGCGGTTCCTGCTCCAGCGCATTGACGGCCATCGCCCGCACGAAGGCGGTGTTGCCGCGAATGCGTTGCAGCAGCCAGTGCTGCAGCTCGGTCACCAGTTCTTCGCGGCCATACAGCGGCCGGAAATCAAAAAAGATGCTCGCATTGAGCAAGGCCTTCGGTTCGGGCACCGAGACCCAGTGGCCGAAGGTCTGCTTCCATTCGTCGAGGGACAGACACCAGGCCGGGTTGCCGGCCATGATCTGCCCGGTGCACAGCGGAAATCCGCAAACATCCAGCGCCGCGTTGACGGCCCGCGCGAAGGGCAGAAATTTCTGTCGCAGATCCTCGGCCTCCGCCGCCGATGCCGCCGCAAAGACTATGCCATTATCCTGATCGGTGACCAGGGTCTGCTCCAGCCGGCCCTCCGATCCGAAAACCATCCAGCACCAGGGCACATAGGGCAGTTCGAACCCGCCTTCCACCAAGTCGATGGCTTGCAGAGCAATCAGATCATTGAGGGCGGAAATCCATTCACACAAGGCTTCCGGCCCGCCTCCCTCGGCCAGCCGCCGGGCAGCGAAGTGACGCACGGCCACGGTCAGCTGCGCCAGGCCGTCAATGCTGCGGGTCGCCAGAATGGCATTGGTCAAGTTCGCCGAGTCGGCCGCCTGCATGCCATACAGATCACCCTGGGAGACTACATTGAAAAGGCGCCCGTCGGCCCCGGTCAGGATCAGGTGACGCCTGTCGCGACGGAACATCAGAACCATCGCCTGATGCACCGTTGCGTCGGCCGGCAGGCTGGCCAGTCCGCCGGTCATCACGCCAGCTGCCGGGCCGGCCAGATCGCAGTCATCGTTGACAATCGAGCGCATCAGATCGCGCAAGCTTACGATGCCCAGCGGCACGGCAGTCGCCGGATCGACCACCACTGCAGCCTCGGCGCCCTGTGCATCGATGGCGCGCAAGGCGTCGCGCACCGATGTCCCCGGATCGACCACCACGGGCGGCCCCAGCGGCAGCTTGCGCAGCGTGGTGTTGAGGCTCACCGACACGGCATCGAAGGCGTCTGTCTCAGTAGCGGATGCGCGCATGGTAGGTCTTCTCGCTGGCCGCACGGGCCTCGCCCAGCGTACGGATGCCCTTGCCCGCGAGCAGCGGCAGCATCTTCAGGAAAATTTCGGCCGTGACGATGGCATCACCGACCGCCGTGTGCCGCCCCAGCACCGACACCCCCAGCCGCTCAGCGATCTCTTCCAGCCGGTGCGACTCCTGATTCGGAAACAACACGGCAGAGAGCAGCAATGTATCCAGCACCGGACGATCAAAGCGAATGCCGGTCCCGGCTTCCTTCAATTCGAGAAAGCGCATGTCGAACGCCGCATTGTGTGCCACCAGTATGGTATCGGCGACGAAGGCGCGAAAAATCGGCAGGGTGCGCTCGATCGGTGGTTGACCGGACAGCATGTCGGCAGTGATGCCGTGGATCTTGACCGACCCCGCCGGCAAGGTGCGCCGCGGATCGATCAACTGATCAAAAGATTCATGCCGCAACAGGCGGCGATTGACGATGCGTACGGCGCCGATCTGTATGATCTCGTCGCCCTCCGAAGGCTCGAGGCCGGTGGTTTCGGTATCGAACACGGTGTAGGCGAGTTGCGCCAGGAGCCGGTCGTCCAGCGCCAGGCCCGTTTCCTCGCCTTTGAAGAGATCGAAGTCGTAGAACTCGGGACGGCTGTCGGCCATCGCGCCACCGACGCTGGAAGCGGCTGCTTCCTCCCCGCTGAAAGTCGGCAGCAGGAAGCGAAAGAATGCCAGATAAGAGGCGTGGTTGCGCTGAAACCATACCTCGCCGCCGTTGCGTTCGACCACATCGCGCACCGTCAGCGGCGACGACTCCCCGGCCAGCGTCATCGGGTCGAGCTCCCAGGTCATCACGGTCTCGGTACTCATGAACACGCCCGACCAGATCAAGTCGATATGTGCCATCTCGCCATCGCGGCTCAGACGCAGTCTCAGGTCCTTGATCCCGTACTCGTCGTGCAGGCGCGCGGCAAGGTAGGTCATCGCCTGCAGCAGGGAGAAACCATCCACCTTGATCCAGACCTCGGCGTCGACGTCGTCGAGGCTCACCTGCACCGCACAGCGGTCGGCAATCCGGCGGCAGGCGGCGGTCAACAGGTCGGAGCCGAGCATCTCCTCCAGCGGCCAGCGCGATTTGAGCACCGCCGCGTAGGTGTGTGCGGCTGATTCGACCCGCCGGGCGAGGCTCTCGGCCTCGTCACGGACCACGGCAAGGAAGCGCCGGTGATCCTCCGCACTCATGTCCGCATAGTCGCTGAGCGTCTCGGCGGCAGCCCGCAGATTGCCCATCTGCCCCCGGCTGCTCTCGGTCAGATCCTGCAGCAGCCGGTCGCGCGTGGACTCGCTCTCGAATGTCTCCGTCATGTCCTCGATCATCGTCATGTAGCCGGCGAGTCCATGTGCCGTGCCCGCCGCACCGTCTCCGGCGGCGGCCCCCGCCTCTGGTATCGGTGCAACGAGAACGCGCAGCAGGCGGCCGGATTCGGTCGCCGCCACAAAGTGACGGTGAGTGTGTCGTCGGCTATCGACATTCTCGAGGGCATAGGCGATCAGATGTCGATCGAAGATGCCGTAGATCGACCGGCCCAGACCCAGTGCAGCCATGCCCTGGCCCGATGAGCCGGAGAACAGGGCCCGGGCGCGACGGTTGTAGAGCAAAACCCGGCCATCCGGATTGCAGACGATGACACCCTGCGCGAGTTCCGACATGAGCACGGCGAAGCGGTTGCGGTCGGCCTCGGCCGCCGCGTTGGCGGCGCGGATTCGCGCCGCGATATCCTCGTCCTGCGCCTGACGCTGCTCGGCGACACGGTTGACGTTGGCAATGAGTGCCTGGAGTTCGCGGCCGCCCTGCACGGTCAATCGGGTCGTTGGCTGCTCGAGCATCGCACTGGCTTCCTCGGCTGCCCGTGCCGGCATCAGGACCAGAAACTCGTGGGTCGCCCGCAGGATGAGGAACAGAAAGACGCAGGCAACAAAGACAATCATCAGCACGGCGCCGAAGCGACGCTCGAGAAGGGACGCAAGCAGCGCCCGCTCCGGCGCTTCAAGCCCCGAGCCGAGGACGGCACCCGCCGCCAGCAGGACCGCCAGCAGGAAGACGCAGGCAACCGCGACGGCTGTTATCAGTTTGGCCCGGGAATCCACGATGCGGTCGGCTCAGCAGGCGGGGCGCCCGAGACTCATGCCCTGTCGATCAGCGCCTTGACCTTGGCCAGCAGTTCCCTGGTCGAAAACGGCTTGGTCATATAGACGTCGGCGCCCAGCGCGAGCCCTTTGGAGACCTCGGTATCGCGTCCCTTGGCGGTCAGCATCATGATCCGCAAGTCCTTGAACTCCGGGTCCTGGCGCAAATCCTGGCAAACCTCGAAGCCGTTTCGCTGCGGCATCATGACATCGAGAATCGCCATGTCGGGCCGCTCGGCGCGAACCCGGGCAAGGGCCTCCACACCGTCATGGGCGACGGCCACATCGTAGCCCTCGCGCTTGAGCAGAAACTCAAGCGAAATGACTATATTCGGCTCATCGTCGGCTATCAGAATCTTCTTCGCCATGTTTCTCCTCCTGTTTCAGACTTGTTCTTCTTGTGTTCGGGAGAATACACCGCGCCGGAACTTAGACCAAACAGGAACGCACAATCCCGCCGGGGGACGCCGGCCCGCGAAGCGGAATCTCCGGCGTGCAGAGCACCGTCCGCGGCAGAGTGCCGCAGACATAATAAAAAGCCCACCGCGACGGGTGGGCTGCTGGCGCCTTAAGCGAAGATTCAGGCGGCCGCTTGCGCCGGGATCTGCCGGCTGTGGTGGGTGATGCGGTTTCTGGCGTCGACATACACCAGGTCGGGCTCGAAATTCTGCAGCTCGATCTCGTTCATCATGGCGAAGGTGGCGATGATCAGCAGATCGCCGGCAGCGGCCTTGCGCGCGGCAGCACCGTTAACGGAGATGGTGCCGCTGCCGCGTTCGGCACGAATGGCGTAGGTGGTAAACCGCTCGCCGTTATTAACGTTCCAGATTTCGATCTGCTGGTATTCCTTGATGTCGGCTGCTTCGAGCAGGTTTTCATCGATGGCGCAGGAACCCTCGTAGTGCAGTTCGGCGTGGGTCACCGTAACGCGGTGGAGTTTGGACTTGAGCATCATGCGTTGCATTGGCGGACCTTTCTCATGCAAAGGCGACAATAGACCGGAAGTTCCCCAAAAGAAACGGCACTCCCATCGTTTTAGCTTCGGCCGCGGCACTTAACGCCGATGAAACCGGCATTAGCCTCCACTGAAGCTTCGCTTTCGCTTCTGGCACACCACCGGCATGAGCGCATCGCAGTGACCTAAACTTCCAGATTGTCGATGAGGCGCGTGCTTCCCAAACGCGCCGCCGCCAACACCACCAACCCGGAATCGTGAGCAGAGGGTAATTGTAGATCAACTTTTTTACGCAATGCAACATAATCCGGAATCCAGCCACTGGCCTGGAGTTCCAGGACCGCCCCCTGCTCCAGTCCGGCCCAGTCCCGCGAACCGGAGCGCACCGCATCGGCCACTTTGGTCAAGATCTTATACAAAAGAGGGGCTTGCGCTCGTTCGGCAGCCGACAAATAGCCGTTGCGCGAGGACAGGGCCAGCCCGTCCGCGGCGCGTACGGTCTCGCCGCCAATGATTTCAATGGGCAAATTGAACTCGCACGCCATGTTGCGAATAACCATCAATTGCTGGTAATCCTTCTTGCCGAACAGCGCCACGTCGGCCTGGGCAATCTGGAACAGCTTCATCACCACCGTGGCGACCCCGCGAAAATGCCCGGGACGGAACTCGCCATCGAGAATGCCGGCCTGCTCGGGCGGCGGTTCGATCTGGTAGGTCTGCGGCTGCGGATACATTTCCGCTTCGGTCGGCGCAAAAAGGTGGTCCACGCCGGCAACCGCGAGTTTTTCGCAATCGGCCTCGAAGGTGCGCGGATAGGTTTCGAAGTCCTCGCCGGGTCTGAATTGCAGACGATTGACGAAGATGGTCGCCACCACCTCGTCGGCATGAGCCCGCGCCTGCGTCATCAGCGCAATGTGGCCATCGTGCAGGTTGCCCATGGTGGGCACCAGCGCGACGCGCCCGGCACGGGCACGCGCCGCGCGCAGGCCGGCAATCGTCTCGTGGATCTGCATGTTCAGTAGGTGTGTTCGGGGGCCGGGAAGCTGCCGTCCTTGACGGCCTTGACGTAGGCGATCACGGCGGCGTCGATGCTCGACGCGCCCTCCATGAAGTTGCGCACGAAGCGCCCCTTCTTGCCCGGATAGACGCCGAGCATGTCGTGCAGCACGAGTACCTGCCCGTCGCAGTCCTTGCCGGCGCCAATGCCGATGGTGGCACAGACCTTGAGCAGGCTGGTGATCTCACCGGCAAGCTGGGCCGGCACCATTTCCAGCACCATCAGCGCGGCGCCGGCCTGTTCCAGTGCCAGGGCTTCGCGCTTCATGCGCGCCGCACCCTCCTCGCCGCGTCCCTGCACGCGATAACCGCCCAGCGCATGCACCGACTGCGGCGTCAGCCCGATATGGGCGCAGACCGGCACGCCGCGCTCGACCAGGAAATGCACGGTTTCCGCCATCACCTCGCCGCCTTCCAGCTTGACCATCTCGGCGCCGGCCGCGAGCAGGCGCACGGCATTGCGCAGCGCCAGCTCCTTCGACTCCTGGTAGCTGCCGAAGGGCATGTCGGCGACGCACATCGCGCGCTGCGCCATGTGGCCGACGCACTCGGTGTGATAGACCATCTGCTCCATGGTCACCGGCAGCGTCGAGGTTTTGCCCTGCAGGACGTTGCCCAGCGAATCGCCGACCAGGATCACGTCCACGCCGCAGCGGTCCTCCAGCGCGGCGAAGCTGGCGTCATAGCCGGTAAGCATGGCGATCTTCTGGTGTTCCCCCTTCATGCGGCCGAGTTCCGGCAGCGTGATCGGCTTGTTGCTGGCAAGGTAGGTCATGGTGATCGAAATATGAAGTAGACGGCCGCTAGGATACACAAGCCGGCCCACAGATAATCAAGCTTGAGCGGCTGCTGCATGTAGAACACCGCAAAGGGAACGAATATGGTGAGAGTGATCGCTTCCTGCAGAATCTTCAGCTGGGCCAGCGACATCTCGTGGTAACCGATGCGATTGGCCGGCACCTGCAACAGATACTCGAACAGCGCGATGCCCCATGAAGCCAGGGCGGCAATCCACCACGGCCGGTCGTTGAGATTCCTGAGATGGGCGTACCAGGCGAACGTCATGAAGAGATTCGACGCCGTGAGCAGCAGGGCGGTCTGCCAGACAACGGGAATCTGCAGCAGCGACGCCATGCTTCAGGCCGCCCGCGGCAGCAATTTCTCGATCTGCTGGTCGGCGCAGCGCAACAGCAGTTCAGCGACGCCGCCGCGACCGGGGATGATCAACTGTGGCGCGATCTGGGCCAGGGGCGCCAGTACGAAAGCGCGCTCATGCAGGCGCGGGTGCGGCAGCGTGAGGTGCAGGTCGGTGCTGATCGCGTCACCGTAAAGCAGCAGGTCGAGATCCAGTGTGCGCGGCGCGTTCTTGACGCTGCGCTGGCGGCCAAAACGCTCCTCGATGGCAAACAGGGCTTCAAGAAGAGTCGGCGCCGACGATACGGTAACCAGTTCGACCACGGCATTGATGAAGTCGGGCTGATGCTTGAGACCCACCGGCGCGGTGCGATACAGCGAGGAAGCAGCGATGAATTCGGTCTGCGGCAATTCGCGCAGCGCAAGGATTGCCGCCTGCACCGTGACGATCGGGTCCCCCAGATTGGCGCCCAGCGCGATGAAGCAACGCTCGCTCACCTCAAGCTTCGCCGGCTATGCTGCTTTCCACGCCAGGCTCGCCGGCAGCCTTCTTGCCACGAACACGGCGCCGCTTCTTCTTGGGGCCGCTGTCGGCTATCAGCAGCGCTTCACGCGCATCGGGGTCGGCATTCTGGAAATCGTGCCACCAGGTCGCGAGATCCATGTCGATCTCGCCGCTCTCGGCACGCAAGGCGAGGAAATCATAGCCGGCACGGAAACGCGGCAATTCAATCAGGCGGTACGGCGATTTTCCGGCGCGCTTCTCGAAGCGCGGTTGCAGGGCCCAGATATCCTTGATGTCGCCGACGATGCGGCGCGTGATGGCGAGCTTTTCGCCCTGCACGTTCAACACGTCGTCCATCGCTTCATACAGCGCCGGAATTGGTACCTCGCCCCGGGCCTTGCGCGCTTCCCAGGAGGCCAGCACTTCGTGCCAGAGCAGGGTGGCGAACAGATAGCCCGGCGACAGCGACTTGCCGGCCTTGACCCGCGCATCGGTGCTCGCCAGCGAGAGCATGACGAACTTCTCGCCCAGCGGCTGCTCCAGAATGACGTCGAGCAAGGGCAGCAGGCCGTGATGCAGGCCGTCGTCGCGCAGACGCTTGACGCATTCGACCGAGTGCCCGGAAAACAGCAGCTTCAGCATCTCGTCGAACACCCGCGCCACCGGCACGTTTTCCATCAACGCAGCCATCTCGCGAATCGGTGCGCGCACCGCCGGATCAAGCGTCAGGCCCAACTTGGCCGAAAGACGCACCGCGCGCAGCATGCGCACCGGATCTTCGCGGTAGCGCTGCTTCGGCTCGCCGATCATGCGCAGCGTCTTCTGCTGCAGGTCGGCAACGCCGTGGTGATAGTCGATCACGGTTTCGGTGGCCGGATCGTAATACAGCGCATTGACCGTGAAGTCGCGCCGCGCCGCATCTTCCGCGATCGAGCCGAAAACATTGTCGCGCAGCACGCGGCCGTGTTCATCCTTGACGGTATGGGCATCGTGCGCGGCGCGGAAGGTGGACACCTCGAGTGTCTCGCCGCCCTGCATCACATGCACGATCTGGAAGCGCCGGCCGATGATGCGTGCGCGGCGGAACAGCGCACGGACTTGCTCCGGCGTGGCATCGGTGGCGATATCGTAGTCCTTGGGTACGATGCCGGCGATCAGGTCACGCACGGCGCCGCCGACGATGTAGGCCTTGTGGCCCGCCTGCTGCAAGGCCTCGCAGGTACGGCGGGCGCCCACGGAAACATGCTCGCGGCGAATGCCATGCCGCGCCACGGGAATCATGGCCGGAGCACCGGATGAAGGGGCATCGCCGCGGCGAAACACGCGGCGCAGCAATTTGCGGATCATGGAGAAAGGATAAGGAGCATACAGGGGCTACTTCGAGAGGCGGCAATGATAGCGGAAATAGCCTCGCAGCCGAAGAATTCTACCGGTCGCAGCGCCCGCTTCCGCTAAAATCACGGCTTTTAGCTCCGGCATAACGTCCGCTGTTGCGGACATTAGCCTTCTCTGAAATTTCATTTTCGCCCCCCCCCGCAAGACCTATGGAACTCGCCAAGAGCTTCGAACCTACCGAGATCGAGCGGCGCTGGTACCCGATCTGGGAGTCGCGCGGCTACTTCGCCGCCGGCCTCGACACTGCCAAAACCGACAATTTCTGCATCCTGCTGCCGCCGCCCAACGTCACCGGCACCTTACACATGGGCCATGGCTTCAACCAAGCCATCATGGATTCGCTGACGCGCTACCACCGCATGCGCGGCGACAACACGCTGTGGCAGCCGGGCACCGACCACGCCGGCATTGCCACGCAGATCGTGGTGGAACGTCAGTTGGACGCGCAGGGCATTTCCCGCCACGATCTCGGCCGCGAGAAATTCCTGGAAAAGGTCTGGGAGTGGAAGGAGTATTCCGGAAACACCATCACCAAGCAGATGCGGCGCCTGGGCACTTCGCCCGACTGGAGTCGCGAGCGCTTCACGATGGATGCCGGATTGTCGAAGATCGTCACGGAAACCTTCGTCCGCCTCCACCAGGAAGGCCTGATCTATCGCGGCAAGCGGCTGGTGAATTGGGACCCGAAACTGCTCACCGCCGTGTCCGACCTCGAGGTGGTGAACGAGGAAGAAGACGGCTTCATGTGGCACATCCGCTATCCGCTGGCCGACGCGAATGGGAAAGATGCGGGCAGCCTGACGGTAGCCACCACGCGCCCCGAAACCATGCTCGGCGACGTCGCCGTGATGGTGCATCCCGAAGACGAACGCTACGCCCACCTGATCGGCAAGAACGTCATCCTGCCGCTGTGCGACCGCGAGATCCCGATCATCGCCGACAGCTACGTGGACAAGGAATTCGGCACCGGCTGCGTCAAGGTAACGCCGGCCCACGACTTCAATGACTGGCAAGTCGGCCATCGCCATGGCTTCACGCCGATCGGCATCCTCACGCTGGACGCACGAATCAACGAGCATGGCCCCGAAAAGTACCGTGGCATGGACCGCTTCGAGGCGCGCAAGGCTGTCGTCGCCGATCTCGAAGCGCAGGGCCTGCTGGACAGCGTCAAGCCGCACAAGCTGGTGGTGCCGCGCGGCGACCGCACCGGCGTCATCATCGAACCGATGCTGACCGACCAGTGGTTTGTCGCCGTGACCAAACCGGGCGCCGACGGCACCAGCATCGCCGGCAAGGCGCTCGAATGCGTCGCCTCGGGCGAAATCCGCTTCGTCCCCGAAAACTGGGTCAATACCTACAACCAGTGGCTCAACAACATCCAGGACTGGTGCATCTCGCGCCAGTTGTGGTGGGGCCACCAGATCCCCGCCTGGTACTCGGACGACGGCCGCTTCTATGTCGCCCACGACGAGGCCGAGGCCTATGCGCAGGCCAAACGCGACGGCTACAGCGGTGGTCTGGAGCGCGACCCCGACGTGCTCGACACCTGGTACTCGTCGGCCCTGTGGCCGTTCTCGACGCTGGACTGGACTCCGGAGTGGCCGGCCAAGTCGAACACCGCGCTCGACCTCTACCTGCCGTCGACGGTGCTGGTCACCGGCTTCGACATCATCTTCTTCTGGGTGGCGCGCATGGTCATGATGACCAAGCACATCACCGGCAAAATTCCGTTCCGGGACGTCTATGTGCATGGCCTGATCCGCGACGCGGAAGGCCAGAAGATGAGCAAATCCAAGGGCAACGTGCTCGACCCGATCGACCTGATCGACGGCATCACGCTCGAAGACCTGGTGCAAAAACGCACCACGGGCCTGATGAACCCGAAGGACGCGGCCAAGATCGAGAAGCGCACGCGCAAGGAATATCCGAATGGCATTCCCGGCTTCGGCACCGACGCGCTACGCTTTACCTTCCTGTCGCTGGCGTCCCCGGGGCGCGACATCAAGTTCGACATGCAGCGCTGCGAGGGCTATCGCAACTTCTGCAACAAGCTGTGGAACGCCTCGCGCTTCGTGCTGATGAATTGCGCAGGCCAGGATTGCGGCCTCGCTGAGCATGGGTCGGAGGCGTGCACCGGCAGCTATCTGGATTTTTCGCCGGCCGACCGCTGGATCGTCAGCCGCCTGCAGCGCGTCGAGCAGGAGGTGGTGCAGCATTTCGCCGACTACCGCTTCGACCTGCTGGCGCGCGGCATTTATGAATTTGTCTGGGACGAATACTGCGACTGGTATCTGGAACTGGCCAAGGTGCAGGTGCAGCAGGGCAGCGAGGCCCAGCAGCGCGCCACGCGCCGCACCCTGGTGCGGGTGCTGGAAACCGTGCTGCGCCTGGCGCATCCGCTGATTCCGTTCATTACCGAGGAACTCTGGCAGACCGTCGCGCCGTTGGCCGGCAGGGCCGACGAGACCGATGCAGCGAGATCGCTGATGCTGCAGCCCTACCCGAAGGCCGACCTGTCGCGCTGCGACACGGCGGCCGAAGCCTGGGTCGCAAGGCTCAAGGAAATGATCAATGCCTGCCGCAGCCTGCGTGGTGAAATGAACATCTCCCCGGCGCAGCGCGTGCCATTAGTCGGCGCTGGCGACACGGCGATTCTGAACGCCTATGCGCCCTACCTCGCTGCGCTGGCCAAGCTCTCCGAGGTCACCACGGCAGACGCCCTGCCCGATTCCGATGCGCCGGTACAGATCGTCGGCGAATTCCGGCTGATGCTGAAGATCGAGATCGATGTCGCCGCCGAGAAGGAGCGCATCGGCAAGGAACTGGCCCGCATCGAAGGAGAAATCGTCAAGGCGGAGAAGAAGCTGGCCACCGAAAGCTTCGTCTCCCGCGCCCCGGCGCAAGTCGTGGCGCAGGAACGCGAACGGCTGGAGGGCTTCAGCGCCCTGTGCGAGAAGCTAAAGGCGCAAATCGCGCGACTGGGATGAGCGGCAACAAAAAGCCCGGCTATGTGCCGGGCTTTTTGCAGCTATGACAGACCGACCGGTTGATCAGCGAGCATCTTTCTTGCCGCCGACGGTAAGGGCCAGGGCCTCGCGAATGGCTTCGGGCGACTTCATGATGTTCATGAAGCTGTTGGCGCCCATCATCGACAGATCGGGGAAGCTGACGGCGATGCGGAAGCGGGCATACTGGGCAAAGACCTTGTTGTCCGAGACCAGAATGTCGTAGGGCAGGTGGGCGGCCGACTTGACGTCCTTGAAGTCGATTTCGCTCATGAGATAGGCGTCGTCCATCATCTTGCTGTCGCCGGCACCCTTCATTGCCACGCCGAACAGCACTTCCTTCTTGCCGGCGACATCGACGCGATAGACCTTGGTCACGCCCTGTTTGCCCGCGGCCAGGCCCGCCTCCACCGCCTTCACCGCCTCATCGTGGCTGCCGTAGCTGGCCAAGGTGTTGTCCTCGTTGAAGTACTCCATGCCGAAGGCGTAGTGGTACTTGCGCAGTTGGGCCACCGTGAGCCCATTGGCTCCGAATTCCTCGACCTTGCCCAGCGCCGTCTGCAGTTTTGCCGCCGTATCCTTGAGTTCGCCGTTCATGCGATAGACGTTGGCCCAGTACGGCGGGTTGGTGTAGGAAACCTGAACCTCATCCTTGACCTTGACCACCGCGACGCGCATCGCCGCGCCATAGCCGCCATGCTCCGACTTGGCCGCAGTGTTGCGCAGTTCGTCGCTGGTCACAGCGATAACGGTCGTGTTCGCGTAAGGCGAATAGCTGCCGGCCACCGTGAAGCCCGCCCTGGTCAGCGCGGCCTTGGTGGCCTCCACTTTCTGCGCTACATCGCCTGCGCCTTTCGACCCCAGCACGAAAGGCTTCAGCACGGCATCCTGTGCAAAGGCTGTGGCGGCACTGAGTGCGATGACCAGCAAACTAATACTTTTCCAGATTTTGGACATATATCTCTCTCCCTTGGAATGGTGTGTTTTTTGGAATTTCGGAAACAACAAGGGCTGAAAGCGTTGCCGCCTTCAGCCCTCGTCTTGGAACTACCGTATTGCCAACAATATCGGCCGATTAGAACTTCATGCCGTACGCGATGCCGAGGGAATTCTGATACATCTCGAGCTTCTCGGTACCAGCCGTCGCCGGGGCTGTCCATGTGCTGAACAGACTTGCTCCCTGCACCGTATTCTTGAACGCATGCATGTAGGCCATGGTTACTTCGGAGTCTTTGCTGACGCCATAGGTGAAGCCCAGCGTCGCATGATCCTTGATTACTCCGGGAGCAATGATGTTGAAGGTGACGTCGCGACTTGAAATCGGGTTATCGGTATGGTTGAGGCCAGCGCGCAGCACCAAATTCGGGCTGTACTGATATTCAGCGCCCAGCTTGAACACATTCACACTGCTCCATCCAAAACCCCGGCAGCTATCGCAACCAAGCGATCCAACCGTGCCCGGCGGGGTGGGCGGGACGGCCGAACCGGGCCAGGCGCTACTGATGGTACTTGCATTGCTGACCGAGTTGATCCCCGAGTAGTCAATGCGCTGGTAGTCAGCGGCGATTTTCAGCTTCGGCGTGGCCTTGACCGAAATGCCCAGGTCGAGACTTGCGGGCATGTCGAAATTACCCTGGCCGGCGAACAGGTCCTTGTACTTGTCGAACTTGCTCATCTTCATTTTGGTGGTATAGGCGGCACCCAAGGTCACCGTCTCTGAAACATTGCCCATCCAGCCCAGTTTCAGACCATAGCCGTGGGAGTCGTCATACCCACGATTCGTCAGGTAATTGTTACCGGCGAGCGGCGTAAATGGCGCCGGAGTAAAGCCGTAAAAGCCGTCCAGGCCCTGAGCCGCGAACTTCTGATAACCCAACAGCAGGGAAACGCCAAACGAATGGTTCTTATTGACTTTCATCGAGAAAGTCGGCGCGACGATCAACTGCACCAGGTTCATTCCGAGGTTGCCGGTACCGCACAGCATGTTAAACGGAGCCGCCCCAGCGCCGCCCGGATTAAAGTTGGAGCAAAGACTGGCGGCTCCAATTTGGCCGCCGTTGAAGTTGGTATTCATGCCACCGTTGCCATAAACGCTGACGCCGGCAGACATGTCCCAACCCAGCATCTTGTTGTAGCCAAATTCCGGAACGTAGAAGAGGTTGCTGCTGCTATCTACCTTGCCATCTACGGAAACGCCCGGCGTGGTACTCCCGGTGCGCTCTACGCTGCGCCGCGGGCTGAATAGATCCAAGCCGATATCCAACCTGTCCCCGGCCCAAACCATGCTGGCGGGGTTGTTCGCCCCGCCCATCGAATCAGAAGCCGTCGCGGTAGCTACACCGCCCATACCCTTGGCTTTCATGCCGTAACCGTGCGCGAAATAGCCGTCGGTCGCAAATGCGGAACCGGATGCAGCGGCAACAGCCAAAAGTGCTGCGATTTTTTTCATTTTCATTCTGATCTCTCCCAGGGGCGGTTCAGTTAATTTCAATGGTTTATAGATTTAAACTAAAGTGACGTCAGAAGTCCAGACGAGCAGCGTAACAGTCTGGACTACTGTCGCATTCTTGCTACATGAACAGACTGACATCTGCTTTCTGGGCCATCGGCAGGAAAGTGGCCGCGCCGGCGTAGTCGAGACCGGGAATGAAGTCGTCGTGACTGAAACCGAACAGATCGACCGTCATCTGGCAGGCGATGAACTTGACATCGGCTTCCAGCGCCAGTCCGCGAAGTTCATCGATGGTGGCAACGCCGTTGTTCTTGATGGTCTGTTGCATCAGCATCGTGGCGACGGTCTCGAAACCGGGCACGCCAGCCTGAATGATGTTGGGAATGTTCCAGTTGATGCCCTTGAACCAGTCCGGGCCGAACGGCATTTTCATCGGCATGCCGGGGTTGCCGAGCGGACTCACCTTCAGGTCGGAGACGTCTTTCTTCAGCAGGTTCAAGCCGTAGAAGGTAAAGAAGATCGACACGTCCCAGCCCAATGCCGCCGCCGTGGAGCCGAGAATGAAAGGGGGGTAGGCCCAGTCCAGCGTGCCACGAGTGGCGATGATGGCCATCGATGGCGTTCTCGATTCTTCGCGCTGGCGCAACGCCTCCTCAAGCTTCTGCGGCAGCAATTCCTCCAGGCGACGATTGACGAGTTCTTCGATGTTGGCAATTTCGGGGGTGGCACCCATATCTCTTCTCCTGGCCTAAATGACCATCAAGCTTCATGATTAAACAAATTGCAGTGCAGCATCCAGACGATTCTTTCTATGGCCCTATAGCCAACGATGATAGAAAGTCGGCGCCGCCATGGTGGCTCACGCCTGGATGAGTTGCATTGACTACGGCCCGCCCGCAGGCAGGCCGTTTTGTGTTGCCGGCCTCCGAACCGGAATCTCCGGCGCGCAAAGCCAGGCGAAAGGCAGGGAGAGCATATCCCTTGCGAACGCTGAAGAGCCGCAGCCTACTTGCGCTTCATGAAGAATTCGAATTCCTTGTCCTTTTCCGCGCTGGCAAGCAGTTCATTGCCGGTCTGCTTGGCGAACGCGGCGAAATCTTTCACCGAACCGGGATCGGTGGCGATGATGCGCAACACTTGGCCCGACTGCAGCTCGGCCAGCGACTTCTTGGCGCGCAGAATGGGAAGCGGACAGTTAAGGCCGCGGGCGTCTAGTTCCTTGTCGAAGTTCATGTTTTTTCCTCTCTCGTGACTTGGTTATGGTGATACGGGTCTACCAATTTAGCATTCGATAATATAACTAAAGGCCCTTGGCGACAACGGGGTTTACGCGATCGACTGGTAGTACAGGTTCTGCGGATGATTGGCCTGGGCGAAGAAGAACCAGCGTTCGGCCAGCAAGCCTGCGTACTGCACGACAAATGCAACCGCCAGCACGGCTGCACCACCTTGCATGCCGGACAGCAGCAACAGCAACGGCACTGGAAACACGGCGACGATGAAAAACCACTTCACGCCGCGCAGGACGGCGACCGGCTGGCCGTGAAAGAACTCGCGCGTGTTGAAACTGCCGCCCATGAAGCCCTGCGTGTTTTGCACAATGCGCGGATGTTTGATGCCGATTGCGGTCTGCAAAGTGGATTTCGGCTTCAGCCGCGCATTGCGATAGAGCGAGGCGCTACGGCTGACCAGCCCCAGCAGGGTGATGATCGCCGCCCAGCCGCCCAGGAAGCTGACCAGTTCCGGTGCCGTCACTGCGGCAAAAGCGGCGGCAAGGGTGAACCCGGAGGCGCCGCCGAGCAGGATGTAATTGATGACCGTCAGCGGCGAATGCCATTCACCGAGAAACTTCAGGCAGGCGTAGATCATTGCCGTACAGATGAACAAGGCAAAGGCAAGCAGAGTGCCGGCCACACCCAGAATCGCGGTGGGATCGACCGGCAAGCCGCCGGGCAGGGCCATCAGCAGCGGATGCCAGTCCATCCAGTGGGCCAGTCCATAGAGGAAGACCACGCCCATGAAGGCAGGCAGCACGATCACCTCGCGCGACAGCCATGAAGTCCGCCACATGGCGGCGGAACGCCAGGCGCGCTCGGGGTGCCCCAGATGAAGAAACGAGGCGCCCAGACCGGCGACCAGCAGCACGAGCGCCAGCAGGCTGCCCTGGCCGTAGAAGGCGTGTGCGTCCGGTTGCGGCAGCAGCTTGAAGGCGGCGTAGGACTGCACGGTGAACAGCGCGAGAAACAGGCCCTGCGCGGCGCCGATCAGAGTGGTCAGAAAGATGACGGAAAATGCTGGGTGCATGTCGGTTGGTGGTCCGCTTACCAGGTGGTGACGTCGTCGAGGGTCGGCTCGCTCATGGCCGGCCGCGGCAACTGGCGATCGACCTTGAGCGGGTTGTCGGCGCGCTCGAGTTCGTCCTCGTGAATCTTGATGCGGGTCTTGCGCCGCGGCAGATAGTGGTTGGCCGGGTGCGTGCCCCACTCGGGCATCAGCGCATAGCCACCGCTTTCGCGGATCGCGATCGACACCGCGGACTGGGGGTCGTGGATATCGCCGAACAGCCGCGCCGAGGTCGGGCAGGCCTTGACACAGGACGGCTTGCGATCGTCCTCGGTCATCGAGGTATCGTAGATTCGATCAACGCACAGGGTGCATTTCTTCATCACCTGCTGCTGCTCGTCGAGTTCGCGCGCACCGTAAGGGCAGGCCCAGGAGCAATACTTGCAGCCGATGCACTTGTCGTAATCGACGAGTACGATGCCGTCCTCCTTGCGCTTGTAGGAGGCCCCCGTCGGGCACACCGGCACACAGGGAGGATCCTCGCAATGCAGGCAGGATTTCGGAAAATGCACCGTCTCCGTGTTGGGGAATTCGCCCACCTCGAAGGTCTGCACCCGATTGAAGAAGGTTCCCGTCGGATCGGCGCCATACGGGTTCTGATCGACCATCGGCCCGGCGCTGCCCGCCGTGTTCCACTCCTTGCAGGAGGTCACGCAGGCCTGGCAGCCAACGCAGACGTTGAGATCGATGACCAGCGCGAGTTGGGTCATAAGGCTAAAACCTTTTTAGCCACAAAGGACACAGAGGGCACAGAGAAAGACAAGACAGGTTTTCCTCTGTGATCTCTGTTGCCTGCCCGCGAGGCGGAATCCCATGCACGCAGAGCGCCTCTGTGGCGAATGGTTTTGATCTTCAGGATCATTTGAACAACTTCCCGACGTAGGCGAGAACGCTGCTGCGGGTCTTCATCCCGGGATAGGGCTTCATCGGCTCGAACTGGGGCGAAGTCACCGCCGTCTCGCCAGCGCCGACTTTGTAAATCCTCACCCGAACGTCATACCACGCCGCTTGGCCGGTAATCGGGTCGGAGTTGGAAATCCGCTGTCCATTCGACGACCCGGCGCTTGCCGGGAGTTCTTCCGAAATCAGATGATTGAGCAGGAAGCCTTTCTGCGACTCGTTGGCGTCGGGCGTCAGGTTCCACGCCCCCGCTGCCTTGCCGATCGCGTTCCAGGTCCATACCGTGCCGGGCTCCACCGCCTCTGAGTGGCGCGCCATGCAGCGCACCTTGCCCCATTGCGACTCGACCCAGATCCAGTCGCCGTCGGCGATGCCCTGCTGGAGTGCGGTCAGGGTATTGACGAAGAGATAGTTGTGGGTATGGATCTGGCGCAGCCAAGCGTTCTGCGAATCCCAGGAGTGATACATCGCCATCGGCCGTTGCGTCACCGCGGCGAGCGGGTACTTGTGCTTGTCGGTGACCTGCGCTTCGAGCGAATCATAGTAGAAGGGCAGCGGATCGAAATAGGTCTCGATGCGCTTCTTCAGATGCTCCGGCGGCTTGCGCGTCAGGCCCTTGCCCTGGGCCGCGCTGCGAAAGCGCTGCAGCACTTCGGAATACAGATGGATCAGGATCGGCTCGCCATAGCGCGTGATGCGGTTGCGCTGCGACCATTCGAGATAGCCCTTGTTCCAGTTGCGCATGTACTGGTAGGACTTGGGCAGTTCGTAATGGAACACACAATTGTTCTTGGCGTACATCTCCCACTGGTTCGGGTTCGGCTCGCCGCGCAGGAATTTCTCGCCGCCCTTGCCGCGCCAGCCGGCCAGAAAGCCGATGCCGGATCCCGGCTCGGTTTCGTAATTGATAATGAAATCGGGATAGTCGCGGAACTTGCGCGCGCCTTCCTTGGTGACGAAGGCAGGAAGTTTCAGGCGCGTGCCGAGTTCGATCAGCACCTCCTGAAACGGCTTGCAATCGCCCGACACTGCCACCACCGGGATGCGTACCGAATCGACCGGGCCGTCGAACTCGGAAATCGGCCGGTCGAGCATGGACATCACGTCATGCCGTTCGAGATAGGTCGTATCCGGCAGGATCAGGTCGGCATAGGCCGTCATCTCGGAATGGAAGGCGTCGCAGACGACGAGAAAGGGGATCTTGAATTCGCCGGCGTTTGGCCCCTCTGTGTCCTTGTCGTTCAGCATCATCCGCACTTCGCTGGTGTTCATGGTCGAGTTCCATGACATGTTGGCCATGAAAATCAGCAGCGTGTCGATACGGTAGGGGTCGCCGCGCCAGGCATTGGTGATGGCGTTGTGCATCAGGCCGTGCACCGACAGCGGATACTCCCACGAGAACGCCTTGTCGAGCCGCACCGGGCTGCCGTCATCATTGACGAACAGGTCGTCGGGATCGGACGGCCAGCCCAGCACCATGCCGTCGAGGGGATGATTCGGCTGCACCGCCCGCGGATCGTTGGGGGTGCGCGCGCAGGGCGGGATCGGGCGCGGAAACGGCGCCTTGTGGCGGAAGCCGCCGGGGCGATCGATGGTGCCCAGTAGCGACATCAGGATCGCCAGCGCGCGTATGGTCTGGAAGCCGTTGCTGTGCGCCGCAAGACCGCGCATGGCGTGGAAGGCCACCGGATTGCCGGTCACCGTGTCGTGCTCATTGCCCCAGGAATCGGTCCACGCAATCGGCAGTTCGATCTTCTGGTCGCGCGCGGTGACGCCCATCTCGTGCGCCAACTGACGGATCACGTCGACCGGAATGCCGGTGATCTGGCTCGCCCATTCCGGCGTGTAGTCCTTGACCCGCTCCTGCAGCAGTTGAAATGCCGGCTTTACCTGCGTTCCGTCCTGCAGTTTGAAATCGCCCAGCAGGTAGGGGTCGGCGCCGGCGGTGTGCGTCACCACCGCGTGATCGGTGTTGCGGTCCCACCAGAGTTTGTCCTGCGGCTCGTAGCAGGCTTCTTCGGTCGGCACTTCGGTGCGCACGAAGAAGCCGAACTCGTCGCTGGTGTCGCTGACATTGATCAGTTGTCCGGCGTTGCTGTACTTGACCAGGAAGTCGCGATCGTACAAACCGGTGACGATGATCTCGTGGATGATCGCCAGCAGCAACGCGCCATCCGTACCGGGGCGGATCGGCACCCACTCGTCGGCGATGGCCGAATAGCCGGTGCGCACCGGATTGATCGAAATGAAGCGCCCGCCATCGCGCTTGAACTTCGACAGCGCGATCTTCAGCGGATTCGAATGGTGATCTTCGGCGGTGCCGATCATGACAAACAGCTTGGCGCGATCCAGATCCGGGCCGCCAAATTCCCAGAACGAGCCGCCGATCGTGTAAATCATCCCGGCCGCCATGTTCACCGAACAGAAGCCGCCGTGCGCCGCATAGTTGGGCGTACCGAACTGGCGCGCGAACATGCCGGTCAGCGCCTGCATCTGGTCGCGGCCGGTAAATAGGGCGAACTTCTTCGGATCGGTGGCGCGGATCTTTCCGAGGCGTTCGGCCAGCGTGGCGAAGGCTTCGTCCCACTCGATTTCTTCGAACTCGCCGGCGCCGCGCTCGGCCCCCGCCTTGCGCTTCAGGGGCTTGAGCAGGCGCGCCGGCGAATACTGCTTCATGATGCCCGACGAACCCTTGGCGCAGATCACGCCCTTGTTCAGCGGATGATCCGGATTGCCGTCTATGTAGCGCACCACGCCGTCGCGCAAATGCACCCGGATGCCGCAGCGGCAGGCGCACATGTAGCAGGTCGTGTTCTTGACTTCCTGAATCGAAGGAGAGGGGGTTTCAGTGGCTTGCATGAAGGTAAGTGCGAGGTAAGTGCGCACCTGCGCGGGCGGGCACATTAGAAAGTCACGATATTCTGACGATAAGCACGGCCTTGGCACAAGGGGATAATTTCTATTTTTGGATAAGCAACAGTGATTGCGCGAATTCGGCCGGCCGCTGTACAGTACGCGCCCCATCCAGCCCACTGCTCAAGAGCGAATAGCGATGAACATCCCTGACTTCACCGACACCGAATGGCAACTGGTCAGCCAGATTCTGCTCGAGCGCTATAGCCGTCTGGTTCCGCTGCAATCGGCCGACGTCGAGCTGCAACTCGACCCCGCCAGCGAGGCACTGACGACGTGCCCCTCGCTTTACTGGAGCGAACTCGGCGCCGAGTTCATCGTCAGCAAGCTCGGGGAGCAGCGCTTCCGCTGCCAGTTCTTCTATTCGGCCGACGAGCAGTTCGGCACCGGGCGGGATGTCTATGACAATCTCGGCGATTGCGTGACCAACCTGCTGCAGCTTCAGGCCGACCACCACGGTACGCGCTTCTCCGCGCTGCCCCTCGGCAACCAGACCCCGGAGCAGGACGACGACTATCACGGCCCGCTGGTGATATGACGCTGGAGAAGGCGCGCCAGTTGCTCGGCACCCAAGTAAGCTTCGGCGGCGGCTACAACCGCAATGCTGCGCGCCTGATCCTGGCCGAAGTGGCGCGGGAGCATGGCCAGGCGGCGGCAGACGCCCTGATCCGCGAGCTTCGCCTCGACCAACTTTTCGGTTTTTCAACCGGCAAGACACAATGAAGATCTGCATCCTCTCCGACAGCCATGACCGCGGCCCGATGATGGCGGCAGCAGTCGCCGCGGCCAGGGACGAGGGCGCCGAAGCCGTGATCCACTGTGGCGACATCATCGGCGGCAATACGCTCAAGGCATCGCTCAAGCTGGGACTGCCGATCCATGCCATACATGGCAACAACCTCGGCGACCCGGTGTCTATCGCCCGCATCGCCTGCCACTCGGAAGAGCAACTGCACTATCACGGCCAGGACGCCATCATCGAACTGGGTGGCCGGCGCATCTTCCTCACCCACTATCCCCACATCGGCCACGGCATGGCCTGCACCGGTGATTACGACCTGGTCTGCTGCGGCCACAGCCACGAAGCAGAGATCCGGCAACAGGCCAACATCGGGGGCGGCCTCACCTGGCTGGTCAATCCCGGTACCGTCGCCGGTCTCGGCGCGCCGGTAGCCACCTGGATATTCGGCGACCTGGACACGATGAAATTCGAAATCCGCGAACTGGCCACTGCCTCCGCGACAAGCTGCTAAAGAAATTCTGCAGGCGCCACCGCCGGGCAGTTCAGGGGCATTCAGCTTTTCTATTCGAACATTGGAAGATTACACAGGCCGAAACCTCAGCAACCGCTAATATTCGCAGCGCACAAGGATTCTTAGTTCCGGCGTAACGCCCGCTGACGCGGGCATGAGCCTTCTCTGAAACAAAGGATTTTTAGTTCCGGCGTAACGCCCGCTGACGCGGGCATGAGCCTTCTCTGAAACAAAGGATTTTTAGTTCTGGCGTAACGCCCGCTGACGCGGGCATGAGCCTTCTCTGAAACTTCGTTTTCCCGGGAGCTCGATGTGACGGCTTCAATAGCAACCAGCCAGGCCATTCTGGTGGTCGGCGGCGGCATCAGCGGCATGACAGCCGCGCTCGAGGCGGCCGAATGCGGCAAGCAGGTCATCCTGGCGGAAAAGACTCCGACCCTGGGTGGCCGTACCGCCCTGCTCTACCGCTACTTTCCCAAGATGTGCCACCCCACCTGCGGGCTTGAAATCAACTTGCGCCGCCTCAAGGGCAATCGCAACGTCCGCGTCATGACCATGACCGAGGTGCTCGCTGTTACCGGCCGGCGCGGCGACTATACGGTGACCCTGAAAGTCTCGCCGCGCTATGTCACCGAAAGCTGCACCGGCTGCGGCGACTGCGCCAACGCGGTCAGCGCCGAGATAGACAATCCCTACGAGTACGGTCTGGCCAAAACCCGCGCCGCCTATCTGCCGCACGCCATGGCTTACCCGCAACGTTATGTGATCGACCCCTCGATTGTCGGTACGCCCGAGGGTGAAAAAGCCAAGGCGGCCTGCAAGTTCGGCGCCGTCGATCTGGAGATGAAGGAAGAAACGGTCGAGATCAAGGTCGGTGCCGTGATCTGGGCCACCGGCTGGAAGCCCTACGATGCGGCGAAGATCCAGCCCTACGGTTACGACCGCTTCGCCAACGTCATCACCAGTGTCGAGTTCGAACGCCTGGCCGATCCGCACGGCCCCACCGGAGGCAAGATCCTGCGCCCATCGGATGGCAAGGAGGCTAAAGACATCGCCTTCATCCAGTGCGCCGGCTCGCGCGACGAGAATCACCTGCGCCACTGTTCGCGCATCTGCTGCATGGCGTCGTTGAAGCAGACCCAGTATGTGCGCGAAGCCTGGGGCGATGCCGGCAAGTCGACCGTGTATTACATCGACATCCGTGCGATCGATCGCTTCGAGGACTTTTACCAGATGGTGCAAAAGGACGCGACGGTCAGTTTCGTCAAGTCCAAGGTCGCCAAGATCGTCGAGGACAAGGAGTCCAACCCGGTGCTGCACGGCGTGGATACCGAGGGCTATCACCGCTACGCCACGACGCATGACCTGGCGGTACTGGCCATCGGAATGGAACCCGAGGCCAACGGCATCAAGCTGCCGGACGACATGCTGCTCGACTCGTCGGGCTTCATCGAGGGCTGCAAGGGGACCGCCGAGGATCAGGGCATGTTCGGCGCCGGCGCGGCGAGCAGTCCGCTCGACGTCAATCGTTCGGTGCAGAGCGCCACGGCCGCCGCACTACGTGCGATCAAGGTGATTCACAAAACGGCCCGTACGGAGCAAGTCTGATCATGGCTGATAACAAATTCGCTGCATACATCTGCTCCGGCTGCGGCTTGGGCGACCAACTCGACATCAAGACGCTGGAAAAGATTGCGCTGAAGGAAGGCAAGATGCAGGTGGTCAAGAGCCACCCCTTCCTGTGCAATGCCGAAGGCGTGCAGATGATCAACGACGACGTCGAAAAGGAGGGCGTCACCCACGTCTGCATCGCCGCCTGCTCGCGCCGCTCGAAGACCGAAGCCTTTCACTTCCCGACCGTCGCCATGTCGCGCGCCAATCTGCGTGAAGGCGTCATCTGGGTGGTCGCGGCAGGCGAGGCACACGATGAAGTGCGCCAGGAAATGGCCGACGACTACGTGCGCATGGGCTGTGCCGAACTCAAGAAAATGAAGCTGCCGGCGGGCAATCCGGACAAGGCGCACAGCAAGCGCATCCTTGTCGTCGGCGGCGGCATGTCGGGACTGACAGCCGCCTTCGAGGCCGCCGAAGCCGGTTACGAAACTCTAGTGGTGGAAAAGCAGGCGCAACTCGGCGGCTGGGCGGCAAACCTCTGGAAGCGTGTGCCATTCAAGGCGCCCTATACCGAACCGCAGGACACCGGGCTGGCCGATCTGGCAGCGAAGGTCGGTTCGCATCCGCTGATCAAGGTGCATCTGAACTCGACCGTCGCCGAAACCGCCGGCGCACCAGGACGCTTCGCGGTCAAGATCGCGCAGGAAAGCGGTGCAGTGACCGAAGAGACCGTCGGCGCCATCGTTCAGGCCACCGGCTTCACCGGCTACGACATTGCCAAGCTGCCCGAACTCGGCGGCGGCCAGGCCAATGTCGTCGACCAGGCCGGGCTCGAGTCGATGGCCCGCGCCGCCAACGGCGCAACCATCAAGCGTGCCGACGGCAAGGACGTCAAGTCGGTAGTGTTCCTGCAATGTGCCGGCCAGCGCGATGACTCTGGCAAGCATTTGCCATACTGCTCGGGCCACTGCTGCGCCACCAGCATCAAGCAGGCGATGTATTTCAAGAATGCCAATCCGGATATCGATACCGTGGTCGTGTACCAGGACCTGCGGGTGCCGGGCATGGGCGAAGACTTCTATCGCAGCGCGCAGGAAAAGGGCGTGACCTTCACCAAGGGCAAGGCATCCGGCGTCGAGAGCAGCGGCAACGGCTGCAAGGTCAGCTTCCGCGACCTGATCCTCGACGAGGAAACCTCGATCAATGCCGATCTGGTGGTGCTCGCTACCGGCCAGGTACCCAGCGCCGGGGTGGAACTCGATGCCTGGACCGAGGTGACCAATGCAGCCGACGGTGGCTCGGCAGAGGCCAAGCAACAGAAGATCGTGATGCACAAGAGCTCCGTGCTCAACCTGACCTACCGTCAGGGACCTGACCTGCCGCAGTTCAAGTACGGCTTCGCCGATTCGCACTTCATCTGCTTCCCCTACGAAACCCGTCGCACCGGCATCTATGCCGCCGGCCCGGTACGGCGGCCGATGGACCTGTTGCAGGCCACGGAAGATGCCACAGGCGCAGCACTGAAAGCCATTCAGGCGGTTGAAAACGCCAGCCTCGGCCGTGCTGCCCATCCGCGCTCGGGCGATCTTTCCTACCCGCTGGTGCGACTCGAAGGCTGCACCCAGTGCAAGCGCTGCACCGTCGAGTGCCCATTCGGCGCGATCGACGAAGACGAGAAGCGCTTTCCGGTGTTCAACGAACAGCGCTGCCGCCGCTGCGGCACCTGCATGGGCGCGTGCCCGGTGCGGGTGATCTCCTTCGAGAATTATTCGGTCGATACCGTCGGCAGCCAGATCAAGGCGGTGGACATGCCCGACGAATTCTCCGAGCGGCCGCGCATCCTGATCCTCGCCTGCGAAAACGACGCCTATCCGGCGCTGGACATGGCCGGCCTGTCGCGCACCGTGTATTCAGCGTTCGTCCGCGTCATCCCGGTGCGCTGCCTCGGCTCGGTGAACACCATCTGGATCACCGACGCGCTGAATTCCGGCTTCGACGGCGTGATGATGATGGGCTGCAAGAAGGGCGACGACTACCAGTGCCACTTCGTCAAGGGTTCGGAACTCGCCCACTACCGCATGAGCAAGATCGGCGACACGCTGACTCAGCTCGGACTGGAACCGGAGCGCGTCGTCACGCAGGAAGTCGCCATTACCGACAACCAGCGCGTGGTCACGCTGATCAATGACTACGTAGCCCAGATCAACGAGCTCGGCATGTCGCCCATGAAGGGCTTCAACTGAGATCACGGAGCAGACGACAATGAGCAACGCGAATGTGCAGGCGGTGGCGCGCTACCAGAACGACTTCCTCCGGGAAGTCGAGGAGCGCGTCGAAGAAGGCCACATGGTCAAGATGTGCATGCAGTGCGGCGTCTGTGCCGGCTCCTGCCCGTTCGGCCCGGACTGGGAGCATTCGCCGCAGAAAATCTTCATGATGATCCGCGCCGGCAAGCGCGACGAAGTACTCGGCTCCGACTCGATGTTCATGTGCACCTCGTGCTACAGCTGCATCGTGCGCTGCCCGCGTGAGTTGCCGATTACGCACATCATGCACGGCCTGGCCAACTACGCCCATCGCCTCGGCTTGGCACCCAAGGGGCAACCGACGCGCGAGTTTGCCACCCTGTTCTGGAACAACCTGGTCAAGAAGGGGCGCGTCAATGAACTGACGCTGACGCTCGGCCACTACTTCACGAACGGCCTGGTGTCGGGCATCAAGACGGCGCTCGGGATGCAGCGCATCGGCCTGGGCCTGTTCCTGGCCAAGCGCCTCAACCCCATGGAAATCTTCGGTGGTCACGGCGTCAAGGATCTCAAGGGATTCCACGCCATCGTGGCCAAGGCGAAGGAAATCGAGGATCGCAAGAAGGGCTTCACCGCCTGACGGAGAGAGAAAAATGGCAAAAAAGGAATACGCGTTCTACCCCGGCTGCTCCTCGCAGCTCAAGGCCTCGGCATCGAACTATCTGGTCTCGACCAATGCCATGTGCAAGTCGCTCGACATCAAGCTGACCGAGATCCCGGACTGGAATTGCTGCGGCGCCTCGGTCGGCTACTGCGAAGGCGGCGAATTGCCGCGCATCGCGATCAACGCACGCAACTTTGCCCAGGCCGAGACGCATCTGCCGGGGCAGGATATCGTCGCCACCTGCGCCGCCTGCTGGCTTGGCGCCCGTGAATCCAAGGAGCGCCTCGATGGCTCGGCGCAGTTGATGAAGGAAACCAACGAGGCGCTGGCCGCCGCCGGCCTGCACTACAGCGGCGGCGCGAATGTGCGCCACATGGTCGAAGTGCTGATCGAGGACTTCGGCTACGACGGGCTCAAGCAGCCGATGAAGAAATCGCTGGAAGGCATCAAGTTCGCCGGCTATGTCGGCTGCCAGACCAACCGGCCCTTCGGCATCGATGGCGAATCCTTCGAAAACCCGCTGTACCTGGACAAGATGGTCGAAACCTTCGGCGGCGAAGCGCTTACCACCTACGACCAGAAGGTGACCTGCTGCGGCGGCGCTCTGGCCTTTTCCGAGCCCGAAAAAAGCCAGAAGCAGATTCGCGACATCGTCGAGTCGGCTTACGACCACGGCGCGGAAATGATCGTCACCCCCTGCCCGCTATGCCAGGCCAATGTCGAGGTCTATCAGTCGGAGATCAACAAGAAGCAGGGCACCAAGTTCAACATGCCGGTGCTCTACTATTCGCAGTTGATGACCATCGCCTATGGTGGCAGCGCCAAGGAAGCCGGCCTGAACGGTCAATTGATCCGGGCAGAGAAGCTGGAGAAAATTGCCGGCAAGTAGTTTGCTTCACCCGCTTGCAAGCGGGTGAAGCAGCGATTCGCCGTATTGCCAGCGCCGACTTTCAAGTTGAACAGTGGTCGCAAGCCCGCTGCCCTCGCTTGCGGCGGACTCGACCCGACCGGACCAACTGGTTAGCAGCGACAAGAGGCCGGTGGGGCGCGCCTCAGGACCAGCCCAGTTCGGCGCGCACGATGGCCGCGCCCGCTGCGAGTGCGTGTAGCTTGCCACGGGCGACGGCACGCGGCAGTGGCACCATGCCGCAGTTGGTACAGCCAATCAGCCGGTGCGGCTTCACCCACTGCAAGGCTTTGCGCAGCGTGGCCGCGACTTCCTCGGGCGTTTCGATTCGGTTGGTAGCGACGTCAATCGCACCGACCATGACCTCCTTCCCTTCCAGCAGGCCGATCAGTTCCATCGGCACGTGCGAGTTCTGACATTCGAGGCTGACTTGGTGAATGCGGCTGGCGGCAAGCAGCGGAAAGGTCTGCTCGTATTGCCGCCATTCCGCGCCGAGTCCTTCCTTCCACTTGATGTTGGCCTCGATGCCGTACCCGTAGCAGATATGCACCGCAGTCTTGCAGGGCAGGTTCGCAGCAGCACGCTCAAGTGTCCTTACTCCCCAGTCGCGGACTTCGTCGAAAAATACGTTGAAGGCAGGCTCGTCGAACTGAACGATGTCCACGCCGGCTTCGGCAAGTTCCAGCGCCTCCTGGTTGAGGATCTCGGCGAAGGCCCACGCCAGCTTTTCCCGGCTCCTGAAATGGTCGTCGTAAAGAGTGTCGATCATGGTCATCGGACCCGGCAGGGTGAACTTGATCGGCCCCGTGGTCAGCAGACGCAAGCGCCGCGCGTCCTCGACGAAGACCGACCGCTTGCGCGATACCGGGCCCACCACCATCGGCACTTCGGCATCGTAGCGGTCGCGAATGCGCACCGTCTTGCGCTTGACGAAATCGACGCCATCGAGATGTTCGATGAATGTCGTCACGAAATGCTGCCGGGTCTGCTCGCCGTCGCCGATGATGGTAATGCCGGCACGCAGTTGGTCGTCCACGGCTAGCCGCATGGCATCCATTTTGGCCTGATCTAGCGCCTCGCCAGAAAGTTGCCAGGGCGCCCACAGCTTTTCAGGCTGGGCCAGCCAGGCCGGCTTGGGGAGGCTTCCCGCGATGGCAGTAGCAATGGGTTGGGTCACGTCTATTTCTCCTTGGTGTTGCGTGCGGTTGGGGCGTTGATTCGTCCGGCGCTTGGCTACAAAGCAACAACTCGTCTCCTGCCGTCCCGGGCGATCGTCGGGTGAATCGCCCAATTGCGCCCGGGTGGATTATCTCCTAAAAAATCCTCGCGGCCTGGAGCGCGCGGGCTACCTGTTTGCAACGCTGGGCGATTTGACATCAATCAGCGAAAACTGAGCGGCGTTGCTACCAAACCGACCGATTCCCGAAGTCGAGCGTATGGTACGAGCGGAAAAGCGCTCCTCTTGGATATTCGATGATCAACATCGGCGTAGCCGGCATTGTCTGCTTCTCGAGATGAAGTCATACTGCGCGTAAATAAGAACGCAGGCCGGCCCAAGTCGGCCGACTCACGGGAAGGAGGAACCCCGATTGCACACGGACCTGCACACGAAACCCCGGACCCCGCCGGGACTTCCCTGCGTGCAGCGTCTGCCGGGACAAGATGGCTCGCGGTCACGTAAATTTTCCCCTGCCTTGTTCCAACAGCAGTCAATCCAGTGCAATGGCGGCTTGAGTTGCTCCCTGAAATTCAACGCCGACTCCATGGGTGAGCGAACATGAGTGCCGACACCGCCCGCATGCACCCGCTCACCCTGCGCTTCACCGACGCAGGTCTGGAAGCAGTTTTTGCCGAGGAGCAGGCGCGCAAGGCGCTCAAGCCATTTCGCATGGCGATGATTTGTGTCGCCGGCATGGTACTCATCATCTGGCTGCTACTGGACAATCTTCTGCCGCAGATTCAAGATGCCAAGGCGCGGCTGTACATTCCGATGCTCGTGATGCTGGCGATCCTGGCCTACGGTTACGTGCGCAGTTACACGCGTTCCTTCCTGCGCAGGCACCACCTCATCGTCCTTGTCGGCGCCTGGGGATTGGCCGCCGCAATCGTGGGCATTTGTTCTCTCCTGCCGCGCGCCTCGCTTGAAGCCAGCGGCCTAGCAATGATAATCGTAGCCACACTCAACGTTTACAGCATCGCGCGACTGCGTTTCATCGCCGCCTGTTATGGCGGTTGGGGGACGACGGCCATCTATCTGGGGTACCTTAGCCAATCAGGAGCGCTGGGCGGCACCGAACTGGTGCGGCAGGCAAGCCTGCTCGTGCTCACCAACCTGTTCGGCATGATCTCGGCCTACCAGATCGACCATTCGGCGCGCCGCGAGTTTCTTTCCACGCGCATGCTTGGCGAAGAACGCGAGCGCTCGGAGCGCCTGCTGCTCAACATCCTGCCGGCCTCGATTGCCGAGAGGTTGAAGACATCCAAACTGGCGATCGCTGACCACAGCGAAGAAGTCACCGTGCTATTCGCGGATATCGTCGGCTTCACGCCGCTGTCAGCGCGCAAGACGCCGCAGGCACTGGTGCAGATGCTCGACCGCATTTTCTCCGAGTTCGATACGCTGGCCGAAACGCACGGGCTGGAGAAGATCAAGACCATCGGCGACGCATACATGGCCGCGGCCGGCCTGCCCGAGCGCCGCGCGGATCATGCGCCGGCCGCGGCGCGCATGGCGCAAGGCATGCTGGAGGCGGTGACGCGCATCGCAGCCGAAACGGGAGAGGCGCTCGCGGTGCGCATCGGACTGCATTCCGGTCCGGTCGTCGCCGGAGTGATCGGGACCAAGAAGTTCAGCTACGACATGTGGGGCGATACGGTGAACACGGCCAGCCGCATGGAGTCCCACGGCGTACCCGGCGCCATTCACTGCAGTGCGGTGACCGCAGCACTTCTGCATCAAGGTTTTGCGCTTACCGCGCGCGGCGCAATACAGGTCGAGGGCAAAGGTGAGATGCACACATTCTTGCTGGCGCGTTCCAACCACAATGTCCACTCCATGCAAGGAATCGCAGAATGAATCCGGGGCGCTCTCTGCGCGTCGTGCTGGCCACCGTCGGCTCACGTGGCGACGTCCAGCCGATGCTGGCCCTGGCAAAGGAATTCGCATCGCGTGGCCACGTTCCGCTGATTGCCGCACCGTCGAACTTCGAGGCCTGGATCAAGAGTCTCGGCTTCGAATTTGCCCCGCTCGCCAAGGACGTGCAAGTATTGCTCGCCGAGAACCCCGACATGATGACAGGCAACCCGGTGAAAATGGTCCGGGAAATAGGTCGTCATTTATGCGAGAACCTGCCTGACCAAGCGCAGCAGCTCAAGCTCGCCTGCGACAAGGCTGATGCCATGATTTACGGTGGGATGGCCATCGCCGCGCCCACGATTGCCGAACACCTCAACTTGCCGGTGCTCGGCGTCCTCTACACCAGTTGCCTGTTGCCTTCGAGCCGGCACCCGCCGATGAGTATTCCGTGGCACGGCCTGCCGGCATGGCTGAACAATCTCCTCTGGCGCGTGAACCACATGGTCGGCGACTCGCTATTTCGCGCCACCCTCAACGCGACGCGAGCAGGCCTGGGCCTGCCGCCGATTGACCACGTCCGCCGCCACCTGTTGGAAAATGCCCCGCTCGTCATCGCCGCGGACGAGATCTTGTTTCCACCGGATCCGCTGTGGCGCGGGCGTTATCCCTACGCGAATTTCATTTTCTTCGACGATCCGGCGCCACTCGATCCCGAACTCGATGCATGGCTTGCGGACGGCGAGCCGCCGGTGTTCGTCGGCTTCGGCAGCATGTCGGGCGCCGGCACGGATCGCGTCGCACGCACGATCGTCGACGCAATCTCGGGCAGCGGCCGTCGCTGCATCGTCGGCGCCGGCTGGGCCGGGCTCGGCGCAGGCGCGCTGCCGCCGGGCTGGCGCGTGGTGCGCGATGCGCCGCACGCCCTGCTCTTTCCGCGCACCGCGGTCGTAATCCACCACGGCGGCTCGGGCACTACCGCTCAAGCGCTGCGTGCAGGCGTGCCGCAGGTAGTGCTGCCGCTGATTCTCGATCAGTTCCACCACGCGCACCGCCTGCACCTGGCCGGCATTGCGCCGCACCCGGTACCGATGGAAAAGATTACCGCAGCGAAACTGGCCGCTGCGATCGAGGCGGCACTGGAACTGCCGGCAGGCCCGCGACAGGCGGCCGCGGCGCGGCTGCGCGCGAGCGACGGACGCGGGGAAATAGTCCGGCGGGTCGAAGCGATGGTCGCCGCGTGATCAATGTCCGGTCGCCATGAGCATCCATGACCGAATCATGGCCTGACCGGTCAGTGGCGATGTCAATGGCAACCGGCGGGTTGGGTCGTTCCATGGCATTCGTAACCACTCAATACCGCCCGGCAGATCAATTCACGCTCGGCACTCTTCGAGCGATCTACTCGCCGTCGTCTGCCGTATCTCCTTCGGCCTCCAGTGCCCGTCGCTTGGCTGCCTCACGCTCTTCGATCAGGCGTTTTTCCTGCACCTTGGCGAGCCGCTCCTGCGCGGCCTCGGCATTGAGCGCAATGCTTTCTTCGCCAAACATCACCTGGCGCAGGAAGCGGAAGGCGAATTGCAGCAGCGCGACGTCATCGGCCAGCACCGCATCCTTTTCCTCCTGCGGCAACTCGAATAAGCGGCTGAAAGATTCCGCGCTGACGAATTCACGAAAGCGGTCGATGTCGTAGCAGGCCATGAAGAAAAGCTGGCGGCTGCGCAGGGTCGGCTTGCCGATCGACGGGCCGGAGGATTTCTTCTTCAGCACCAGTTGGCGCCAGCCGCGGGCCAGGTCGTCATACGCTTCGAGTCCCTGCTCCTTGCGATAGTCGGCGATGGTGATACGGCGATTTTCCTCGTGACCCTTGCAGTGGTCTTCCTTGACCAGTGCGTAGGAGTCGCGGTCGACATATTCGTCCTGCTTGCGCATGGAGAGCAGTGCCACCGGGTAGTAGCGGCACGCCGTCGGCCGGTCTTCATAGATGCCGCATCCCTCCGGCTTCATGAAACGACAGGCGCTGCCGCCCTCGACCGGGCGAAACTTGACCCCGGCGATGCCATCCATTTCCATCTCGTAGGGCACCGTGTATTCCTTGAGGAACTCGGTGGAACTGATGCCCAGTCGGGTCTTCAGCCGCAGCACGTCATAGGGCGTCAGCGAAATGTCGATGTTGGAACAGCAGGCGTTCCAGCACTTGATCCCCTTGTGGCACGAGAACTGGATGACATGTGTCGCCTCCACCATGTTGGGGACGACGGGACTGTTGGGGAAGGGAATATCGGGCTGGGACATAAGGAACCTCGTGACGACTGGAGTTTACGGCGATATAAAGCAAACAGGCCGGGAGCCTTGCGGCTTCCGGCCTGAATGTTACAGCCTGACGTACTTAGTGCGGAGCCGCAGCCTTGAACAGCTTGGACTTGTCGACCAGATCGACGTGCTTGCGCTTGAAGCAGGTCCACTTGTGCGAGGTCTTGTCATACACCGAATTTACGAAGCAGTGCCAGTTCTTCTCATCGACAAAGTTCTTGTCGGTGCGATAGTAGAAGCCGGGGTAGCGGCTCTCTTCGCGGAACTGGATGTGCTTCATGTGGGCTTCGGCGGTGAGGATGCGGTGATAGTTTTCCCAGGCCCGCAGCAACTCGTGCAAATCCTTGGCGCGCATCTTGCCGGCATCTTCCTTGAGCAGTTCGAGCTTCTCTTCGGCGACCGCCAGCATCTTGTCGTTGGTGTTGTAGTAGGTGCTGCAGCCAGCGACGTACTCGTCCATGATTTTCTGCAAGCGCATCTGCAGCATCTTGGGCGTGATGTAGTGCGGATTGACGTCAATCGCCGTGGTGTAGTCCTTGTGCTCGAGGAAGGTACGCACCGGTTTGTAGATTTCCTCGGCCAGTTGCTCGGGGGAGGTGTCCAGCTCGACTTTCCAGTCCTTGTTGTCGAGTGCGTACTTGACCATCGCCTTCGACGCCAAACGGCCTTCGGCATGCGAACCGGAGGAGAACTTGTGGCCGGAGGCGCCAACACCATCGCCAGCCGTGAACAGACCCTTGACCGTGGTCATCGAGCGGTAGCCCCAGCTCCAGCCCTTGGGCAGGTGCGCCGGGATGCCGTCATACTCTTCGGTGGTCGGCGCGCCAAGGTCGGTCGGACCCGACACCCAGATGCCGCAGCAGCCGGAATGCGAGCCGAGCAGGTAGGGCTCGGTCGGCATCAGTTCGGACATCTTCTTCTCGGGCTCGATGTTCTCGCCAACCCAGATGCCGCACTGGCCGATACACATGTCGAGGAAGTCTTCCCAGGCCTCGGCTTCGAGATGCTTGACTTCCTTCGGCGACAGCGTTTCGCGCAGCTTGGCCAGTGCCGACACGGTGTCCATGTAGATCGGGCCGTGGCCGTCCTTCATCTCCTTCAGCATCAGGTGATTGCGCAGGCACGAGGCCGGAACCGCAGCCTGACCGTAGGGCGGATAGTCGTTCAGCATTTCCTTGTTCTTGACCATGTAGTCTTCGCCGTAGGCGTTGATGGCTTTGGCCTTGAACAACAGGAACCAGGCACCGACCGGGCCGTAGCCGTCCTTGAAACGGGCGGGTACAAAACGGTTTTCCATCATGGTCAGTTCGGCGCCGGCTTCGGCAGCCATGGCATAGGTCGAACCGGCATTCCACACCGGATACCACGCACGGCCCGAGCCTTCGCCCACGGAACGCGGACGGAACAGATTGACGCAACCGCCGGCGGCCAGCAATACCGACTTGGCCTTGTAGATGTAGATCCGGTTTTCGCGCACCGAGAAGCCTACCGCGCCGGCGATGCGTGACGGGTCGTTCTTGTCGTTCACCAGCTTGACGATGAACACGCGTTCCTGGATGCGATCCAGACCCAGCGCCTTCTTCGCGGCTTCGGCAACGATCCACTTGTAGGACTCGCCGTTGATCATGATCTGCCATTTGCCCGAACGCACCGGCTTGCCGCCGTCCTTGAGCAGGGGCAGGCCTTCCTTCTGCGACTCGGCGCCGTCGTGACGCACACCGTCCGCGTCGGTCTTCCAGATCGGCAGGCCCCACTCCTCGAACAAATGCACGGAGTCATCGACGACACGGCCCAGGTCGTAGGTCAGGTCGTCGCGGGTGATGCCCATCAGGTCGTTGGAGACCATGCGCGCGTAGTCGGCCGGATCGAGATCCGGGCCGATATAGGTGTTGATCGCGGACAGGCCCTGCGCCACGGCGCCGGAGCGATCCACGGCCGCCTTGTCCACCATCTTGATCTTCAGTTCGGTGCCGGTCTCGGCCTTGACGGCCTCCGCCCAGCGCATCACTTCATAAGCGGCGCCGCAGCAAGCCATGCCGCCGCCAATCAGCAGAATGTCCAGGTCTTCCTGAACGATTTCCGGTGCTTCAAATGTTCCAGCCATTTTTGGTTCCTCGATTTGTCGATTATTTGCGGATCAGTTCTTCCGGCTTGCCGGCGCGGTAGCCACCCATCACGTCCTTGGTGAATACGGCGGGCGAGGCCAGGTCGGCCATCTTGGGCATCGGCTTGCCGCCGAACGGGTCGATCGAACCTTCGGCCGTGGTGCGGATCGGGAACTTGAAACGCTTCAGGGTGCCGTTGCGGAACTTGATGGTCCACATGATGGAATCGGAACCGCGCAATGGCTGCACCGACCCGCCCAGCGGCACGATGTCGGCGTAGTGGCGGCATTCGATCGCGCCCTGCGGACAAATCTTGACGCAGGAATAGCACTCCCAGCACTGCTCCGGCTCCTGGTTGAAGGCTTTCATGGCATGGCCGGTTTCGGAACCGTCCTTGTCCAGCTTCATCAAATTGTGCGGGCAGATGTACATGCAGGCGGTCTTGTCCTGCCCCTTGCATCCATCGCACTTCTCGGTACGAACAAAGGTTGGCATTTGGTTTCTACTCCTAGGTTACGGTGTTGATCATCAAATAATGCACTTGGAAAAGCTGGGGTTCAGATCTTTCAGCGGGCCGAATGTCCGGACAGCTTGACTTCGACCTTCTCATGCTCGGCCAGACTGGCGTAGTAGGCGCGTAGCACCTCGAGCACCTCCGGTCGTGAAAACTCGGCGGGTACGGCGCCGCCTTCGGACAGCATCTTGCGCAGCTTGGTGCCGGACAGCATCAAGCGGTCGGATTCGCCATGCGGACAGGTGCGCGCGGAGGCCATGCCGCCACACTTGTAGCACCAGAAGGTCCAGTCGATCTTCAGCGGCTGGGTCTCCAGCGAGCCCTTGGGAAGCTCGTCAAAAATGTGATGGGCATCAAAAGGTCCGTAGTAGCTGCCGACGCCGGCATGGTCGCGACCGACGATCAGGTGCGAGCAACCGTAGTTCTGGCGGAACAGCGCATGCAGCAGCGCCTCGCGCGGGCCGGCGTAGCGCATGTCGAGCGGATAACCGGCCTGCAGCACGGTATTGGGGACGAAATAGTGCTCGGCCAGCGTAGAGATCGCCTCGGAACGCACGTCGGCAGGAATGTCGCCGGGCTTCAGGTTGCCCAGCAGCGAGTGAATCAGGACGCCATCGCAGGTCTCGACGGCGATCTTGGCCAGATATTCATGCGAGCGGTGCATCGGGTTGCGCGTCTGGAAGGCGGCGACCTTGGTCCAGCCCATGGCCTCGAACTTGGCGCGGGTTTCCTTCGGCGAAAGAAAGAGGTCGCCGTACTTCTCGGGAAAGTCGCCCTGCGAGAGGACCTTGATCGGGCCGGCGAGGTTGACGTCGCCCTGCTCCATGACCATCTTGACGCCGGGATGTTCGATGTCAGTGGTCTTGTACACCGTGGCGCATTCGTGCGCCTTGTTGATCGAGTACTTCTCGGTCACCTTCATGGTGGCGAGAATGGAATCGTCGTCGGGATCGATCAGGGCGATATCGCCGCCGGTGTGGAAGCTATCGGCAGTGGCCTTGTCGGTGGACAGGGTGATCGGAATCGGCCAGAACAGGCCGTTGGCCATTTTCATCCCGTCGCAGACGCCCTGCCAGTCGGTATGGGTCATGAAGCCTTCGAGCGGGGTAAAGCCGCCGATGCCCAGCATGATGATGTCGCCCTTCTCACGGGAACTGACCTTGACCCTGGGCAAAGACCGGGCTCGCGTCAGTTCCGCCTGTAGCGCCTGGCCTTCAAGCAATAAGGGTCGCAGACTGCCGCCGCCGTGCGGATTAACCAACGCCATGCCAAGCCTCCTAGGTTAGTGGTTATTCTTTGATCTTCGAAGGCTAACAATTTCCCCCCCTCGCGCCAATGCGATTATTTCTATTTGAGGATAAGGGGATTGTTTTTCGACTGCGTCGAGGCGCGAATCGGCACCTCTGATAACATTTGCCAAGCATCATCCAAACAAGAGCCCTAGCCCGACAAACAACACTCTCGCACAATGAAAGCAGTGATACTCGCCGGCGGTCTCGGTACGCGCCTGGCTGAAGAAACCGTGCTTCGGCCAAAGCCGATGGTCGAAATCGGCGGCAAGCCGATTCTTTGGCACATCATGAAGGGCTACGCCCATTTCGGCATCACCGATTTCGTGATCTGCCTCGGCTACAAGGGTTATATGGTGAAGGAGTACTTTGCCAACCTGGCGCTGCACAACTCCGACGTGACCATCGACCTGGCACAAAATCGTGTCGACCTGCACCAAAATCAGTCCGAGCCCTGGAAAATCACCCTGGTGGATACCGGCGACCATACGCAGACCGGCGGCCGCCTGCGCCGCATCCGGCGGTTTGTCGATGGTGAAGACTTCTGCATGACCTACGGTGACGGGGTAGCGGATATCGACATCAATGCGCTGCTGGCCTTTCATCGCGAGGAACAGTGCCTGGCCACGGTGACAGCCGTAAGACCGCCGGGCCGCTTCGGCCGTCTCGACCTGGAAGGTCGGCGGGCACGGGGCATCCAGGAAAAGCCGCGCGGCGATGGCGACTGGATCAACGGCGGCTTTTTCGTGCTCTCGCCCGCCGCGCTCGACCACATCGAAGGCGAAGAGACGCTCTGGGAAAAGGAACCCTTGCAGCATCTGGCGACAAGCGGAGAACTGGCCGCGTTTCGCCATAGCGGTTTTTGGCAACCGATGGACACCGTACGTGACAGGAACCATCTGGAAGAACTCTGGGCCACCGGCCATGCGCCCTGGAAACTTTGGCCATGAACCCGGGCTTCTGGAACGGCCGCCGGGTGTTCCTCACCGGCCATACGGGTTTCAAAGGCAGTTGGTTGGCGCTATGGCTGCAGAAAGTCGGCGCTGGCGTCACGGCGTTCTCGCTGGCCCCGCCGACACAACCCAGTCTATTCGAGGCGGCGCAGGTGGCTCAAGGCATCACTTCGATCCACGGCGATATCCGCGACTACGATTCACTCAACGCAGCCCTGCGCGACAGTGGTGCCAGCATTGTTTTTCACCTCGCGGCACAGGCCACGGTGGCAGACGGCTACCGATTTGCCCGCGACACATTCGCCACCAACGTGACGGGCACCATCAATCTGCTTGACGCCATCCGCGAGTGTCCCGCGGTCGAGGCTGCCGTGGTCGTCACCAGTGACAAGTGCTATGCCCCCTCGACCACTGGCACGCCATTGCGTGAAGACGATGCGCTGGGCGGCAAGGACCCCTACAGTGCCAGCAAAGGCTGTGCGGAAATCGCCACCGCGGCGTGGCGCGAATCGTTCTTCAGCGCCGAGAACTCGCCGCGCATCGCCACAGCCCGTTCCGGCAATGTGATCGGCGGGGGAGACTGGGGAGCGCACCGCCTTCTGCCCGACATCGTCCGCGCCTTTCACGCCGGGAAGCCGCTGTCGCTGCGCATGCCTGGCGCCATTCGGCCGTGGCAGCATGTACTCGAAGCCCTCGCCGGCTATCTGTTGCTGGCGGAACATTTGTGCGGCAAGGATGGCGCCCGCTATGCACGCGGCTGGAACTTTGGCTCGGCCGAAGCGGACCATCTCACGGTAGGCGAGGTCGCCGCGCGCAGCGTCCGCCTGTGGGGCGAAGGCGCCCGGGTTGAAGTTGCCAAGGCCAACTTCCAGAAGGAAACCGAAACCCTGCGCCTCGACGCCACGCTGGCGCGCGAGGCCCTTGGCTGGAGCCCGCGCTGGGGCGCCGACGAAGCGCTGCGACGCACACTGGACTGGTATCGCGCCTGGTATGCCGATACCAAAGACAGCACCCAGTTTCGCGCTCTGACGCTGGCCCAGATCGACGACTACACTGCGACGACATGACACTCGAAGAACAACGACAGCAGATCCTTGCCCAGGTGCGCGACTTTGCCGCGCAGAAAGAGCTGCGCACGCCCTTCGTTGCGGGACAGGACGCCGTACCGCCCGCAGGACGGGTACTCGACGCCGAGTCCTACGTCGCCCTGGTGGATGCAGCGCTCGACGGCTGGCTGACCACCGGCCGCTTCAACGACGAGTTCGAAAAGCAGATCGCGGCGCGCATCGGCGTCGCCCGCGCGCTCACGGTGAACTCCGGGTCCTCGGCCAATCTGCTGGCGCTGTCGGCACTCACTTCCCCGCTACTGGGCGAACGTGCCATAAAACCCGGTGACGAGATCATCACCGCCGCAGCCGGATTTCCCACCACCATCAACCCGATTCTGCAGAACGGCCTGGTTCCCGTTTTCGTCGATTCCGCGCTAGCTACCTACAACCCCGGCGTGGAAACCATCGCCGCCGCGATCGGCCCGCGCACCCGCGCCATCATGCTGGCCCACGCCCTGGGCAATCCCTTCGAAGCCGCCGCACTCCGCGCGCTGGCGGACCGGCATGGCCTCTGGCTGATCGAAGATTGCTGTGATGCCTTCGGCTCCACCTACCACGGCCGCAGCGTCGGCACCTTCGGCCACATCGGCACACTGAGCTTCTACCCGGCGCACCACATCACCACCGGCGAAGGCGGCGCAGTGTTCACCAACGATCCGCTGCTCGCCAGGGCCGCCGAATCCTTCCGCGACTGGGGACGTGACTGCTACTGCGCTCCCGGCCGCGACAACACCTGCGGCAAACGCTTCGATTGGCAGTTGGGCGATCTGCCCTGTGGTTATGACCACAAGTACACCTACTCACACGCCGGCTACAACCTCAAGATTACGGACATGCAGGCGGCGCTGGGGGTCGCCCAAATCGCCCGCCTGGATGAGTTCATTGCCGCGCGCCGACGCAACTTTGCGCACCTGAAGGAGCGGCTCGGCGCCAGCGAGGAATTCCTGATTCTGCCGGAGGCCACGGCGAACAGCGATCCATCGTGGTTCGGCTTTCTGCTGACCCTGCGCGAGAACGCCCCCTGCACCCGCGTAGACCTCCTGCGCTACCTCGATCAACACAAGATCGGAACACGTTTGCTGTTCGCCGGGAATGTCACCCGCCAGCCGTATATGCAAGGCCGCGCCTACCGCGTTGCCGGAATGCTGACCAACGCCAACATCATTACCGAGCGCAGTTTCTGGATCGGCGTCTATCCCGGGCTCACCACCGGAATGCTGGACTACGCTGCCGACAAGATCAGCGAGTTTCTCGGCGTCGGATTTGAATAGTGGCCAGCGTTCCCGTCGCCAACCTTGCCCACAAGCTCGCGTCCGCCGGCCGCTGAACATTTCTGCACCCAACCGTCACTAGAAACGCACCGGAGTCGCCCAACAATGAAGCCCCTTGTCATTTTCGAGATGGCCAACAACCACATGGGCGACATCGCCCATGGCATCGCCATCATCAAGGCCTTTGCCGGCACCGTGGCGCCCTATCGCAACGCCTTCCAATTCGCCTTCAAGCTGCAGTATCGCGACCTCGATACCTTCATCCGCCCCGACTACAGGGGGCGCAGCGACATCAAGTACGTCAAGCGTTTCGAAGAAACTCGCCTGACCGACGCCGACTTCCGGCACCTCATCGAGGCAATGCGGGAACATGACTTCCTCACCGTGTGCACCCCGTTTGACGAAGTGTCGGTGGCACGCATCGAGGCGCACGGAGTCGACATGATCAAGATCGCCTCGTGTGCGCTGACCGACTGGCCGCTGCTTGAACGCATTGCGCTCACCAGGCTACCGATCATAGCCTCGACGGCGGCCGCCGACGTCGAGGACATCGACGCCGTGGTCAGCTTCTTCCAGCACCGCCAAAAGGAGCTCACGCTGATGCATTGCGTCGGCGAATACCCGACCCCGGACGAACGCCTCGCCATCAGCCAGATCGAATTGCTGCGCCAGCGCTACCGCGGCGTTCGAATCGGTTTCTCAACGCATGAACGGCCGGACCACACCGAATCGATCATGCTGGCCCTTGCAAGTGGCGCGGCCGCGTTCGAGAAGCATGTGGGTCTCCCCACCGAGCTATATGCATTGAACGCCTATTCGGCGTCGCCGGAGCAAATTGGCGGCTGGCTGGAGGCCGGCAGGCGAGCACTGAACATGCTCGGAACAAGATCGCGCTACATCCCCACCGCAGCCGAGGAGGAAGGCCTTCGCGCGCTCCAGAGGGGTGTCTTTGCCCGGCACGATCTTCCGGTGGGCAAGGTTCTTGGCCCCGACGACGTATTTTTCGCTTTTCCGCCGGAGCCGGGACAAATCACCGCAAACGACTGGTCAAAGTATGTGCACTACACGGTGACCGAGGCGGTCGCTGCCAATGCTCCCGTTCCGGCCCGCCAAACCACGATCCGCCACGATCGTCAGCATATTCGCGAGGCGGTAAAAGCTGTGCGCACGATGCTAAGGATAGCCAATGTGATTCTTCCCGGACTCAGCGAACTGGAGATTTCGCACCACTACGGCATCGACCGGTTTGCGCAGTTCGGCCTGACCATGATCACCATCGTCAACCGGGAATACTGCAAGAAGGTTCTCGTCATGCTGGCCGGACAAACTCATCCCGAGCAGTACCATCGGCAGAAAGAGGAGACCTTCATCGTCCTCCACGGCACCATGACCCTGAAGCTGGACGGTGTGGCACAGACGGTCAAACCCGGTGATGTAGTGACAGTGGAAAGGGGCGTTCGCCACGAGTTTCATACCGAGACCGGCGTTGTCTTCGAGGAAATTTCCTCGACCCACATCCAGAACGATTCCTTCTATACCGACCCGGCCATCGCCGCCAACACGCAGCGCAAAACCCTTCTTGCCTCCTGGATGTAAAGCCGATGCGCGTTGCCGACTATCTGATGTCCCGCCTTGCCGATGCCGGCATTGATCACGTGTTCCTGTTGCCCGGCGGCGGGGCCATGCACCTCAATGACGGGCTCGCCTGCGAGCCACGCATCACTCCGGTTCCTTGCCATCACGAGCAGGCCTGCGGTATCGCCGCCGAAGCCTGGGGACGAGTCGCCGGCAAGTTCGGCGTCGCCATGGTGACCACCGGCCCGGGCGCGACGAACATCATCACGCCGGTGGCCGGAGCCTGGATCGAGTCGGTACCGATGCTGGTCATTTCCGGTCAGGTCAAGCGCGCGGACCTCCTGCGGGACCGCCCGTTGCGTCAGGGTGGCGTGCAGGAAGTCGACATCGTGCCCATCGTGCGTTCGATCACGAAGTACGCGGTGACGGTGCACGATCCGGCCACCGTCCGCTACCACCTTGAACGTGCCCTCCACCAGATGATGGACGGACGGTCCGGACCCGTATGGCTCGATATCCCGCTCGACGTCCAGGCCGCGCAGGTGGATCCCGCAGAACTCACCGGCTACATCCCCGAGGCAAAGACACAGCCGGATCTTGACGAGACCATTCAGAAGACCCTGAAACTGCTGGCCGCTGCTGAACGTCCCCTGATCCTCGCCGGACATGGCGTGCGGCTGGCGGGTGCGGCGAAGCGCTTTCTTGCACTCGCCGAAGACCTCAATGTCCCGGTGACAACTACCTGGAACGCGCTAGACCTGATCCCCTGGGAACATCCGCTGTGCGTCGGCAGACCAGGCGTGGTTGCCCTGCGCGCTGCCAATTTCGCGGTACAAAACTGCGACCTCCTGATATCGATCGGCTGCCGACTGGACAATATCATCACCGCCTATAACCCGCGGGGCTTGGCCCGCGCGGCACACAAGATCGTGGTCGACGTCGACGCGGAAGAACTCGCCAAACTCGACATGGACATCGACCTGCGGCTAGCCGTCGATGCAGGCACATTCATCGACTCGCTGGCCGCGCAGGCCAAGGCACTGCGAGCGCCGGACCGATTGTCGTGGCACCGGCGCTGCGCCGACTGGAAGCAGCGCTACGCCGTGGGCGAGGGCACGCCCTTCCGCACCGACGGCCCGATCAGCCACTATCATTTCGTTTCAGCGCTCTCCGATGCGGCCCCCCCTGACACCCTCGTATCCACCGGCAGTTCTGGGCTCGGGGTGGAAGCGTTCTACACGGTATTTCGCAACAAGGCCGGCCAGCGCGTATTTCTGACCTCCGGCCTCGGCGCCATGGGCTACGGCCTGCCGGCCGCCATCGGCGCCTGCCTCGCCAGCAACCGCCGGCCCATGATTGCAGTCGAGAGCGACGGCAGCCTGCAACTCAATCTCCAGGAGTTGGCGACACTGAAGGCGCAGAACCTGCCAATTTGCCTTGTGATCATGAACAACGGCGGCTACTGCTCGATCCGCAATACTCAGCGCAACTATTTCCAGGAACGCTATCTCGGCATCGATCCGGATTCCGGACTCTGGCTACCCGACCTGGAACGGGTAGCAGCGGTCTACGACCTCCCATTCCGGCGTATCACAGATGCCCGCAGCATCGACGAGGCCCTGCGCGAAGCCATGGCACTGCCGAGGCCGTGCCTGATTGACGTGCGCCTGATGGAAAACGAAACCCTGGTTCCCAAATCGGCAGCCGTGGCCCAGCCTGACGGCTCAATGATTTCGATGCCACTGGAAGACATGTCGCCACTGCTGCCGCTGGAACAACTGCGTGCGGAAATGCTGATTCCTTTGACCCCCCAATCGTTGGGAACCCTTCGCTGATGCAGAATCCGCGATCCGCCCACTGCAAAAAGAGCCAATCATGAGCAAGCTTTCCTACTACATCAATATGGCAAGCAAGATTCGCCCATTCAAGGCTGCGCCCAAGGTATTGAACTACATAAAATACCGAACCAGCCCCCGGCAGGCGCGAACGTCGATCAAAGACTATTCGCCGCAAATCGCCGGACTGCTGCTAACCAAACGCTGCAACATGAGTTGCAGCTTCTGCAATGTCGCCACTTTCTTGCATGACAAGAGCACCGCATGGCGGAAACTCGAAGGCGATCTGGAAAAAGTAAAAAAGATCTTCTCAACCCCCTTGTTCTCGAATGCTCTGCTGGTGGACATCCTGGGCGGCGAACCCTTGCTGGTCAAGGAACTCCCCAGTATCGTGGGGTTTCTTTCCCAGCGCGGTCACCTTACCAACATCACCACGAACGGTCTTCTGCTTGCAGATCGCGTTCAGGAACTGAAAGATGCGGGAATTTCACGCATCAACGTTTCGGTATACGAAGACAATCGCAGCGTCCTGGAACGCGACCTGGTGCGCATCAATCATATTTTCCCCGTACACACCAACATGGTTATCTTTCGCAAGGAGGTCGTTCATTCCCCCGAAACAATCATTGAAACCGTCCGCTTTCTCAAGCAGTCCGGATGCATCGATCTCCGATTCTGGATCTATCGGCCCATTGGCGAACATGTCGAACCGGACGAGATCCTCTATGAAGACGAGCCGGTTCTGCTCGAATTTCGGGATAAGTTGGAGGCGGCTGTCCCAGGATTCTGCTTCTGGCCGGTACCGCCCGTGAAGGGGGAGGGCGTCAAAAAGCGCTGTCCCCAACTCTGGCAACGCATTAGCTGCGACATGCAAGGCAACCTCGGCATCTGCTGCGGTACGGATGCCTTTCTTCCAGCCCCTGGCGGCAATCTCTTCGAGGGCGACCAGGATGCCGTCCATAACCACCCCACGTTGGTCAAGATGCGCGAACAACTCCTGGACCCCCATGCGGAGCCGCCGGAAATGTGCAAATCCTGCAATCTGCTGGGCGATCCTGGGTGGTAGTGAGCAGGAAGCTGAATCGCCCCGAAATCTGTAGACGAACTGTCGTCAAACTACTATCGCGCCCGTTACGATGAGCAAGGTCATACCTCCTGTGATCTGTCCATGTTGCGCTCGTCCGCAAGAGAGCCGCAGTATTGATTCGGCAGAGCCGTACTGCTGCGATGGATGCGGGCACCGTTGGCGCTCTTCCGGCATAAAAGCATCGATCGATTATGGAAAACTGCGCGGACGCAATGCCATCGAGGATTCTTCTCATGCTCGCAAGCTGCAAGACAGGATGGCTGACATTTCGCCACTGCTTCGCCCCGGAATGCGCGTGCTTGAAATCGGCTGCGCCGAAGGGTCGCTTGGCGCCATAGTTAGCCAATCGATTCCCGTGCACTACACCGGGATCGAGATTTCCGAGGATGCCACGACTGCCGCCAAAATCCTTGATCGCGTAGTTAGATCTCCAGCCACTATGCTAGTCAACGAGAAGTTCGATCTCTTGCTGTCCTTTCACGTTCTCGAACATGTAGGAGACATCGCCGGAGAAATTGGCCATTGGCGAACACTGCTCGCCGATCAAGGAAGACTTATCGTCGAAGTTCCCAACCAAGCGGGTCATCCCTTGTTGGACCTGGACCCGAACCCGGAGCATCTTCATCAATTCACCCCTACCTCCATCGCGGCACTACTGCTTCACGCAAATTTCGAAATCGACCGCCTCGAGTCGGGCCATTGGGAGTCATCCGTCTACTCTGACAGCCTGCGGGTTCTCGCACGTCCTGCACTGAACGACGAACAGCGACGGACACTGCTTCTGCAACGCTTTATCGATCGGCTGCCGGAGCCTTTCGCGGCATGGGGAATCGGGGGCGATTTCCGTGCTTACGTCGAGCCTCTGCTCGATTCACTCCCCGTGGCAGCGTTGATCGACAGTGATGTGCAACGGCACGGCGAACGCCATGGCCGCCTCGCCGTCGAAGCCTATGACCAGCAGCGGCATGCGAGTCTGCCCATCCTCGTTTGCAGCGTCCGCTATCGCGAAGACATTCTGCGCGATCTGGCTATGCTGGGCATTCCATCCTCACGCATCGTGAGTCTGGACGACGTCTTCGGACCCACCGTGCCATGAATCACAACATTAGGCACTGCCCGGTCTGTGGTTCCGATCGGACTGTACCGCTGTACCTGAATACCCTGGCCGCACTGGATGGCCTGGACATGAGCTATCGAGTCGCCCGCTGCGCGGCGTGCGGCTTCGCCTTCGCCGACCAGTTGCCCTCGCCGCAAACCTACGCCGCCTATTACCGTTCACTATCCAAGTACGATATCACCCCGAGCGCCGCTGGCCTGTCAGCCGCCGACCGCCTGCGTTGCGACGCCGCCGTGGCCCTGCTCCGGCCCCATGCCGGGCCGGACGCACGGATTGTCGACCTCGGCTGCGGGTCCGGCATGCTACTCGGCGCCCTCCGCGCAGCGGGCTGGTCCCGTGTGAGCGGCATCGATCCCGCGCCTGGCGCACCGGAGCAGGCCCGTCAGCAGTTCAAGCTCGACTGCGTCCAATGTGGAACCCTCGATCAGGTCGCCGGGCTTCTTGACCTGTCGGCCATGGACGTAATCTGCCTGACCGGAGTACTCGAACACCTGCCACAAGTGCGCGAAGACCTCGAGGCGCTAGCCGCGGCCACTGGTCATGACGTGCGGGTTCTTGTCGAGGTGCCTGCACTCGAGCGTTTCGGGCGTCTCCCCTTTGAACCCTACGGCGAATTTTCACTCGAACACATCCAGTACTTTTCGGCCTCAAGCCTGACGGGATTGTTCGCGACTCTGGGTTTCACTGCCCTGTCATCAACAATCGTCGACCTGCCTCCCGGTTACTGCGACAGCCGCTTCGCACTCTTCGCCCGCAATCCGGCCGCCGAGATGTTCTCCACATCGACCGGGGCCACAGACGAACTGGAACGATATATCGCCCGGTCCGAAGGCATGACCCAAGCTGCCATTGCGCGCATCGCCGCCTGCCCGGCGAAGTCGCTAGTGATCTACGGCGCCGGGAGCCACACGGCGCGCCTACTGCCGCGCCTCCTGAAAGCAGGCGAAAGCCGCCTCGCGGGATTGGTGGACAGCAACCCGAATCTGCGCGGCAAACATCTGGGACCGTGGCTCATCGAAGCACCCGAAGCACTCGACCGCCATCCGGATGCCACAATTGTCGTTTCCTCGTTCCGGACGCAGCAAGCGATCAGCGATGTGCTGCGGACATCCCGCCCAAATTCCGTGCTGACCCTCTACTGAGGGGCAACGACAGATGCAGCAAGCCCGCCACACCCTCTTCGAAACGGCCTGCAGCGACCTCGACGTCCTGCTTGACCAGCATCCCTTGCCGGAGTTGGCCGGAATCCGCCTGTTTGCCACCGGTTGTACGGGCTTCTTCGGCTATTGGCTGCTCGCAGCGCTGGAATGTCTCAACCGCCAAGGCCAACCTATCGAAGTGGTCGCCCTGTCGCGCGATCCACAGGTATTTGTCGACCGCCATCCCGAGTTTCGTGGCCGGCCCTGGCTGTCCTTCGTGCAAGGCGATGTTGCCAACTTCCAAATGCCCGGCGGCCAATTCGAGGCCGTCATTCACGGCGCCACCGACTCCTCGCCGCGAGCTGCCGCCAATCCGGCCGCGCTCCTGTCGAGCATGATCGACGGAACACGCCGGGTGCTCGATGTCCTTGCCGACGCCGGATGCCGGAGATTTCTGCTGCTCAGTTCGGGCGCGGTGTATGGCGACCAGCCTGCCTCGATATCTGCCCTCAAGGAGGATGACGGTCTGGCCGGCGATTCCCTGAATCCGTCCAATGCCTATGGCGAAGGCAAGCGGATCATGGAAATGCTCTGCGCCTGCCGAGCCGACAAGGATGTACCTGCGGCCGTGGTCGCCCGCTGCTTTGCCTTTCTCGGCCCCCATCTTCCCAGCCATTTGGCACCCGCCCAGTTCCTGCGCGACGCACTTGCCTGCGGCCCCATCGTCCTGCGCGGAGACGGCTCGCCACTGCGCAGCTATCTGTATGCCGCTGACCTGGCCCTGTGGCTGCTTACCCTGCTGGCCCGGGGGAACCCCGGCCGCGCCTATAACATCGGCGGCGCCGAGGCGATCAGCCTGACAGAACTCGCGCGAGTCATCCGTGACACTGTCGCGCCGGGCGCACGGATCGACATTCTCGGCAGCGACAGCGGGGCGCCGCGCCAACGCTATCTGCCGGATACCCGCCGCGCCCGCGAGGACCTGGGGCTTGAGGCATGGACCCCACTGCCCCAGGCCATTATCCGCATGGCCGAGGCAATTTATCCGACATCGCCATGAACGGCCAGAAGACTCCATCGTTCGCCGCGCCCCGTCGACTTTGGCAGGACAGCCGGAAACTGCGCTTCCTCATCGTCGGCGGCTGGAACACGCTCTTCGGCTACCTGTGCTTCTATGGCCTCTACCTGCTGGCGGCCAATCGGGTGCACTATCTGATCGTCACTGCCGTTGCTCATTTCATCAACATCATTCAGGCTTACGTCATGCACCGCTGGCTGGTTTTCCGTTCTGAGGCCAAGGTCACCAATGAATTCCTGCGTTTCAACGCAAGCTACATCGGCACCTTTTTGTTCGGCCTGCTGGCCATGTTCCTGCTGGTCGAAGCGGCCGCCCTGTCGCCCCTGGTTGCCCAGGCGATAGTCATTCTCATGAACGTGATCCTCAGCTATGTACTGCACAGTCGCGTGTCATTCCGTCCGTCCTCTGACAGACAGAAGCCGTCCTCATGATTCATGCGCCCAGGGAGTTCGACGAACGCCCTTCCTTTACCCCACCCGATCGCCTGACCCGGCTCGCACTGGGCTATCTGGCACTGCCGGTGTTTCTGTACTTTCCCGGGTGGTTCCAACCGGCGCCCGCTTTGATCCTCGCCCTGCTGCTGGGCTACGCCTGCTGGCGCGCATTGTCCGCGCATAAGCTGGCCTCGACTCCCTGGCCGCCTAATCGGCTGATCGCTCTGGCACTGCTTGTCGCAACTGTCTGGTCGGTGTTTGGCGGCGCCGGGCATTTCTTCTACGCCAACGCCCACGACTGGATCATCCGCGACGCGATCCTGCGCGACCTGGTAGTGGCGCCCTGGCCCCCCAACTATTCAGCAGGCGGTGACGAGTTGTATCTACTGCGCGCGCCGGTGGCTTACTTTCTTCCTGCCGCTGCCATTGCCAAGCTGACGGGTCTGGCGACCGCCGACAAGTTGCTGTGGCTATGGACCGTGATCGGCATTACGGTGTTTTTTCTCCTTCTACCCCTGCGGCACACCACGCTGATACGCTCGACGGCGGCCCTTTTGATTGTCGTGCTGTTCAGCGGCATGGATATCGCCGGCTACATGTTTCCGGATTTCTATTGGGGCAATGTTCCACTCCCTGGTGCGTTCATCGACTGGTGGATCAAGCCGCCGCCACTGGTCAGTTACTGGTCGAACACCTCCAACCTGTTCTGGAATCCCAACCACAGCCTGCCCGCATGGATTTCCATCGCCCTGTTCTACCGCCACTGGCGCCATCCGCGTTTCCTTGCCATCACGCCACTGCTCGTCGCGGTATTACCCCTCTGGTCTCCCTTCGCCCTCATCGGTATCGCCCCCTTTCTCGCCATGCAGACCCTCCGCTGGTGGCGGAAGCATCCTCGCCATTCGCTTGACATGCAGGTTATTGCCGCCTGCGTCGCTGTATTCGGTGTTATTTTCGTTACGCTGACCATCCCCTTCAGCGGCATTCACTATGGCATGACGCTCACTACAGCGCCAGGCGGGTGGATTTACCTGAACGACTTCAGTCATGTTTCGACCTATCTCGAAAACTACACGCTGTTCGTGATCTTCGAGTTTGCCGTCATCGCCCTGCTGGTCTCCCGTGCGGTCGACCGCTGGCTTTTCGTAACCGCCGTGCTCACCCTCCTCGTTCTGCCCCTGTTCAGCTTTGGGCCGGGCAACGATCTCGCCATGCGGGGTTCCATCCCCTCTCTCGGCATACTCTGCATCGCGGCCGTCAATGCGTTCGCGCATCCGACGCCCGGCACCGGGCCATATCGTCGCTGGCTGCTGGGACTGGTACTGGCCATCGGTGCGGTGACCCCGTACTACGAGTTCACTCGTGCCGTTATCCGCAAGCCCTGGGCGCCCAATCTGGATTTCACCCTGATCGACGCCGACAATGGCCAGATTGCCCCTCATTACCTGGTCTCGCGACGCCGGTCGCCTATGGACGCAGCGCTGAATACCTCAGCACCACTACCTAATGCAGTGGACTGGCTGTATTTCTGCGACAGGATCCATCCCCGCAACAAGGCCAATAAGGCTCATGTCGCCTTTGCCTGGCGCAACAATCGCAACGACGAGGAGATCCGTATCAAGCGGGAACGGATAAAGTTAGACTGCATGTCAGACACATCGGCCGCCGACCCAAAGGCCAACCCCGAAAGCGAACCAAGATGCCCCTGATTTCAATCATCACACCCTGTTTCAACGAAGAAGAAAACGTCGAAGAACTGCATCGACGCATAGCCGCCCAGTTCGCCGGCATTCCCGATTGCGACTACGAACATGTCTTTATCGACAACGCGTCCACCGATGGCACCGTGGCCGCAATTCGCCGCCTCGCCAGCGCCGACTTTCATGTCAAGGCCATCGTCAATTCGCGCAACTTCGGCCACATCCGTTCGCCGATGCATGCCCTGCTTCAGGCGAATGGCGACGCGGTCATCACCATGGCGTCGGACCTGCAAGATCCGCCGGAGCTTATACCGGCGTTCATCGCCAAATGGCGCGCGGGCTTTCGGGTCGTGGTCGGCGTAAAGCCGCAATCGCTGGAAACACCGCTGATGGCTTTCGTGCGCCGCTGCTACTACCGCACTATCGGTCAAATCGCCGATGTCACGCTGATTCCGAACTTCACCGGTTTCGGACTCTATGACCGGAGCGTCGTGGAGATTGCCCGGACCTACGACGATCCCTACCCCTACTTTCGCGGCATGGTCGCCGACATTGGCTTTCCACATGCGGAAATTCCGTATGAAAAGCCGCTGCGTCTAAGGGGCATCACCAAGAACAACTTCTATACCCTGTATGACTTGGCCATGCTGGGCATCACCAGCCACTCGAAACTGCCGCTCCGTCTGGCGACGATGACCGGCTTCGCGCTCTCGGCCTTAAGCCTTCTGGTAGCTGTCGGCTACTTCATCTACAAGCTCCTCTACTGGAACTCCCTGTCGATAGGAATGGCCCCGGTACTCATCGGCATGTTCTTCCTGGCCTCGGTCCAGCTGTTCTTCATCGGGATTCTCGGCGAGTACATCGCGTCGATTCATACCCAAGTGCAAAAGCGCCCATTGGTCGTGGAGCGCGAGCGGATCAATTTCGCTCCGGCGCCGCCGCGTGACTGAAGGTCGCGCATTGCAGCGGCTGCTGGCGATCGACGAGGCCAACTCGGCCCATGCGCCGGATGGGCTCACGGCCGCGACCCTGATCTACATTGCCCTGCCCAACCTGATCTTTCTTGCCGGCTGGTTGCGCCCCGCGGCAGCCATCCCGATGCTGGCGCTGACACTACTCAGTCTGATTCAGTTCCTGCGTCGTCAGGATATGCGCTGGAGCGTTCCGCAATCGCCCGGGGCAGGCGTCTTGATCGTTGTTATCGCATTTGCCTGGGCCAGCCTCGGCGGCGCCGGACATTTCTTCGCCGCCAACAGCGATTGGCTAGTCCGCGACAGCGTACTGGGCGATCTCGCCTTCTCCGACTGGCCTCCGGCCTACAGCGTGATCGATGGTCATCCGCACATCCTGCGCACCGCGATGGGCTTATTTTTGCCCGCAGCCGTGGTCGGCAAACTGGCCGGCATCGGCAGCGTCGATCTGGCACTGTATGTCTACGCGGCGCTGGGCTGCAGCCTGTTCCTGCTCCTTTTGCCGCTGCCGCGCAAGCCAAGCCGCCTGCTGATTGGCCTGCTGCTGGTAACGATATTTTTCAGCGGCATGGATTATCTCGGGGTCGTGCTCGTTACCGGTTCACCACCCATTTTCCCGCTGCGGCTCGAGTGGTGGGTCCCGTTCTGTTATCCCTCGATCACCGGCCAGATCTACTGGGCGCCCAACCATGCAATTCCGCTCTTGCTCGTTGCGACGCTGTTCTACCGGCATTGGGGCCATCGCGCCTGGCCGGCACTGTTCCTCATCCTGCTACCGCTGACCGTCATCTGGACGCCCTTCGCAGTAATGGGCATCCTGCCGTTTCTGGCAATTGCCACGCTGCGCTGGTTTACTCAGGGCTATCGATTTTCCGATAGCCGCATCACGTTTTGGCAACTCGTCGCGGCGGCGCTCATGACCTGGCTCACCGTGCGCCTGATGACACTTGACATCACAGCCATTCCGGGCTCAGCAAGCGCAGAGGTAGCGACCCATCCGGATGGCACGGCCCTCGATTACCTGCTGTTCATTCTGATGGAGTTCGCCATTCTGGCGCTCTTGCTGGCGCGCGGATTGCGGCATTCACACGGACTGTTCTGGCTTGCCTGCGCGATCCTCGCCCTGCTGCCGCTTTATCACTACGGGCCTACCAACGACACCATGCTGCGGCTGTCAATACCCGGTCTGGTCTTTCTGCTGCTGATCATGCTCGATCAACTTCAGCACTGGGCATCACGGCGTGCCTTCCCCGCATCCGCCTGGGCGATCGGCATCGTGCTGCTGATCGGCGCCTGTACCCCCTTCAACGAAATGTGGCGCGCGGTTTTCTTCAAGCGTATCGCCCCCGATTATGGGCGCAACGTGGTGGAACATGACCGGTACACCGAGCCGCCCCATTACATCGGACGGCTGGATCGGCCCGACCTGATCGCCGTGCTGCGAGCGCCGACTCTGGTGCCAAACGCAGCGGACCGAAAAGGAAGCGACGCGAAGTTTCAGAGCGGGCCGGTGCCTGCGCAAGCAGGTGCTGCGGCGAAAGGATCGGGCCCCCTGCAGGAAAAGTGAAAGGTCGGCGCTGACGGGACGGCGCGACGAGTCGCGGGAAACAACTCAATCGCCTTTTACAACGTGCAGGAAGGCGGTTTCCAGCGACAGGCTCGGCTTGATTTCGATCACCGTGTGGCCCGCTTCTTCAATCGCGCGCAAGGTCGGCCATAGCTGTGAGCGTGCCAACTCGATCACCCATCGCTCGCCGGGCTCCGCGCTCATGCCGGGCACGGCCGCCCGACCCTGGCTGCGCACCAATACCCTTTCCTCTTCCCCCGCCAACTCGCCCGGCGCCCGCACTGCGCGCAGTTCGCCCTTGTGGATCAGTCCGAACCGATCGGCCAGCCGCTCCACGTCATGCAGCACGTGCGAGGTCAGAAAAATGCTGCCGCCGCGCTGCCTGTATTCGGAAAGAATGTCGACCACGTCGCGACGGCCGATCGGGTCGAGCCCCGACAACGGTTCGTCGAGAATCAGCAGCCGCGGCTCGACGGCCATGGCATGTGCCAGGGCGGTGCGCTGTGCCATGCCCTTCGAGAAGCCGCGCACGACCTTGTTCGCCACGTCCGCCAGGTCGAAGCGCTCCAGCCAATGCAGACAATGCAGGCGTACATTGGCAGGCTTGCGCCTGTGCAACGCGAGCCCCATCGAGAGAATTTCGAGCGGATTGAGATAGTCCGGCAGGCTGGGGTTTTCCGGCACATAGCCCAATCCGCGCCGGGCTTCGGGGTGAGTCACGTCGACGCCAAACAAGGCCGCCGAACCCGCCGTGGGCAACATCACTCCGGTGAGTATCTTGATCGCCGTGCTCTTGCCAGCGCCGTTGGGTCCGATGAAGCCGAACACTTCGCCTTCTTCCACCGTCAGCGAAATTCCCTTGAGCGCCTCGAAGGGGGGTGTAGCCCAGTTGCGCCGGTAGGTCTTGCGCAGCTCGCGGATGTCTATGGCATAGGTCATGATCGGGGCGGTGAAGTGCGCAGGACGATTTCGCCCTGCGGGTCGAAGCCGAAGCCGAAGCCGAACGGGTCTACCGGCAGGACGGGGAGAATGCCGGAACTGACCAGTTCCTGCAGGTTGGTCACAGGCTTGCCAAAGCGCTCGCGGTACGTCACCGCCGCCGTGCGCAACTGCTGCAACTGGCGCAGGCGCGCCACTCGCGTTTCCAGATAGGCGCGAAAATCCTTGCGCCGCGCTTCCTTCGCCATGGCCGCGACCACGCGAATCGCCAGTTCGGTATCCTGCACCTTGTCCATCCAGCGGGCGGCGAAATTCTGCATGATCAGGCGCTGGTCGGGATCAGGCAGCTTTTCCGCTGCCTCCCTCATCCAGGCGGCAGCCCCAGCCGGGTCATGCTTGTAGTACCACTGATTGAAGGCATAAAAGAAGGATGGCTGGTAATCGAAGAATCGCGCGCGGCTGGCCCGGGCCAGGATGGTCTGCGCAGAGTCCAGTTCGCCGTACTGGGCCAGGATGGCGAAGGCGATGTAGTAGTTGTCTTCGTGAGCCGGGTTCAACCAGGAAACATCCTCCTGCACCTTGGCCAGAATCCGGAACTCCTCCGGCCGCATTCGATCGGTGGCTACTACCAGTGCACGAATCGCCGCCAGGTTGGCTGCCAAGTAGCGGTCGCCCGCGGCCATGAACACCTGCACGAACAAAGGCAAAGCCACCTGCATTTCGACGGATACGGATCGCCGCGGTGTCGACCTGAGCTGCTCGGACGTCGCGATGAACACCAGCGCCAGCAGCAAGGCCACCAGCCACCCCTTGTATTGCACTCTCGCCGTCATGCCAGCGCCGACTATTCGAAGTCCCGGCGCGTGAAGATCATCACCGCCAGGGTCAGCAGCAGCGCCGCGTAGCTCACGGCCAGCATCAGACCCAGTCCTGCGGCCTGCCCATCCGGCGCCAGCCCGTACATCGGCCATACTCGCCAATCGAGCCGCGACAGGTCGGGAAGAACCCATTGAATGGCATGAATGACCGGTGCGAAACGCATCAGTTCCGGGTCGCCATCAGCTCCCTTGGCAAGGTATTCGGCGACGGCCCCAAGACTCTTGCCGCCGACGGCGAAAGCAAGGCCCAGCGCCAGCGGCAGCATCGGCACCGTGGAGAAGGAGGCCACCCACAGCGCAAAGGCGGCGACCACCGCCGCGTCGACCCACAAGCCGGCCACGGTGGACCAGTAGGGTATGCCGGGGGCGATGGCGAATCCCTGCGCGTAGTCCTTGCCCAGGCTCAGTACCACCGCCCAGAGCAGCATCCCGAGCAGTACCGCCGCCAAGGCAATCAGCGCCAGCACGCCCAGATAGCGCCCGATGATGTAGTGGCCGCGGGCCACCGGATAGGTCAGGGCAAACAGCACCGTGCGCCGCTCGATTTCGCGCGCGACCAGTTCCTGTACCCAGAACAGCGAAAACAGAACCAGCGTCATGCGCAGGCCGGACAATCCGACGTCAAGGGCCACCGTTTGCGGTTGGCGCGGAGAAAAGGATGCGGAAAGATAGGCGACGCCAACCAGCAAGGCGCCCAGTATCAGGATGGCCTGGATGCTCCGGCTGCGAAGGCCGGCCCGTCCGGCGGAAAGCATGAACTGCCACATGCGGGGACTTTACCAAGAAAAAGCGCACCCGGAGGTGCGCCTTTTATGAAGCGAACAAATACGATCAGGAACCTGCGGCCGTGATCGCTGCCGTGAGTGCGGTCGACACATCCCCAAAAGCGCAACCCGATGTGGAAGCACATTTTGCACTCGTTGTCACTGCACCACCGGCGCTGGATCCCTGGACCGACTGGTTTCCTTTTCTCGAGCCGCCGCCCACAGCGAACAAGGTCGCCGTATTTTCGTTGTAGCTAACGATGGTATTTGATGAACACTGAACATCAAATCCATTCTTTGCGAACATGGGCGTCGGAATCACCGTACCGGAACCCCCGTTGACAGCGACCTTGGTCGGCGTCGCGCCATCACACACACAAATCTCTCCAGCCGCCGGGGCAGTCGCGCTTCCCGCGGTCGTGAGAACAGCACCCGCCGCTGCGGCAGTCGCACTACAGGCAGCAGCAAAAGCACCTGCCGAGAACACGGTGGAAATCAGACCAACCACAAGTATCTTTTTCATTTGAATGTCCTTTTGATTAGTTGGCGTTGGCGATCGCGGAAGTCAGCACGTTCTTCGAGTCCGACTGAGCAGCCTTGTTCTCGGCTTTCTTGGTGTACTCAGTGAACTGCGGAATGGCGATGGCGGCCAGAATGCCGATGATCGCTACGACGATCATCAGCTCGATCAGGGTGAAGCCTTTTTGCAACTTGCTCATATGAATTCTCCTGGAGGAAGCGCGACGGGCGTCGCTGTAGCGTGTAACGCACAAATTGTGCCAGTGCGAAATCCGGTCTATGAGTGCCTTCAGCCAAGCGCGAGCGCCACTTCCTGACAAAAAACGTCACATTCTGCCCTGTCGCGTCATGCCGCAAGGGGTTGAGCGTAACCGGCGAGCCGGATGGCCTTGAAGCGTCGCCTCGTTCTGCCGCTGCTGCGATGATGAACAGTCGGCGCTGGCGAGACGGCGAAGAGGCCTTGATTACCCGGCACGGTCGCGCAGTAGCCCGAGCGTGGCCCCCGCAAAACCGAATTTCAATGAGTGGTACGACAGCAAGAAATTATGCCGTCAGAGTCGCCACATCCACTTCATCAATCTGCTGCGGGTCAAGAAACTGCTGCGCATATTTCAGGTAGACCTTTTCCTTGACGAAGACATCGAACAGGTCGGGGTCGATATGGCCGCCCTTCTTGAAATTGGCCATGATGCCCATCGCCTGCGACAGCTTCATGCCGTGTTTGTAGGGTCGGTCGCGGGCAGTCAGCGCCTCGAAGATGTCGGCGATACCCATCATCCTTGCCTGCACGGACATCTGCTCGCGGGTCAGACCCTTGGGGTAGCCCTTGCCATCCATACGTTCGTGATGCCCACCGGCGTATTCAGGCACCTTGGTCAGATGCTTCGGCCACGGCAATTGTTCCAGCATTTTGATGGTGGCGACGATGTGGTGATTGATGATGTCGCGTTCCTTGAGCGTCAGGGTGCCGCCGCGGATGGTCAGATTTACGACTTCGTCGGCGGTCAGGAACTCGGTTTCGACGCCATCGACATTGCGCCATCTGCGATGGCTGCCGATGTCGCGCACGCGCTGCAGATCAGCGTCCTTCATGGTCTCGCCACCGACATTGGTCTTGCGCAGAAACTCGCGGTCCTCGTCAAGCACGCGGACTTCCTCCTGGCACTCCGCCCAGATCAGAGCGTCCGCCGTGACGTCGACTGCTTCGCGCAGGGCCAGCTGCTTGCGCAGGGCGTGAATCTCGGCATCACGTTTGAGCACTTCGAAGCGGGTGTCGATCAGATCGATGCGGTCAAAGAGGGTTTGCAGCTTGGTCGCCTTGTCCACCACATGCACCGGGGTGGTGACCTTGCCGCAATCGTGCAGCAGGCCCGCGATCTTGAGTTCATAGCGATCGCGCTCATCCATCCTGAATGAGGCCAGCGGCCCCTCCTGCGTCGCGTCGGCCGCCTCGGCCAGCATCATGGTCAGGGCCGGCACGCGCTGGCAATGGCCCCCGGTATAGGGCGACTTCTCGTCGATTGCGAGGTTGATCAGGCTGATGAAGGCCTCGAAAAGTTCTTCGAGCTGGGTGATCAGCAAGCGGTTGGTGAGGGCGATGGCGGCCTGCGAGGCAAGCGATTCGGCCAGGCTTTGGTCGGCCGATGAGAACGGGTTGACCTGATGCGTTTGCGGATCCAGGGCGTTGATGAGTTGCAACACGCCGATGATCTCGCCCTCGTGGTTCTTCATCGGCACCGTCAGAAACGACTGCGAGCGATAGCCGGTACGCTGGTCAAAACTCCGGGTGCCGGAGAAATCAAATCCGGCCTCGGTATAGGCGTCGGCGATATTCACCGTCTTGTCGTGAATGGCGGCATAGGCGGCCACCATTGAGTCATTGGCTTCGCCCTTGTCGTTGGCCAGCGGCAAATTCGGGAAGTTGATGGCGTGGCCGGTGGTGCCGCCCATCGCGATGTGCAGCGAGTCGGTGCGCATGATCTCGAAGCGCAGCGCCTTGCCGTCCTCCGTCATGCGATACAGCGTTCCGCCATCGGCATGGGTAATTGTCTTGGCCGCAACCAGGATGGTCTCGAGTAGCCGGTTGATGTCGCGCTCCTTGGAGAGCGCGACACCGATGGAATTGAGTTGCTCGAGACGGCGAAACAAACCGTTGGTGCTATCCATGCCGATTCCTTACTTGATGCAGACAGCCCGTACCTGCTTGAGATCGGTCACCCCTTGCAAGGCCTTCTCCAGACCATCCATCTTCAGGGTCAACATGCCATCCGCGAGCGCCTGGGCGAACAACTGTACAACGCGGGCGTGCTCCTGGATCAGCTTCTTCAGCGGCTCGGTGCCTATCATCAGTTCATGCAAACCGACACGCCCCTTGTAACCACTGCCACCACAGATGTCGCAACCTTTGGCCCGGGTGAAAACAAAGTGACCATCCTTGCCGTAATCCTTGAGCAGGCGCGCCTCCGTCGCAGCGTAGGCAGCCTTCATGTCTTTCAGGAAGAGCTCGGTATTCTCCAGTTCGCTGCAATACTCTTTCATGAACAACCTGACTTCATCGGCGTCGGGCGTATAGCTCTCCTTGCATTTGCACAGCCGCTTGGCCAGACGCTGGGCAAGAATGCCGAGCAGGGCATCGGAGAAGTTGAAGGGGTCCATGCCCATGTCGAGCAGGCGAATGATGGATTCGGGTGCGCTGTTGGTGTGCAGGGTGGCGAACACCAGGTGGCCGGTAAGCGATGCCTCGATGCCGATGCCGGTGGTCTCGGCATCGCGCATTTCGCCGACCATGATGATGTCCGGATCGGCGCGCAGAAAGGCCTTCATCACCATCGGAAAGTCCATCACCTTCTTGTTGACCTGAACCTGGCGCAGGCCTTTCTGGGTAATTTCCACCGGATCTTCGGCAGTCCAGATCTTGGTATCCACCGTGTTGAGATACCCCAGCACGGAGTGCAGCGTAGTGGTCTTGCCGGAACCGGTCGGACCGCAGACAAAGAACAGTCCGTAAGGCTTGGCGATGGTCGCCTTGAGCTTGGTCAGATTGGTCGGCAGCACGCCCAGCTTGTCCAGCGGGATCGGCTCGCCGCCGGCCAGGATACGCATCACGACGTCTTCGACACCGCCGCTGGTGGGAATCGTCGCCACCCGCAGTTCGATATCCAGCGGACCGTATTTCTTGAACTTGATCTTGCCGTCCTGCGGCTTGCGACGCTCGGCAATGTCCAGATCGCACATGATCTTGAGGCGCGCCACCATCGCATTGCGATAGCTGGCCGGCACCTCGATGTATTTTGTCAGTGAGCCATCCTTGCGCAAGCGGACCAACACCTTGTCTTTCCCAATGCCTGGCTCGATGTGAATATCCGAGGCGCCCATCTGATAGGCATCGATGATGATCTTGTTGACCAGTTTGACCAGTTCGTTGTCGGCCGCCGCGGAGATGTCGTCGGTGGCACCTTCACCTTCCTCTTCCTGATCGAGGGTCGACAGCAGGTCGCCAACAGAGCTGTCATCCGTATAGCCGGGAACGCCGGAAGCGCCGAACAACTGATCGAGCGTCTGCCCAAACTCGTGGCCGGTGGTGACCCGATAGGCAATCTTGGCCCGCGGGAAGACATTGTTGACGACACGCGAGCCCTTGACCTGCTCGGGGTCCATGCAGACCACCATGACGCCTTCAGGTCCCTCCTCGACGGGAGCCCATTTCGCCTGTTCCAAAAAGTCCCGCTTGAGGTTCTTCAGCAGATCGATGGGCTTGATCCGGTCGGGCCTGAACGGCTCGTACGGCACACTGAAGAACTTGCCCAAGGCACCGCCCAGAGCCTGATGCTTGACCTGAAACTCGTTGACCAGAACTTCTTCGATATCGAGGTTCTTCCGCCGCGCAGTACGCGTTGCCAGTTCCAGTTCCTGCGCCGAAATGACGGCATCGGAGACCAGGTGGTCGTACTTTGTCTTGACGGCTTGGGCCGGCTTGCTGCGCTGGTTGAAGGCGATCGCCATCGTCTCGCACAGCCCCTTGACACCTTCCTGCGCAACAGCGGTAAAGGGAGTTCCGGCCTTGTTGTTGATGATCTGGACCACGCCGAGCAACTCGCTGCTCTGCGCATCGACAATCGGCGCCACCAGCATCTGCTTGGTGCGATAGCCAGTCCGCTTATCAACTTCCTGCAGAAAGCGCAGCGAGGGATTGATCGCCTTGAGTTCCCCATCGTCATAGACGTCGCGGATATTCACGGTCTTCTTGGCCAGCGCGACATGGCCGGCAATACTCTGGTCGGCGATCGGAAGGCGCAGATCCTTAAAAGAATTCAGGCCGGTCTTGATCTTGGAAACGATGGACGCCTTGTCGTCACCGACGGAATAGATCGTCAGGCGATCGGCATTGAACAAGCTGCAGATGTCACTGGACAGTTCCAACATGATTTCGTCGATGTTGGAGGTAGCATGAATCTTGTTGGTGACAACCTGAAGGTTCTTGAAGAAGGTAAGGCGGCTGTCCACATCGGACGCGGCCTCTCCGGGCGCAGCAGGAACGGCACTCATTCGACTGACTCCATGGCACCAGCACGCGCCCTCATGCCGCCATCAAGCAGGGCCGCATGAAGTCCACGCTGGGAAAGCAAAAATGCGGCAGCGGAACTGCGACGTCCCGTCTGGCAATAGACAATGTATTCCTTTGTCGGATCGAGCGCCGCCGAAGCCTGGCGAATGTCGTTGAGCGGGATGTTGATGGCACCCGGATAGCCGTCGCTCTGATACTCGGCGGGGAAACGCACATCAATCCATATCGCTCCGGCGGCAACTTTCCGTGCCGCCTCTTCGCCATTCACTTTCAGCAGCAGAGGTGCGAGCAGCAGCTGGTTGAAGTCCTCCTTCGACAAGCGCAGCAGCATGCCGTCCGTAGTCATCGTCACGGTTGCATTGCGTACCGTCTCGGCCACCAGGGCCTCTTCGCCGAAGGCATTGCCTTCCTTGAGCTCTGCCAACTGCACGGGAGATCCGGCGACCAGTCGGGACACCTTGCAGCGCCCGCTCTCGATCAGGTAGTAGTAATCGCCGGGGTCGCCCTGCTTGATTATGATCTGGCCACGCTTGGCGGGAACGCGCCTGAACTTGTCGAGAAGCGTCTGAATATTGGCCGGAGGCAGCGCGGCAAACGCGCCAACCGTAAGATTGTCCAAGGCAAACATGCCTGACATCATGCGCCAGTCGGTCTTATCAGCGCTGTCCTGCGCAATCTCGCTGGGGGTGGCCAGCTGATTCCAGGTCACCACGATGTCCAGAGTGTCCTCCTGCAGACTGAGCAGTTCGACGTCCGTGATGGCCTTGCTCCTCCGCGGGATTTTTCCTCCCCGCGCCACGGGAACTGCCGCAAGATCGTGACCACCCACCAGAACGCGCGAAGCGCCATCCGGCATCTTCACCAGAAGCTGCCCCCGCACCAGATAGACCACCTGACCCGTCCAGTGGGTGTCGCGAAACGGATCGGCATCGCGTGTGAAAGCATGCGTGCGACAGAGCGGCAGCAAGTCACGCAGACCATCGCTGCCCAGTGCCATCAGAGGGTGCAGACGTGCCAGCAGGTCAATGCTCACCGGTTCAGCCATGATCAGATTTCGAACAGTTGATTGTTCTGCAGCATGCTGGGACGGAATTCACTACCAATGCGGTCTTCGATCTCCTGCATGGTCAATTCGATTTGGCCTGGTTTCAGATGGGTGATAAAAATCTCGGCATCCCTCTGCAGATTTGCCAGTTCTTCGAGCAGCATGCTCGGACACAAATGCAGAGACGCCTCGGCCAAGAACCTTTCCCGATCGGAGAAAGCGCACTCGACGATCAGGTAGCGCAAATTGCGCATCAGGTTGACCTGCTTCCACAAGTCCGGACAAGGCCCGGTGTCGCCGGTAAAGACCAGACTGGCATGCCCCGAATCAAGCTGATAACCCACTGCGGGCACGGTATGGTTCGCCGGCAGAGGAACCACTCTGCGGCCATCGAGATCCACCGCCTCACCGACGCGTATCGCAGAAAACCTGAGAAAGGGCTTCTCCGCCGTCGGTATTTCGCTGAAGTCAGGCCAGATGGCCCAGTTGAAGATGTGGGCGCGGATGATCTCGAGCGTCGCCTCGGTAGCATGCACGATCAGCGGACGGTTGCGCATATCACCCACCGTGTCCACCATAAACGGCAGGCAGGCCAGATGGTCCAGATGCGAGTGGGTAACGAAGACGTGATCAATCTGGGCGAGTTCAGCGATCGCCAGATCGCCGACTCCCGTTCCAGCGTCGATCAGAATGTCGTTGTCGACCAGAAGCGACGTCGTACGCAGATGTCGCCCGCCGATTCCGCCGCTACAACCGAGGATGCGTACCTTCATTATCTCTACTTCGTCTCAAAAATGGTGACGCCATCCCAGCTCTCTCCGGGCGGCTCTTTGCGCAGGTGTTCAACGCGTTTGACGTACAGATCGTAGAGGTAACGCGGCTTCATGCGCTGCAGATTCATTAGTGTCACTTCCGCCTTGTCCCAGTCCTGCGCGCGGTAGGCACGCAAGGCCTGATTCCAGAGCTTGATCTCTTCCATGTCCTCCGCCGCGACCTTGCCCTCCTCGCCGATCGGCTCATAAATGCCGACGGGATCCTCCTTGCCCTTGACGCGCACGCGGTCCAACTCGCGGAAGACAAATTCCTTCTTCAGCAGTTCGCGCGTGCTTTCGCCGACGATCATGCCAACCCCGTACTGCTTGGTGATGCCCTCAAGGCGGGAGCCGAGGTTCACTGCATCGCCCATCACCGTGTATGACTGGCGCACTGAAGATCCCATGTCGCCGACCGTCATCGGGCCGGTATTCACGCCGACGCCGATCTTGAGCGCCGGCCAGCCGCGCGCAGCCAGACCCTTGTTCAACTCGTGCAGCGCAACATGCATTTCCAACCCGGTAAGCACCGCATTCCTGGCATGTTCGGGATCATCGACCGGCGCACCCCAGAACGCCATGATCGCATCGCCGATGTATTTGTCCAGCGTACCACGATGCTTGCGCACGATCAGGGTCATGGCGCCAAGATACTCGTTCATCAGGGTTGCCAACTCGTTCGGCTCCAAGCCTTCGGAAATCGTGGTGAATCCGCGTATATCGGAAAACAGCACGGTGAGTTCGGCCTTGCGCCCGGCCATGCTGTAGTGCTCCGGGTCGCGACTCATTTCCTCAACCAGTTCCGGCGGCACATACTGGCCGAACAGCCCGGTCAACTGGCGCTTGGTTCGCGACTCGACAAAGTAACCCCACGACATGTTCATCGCATAGAGGAGCACGATTGCGATCATGCCATTGGCCAGCGGCAGAACGACATTGGAAACATGCCAGAAGCTGAAATTCACGCTGAGGAGCAGCAGCAGCACAATGACGCCGACTACCGTCGCGCGCAACGGCGACAGCATCGGCAGCAGGAATGCCATCACCGCGCCGGCTATCAGCACCAAAAGCACATCGGCACCGAGAATGTAGGGGGGCTTGTGCTTGACCATGCCATCCAGCATGCCCGCGATCAGATTGGCGTGTATCTCGACCCCCGGATAGGCAGCCCCCACGGGCGTGGCCCGCAAGTCCATGAGCCCGGGCGCGGTGGTGCCGACCACGATCACGCGCCCGGCGAGCTTTTCCTTGGGAACCCGATCGTTGAGCACATCGGTAATCGAGACATAGGAAAAGCTTCCCTGGTAGCCGCGATAGGGAATCAGCGTCGCCGCGTTTTCGTCCACCGGGATGCGCATCACGCCGCCGTCAGCCCCCTTCAGGTCCAGCCACTCCATACCCGCGTAAGACCCCGGCGAATTTTCCGGATAGCCAGGAATAATCGGCGGATTACCGAGCAGATTGCGCACCATCGCCAGGGAAAGCGATTCGTAATACTGCCCTTTGTATTCGACCAGCAACGGCACTCTCCGCGAAGTACCGTCGATGTCCACCAGCGGATTGAAATGGCCGCCGCCCGCCGCCGCCTTCTGGAATTCGGGCAGGTTGCCACCATGGCTGACCCATTGCGTAAAGGCGACATTGCGGCCATTGAAGGTGCCGGCAGGGAACACCGGTTCTGGCGCCGCGCCGGAACTTACACCACCTTCCTTGCTGGAAAAGTAATAGCCAAGAATGACGGGGCGATTTTTCAGCGCTGCCGCGAAGCGCGCATCGTTATCAAGCTGCGGCCGCAACTCGCGCAGTGTCGATTGAAAGCCCGCCACATCCTTCAGTTCCTTTTTCGCCAGGGACTCCAGCGACTTGAGGCCGGAACTCTCGTCGGGCTCGGCGAAAACCACGTCGAAACCGACCAACTTGACTCCGTACTGATCAAACAGCTTGTTCATCAAGGTCGCCAACTTGTCGCGGCCCCACGGCCAGCGCCCCTGTTCCGCCAGCGACTTTTCGTCGATGTCGAGAATCACCACGCGCGGATCGATGCCTTGCGGCATGGTCAAGCGCACCTTCGCATCGTAGATGAGGGCGTCCAGATGATTGATGAACGGAATCTGGTAAATGCGCGCTGAATGGCCGAGCAGAACCAGAAGAATCAGCAGTCCAAGTCCGTAGCGGGGAAGATACTGTTTCAATACAGCTCCTGGGGTCGCAGCACTTTCCGGTTCAGCTCTTCAGGAAGAATTCCATCTTGATCCCCGCCAGTTCGATCACGTCATGGTCAGCGAGTAGCTGCGCCTGGGTGGTGAGCGCCTTGCCGTTCACCACCGGGAAGGTGGCGCCTTCAACATGGGTGAGGAAGTAGCCGTGCGGCCGACGCGCAATGACCGCCACCTGGACCCCGGGTTTGCCCAGCGTGGTCAGCGTCTTGGTCAACTCCATCTCCTTGCCGGCATTACCGCCGGAAAGCAGCTGGATCGCTCCCAACGGAATCGCGGGAGACGCTGCTGCTGGTGCTGGCGCGGCGGAAGGTGGCGGCGCAGCCATACCCGGGGAGGTTAAAGCATGAGCCGCGGCGGCAGGAGCAGGAGCGGGAGCGGGAGTAGAAGCGGGCGCGGGAGTAGAAGCAGGCGCGGGAGTAGGAGCAGAAGCAGGAGCCGGAGCAGCGGCAGGCGCGGCGGCCGGCTGGGCGGGAGGCTTCTGCGCGCCAGGACGCAGAATCATGGTCTTCTCGAAGTCGGCGTTCGATGTCTGCTGCGGAACCTCGCTGACATACTTCAGACGGTATTTGCCGAGTTCGATGGTATCGCCGTTCACCAGGAAGTGCTTCTTGACCGACTGGCCATTGACGAAGGTGCCGTTGGTGCTGCCCATGTCTTCCAGGAAGGAATCATTGAGGATCGTGATCACCACCGCGTGCTCACCGGAAATCGCCAGGTTGTCGATCTGGATGTCATTATGCGGCTTGCGACCGATCGTGGTGCGCTCCTTGGTCAAGGGAATTTCCTTGAGCATCGTGGTTTCCATGCTGAGTATGAGCTTAGCCATTGTTTTTGTCCTTCAGGTCACTGAGCGGTACATTACTTGAACCAGGCCAGGAAACGGGTCCACCAGCCGCGCGCGGCCGGATATTCACCCTTCACCTTGACCAGGATTACCGAAACATTGTCGCGGCCACCGTTATCGTTGGCCATCTCAATCAACTGCATCGCACACAACTCCAGATTGGCCGCCAGAGCGCCCAGAGTCATGGCGATTTCCTCGTCCTCAACCATGTCGTTGAGGCCATCAGAACAAAACAGGTAGACATCGCCCGGCAACACCTCATGATCGTGTATCTCAACCGCCACTTCGGGATCAATGCCGACCGCACGCGTGACCAGATTCTTGTTCTGCGAGTGGCGCGCCTGTTCGGGGGTAATAAGGCCGGCCTCGATCTGCTCCTGCAGCAGCGAATGGTCGCGCGTGACCTGCTGAAAATTCTCGCCACGCAAACGGTACAACCGCGAGTCACCAATGTGCGCGACGGTCACCTTGTTGTCATGAAACACACCGACCACCAGGGTCGTGCCCATGCCGGCGCACTGCGGCTCGTTCTGCGCCTTCTGATAGATGGCGCCATTGACTCGGGCGACTTCGGCCTCGATCGTGACATGTGCCCAAGACTTGCCGGAAGCGTCCTTGCTGCTCGGTTCCCGCTCGATAAAGGCCTTCTCCAGCTCAGTGCCGAGCAGCGCCGTTGCCATGCCGCTGGCAACCTCGCCCGCGTTGTAGCCACCCATGCCATCGGCCAACACGGCAAACCCGCGCAGCGGATTGGCCATGACAGAGTCTTCATTGTTCGTGCGCACCATGCCCGGATTGCTTTGGGTGACAATTTCCAGAACAGTACTCATATCCATGGCTCGGCCCTCAAATGCTGATATCGACGCCGGAATCACCGGCAGCAGCGCTGCCGGGAGTCATGGCCATGCAAGTACGAATGTCCCGCGCGAATTCCGCCCCGGTCTGGTAGCGCGCGTCCGGATCCTTGGTCATCGCCCGGTCGATAATCGCCACCAGGCAGTCCGGCAGATCGGGGTTGATGCTGCGAATGTCCGGCTGCGGCTCGTTGGCAATGCGGAACATCAGTTGCGCCATCGAATCGCCCTCGAATGGCAGCTTGCCGCAGGACATCTGATACAGCATCACACCCAGCGAGAACAGGTCGGAACGGCCGTCGATCTTCTTGCCCGCCAGTTGCTCGGGCGACATATAGCTGGGCGTGCCCAGCACCATGCCGGTCTTGGTCTTTGATGAATCGGTAATGCGCGCAATACCGAAGTCAGTGACCTTGACCTGGTCGGAATCGGGCTCGTACATGATGTTCGCCGGCTTGACATCACGATGCACGACATGATTCTCGTGCGCGTAGGACAGGGCATCGGCAACGCGCGCAACAATGCTCATGACGCGCGGCAGCGGCATCAGGTTGCCCGGCTTCGAATAAGGGACCAGATCCTTGCCCTTGAGGAACTCCATCGCGATGTAGGCCAGATCGTGCTCCTCGCCGGCATCGAACATGGTGACGATATTGGGGTGGTTAAGACGCCCGGCGGTTTCGGCCTCGCGGAAGAAGCGTTCCTTGACCTCGGTCAGTTCGTCTGCCTCGAACTCCTGTGACAGCGCCATGGTCTTGATCGCCACGATACGATTGATTTTCGGATCGCGGCCCAGATAGACCACGCCCATCGCTCCCTTGCCCAGTTCCTTCTCGATCTCGTAGCGACCCAGCATCGGCTTTTCGATATTGCCGGCGGTATCGATCAGGCTGGCGTTGCTGCGTCCCCCTCCCCCGCCACCGAGAATCACGGTTTCCGAAAGCTGCTTGGCGCGATTCACCCGCGATTCAATGTCGCGGAACTTCGGGCTGAAATCGAATATGTAGCGGAACGCCGCCTCCGCCTTGTTGAACTGGCGCTTGCGTTCGAAATCGAGTGCCAGGTTGTACATGTTTTCCATCAACTGCTCGTCCATCGGACACTTGCGGAACTTGTCGAAGGCCATATCGAGCTGCCCCTGACCCTGGAAGGCCAAGCCCAGCATACGGTTGGATTCTGCCGAATCGGCATCCGACTTTTCCTTGCCGCGCTCGGAAACCAGAAAGCGCTTGGTGGTGAGCAGCAAATGGCCGACCAGCAGCAGCGTGGCCGGGACCATCAACTGAATCCACATCAGCTGTGTCGTCATCAGCACAAAATGGATGGTGATCAATGCCACCAGCAGACCCGCAGTAATCGCCGCCGCCATGCCGGCCTTGATTCTCGGCAGCAGGCCGATGAGGTAGGCGGCGATCAGCAGGAACACCAGCTTTTCGACCCAGAAGCCCCAGGTCGGTGCGACGAAGAAGTGTTCGGAAAGCAGGCTGGATACCGCATGCGCCTGCATCAGCACGGCAGGCATGGCCGCACTGACCGGGGTAACGAATACGCTGCCTACCGAAGAAGACGTCGGCCCGATGAGAACGATCTTGTCGCGGTACTTCTCGTAGGGAATCTTGCCGCTCTTGACGTCGAAGAATGAATCGACCTGGAAGGCGGGGCTGCCGTCGCGGTCCTTGTAGTAGAAAGTCAGCATCCGCGTATCAATGTCGGTGCCGATCTTGAGCTTGCCCAGCTTGACCGAGTCGCCGGCTGTCACCTGTATGTCGGCCACGGCCAGGTTGTGACTCTTGGCCGCCACCAGCAGCGACAAGGAGGGATAGGCCTTATCGAAGTGGGCCAGCACCAGCGGCTCGGTGCGGATCGCCCCATCCACGTCCGGAGTCACGTTCAGGTGGCCGATGGCAGTCACCACCTTGCCCAGCGGCTCAATCACGCCGGCATCGACACCAAGGGTCGGATAGGGCGGCGCTTCTGCGGCGCCGGAAAGCTTCACCGCGTTCTTCTTCACGTACTCGGGCAGATCCTTGTCCGGCCGTCCACGGGGCTCACCCAGCACGAACAGCATCGGCAGCGCCACATTGCCCGCCTTGGCGAAGGCTTCCGCCAAACGGCGGTCGGTATTCAGCTTCTGATCCGCCTCGAGCAGTATCGACTCGATCTGCGGGCAAGAGGACGGAGCGGCGGCTGGCGGCGCAGCGGCGGCCACAGCAGCCTCGCCTGGAACTGGCACCGCTGGCGCCTCTGGCGTTGTGGCTACGGCCACGACCGAAGGCAGGGTCACGCCGCAAGTCTCAATCAGCTTGTTGATATAGGCCAAGCCTTGATCGCGCTGCGGCTCGGAGTAGAAGATCGTGGTGGCGATCACTTTGGCTTTAGCGGCCGCCAGTTTGTCCACCATGTCAGCCATGATCTCGCGCGACCATGGCCAGCGTCCAATGTTATCCAGACTGGGCTTGTCGATTGCGATCACGGCGATCTTGTCGGAGGGTGTGCGCGAAGTAGCCGCCACACCCATGTCATAGGCCTTGCGCTCCAGGCCCTGCAGTAGATCGCCATTGCCCAGAATCAGCACAACGACGCTGACCACAACACCGAAGAACCAGTCACTTTTCCAGAAATCTGCCTTCTTCATCGGTCGCTACCCTGCGTGGGAGGCCTCATTAAAACAGGACAATAAGTCTAATTCTTACAGTCATGCATCAACTCCGTCAATCAATTTCATGACGATGGCCCCTTGTCAGTGCGGCCATATTTAGATTGTATGCGCAAAAAAGCCGCCCCGGCATGCGCGGGGGCGGCTTTTAGTTTCGGCGTAACGTCCGCTGTCGCAGGCATACGACCACACGAAAACTCGGCTTTGCGTCGTATCAGCTTCGCCGTGTCACCGGCGCCGACTCTTCTATTTCAGCAGTGCCTTGAGCAGCCTGCCCATTTCCGACGGGTTGCGCGTCACCGTGAAGCCGCACTCTTCCATGATCGCCAGCTTGGCGTCCGCCGTATCGGCCCCGCCGGAAATCAGCGCCCCGGCATGGCCCATGCGCTTGCCGGCCGGCGCCGTAACTCCGGCGATGAAGCCGACGATGGGCTTCTTCATATTGGCTTTGCACCACACCGCCGCATCGGCCTCATCCGGGCCACCGATTTCGCCGATCATGATCACCGCATCGGTGTCCGGATCGTCATTGAAGGCCCTCATGATGTCGATATGCTTGAGGCCATTGATCGGATCACCACCAGTACCAACCGCCGTCGACTGGCCGAGGCCGATCTCGGTCAACTGGGCCACCGCCTCGTAAGTCAACGTGCCCGAGCGGGAAACCACGCCGATGCGACCCTTGCGGTGAATGTGGCCCGGCATGATGCCGATCTTGATTTCGTCCGGCGTGATCACGCCCGGACAGTTGGGACCGAGCAGTAGCGTCTTCTTGCCGCCGGCGGCTTCCTTGGCCAGCATCTTGTTGCGGACCACCAGCATGTCGCGCACCGGGATGCCTTCAGTGATGCAGATCGCCAGATCGAGGTCGGCTTCGCAGGCTTCCCAGATGGCAGCGGCGGCGCCGGCAGGCGGTACGTAAATCACGGAAACGGTAGCGCCAGATTGCGCCTTGGCTTCCTTGACCGAGCCGAAGATCGGGATGCCAAAAATCGACTCGCCGGCCTTCTTCGGATTCACGCCGGCAACGAAGCAGTTCTTGCCGTTGGCGTATTCCTGGCATTTCTCGGTGTGGAACTGGCCCGTCTTCCCGGTAATTCCCTGGGTGATGACCTTGGTATCTTTGTTGATCAGGATGGACATATCGGTTCCTTGATTACTTGACGGCGGCGACGATTTTCGTCGCGGCATCGGCCATGGTGTCGGCGGCAATGATCGGCAGGCCGGAATCCTTGAGGATCTGCTTGCCGATGTCTTCGTTGGTGCCCTTCATGCGCACCACCAGCGGGACGCTGAGGTGGGTTTCCTTGGCCGCCGCCACGATGCCGGTGGCAATCGTGTCGCATTTCATGATGCCGCCAAAGATGTTGACCAGGATGCCATTGACCTTGGGGTTCTTCAGCATGATCTTGAAAGCGGCGGTGACCTTCTCTGTCGTGGCGCCACCGCCGACGTCGAGAAAGTTGGCCGGTTCGGCGCCAAACAGCTTGATGGTGTCCATGGTCGCCATCGCTAGGCCGGCGCCATTCACCAGGCAGCCGATGTTGCCGTCGAGCGAAATATAGGAGAGGTCATATTTTGAGGCCTCTATTTCGTCGGCGTTCTCCTCGTCCAAATCCCGGTAGGCGACGATCTCCGGCTGACGGAACAAACCGTTGTCGTCGAAGTTGAACTTGGCGTCGATCGCCTTGATGTTGCCGTTGCCTTCCAGAATCAGCGGATTGATCTCGGCCAGGCTGGCATCGGTTTCCATGTAGCAGGTGTACAGCTTCTTGAAGGTATCGACCGCCTGCGCCACTGAGCCGTCAGGTATGCCGATGCCTTTCGCCAGTTGCGTCGCTTGCGCATCGGTGAGCCCGACCAGCGGATCGACGAATATCCTGATGATCTTTTCCGGCGTGTTCTTTGCCACTGTCTCGATGTCCATGCCGCCCTCGGAGGACGCCATCATGGCGACCTTCTGCGTAACGCGGTCGGTCAGGGCTGCACAGTAGTATTCATGCTTGATGTCGGCGCCTTCCTCGATCAGCAGGCGGCGCACCTTCTGGCCTTCGGGACCAGTCTGGTGGGTCTTGAGTTGCATGCCAAGAATGGCTTTCGCATATATCCTGACTTCGCCGGGATTCTTGGCGACTTTCACGCCCCCCCCCTTGCCGCGTCCACCGGCATGGATCTGGGCCTTGACCACCCAGACCTTGCCACCGAGTTCTTCGGCAACCTTGACCGCCTCGTCGACAGAAAAGGCAGGCTTGCCGCGCGGAACCGCCACGCCGAACTTCTTCAGGAGTTCCTTGCCCTGATATTCGTGGATCTTCATGCGTCTTCCTTGTTGTATGTGCTGCGTTGATCGGGGGCCGACATTGATTTCTGCAACTAGGTGCCGGTCTTGTTGCTGCGGAACCAGCGCGGGTAGTACTGCCGGACTGTCTCCGAAGTGGTTGCCAGCGCGTGGCACTGGTCGAGCTGAAAAGGCTTGGCGCCCGGGGTGCGACCGCCAGTCTCGGACATCTCGCTGGCAAAGGTCTGGATCGCCGCCGTCGGCAGCGAATTCAGCAGTTCGGTGAGGTGGGAACAACCGCGCACGGTAGCAAACAACTCGCCGACCTCGCGCCGGAAACCCCTGAAGAGATTGCGCCCGATCAGTTGCCGATAGGCCGGGACGATGGTGTCGCACCCGCCCGGATACGGCACCGTATCCGAACTGGCGACGGCATCACGAATGTTCATGTCGCGATCGATGGTGACGCGCACCCACAAATCGTGCACCGGATCGCCCTTGAGGCGTACCCCGGAAGCGAGGTGGTAATCGTGATCCTTGACGTCGGTCAGACGGGCCTCGATGTCCCACAGCCCGTCGTCGCGTCGCCATCCCTCGAGAAGGATGCGGCGGGTGTGGATCCGCGTACGGGGAACAGCGGCTGCGGGCAACGGCATGGGCGTCTTGAACAGAAAAGGAATGCCGCCCCAAGGGCTGGGAACCTAAAGCGGCGCTATTGCTGCGGCGCGAAATACTAACATAAGCTCACTTAATCGCGGCTTACAAGCGCCGCTCCTCGACAGTGTCTCGCCCGACAGTTCGGCCCGGCCTGTGATCTACCCGGTCGGCAGACGTCATAATGGTATCCGGCGCGCACCCCGGATTGCCACCCGCTCACCCGCAGGAGATTTCGATGAACCGCCCTGGCTTTCTGCTGGCTCTGGATCAAGGCACCTCGAGCTCGCGCAGCATCGTGTTCGACCGGCAAGGGCGCATTGTGACGATGGCGCAGCGTGAAGTTCGCCAGATATTTCCCCAGCCCGGGTGGGTCGAACACGACCCGCGCGAAATCTGGGCCAGCCAGCTGGCAACCGCGCAGGAGGCGCTGCACAAGGCCGGCATCGGTGCCCTCGACGTTGCTGCCATCGGCATCACCAACCAGCGCGAGACCACGCTGGTCTGGAACCGCCGCACTGGCGAGCCGCTGTGCAACGCCATCGTCTGGCAGGACCGGCGCACCGAGGCTGCCTGCGCCACGCTGCGGGAGCGTGGCTTTGAAGCTCTGGTGCGCGACGGGACCGGCCTGATCATCGATGCCTATTTTTCCGGCACCAAGCTCAAGCGGATACTCGACAAAGTTCCCGGGGCGCGGAATGCGGCAGGCCGTGGCGAACTGGCCTTCGGCACCGTGGACTCATGGCTGACCTGGCAGCTGACGGGCGGCGCCGTGCATGCCACCGATGTCAGCAACGCTTCCCGCACGATGCTGTTCAACATCCATCGCAACCAGTGGGACGAGGACTTGCTGGCGATGCTCGATATTCCCCGTGAGATCCTGCCCGCGGTTCATCCTTCCAGCCATCTCTACGGCCATACCCGAGCCGATCTGTTCGGCGCGCCGATCGCCATCGGCGGCATCGCCGGCGACCAGCAAAGCGCGCTGTTCGGGCAAGCCTGCTTCGCGTCGGGCCTGGCCAAGAACACCTACGGCACCGGTTGCTTCATGCTGATGCATACCGGCGAGCGTTGCCATGCCTGCAGCAACGGGCTGATCAGCACCAGCGCCGCACAAACCACGGCCATGCCCGAGTTCGCCCTCGAGGGCAGCGTCTTCATCGGCGGTGCGGTGGTGCAATGGCTGCGCGACGGCCTGGAGGCCATCAAGGGCAGCGAGGCCGTGCAGGATCTGGCCGAAAGCGTGCCCGACAGCGGCGGCGTGATGTTCGTACCGGCCTTCACCGGCCTCGGCGCCCCCTACTGGAAGCCCGATGCGCGCGGTGCCATCCTGGGCTTGAGCCGCGGCACCACCGTGGCGCACATCGCCCGCGCGGCGCTGGAAAGCATCGCCTTCCAGAGCGCGGCGTTATTGCAGGCCATGAGCCGCGACCTAGCGGACAGCGGCGGCGTGACCGAGTTGCGGGTCGACGGTGGCGCCTGTGTGAACAATCTGCTGATGCAGTTTCAGGCCGACCTGCTGGGCATCCCCGTGGTGCGGCCGCAAGTCATCGAAACCACGGCGCTGGGTGCGGCCTATCTGGCCGGTTTGTCGTGCGGCATCTACAGCGGCCTCGAGGAGTTGGCGACGCACTGGCAGGCCGAGCGCGTCTTCCATCCGACCATGTCGCGCAGCCGCGCCAATGAATTGATGCAGGGCTGGGAGCACGCCGTGGCGCAGACCACGCTCCAGAATCGGCGTGTCGCCAGCGCCGACTCCGGAGCCGAAGTCGGATCAGCCGCGCCGGGTTTCCTGTAGGGTTTTCAGCTCGGGGAGCTTGACCCGCTTGCGATCCGGCTCGACGGCCGTCAGGGCTTCCACCTCCCTCATCGTGCCATGGCAGCGCTGAACCAGATCCAGATAAACGCCGGTACCTTCCACCTTCCAGGCCATTTCCAGCTCGGTCAGTTCGCGCATGATCTTGGCGGGCACACCACCGGCCAGCATGCGCGGCGGAATTTCCATGCCGGCCTTGATGAAACTCTGTGCCGCGACGATCGCCGATTCGCCGACCACGGCGTTGTCCATCACCACCGCGTTCATGCCGACCATGCCGTTCCTGCGCACGATGCAGCCATGCAGAATCGCGCCGTGGCCGATATGGCCGCGCTCCTCGACGATGGTATCGCTGCCGGGAAAGCCGTGCATCACGCAGCAATCCTGGATATTGGCGCCGGCACCGATGAACAGGCGGCCGAAGTCGCCGCGCAAACTGGCGCAGGGGCCGATGTAGGCACCCGGCCCGACCACGACATCGCCAATCAGAACCGCCGACGGATGCACGTAGGCCGTCGGATCCACCACCGGCACAATGCCGTCAATCTCATAGACCTTCATTCGGTCTTCCTCGATTCCTCAGCTTGCAGTTGTACGCTCATGAAACGTGCCGCCGGCTCTGCACCACAAAAAAGCGGCTGGCGACAAAGGCGCTGTCCGTAAGGCAGGCATTCGCCGCCGGGTTGGCGCCGGTGGCGTGGAAATCGGAAAAGCCGGCCGACTGGTTGACGAATACGGCACCGGTGAGGTTGATCGACAGGGCCACGCCGACGCGCAAGGCGGCATCCTCCGCATGTGCCACCATGACCGGATTGGTGGAATACAGCGCGAAGGTGATCGCCCCCTGCTCGCGAATCACCCGCTCGGCCACCGCCAGGCTTTGCGCCGTGGTCGCGGTCTCGACCACGAACGTGATAGGGCCGAAGCGTTCTTCCATGTAGGCGCGCTCGTCGCTGACGTCCACCTTGAGGATCAGGGGGCTGCGCACGCGGGCCTCGGGCCACTGTGGATGCGCCACCGGGCTCGAGGCACGCAACACGTCACCCAGTCGGTGAGCAGCCTCGAGTCGCGCCAGCGTTGCAGGCGACTGGATCGCACCCAGCACCTCCGCCGCACGCACCGGATGTTCGAGGAATTGCGAAACCGCATTGGCCAGATCGCGGCCGAACTGCTCGGCGGAAACCACGCCATCCGGTGTGCTCACCCCCGCCTGCGACACGAAAATCGCCTGCGGCGTGGTGCACATCTGGCCCGAATAGAGCGACAGCGTGAAAGCGAGGTTCTTCAGCATCGCCTGGTAATCGTCGATGGAATCAACCACGACGCAATTCACGCCGGCCTTTTCCGTGTAGACCATGGCATGGCGGCAATTCTCCTCGAGCCAGTTGCCGAAGTCGGGGCCACCGGTGTAGTCGATCAGACGCACTTCGGGCCTCATCGCGGCATCCTTGGCGACGGGTGTCGACACGTCATCGATCAGCAGGCTCACCAGATTCGGATCGAAGCCGGCCTCCTTCAGCACCTGGCGTGCCACCGCAACGCTCAGGGCGAGCGGCAGAATCACCGTCGGATGTGCCTTGACGATCACCGGATTGCCGGTCACCAGGCTGGCAAAAATCCCGGGGTAACCGTTCCAGGTCGGGAAGGTCGAGCAGGCGATCACCAAGGCCACGCCGCGCGGCATGATGGTGAATTTCTTTTCCATTTTCAGCGGCGGATTCTTGCCCTGCGGCTTTTCCCAGAGGGCGGTTTCCGGCACATGCTTCATTTCGCGCCAGGCGTAGGCAACGGCTTCGAGACCCCGATCCTGGGCATGCGGCCCGGCCGCCTGGAAGGCCATCATCAAGGGCTGGCCCGTGGTGTGCATCACGGCATGCGCCATCTCGAAACTGCGGGCGTTGAGCCGCGCCAGGATTTCGAGGCAGACGCCGGCCCGGGCATCGGCACCGGCCTTGATCCAGCCCGGCATGGCGGCCTTGCCGGCCGTGATCAACGCATCGACGCTGCACCGCGGGTAGGAGATGTTCAACGGCAGGCCGTAGGGCGACACTTCCGCGCCGCCACGATCGATGACGCCCGGCTGATCCAGATAGAACTGCGCGCCGCGATAGGCCTCGAAGGCCTGGCGCCCATCCTCAATGGCCATATCGCCGTAGACTCGCGGGTTCTCGGCATAGGGACTCCAGAAGCCGCGTGACTCGATCGCGGCAACCGCCTGTTGCAACAGGGTCTGATGCTTTTCGAACATTGCATGAGGCATCTTGGTTCTCTCCGAGAAGGTGCTACCTGTTCAATTCTAGACGGCTTGCTGCCATGCCTCAAAGCATCGCAACCCACTCCTGCGCCCAGTTCAGCGCCTCCTCATCGGGCAGGGGCTGGGTGCAGGCATCGATCTCGAGCCGTTCGCCAAGCTTGCGCGCGCCGCATGCGGCGAACAGGGCGTCCATATCCTTGCCGGCCTTGCAGAAGGTTGCCTGGTAAGTCTGATCGCCGAGCGCGATCACGCCATAACGCAGTTGGGAGAGGTCGGGCATTTCTGCGCGCAGGCGCGCGGCCAGCGGAATGATGTTGTCAGGAAGTTCGCCATCGCCGTGAGTCGAGGTGCACACCAGCACCACATCGCGACCAACAAGATCGACGCTGCCGGCGTCCGTATCAGCCGCGACCTCGACTTCATGGCCGAGCGCCGGCAGATTGTCCGAAAGGTGGTCTGCACACATCTGTGCATTGCCCGACTCGGTGCCGACGATGATCAGTATCTTGGCCATGCCTTTTCCTCGAACGTCCCCGTCGCGAAGGGATGGTGACGTGATACATTTTTATTGTAGCCTGCCGACTGTTTTTGTGTCATAATTATTTTGATACTATTTCAATATTTTATGTTGATAATATTGTATCCCTTTGGCGCGCGCGGCGAAATGCTTCTATAGTCCGGGCGCAGAGGTTGGGCCCACATTGCGGAGCGAGACATGCAGAAACAGGACCAGGGTTTTCTCGAGCGCATCGCCGCCGGACACAAGATAGGCGCTCCCGACGGGGATGTCCTGCGCTGCGCGGGCGAGACGGTGCCCAACGGCTACCGCAGTGAATTGATGCGCCTGGTGGTGGTCTTCGCCGATTCCGAACTGGCGGGCGCAGCCGGCTTCTGTCCCTTCATCAACCGCGGGCCGGGACTGCGCGAGCGCATCGTCGCCGCAAAAATCGTTACCGAGAAATATGTTCACGCGGAAATGGCGCTCAGGCTGCTCCAACCCTTCGGCGTCAATCCAATGCTCTACGTACGTTCCCATGCTTGGGATTCGCGCCTTGATCGCCATATCGATCTCGGCACACGACGCATCGGCGGCGACAAGCGGCTCAATGTCTTTCATTATCCGCTGGAAGGCTGGGAAGACGCTGTCGTCTTCAACATGCTGATGGGTGCGGCCACCGCAATCCAGTTGGCGGAAATGGCGCAGAGCTCCTACGCGCCGCTGGCTGACACGATAACGCAGATCCTGCCGCGCGAAAAGGAACATGCGCAGTTGGGTGAAAGCGGCGTCAGCCAAGCCATCGAAGGCAGCGCCAGCAAGGCCGCCGTGCAAGCTGCCGTCAACTACTGGCATCCGCGCGTCGCTGCCACCTTCGGCCGGGTCGATTCGGAGCATGCGGCGATCTACATCCAGTACGGCCTGCGTCGCCGCAGCAGCGCGGGACTGCTGAGCGACTGGAAAGCCCAGTCAGCCGCCACACTCAGGCGCCTCAGCCTGGCCATCCCCAACTGATCAACCGCGGAACCCAGCCGATGAACTACCAGAACATCCTCTTTTCGTTTGATGGCGGCATCGCCCGCGTCACGCTCAACCGTCCGGACCGGCTCAACAGCTTCAATGGCGAGATGCATCTCGAGTTGCGCGATGCCCTGGCCCGCACGCGCGACGGGCATGCCCGCGTCCTGCTGCTGACCGGAGCCGGCCGCGCCTTCTGCGCCGGGCAGGACCTGTCGGAGCGTAACGTCATGACGGGCAGCGAGCCGATCGATCTCGGCCATACCATCGAGACCTACTACACGCCGCTGATCCTCGGACTGCGCGCTCTTGAAATGCCGGTGATCTGCGCCGTCAATGGCGTCGCCGCCGGAGCCGGGGCCAGCATCGCGCTGGCCTGCGACCTGGTGCTTGCCGGGCGTTCTGCTTCCTTCATCCAGGCCTTCTGCAAGCTTGGCCTGGTACCCGACGTCGGCGGCACCTGGGTGCTGCCGCGCCTGGTCGGCACTGCCCGCGCCATGGGCCTGGCGATGCTCGGCGACAAGCTTTCCGCCGAGCAGGCCGCGGACTGGGGGCTGATCTGGAAATGCGTCGATGACGACAAACTGATGGCCGAGGCCGAAAAGCTGGCCGTTCATTTCAGCACCGCGCCGACCAAGGGGCTGGCGCGCACCAAGCAGGCGATTTACGCCAGCAGCGGCAACAACCTCGAACAGCAACTCGAACTGGAACGCGCCAGCCAGCAGGAACTGGGCTTCGGCCACGACTACCGCGAGGGCGTCGCGGCCTTCATGGAAAAGCGCAGCCCCAACTTCAGGGGCGACTGATGGGTCTGACACCACAGGAGATTGCCGAGCGCTGCACCGAGATCATGTGGCCGGACGACCACGCCGCACGCGGTCTCGGCATTACCATCACGAGTACCACCCCAGGCGGCGCGACGGTTACCATGAATGTGCGCCAGGACATGGTGAACGGGCACGGCATCTGCCACGGCGGCTTCATTTTCGCCCTGGCCGACACCAACTTCGCTTACGCCTGCAACAGCTTTAACCACCGCGCGGTCGCCGCCGGGGTCGACATCAACTTCATCGCTCCCGCCCATCTTGGCGATACGCTCACAGCCACGGGCGGTGCGCGCCATCAGGGCGGCCGCACCGGCATTTACGATATCGAGGTCACCAACCAGAACGGCAAGACCATTGCCCTGTTTCGTGGCCGCTCCACCCGGATCAAGGGTCATTTCTTCGAGGAAAGCGAAACCGAATGAGCGAACAAGCCTTTATCTGCGACGCCGTGCGCACACCGATAGGCCGTTACGGCGGCACGCTATCCGGTATCCGTACCGACGATCTGGCCGCCCTGCCGATCAAGGCCCTGATCGCCCGCAACGGCAAGGTCGATTGGCAACGGGTCGAGGATGTCATCTACGGCTGCGCCAATCAGGCAGGTGAAGACAACCGCAACGTGGCGCGCATGGCGGGCCTGCTGGCCGGCCTGCCGGTCGACGTGGCGGGCGCCACCATCAACCGTCTGTGCGGCTCCGGCATGGACGCCATTGGCACTGCCGCACGTGCAATCAAGACCGGCGAAACTTCGCTGATGATCGCCGGCGGCGTCGAAAGCATGAGCCGAGCCCCGTTCGTCATGCCCAAGGCCGACAGCGCTTTCTCGCGCAACAACGCCGTGTATGACACCACCATTGGCTGGCGCTTCATCAACAAGCTGATGAAGCAGCAGTACGGCGTCGACTCGATGCCCGAAACCGCCGACAACGTCGCTGCCGAATTCAAGATCGGCCGCGCCGACCAGGACGCCTTCGCCTTGCGCTCGCAGCAGCGCTGGGCCGATGCCCAGGCCGCAGGTCGCTTCAGGGACGAAATCGTCCCGGTCGAGATTGCGCAGAAGAAGGGCGAGCCGAAGATTTTCGATACCGACGAACATCCGCGCCCCGACACGACGCTGGAACAACTGGCCAAACTCAAGGGCATCAACGGCGCCGAACTCACCGTCACGGCAGGCAATGCCTCCGGCGTCAATGACGGCGCCTGCGCGCTGATCCTGGCTTCCGGCGCGGCAGCCAAGGCGCATGGACTGACGCCGAAAGCACGCGTCGTGGCCATGGCCTCGGCCGGTGTGGCACCGCGCATCATGGGTTTCGGTCCAGCGCCGGCGGTGAAGAAGCTGCTGGCGCAGACCGGCCTGCGGCTCGACCAGATGGATGTCATTGAACTCAACGAAGCCTTTGCCGCACAGGGTTTGGCGGTCACGCGTGATCTCGGCCTGGCGGACGACGACGCGCGGGTCAACCCCAACGGCGGCGCGATCGCCATCGGCCATCCGCTGGGCATGAGCGGCGCGCGCCTGGTCACCACGGCGATGTACCAACTGCATCGCAGCGGCGGCCGCTACGCGCTGTGCACCATGTGCATCGGCGTCGGCCAGGGCATCGCCATCATCATCGAACGGGTCTAGACCCGGGGCTTGGCGCGGGCGAGTGTCCGCGCCAAGCCCGAAACCAGCCGGTCGCGCGGACTGTCATTCCGGACGCGACTCTCTGGCTGACGCCCTCCCTCGGTTCAGTTGCAGCCGCTGCACTTAACGCCGAGAAAGCAGGCGCTGCCCCGGCACATCGACAGAATCGATCACGGACTCTATTGGCTCATTAGAACGTTTGATCTAGGTCAAAACGCCCCACTGCTGCCCGGCTGATACTCGCCCGGTCCCAACGGGGAGATCCGCATTGAATGATATAGGTTTGAATCATGCATCCGCGAAATCGGCATCGCCGCCAGCGTGCAGCGCAGGCGTCAGCAAATGCCACGGATCGATCCCCGTCAGGCCGGGCACATATTTCGACGAGTCCGTCAGCCGCAGAGCAGACGACGGAACGACAAATTCCAATAAATACCCGAAGTTCCCGATAGCCAGGCCGGCCAAGGTCGGTCCCATATGAAGGCAACTGCAATGTCCAATTTCGAGATCGTGACCCGAGAGGATTTCTCGGACGTCACCTACCTGCTTGAGGTACACCATCCCCTGATGGCCAAGGCCGCCAAGCCGGGACAATTCGTGATCGTGATGCTCAACGAGCAGGGCGAGCGCATTCCACTGACCATAGCGGATTTCGACCAGAAGAAGGGCACCATCACGCTGGTGATCCAGGCGGTAGGCAAGACGACAAAACAAATGCAACAGGAATGTCAGGTCGGCACATCACTCTACGGAATGGTCGGCCCGATGGGCGTGCCCAGCCCGATCAGCCACGCAAAAAAGGTGTTGTGCGTGGGCGGCGGTCTCGGCGTAGCGCCGATCTTTCCCCAGGCGCGCGGCTTCAAGGAGGCCGGCGCCTACGTGATCGGCGTCCTCGGCTTTCGCACCAAGGGTCTGGTGTTCTGGGAAGAAAAATTCAGAGCCTGTTGCGACGAACTCATCCTGTGCACCAACGACGGCTCGGCGGGACTGAAAGGGATGATCACCGACGGTATCAAGCTGGCCATGGCGGGGCACCCCGATCTCGAGGAAGTCGTCGCGATCGGCCCGCCGGTGATGATGAAGGCCTGCGCCGAGGCGACGCGCGCGGCCAAGATCAAGACCATGGTGAGCGTCAATCCGATCATGGTCGATGGCACCGGAATGTGCGGCGGCTGCAGGGTGAAGGTGGGCGATGAGGTGAAGTTTGCGTGTGTCGACGGGCCGGATTTCGACGGCCATCTGGTCGATTTCGACGACCTGATGCTGCGCCTGCAGCGCTACACCAAGGACGAAAAGGCCGCCCACGAGCGCTGGTCGGAAAGCTGCCGCATGACCAGGCAGGTCGGCGCCAGCGCGCTCGATGCACTGGCGCGCGGCAGTGCCCCGCAAAGTGAGCTGCTGGAACTGCCGGACCCCATCGAAGGCGTCAAGGGGGGCTAGCTGGTTTTGATGATGGATGTCGCGACAATGACGCGCCAAGGGTGTGATCACTGAGGAGTGCACCCCGAAGGTCCGGATAGTGGCTTGAGGACAATAAGATGGCAAAGAAGAAGACGATACGAACCATTCCGCAGGAACGCACGCCGATGCGCGAGCAGGATCCGCTGGTACGAGCAAAAAATTTCGAGGAGGTCGCCTGCGGCTACAGCCTTGAAGACGCCCTGCGCGAGTCCGAGCGTTGCCTGATGTGCCCGGACGAACCGTGCATCTCCGGCTGTCCGGTGGGAATCAATATTCCCGGCTTCATCCAGAAGATCGGCGAGAAGAATTTCCGCGGCGCCTACGACATTCTCACCGACACCAATCTGTTGCCGTCCATCTGCGGCCGGGTGTGTCCGCAGGAGAACCAGTGCGAAGGCGTGTGCACCGTAGGCGAGTCGCTCGAAGCGGTCGCGATCGGACGGATGGAGCGGTTTGTCGGGGACACCGCAATCAAGGAGGGCTGGATCAACATTCCCTATATCGAACCGAACCGGTTCCGCGTCGGCATCGTCGGCTCAGGCCCGGCCGGCATGGCCTGTGCGGCGGACATGGCCAAGGCCGGGTGCGACGTCACCGTGTACGAAGCCTTCCATCAGCCGGGCGGCGTGTTGAGATATGGTATCCCCGACTTCCGCCTGCCCAACGCCGTGATCGATGCCGAGATCAACAATCTGAAACAATTCGGGGTCAAGTTCGAATGCAACACTTTGGTCGGCCGCCTGTTCACCATCGAGCAGATGATCGAGGAAATGGGTTTCCACGCGGTATTCGTCGGCGTGGGTGCCGGCTATCCGACCATGCTCAACATTCCCGGCGATTCGCTGAACGGCGTGCTCTCGGCCAATGAACTGCTGACGCGCTGCAACCTGATGCGCGCCAGGGATTTCCCGAACTTCGACACGCCGCTGCCGATCGGCAAGCGCGTCGCGGTAGTCGGCGCCGGCAACACGGCGATGGACGCGATGCGCGTCTCCATCCGGCTGGGCGCGGAGAAGGTGTACTGCATTTACCGCCGTTCGCGTACCGAGGCCCCGGCGCGGATGGAGGAAGTTCATCACGCCGAGCAGGAGGGAGTGGAGTTCCACTGGCTCACCAATCCGGTGGCGGTCCTCGACGACGGCAAAGGCAGCGTCCGCGGCATGCGCTGCGTACGCATGGAACTGGGCGAGCCGGACGATTCCGGCAGGCGCCGGCCGGTTGCAGTGGCCGGCAGCGAGTTCGATTTCGAGACCGATCTGATCGTGTATGCGATTGGCACCAACGCGAATCCGATCATGGGCCAGACGTCGCAGCTCAAGCTGAACAAATGGGGCTATATCGGGGCCGACGATAACCTCGCCACTTCCGTAGCGGGCGTGTTCGCCGGCGGTGACATCGTCACCGGCGCGGCGACCGTGATCGAAGCCATGGGCGCTGGCCGCAAGGCGGCGCGCAGCATGAAGGCCTATCTGGGAATCCGCGATTCCGCACTCCCCTATGTCAGCGCGGACGGCACCGGCACACTTTTCGGCATCGACACGAGGGAGCGAAATTTTGCGCGCGTGCGCGCTGCCTAAGGCTTGACAGCCCCTGATCCACGGTCTTGCAGCATAAATACTCAACACCGCACTCAACAGCGACTACGGAAAAAACATGAATGATATGACCATGCAGACACCGGTTAAGAAGCCCGGCAACAAACCTCGATCACCTGCGGGCAAGAAGCCGGCGGTCAAGCTGAAGGAACATATTGTCGAAATAATCAGCGATTCCGGGGAAGGTGCGCAAAAGTGCGGCCAGTCCCTGGGAGCGATTGCGGCGCAGATGGGCAACGGCATCTGGACCACGGAAATCATTCCCGCCGAAATCCGCCCGCCGGCACGCAGCGTCGCCGGGGCCAGCGGCAACCGCATCCGCATCGGATCGGGATACATCACCAACGGCGGCGACGAGACCGATCTCGTGGTGGCATTCAACGAGCAGGTACTGCTCGGACGGGTGCGGGCGAAAGAGCTCAAACCCAACTGCATCATCCTGCTGGAAAGCATGTGGCGCACGCACACCGATCCGAAGATTGTGGCGTCCTACATCGAGACCTACGACCGGGTCGTGGCCGCAGGCTACAAGGTGTACGAAATTCCGATGGAGCACGAGTGTCGCACCATCGTCGCCGATGCACGGCGCGGCAAGAACATGTACGCGCTGGGCATGCTGTGCTACATCTACAGCCTGGACCTGAAGCTGGCGGTGGATCAGATCCTGATTGCGTTCGGCAAGAAGGACAAGAGCGTGGTCGACGCCAACATCAAGCTGCTCGAGGCTGGCCACAAGTGGGCAGAGGCCAATCTCGACTTTTGCTACAGCATCCCGGCGACCCGGTCGACCGAGCCGCAGATCGTGGTCAACGGCAACACGGCCTTGGCGCTGGGCGTGCTCGCATCGGGCATGGAGATCTGCGCCATGTACCCGATCACCCCCGCCACCTCGGCCTCGCACTATCTGTCCGAAGTATTCGAGAAGGTGGGCGGCATGGTGCATCAGGCAGAGGACGAGATCGCCGCCTGCGCTTTTGCCATCGGTGCTTCCTACGCCAGCAAATGCACGATCACCATCACCTCCGGCCCCGGCTTTTCGCTGAAGCAGGAGGCGATCGGCCTCGCGGTCATGGGCGAGATTCCCCTGGTCGTGGTGAACGTCATGCGCGGCGGCCCCAGCACCGGCCAGCCGACGAAGATGGAGCAGGGCGATCTGATGACCGCGATTTTCGGCAGTCACGGCGACGCGCCGAAGGTAGTCATGGCGCCAGGCACAATTGAGGAATGCTTCTACTCGATCATCACCGCGCGCAAGATCGCCGAAACGTTCAACATGGTGGTTGTAATTCTGTCAGACGCGGCCCTGGCCACTTCGCAGCAGCCTTTCGCGCGCCCGAAGTTCAGCGATACCTGGATGGCGCCGCCGGTCGACCAGAGCCCGATTCCGGCGGGAGCCAGGCCCTACGAGTGGGACGATACCACCGGCCTCGCGCGCCGTTTCATTCCCGGCCAGCCCGGCGGCATGCACACCCTCACCGGGCTGGCGCATGATCGCGACAGCCATGTTGCCTATGATCCGGAAACCAACGAGGAAAGCCTGCGCGCTCGTAGCCTGAAGCTCGCAGCGCTGCAAAAGACGCTCAAGGCGCCGCCGGTCTTCGGCGATCCAACGGGCGATCTGCTGGTCATCGGCTGGGGTAGCACCAAGGGCGCGATCGAGGAAGCGGTCGAGTTAACACGTGCCGAAGGGCACAAGGTGTCCTCCATGCACCTGCAGTTCCTGCAGCCCCTGCCGCCGGGGATCAAGGAAATCATGCAGGGGTTCAAGAAGGTCATGACCATCGAGAGCAACTGGAGCGACCGCCCCGAGGACAAGATCATCGACGAGAGCAATCGCCGCTATTCGTCGGTGGCGATCCTGCTGCGCTCGCGCTACCTGGTCGACATCGACTGTTGGAGCGACTGCAAGGGCCAGCCAATCAAGCCGGGCAGCATCCGTCGCGTGATGATGGAAAAGCTGAAAAAGCAATAGTAAACAAAGGTGACAAAGCCATGAACATGATGTCCGCCACTGAGTGCCTGCTGCAGATGTGCGAAGAGAACTTCGAACTGGAAGACTACCAGAGCGGCGTACCGCGCTGGTGCACCGGCTGCGGCGACAACGCCATACTCGCAGCGGTACAGCGGCTGTGCCGCGACGAGGGACTGCGGCCGGAGAAGACCGTGTTCGTGTCCGGCATCGGTTGCTCGAGCCGCTTTCCCCATTACATGAATACCTACGGTTTCCACGGCATTCACGGACGCGCCCTGCCGGTCGCCGAAGGCGTCAAAATGGCGCGACCCGACCTGACGGTGTTCGTCAATACCGGCGACGGGGATTGCTGCAGCATCGGCGCGGCGCACTGGATTCACGCCATCCGCTACAACATGAACCTGACGGTATTCCTGCACGACAACCAGATCTACGGCCTGACCAAGAAACAAGCCTCGCCGACTTCGCCCATCGGAACCAAGAGCAATACCACTCCGCGCGGCAGCTACCTGGAAGCGTTGAATCCCCTGACGGTCACGCTCGGCGTGCAGAACGTCTCCTTCGTCGCGCAGGCGGTCGACTGGATTCCCGAGGTTCTGTTCGACATCGTCAAGGCGGCCTACCACCACAAGGGATTGTCGTTCGTGCGCATTCTTCAGCGCTGTCCGGAGTGGCTGCCGAAGTCGCTTGATCCCTGGATGAACGACCCCAACAAAGTGCAGTTGCTCAATCACGAGAACGGCCTGCAGTTCAGCGCCGGCCTGTCCAAGGTCTACAAAAACCAGTTGCAGCATGACCCCTCGAACATGGACCGGGCCCGCGAAATCGCCTCAAGCACCGATCTCGTCCCGGTCGGGATTCTCTACCGCAACCCAAGTGTTCCCTGCTACGAGGATCTGCGGCGCTCAGACAAGTTGCGCACCGCCGAGCTGACCAGTGTGGGACTCAATGCGGAACTGGACAAGTACACGGTCTGGCCGCAGGAAACGAAAGAAAAGGTCGCGTAGGACGCCGGCGCGCCGGGCGCGCCATAACCGAAGGCAAGAGCATTCATCAGCAAGGCGGGTCGATAAAGATATGGAAGCGGATACCCAGGCACACGTTGCTTTTTTCCTGACCGGCAGACGGCCGAGCGAACATCTGGACGCAGTGGATGGACTGGATTTGCGACCGGCGCTTTTTGCCGGTTATCGCGAACTCACCCAGTTGCGCCACGATTTTCCGCTGGTGCTGGTTGCCGATCGCGCCGATAAGCTGTTCGTGCAGTCACTGTCGGGGCTCACCGACAGCGCGCTCGACGTGGTTGCCAGCGGCAGCGACGGCGAACGCATCAGGAAGCATGTCTTGCAGATGGAGCAGGAAATCCGCGCACTCACCATGGGCGGCGCCAGCGGAACGCTCTCTGCCCTTTGGGCGACGGCAGCTAGCCGGCTGGCCAAGAACAAGAACAAATCGGCTGCGGACAAATCGCTCGAAGACAGCCTGCGTCGCGCCCGCGCCGCGGTCAAGGTCGACGGCGAGTTGGCGAATTGCGACGCTGCGCTGCCCGCGCGCCTGCTGCGCCATGCCTGGAATGCGGTGCAGAAACAGAAAGCCGAAGCATTTCGCAAGGATATCGACCGACTGGTACTCAAACTCTCGGACATCCTCAAAGCCGACTTCGAACGTTCCGCGGCCGGCCGCAGCGCGAAGCACCTGAAGGAATCGGTCGGCACCGGTTACGGCGACGCATTCGACTTCGATGCCTTGTCGCACCTGCTGGCCAAGGCCCTGCCGAAGGACGAGTTCCCCGAGAGCCGGCGGCGGCGCATACGCGAGTTGCTGGCGGTGCTCGGTGCGCAGCAATTCTTTCCTGCCTCCGACGCGGCCGCGAAGAAGGCTTCCGCGGCCAAGCCCTACTCCTTCTTCTTCGACACCTGCGGCGACGCGCTAAGCACGTTCCGCAAGCGCATGCCCAAGCTGATCGAACTGGCCAAGGCGATCGCCATCGCCGAGCTCGAGATCGACGGTCAGTACAGCGAGGTCAAGCACGACGCCTTGTTCGAGCAGTTCGGCGCAAACGGGCTCGACCCGCAGGACCTCGCTCCATTCCCCGATTATCTGGTCTGCGTCAACGCCGAACAAATGCAGGCGGCGGAACATGCCCACCTGATGGAAATCCTGTCCTCCGGATTGCCGATCAAGGTCTTGCTCCAGATCGACGACATCCTCGAAGAGTCGCCGAACGGGGAAGGCAACCTGACCGCGGGCATGCGCAGCAGGCAGATTGCCAACATGGCGATCGGTCTCAACGAAGTGTACGTGATGCAGTCGAGCAGTTCCAACCTGTTCAGGTTCCGCGAACGCATGCTGCGCGGCCTGACTTATCGTGGCCCTGCCCTGTTCAGCGTATTTTCCGGAGCGAGCGGCAAGGCGTCCGGTCTGCCGCCCTATCTGGTGTCTGCCGCGGCGATGGAGTCGCGCGCCTTTCCGGCGTTCACCTACGACCCGTCGGCAGGGCCGAACTGGGCCTCGCGCTTCTACCTTGAGGCGAATTCCCAGGTGGATCTCGATTGGCCGATCCAGGGCTTCGCCTACGAGGACGAACAGCACCAGAGGGTGTCCGAGGACCTTGCGTTCACATTGGTCGACTTCGTCGCCAGTGACCGTCGCTACGCCAAACATCTGGCACGGGTACCGCGGGAGAAATGGAATGGCAGCATGATCCCGGTGGATGAAGCGTTGACGCGCGAGCGCAAGGGGCTGCCGGACAAGATTCCCAGCGTACTGATGGTCGATGCCGACAACGTGCTGCAAAGAGTGATCGTCGACGCGCGATTGATCAGGGAGGCACGTCGTTGCCGCGAAATGTGGCACAGCCTGCAGGAACTGGGCGGCGTGCACAATTCGCACGCGGAGCAACTGCTCGCACGCGAGAAGAAAGCCTGGGAAGATCGCATGCAGCAGGAAGCCGAGGCGCACGCCGCGGTTGCACCCGCCACCGCGCCTGCCGTCGCGGCGCCGGCGGCATCTGCCGCGCCCGCTGCGGCCAGCGCGCCGGTGGAGCAGGAGCCGGAACGATCCTCCGACGAAGCCTACATCGAGACGGCGCGCTGCTCGACATGCAATGAGTGCACCACGATCAACAACAAGATGTTCGCCTACGACCGGAACCAGCAGGCCTACATCGCCGACATCAATGCCGGAACCTACGCGCAATTGGTGGAGGCGGCGGAGAGCTGCCAAGTATCCGTTATCCACCCAGGCAAGCCGCGCAACCCGAAAGAACCTGGCCTCGAGGAACTGCTCAAACGCGCCGAGCCGTTTCTGTAATCGCACCGCCGGGATGCGCTGGGCCGTGCCTGCAGGGTAGGAACGGACCCTGCACGCGCGGCCGCGTTCCGCCTCGTGCCGCAGGCGATCCATGCGCCGCTCCGGGTGAGCGCCTGAAAAACGTCCGGCCCGATCCGAAAACAAGAAAGACTATCATTCGGCCCATTGCCCTACGCTGCGGGAGACTCGAATGAATAGTGAAACGACCACCGAACTTGCAACACTCGGCGGCGGCTGCTTCTGGTGCCTGGAAGCCGCCTTCGTACAACTCGCCGGTGTCGAATCCGTGGTCTCCGGTTACGCCGGCGGGAGGATGCAGAATCCGGACTACGGCAGCGTATGCGGCGGCGATACCGGTCACGCCGAAGTGGTCGAAATCCGCTTCGATCCTGCCGTCATCGACTACCGCACACTGCTGCAAGCCTTCTTCGCCATCCACGACCCGACCACGCCGAACCGGCAGGGCAATGATGTCGGCACGCAATACCGCTCGGTCATATTCACTCACGGCGCCGAACAGGAAAGGATTGCCCGGGAGTTGATTGCGGAACTCTCTGCAGCGAAAATATGGCCTGCACCGATCGTTACCGCCGTATCGTCAGCGCCGACTTTCTGGCCGGCCGAAGATCACCACCAGAATTATTTCGCCAACAATCCCGAGCAATCCTACTGCCAGTTCATCGTGGCGCCGAAGGCGGCCAAGCTGCGCAAGCTGTTTGCCGCACGACTCAAACGCTGATTACCCGGCACCCGGCTGCAGGGCCGGAACAGACCTGGCGAACGCGGGCAGCGTCAGGCAATGCTGGTGAATGCGCATCACGGTCGGGACATGATCGAGCCGGGCATTGAAGCGCTGCGCATTGAATATCTGCGGCACCAGGCAAATGTCCGCCAGGGTCGGTGTGTCGCCGTGGCAGCAGGCTCCGGTATCGGAGTCCCGGACCAGCATGGCCTCGACCGTTGCCAGGCCGGTTTCCACCCAATGGCAATACCAGGCGTTCCGCTGCTCTTCGGAAGCGCCCAGCGTCTTGGTCAGGTAGCCCAGCACCCGCAGGTTGTTGAGCGGATGGATCTCGCAGGCGATTGCCAGCGCGATCGCCCGTACCCGCGCCCGCCCGACCGCATCCTTAGGAAGCAAAGGAGGTTGCGGCCGCGTTTCGTCGAGGTATTCGATGATGGCCAGCGATTGCGTCAGCATGGTCCCGTCATCCTCCAGCACCGGCACCAGCGCAGCCGGATTCATGGCTTTGAAGTCGGCAGCAAACTGCTGGCCACCCCCTTTCAGCAAATCCACTGGCACGTACTCGTAATCAAGGCCCTTCAGTGCCAGCGCGATGCGCACACGGAAGCTGGCGGAGCTGCGAAAGTAGTTGTAGAGCTTCATGGGTCTTCTGCAAAACAAACAATTTAGGGGGTTTGCCCGTTCCTGCTCGAACAAAGCCGGTATCCGCCGCAGAGGCTAGAATGGCCAACACTATAGCGCTGCCCAATTCGATGTCAAAGTCCGCGGCCACCCTCGTTTCAAATTGCCGAATGCATAGCGGATGGGTCTGCGCCGCGCTGTCGACGCTGACTCTGCTGCCCTCGGCCAGCGCCGTTGCCGCCCCCCCGGATCCGGTATTGCGACGCAGCGAACAGCTCGATACGCGGCGGCTGGGCAAGGTGTCGGAGGAAGAGCGTTCGGTACTGCGTGTCGAGTGGCGCGCCGCGGCAACGGGTGCAGATGAAGCACGCACCGTGCAGAACATGCTAGACAGCCTGCGGCACATGGAAGAAAGCGTTGGCGACGTCAGCCGCCTGATCGGCAGCATGCCTGTCCAGAGGCCCGTTGCTGCGGTAGCCGCGGCAGAACCGGCCGAATCAGGTGATTTCAACTCGCGCCTGGCGCTGGCGAACATAACTGCGGCTGCTTTAGTGGCGCTCTGGTGGTTCCGCCGGCGGAACCCAGCTAATCATCCCGAGACAAACGCAACTCCCAACGCGTCGCGGGACGCTGCCCCTCGCGCGGCAGCTTCACCGGTCGCGAGCTTGCCGCCATTGGCGGCGCCGGTCGCAGATCTCCTTCCTGAAGAACAGCGGCGCGAGCCGACCGAAGCGATCAAGGCCGCACCGCCTCCGACACCGGTCACAGGACCAGCAGTCGAGCAGACGGCACCTCCCAAAGCTACGGAAACCAGCCCATCCGCTCCGCTGCCGGCGACCGCAACTCCGGCTATCGACTTTTCGCTGGAGGAGGCCGATCCGGAAGTCGTGGCACGCGAAAATGCCAAATTGACGAGGCTGAAGACTGCACCCGCTCCCGCAGCTCCTGCGAAGTCGCAGGAAACCAACGTGGAGCCAACCCTGCAACTGGCCGAGATCATGCTGTCAATGGGCCTTGAGCAGGGCGCGGCACAGGCTCTGGTCGATTACACGGAGGCCAATCCGCGCCATGCCGTTTACCACTGGCTGAAGCTGCTCAGTATCTATCGCAGCAAGGGCCTCCTCAAGGAATACAAGGAAACCGCCGAGAAACTGCGTCAGCATTTCAACATTCAGGCGGAGGACTCGCCCGCATCAGGCCCGGCGCCGATGCTGGAGAGTTTTTCGCGCGTGGCACAGCACGTGGAGGAAATCTGGCAGCAGCCGGCGGAGTGCCTCGCCTATCTGCAGCACCTTCTGGAAGACAATCGGGAAGGTTCGCGGGCGGGATTCCCTCTGTCGGTGGCCGAAGAAATCCTGTGGCTGATCGAAATCCGGAAAGTCAGGGAAGCATAGCGGCCGCAACCAGGCCTTCCATCACCCGCCAGCTGCCGGGACGCAACGCTCGACGACCTGATCGATGGCGCCGAAGATGCTGGCGCCGCTGCCGTCCCGCATCTCGATCCTGACGCGATCGCCGAAGCGCATGAAGGGCGTCCTCGGCTTTCCCTCTTCAATGGTTTCGTACATCCTGACCTCGGCGATGCAGCAGTAACCCACGCCGCCATTGGCCACCGAGGAGCCGAACAGACCGCCCTGCTTGTTCGACACCGTGCCCGAGCCAATCACGGAGCCAGCCTCGAGCTCGCGCGTCTTTGCCACATGGGCGACCAGGCGGGCGAAGTTGAACGTCATATCGACCCCGGCATTGGGCTTGCCGAAGGGCGCACCATTCAACTCGACCGCAAGCGGCAGATGGGCTTTGCTGTCTTGCCACGCTGCTCCCAGCTCGTCCGGCGTCACAGCCACCGGGGAAAATGCCGAAGCAGGCTTGGACTGGAGGAAGCCAAAGCCCTTGGCCAGTTCGGCGGGAACCAGGTTGCGCAGGCTGACATCGTTCACCAGCATCAGCAGACGAATCTGCTGCGCGCATTGTTCGGGCGAGGCGCCAATCGGCACGTCGCCGGTAATCACCGCCACCTCGGCTTCGAAGTCGATGCCCCAGGCTTCATCGCACGCCAGTACCGGGTCGCAGGGACCGACAAAGCTGTCCGATCCGCCCTGATACATCAAGGGATCGACATGGAACTCCGGCGGCAGCGCCGCGCCGCGGGCCTTGCGCACCAGTTCGACGTGGTTGATATAGGCCGAGCCGTCGGCCCACTGGTAGGCGCGCGGCAGGGGACTGTGGCAGCGCTTTGGCTCGAAGGCAATCGCGTGGCGCGCCTGACCGTTGTTGAGCATGTCATAGACCAGCGCGAGCCGGGGCTGGACTTCGTCCCAGTTGTCCAGCGCCTGCTGCAGCGTTCGCGCGATCTCGCCGACGGTCTGGCAGCGCGCCAGATCGCGACTGACGACGACCAGCGTGCCGTCGCGACCGCCATTCTTGAGGGTGGCAAGTTTCACGGCTTGACCCCATCTGGCGAGTGGCTGCCGTCATGCATCCAGCGCGCGTGCTGGGGGGCCTTGCGGGTTCTCGCCCATTCTTCGAGCATGTCCCACTTGACGTCGTCGAGCCGCTTCATCATTTCCGGCGTGCCGGTATTGAATGCCAGTTCCAGGCGATGCCCGTTCGGATCGAAGAAATAGATGGACTTGAAAATGGTGTGATCGGTCGGACCGATGACTTCGATACCGTCGGCTTCGAGTCGCGCCTTGGCTGCCAGCATTTCCTCCATGCTGCCGACTTCCAGCGCCAGATGCTGGGTCCAGATCGGCGTGTTGCGGTCGCGATCCATCGGCGGCTGCGTCGGCAGTTCGAAGAAGGCCAGGATGTTGCCGGCCCCGGCATCGATGAAGACGTGCATGTACGGATCGGGAGCCTTGGTCGAGGGCACTTCGTCCTCGGCAATCGCCAGAATGAATCCCATGTCGAGGTACTTGCCGTACCACTCGACGGTTTCCTTGGCGTCCTTGCAGCGGTACGCGACGTGGTGAACTTTCCGGACCAGACTGGCAGCCATGTTCAGACTCCTTCGCGGGCGACGTCGAGGGCTTCGCGCAGCGTACCGAGGTCGCCGATGTGGTTGGCGAGCACCAGGATCAGGCGCGCGTTGAGCAGCTCGGATTGCTCGTCGGACAAGTCGCGATGCGCGCCGATGAGCATTTCGTAGAAGTCGTCGCCGGGTGCATAGGCGTTGAAGTAGCGTTTACCGGCTTCGGCGAAATTCGGGTTCAGATTGAGTGCCATGCTTGGGGTTCCTTTCAGGCGTTGCACGTGGCGCGAGCTACCGCCGCCTTGACCTTCGCCGCATCGAGCGTGCGCCAGCGCGCGGCGACATGCTGGTCGGGACGTAGCAGATAGACCGTACCCTGCTGCGCGTCATAACGCTGCGCGGCAATGCCCCGGGCATCTACCAGAGTCGGAATGCCGCCAGGGGCCGCACCCGGCTTGGGCGAAACCACCAGCGGCTGCACCGCAACACCGGCGCAGGACAGATCGGACAAGGTCGCGACGGTCGCCGCATCCAGTGACTTCGGATCATCGGCGAAATAAAGCGCGAAGAAGCGGTTGCCGACTTTGTTCAGCAGCCAGCCTTGTTCACCATTGTCGAGCACCGGCGCGTCGTCCATCGGCGCACCCGGCACCATGCGACCGGCAAAGACATCAGGCGCGCAATCGGGCGTGTTGAGGCTCGACGTGGTGAGAAAGGCCGGCACCGAAAGACGCCCGGAATTCACCAGGGCGCGGCCGAAGGCATGGTCCTTGGCCAGGCCCAGCACGGCATTGCGGAAGGTCCTGCTGACCTTGCTCTTGGGCGTGATGAAATCGGTCGAGCGCGTCGAATTCACCAGGTTCTCGTCGGCGGCGAAGATGCGCTCTTCGGAATAGCTGTCGAGCAGCGCCATGGGCGCCTTGCCGTCGATCACCAGCTTCAACTTCCAGCCAAGATTGTCGACGTCCTGCAGGCCCGAATTCGCCCCGCGCGCACCGAACGGCGAGACCTGATGCGCGGCATCGCCGACGAACAGCACGCGGCCATGGTTGAAGCGGCCCATGCGGCGGCACTGGAAGGTGTAGACGCTGACCCATTCCAGTTCGAACTCTCTCTGGTCACCAAGCATGGCCTTGATCCGCGGCAGCACGTTCTCCGGCTTCTTCGCCTCTTCCGGGTCGGCGTCCCAGCCCAGTTGGAAGTCGATGCGATAGACGCTGTCGGTCTGCCTGTGCAGCAGCACCGACTGGCCCGGATGAAACGGCGGATCGAACCAGAACCAGCGCTCGGACGGAAAGTCGGCCTTCATCACGACGTCGGCAATGAGGAAGCGATCCATGAAGACCTTGCCGTCGATTTCAAGGTCCAGCATGCGGCGAATCGGGCTGCGCGCGCCATCGGCGGCAATCAGCCAGTCGGTTTCGACGGTATAGAAACCATCCTCGGTCTCCACCTTGAGTGTTACGGTCATGCCGGTCTGCGCCACCGAGACGACCTTGTTCTTCCAGCGCAGTTCGATCTTCGGCCGCGAGGCGGCACGCGCCGCGAGGTACTCCTCGAGGTAGTACTGCTGCAGATTCACCATGCCCGGCCGGTGATGGTCCGGTTCCGGCACCAGGTTGAAGTTGTACACCTCCTGCTCGCGGAAGAAGGTGCGCCCGACATTCCACGAAACGCCCTTGCTGCACACCGCATCGCCGACACCGTAGCGATCCAGAATTTCCAGCGCCCGCTTGGCGTAGCAAACGCCGCGCGAACCGATCGAAACCGTGTCGTCTTCATCCAGCACCAGCACCGGAACGTCATGCAGTTGCAGATCGAGCGCGGCGCCGAGGCCCACCGGGCCGGCGCCGACCACCACGACCGGTACTTTCAGCGTCTGCCCGCTGGCGATTTCCGGCGGCGTCCGGTACTCAAATTTTGGATAGCTGTAGGTCTTCAGCATTGACCCGTCTCCGCTGTTGAACCTGCGGCAGCGTCACACGGCCTGCAACGCGTGCCACATTTCCTGGTCGCGTTGCGCGGTCCAGATCCGCGGATCACGGATGCCGGAAGCCTCGTCATGCGCCCGTGTCACATCGAAAGGCAGGCAATGCTCGTAGATGAACACGCTGGCGAATTTCGGATCCATGTTCTTGCGCGTGTGCGCCATGCAGGCGGCCAGATTCATGCCTTGGGCCACGGCTTCCTGCGCGCTGCGATACAGCGTCGACACGAAGTCCCGCGTGTAGGCCAGGCCTTGCTGGACCTGCTCGGGATTCATCAGGGCCGGACCGCGGCCGGGAATCATCTTCTCGGGCTTCAGGGCGGCCAGCGCATCCAGCGTTGCCGGCCAGTCCGCCAGATAGGCGTCGCCCGTATAGCAGGCGGTATCCGCCTCGACCAGATCGCCGGAGAACAGGATCTTCTGCTGCGGCAGCCAGACCACCGTATCGCCCTTGGTGTGGCCGCGACCGAGATGCATGATCCTGACTTCGAGATCGCCCATCCACAAGGTCAGCTCCTTGTCGAACACGACCGTCGGCCAGGTCAGGCCGGGTACGCTTTCGACGGCGTTGAACAGCCGCGGGAAACGGCCGATCTCGGAGTCCATGTCCTGCTGGCCGCGCTCGACAATCAGTTCGCGCGTCTGCTTCGAGGCGATGATGTCCTGCAGACCTTCCTTCTTGTAGCCCGAGGCGCCCAGCACGCGCACCGCATGGTAATGGGTCAGCGTGACGTACTTGATCGGCTTGTCGGTGATCTGACGCACATGGCGGATCACGTCCTGCGCCATGATCGGCGTCGCGGTGGCATCGATGATCATCACGGCGTCCTTGCCGATGATCACGCCGGTGTTCGGATCGCCCTCGGCGGTATAGGCGTAGGCGTTGTCTGACAGCTTGTCGAAGCTGACCTTTTTTTCTTCGAGGTCGGCGTGGGAAGCAAACTTTTTCTCACTCATGGGGGCTCCTTGGCGGCGATCGATAATTTACGATGTCGTAATTCGATTGCTCTTATCGTAATACAGAACAGCTTTAACTGTCAAATATAGCTGACCGCCTCACCCGCTGCAATGCTCACGGATCAATTGGCGAGGGCGCAGGAACCTGGCTCGGATTACGCAGAACTGCCGCTGCCTGCCGATAGGCTTGCAGCGCCTCTTTGCGACGGCCTGCCGTTTCCGCCTCGCGGGCGCGACGCAGCCAGTCGTCAACCATATCGGGAGGCGCTACGGAGGCGCCGCTCGCCTTGCTATGCACTTCGTTCGGGGCGCCGTCAGCGCCGACCGTCGGGGAATTGCTTGCGGCCGCCGGAGTGGCGTAATGCAGCGCCGCCGTCTGCGCGCCGGGTTTGGCCCGGCGTGCGCTGATCACCATTCCAGTCGCGGCGCGGGCCGGCGCCGCGGTCTTGCTGGCAACTGCATCGGCCTGACGAATCGCCGCCAGCGCAGCGCGATAGAGTTTCAGCGCCGCGTCACGCTGCCCGGCGGCCTCCATCTTGCGCGCCTGGGCCAGCATTAGGTCGGCGCGGTCAGGCACCGCTTGCGAGCGCACCGCCGTGCCCCACGAGGCCGCCGGCTGCACAGCCGCGGCGGAAAAACTCTCGGGGCCGGCAATTTCGCGGGCAATTTTCAGGTTGTTGTAGCGCATCGCCCAGCGTAGCGCGTCATCGCCCCGCTCATTGACGATATCGCGCCGGGCGCCGGCCGCCAGCAAGGTCTTCGCAATCGCTTCCTTCCCCTCCCTTGCGGCCATCATCAGTGGCGTCGAGCCGTTGGTGGACAGCGCATTGATGTCGGCTCCGCGCTCGAGCAGGTAGCCCACCACCTCGGCGTGGCCGGCGAAGGCCGCGTAGTGCAGAGCGGCCCACTCCTGACCTTCGCGATTCAAGCGCGCACCGTGTTCCACCAGCCAGCGCACCGCCTCCAGACGGCCCTTCCACGCCGCGTGCAGCAGTGCCTGCTCACCCCGCGAATTTGCCTTGTTGATATCGGCGCCGTGTGCGACAAACAGTTCCATCATCGGAATGTTGCCTTCCCAGGCGCCGATCATCAAACCGGTGCCGATCACTTTGCCCTCGAAATCCGGCGGCAGGCCGGCGTCCAGCCACTCGCGCGCCAGCGACAAATCGCCGCGCTCGATGGCGATGGAAAAGCTCACCGCATCGGGCAAACTCGCTGCCCGCACCGGCGTGACGGTCATCAGCAAGACCAGCAGAATGGAAAGAATCTTCATGACGAGCAGTATATGTCTGCCGCCCTCTGGAAGGCAGACGGTATCCCCTGGTGGGATATGTCTGCCGCCCTCTGGAAGGCAGACGGTATCCCCTGGTGGGATATGTCTGCCGCCCTCTGGAAGGCAGACGGTATCCCTTGGTGGGATATGTCTGCCGCCCTCTGGAAGGTAGACGGTATCCCCCGGTGGGATATGTCTGCCGCTCTCGGGAAGGCAGACGGTATCCCCTGATGGGATAGGGAATCGGATTGACCGCCAAGCCTCTAAAACGAAGTTTCAGTGAAGGCTAACCTCGGAATTATCGACGTTAAGCGCAGCGGCCGGAACTAAAATCGTTCCGATGCCGCTTTACATTGCCCTACTGCTGAGCCTCGCCCTCCATGCCGCCCTGATCGTTGGCCCCGCCTGGCTGGTGGCGGCGCAGCGCCCGCTGCCCACGGCAGGCATCGAAGCGCGGCTCATGCCGCGGGTCAAGCCGGTGGCAATGGCCGAGGCGCTCAGCACCGAAGCAAGCAGCACCGACGACGCCACTCCCCTGCCCCTCGTCGCGCCGCCCCGCAAACTGGCGGGCAGCGCGCTGCGCCGCGCGCAAAGCGCGCTGTCGGAGCACTTGTTCTACCCGCCGGAAGCCGTGGCGCGCGGGCTTGAAGGCGACGTCATCCTGCTCTTGATCCTCGCCGACAACGGCCAGCTTGTTTCCGCCTCGATTGCCCGCAGTTCAGGTCATGCCTTGCTCGACCAGGCCGCACTCGACGCCGCACAGCGCATCGGCGCCCTGCCCGGCAACCCTCGCCAGACCCTGTTCCCGGTAAGTTTCCGCTTGCAGTGATTACACCGGGTTATCGATATCGACAAACTCGCAGTCGATGCCGAATTGCTCCGTCAGATGCGCGCCCAGGGCCATCACTCCATAGCGCTCGGTGGCATGGTGGCCGGCGGCAATGAACGCCATTCCCGTTTCGCGCGCCAAATGCACGGTCTGCTCCGAAATCTCGCCGGAGATGAAGACATCGGCGCCGGCAGCGAGTGCGGCTTCGAAGTAGTCCTGCGCGCCGCCGCTGCACCAGGCAAGGCGCGCCACCTTGCGCGCCGGATCGCCGATCAGCAGGGGCGCGCGACCCAGAACCCGCTCCAGCTGCTGCGCCAATGTTCCGGCAAGAGTCGGCGCTGACGGCACGCCGACCAAGCCGATGTCCTGGTCGCCAAAACGGCCGGTGACGATCCAGTCGAGGCGCAGCGCCAGTTGCGCGTTGTTGCCCAGGGTGGCGTGGGCATCCAGCGGCAGATGGTAGGCAAACAGGTTGATGTCGTGCGCCAGCAGGCGCGCCATGCGCTGTCGGCGAAATCCCGTGACGCGGCCATCTTCGGCCTTCCAGAACCAGCCGTGATGCACCAGCAGGGCGTCGGCCCGGCGCGCGATGGCCGCCTCGATCAGCGCCTGGCTGGCAGTCACCCCGCAGACGATGCGCTGAATGGGCTCGCGGCCTTCCACTTGCAGGCCGTTTGGGCAATAATCACGAAACCGCGCGGCATCGAGCAAAGAGTCGAGATAGGCGCGAAGATCCTCACGTAGTACTGCATCACCCAGCATCATTTACGCCCCGCCCGCAAGGGATACCATCCCCGGCAAAGCCGGGGACATAAAGAAAACCAAATTATGCGCCGCCTTTGGCTGATTTTTGCCCAGACCGTCACGGTTTGCGTTGCTGTCCTGTTTGTCGTGAAGACGCTCAAGCCGGAGTGGCTGACCACCTTGCCCAGCACCAGCGGTACGGTCTCCGAAGTGGCGACGGTGTTTGAAGCGCCGGTCGGCAGCGAGATGCGTCGACCCGGTTCCTATGCCGATGCGGCAAAAACGGCGCTTCCGGCGGTGGTGCATATCTTCACCAGCCAGGAGGTGAAGGGGCCGCGCCAACCGTTCATCGACGATCCGATTTTCCGGCATTTCTTCGGCGACCGCTTCGGTGAACTGTCCCAGCGCCGCTCGGGCCTCGGCAGCGGTGTCGTGGTCTCGCCCGAAGGCTACATCCTGACCAACTTCCACGTGATCGACGGTGCCGATGAAATCGAGGTCGCGAACGACGACGGCCGCAAGTACAAGGCGCGCGTGGTCGGCTCTGACCCGGAATCCGATCTGGCCGTGCTGCGCATCCCCGCCGACCACAAGCTGCCGGTAATCGCCTTCGGCAGCAGCGAGACCTTGCGCGTCGGCGATGTGGTGCTGGCCATCGGCAATCCCTTCGGCGTCGGCCAGACCGTCACTTCCGGCATCGTCTCCGCATTGGGCCGCTCGCATCTGGGCATCAACACCTTCGAGAACTTCATTCAGACCGACGCGGCGATCAACCCGGGAAATTCGGGCGGCGCCCTGGTCGATTCCAACGGCCACCTGGTGGGCATCAACACCGCCATCTATTCGCAAAGCGGCGGCTCGATGGGCATCGGCTTTGCCATTCCCGTCTCGCTGGCGAAGAACGTCATGGAACAGATCGTCAAGCACGGTGGCGTGACGCGCGGCTGGGTCGGCATCGAGGTGCAGGAGATCACCCCTGAACTCGCCGAATCCTTCAAACTGGCGGGAACCCAGGGCGCGCTGATCGCCGGCGTAATGCGCGGCAGCCCGGCGGACAAGGCCGGCATCAAACCCGGCGACGTGCTGACCCGGGTGGCGAGCAAGCCCGTAAAAGATGCTCAGGTAATGCTGGAACTGATCGCCGCACTGGAACCGGGCAAGACAGCCCACTTCGACCTCAAGCGCGACGCCCGCGATGTGGGCGTGGAGGTCGTCATCGGCAAGCGCCCGACGCCGCCGAAGGAATAATGCAGCGGTCGCTTCGCCGGGTGCCTGAGTTTGTAACCGACGCTACCTGAGCGATGCGTTGAGCGCCTCCAGCGCCATGCTGCCGGGACAAAGATAGGCGTCCCCCAGCTGATTCAGCGGCTTCTCCACCGTGTTCAGGTGGCGATGCAGATCCTCGCCGCTGCTATCGACGTAGAGCAGACCCGTGACAATTTCGCCGACAGCATGCCGTTCCTGCAAATGGTTCATGGCGCCGACGCGATCCGACGGATCGTAATCCGTGTCCAGCTTGCGCAGCAGCAATACCGAACCGTCATGCTGCACGATGCGACGCAGCGAACCGGGTGCATAGGAGGCCCTGATCTGGTCTCGCGGCAGGATGAAGTCGAGGCGATTGACGGCGTCGTTGTGCTCGCGCACGTAGTCGTAACTCTTGGTCGAGCCCGCGTGGTTGTTGAAGGTCACGCAGGGGCTGAGGACGTCGATAAAGGCGGCCCCCTGATGCCGCAAGGCGCCCTTGATCAGCGGAATCAACTGTTCCTTGTCGCCCGAAAAACTGCGCGCGACATAGCTGGCGCCGAGTTCCAGCGCGAGCGCCACCAGGTCGATCGGGCTGTCGTTATTCACCACGCCGCGCTTGCTCTTCGAACCCTTGTCGGCGGTGGCCGAAAACTGGCCCTTGGTCAGGCCATAAACACCGTTGTTTTCCACGATGTAAGTCATGTTCACACCGCGCCGCATGGCGTGGGCAAACTGGCCGATGCCGATCGATGCCGAGTCGCCGTCGCCGGAAACCCCCAGATACAGCAGGTCGCGATTGGCCAGCGCCGCGCCGGTGAGTACCGATGGCATGCGGCCGTGCGTGGTGTTGAAGCCATGCGAGTTGCCGAGAAAATAATCCGGCGTCTTCGAGGAGCAGCCGATGCCGGAGAGCTTGGCCACGCGATGCGGCTGGATGTCGAGATCGAAGCAGGCCTGGACCACTGCAGCGCTGATCGAATCGTGTCCGCAGCCTGCGCACAGCGTCGAAATGGCGCCTTCATAGTCGCGTTTGGTGTAGCCGAGGGCATTTTTCGGTGCTTCATCCCACAGCAGTTTGGGTTTGACGAGATAGGTCATGAGGCCACCTTTTTGCGAATGGGGGTCACCTTGTGCTCGGCGAGCGCGTCGGCAATCCTGCCCGAAATGAACGCGGCGGTAATCGGCGTGCCGTCGTAGTGCAGCACTCGGATCAGGCGTTTCGGATCGACCTCGCCTTCGTTGATCAGCAGCATGCGCAACTGGCCACTTTCGTTCTGCTCGACGACGAAGACATGGTCATGCTCGTTGATGAAGTCGATCACTTCGTCGGCAAACGGGAAGCCGCGCACCCGCATCGTATCGACATGGACGCCCTGGCTTTCCAGCAGCGCGAAGGCCTCGGCCATGGCCGGGCCGGTCGAGCCGTAATAGATGGCGCCAAAGCGGCTGGGTTTCGATGCGCGCTGCACGATCGGTGCCGGCAGCAGCTTCTTCGCGGTTTCGAACTTGCGCCGCAGACGCTCCATGTTGTAGACGTAGTCGGTTCCGGCTTCGCTGTACTTGGCATAGGCGTTGCGCGTGGTGCCGCGGCTGAAAAACGCCCCTTTGGTCGGATGCGTGCCGGGAATCGTGCGCCAGGGTATGCCGTCGCCATCGACGTCGAGGTAGCGTCCGAAATTCTTGCCGGCCTCCAGTTCTTCCGCGGTCATCACCTTGCCGCGGTCGTAGCGGCGCTGGTCGTCCCAGTCGAACGGCTTGCACAGCCTGTCGTTCATGCCGATGTCGAGATCGATCAGGACGAAGACCGGGGTCTGCAGCCGATCGGCGAGATCAAAGGCCTGGGCGCCCAGCGTGAAGCACTCGTACGGATCTTCGGGAAACAGCATGACGTGCTTGGTATCGCCGTGCGAAGCGTAGGCGCAGGAGATCAGGTCGGACTGCTGGGTGCGGGTGGGCATGCCGGTGGACGGACCGCCGCGCTGCACGTTGAAAATCACCGCCGGCACTTCGGCAAAATACGCCAGGCCGAAAAATTCCTGCATCAGCGATATGCCGGGACCGGAGGTCGCCGTAAAGGCGCGTGCGCCATTCCATGCGGCGCCGATCACCATGCCGATTGACGCGAGTTCGTCTTCAGCCTGAAGGATGGCGTAGCGCGCCATGCCGTTGTCGGGATCGGTGCGGTACTTGCGACAATAGCTGGTGAAGGCCTCGATCACCGAGGTCGAAGGTGTGATCGGGTACCAGGCGGCCACCGTGGCGCCGCCATACACCGCGCCGAGCCCGCAGGCGTCGTTGCCGTTGATGAAGATCTGGTCGCCGACCGCATTGGCGCGTTCCACCCGCAAGCCGAGCGGGCAGGAAAGATTCGCCTTGGCGTACTCGTAGCCCAGCTTGAGGGCATTGACGTTGGCGCCGATCAGCTTGTCCTTGCCGCGGTACTGATCGGCAATCAATTTTTCGACGACGGCGAACTCCATGTCGAGCAGCGCTGTAAGTGCCCCGACGTACATGACGTTCTTGAACAACTGGCGCTGGCGCGGATCGCTGTATTCGCGGTTGCAGATTTCGGTGAGGGGAACGCCGAGCACCGTGATGTCGTCGCGGAACCTCGAGTGCGGAAGTGTCTTGGTCGAGTCGTAAACCAGGTAGCCGCCGGACGCGATCTCGGTGATGTCGCGATCCCAGGTCTGCGGGTTCATCGCCACCATCAGGTCGCAGCCGCCGCGACGGCCCAGCCAGCCGGCTGCCGAGACGCGCATTTCATACCAGGTCGGCATGCCCTGAATATTGGAGGGAAAAATGTTGCGCGGCGCGACCGGCACGCCCATGCGCATGATGGCGCGGGCGAACAGCTCGTTGGCCGACGCCGAGCCGGAGCCATTGACGTTGGCGAACTTGATGACGAAGTCGTTGCAGCTCTGTATGGGTTTATTGGCTTTCATGTTCTGCGTGCCTCCGCTCCGGCTTCCGCGGTTTGTAGGAAAAATTTCTGCATGTCCCAGGCGCCGGTCGGACAGCGCTCGGCACACATGCCGCAATGCAGGCAGATGTTCTCGTCCTTGACCATCACGCGTCCGGTCTTGAGCGTCTCCGACACATACAGCGCCTGATCGTGGTTTTTCGCCGGTGCCTTGAGGCGCTGGCGCAAGTCATCCTCTTCGCCGTTGGCGGTAAAGGTGATGCATTCGGTCGGGCAGATATCGACGCAGGCATCGCACTCGATGCAGGTCTTCGGGGTGAATACCGTCTCGATGTCGCAATTGAGGCAGCGATCGGCCTCGGCACAGGCCAGTAGCGGATCGAAGCCGATTTCGAGCTCGAGCTTGATGTCCTTGAGGGTCTTTTTCAGCGTCTTGGTCGGCACCTTCTTGCGCGCTTCCTCGGAGACGTTGTTGTCATAGCTCCATTCGTGGATGCCCATCTTCTGGCTCACGAGGTTGGTCATCGGTGGCGGCCGCTGCAGCAGATCCCGGCCGCGGCAGTAATGATCGATGGAGATGGCCGCCTCATGGCCCTGGGCCACGGCAGTGATGATGTTCTTCGGACCCAAGGCCGCATCGCCGCCGAAAAACACCAGGGACAGCGTCGACTGCAGGGTGACCGGGTTGAGCACCGGCATGCCCCACTTGTCGAACTGCAGGCCGATGTCTTTCTCGATCCACGGAAACGCGTTTTCCTGGCCGATGGCGACCAATACCTCGTCGCATTCCATCAGCTCATGCGGCTCCCCGGTCGGCACCAGGCTGCGGCGGCCCTTGTCGTCATATTCGGCGCGCACTTTCTCGAACAGCACGCCGGTAAGCTTGCCCTTGTTGTGCTGAAACTCCTTCGGTACCAGCATGTTGAGAATCGGGATGCCCTCATGCACGGCCTCTTCCTTTTCCCAGGGCGAGGCCTTCATCTCGTCGTAGCCGCTGCGCACCACGACTTTGACTTCCTCGCCTCCCAGCCGGCGCGCGGAGCGGCAGCAGTCCATCGCCGTATTGCCGCCGCCGAGCACGATCACGCGCTTGGATACTTTGGTGGTGTGGCCGAAAGCCACGTTGGACAGCCAGTCGATGCCGATATGGATGTGCGCCGCGGCTTCCTTGCGCCCCGGAATATCGGCGTCGCGCCCGCGCGGCGCGCCGGTGCCGACAAACACCGCGTCCCAGTTCTCCTTCAGCATGTCGCGCAGGCTGGTGACCCAATGCTCGTAATGCATCTCGACGCCGAGATCGATGATGTAGGCACATTCCTCGTCGATGACTTCGTCGGGCAGACGGAATTTCGGAATCTGGCTGCGCATCATGCCGCCGGGTGTCTTGCCGTTGTCGAATATCGTGACCTGGTAGCCCAGCACCGCCAGGTCGCGCGCCACGGTCAGCGAGGCAGGGCCGGCGCCGACGCAGGCAATGCGCTTGCCGTTCTTCTTTTCCGGCGGCTGCGGCAGGCGATCCTGAATGTCGTCCTTGAGATCGGCGCAGACACGCTTCAAGCGGCAGATGGCCACCGGCTCCTTGTCCACCCGAGCGCGACGACAGGCGGGTTCGCAGGGGCGATCGCAGACACGCCCCAGAATGCCCGGAAAGACATTCGACCGCCAGTTGATCATGTAGGCATCCGTGTAGCGACCGGCGGCAATCAGCCGGATGTACTCGGGAACGGGGGTGTGGGCCGGACATGCCCACTGGCAATCCACGACCTTATGAAAATAGTCGGGGATGCCGATGTTCGTCGGTTTCACGTGCGCTCTGTCTCCAGTCACTGTGTACTGCTTCAAGACCGCCAGCGGGACGCCGCCGACCTTGGGGGGTTGCACTTTAGCACCGTCTGGCCCGAAACAAAACCGCAAAGCGAGTAGGCGACTGGACTGTAGGGCTTTCCCTCAAGGCCAAAAATCGGCTAGTCTCTGCACTTCATTTTTTGTCTGGCGGTAACTCATCATGGCTCTGCGCGCAATCATTTTTGATGTCGACGGTACCCTTGCCAACACCGAGCGCGACGGCCATCGCCCGGCCTGCAATGCGGCCTTTGCCGAGGTAGGGCTGTCCTGGCACTGGGACGAGGCGTTCTACGGCACCTTGCTGGATGTAACCGGGGGCCTGGAACGGATTCGCTACTACGCCGAGCATTTTGACCCGGCGACACGGGCGCGCCCCGATTTCGACGAACTGGTGCGCCGTGCGCACGAGATCAAGACGCGAAATTACCAGCGCCTGCTGGCCGCCGGAGCGATCCCCCTGCGTGCAGATATCGGACAACTGATTTGCGATGCGCGCACCGAAGGGGTGCGGCTGGCGATCGCCTCGAGTTCCAAGCTGGAAAACGTGGTCGGCCTGCTGCGGGCCAATCTTGGCCCCAACGCCGATGCCTGGTTCGATGTGATCGCTTCCGGCGACGTGGTAACGGCCAAGAAGCCGTCGCCCGAAATCTACCTGTGGACCCTGCGGCAACTCGATCTCCCGCCGCGCGATTGCCTGGCCGTGGAGGACTCCTCCCACGGGCTGGCGGCGAGCCTGGCCGCACACATCCCGACCGTGGTGACGGTCAGCGATTACACCATCAACGAGGACTTCGAAGGCGCACGCATGGTCCTGCCCGAGGCTGACCGGGTGTCGCTGGACAAGCTGCGGGCGTGGCACGCCACGGCAAGCTCATCCTGAAGCCCGCTTTGCTGCCGCAGCGGGTCCCGTCGCTTTTTGCTTTCCGCTGCGACATCAGAGCACAAGAGTCGGCGCTGGCGAGACGGCGGCATCGCGCCTGATCGACCCGCTGGTCCGGTCATTTTCGTGAAGAGGCAGGGTGGTCAACGCCGGACAAGCAGGTAGATGCCGAGGCCGAGCATGACAAGGCCCGCCGCCAGCTTCAGGAAGCGGCCCTCATTTTCCTGCAGGCGACGCCGGCTCAGGGTGGTGACGCCGATGGCAAGGACCACGATGTCGTCGAGCATGTACATCAGGTTGTAGAGCAGCAGATAGCCGTAGTAACCGGCGCCGTCGAGCCGGCGCAGCGTCAGTATCCGCGTGTAGAGCGCCGGAAACCCCGAGGTGCATAGCAGTTCGACGATCTGCACCATTACGGCGAGCAGCGCCGTGCCGACCAGCGCGGGCCACAGGTTCTCGGCATGGAGGATTGCGCGCAACCGCGCGTAGATGCCCGGCTTGGCCGCATCCGGGATGGACAGGGTGATGCCCCGGCCGAACGCCACGAAATCCTTGAGGTTGATCGCGCCGGCAACGATCGCCAGCAGAGCGATCGCAATCTCCGAGATGCGCGACAGCCCGATCAACAGGAACAGGTTGAGCCAGGCGGCCATGAAGGCGAAATAGGCAATGCCCTGGATCGCGACGAAAGTGCCGGCGACGGCCAGCATCCGGCGCCGGTCGCCGAGCGTCGCCAGCATCGAGATCATCAGGATCAGCACCCACATCGAGCAGGGATTGAAGCCGTCGAGCAGACCGATGGCGATGGTGAACAGCGGCAGGCCGAGGTCATCGACGCTTACGTGCCGGCCGCCGCTGAAGGGAATTTCGATCGTCTCTTCGCCCGGCGCCTTGCATACGGTTTCGTCGGCGACGCCGCAAGCCGCTGCGCCTCCCGCTGCGGCAGGAAGCCTCCCATGATCCAGCGCCGCGCGTATCTGCGCGCCGGTGGTCGCCGCGCTATCGAAGCCGACGATCAGTTCCGGCCCGATGCGGATCGTCGGTACGCCGGGCTGGGCGATGCCCGCGTTGCGCGAGAGCTGGTTGAGGCGGACGAGCGCATCCGGGTCGCGCCGGACGTCGACGAGGGACACGCTGAGGTCCGGCCGCTCGCGCGCAAGCTCACCGAGAAAGGCCTTGGCGGCCTCGCAGTGGGGGCATCCTTCCCTGACGAAGACCTCGATCGCGGGCGAGGAAGTTTCTTCAGCTGCTGCCGAAGGACCGGCGTTACCCATGCATAGAACCACCAGCAGGATGACTGGACCGGCCCGGCGGATGGCTGAAAGCCACCACCGCACGGCAAGAAAAGCGCGCTCGGCCTGCGCCAGCACGGGCATCACCGCACCTTGATCTCGGTCCACATGCGCGCAAGGGTGCGGCGCATTTTCGGTTCGAAATCGCGCAGCATTTCGAGCCGGGCGAGGGTTTGCGGCGGCGGGAAGAGGCCCTCTTCGGCGGCGATCTCCGACCGGATGTAGGGCGTCGCGGCAGTGTTGGCGTTGCCGGCGCCGATCAAATTGGATACGTCGGCGGCGTTGCCGCCTTCGAGCATGAAGTCGATGAAGCGATGCGCCAGGTCGGGTCGCTGACCCGACTTGTGCAGCACGAAGTTGTCCACCGCCAGCACTGCCCCTTCCCTCGGCGTAGTGAAGCCGATGCTGAAGGGGCGATGCGCCGCTTTGGCATCCTCGCGTGCGCGGTACATGTCATTCGAGTAGCCGTGGGCGACCCAGATGTTGCCGATGGCGAGATCCTTGATGTAGGTGCTGTTGGAGAAGGTGGCCCAATAGGGCTTGGCGCGCAGGATCACGCGTTTGGCCTCCTCCCACTTGGCGGCATCCTTTTCCTGCACCGAATAGCCGAGGTATTTCATCGCGGCGGCCATCAGTTCGCGCTGGCTGTTCAGCACCGTGACCCTGCCCCTGATCTTTTCGAGATACTTCGGCTCGAAGATCAGCGCCCAGGTATCGGTCGGCAGGCCGAGCGCCTGCATCTTGTCGACGTTGTAGCCGACCAGCGTGACTGTCGTCGCATAGGGCACCGAGTAGCGGTTGCCGGGATCGAACCACAGATTGCGAAACTCGGGCTTCAGGTTGGCGATATGGGACAGCTGCGACTTGTCGAGTTCGCGCAGCGCGCCGCGTCGCACGAGCGACTCGACGGCGTTGCCGGTGGGCACTATGACATCGTAGCCGACCGCGCCGGCTTCCAGCTTGGCCAGCATCTCCTCGTTGTCCGAGTAGTAGTCCTGCTTGACGCGGCAATGACAATGCGCCTCGAAGCGCTTGAGCGTGTCGTCGCTGATGTAGTTGTTCCAGTTGTAGAGGTGCAGCACGTCCTCCGCCCGCGCTGCCGACAAAACAATCAGCAGCAGCCATGTCAGGTGCTTCATGCCTTCCCTTTCAGCACGTCCGGCGCGAAGCGGGAAGCGAGGAAGATCAGTGTCAGCGTCAGCGCCATCAACAGCGTCGACACGGCATTGACCTCGGGTGTAACTGCCACCTTGATCATCGAGTAGATCTGTAGCGGCAGCGTGCTGACACCAACACCGGCGACGAAGAAGGTGATGACGAAGTCGTCGATCGAAAGCGTGAAGCTCATCAGGAAACCGGCTACCAGCGCGGGCAGGATCAGCGGCAGGGTGATGCGGCTGAAGGTCGCCCAGGGCGTGGCGCCGAGGTCGCGCGCCGCTTCGAAGATGCTCTCGTCCATGCCCGCCAGCCGCGCCCGCACGATCACCGCAACGAAGCCGATGGAAAAGGTGATGTGGGCGACGAGAATCGACAGGAAGCCCAGGGTCAGGTCGAGCACCTGGCGGAAGAACAGCAGCAAGGACACGCCGAGCAGGATCTCCGGCATCGCCACCGGCGTCAGCACCAGCAGGGGCAGGAAACGGAAGTGGTAGCGGTGCATCGCCAGACCTGCCATCGCACCGAGCACCGTGGCGATCGTCGAGGACAGCAGGGCGATCAGCACCGAGTTGCCGGCCGCGCGCAGCATCTCGCCGTCACCCATCAGCTTCGCGTACCAGCGCGTGGTGAAGCCAACCCATTGGGCGTTGAGTACCGAATCGTTGAACGAAAACAGCACCACGACCGCCAGCGGGATGTAGAGGAAGGCGTAGGTCGCCAGCGAGGCGACCCACAGCCAGAAGGTCGAACGCTTCATGTTACGGCTTCCGTGCCGTGTAGTCCCCGGCGTGCCGCCCACGCCATGGCGCCCGCCAGCGCCAGGACCGCCAGCGTCAGCATGATCGACAGGGCCGAACCCAATGGCCAGTCACGGTCTTCGAGGAACTGCGCCTTGATCAGGTTGCCGATCAGGATGTCGCCGGTACCGCCGAGCAGTTCCGGTACGGCAAACATGCCCAGGACCGGAATGAAAACCAGCGCCGAGCCCGAGAAGACGCCGGGCAGCGAGAGCGGAAAGGTCACCCGCCAGAAGCTGGTCCAGGCGTTCGCACCGAGATCCTGCGCCGCTTCGAGCAGCGCCGGGTCGTGCTTCTCGAGGTTGGTATACAGCGGCAGGATCATGAAGGGCAGATGCACGTAGACCATGCCGATGATCACCGCGAACGGCGTATAGAGCAGGCCGACCGGGCCCAGCAACATGATCCAGGCATAGATGCGGACCAGGAAGTTGCTGGCGAACGGCAGGATCACCAGCAGCACCAGCAGGTCGCGGCGCTTGGCCGGGCTCCTCGCGATCAGCCAGGCCAGGGGGTAGGCCAGCACGATGCAGGTCAGCGTCGTCAGCAGGGCAACGAAGAAAGAGCGGACGAAGATTTCGAGGTAGATGACGTCGCTTGAGAGGAAGCCGAAGGCGTCGAGAGAAAGTGCCGGCCATGGCGCCAATCCGCCAAATTCGCCCGGCTCGCGGAACGACGCGACAACGACGATCAGCGCCGGGGCAAGGAAGAAGAACAGCAGGAAGGCCGTCGGCGGCAGAGTCACCACCCATTTGGTCAGGTCGGCAGGCTGGGCGCGCACGTCGGACATGGTTTCAGTGCCGCGTTCAGTTGCGCAAGTACACGCCGGCATCCTGCCGCCAGCAGACGGCGACCGGGTCACCCACCTCGTGAAACTTGGCGCGGCCCGAAGCGGCGTTGGGCATCAGCGCCTCGATGATAAAGCCGTTCGCCAGTTCGACCTTGTAGAGCGTGACATCGCCCAGATAGAGTAGTTCCTTGACGCGGCCTTCGAAGCGGTTCCTGAGGTCCGCCGATTCCTTGTGACCGAAGACCCGGATCAGTTCCGGACGCAGGGCGAAAGCGCCACGCTCGCCGACGCGGATCGGCCGCGGATCGGTGGCCGCAATCTCACCCAGGCCCTCTGCGTTCAGCTTCAGCAGCACCTTGCCCGACGCGGCGACTTCGACCTCCAGCAGGTTGATGCGGCCGATGAAATCCGCGACGAAGCGGTTTGCGGGATTGGTATAGAGCTTGTCCGGTTCGTCGCACTGCTCGATGCAGCCGTTCCTCATCACGCCGATGCGGTGCGACAGCGCGAGCGCTTCCTGCTGCGAGTGCGTGACGAAGACGAAGGTGATGCCGACCTCGCGCTGCAGGGCGATCAACTCAACCTGCATCTCGACGCGCAGCTTGGCGTCGAGCGCTCCGAGCGGCTCGTCGAGCAGCAACAGGTGCGGCTTGTTCACCAGCCCGCGGGCGAGCGCCACGCGCTGCTTCTGGCCGCCGGACAGTTCGTGCGGAAACTGGCTGGCCTTGTCGGTGAGATGCACCAGCGCCAGGGTTTCATCGACGCGGCGGCGAATCTCTTCGCGCGAGCGACCGGCCATTTCGAGAGGGAAGGCCACGTTGCCGGCAACCGTCATGTGCGGGAACAGCGCGTAACTCTGGAACACCGTGTGCAGCGGCCGCTTTTCCGGCGGGACGCCGGCGAGCGAGCGGCCGTCGAGCAGGATGTCGCCCTCGTCGGGCGCATCGAAACCGGCGATCATGCGCAGGATGGTGGTCTTGCCGCAGCCCGACGGGCCGAGCAGGGTGAAGAACTCCCCGGCATCGATGGACAGTGTGACGTCCTTCACCGCTTCGAGATCACCAAAGCGGCGCGTGATGTTCTTGAGTTCGAGCAGAGCCACGGAACGGGGACTTTCCTTGGACGGGATTCGATTCCCGATTTGGACATTCTATTCCGATGCCGGACGCGTATCGCGCAAACTGCGGCTTGCGCAGCACGCCGTTTCCCGCCGGCACCGCCGGGAGAAGGAAACCGTTGCGGAGGCGAAGCCTTCCCTGACCCTGCTGCCGGTCGGTGTGGGCAAGCCGGCGACGGGCGGCACCGTGGCATCGTTGATCAATTGTCGCTATACTGAAACTGCAAGTCTTGAACAGGGACAGGGGAATGCGATGAACGCCGAAACCAAGACGAAAATTGTTGTCCTGACGGGAAATTACCGGATCACCGGAAGCATAGACCTGCTGCCGGGAGCCCGACTGACGGATTTCCTTTTGGAATGCCGGGAGTTCATGGCCATCACCGACGCCGAGGTCTGGGATTTGAATGGTCGCAGGCTGTTTGCCAGCAGCTTCATGAATATCAATCGCGACCATATCGAGATGGTCATGCCCGAAGACACAGCGACGAAGGGCCTTGGCCGCCCGGCGGCCTGAGCAGGACCCACGCCGGGATTTTCTGCGAGCGTCTGCTTCTAATTCCCGGCTAAACGCGCATCGGCGTGTTTCTGCCGTGCGATCAACGACGGTCGTTAGCGCGTCAGCGGGTCAAAGCATGTCGATGCCGTGGCGCAATTCCGTCCGGGACATCCTTCACCCGACCTCTCCCCAGCGCACCACGGTAGCGCCCCACACGTAACCGATGCCGGCGGCGATGGCCACCATGAGGTCGCCATCCTTCAGACGCCCTTGCCGCAGTCCTTCATGGAGCGAAACCATGAAGTCCACCTGCCCGGCGTGTCCATAGTCTTCCAGATACACCGACTGCCCGGTTGTGAGGCCGAGGGTTTCCAGGAAGCCGACATGCATCGAGCGCTTGAAGTGCAGCACGTTGAGAAAATCGATATCGGCTCGTGTCGCTCCGCTCTTTTCCAGCGCCCGGTCGATACAGTTCAGCCAGTTCAGCATGGAGACTTCGTTCAGGCGCGCCTTCATGTGTTCGGCGTCGAATAAGCCAAGGCTGCGGTTGCCGTGGGCGCGCAGCTGCCTCAGGGTTTCTTCGGGCAGCGTTTCGATCGGCTGTACAGTGCCGCCGTAGCGCACGCCGGTGTCGCGTGAGAGCGAGCCGTCGGTCATGATGTGAGTACCGAGCACGGCATTGCGTCCCAGTCCGCGCCTGAGAATCAACGCGCCACCCGCTGCCGCGAGGTCGTACATGAATGACACGTCAGGATCCGTGTAGTCGATCAGGTCGCCGTTGCGATAGCCGCCGACGATCATCACCGTCGCGATATCCGGATCGGCAATCATCATGTCCTTGGCGATCTTGATCGCGGCCAGCGTGGTATTGCAGCGTTGCTGAAGATCGATGCCCCAGGCGCGGTGCGCGCCGATGCGTTCCTGGATGTAAATGGCCGAGGTGGTCAGCGGATACTCCTTCCACTCCTCGCCCATGCACAGGATCAGGTCGATCTCCAGGGGATCGATGCCGGTGCGTGCCAGAGCGTCCAGCGCGGCGCGGGCGCCCATTTCCTGGGTGCCGTCTTCCGCGCCGGGAATGGTCTTCCTGACGATGCCCAGCTTTTCACGCACCGCCGCTGCCGACCAGCGGCCCTCGGTGGCCGCGGCGATTTCCGCCGCGCTCATGTGCCGCGACGGAAAGTACAGGCCGTAGCCGAGAATGCCGACCTGCTTCATGCGGGTCGCGGCCCGCGCTTGTTTCCCAGCTTATTTTCCAAATTGCGCACCAGCACCAGCGCCTCGCCGTCGCAGATCACGCGCTCGTCGGCGGCAGTGATGCGGGTGGACAGATTGACCAGTTCCTTGTCGGCCCGCAGTCGCGTGATAGCAACCGTCGCCGTCAGGGCCTCGCCCGGATGAGCGGCAGACTGAAAGCGCAAGGCCTGCTTCATCCAGCCCGTGCCACGCCCCGGCAGCTGCGTGCCGAGCACATCCGAGAACATGCCAGCGAGGAGCGGCCACGGCACGATGCGGCGCTTGAACCCGCGCGCCCGGGCTTCCGCGTCGTCGCGGAAAATCGGGTTGCGGTCGCCCGTAAGATCGCCGTACTCGTCGAGATCGATGGCGCTGAAAACGCGAGTGCTGCCGGCGCTCATGCCGGGATGCAGGCCGTAGAGTTCGGCATCGCCCCGCTCTGCCGGATGCGGCGCGGGGGCCACTGCGGGCAAGGTCGCATCGGGCGCCACCGCACGGCAACGCCCGATTGCGGTCGGAATCGCCGTACCGTCAGCGCCGACTCTTGTGACTTCGGTGGCGATGTCCAGTGTGCCTTCGGTTTCGCCTTCGACACGCAGGGCGACATGGAGGCGGTCACCGACGTAGGTCGGATTGGGAAACATCAGCGTCTGCTCCAGCTGCACCACGCCGGGGCCGATCTGTTCCGTGAGCGCCTTGCAGATGCAGCTGTAGAGCAACATGCCATGGGCGACCGTGCCGCCGAAATGACTCTTCGCGGCGAAGTCCGGGTCGCAGTGAATCGGATTGTCGTCGCCGGTCAGTTTCGCGAAGCGGTCGAAATCGGCTTGCAGCAGCACGCACTGGTAACTGCTCATCAGGCATGGCCCCCGAACTTCCGGCGCAGCGTCGGCTTGTCGAGTTTGCCGGCGGCATTGCGCGCCACGGCAGGAACGAACACCACGTATTTCGGCGTCTTGAAACCGGCCAGCCGTGCCCTGCAGTGCGCGATCACCTCCTCGGCGGTGGCCTGCACCCCCGGCTTGAGTGCGACGATGGCCTTGCCCACCTCGCCCCACTTGGCGTCAGGGACGCCGATCACCGCCGCCTCGGCCACGCTTTCCATCTGGAAGATGACGTTTTCGACCTCGGCCGGATAGACGTTCTCGCCGCCGGATATGTACATGTCCTTGGAGCGATCGACGATGTAGTAATCGCCATCGTCATCGCAATAGGCGATGTCGCCGGTGCGCAGCCAGCCGTCCTCGAAGGCATTGGCGGTCGCCTCCGGCTGGTGCCAGTAGCCGGGCGTGATGCCGGGGCCGCGCAACAGCAGTTCGCCGCGCTGGTTGGGCCCCAGGCGCTGGCGCGTTGCCGGGTCGACCACCTTGCCTTCGACGTACATCACCGGCTTGCCCACCGTGCCGACCTTCTTGCGGGCGGTAGCCTCGTCGGTAAGGAAGACGGTCGGCCCGGTCTCGGTCATGCCGAAACCGAAGCAGATGGTGACGCCCTTGGCCAGGTACTGCTCCAGCAAGGTCTTGGGAATCGGCGCGCCGCCGCAGGCCCAGTTGCGCACCCGGGAAAAGTTGGCGCTGGCGAAACGTGGATGCTGGCTGAGAAACAGGTAGATCGCCGGCACGCCGAACATTACGGTCGCTTCCGTCTCCAGCAGTTCCATGGTCTGGTCGACGTCGAACTGGCGCATGATCAGCGTGGTGCCGCCGACCATGATGGTCGGGTTCAGGTAGAGGTTGAGGCCGCCGGTGTGGAAGTAGGGCAGCACCGAGAGCATCTTGTCCTCGCGCCGCAAGCCGGTGGCCAGCATGCCGTTGACCGCATTGGTGAAGGCCATGCCCCAGGTTTGCGGCACGCCCTTGGGCTTGCCGGTGGTGCCGGCGGTGTACAGCAGGTACCAGACATCCTCATGCTGGCGCCAGGGCATTTCGATCGTGGCGCCGGACATTCCGGCCAGGGCTGCTTCATAGCCGGCCACGTCGCTTCGCGGGGCACCCGTCACCATCCGTCGCGTCAGCTGGCAGGCGTCGGCCAGCGCGGCGCCGGTCTGGTCGAACTCCTCGCCCCAGACCAGTGCCACCGGCTCCGCGTCGGCGGCGATGCCGATCAGCTCGGTCAGCGCCAGACGCCAGTTGAGACAGACCATGATCGCACCGATCTTGCCGCATGCGTAGAGCATCTCGACGTAATCGGAGGAGCTGTGCGCCAGCACCGCTACGCGGTCACCGGGCTCGATCTGCCAGCGCTCGCGCATGAATTCGGCGCAGCGGCTGGCGCGTTCATTGAGTTGCGCGTAGGTGACCGAGCGCGCGCTGTGCAGATCGACCAGCGCGACTTGCTGCGGAAACTGTTGCGCGTGTTTGACCAGCCAGTCGGGTATCAACATCTTGCGATCTCCTAATCCGATGAGTCAGGGTAGCTGTCGAAGTCGCGCAGGAAGGCATCGACTCCTGAACGTGCGACCGGCCCGGCGATCAGTTCGACAAAGCGGCTGCGCTCGGCCTCCAGATCGGTGGCCAATTGCGCACGGTCGCCCCACAGCAGGGACTTCGCCGCGCGCAGGGTGCCGACCGGATACCCCGCCATCCGGCGCGCCGCTTTGGCGGCCTCCTCGTGCAGGTCGTCGGCGGCGACGATCTCGCTGGCCAGGCCCCAGGCCACCGCCTCCTCGGCGCGAATGGTGCGATTCAGCAGCAGCGCTGCCGCGGCCCGACGCCGGCCGGCGAGGCGGCTCACCAGCGCTGTCCAGCCTCCATCCGGGCCGAATCCGGCCGTGACGTAATGGGCCTTGAACACCGCCTGCGGCGCCAGCAAGACGATGTCGGCCGCCAGCACCAGACCGATCGAGCCGCCGGTAACGATGCCATGCACGGCGGCGACCACCGGCTGCGGCAGGTCGATGAGCGCCAGAATGGCCTCGTTCAACTGCCCGACCAGTTTTTCGCCATAGGCACGCAGATCGCCGCTTTCAGCCTCGCGGCGGAAACGGCGCATGTCGCCGCCGATCGAAAATGCCGGACCTTCGGCCGCCAGCACCACGGCGCGACATCCGGCATCGTTCCGCAACTGCGCCAGCGCCGCCAGCAACTCCACCAGCAGCTCGGGGACCAATGCGTTGTGCATTGCCGCCCGGCACAGAACCACGCGCGCCACGGCATCAGCGCGCTCGACTCGCACCAGACTCATGACGAAGTTATAACCACGTCACGGTCGGCCTCGCAGCAGCGCCTTTATTCGCAGGCGGCCGACGATGCCGGTGGGGAAGAAATACACCGAGAGCACAAACAGCACACCCAGCCACAGCAGCCAGCGGTCGGGATGAAACAGGTTGGCCAAAAAAGGAATCCCCGACATTGCCGCGGAAGCCTGCGCCATCAATACCTGCAGATAGTTCTGCGCCAGGATGAACAATGCCGAACCGATCACTGCGCCATAGATCGTGCCCATGCCGCCGATCACCACGATCAGCAGGATGTCGGTCATGACCTCGAAGGAGAGCATGGTCTTCGGCCCGACGTAACGCAACCAGAGCGCCATCAGGACGCCGGCCAGCGTGGCGATCAGGGCACCGAGACAGTTGGCCAGCGTGCGATAGATCACCGTGCGGTAACCCAGCGCCTCGGCGCGAAAATCGTTTTCGCGAATCGCCTGCAGCACCCGGCCGAAAGGCGAATTGACGATGCGCAGCATGAACAGGAACAACGCCAGCGCAGAGAAGAACACCAGGTAATAGGTGATCAGCTTGCCGTCCACCACGCGACCGAGGATCTCGGCATCGAACAGGCGAAAGCTCGGCTGCAGGATTTCCGGTACCTTGAAGGTGCGGCCATCCTCGCCGCCGGTGAAATCGGACATCTGCGATGCCACTACGGAGAAGGCGGAAGCCACCGCCAGAGTGATCATCGCGTAGAAGATGGCGCGCACCCGCAGCGAAAACAGGCCGATCACCAGCGCCAGCACCAGGGAAAGCGACAGGGCCCCCGCCGTGCCGACAAATACGGCCCACCAGCTGGGCCCCATGCCGTGCAGGGCGAGGCCGACGCCATACGCGCCGATGCCATAGAACATGGTGTGGGCAAAGGAAACGATGCCGGTGTAGCCGAGCAGCAGGTCGTAGGAGGCGACCAGCACGACGAAGACGCAGATCGTCGCGGCGACATTGAGCGAGCGTGCACCGGAGACCAGGAACGGCGCCAGCATGAGGCCGAGCAGGACAACCAGAAGCATCGCAGACAGCGGGCGGCTGCGCGGCAAGTCACGGGAGAGAAGGGTCCTGATCATGACGGGGTCAACGCTTGGCCACCGGATAGAGCCCCTGCGGACGCCAGAGCAGTACCGTCACCATCACCAGGATGTCGGAGACGAGTGCAACCTTGGGCGCCAGGAAGCCGGCGTAGTTGGCTACCAGCGCCACCAGCATGGCGCCGATGAAACAGCCACCGACCGAGCCGAGGCCGCCGACGATGATGACGATGAATACCAGTACGGTGATCTCGCCGCCGATCGCCGCCGTCAGGGTTTCCTTGTACAGGCCCCACATGACGCCACCGAGACCGGCGAGGGCCGAGCCGGCGACGAAGACGCCGACGAACAGGCGCCGGATGCGGTAGCCCAGGGCTTCGACCATTTCGCCGTTCTCGACGCCGGCGCGGATCAGCAGGCCGACCTTGGTCCGGTTCAGCACCAGAAACATGGAGATGAATACGGTCAAGCCGACACCGACCGCAATCAGCCGATACTTTTCCAGCGCGGCATCGCCGAAAATGAATGCACCGCGGAAGGTCGCCGGCAGTTGCAGGGGAATCTGCTCGGCACCCCAGATGACATGGATCAACTGCTCGGCGACAATCATGCCGCCCATGGTGATCAGAATCTGTTTGAGATGCAGGCCATACACCGGCCGGATGATGATGCGCTCGAAGGCCCAGCCCAGAAGCCCGGTGACCAGCATCGCCAGCAGGATGGCAAGACCCACCACCGAAAGGTTCATCCATACCGACTCGGCTTCGACCCAGCTTTTCATCGGCAGCAGCACCAGCGTGGCGGTAAAGGCGCCGACCGAAACGAAGGCGCCATGACCGAAGTTGAGCACGTCCATCAGGCCGAAAATCAGCGTCAGGCCGCTGGCCATCATGAACACCATCATGCCCATGGCCAACCCGGCCACAGTCAGCGTCACCCAGGTCGGGAAACTGCCCACCAGCGGCAGCATCAGCAGTGCCAGCACCGGCACCAGCAGCAGCGGCAGCATGTCCACCCGCACTTTGGGCAGGGCGGAATCCTGTGACGCGACTTGCGAAATGCTTGTCATGTTGTTTTGACCCTATTGATGGGCATCGAGCGACAAGCCCAGCAGTTTGTGCTGCAGCTCCCTGTCGTCGGCCAACGCCGCCATTGACCCGGAATGCACGATGCGTCCGCCGTCCATCACCGCCACCGAATCGCCCAACGCACAGACAAAACTGAAGTTCTGCTCGACCAGCAGGATGGTCTCTGTCCGCTTGAGCTCGCGGAAGGCGGCGATCATGCCCTGGATGATGGCCGGCGCCAGACCCTTGGTCGGCTCATCGATCAGCAGCAGCTTTCTCGGCTCGACGATGGCGCGCGCGATCGCCACCATCTGCTTCTGGCCCCCGGACAAGGTACCGGCAGGCTGATTCCAGAATTTCTTCAGCGCGCCGAAAAAGCCGAAAATCCACTCCAGGCGCGCCTCGTCCATCTCGCCCGCACGTTTCACGCTGCGCGCCGCCAGATAAAGGTTCTCGCGCACCGTGAGGTCGGAAAAGATGCCCATGCTCTCGGGCACATAGGCGATCCCGGAACAGGCGATGTCGGGCGTCGGGCTTTGCGTGATGTCGCCGCCATCGAAGCGAACCGTGCCGCGCGAGGCATGCCACAAACCCATGATGGTGCGCAGGGTGGTGGTCTTGCCGGCGCCATTGCGCCCCAGCAGTACGGTAATGCCGCCCTGCGGCACCACCAGATCCACGCCCTGCAGGATGTGATACTGGCCGATGTGAGTATGCACTCCGGCGAGTTGCAGCAGCGGGTCAGACATGATCGGCCATCCCCGTTCCGAGATAGGCTTCCTGAACGATGGGCGAGGCCATGACCTCCGCCGGATCGCCGTCGGCCACCAGATAGCCGTTATGCAGCACGATGATGCGGTCGGCCAGCGAGCGCACCACGTCCATCTTGTGCTCGACCAGCAGGATCGTCTTGTCGCCCAGCGCCTTGATGTGATGAATCAGGTCGAGCACCACCGGCACCTCGTCCACGCTCATGCCGGCGGTCGGCTCGTCGAACATGAAGATGTCGGGTTCGAGCGCCAGCAGGATCGCGATCTCGAGCTTGCGCTTGTCGCCGTGCGACAGGGCGGCAGCCAGTTCGTGGCGGCGCTCGCTGAGCGCGGTGACATGCAGGAAATGCTCGGCCTTCTCGATAAGTTCAACATGACTGCCCCACATCGAGATCATGTTCAAGCCGAGTCCGGCACGGCTTTGCACCGTCAGGCGCACATTCTCCAGCACGGTGAGATTGGGAAACAGATTGGTGAGTTGAAACGCGCGGCCGATGCCGCGCTTGGTGCGCTGCGGCGCGCCGAGGTGAGTCACGTCCTCGCCATACAGGCGGACCGTGCCCGCGGTTGGTGACAACTGCCCCGACATGAGGTTGAAGTAGGTCGTCTTGCCGGCCCCGTTCGGGCCGACGATCGCAGTCAGGGTGCCCGGCCGGAACTCGCAACTCACGTTATTGACAGCGATGTGTCCGCCAAAGCGGATGCTGACGCCGTGAGTGGAGAGAACGGGATGTTCGGTAGTCATGCGAAGGACTTTCGCCACGCCGCACGCGGCGTGGCGAATGCCGTCTTCTGTTTCAGCGCTTGTTGCGGATCGGCAACGGCAGTTCCGCAGCCGGGATTTCCCGCACGAGTTCCAGCAAATCCCACTCGTTGGCCTGCGCCTTCTTGATGCGGAAGTGGAACATCGACTGCAACGCCTGATGGTCTTCCTTGCGGAAAGTCATCTTGCCCTTCGGCGTATCGAAGTCCATGCCTTCCATGGTCGCGATGAGCTTTTCGGTATCGCTCGAGCCGGCCTTGGTCAGCGCCGTAACCACCGCGCTGGCTGCGGCGAAGCCGCCTGCCGTGAAGAAATCCGGCGGCTGCTTGAGACGCTTCTGGTTTTCGGCGACCAGCCAGTCGTTCATCTTGTTCTTCGGAAACGCATAGTAGTAATAAATGCTGCCCTCCATGCCGGCGAGATTCTTCCAGCCCTTCATGACCGGCAGGATGTTGCCGCCCGCCGCCAGTTCGATGCCGTAGCGCTCGGGCTTCATGTCGGCGATCTTGGTCAGCGGATTGGGGCCGGCCCAGTAAATCGAAAGTATCTTGCGGCCCGGCTTGTCCTTGAGCGCGTCGAATATTCGCTGTGCGGAGGCGGTAAAGTCGGTCGCGGTCTGCGGCGCGTACTCCTCATGCACCACCTTGGCCTTGCTCTTCACTGCGGCAAGGGAGTCCTTGAAGGCCTTGACGCCGTCGCGGCCGAAGGCATAGTCCTGCGCCAGAAACGCGACGTTTACGTCGCCCATCAAGGCGGCCGCTGCAGCCAGGCCATCCTGGGAAGAACTGCGACCGGTGCGGAAGATGTAGCGATTCCACTTCTCTCCGGTGATCGCGTCGGCCACGGCCGGCTCGACAACCAGTACTTTCTTGTACTCCTCGGCCACCGGCAGCATCGCCAGCGCGGCGCCGGAGGAGGTGGTGCCGACCGCGATATCGACCTTGTCATCACCGTAGGCTTCTGCCAACGCGGCCTTGGCGAGATCCGGCTTGCCCTGATCGTCCTTGAAGATCACCTTGATCTTGCGGCCGTTGAGGGTCATGGTGCCCTTGGTCAGATACTCCAGTCCCATCATGAAGCCGATTTCGGTTTCCTTGGCGTAGGCTTCAAGGGCACCGGTCTTGCCGGCAATGAGGGCAATCTTGAGTTCCTGCGCGCCGACCGGGGCGGCCAGGGTGACGGTCGCGACCGTCAGGGCTGCAATAGCCAATGCCTTGAGCTTCATGTGTGATCCTCCGTATTTGAAATAGAGTCCCCGCGCGAACGGGCTCCGGATCACCTATGCAGGAGATGTGCCAGCCCCCGAAAACACTGGCAAGTCCTATATCTAACCAGAAACTGCGAAGCTAAAGCGACCGTAATCCGTCTTGATATCCGGACAGATTACATCATTACATAATGCAACATATTGAAATAACTAGTTATTTAACGAGTGCCCGAAAAACAGGACAGACCGTTAAGTGTTCGCTATATCGGACACAATGCCAAGGATGGTGAGCTTCTCATAAAGCTGGGCACGACTGATTCCGAGTAGTTTGGCAGCGTGCAGCTTGACCCAGCCCGTCGCCTCCAGCGCACGCAGAATTTCCGTTCGCTCGGCTGCAGCGACAGCCTCCCGCAGAGGACGAACCCCGGACTCGACGGCACCTGCACTCGAAGCCGGGTCCTTTGCCGCAGCGATCAGGGTCTCCGGCAACATGGGAAAGTCGGCGCCGGTGAGACGGCGATTGTCCGCTTGCGCGACAGCCTGTTCCAGCACGTTGCGCAATTCGCGCACGTTGCCCGGCCAGTCATACGCCGCCAGCCGCGCCAAGCCATCGGCGGCCAGAGTGCGGGACGCTTCACCGCCCTGCTCGGCAATCTGTTCCAGCAGCGTCTCGCACAACATAGAAATATCCTCGTGCCGCTCGCGCAGCGGCGGCAGGCGAATCGGCAACACATTGAGACGGTAGTACAAGTCGGCGCGGAAGCTGCCCGCCTCCATCATCGCCTTGAGATCACGACTGGTGGCGGCTATGACGCGTACATTGACCGGACGCAACTGATTGCCGCCCAGGGGCTCCACTTCGCCCTCCTGCAACACCCGCAGCAGCTTGGGCTGCAAGCCGAGCGGCATGTCGCCGACTTCATCGAGAAACAGCGTGCCACCATCGGCCAGCTGGAACTTTCCGCTGCGCGGCTTGGTTCCCGCCCCGGTATAGGCGCCGGGCTCGACGCCGAACAGTTCGGCCTCGAGCAGGGCTTCGGGAATCGCCGCCGCGTTGATCGTCACCAGCGGCCCCTCGGCGCGGCGGCTGGCGGCATGAATGGCGTGAGCCAGCAACTCCTTGCCGGTCCCCGTTTCGCCCAACAGCAGCACGGCCCCTTCTCGCTCCGCCGCGCGACGCGCCTGTTCCTTGGTGTCCGTAGCCGACTGGCTGGCGCCGACAAATTGGCTGAAGCGGTATTTGGCGTGGCGTCCCTCCACCAGCTGCTTGCGCACCGTGGCGAGATCGGTCTGCATCTGCTGGAACTTGGAAACGATGGGTTTCAGCGCTTGAAGCCGGTCATAAAGAATGACCCCCAGCGCGCCGATCACGTTCCCCGCCTCGCCATGCAAGGGGATGCGCGACACCACCATCTGGCGCCCGCCGACCATTACAACGTCAAGCAGATCCGCCTGCCCGGTCTCCACCACATGACGCAAGCGGCTGTTCGGCAGCACATCCTCGATGGCACGGCCTTCAATCGCTTCGCTGCCGTTCCAGCCGATCAGCGCCTTGTACTTGTCGTTGATCCAGGTGATGCGGCCCGCCTGATCAATGACCACGGCACCTTCGTAGAGGCTGTCGAACAGCTTGACCAGCGACGACGCTGCCAGACTTCGAACCTCGGCGTCACTGGAATTCCGCGCAGGAACTTGCCTGGCCACGGTCTGTGCTCAGGTTTTCTGATCGCGCGACTGCTGCTCGGCGCGATCGAGTTCCTGATTCATTTCCTCATCGGACGGAGGCTGATAGTCCGACTCGCCTGCAGGCTCCGGATTGGGGCGCACGATGATGCTCGCCAGCACAATGCCGACTTCATAGAGCAGCCACAGCGGCACCGCCATCATGAACTGCGAAATCACGTCGGGAGGAGTGAACACCGCACCGACGACAAAGGAGCCGACGATCACATAGGGCCGCCACTCGCGCAATTTGGCGACGTCGACCACGCCGATCTTGACCAGCACGATGACGATTACCGGAACCTCGAAGGTCACGCCGAAGGCGAGGAACATGGTGAGGACGAACGAGAAATACTTTTCGATGTCCGTCATCCAGGCCACCCCCTCCGGCGCGAACTTCGACATGAAGCCGAACACCATCGGGAAGAAGGCAAAGTAGGCAAAGGCCATGCCGACGAAAAACAATATCACCGAGGCGACCAAAAGCGGGATCGCGAGCTTCTTCTCATGGGCATAGAGGCCCGGCGCAACAAAGGCCCAGATCTGATACAGCACGTAAGGCAGGACGCCGAGGAAGGCGACCGTCAATGCCACTTTCATCGGCACCAGAAACACGCCGACCACATCGGTGGCGATCATCTGGCCGCCGGCCGGCAACGTCGCCAGCAAAGGGGCGGCGAGCAGCGAATACAACTCCCGCGCGTAGAAGGCCAATGGTACGAAGGCAATGCCGACGGCGATCAGGACACGAATCAGGCGGTCGCGCAATTCGACCAAGTGAGATAGGAATGTTTCCTGTTCGTCGGCCATCAGGACTTCGGCATCTCGCCGGCTGCGGGTGCAAGCGTTTGCCCCGGCTGCGCATCAAGGACCGGGACCGTCTCGAGAATCGGCGTTGGTGCGCCTTGCGTACCTTCGCCTTGCGTGACGGAGACACCGCTTCGCGGGCCGGCACCGGCGACATCTGTGGCCAGCGGTTGGACCACATTATCGACCGAGGATTCGATCTCGCGCATTTCGTGAGTGACGGAAGCCTCCATGCTCGATACCTGATCGGTCACTTGCTGCTGGAGTTTTTTCAGTTCATCGAGCTGCATCTCGCGATTGATGTCGGCCTTGACGTCGCTCACATAGCGTTGCAGGCGGCCGAGCAGGAGGCCCGCTGTACGTGCCACCTTGGGCAGCCGCTCCGGGCCGATGACGACCAGCGCCACCACGGCGATGACCATCAACTCGGAAAGGCCGACGTCGAACATGAATTCGTTGGGGGGTCAGAAATGAGATGGCAGGCAGAATCGCTCAGGCTGCTGAAGAAACCCGCAGCCCGCTTCATCCGCCAAGGTTCAGGATTTGGTCTGTTCCCGACGTGCCTCGACGTCGATCGTCTGACCGGTAACCTGCTGCGGCTCCGCCGGTTTGTCGGCCGAAGCCTCCTTCATGCCGTCCTTGAAGCCCTTGACCGCGCCACCGAGGTCCGACCCCATGTTGCGCAGCTTCTTGGTGCCGAACACCAGCATGACAATCACCAGCACGATCAACCAGTGCCAGATGCTCAAAGATCCCATCGTATTTTCTCCTCGCGCTCAGTGAAATCTCAAGGCGCCTTCTGTTTTAGCATGGACCCCAGGGGCTCGGGGCCACCCAGAATATGAACGTGGAGATGATACACCTCCTGATGGCCGATCCGCCCGGTATTGATGATGGTGCGGAAGCCTTCGTTGAGACCCTGGCTCCGGGCCAGCTCGTTGGCTTTGGCCAGTATGCGACCGAGCACCATCTGGTGGCTCATGTCCGCCTCCATCAGCGACGGGATATGCAGCTTCGGCACGATCATGAAATGCACCGGCGCAATCGGGTTGACGTCGTGAAAGGCCATGATTTCCTCGTCTTCATAGACTTTTTTCGACGGAATCTCGCCGCGCACAATCCTGCAAAAAATGCAGTCGCTCATGATTCAGAGCTCCGACTGTTCTTTTCGTCGATGCCGGAGATGCCTTCCCTGCGGCGAAACTCCGCCATCACGTCATCGATGCCGACGCCGAACTGGGTCAGCAGGACCAGGCTGTGAAACCAGAGATCCGTCACTTCGCGCACCAGATGCAGACGATCGCCATCCTTGGCGGCCATGATCGTTTCGGCGGCTTCCTCCGCCACCTTCTTGCAGATCGCATCGGTGCCCTTGGCATACAGGCTGGCGACGTAGGACGAATCAGGCGCCGCACCCTTGCGTTCGAGCAGCGTCGCCTGAACGCGGTGAATAACTTGAAGATCAATCACTCGTATATCTCCTTCCGGTCTATCCGTATCAACATGAAAGCCCTGGAGATACTGATAATAAATAATTGCCGATCCATCTGGCTGCTCGGGCAGCTACTCGAAACCATCGCAGCGGGAATTATTCTACCCGTGATCAGCCGGCCTGCCGGCCTGCCAATAGTCGCCGCCACGCCTTGCGCATCCTCCCATGGCGCAAAAATGCACCAAGCCCTCCACAGAGGGCTTGGGCGCGATTCCAACCGGCTTGATCAGCGAGCAGTCAGCCTTCTCGATCCTACCCAAGCCAAGGCACCAAGTCCGAGGAAGGGCATCGCGACGACGAAGGCCAGGCCGATGAACGGTGCAGCGATCGCGAGGGCCATGGCCTTCACTGCCGGAATCTTTGCCGCCAGCGCCTTGGCGCCTATCCAGATCAGCGCACCGAGGCCGACGAAGGGCATGGCAACCAGATAAACCAGACCGATGAGCGGAGCCGCCAGGAAGAGGGCGATGTTCTTCGCCACACTTCTCGTTTCCACTTCGACTGCGATCGGTACCGCAGGCTCGTAGGCGGCGGTTCCATGACTTGTGACTATTACCACGGGCAGCCAGCCAGCGCTCCTCTTGAGCGGTGCAGTTTCATACCCGACGGCTTCGTAAGTCTTCATTTTGCGTAGTGCGCTCATGATGTTCTCCTTTGATACTTGTTCGTTTGCTTACTGAGGTGTTGCGCTCTTGAGCATCTATGAGCAACGGGCGTGCCAAGGCTCCGAACCGGAGCTAAATATCTTTTTTGATCAATAGGATAGCTAGCCCAGAGCTTGAATCGAAGGGGATTCTTCGCCTCCTGGAAACGGCCGTTAGTACAAGATTCTTGTGCGACCGGTTGCGGCGAAGCCACACCAATCATTGAATATCAATGAGTTAGGTCAGCCAGCGCCGTGAATATTTTCTTTGTACAGTCCGGAGGCTGCCGTCGCCGGGTCCCGGAAGGACCTCATCCGACCGATGACGCTTTGCCGATGCGCTTAGAGTCTTACCTCGATGCCGCGGCTGCGCATGTATTCCTTGGCCTGGCGCACCGTGAATTCGCCATAGTGAAAAATGCTCGCCGCCAAGACGGCGTCCGCCCTGCCTTCAGTGACGCCGTCGGCCAGATGCTGAAGCGTGCCGACACCGCCGCTGGCAATCACCGGGATCCCCGTTGCGTCCGCAACCGCACGGGTCAGCTGGAGATCGAATCCGGCCTTGGTGCCGTCCCGGTCCATGCTGGTGAGCAGAATCTCGCCGGCGCCGAGACTCTCGACCTGGCGCGCCCACTCGATCGCGTCCAGCCCGGTATTCTTGCGCCCGCCATGAGTGAATACCTCCCAGCGGCCGGGCGCCGTCTGCTTGGCGTCGATGGCGACCACGATGCATTGCGCACCGACCTTGGCTGAGGCATCGGCGACCAGTTGCGGATTGTTCACCGCTGCCGTATTCATGCTGACCTTGTCGGCGCCGGCATTCAGCAGCCGGCGCACGTCCTCGACCTGACGCACGCCGCCACCCACCGTCAGGGGAATGAACACTTGCGAGGCGACCGCCTCGATGATGTGCAGGATGATGTCCCGGTCGTCCGAACTGGCCGTAATGTCGAGAAACGTTATCTCGTCGGCGCCCTGCTCGTCGTAACGCCGCGCAATCTCGACCGGATCGCCGGCGTCGCGCAGTTCGACAAAGTTAACACCCTTGACGACGCGGCCGGCGTTGACGTCAAGACAGGGAATGATGCGCTTGGCGAGCATCAGCGGCCGGAAAGCTTGTCGGCCTCGGCCTGGGCCTTCTTGAAGTCGAGCGTGCCTTCGTAGATCGCGCGGCCGGTGATGGCGGCCATGATCCCCTCGCCCTGCACCGCGCAGAGCGCCTTGACATCCTTCATGCAGGCAATGCCGCCGCTGGCAATCACCGGAATGCGCAGCGCCTGCGCCAGCCTCACGGTGGCCTCGATGTTCACGCCGGAAAGCATGCCGTCGCGCCCGATATCGGTATAGATGACCGCTTCGACGCCATAGTCCTCGAATTTCTTTGCCAGATCGACGACATCGTGACCGGTCATCTTGGACCAGCCGTCAACCGCAACCTTGCCGTCCCTGGCATCCAGGCCGACGATGATGTGGCCCGGGAACGCTCCGCAGGCATCGTGCAGGAAGCCGGGGTTCTTCACCGCGGCGGTGCCGATAATGACGTAGGTGATGCCATCATCGAGGCAGCGCTCGATGGTATCCAGATCGCGAATGCCGCCGCCGAGTTGCACGGGAATCTCGGTGCCAACCTCGTCGAGAATCGCCTTGATCGCCGCTTCATTCTTCGGCTTGCCGGCGAACGCGCCATTCAGGTCGACCAGATGCAGGCGGCGTGCGCCTTTGTCTATCCAGTGCCGGGCCATGGCCGCAGGGTCTTCGGAAAACACCGTAGCGTCTTCCATTGCACCCTGCTTGAGGCGCACACAATGGCCATCCTTCAGATCAATCGCGGGTATCAGCAGCATAGTGAGATGTGGAGATAAAAATATGCCTGAGAGGCAGGCGGATCATGGATTCCAGCGCATGAAATTGCCGAGCAGTCGCAACCCGGCCTGGGCGCTCTTTTCGGGGTGGAATTGAACTGCGAAGATGTTAGCGCGGGCAACCGCACTGGTAAAGGGAATACCGTAGTGCGTTGAGCCGGCAATCACCTCTGGACTCTGCGGTTCGACGTAGTAACTGTGCACGAAATAGAAGCGTGCGCCATCCTCGATGCCCTCCCACAGCGGGTGAGCCTCGGCCTGCTGCACCTGATTCCAACCCATGTGCGGCACCTTGAGACGCGTGCCGTCGGGCGCCACCATGGCCGCCTGCGGAAAACGCGGCACGCGGCCCGGCAGAATTTCGAGTCCCATGACGTCACCTTCCTCGGCATGGCCGAACAGCATCTGCAGGCCGACACAGATGCCGAGAAAGGGCTTTTCGGCGGCCGCGCGCACCACCGCTTCGCGCAATCCGCGGGCGGACAACTCGCGCATGCAATCCGGCATCGCACCCTGGCCGGGAACGACGACCCGGTCAGCCGCGGCGATTTCGGCAGCATCCGAACTGACGCGGACCTCGGCCTCGGGGGCAACGTGCTCGATGGCCTTGGCCACCGAGCGCAGGTTGCCCATGCCGTAATCGACAACCACAACCGTGCTCATGGAAGGGTCAGAGGGTGCCCTTCGTCGATGGAATGGCCCCGGCCGCACGCGGATCGGCTTCCACCGCCATACGCAGCGCGCGGGCAAAGGCCTTGAACACGGTCTCGGCCTGATGGTGGGAATTGTCGCCACGCAAGGCGTCGATATGCAGCGTAATCCCGGCGTGATTGACCAGCCCCTGAAAGAACTCGCGCACCAGATCGACATCGAACTCGCCGATGGTGGCCCGCGTGAAGGGGACATTGAAGACCAGGCCCGGTCTCCCGGACAGATCGACCACCACGCGCGACAAGGCTTCGTCGAGCGGCACGTAGGCGTGACCGTAGCGACGCAGGCCTTTCTTGTCGCCGAGCGCCTTGGCCAGCGCCTGACCGATGGTGATGCCGACGTCTTCGATGGTGTGATGCGCATCGATGTGCAGATCACCCCTCGCTTCGACCGTCAGATCGATCAGGCCGTGGCGCGCGATCTGGTCCAGCATGTGGTCGAAGAAACCGATACCGGTGGCGAGCTTGGAGGCTCCCGTGCCATCGAGATCGAGGGCGACGCGGATCTTTGTTTCCAGAGTGTTGCGTGTGATTTCAGCTTGCCGCATGGCAGTCTTGATCAAGCAAAGGGTCGAGGCCTGCATGATACCATCGGCCTAGCAGCCTGCACGTCAGGCCTGAACCTCGATCACAACTGCCCTACCTACCAATCCGCCTGACCATGAGCCGTTTCTGGAGCGATGTCGTCAAGGGGCTCAAGCCCTACGTGCCGGGCGAGCAGCCCAAGCTCGCCAACTTGGTGAAACTCAACACCAACGAGAATCCCTACGGGCCTTCGCCGCGGGTACTGGAAGCGATCCGCGCGGCCACGGGAGATTCGCTGAAGCTTTATCCGGACCCGAATGCCGAACAGCTGAAGACCGCAATCGGCAAGTATCACGGCATCGAGGCGCGCAACGTCTTCGTCGGCAACGGCTCGGACGAAGTGCTGGCCCACGTCTTTCTCGGCTTGCTGAAGCAGGCGCGGCCGATCCTGTTCCCCGATATCACCTACAGCTTTTATCCGGTGTATTGCCGGCTCTATCAGGTCGAGTTCGAGACCATCGCGCTGGCTGACGACTTTTCGATTCGGCTGAGCGACTACGTGAAGCCGAACGGCGGCATCATTTTTCCCAACCCGAATGCGCCCACCGGATGCCTGGTGCCGCTGGCCGAGATCGAAGCCTTGTTGCAGTCGAATTCCGATTCGGTAGTGGTGATCGACGAGGCCTACGTCGATTTTGGCGGCGCCAGCGCGATCCCGCTGATCGCCAGATACCCGAACCTGCTGGTGGTGCAGACGCTCTCCAAATCACGCTCGCTGGCCGGGTTGCGCGTCGGCTTCGCCGCCGGTCATGCCGAGCTGATCGAGGCGCTGGAACGGGTCAAGAACAGCTTCAATTCCTATCCGCTGGACCGGTTGGCGATTGCCGGCGCGGTGGCTGCGTTCGAAGACCGTGAATATTTTGAACAGACCTGCCGGGCCGTCATCGCCTCGCGCGAGAAGCTGGTCGGCGAATTGAAAGTGCTCGGCTTCGAAGTGCTGCCCTCGGCAGCCAACTTCATCTTCGTCCGCCATCCGCGGCACGACGCCGAAGAGTCGGCGCTGGCGCTACGGCAACGCAGCATCATCGTGCGCCATTTCAAGCTGCCGCGCATCGAGCAGTTCCTGCGGATTACGGTCGGCACGGATGAGCAATCTGCAGCGCTGGTCAAGGCGCTGAGTGAAATAGTGGGGCAGCGGTAACCTTCTCCACCATTCACTACCCTCCTGTTCACCCGAAAGTCGTGGCCCGCCCCCTGTTGCCCATGGTCTCCAGTTTTCCTGCGAAAAAAAGGCCACCCGAAGGCGGCCTTTCTTGATGCTGCATTTACGTGGAGTCTGGCCCCAAGTATTCCAGATTACTTGAAGTCGTGCATGTAGCTTACCGCGACAACGTTCTCCGAGTAGTTCGGCGACACCTGATTGGTCGGCATCAAGCGTAGCGACGAATAGCCATACTGAAATGCATTGTAGGAATAGTCGTCGCTCTTCAACTGCTGGTAACGGTAACCGATGGCAATCTTGGAGCTCTTGTTCAGCGCATAGATGCCGGTGAGCTTGAGAGCGACCAGTGTGGCCTTGATATCCGGCAAGTCGCCGCAGGTACCGACAGTGGCGAGACCGCAGGTAGCGAGATACGGAACCTGGGTCGAATAGCGCGACTTGTCAAACGAGTACGACAGATCACCGGTCAGTTCCAGCTTGCCGCCCATCAGCTTATGCTTGGTGGTAATACCGAAGTCGTTGCCATCCTCGTTGAGCTGGTTGCTCCAGATGTTGGTCGGGGCGACCAAAGCAGCGTAAGTGACCCCGGCATTCTGCGCCCCAAGACCCGTTCCACCGATTCGCATGTCCTTCTTGCTATCCCGCCAGCTCGCGTACGCAGCAACGCTCCCGTTTTCGGAATAGGCGTAGGTGGCGTCCAGATTGATGCCGGAGCTCTTGCTGGACTGCACACCCAGGATGGGATCGAACTTGTCCTTTGCGTAGCGACCTTCTGCCGCCAGATCCAGTTTGTCGTTGGCTTGCCAGTTGATGCCGAGTTTCAGCATATCCTGCTTGCGCCCGGCGAAGGTCATGGACGAATACCCCGGATAATTTTGTGCGTTGACGTCCATTGGGCCGACACCGACAACACCACCGAGACCAGAGAGCGCCGTAACGGCGTTGTTATCCTCCGTCACCTTGCGCCTGGCGTAGGAGTAACCGGCGCTCAGCTTCACATCGTTGCCGGCCTTCAGCTTGTACTTGATGCCCAGCTTGTCCTCGGAATTTCCCGTGGCAACAAGACAGCTGCCGGCGATTGCGTAATTGTTGCACCAGCGACTGATCTTCTCCATGTCGTAAGCCAGAGCGATGCTCTGCCGCTTGTCCAGCCGATACTCGCCAGCCAGCCCCAACTCCGTCTTCTTGTTGCTGTAAGGGGCATTTCTCGCGGTGTCTACACCAGCGATGGTGCTATTGATCGCGTAATATTGATAGATGCCGGAAGACGTGCGGTTGTCGCGCTCATTGTGCTTCAACGAGGCCGTCAGCATCAAATCCTTGATGGACTGATTGGTCAGCTTCAGATCGGCATGCTTGGTGATCACGAGGCCATCAAGCGAGGCCTTGGGAGACAGAAAGATCTCAGGCAGGGCAGTGAGAAAACTGTCGTTCTGCGTGTTGCGGCCGTAGGACAATCCGCCGCTCAACTTGGTTGCCGATGAAAACGCATAACCGCCCGAAAGATTGAGCTGATGCAACTTGTTACTCGGCGCCGTGCTCATCGTGATTGTTTGATAAACACCCGCAGCCGCGGTTGATGCGTTGGTCAGCATCGGATTCTGCCAGGACAGGCGGTCATAGCCGTCCTTGAAGATCGAGGCCGAGTAGGCGCCGGTCAGGTGCCCCTGATCGCCCACCCAATTCAGAGCCAGATTGAAGGTGTCCGTTTCGTAGTTGGTGGGGTTCATCAGAATCGACACCGCCTCGGCACGCCACGTTCCGGTGGTGGCCGCGCGCCCGTCGGCCGCACTCGCCATAAGCTTGGCGCCGGACTGGTCAAGATGGTTGTAGTCGAAGTTGAGGCTCAGTTGCCGACTGAAGTTGAAGCCGGCGCCAAACGAGGTGTTCTTGCGTGTCGTCCCCACCTCCTCCGTATGGAACGCCCCGAGCCGCGTTGCATTAAGGGTCCGCACGCCGGGTGACGTCGCTGCGTCGAACGCGCCAAAATTGGCGGGGAGGGTAAAGGCGTTGCCGCCCATGCTGCCCTGCTGCGGCGTTTGATAAGTGTCGGTGATGTTGTGGCGCAACTCGTCGTAGCCAATGTTCAGGTTCCATCGGCCCTGGTTGCCCACCGTCGCGCCCAACTCGCGCGAGGTGGTGCCGAGATCCGTTCCCGTGACGCCCCAGCGTAGCGTTCCATTACCGCCGTCGTAAGCATCACCGCCGCGTACGCTGAAATTCCCGATGAACTCGGTTCCCGACTTGTTCAGGCCGTTGTATTCGCCGAACTTGGCGGATTTCTGCGACACGTTCTCTACGCCGATTTCGACAGAGTTGGTGGGACGCCTGATGGCGGCAACAGCGTCTTGCGCTGCGTCGGCATAGGCCAGCATCGGCATGGCGCACATGGTGGCCAAGGCGCCCTGTACAGCCAGGCCCAGCACGCTAATATTCATTTTTTCGTTACGAATTCTCATGATGATCTCCGATTCTTGAAATTAGCGGTGCAGGAGCGCGCCAGCCGGACTGTTCGATCCATGAACCATGGCATGGCAGTTCATACAGGCACGGCCAGTGGCGTTTTCGGTAGGATTGGTGCCGACAAACCCACCCTGATTGCCTGCGGCCACTGGGCCATAGGGCGCCTTGCTGTTGTGCGGACCGTCGTGACACTGCGAGCACATGAAGGGGGCGCGGGATTTCAGCAGCGGCGAGATGTTGGAGCCGTGGGCCGTATGGCAGCTCGCACAGTTTTCGGTTGCAGGCTGATGCTCCCAAAGGAAGGGTCCGCGCTTCTCTGAATGGCACGTATAGCAGGTCTCATTCAGGGTGTTTTTCGCGAGCAGTTTGGGGCCAGCCGAACCGTGGGCGTTGTGACAATCCGAACAGGCCATCTTGCCGTCCGCCAGGGGATGGGCCGAGATTTTATGGGTCTCGTTGCGCTCGGTCTTGTGACAGGTGAAGCACACTTCCGTCTGTGTCTTCTTGTTGCGTACCTTGTCATTCTGACCGTGAATCTTGTGGCAGGAGCTGCAGGCCACGTCGTTGCTGGCGTGCTGGCTGCCTTGCCAATAGGTGCGCTTGGTGCCCTTGTGGCAGGTCAGACAAGCATCACTGCGCTCGGCGGCCGAATTCAGGGTTTTCTTGCCGAAGGTCCGGTCCGGGCTCGGCGGCTTGGCGCTGCCCTTGTGGCCGAGGTGCTTTTCGCTGTCGCCGTGGCAGCTGGTACAGCTGGGAGTGCGTGCATCGCCCTTGACTCCGTGGCGGGTGGTGGCGATGGCCAGGAGTTCCGGACTGTCCGCTTCGTCGTGACAGCGGGTGCATTTTGCATCGCCCCTGAGGACCAGATCCTTGGCGACGTCTTTGTTCGCCACTGCGGGTTTCGGCGCATCGGCGGCCAGCACCGGTGTCGCGGACGCTAGGAGGAGGCCCAGCCCTACGCTTGCCGCACAAACCGCAATAATTCGTTGCCACTTGCTCATTTCGATATCCCTCGGTCTTCCCGTTGATCGGATCAGTCGTCAACAACCTTTTTTGTCACGGGGATATTTTGTTGCAGCAAACCAACGGGGCCTATCAGCAGCGGATTCTTTTGTTTGTAGGATTACTCCTACACGCCGTTCGCGACTATCGGCTACTCCTCCGGGATCGTCACCAGTCCCCTCGCAACCGCGTAGCGGACGAGTTCGGCATCGCTGCTCATTTTCATTTTTTGCATGATGCGCGATTTGTGGGTGCTGATAGTCTTGATGCTCAGGTTCAACTCGCTGGCGATGTCGGTCAGCCTGACTCCGGAGACCAGCTTTTCGAAGACCTGGAATTCGCGATCGGACAGATTGCTATGCGACAGTTTGTGCGCTTTCGGCATCCGCTCGCGGACCAGCAACTCGGCTACGTTTTCCGTGAAATATATGCGGCCTGCCAGCACCCTGCGTATCGCGGCAATGAGCACCTCGCCGTCGCTTTCCTTGGTGAGATAACCGTTAGCACCTGCATGCAGGGCGCGCAGGGCGTACTGCTGCTCAGGGTGCATGGTGAAGATCAGGATGGGCAAACCCGGCTTCTTCTGCCTGATCAGCTTGAGCACCTCCAGTCCACTCTTGCCAGGCATCGAGATGTCCAGGATCACAAGGTCCCAGTCCTGCTCGGCGACCAGGTTCAGCGCCTCAGTGCCGCTGGCTGCTTCGCCGGCAACGACAAGATCGCCGGTATCGGCCAGAATCTGCTTGATGCCATCGCGAATGATGGCATGGTCGTCGACAAGCAATACGCGGATCATGTCTGTTCTCCTTGCGTTTCAAGCGCTGCTGGCGGGATGCGCACGCGGACGGTGAATCCCGCCCCCGGTTCACTGGCGATCTCCATCCGGCCTCCGAGCTGCAGGGCTCGCTCGCGAATGCCGACGAGACCGTGGCCCAGCTTCGGCTTGTCCCTGATTTCGGTGCCGCAGCCATTGTCGCGAACATCAAGCGCCAGGCCCTCTTCCGTCATGGCGAGCGTCACATCGACTTGTGTTGCGCCGGCATGACGGGCAACATTGGTCAGCGACTCCTGCAGGATGCGAAAGAGGCTGATGGTGACGCGCTCGTCCATTTCTGTGTCGCCGAGGTCAATGAACGATATCACCTCGATGCCGGTGCGTTGCGAAAAATCATCCAGCAGCCAGGCAGCGGCAGCGGCCAGACCGAGATCATCGAGCAGAGGCAGTCGCAACTCGGTTGTCACGTGGCGCAGGGAATCGACACTGCCGTCTATGAACTTCTTCATGCCGGCCACCTTTTCATGGAGCTCCGGCCCCTGATCCTTGATCCGGCCCGCCAACCAGGACAAGTCCATGCGCAGGCGCAGCAGTTGCTGCCCGATCTCGTCGTGCAGTTCGCGGGCGAGCGCAGTACGCTCCTCCTCGCGCATCGTCTGCAACGATGACGCCAGGTCGCGCAACTGGCGGTGCGATTCGCGCAACGCATCTTCAGCCTGCTTTCGCTCGCTGATGTCATGGAGCGTGCCGTGCACTTCAAGCGGCTGCATTTGAGCGTCGAATTCCACTTTGCCCAATGCGTGCACCCAGCGCTCAGCCCGGTCCTGGTGACGGATGATGCGGTATACCATGTCCAAATCTCGACCCTTGCCAAGGATTTCGTCCTTGAAATAGGCGGTCATCGCTACGCGGTCGTCGGGATGGATCAGGGCCAACCACCCCTCCACCGAGTGTTCGTACGTCTCGTCTATCCCGAACAGACTGTGGAGTTCTGCCGAACTCTTCCACAACCCGGTGCGGACATCCAAAGCGTAACTGCCCAAACCCGCGTGACTTTGCGATTCCCTGAGCAAATGTTCGCTCCGCTGTAATGCCTGGCTCCGCTGCTGCAAGCTATCCAGCAGGCGATTGAAACCGGCGACGAGTTGGCCCAGTTCATCATCCCTGACGATGGGCAAGGAACGCAGGGGCTGGGCTGGATCGGACATGGCGCCCAGCATTTTCGCGGTGGTAAGCATGGGCGAAAGCTGGCGTCTCAGAATCCACCAGCTCAGACCCCCTACCATGAGGGTCAGCAAGGCCGTTGCCAGCCGCATTCGCCAGCGCATGGCGTGAATCGGGGCAAACGCTTCGTCGGTGGGCAGGATGGCCACCATTGTCCACCCCGCTCTGGAGATCAGTTTTGAAGAAGCCAGCACCGCAACGCCTTTTGAATTGACCATAACAGCGGTCCCTTCATAGCCCTGCCGAAAGCGGTCGATCAGCGGGTTGACGCCGAGCTTGGGTACTGTCTCCATGATCCGGCGATTGTCGGACGCGGCAACAATCACCAGGTGCTGCGGTGCGATTAGCAGATAGTCGCCTGTCTTGCCATAATGCTTCTCCGAGACATCTTTCAAAAAATTGGGCGCGGCCAGGTTGACCACTCCCCCCAGGGCGCCGATCACGTTGCCTGCGGCATCTCGAATGGGCACTGTCATGAGGAATTCCGGAAACTTTTTGCTACTGAAAAAGTACGGCCGGCCAACCTGCGGGTTGCCCTCCTTGAGCGTGCCGCCGAGGTAATCTCTATTCACGGAATTGACGCCGATCCGGCTTGGTGAAAGCGGGGACTGAGCAATGCCGATGCCATCAATACCATACGCGACTGTGCCGCCGTTGAACAGAATCCGGAGAATCGCGTGGTCAGTCAAGAAAGTCTGCAGGCTAGCCTTGTTCCTCAACATGTCGGGGCTAAGGTCTGCAGCCGTTTCCTCCAGCGCTCTAAACCGATCGTCCAGTTCACCATCGATTTCTGCGGCCATGAAAGCAACCATTGAGAACTGCTGTTCGCTCAACAGGTCTCGCATATCGTCGTGCAGCATTCGGATGGCATAGACCTCCAGGATCCAGAGGCCAGTCACGAAAATGGCCAGCGTGGAGAGGACAATTCTGGTCTTGAGCGAATGCCGGGCGAGGAAAGTCGAAGTCATTCAAATGTCTTCTTAGGAGCGGTGATCCAGTGAAATCCGGCGCGACGAAATGCGCGCAATACTACTCTGCTTCATTTTCCGGAGATATACGCCCGGCAGGATGCCCGGCTTCCGCATCGCCGAGTTGCGCCGGAAAAACTGCGGGCAACGCGGGTCGGCACTTCGCCTTTGTGCAGGCGCTAAGGCTTTAGGCGCAGTTCTGCCGCGCGGGCATGGGCGGTGAGTCCTTCGCCATGCGCCAGTGTCGCGGCAATCGGCCCCAGAGTTTGCGCTCCGGCCTTCGACACCTCGATCAGGCTGGTGCGCTTCTGAAAATCATAGACCCCCAGCGGCGAAGAAAAGCGCGCGCTGCGGGAGGTGGGCAGCACGTGGTTGGGACCGGCGCAGTAGTCGCCGAGCGACTCCGAGGTGTAGTGACCCATGAAGATGGCGCCGGCGTGGCGGATCTTGTCCACCAGCGGCGCCGGATCGGCCACCGCCAGTTCGAGGTGTTCCGGCGCAATGCGGTTGGCGAGGGCGCAGGCCTCCTCCAGATCGCTCACGTGAATCAGCGCGCCGCGCCCCTTGAGCGAGGTCGCGATGACCTCGCGGCGCGGCATGGTCGGCAGCAGTCTTTCGATGCTGGCCGCGACCCGCGCAATGAATCCGGCATCCGGACTCAACAGAATCGACTGCGCCAGCTCGTCGTGCTCGGCCTGGGCGAACAGGTCGATCGCCACCCAGTCGGGATTGGCCGAGGCATCGGCGATGATCAGCACTTCCGAGGGCCCGGCCACCATGTCGATGCCCACGGTGCCGAAGACGCGGCGCTTGGCCGCGGCCACGTAGGCATTGCCGGGGCCGACGATCTTGTCCACCTGCGGGATGGTCTGTGTGCCATAGGCCAGCGCCGCGACCGCCTGCGCACCGCCAAGGGTGAATACGCGATCGACGCCTACCAGGCAGGCGGCAGCCAGCACCAGCGCATTCTTCTCGCCGCGCGGAGTGGGCACCACCATGATCAGTTCGCCGACGCCGGCCACCTTGGCCGGAAGTGCATTCATCAACACCGAACTCGGGTAGGCCGCCTTGCCGCCCGGCACGTAGAGGCCGACCCGGTCCAGCGGCGTGATCTTTTGCCCGAGCCGGGTGCCGTCGGCTTCCGTGAAACTCCACGACTCGAGCTTCTGCCGCTCGTGATAAGCCGTCACCCGCTGCGCCGCGGCTTCAAGCGCGGCCCGCTGGGCGGCTGGAAGGCTGTCGAGGGCTTGCCGCAGTTGGCTGCGGGACAGTTCGAGCTCGGCCATGGTGCCGACGTCGAGCTGGTCGAAGCGGCGCGTGTACTCAAGGACCGCGACATCGCCTTCGGCGCGGACTCGTTTCAGAATTTCGGCGACGGTCTGCTCGATGGCATCGTCAGTCGAACCGTCGAAGTGCAGCAGCGCGTCCAGCGTTGCAAGAAAGCCGGGGTCCGTGGTCGACAAGCGACGAATCATCGGATCGCGCCTTCGATGGCAGCTATGACGGGCTGCAGCAGTTCGCGCTTCATCTTCAGTGCCGCCTGATTCACCACCAGTCGCGAGGAGATCTTCATGATCTCCTCGACCTCCACCAGATTGTTTGCCTTAAGCGTGCTGCCGCTGGAAACCAGGTCGACAATCGCCTCGGCCAAGCCGGCCAGCGGTGCAAGCTCCATCGAGCCGTAGAGTTTGATCAGATCGACATGGACGCCCTTGGCGGCGAAATGTTCGCGCGCGACGGCGATGTATTTGGTGGCTATGCGCAAGCGCGCTCCGCGGCGAACGGCAGCGGCATAATCGAAGCCGGCCGGCGCCGCAACGCACATGCGACACTTGGCAATGTTCAGGTCCAGCGGCTGGTACAGTCCCACCCCGCCGTGCTCGAGCAACACGTCCTTGCCGGCGATGCCCAGATCGGCCGCTCCGTATTGCACATAGGTCGGGACATCCGAGGCGCGAACGATCACCACGCGCACGTCGTCGCGATTGGTGCCGATGATCAGTTTGCGCGATTTTTCCGGATCCTCGACCGGAACGATACCTGCCGCCGCCAAAAGGGGCAGGGTTTCTTCGAAGATGCGGCCCTTGGAGAGGGCGATCGTGATTCCGCTCATCAGGTCATTTTACCCGGCGAATGTTGGCGCCCAAAGCGGCCAGTTTCTGTTCCAGGCCTTCGTAGCCGCGGTCCAGATGATAGATCCGCTCGATCAGCGTCTCACCCTGCGCCACCAGGCCTGCAATGACCAGGCTGGCCGACGCGCGCAGGTCGGTAGCCATCACCGTGGCGCCGTCGAGCGTCGGCCGGCCGGTGACGAAGGCCGTGTTGCCGTCGATCTTGATGTCGGCGCCGAGCCTGATCAGTTCCACCGCATGCATGAAGCGGTTTTCGAAAATCGTTTCGCGCATTACCGCAGTGCCGTCGGCGACCGCATTGATCGCCATGAACTGGGCCTGCATATCGGTCGGGAAGGCCGGGTACGGTGCCGTGCGGATGCTCACTGCCGTGAGCCGGCGCGGCGCCTTGAGGCGAATCGCATCGCGCTCGGCGACAATTTCACAGCCGGTATCCATGAGTTTGTCGATCACGGCGTCCAGATAGCTGGTAGACGCGCCCGTGACTCGGATCTCGCCACCCGTCGCGGCCGCGGCGCAAAGATAGGTGCCGGTCTCGATGCGGTCCGGCATGATGCGATGCGTGGTGCCGTGCAGCGCATCCACTCCCTGGATACGGATCACGTCGCCGCCGGCGCCCGAGATGCGCGCGCCCATGGCGACCAGGCAGTTGGCCAGGTCGACCACTTCCGGCTCGCGCGCGGCATTCTCGATCACGGTTTCGCCCTGCGCCAGGCACGCTGCCATCATCAGGTTTTCGGTACCGGTCACGGTCACCATGTCGGTGAACAGACGAGCCCCTTGCAGTCGTGCCGCACGCGCATGCACATAGCCCTGCTCGACATTGACCTCGGCGCCCATCGCGGTCAGGCCCTTGATGTGCTGATCGACCGGCCGCGCACCGATCGCGCAGCCACCCGGCAGCGAGACCCTGGCCTCGCCCGCGCGCGCCACCAGCGGCCCCAGGACGAGGATCGAGGCGCGCATGGTTTTCACCATTTCGTAGGGCGCCACGGCGTTGTTCAGGCCAGATGCATCGAGCGTCACCGTGTCGCCAGCGCCGACTCTTGAACCTTCCCGCGAAACCTTGACGCCCATTTGCGCCAGAAGTTTCAGCATGGTGCCGATGTCGTTCAGGTGCGGTACATTGGTGAAAGTCACCGGCTCCTTCGTCAGCAGCGCCGCGCACAGCAGCGGCAGGGCGGCGTTCTTCGCGCCGGATATCGCCACTTCACCCGAGAGCGGAACGCCTCCCGTGATCAGCAGTTTATCCATTGGCGTTCCATTCCTCGGGAGTCAGGGTCTTCATCGACAATGCGTGCAATTCGCCTGAATCGAAACGCGCCTTGAGAACGGTATTGATGCGCTGCTGCCGCTTGACGCGATTCAGGCCGACAAACTCGCTGCTGACTATGACGGCCTCGAAATGCTGGCCGTCACCCTGGACAGCAACAAACTCGCAGGGCAGACCGGCAGCGATCCAGGATTCGATTTGTTTTGGGTCAAGCATGTGTAACTCCTCAGGCGCGCAGCTTGTAGCCGCGCTTCAGCAGATTCAGGGTAAGTGTCGTCAGCACCGCAAGGCACGTGCCGACCACGGCAAGACTCAGCCACGGCGAGGCATCGGAGACGCCGAAAAAGCCATGGCGAAAGCCATCGATCATGTAGAACACCGGGTTCCAGTGCGACACCTGCTGCCAGAAAGGCGGCAGCGAGTTGATGGAGTAAAACACGCCGGAGAGAAAAGTCAGCGGCATGATCAGAAAGTTCTGGAAGGCGGCGAGCTGGTCGAATTTGTCGGCCCAGATGCCGGCAATCACGCCGAGGCTGCCGAGTATCGCACCACCCATCAGGGCAAAGACCAGAATCCACCAGGGCTCGGCAAAGGTCAGCGGCGCAAACCAGAAGGTGGCGAACAATACGCCCGTCCCCACCACCAGGCCGCGCACCACGGAAGCCAGTACATAGGCCGCGAAGAACTCCAGATAGGAGATCGGCGGCAGCAGAACGAAAACGATGTTGCCCGTCACCTTGGACTGGATCAGCGACGACGAGGAATTGGCAAAGGCGTTCTGCAGTACCGACATCATCACCAGCCCGGGAATCAGAAATGCCGTGTAGATGACGCCGTGCACCTTCACATGCCCTTCCAGGACATGGGAAAAGATCAGCAGGTAGAGCAGCGCGGTGAGTACCGGCGCGCCGACCGTCTGCGAGCCCACTTTCCAGAAGCGCAGCACTTCCTTGTAGAGGAGGGTGGAAAATCCGCCGTAGCGCATCTCAGTTCAGCTGTCCCTGTGACTGTCCCTGCATGACGCGGACGAAGACCTCTTCGAGATCCGGCTTGCCGATTTCGAGATCTTTTAGGCTGCAGCCGGCAGCGCGTATCTTCGCCAGCAGCGGCTCGACTTCGTCAAAACCATCAAACGGCAAGGACCACCAGCCACCATTTTCGGCGCCTTGACGGGTGAGCTCCTCCGGCATCACGCCATCGGTGCGCAGCCTCAAGCTATGCACCGAGAAGCGGCGCAACAGATTTGCCGTGGTGTCGAGGGCTACCACGCGGCCGGCCTTGAGCATGGCGATGCGCGTGCACAGGTTCTCGGCCTCTTCAAGATAATGCGTGGTGAGCACGATGGTGTGTCCCGCTTCGTTCAGCCGCCGGATGAAATGCCACAAGGTCTGGCGCAACTCGACGTCAACGCCGGCGGTCGGTTCGTCGAGCACGATCACCGGCGGACGATGCACCAATGCCTGGGCGACCAGCACGCGGCGTTTCATGCCACCGGAAAGCATGCGCATGTTGGCATTGGCCTTGGACGTCAGTCCGAGGTTTTCGAGAATCTCGTCGATCCAGCGATCATTGTCGCCCATGCCGAAGTAGCCGGACTGAATCTTCAGCGACTCGCGGACCGTGAAAAACGGGTCGAAAACCAGTTCCTGCGGCACCACCCCAAGGAGGCGGCGCGCCGCGCGATAGTCAGACTGAACATCGTGGCCCATCACGCTCAGGTTGCCGGCATCGGCGCGAACCAGTCCGGCCAGCGCGGAAATCAGGGTTGTCTTGCCGGCGCCGTTGGGACCCAGCAGGCCGAAGAACTCTCCGCGCTGGACCTCAAGATCGATCCCGTCCAGCGCCTGGACATTGCCAAAGCGCTTAGAGACCTGCTGAATGCGGATCGCAGCGGACATTACGAAAGACCAACCCGAAGGCTGCGGTCAATGCGACGGAAGAAGATCAGCGACGCCGTATACGGCGGCGAGACTCAGCAGACTCTGCGGCGGGTTCAGAAAGCGCAAGGTTTTTCCACCGGCCTTTGCCGCTCGCATCCAGCCAAAAACCACGGCCAGGCAGGACGAGTCCATGTCGGTCACGGCGGCGAGGTCGAACGCCGAAGCATTGGCCGCAATGGCGGCTTCGCCTTCGGCGAGCAATGTGGCAGCCCCCGACATGGTCATCGGGCCGGATACCTCGACGCAATCACCGGCGATACGAATCATTTCTTTACCGAAGTGGATTCGCCCGACTTGTTCTTGGCTTGCAGCGACTTGATCAGACCGTCGATGCCGCTGTTACGTACCTCGGTTGCAAATGAATCGCGGTAAGTGGTAACCAGACTGATGCCACCGACTTCGATATCGTAGACTTTCCAGGCGGGGCCGGACTTTTCAAGGTAGTAATCCAGGTCGATATTTTTGCCCGCACCCGCCTGCTTGATTTCGGTGCGAACCCGAACATCGGTCTCTCCCGCCTTGAGCGTGAAGGGTTTAAAAACGATGGTCTGGTTCTTGTACTCGGTCAAGGCCTTGGAATAGGTCCGTACCAGCAGGGAGTGAAACTCGTCGGTCAGGATCTTCTGCTGCGCCGCGCTGGCCTGTCGCCAATCCCGGGCCAACGCCAGCTGGGTCATGCGCGTGAAGTTGAAGTGCCCGAGCAGCTTGGTCTCGACCAGCTCGATGGCTTTCTTGGTGTTGCCGGACTGTATGTCCTTGTCCTTGCGGACAATGTCCAGCACCTCATTGGTCACGTTCTTGACCAGAACATCGGGGGCGACTTCCTGAGCCATCGCCGTCGTGGCGATAAGAAGGCCGCTGAAGAATACAAGCAGGGATTTCATTCTGGATTTCCTGAGATTACTGGTGCTGTGGCCGGGGTTGGGACAATACGTCCCGGAGTGGAATACTATTTTTTGAGTTCTGCCGGTTCCGCGCGAGCTGCCAACACAGATGGCGCAGACGCCACGGGTGCCGCCTCAGCTGTTGTTGCCGGACCATCCGCTTGTTCAGCAGCCGCCTCGACCTCACGCGGCGGGTTGCCATCGTAAATCAGGTTACGGCGTCGCTGCAGATAGGCGTCACGCATGTAGGAATACTTGTCCAGCGCGGCCTCCTCGACAACCTTGTCAGCCGACAGCAGGTTGGCCCGGTCGCTCTCCAGGCGCAGAACGAGTGCGACATTTCGGGCGGGTATCGGCTTGTGCTGCGCCACTGGATCCGCCGCGACATCGAGCACCAAACCCACCGTGTCACGCGCAGTGCGCGACCCGAATACCGGAATCACCACGTACGCACCGCTGCCGGCACCCCAGCGACCAAAAGTCTGGCCGAAATCCTCGTCGTGCTTTTCCAGACCGGCGTCGGACGCAAAATCGATAATGCCGAGTAGGCCAATGGTTGTATTGATCGCGACCCGGCCCAGATCACTGAACGCCTCCGGCACCTTGCCCTGCAGCAGGTTATTCACGCCAATGAACAGATCGTCGATATTGGCGAAGAAATTGGTGACGCCCGTTCTGATGGGGGATGGCAGTATCGCCTCATAGCCGACGGCAACCGGTTTGATGATGGCTGCATCAAGCCCTTCGTTGAAGGCAAACATGGCTCGATTGAAGCCTTCGATCGGATCCTTCGGATTTCCGGATGTCGCGCAGCCGGCCAGCAGGCCGACGGCCGCGATGGCGACCGCGAGAGATTTGATGCGAGTAGGCGGCGTGGTCTTCATTGTCTTTTCCGGCACCTGTTGACTACTTTTTACCACCATCCTCGGCGGCCTTGTTGAACATGAACTGACTGATCAGTTTCTCCAGAACCACCGCCGACTGCGTTTTTTTGATTGTATCGCCCGCTTTCAGCATTTCCGTATCGCCGCCCACTTCAAACCCTATGTACTGCTCGCCCAGCAAACCAGACGTGTTGATCGTCGCGAAAGTATCGCGCGGAAACTTGTAGCGGGCATCCACCTGAATGGTCACCAGGGCCAGATAGGCCTCGGGATCAAAGCGAATTTCCGTCACACGCCCCACCACAACGCCAGCGCTCTTGACCGCCCCGCGCACCTTCAAACCGCCAATATTATCAAATTTGGCCTGGATTGCATAAGTATCCCCGCTGCTGGAGGATGCCAGATTGCCCACCTTGAGGGCAAGAAACAACAGTGCACCCAATCCGACGGCAACGAAAAATCCGACCCAGAGGTCAAGTGAAGTACGGCTCATGTCATGTCCCTGTAAACATGAAGGCGGTGAGAATGAAGTCGGCGGCCAGAATCGCCAGCGACGATGTTACAACGGTACGCGTGGTCGCCCCGGAAACACCCTCGGCGGTCGGCTCGGCATCATAGCCCTCGAACACTGCCACCCAACTGACAATGATGCCGAACACAAAGCTCTTGATCACGCCGTTGAGGATATCCTCGCGGAAATCGACCGAAGCCTGCATCTGCGACCAGAACGAGCCCTCATCGACACCGATCAGTTGCACGCCGACCAGATAACCGCCAAAAATACCCATCGCTGAAAATAGCGCAGCAAGGAGGGGCATTGAAATCACGCCGCCCCAGAAACGCGGCGCAACAACACGAGAAATCGGATCAACGGCCATCATTTCCATGGCGGAAAGCTGCTCGGTCGCCTTCATCATGCCAATTTCAGCGGTAATTGCCGAACCCGCGCGACTGGCAAACAGCAGAGCCGCAACCACAGGGCCCAGCTCGCGCACCAAGGACAAGGACACCAGAACCCCGAGCGCCTCCGTGGAACCATAGCGCGCCAGCGTGTCATAACCCTGCAAGCCGAGCACCATGCCGACAAACAGGCCTGAAACCAGAATGATGATCAGGCTCAAGACACCGGTGAAGTAGATTTCCCGTATTGTCAGATGCAGACGGCGCAGCGACGTCCCGGAATACATCAGGATGGCGAGAAAGAAGCGACTTGCATAGCCGAGTCGCCAGATGCGCGCAGTGACCCGCTGCCCCAGATCGCGCAGCGCGCGCACGACGCCGTTATCCACCGTGCGCCCCGCTTTGCATCAGTTCTTCGCCATACGGGCGGGACGGGTACTGGAAGGGTACCGGGCCGTCGGACTCACCCCAGACAAACTGGTGCACATAGGGAACCTTGGAGTTCTTCATGTCTTCGGCGGTGCCTTCGGCAACAATTTTCCCCTCGGAAACGAAATAAACGTAATCGACAATCTTCAATGACTCCTGCACATCGTGGGTGACCACGATGGAACTGGCGCCCAGCGCATCGTTCAGCTTGCGAATCAGTTCGCCGACAATGGCCAGCGAAATCGGATCGAGACCGGCGAAGGGCTCGTCGTACATCATCAGCATCGGATCGAGCGCTATCGCGCGCGCCAGGGCGACCCGCCGCGCCATGCCGCCGGACAACTCCGCCGGCATCAGACGGTGAGCGCCACGCAGTCCCACGGCATGCAGCTTCATCAATACCAAATCGTGAATCAGGGCTTCCGGCAGATCGGTGTGCTCGCGCATCTGGAATGCAATATTGTCGTACACGGACATGTCGGTAAACAAGGCACCAAACTGGAACAGCATGCCCATGCGCCGACGCAGGGCATACAGACCATCCGCATCGAGCTCGTGCACAACCTGACCGCCGACCCTGACCGTGCCGGAGGTTGGCTTCAGCTGGCCGCCGATCAGGCGCAATGTAGTGGTCTTGCCGCAACCCGAAATGCCCATGACCGCAACAACTTTGCCGCGCGGAATCGTCATGTTGATTCCGGTAAGGACCGGCCGACTGTCGTAGGTGAAGTTCAGATCGCGGATTTCGACAAGAGATTCCTGGGACATGTTCACACCGGGAACCCCGGTCAAATTTGCAGCCGTAGATTCTAGCAGAATGGGGTGATCCGGCGCTCGGCCTCAGCCGGTGAAGAGCGGGATAAACGCCAGCCACCACTGAAAGTGGCGATCCCGGCTTTCCGCTATGATGTTGCGATCAACTCAACCTGCCTTCGTTTCTCACCATCCTTGACCGCACCTAACAGCAAAACCGAGCTGCTGATTGTCGACGATGACCCGCTGATCGCCGACTCGTTGAGCTATTTTCTCGGCCGCGACTACGCGGTAAGCACTGCCTCAACGCGTGCCGAAGCGGTCGCGTTGTTGCGCGACAAGAAAAATTTTCCCGCTCTCGCATTGATTGATCTTGGCCTGCCGCCAACGCCGCATCGCCCGGATGAAGGTTTCGCCCTGATTGCGGACATTCTCGCGCATGCCCCGGAAACCCGCATCGTGGTCCTTTCCGGCCAGAGCGACGAACTCAATGCGCGCCACGCTCGGGCGCTCGGGGCGACCGAGTTCGTCGCCAAGCCGGCCGACCCGGACTATCTGCGGAACCTCATTCGCCGGGTGTTGTCTTTTAGAGACACATCGGCAGAGATAGATGATGGTCTGATTGGCGACAGCGCCCCGCTGCAAAAACTGCGGACGCAACTCAGGCAGTTGGCGGACTCGCCCTTTCCAGTTCTGATCGAAGGCGAGTCGGGCAGCGGCAAGGAGCTTGCCGCTGCCGCCCTGCACCGACTGTCCTCGCGCACAGGCAAGCCCTACCTTGCCCTCAACTGCGCGGCGATTTCCCCCAACCTGGTGGAAGCGACGCTGTTCGGCCATAGCAAGGGAGCGTTCACCGGCGCCAGCGGCGCACGCGCCGGTTATTTCGAGGACGCTTCCGACGGCACGCTGTTTCTCGATGAAATCGGCGAGCTTCCCCTCGACCTACAACCAAAACTCCTGCGTGTACTCGAAAACGGCGAGTTCCAGCGCATTGGCGAGACCCTGGCCCGGCATTCATCCGCGCGCATCGTCACTGCGACTAACCGCGACCTGAAGAAAGAGGTTCGCGAAGGGCGTTTTCGCGCCGATCTGTACCACCGACTGTCGGTTTTTACGGTCACCATACCGCCATTGCGCGATCTCGGCGACGACCGCATACGTCTGCTTGAGCATTTTCGCGCGGTCTACACGGCACAGGCAGATTTGGCGCCGTTCCGACTCACCGCAGCAGCCACCGAACGTCTGCTGAGCTACCGGTTTCCGGGCAATGTCCGCGAACTGCGCAATATCGCCATCCGGCTGACGACCAAGCTCGCCGGGAAAGAGGTTGGCGTTCATGATCTCGAAGCGGAACTCGATCTGGGCAATGAATCGTTTGCTGCCGGCGTCCTGCCGGCGCCGACTATGGCAGGCGGGGCTGAACTCGTGGCGATTGCGTTGAACGATATTCAGTCGCGCCATGACTTCGACCTCGACGCCACGCTGCGTCGCTGGGAAGAAGCCTACATAGAGGCCGCGCAGCAACTCGCCCACGGCAACATGAGCCAGGCGGCCCGACTGCTCGGCGTAAACCGCACCACACTTTACAATCGCATCGAAACGCTGGCACGAGACAAGCGCGCCACTCCGCAATAGGCGACCCGACAATATGTATCTGGAACACTTCGGACTTAACGAGCCACCGTTCCGCATCACGCCCCATACCGACTTCTTTTTCGATGGGGCCAATCGCGGCGCAACCCTCGACGCGCTGATCTACGCCATCACCCACGACGAAGGCATTGTCAAAGTCAGCGGCGAAGTCGGCAGCGGCAAGACCATGCTCTGCCGCGTACTGATGGAACGCCTGCCGGAAACCGTCACCATTATCTATCTGGCGAACCCGTCGCTGTCGCGCGACGATATTCTCTACGCCATCGCCGACGAGCTGCGCCTCGATGTGCCCGACAATGCGCGCTCCTCGGTCGTAATGCGGGCCTTGCAGGATCATCTGATCAAATCATTCGGAGAAGGTCGGCAGGTGGTCGTGCTGATTGACGAAGCCCACGCCATGCCGGTGGAAACGCTGGAAGAAATCCGCCTGCTGTCAAACCTCGAGGCCAACCGCGCCAAACTGCTGCAACTGGTGCTCTTCGGCCAGCCGGAATTGAACGACGTTCTCGCCCGGCCCGACATGCGACAGTTGAAGGAGCGCATCACCCACAACTTCGGCCTGGAGCCGCTGGTGCGTGACGATATCACCCACTATCTCGATTTCCGCATGCGCGCCGCCGGCTATCGCGGCCCCAGCGTATTCTCTCCGCCCGCGCTGAAATCAATCGAGCAGAGTTCGCTAGGCCTTACCCGTCGCATCAACATACTCGCCGACAAAGCGCTACTGGCCGCCTTTTCCTCGGGTAGCCACCAAATCGGTCCCAAAGAAATACAAGCCGCCATTCGCGACTGCGAATTCAGCGATGCGACCTATGGCGGCAAGACGGCACGAAAAACCCGGACGCTCTGGATCGCCGCCTTGGTCACGATTGGCGCCCTGTCAAGCATCATCATCTGGCTGTTGGCAGCCTCGCACACCGACGCCGGCACCCCGGCGCCTGCTGCTGGCACAGCTCCGGTGTCTGCTGTTGGCGCACCTCCGGCGTCCACCAACTCCATCGGCATAGCATCTGCTTTGCCTGCCGCCCCGCCCGCCGAGCTGGCCGCGGCACCTGGCACCGCCGGCGCGCCACCGGCCTCAACGGCGCCAGCGGCCGCACCATCTGCATCCGCCGCCACGGTCGGTGCTCCGTCCGCCGAGGCGGCCACGCCAGCTGCCGGCGCCGGCACAACGCCGCCCTCCCCAGCCACAAAGCCGGAGCCGGCCGTCGCCGTACCACCGCAGCCGGCCAAACCCAAAGTCGGACCGCTCACCCTCGAACGCCTCGAAGCAGGAAACACCTGGCTCGCCCAATTGCCCGATGATCGCTGGTTCATTCAGATCTTCGCCACGGACGCGAGCCGGCACGGCGAAATCGAGGCCTTGCTACAAAAGCTCGCGGGAAACACTTTTGAAATGAACAACGTCCATGTTTATTACTCCGAACTCAGCGGCAAGCCGCGCTACGGAGTCATGTACGGCAACTATTCGACACGGGAGGCGGCGGCGGCGGCGATCCGCGGCTTGCCCAAGCCCCTGCGGACCAGCAGCCCCTACCCCCGTCAGGTCGTGCGACTTCGCTAAGACATTTATTACGCCGAGAACTGAAGCCGGTCAGCCCATTAAATCATTGACTTGGATCGGAAATATAATGTGTTATCCTAACTTCAATATACCCATCTGACCGGGGATTCGTTTGCGCCCATCACTAGTGATTCCACCGTTCCCTGTTGCGCTGGCTCTCAGCCTCATCCTGACGGCATGTAGCAGCATACAACCACAGCCCCCGTCTGCCGGACATATCCGTGCCGACGCTCAGGTCGTTCCAAACCCTGACATCCCGCAACCGGTGGCTACGACAGTCATGCTTGCGCGTCCCAAGGCGGCGGCCAAGGCCGAGTCGTACTCGGTATCGGTCCGCAGCATCCCGGTACAAGACCTGCTCTTCGCCCTGTCCCGCGACGCGAAGCTCAATGTCGATGTCCATCCGGGTATCAACGGCATTGTCACCATCAACGCCATCGACCAGACCCTGCAGCAAATCCTGACGCGCATCGCCAAGCAGGTCGACATGCGCTGGGAACTCGACGGCCCCAATCTGGTGGTAATGCCGGACTCCCCGTTCCTGCGCAACTACAGGGTAGATTACGTCAACATGTCGCGCGACGTGAGCGGCACGGTCTCGATCAACACGCAGATTGCATCGACCAGCACCAGCGCAACCGGCGCAGCCGTGGCGGGCGGTAGCGGAAACAACTCCAGTACCTCCGTAAAAAGCACAGCGCAAAACAATTTCTGGCAGTCGCTGGAAAAGAACCTGAAGGACATCCTGCGCGAAACGGACAAGATTCTGCCGGAAGGATCGAGTGAAACCGTGATCGAGCGCTCGGATCAGCAGGCCACCACCGGCACCGGCGCGCAGGGCGGACCGTCATCGTCGTCAAGCCGGTCTGGCAGCGGTACAGCCAGCCTTGCCGGAAGCCCGAATCCTGCGAGCCTGCAACAGCAAGGCACCACCGTCGTCAAACGCACCACGTTCCGCGAAGCGGCTTCGATTATCGTGAACCCGGAAGCCGGTGTCGTGGTAGTTCGCGCCACATCCAGGCAGCATGAAAAGGTTCAGGAATATCTCGATCTGGTGCTGACCAACGCGCGGCGCCAGGTCATCATCGAAGCCACGATCGCCGAGGTCAGCCTGAGCGACGCCTACCAGCAAGGGATCAACTGGCAGAGTTTGCGCTCCCTGCGCCCCGGCAATCCCCAGGCCGGGTTTTCGGCGGCCCAAAATCCGAGCGGCGTGCCCGTGCCGGACCCATTCCTAAATCCTGCGGGTTCCTTCACGACGCCACCCGGCACCTTTGCTTTCCTGCTCAACTACGTCGCACCCGGACTCGGTCTGTCGACGACGCTGAGCCTGCTGGAGACCTTCGGCAAGGTTAAAGTCCTGTCCAGCCCCAAAATCAGCGTACTCAACAACCAGACGGCGATGCTCAAGGTGGTGGATAACATCGTCTATTTTCTGATCAAGAATGACTCGACAACCACCACCACCGGCACGACCAACAACTTCACGTCGACACCCCAGTCGGTGTCGGTAGGACTGGTCATGAGCGTCACGCCGCAGATCAGCGAGAACGGCAGCATCCTGCTTAACGTGCGCCCGACAATTTCCAGTTTGAAGGGGGCAGGAAAGATCGACCCGACTCCGAACCTCGGCGCCCAGAACATCGTTCCCGAAATTCAGACGCGTGAAATGGAGTCGATGCTGCGCCTGTCGGATGGCGAAGTGGCGGTGATGGGCGGCCTCATGGAAGACAAGATCAACTACACCACCAATGAAGTGCCCGGCCTGGGCGGCGTTCCGCTCGTCGGCAATTTCTTCCGCAATCGCAGTGACACCAGCACCAAGACGGAACTGGTCATCTTCCTGAAACCCACCATCATTCGCGATCCGAGCATTAACGGCGACTATCGCAGCTTCCGCGACCAGTTGCCAAAGCAGGATTTCTTCTCCGGCAAGCCTGACTCGCAGCAGTCGGAACGTCAGGGAGCAGGCCCCCAATGAGCCTGCTCATGGACGCCCTCAAGAAAGCCGAGTTGGCGAAGCGTCAGGGGCAGAGCGAGGGTGCAGGAAGTTCCACCGCAGCGGGAGCCCCGGACGGCCTTACGCTGGAACCGATGGCCGGCTCAAGCGAGCCCGAATCCGGTTCATCGCTGGCCGCTGAAGACAGTGCCTCGAGCGAAGGGAACCTGCCTCACCTGCCTTCGCATCTCGAAGAGCTTGACGCGAAGTTTCTTGCCGAGGCCGAGCGTGCAGCATCCGCGCGGTTGAGGGCCTCGCCGCCAGTTCCCTTGGCGGGGCCGCTCACCGATCAGGCTGCTGCTGCTGCGGACACGGCCTCGCGTGCGACTGCCGCGGCCGAGCCCCGACTCACACCGTCCGAGCGGGATGCCCCGCAAAGCAGGTCGGCGGCGCAGAACCTGTTTGCGGCCAAACAAGTCGCCAAGCCGCCGGCGCGAAAAAGCTTTGCGATTGCGGTCGGCGCAATCACTGTCCTTTCGGTCCTGGGCATCGGCGGCTACTTCTGGTGGCAGTTACAACCGAAGTCTGCCCTGATCGCCAGCCGGGCCCCGCCATCGCCCCCCCCGGCTGTGGTATCGAAACCTGCCGCCGTAGCGCCAGCGCCGACTCTTGGCGCGCCACCCATTGCTCCGGTCGCCGGCGTACCGCGCGCCGCTGGTCCGGCAACAGAGGACAAGGAGGATGATTCCGCTGCAGTCGCCAGCAAAGCTCCGGCCCGAGCCCGCCGCGCGATTCCAGCCGCCGCGCCAGCCGAACCGGACGGCCCGGTTCGGGTCACCAGGGCGCCGTTAAAGGTCAACCCCGCCTTGATCCGCGGCTTCGATGCTTTCAATCGAGGTGATCTCGCTACGGCGCAGATCGAATACGAGCGCGCGCAGAAATCGGACCCGCGCAACACCGATGCCCTGCATGGCCTGGCGGCCATCGCCGTACGTCAGGGCCGCCTCGATCAGGCCGAGTCGCTATATCGACAAATCACGGAGGCCGATCCGCACGATACGGTGGCCATGTCGGCCCTGATCAACATGCGCGGGCAGATTGATCCAAGCGCCGCCGAAAGCCGACTGAAGAGCCTGTCGGCGGCACAGCCCGAACTCGCGGCACCGCATTTTTCCCTGGGCAATCTCTACGCCCGTCATGGCCGCTGGAACGAGGCTCAGCAAGCCTACTTTCGCGCCTACAGCGCGGAGCCGGATAATCCCGACATCCTCTACAATCTCGCGATCAGCCTCGAACACTTGCGCCAGAACAAGCTGGCCGCACAGTACTACGGTCAGGCCATCGCCGCCGCGCAGACCCGACCCGCCGGATTCGACAAGGCACAGGCGACCGCAAGGCTTAACACCTTGCAGCCGTAGTCCGGTTTTGCACGCGACGGGGCTTGCCCTCGCAGGCAGATGCGGGATAATGATGCTCGTATGAATCCACCACCAGTCAGCCGCCGCCCCATTGGCCAGATCCTCATCACGCATGGCGTGATCAGCGAGGATCAACTTCGCATTGCACTGCTTGAGCAGATCAAATCCAACCAGCCGGTAGGCAAGCTGCTGGTTGCTCTCGGCTTTGTCTCCGAAGCCACTTTGCGTGACGCACTCGGCGAATCGCTCGGTCACAAGGCCGTGGATCTGGCCAACACGATCATTGATGCCGACGCCCTGCGCCTGGTGCCGCGCGACTTGGCCAAGCGCCACATGTTCCTCGCGCTCAGCTATTCGCAGGCCGAACAGCGGCTCAAGATCGCGATTGCCGATCCCAACGACATCGTCGCCCTGGACAAGCTGCGCACGCTGATTCACCCGGAACTGGTGATCGAAACGCTGCTTGCCGGCGAATCGGAAATCGCCCGCGCCATCGATCAGTATTACGGTCATGAACTCTCGATCGACGGCATCCTGCACGAAATCGAAACCGGCGAGATCGACTATCGCAGCCTGTCGGCTTCACTCGACGAATACAGTCAGCCGGTGGTGCGTCTGGTCGATGCGCTGCTCACCGACGCCGTAAAACGTGATGCATCCGACGTCCACTTCGAGCCGGAAGCCAGCTTCCTGCGCATCCGCTATCGCATCGACGGCATCCTGCGCCAGATCCGCGCGCTGCACAAAACCTACTGGCCGGCCATGGCGGTGCGCATCAAGGTCATCAGCGGCATGAACATCGCCGAAACCCGTGCGCCACAGGACGGCCGGATCTCGATCAACATCAGCGGCCGTCCCGTCGATTTCCGGGTCGCCTCGCAGCCGACCATCCACGGCGAAAACATCGTCCTGCGCATCCTTGACCGGCAGAAAGGCATTGTGCCGCTCGACGGCCTGGGACTTGACGACCAGCAGATGGGGCTGATGAAGCTGATGGTAGCGCGCCCGGAGGGCATCATCCTGGTCACCGGCCCCACCGGCAGCGGCAAGACGACGACGCTCTACTCGGTGCTCAACCACATCAACGAAGAGGGCGTGAACATCATGACCCTCGAAGATCCGGTCGAGTATCCGATGGCGATGATCCGCCAGACTTCAGTGGCGGAATCCGCCAAGCTGGATTTTGCCAACGGCATCCGTTCCATGATGCGCCAGGATCCGGACATCATCCTGGTCGGCGAAATCCGCGACGAGGATACTGCCGACATGGCTTTTCGCGCGGCGATGACCGGCCATCAGGTGTATTCAACCCTGCACACCAATTCGGCGCTGGGCGCCATTCCGCGACTGCTCGATATCGGTGTGCTGCCCGACATCATGGCCGGCAACATCATCGGCATTATCGCCCAGCGTCTGGTGCGCCGCCTGTGCACCCATTGTCGCAAACCCTATCCCGCCGAAGCGCACGAATGCAAGCTGATGGGCGTCGTCAGCGGCCAGCCGGCGCCCATCCTCTACCGTGCCACAGGCTGCGACCACTGCGAATACCAGGGCTATCGGGGCCGCATTGCGATCATGGAAATGCTGCGCCTGGATCACGATCTCGACGATCTCATCAGCCGCCGTGCCACGCAGCGCGAGATTCGCCGCCTGGCACGCGACAAGGGCTTCCGCCCCTTGTCTGAGGACGGTTTGCGCCGCGTGCGCGACGGCTCCACCTCGATCGAAGAAGTCGGTCGCGTCATCGACCTCACGGAGCGGATGTAGCCGCGCCGCGGCACCGCGCACCCACGCACGCAATCTCACGCATCCCAACATGGCCCTCTATGCCTACAAGGCAGTGAACGCCCACGGCAGAAAGGTGATGGGGCGCCTCGAAGCGATCAACCTGATCGACCTCGAGATGCGCCTGAAGCGCATCGACCTCGACTTCATCAATGGCGACATAGTGAAGCAGGGCGGCCTGATGAACCAGGCCCGAATCAGCCGCCCGGAACTGATCAACTTCTGTTTTCATCTGGAGCAACTCGCGCGCGCGGGCGTGTCGATGATCGAAAGCCTCAGCGACCTGCGTGACACCATCGAAAACCCGCGCTTTCGCGAAATCCTCGCCGGCATGGTGGAAAGCATCGAAGGCGGCAAGACGCTGTCGCAGGCGCTTGCCGAGCATCCACGGACGTTCGACGGAGTGATGGTCAGCCTGATCCGCGCCGGCGAAGAGACCGGCGCCTTGCCACATGTGCTCAACAACCTGCTTGAATCGCTCAAGTGGCAGGACGAACTCGCGGCCCACACCAAGAAGCTGATCATGTATCCGGCCTTTCTCGCCACGGTAGTGGTCGCCATCACGCTGTTCATGATGATCTACCTGGTGCCGAAGATGGCCGGCTTCATCCGCAACATGGGACAGGAACTGCCGATGCAGACCAAGATACTGATCTTCACCTCGGAGTTCTTCGTCAATTACTGGTACATCGTGCTCGGCCTGCCGCTCATCCTTGCCGCCATCGGCGCCTTTCTGGTCAGCACCAGTCGGGCGGCACGTTACCGCTTTGACGACATCAAACTGCGCCTGCCGTATGTTGGCGAGATCCTGCGCAAGATCATCCTGTCGCGCTTCGCTTCGGTTTTTGCCATGATGTATTCTTCGGGCATAACCATTCTCGACTCGATCAAGGCAACCGAGGACGTGGTCGGCAATCTGGTAATCAAGGAAAGTCTGGAAAAGGTCGGCGGACTGATTGCCGAAGGCCAGAACGTTACGGTGGCCTTCCAGAATGCCGGAATGTTTCCGCCGCTGGTGCTGCGCATGTTGCGCGTGGGCGAGGGCACCGGTGCGCTGGACGCGGCGCTGACGAATGTCAGCTACTTCTACAATCGCGATGTGCGTGAATCAATCGAGAGGGTGCAGGCGATGATCGAACCGGTCATGACCGTGACCATCGGTCTGCTGCTCGGCTGGATCATGATGGCCGTGCTGGGCCCGATCTACGACATCATCACCAAGATGAAAACCTGATGACCGCCAAGCGCATTCTCCTGCTCGATGGCCCCTTCCTCACGGCGCACTGCTGGAGTGCCGGCCGCATCAAGATCGAGGGCGAGTTCAGCCACGAACCGGTGGGTCTGGAAGCTTTCTCCGCCTATCTCAGAAAGCATCGCTCCAGCCTTTTCTACCTGCTGGCGGACATCGCCGAAGAGGGCTTCCAACTCGAAGATCTTCCCTACGTCCAGGGCGGAGACCGCGACGCCCTGCTGCAGCGGCGCCTGAGCCAGTACTACTACAACACGCCCCTGGCAGCAGCAGTCTCGCTGGGCCGCGCCAGCGAGGGCCGGCGCGATGAAAAGCTGTTGTTCGCCGCGCTGACCCGGATTGAGACCTTCACGCCCTGGCTGGATACTCTGCGCGAAGCGGAAGCCATACTTGTCGGCGTCTATTCCGTACCCTTGGTGCTTGCTCGCTGCGCTCCACAGATGTTGAGCCAGAGCGGCCCGGCTCTATTCGTCAGTCTGACTCGCGGCGGGGTGCGGCAGACCTTTTTCGATAAGGGCCAGCTGCGTTTCTCGCGACTGTCACAACTCGCCACCCGCAGTCTCGACGAAATCGGCCGCACCTGCGCCAACGACTCGGCCAAGATATTCCAGTATCTTGTCGCCCAGCGTCAAATTCCACGTGGCGCCGCCCTGCGTACCATGGTCCTGGCCCATGCCGAGCAGATACCGGGATTGAAGGACTTCTGCCGCGACACCGGCGAGCTTCAGTTCGAATTCATTGACCTCGCTGCGACTGCGGCCAAGCAGGGCCTCAAGGATGTCCCGCCAGACAGCAACGCCGACAAGCTGTTCATCCACTGCCTGGCGACCAAGACGCCCAAGCAACAGTTTGCACCGGCAAGCGAGACACGTTTCCACAAGCTCTGGCAAATACGCTTTGCGCTGACCAGTAGCGCGTGGATCGTGCTGGCCGGCTGTCTGCTGTTTGCCGGCAAGACCGCCCTCAATATCTACGAACTGCGCGACGCGACCGAAGCCACCAAGGCCCTTACCACTGCCGACACCCAGCGCTACAACACCATTCTGGAGGGGCTGCCGAAGATCAGCGTCACCCCGGACAACCTGCGCGCACTGATTGGGCGTCTCGAAGCTCTGCAGAAACGCACCCCGGCAATGGAACCCCTGTTGATCCACCTGAGTCTGGCGCTAAACGACAGCCCGAAAATCGAACTTACCCGCCTCACCTGGAATATTGTCGATCGTCTCGATGCCGACCAGAAAGTTTCGGCGGACGCAAAGCGGGGAACAGGTGCAGCGCAGCCCCCTGCGTCGAGCGGTGCAGGAAACTGGGTGACCATCGAGATGCAGGCGCGACTTCCACTCGGCCTGGTCAGTGACCAGCGCGCCCAGATAGAATTGATTGAAAGCTTCGCCGCCCGACTGCGCGACCCGCAAACGGATGTCCAGGTACTCGCCCGGCCCTTCGACATCGAGTCCAACAAGTCGCTCAAGAGCGCCGGCGAAAGCAGCGACGCGCAACTTGCGGATGCACCGAAGTTCGCCTTGCGCATTGCGCGCCAGTTGTGAGAGTAGCGATGAAAAATAGGGCGGGAAACGCATGAAGCTTGACGCCAACGACCTGAAGCGCCTGCAATGGGCCATCGCCTTCCTGGTCATCATGGCCCTGATTGGCGGCGGCTCGGTGTGGAGTACCCGGCAGTTGAAAAAGAGCAGTGAAAAGACTTTCAAGGAAGCCGCCACGGCACGCAAGGACATCCAGACCAGACTGGCGCGGGCGCGCGTGGAGGAGCAGGAGCTGCGCGACAAGATTAACCGCTTCCAGACGCTCAAGGCACGCGGCTATATCGGCCCGGAAAAGCGCCTGGACTGGATTGAAACCATCGCCCGCATCAAGGTTGCGCGCCGCATTTTCAAACTGGGTTACGAATTCTCGCCGCAGCGGCCTGCGGATGCCAGCATCCTGGCCGGAGGCGCGTCAGCCGGCGGCTTCGAGGTCATGTCGAGCCAGATGCGGCTGCAAATCGAACTGCTGCATGAGGGTGAACTGCTGGCGTTTCTTGCGGAGCTGCGCGATACCGTGGAGGCGCTGCTTCAAGTCCGCTCCTGCACGATCGAGCGCATTGCCCCGGGCAACGCCAATCGCGGCAATAATGCACAGCTGAGAGCCGACTGCACGCTCGAATGGATTACCTTGAGGGAGGCCAAGTGAGAATTTCAAGCCGGATGATGCCCGGCCTCGTCGGCCTGACCATGCTCGCTCCCGCCTTTGCCGCGGACGCCCCGGAGTTGGGTCGTCTGTTCTTCACACCCGAAAGGCGACTCACCCTGGAGCGCCAGCGCACGCTCAACATCCAGGAGGCGCAAACCCTGCAAGGCAACACCATGAGCCTGGACGGTGTCGTCTATCGATCCAGCGGCAAGGCGACCGTATGGATCAACCGCCAGGCACAAACCGAGGGCGAATCTTCGCGCACCGGCGTCAGTGCGATCGTTTCGCCCAGGACTCCGGGTAGCGCGCTGCTGGCGCCCGGTGAAGAAACGCCGGCGCAACTCAAGGTGGGTGAAGCCATGAACCGGGCAACGGGCGAGCGCAATACGCGCTTGGGCGGCGGGGTAGTGGTGACGCCGGCCACGCCAGCCCTCAGGCGCTGACAGGGAATCATGATGAATCGGCGACGGCGGTCGCTGGGTCGCAAGCAGCGAGGCTTTCTGCTGATAATGCTGCTTGCCCTCCTCGCCATGGGCGGCCTGTATTTCTTCATCAGCAATATATCGCCGGAACTCATGCAGGCGCGCCGGCAACAGCAGACGAGCGAGGCGCTGACGCAGGCGCGCGAAGCACTGATCGGCTATGCCGTGCTTTTTCGCGAGGAGCAGCTGAAAACGGGTACCTCAGGCGTCGTCTATGGCTATCTGCCGTTGCCCGACCTCGGCAGTTCCCGCAACAACAACGCCGGCTGCACCGAAGAAGGCTGCGATGCGGCCAATTTCACGGGCAACGCGCTCAACGTCACGGCCATCGGCCGCTTCCCCTGGCGCACGCTGGGCACCGGACCGCTCAGGGACGCCGACGGCGAATGCCTTTGGTATGCGGTTTCCGGCAGCCATCAGCGCATCCAGCGCACCAGCCCGATGAACTGGGATACCCTGAGCCAAATGGATGTTGTCGTCGCCGATGGCACAAGCGCCATGGTCAGCGCCATCACTTCGGACCACGACCGCCCGATTGCGGTCATCTTCTCGCCCGGGTCGCCGCTCACGGGCCAGGATCGCAGCGCCTCGGCGACCGACAGCGTGACCGAGTGCGGCGGCAACTACGCGGTCAGCAACTACCTGGACCCGGTCGTGGCAACAGACCTCGCAGGCATCACCAACTATCTGGCCGGCACGACCAACAGCGCGAGCGGCGACACCTCCGCCGCAAACAAGTCCCTGTCGGCCGGCGGTACCATCAACCGGCGCAGCGACGGAACGCTCCGGGCCGGCAGTTGTCCGGCCAACGATGCCTCGGCCTGCACGATCGTCGCCAACGACACCGGCGCCATGGTCACCAGCGAACTGCTGTTTCGCACCCTGCGCGGCTCGAGCTATTTCCGCACCGACGTCAACGCCATGCTCGAGCGCATGACCCTTTGCCTGCGCGATCAGATCGCCGCCGGCCCCGGCTTCACACCCGACCCGCTAACCGGTTTCGCGGCGCCCTCCGACAAGCGCGTCGGCCGCATCCCTGCAAGCACCTGCTACGACGACACGCAGAATCCGCTCGGCTACTTCAGCCACTACCGGGATCAGGTATTCGTCGCCAAGCCCGATATCGGCTCGTGGACGGTGACCGTTGACGGCGTTGCGCAGACGTCGTGTGCGGCGGCAATCTTTTTCGGCAACCAGCGCGGGACCGGCCAGTCGCGCAGTACAGCAGCCGAGCGCGATACGCCGGCCAACTATCTTGAAGGCGCCAATCTCACCGGCTTTATTACCACCGGCACGCCGAGTTTCACCGGGCCCAGCCTGTTGGCGCAGGTATCAGCCAGCCAGACCGCAAGCCAGGACATCGTCCGCTGTATTCCCAGCGGGGCAAACCTGACCGAGGTCAAATCGCCGACTCTGAGCGCCGCACAGCAGTTGGTCTCTTACAACCCGGCCACCAGTACCCTGACGCTGGGAAAGGAAAACGTAACCAGCAGCATAGTCAGTGCCGCGGCCCTGTTCGGTTGCGCTTGGGCCGCCGACGAAAAAGACCTGGGTAGCGGATTTCGCAGCTACTTTCAGTTTTCCTTCGCAACGCTCGGCACCAGCGTCGGCAACACCGGTTTCGTCTTTTCCCTCATCGATTCGGAAAGCAACCCCGACCTGCCTTGCGGCATGGCCGGAAACCATCTCGGATATTCCGGCGACAACGGTTTCACGCCGAAAGTAAAGTTTCCAAAAATAGGCATCGAGTTCGATCAGTCACGCAATACAGGCTTTCCTGGCTTCAGCGGAGAGGGTTCTACCAACGCGGGGCGCAACGATCCATGCTACGTATCCAGTTGCGGCGCTGTTCCGGCCCAAACCGCGAACAGCCATGCCGCGATCGTCTATTGGGGCCACGAAGCCGCCAACGCCACCGATGCGGTGACACTTCCAGACGACGACGACAACGTGCATGGCTTCCCCACCGCAGCCAGCCTGGTCCCGACCCGGCGTCCACCGACAAATCCCGCTACGTCGCCCGGTATCGAATTCATAAACCTGCGAACAGGAGGACAGCTGTTCCATGTGCGCGTTGAAGTCACGCCCTTACGTACGATTGATCCCGCCGCAGCCGAAAACAGCAAGACCACCATGCAGACCAAGGTATGGATCCTCGCCGACAGCGTCACGGTCTCCAATCAAATCATCGCCATGAAAGATACCACCCGCCCGATGAGCCTGCTCTACCCGGGTTTCACAGAGAAGCTGAGCGACACCGGGGCCGTATTTGATGTCGCGGAATCCGCCTGTAGTTCGGGCGTCTGTCCAGCCAGCCAGACCTGCGGATCGGACAATGTTTGCTATCGTCAGGGCCTGCGCAAGGCGAGACTCGGCTTCACCGGCTCGCAACGGACACAGGATCAGGAAGTGACAATCAGTAAAATGTTCACCACATGGCAGCCATGAAACTCACCGTATCACCAGCGCCGACTATTGCCGCGCGCGGCTTCACCCTGATCGAACTGGCGATCGTGATGTTCATCATCGCACTGCTGCTGGGCGGCATGCTGCTGCCGTTATCGGCACAGCAGGATGTCCGCAGCTTTGGCGATACCCAGAAAAGGCTGGCGGAGGCGCGCGACGCCCTGCTCGGCTTTGCCATGGCCAATGATCGTCTGCCCTGTCCGGCGATCGCCGGCAGCAACGGCTTGGAGAGTCTGTCAAGCCCTGGGGTGTGCACCAACCCGTATGATGGATTCCTGCCGACGGCCACGCTGGGTTTGTCACCCGTCGATGCCCAAGGTTATCTCCTCGATGCCTGGGGCGGAGAATCCGTCAATCGGCTGCGCTATGCAATCACCACGGCGAACAGCAGCGCGTTTACCACCCAAAACGGGATGAAGAATACCGGGATGACAATTCTGGTACCCGACCTCCAGATATGCAGTACCGGCGTCGGCATGGTCACTCCGGGCACCGCGACGGCCGCCTGTGCGGCGAACACATCGCTTGCCACCGATGCAGTCGCCGTCATCTATTCGCTCGGCAAGAACGCCGGAACAGGCGGCACAGGCAACGACGAGAACCACAACCCGAATCCGCAATCGACAGTCGCTGCAGACCGCGCCTTCGTCAACGCGCCACAAGGCACCACATTCGACGATCAGATGATCTGGCTGTCCAAGAGCACACTGTTCAACCGCATGGTCGCCGCCGGCAGATTGCCCTGACCCGGACGAGCCGGCACACTTCAAAAGTCGGCGCTGGCAACGCGGCGATGCAGGATCAGGCGAAGCCCTGGGGATTCTTCCGTTGCCAGTTCCACGCATCGCGGCACATGTCTTCGAGCGTACGCTGCGCCGTCCAGCCCAGGCGCTGCCCGGCCAGTGAGGGATCGCCCCAGTAGGCCGGAACGTCCCCTGCCCGGCGCGCCACGATGCGACAGGGAATCGCCTGCCCGCTGGCCTGCTCGAAGGCCCGCACTAGGTCCAGCACGCTGTAACCCTGTCCGGTGCCAAGATTCACCGTCAGCACCTCGCGCGGATCGCGCAAGGCCCAGTCCAGCGCCGCCTGATGGCCCTCCGCCAGATCCATGACATGGATGTAATCGCGGACACCCGAGCCGTCGGGCGTCGGGTAGTCGCCGCCGAAGACCTGCAGTTGCGGCAGGCGCCCGACGGCGACCTGCGTAACGAAGGGCATCAGGTTGTTGGGAATACCGTTGGGGTCTTCGCCGATCAGCCCGCCGGGATGCGCGCCCACCGGATTGAAGTAGCGCAACAGGGCGATCGACCAGTCGGGAGCAGCGACGTGAAGGTCACGCAAGATCTCCTCGACCATCAGCTTGGTGCGGCCATAGGTGTTGGCCGGTCGCAGTGCGGCCGACTCCGGAATCGGACTGGAATCGGGCTCACCGTAAACGCAGGCGGACGAGCTGAAGACAATGCGCCTTACCTCCGCCCTCCGCATCGCTTCGAGCAGGACCAGGGTGCCGGCGACGTTGTTGTCGTAGTAGCGCAGCGGCTGCGTCGCCGATTCGCCGACCGACTTGAGGCCAGCAAAGTGGATCACGGCGCTGATCGAATACTGGTCGAAGAGACCGTCCATGTCCTGCCGCGAGCGCACGTCGCCCTGCACGCAATGCACCGGCCGGCCGACGATGGCTTCCAGCCGCTGCACAGCCAGCGGCTTGCTGTTGCTGAAGTTGTCGAACAGCACCACGTCATGCCCGGCCCCGATCAGCACCGCAGCGGTGTGCAGGCCGATATAGCCGGCGCCGCCTGTCAGCAGAATCATTTGCCCATTCCCGTGACTGAATGGCCGCAATTCTAGCCGACCCGCATCATCCGGGTCTCCGGCCGAATTTTCGTTTATGACCACCATCACATTTCCTGAATCCAGCGCGCCAGGTCGCCGGTAGAATTGCAGAATCCACCCTCAGGAGTTCGCCGTGTCCAAAGACTTCAGGATTGCCCCGAGCATTCTCTCCGCCAACTTCGCCAGGCTGGGCGAGGAAGTTGCCAATGTCATCGCCTCCGGCGCCAACTGGATTCACTTCGACGTGATGGACAACCACTATGTACCGAATCTGACCATCGGCCCGCTGGTGTGCGAGGCGATTCGGCCGGTGACGACTGCGGTGATCGACGTGCATCTGATGGTGAAGCCGGTGGACCGCATCATTCCCGACTTCGCCAAAGCCGGCGCCAATGTCATCACCTTCCACCCGGAGGGCTCCGAGCACATCGACCGCTCGCTGGCGCTGATCCGCGAATCGGGCTGCAAGGCCGGGCTGGTGTTCAATCCGGCGACGCCGCTGGATTACATGGATTACGTCATGGACAAGCTCGACATCGTGCTGCTGATGAGCGTGAACCCGGGGTTTGGCGGGCAGAAGTTCATTCCGGCGACGCTCGACAAGCTGCGCGACGCACGGCGCCGCATCGATGCCTGGCGCGACAAGACCGGGCGCGAAATCCTGCTCGAGGTAGACGGCGGCGTGAAGATCGACAACATCGCCGAAATCGCCCGCGCCGGGGCCGACACGTTCGTCGCCGGCTCGGCGGTATTCGGCGCCGGACGCGACGGCGATCACCATGTCTACGATACCGTGATCGAAGCGCTGCGGGCGGAGTTGCAGAAGGTCTGACTACTTCCTTGCGGCCCGCCGTCGGGCTTCGAGCGCACGTCGCATATCGACGTGGATCACGCGCAGTTCGGCCAGCGTGGTGTCGATGTCGCGGCGCCGCGACTCCAGCTCGCCGACCGCCTGCTCGATGCGCCCGACCAGGTACTCGAGCTGTTTGGCGTGGCCTTCGCCATGGTCGCCGTAGAGCGCTAGGATGTGTTCGATCTCTGCCAGCGACATGCCCATCGCCCGGCCGCGCACGATCAGCGCCAGGCGCACCCGGTCGCGCCGCGAATAGGCGCGACCGCCGTTGATGCGGCGCGGCGTCAGCAGGCCGCGCGCCTCGTAAAGACGGATCGCGCGCTGGGTGACGCCGAGTTCCCGCGCCAGTTCGGTGATGCCGGCCAGATCGGCTTCGCCGCCGCCGCGATGGGCGGCGACGGTGTCCTCGGCGCGCGCCTCGGCCGTCATTGCAGGCTTTGCCGCCTTGGAGCGACCGCGGGTTTTGGCGGTGATCGCCACGCCTTACCTCAGACGATGCGGTTGAGCTTCATCGCCACGCTCATGTCGCCGGTCACCATGAAGCGGCCGGTCATGAAGCCGGTCACCGGCTCGAGCTCGCCGCTGAGCATCGCCGCCAGATTGGCGAGCGTGATGCTGACGGTGCATTCGGCCTCGCGGTCGATGTTGTCCACGCTGTTGGGCAGCGTTTTGCCGTCGACATAGGCGACGCCGTCGGCGCCGCAGTCGAACTTCAGCGTCGCGCCGAGGCCGCTGTCGGCGCCCACCTTCTCGCGCAAGGCGGCGGTGCAGGTTTGCAGGTCCATGCTGGTCTCCTCTGTGGCTTGTCTCCGGGGTGCCCGTGCCCCCCGCTCGTTGCGCATCCTAGCGCCGGGCGTTGGCCTGATCAAGGATTTTCTTACGCATGAGCGATCATGTTGACCTATAGGTGAACAATGCGTAGCATTTGCCGGAAATGGAATCCGCGGCCTGGAGACTGTTCCCGCGGGAATAGACTGCAAGGTCACGGAGGAGGAAACAGCACATGACGAAAAGCGATTCCGCTAGGAGTTACGCCAGCGTTCTGCGCCCCGGCACCTTCGCCGGCCAGGTGGTCTGGGTCACCGGCGGCGGCAGCGGCATCGGCCGCTGCATCGCCCACGAACTGGCCGCGCTCGGCGCCACGGTAGTGATTTCCGGCCGCAGCGAGGACAAGCTGGCCCGGGTCGCCGCCGAGATCGCGGCCGACGGCGGCCGCGCCGACACCATCGCCTTCGACATCCGCGACGAGGCCGCGGTACGCGAAGGCGTCGCCGCCATCGTCGGCCGCCACGGCCGCATCGACGGCCTGGTGAACAATGCCGGCGGCCAGTTTCCCTCGCCGCTGCTGGCGATCAGCAAGAAGGGCTTCGAGACCGTGCTGGCCAACAACCTGACCGGCGGCTTCCTGATGATGCGTGAAGTCTTCCTGCAGAGCATGCAGCAGCACGGCGGCGCCGTGGTTAACATGACAGCCGACTTCCGCAACGGCATGCCGGGCATGGGGCATTCGGGCGCCGCACGCGCCGGCATGAGCAACCTGACCATGACCGCCGCCTTCGAATGGGCGCCCTTCCACGTTCGCGTCAACGCCGTGGCGCCGGGCTGGATAGCCTCCTCGGGCATGGACCACTACAGCGGCGCGGTGAAGGCCATGATCCCGAAGCTCAAGCATCACGTGCCGCTGCGCCGCCTCGGCACGGAAGCCGAGGTCAGCGCCGTGATCTGCTTTCTGCTCTCGCCCGGCGCCGCCTTCGTCACCGGCGTCACGGTGCCCATCGACGGCGGCGCGCCGCTCGGCAGCCCGGTGTTTCCCATGGGCGACTACCCGGCCAGCGCCGCCTTCGACGGCTTCCATCGCGCCGAAACACCGGCAGTTCTGAAAGGAGAGTAGCTCAGTGCCCATCCTGTCCTCCGCACTCGATCCGCGCGCCGAAAGCTTCCGCGCCAACATCGAGCGCATGCAGGAACGCCTCGCCGAGGTGCGCGCACTGGAGCAGAAGGTGCGCGATGAGTCGGCCTCCAAGCGCGAGAAGTTCGAAAAGCGCGGCCAGATCCTGCCGCGCGAGCGCGTCGCCCGCCTGCTCGACCGCGACAGCGATTTCCTCGAACTGTCGAGTCTGGCCGGCCTCGGCATGCACGACGACGACGGCAAGAAAGCCGTGCTCGGCGGCGGCTCCATCGTCGGCATCGGCCAGGTCGCCGGCAAGCGCTGCGTGGTGCTGGCCAGCGACAGCGCGATCAAGGGCGGCACGGTGCCGCCGATGGGCCTCAAGAAGACCCTGCGCGCGCAGGAGATCGCCCGCGACAACCGCCTGCCGATGGTCTATCTGGTGGAGAGCGGCGGCGCCAACCTGATGTACCAGGCCGACATCTTCATCGACGGCGGCCGCAGCTTCGCCAATCAGGCGCGCCTCTCGGCCGCCGGTATCCCGCAGATCGCCGTGGTGCATGGTTCCTCCACCGCCGGCGGCGCCTACCTGCCCGGCCTGTCCGACTATGTGATCCTGGTGCGCGGCCGCTCCAATATCTACCTGGCCGGCCCGCCGCTGGTGAAGGCCGCCATCGGCGAGGATTGCGACGACGAAACGCTCGGCGGCGCCGAAACCCACGCCACCGTCACCGGCCTCGGCGAATACCTGTGCGAGAACGACGGCCATGCCATCGCCATGGCGCGCGAAGTGATGGACAAACTGTCCTGGGACGCCGCACCGCCAGCGCCGACTCTCAAACAACCTTGTTATCCGGCCGAAGAACTGCTCGGCGTGGTGCCGGCCGACGAGCGCGAACCCTACGACGTGCGCGAAGTGATCATGCGCCTGGTCGATGCCTCGGACTTCCTCGAATTCAAGGCGGTGTATGCGATCGACACGGTCTGCGGCCACGCCCGCATCGGCGGTCACCTGGTCGGCATCCTCGGCAACAACGGACCGATCCAGCCCGACGGCTCGACCAAGGCCGCGCAGTTCATCCAGTTGTGCGACCAGAGCGGCACGCCGCTGGTCTTCCTGCAGAACACCACCGGCTACATGGTCGGCTCGGTGGCCGAACGCGCCGGGGCGATCAAGCACGGCTCGAAGATGATCCAGGCGGTGGCCAACGCCCGCGTGCCCAAACTCACGATGGTGCTCGGCGGTTCCTACGGCGCCGGCAATTACGGCATGTGCGGGCGCGGCTTCGATCCGCGCTTCATCTTCGCCTGGCCCTCGGCGCGTACGGCCGTGATGGGTGCCGCGCAGGCGGCCAAGGTCATGGAAATCGTCGGCCGTGCCAAGCTCGAACGCGCCGGCCAGCCGGCCAACGAGGCAGCGCTGGCGGCCATGAGCGAAGGCCTGCGTCTGCGCCTCGAGAAGGAATCGACTGCGCTGTTCGGCACGGCGCGGCTGTGGGATGACGGCATCATCGATCCGCGCGACACACGCCGCGTCCTCACGCACTGCCTCGATATCTGCGCCGAAGCCGCGGCGCGCCCGCTGCGGCCGAACACCTTCGGCGTCGCCCGTTTTTAAACAGGGAGTCACACCATGCAATTCACCAGCGAACACCGCCAGCTCTCCGATACCGTGACGCGCTTCGTCAAGGAGGAACTCAATCCGCATGTCGAGGCATGGGAGGCCGCCGAAGAATTCCCCACGCACGAAGTCTTCAGGAAGCTCGGTGCGCTCGGCCTGCTCGGCGTCAAGTATCCGCAGGAATACGGCGGCCTCGGCCTCGACTTCTCCTATTCGATGGTGATGGCCGAAGCCCTCGGCAACTGCACCTGCGGCGGCGTGCCGATGGCGATCGGGGTGCACACCGACATGTGCACCCCGGCGCTGGCCCGCTTCGGCTCGGACGAGCTGAAGCGCGAGTTTCTCGTCCCCGCGATCGCCGGCGACGTGGTCGGCTGCATCGGCGTCAGCGAACCGGGTGGCGGTTCCGACGTCGCCGCACTGAAGACCACGGCACGCAAGGACGGTGGCGACTATGTGATCAACGGCAGCAAGATGTGGATCACCAATGGCATGAAGGCGGACTGGTGCTGCCTGCTGGCCAACACCTCGGAGGGCGCGCCGCACAAGAACAAGTCGCTGATCATGGTGCCGATGGACAGCAAGGGCATCAGCCGCAGCAAGATCAGGAAGGTCGGCATGAATTCCTCCGACACCGCCCAGCTGTTTTTCGACGACGTGCGCGTGCCGCAACGCAATGTGCTCGGCCAGGAGGGCATGGGCTTCACCTTCCAGATGATGCAGTTCCAGGAGGAGCGCCTGTGGGGCGCCGCCAGCTCGCTGCGCATTCTCGACACCGTGATCGACGAGACCATCGAATACACGCGCGAACGCAAGGCCTTCGGCAAGAGCCTGCTCGACAACCAGGCCGTGTACTTCCGCCTGGCCGAGCTGCGCACCGAAGTCGAGGCGCTGCGCTCGCTGACCTACCGCGCGGTCGAGGCCTACGTCTCGGGCAAGGACGTGACCAAGCTGGCCTCGATGGCCAAGCTCAAGTGCGGCCGCCTGATCCGCGAGGTCACCGATTCCTGCCTGCAGTTCTGGGGCGGCATGGGCTACACCTGGGACAACCACGTTTCGCGAGCCTGGCGCGACGGCCGCCTGGTCTCGATCGGCGGCGGCGCCGACGAAATCATGCTCGGCATCATCGCCAAGCTCGACGGCACGCTGCCGCGGGCAGGCTGACATGAGCGACCCAAACCAGGCCGTGCTGACGCGCCGCGAGGGCGGCGTGCTGCACCTGACGCTGAACCGGCCGCAGGCGCGCAACGCCATGTCGCTGGCCATGGTCGATGAATTGCTCGCGGCGCTGGCTGCCGCCGAGGCCGACGGCGTGACGCGCGTGGTCGTCCTGCGCGGGGCCGGCGGGCATTTCTGCGCCGGCGCCGACCTCAAGGACATGGCCGCGGCACGGAATCAGCAGGAAGAGGACAACGATCCCCTGGCCCACATCAACGCGCGCTTCGGCTGGCTGTGCGCGGCGTTTGCCCGCACGCCGCTGGCCGTAGTGGCCGTGGTCGAGGGCACGGTGATGGGCGGCGGCTTCGGCCTCGCCTGCGCCGCGGATGTCACGCTGGCCCATGCCTCCGCCAGCTTCCGCCTGCCGGAGACATCGCTCGGCCTGGTGCCGGCGCAGATCGCCCCCTACCTGGTCGAGCGCCTCGGCTTTGCCGAAGCCAAGCGCCTGGCCGTCACCGGCGGCCGACTCGACGCGCGCACGGCGCTGACCCTGCGCCTGGTGCACGAACTGGCAGAGGACGACGCCGCGCTGACGGCGACCCTGGCAAGAGTCCTCGGCGAAATCCTGGCCTGCGCCCCCGGCGCCGTCGCCGCCACCAAGCGGCTGATCGGACAGGCCCGCCTGGCGCCGCCGGAATCATTGATCGACGATGCCGCCGCGGCGTTTTCGCTGAGCGCGCAAGGCGCCGAAGGCATGGAAGGCACAATGGCCTTCTTCGAGAAGCGCAAACCCTACTGGGCGCCGTGATGAGCTTCAGCAAGATACTCATCGCGAACAGAGGCGAGATCGCTTGTCGCGTCATTCGCACTGCGCGCGCCCTGGGTTACCGCACGGTCGCCGTGCATTCGGCGGTCGATGCCGATGCGCCGCACGTGATGCTGGCCGACGAGGCGGTGCCGATCGGCGCCGCACCGGCGGCCGAGTCCTACCTGCGCGTCGAGGCCCTGCTCGAAGCCGCGCGCCGCACCGGCGCCGATGCCGTACATCCCGGTTACGGCTTTCTTTCCGAGAACGCCGACTTCGCCCGCGCCAGCGCCGCGGCCGGGCTGGTCTTCATCGGCCCGCCGCCGGAAGCGATCGACGCCATGGGCGACAAGGCCGGCGCCAAGCGCCGCATGATCGCTGCCGGCGTGCCGACAGCGCCCGGCTATCTCGATGGCGACCAGGATGACGAACGCCTGGTCGCGGAAGCGAAGAAGCTCGGCTACCCGCTGCTGGTCAAGGCCGTCGCCGGCGGCGGCGGGCGCGGCATGCGCCTGGTGCATGCCGCCGGCGAGCTGCGCGAGGCGATCGCAAGCGCACGGCGCGAGGCGCAATCCGCCTTCGGCAACGACACGCTGATGCTCGAGCGGCTGATCGAACGCAGCCGCCACATCGAGATCCAGGTCTTCGCCGACGCCCACGGCAACGCCGTGCATCTGGGCGAGCGCGACTGCACGGCGCAGCGGCGGCGACAGAAGGTCATCGAAGAGGCGCCCTCGCCGGTGGTCAGCTCCACCATGCGCGATGCCATGGGCCGCGATGCCGTGGCCGCGGCGCTGGCGGTCGGCTACTGCGGCGCCGGCACCGTCGAATTCATCGTCGACCCGCATCTCAAGCATTACTTCCTGGAAATGAACACGCGCCTGCAAGTCGAGCATCCGGTGACCGAAATGATCACCGGCCTCGACCTCGTCGAATGGCAGTTGCGCGTTGCCGCCGGCGAGCCCCTGCCACTGACGCAGGAGCAGGTCCGCTTCAGCGGCCACGCCATCGAGGCGCGGCTGTATGCCGAAGATCCCTACTCGGCATTCGCCCCGCAGACCGGCACGGTGCTGCACTGGCGCCCCGCAGCGGCCGCCGCACAGCCCGGCATCCGCATCGACGCCGGCATCGCCGAGGGAGGCGTAGTTACGCCCTACTACGACCCCTTGCTGGCGAAAGTGATCGCTCACGGCCGCGACCGCGACGATGCCGTCCGGCGCCTCATGGCGGCGCTGGAGGACGCGCCGCTGCTGGGCCTGGCCAACAACGCGCGCTTCCTGCGCGACCTGATCGACCACCCGCGCTTCCGCAGCGCAAGCATGCACACGGCGCTGCTCGACGAATGGGCCGCCGGCAGCGAAGCACTGCTGCAACGCCCGGCGCCGGACGACGAACTCTGGTGCCTGGCGGCTGCGGTCGCCGTCGGCCGTGGCGCGCGGCCGGCCAGCGTGGCTGGCTTCGACCTCAGCCTGGAATGCGGTGCAACGAAGCGCGCGCTGCGCGTCGAACTCGGCGCCGGCAGCGTGCATGTCGATCTGGGCGCCACGCGCCACGAAGTCGATCTCGGCACCGAAGGCGCGGGCTGGCTCGACTACCGCTTCGACGGCCTCCGCCGCCGCATCGCGCTGGTGCGCGACGGCGGCCGCCTGCACTTCTCGCGCGCCGCGGCGGGCTTCGTCTTTGCCGAGGTCTCGCCTTTCCCCGCCGTCGATGCCGCGCACGATGCGAGCCGCGTCCGCTCGCCGGTGGCCGGCACCGTGACCCAGGTGCTGGTGGTGCAGGGCGACTTCGTGGTGGCCGGCCAGACCGTGGCCTGCGTCGAAGCCATGAAGATGGAAATGAAGCTGGTCGCCACGGTGGCGAGCTGCGTCGCCATCGTGCGCATCAGCACCGGCGATCAGGTCGCCTCCGGCGCCGTGCTGGTCGAACTCGAATACGACAAGGAGGCATGAAATGGCAGATACCACGAATCGGGCGATCCTCACCTGCGCGCTGACCGGCGTGCTCACCGATCCCTCGCAGTACCCTGTGCCGGTGACGCCGGCGCAAATGGCCGCCGAGGCACGCGACGCCTTCAACGCCGGCGCCACCATCATGCACGTCCATCTGCGCCGCCAGGAGCCCGGCATGGGCCACCTGCCGTCGTGGGAGCCGGAGGTCGCGGCGCAGATCATCGACGCCATCCGCGCCGCCTGCCCCGGCGTCATCATCAACCTGACGACCGGCGTGATCGGCAAGGACATCTCCGGCCCGGCCGCCTGCATCCGCCGCATCAAGCCCGAAATCGCCGCCTGCAACGCCGGCACGCTGAACTACCTGAAGATCCGCGAGGACGGCCGCTGGGCCTGGCCGCCGATGGTGTTCGACAATCCCGTGGAGAAGGTCAAGGCCTTCCTCGACGTCATGGCCGAGACCGGCACCCTGCCCGAGTTCGAGTGTTTCGACGTCGGCATCGCGCGCTCGGTAGGCATGTTCCGCAAGGCCGGCATGACGCAGCACGTCGATTACAACTTCGTCATGGGCGTGGCCTCCGGCATGCCGGTCGACGGCGACCTGCTGGCGCTGCTGCTGCGCTGGATCGAACCCGGCGCGCAATGGCAGACCACGCTGATCGGCCGCGCCGAAATCTGGCCGGTGCACCAGCGCACCGCCGACCTCGGCGGCATGCTGCGCACCGGTCTCGAAGATACCTTCTACCTGCCCGACGGTTCGCGCGCGCCGGGCAACGGCGCCCTGATCGAGGCACTGGCCGCCTGCGCGCGCAGCGCCGGGCGCGAAGTCGCCAGCGCGGCAGAGGCGCGCGCCGCGCTTGGCCTCGCGGCCTGACATGGCCTCCGCCACCGCGGCAGCCTTCCGCTCCATCCCGGCGCAGTTCCTCGCCAACGCCCAGCGCCTCGGGCCAGCCGCCGCCTACCAGGTGCGCAGCGATGCCGGCTGGCAGCCGACCAGCTGGACCGACTACGCCAACACCGTGAACAGCGCCGCCCGGGCGCTGGTGGCGCTGGGCATCCGGCCCGGCGACAACATCTGCATCCTCGGCTTCAACCGGCCCGAGTGGTCGACCACGGCGCTCGCCGCGATGATGGTCGGCGCCCGCACCGCAGGCATTTACTGGACCAGCGCGCCCGAGGAAGTCGGCTACATCGTCGCGCACTCGCGCTGCCCGCTGATCCTGGTCGAGGACAGCAACCAGTTGGGCAAACTCGGCGCCCTGCCGCCAGAGTTGCGCCATGTGGTGCTGATGCGCGGCACGGCGGCTGCCGGACCGTTGCAGCTGGGCTGGGACGATTTTCTCGCTGGTGGCGAGACCGTGCCGCCCGGCGAGGTGGCACGGCGCATGGAAGCCATCGCACCCGATGACATCGGCAGCATGATCTACACCTCGGGCACCACCGGCCATCCCAAGGCGGTGATGCTGACCCATGCCAGCCTGGCCTGGGTCGGCGCCGCGCTGCAGACTGCGCTGGGCGCCAACGAACATGACCACGTCATCTCCTACCTGCCCCTGGCCCACATCGCCGAGCAGATGGTGACCATCCACGCCCAGGCCGTGATCGGCTACCAGGTGCATTACGCGCGCAGCCTCGACCAGTTGGGCGACCACCTCAAGGAAGTACGGCCGACCATCTTCTTCGGCGTGCCGCGCGTCTGGGAACGCATGCAGAAAGCCATCGAGGAAAAGCTCGGCGCCGCCACCGGCGTCAAGGCGAAGCTGGTCGATTGGGCCATGAATGCAGCCAAACGCTGGCACGAGACGCAGCGCGCCGGTGGCCAGCCGGGGCCAGCGGCCAATGCAGCGCGTGCGCTGGCTCGCGCCCTGGTCCTGAACAAGGTGCGCCGGGCCCTGGGCTTCGACGCCGCGCGCTGGGTGTATTCGGGCGCGGCGCCGATCTCGCCGGCCACGCTGTCCTTCTTCACCGGCCTCGATCTGTCGATCCGCGAGGTCTATGGCCTGTCCGAAACCTGTGGCCCGACCACGCTGGGTCTCGCCCCGGCGACGCCGCTCGGCTCGGTCGGCCAGGCGATTCCCGGCGTCGCGCTGAAACTCGCCGAGGACGGCGAACTCATGGTGCGCGGCCCCAACCTCTTCGCCGGATATGCCGGCCGCACCGACGACACCGCCGCCGTGCTCGTCGACGGCTGGCTGGCAACCGGCGATCTGGCACGTCTCGACGAGGCAGGCAACGTATTCATCACCGGGCGCAAGAAGGATCTGCTGATCACCTCGGGCGGCAAGAACATCTCGCCGGCCAACATCGAAGCCGACCTGATGAACATTCCGCTCGTCGAACACGCCATTGTCTGCGGCGAGGGGCGCAACTATGTGGCGGCCCTGATCACTCTGTCCGAGGAGGCGCTGACCGATTTCGCCGCGCGCCACAAGCTGCCCAACGACAGGCTGCGCCGGCGCCCCGAGGTGCTGAAGTACCTGCAGGAGGAGATCGACCGCGTCAATGCCCGCCATTTCCGTGCCTCCTGGGTGCGGCGCTTCACCGTGCTCGACGCGCCCTTGTCGATCGAGGGTGGCGACCTCACGGCGACCATGAAGATCCGTCGTCAGCGCGTGCTGGCCCGCCACCAGGCAATGATTGATCGCATGTATGAGGAATCCTGATATATCCGGCTGACGGCCCTATGCTATCGTCGCGCCGATGAAACCGATCCGCTCCGTCACCATCGACCTCGATGGCACCCTGCTCGACACCGTTCCCGATCTCGCCGCGGCCGCCAACGGCATGCTGCGCGAGCTGGGACGGCCCGAATATGACATCGACACCATCGCCGGATTCATCGGCCGCGGCATCCCGAAACTGGTCGAGCGCTGCCTGCCCGATCTCGACCCCGATTCGGTGGCGCAAGCCCAGGCTATTTTCCGCCGCCATTACGCGATCGAAAACGGACGCCGCTCAAAACTCTACCCCGGCGTGCTCGAAGGCTTGCAGGCCCTGCGCGCGGCTGGTCTGCCGATGGCCGTGATCACCAACAAGGCGACCGCGTTCACCGAACCGCTGTTGCGCGCAACGCAGCTCGCCTCCTGGTTCGAGTTCGCCGTGTCGGGCGACAGCCTGCCGGAGAAGAAGCCGCACCCGATGCCGCTGCTGCATGCCTGCGAGCGCTTCGGCACCGCGCCCGCCGAAAATCTGCACATCGGCGATTCGAGGCACGATGCCGCGGCCGCCCGCGCCGCCGGCTGTCCGGTGTTCCTGGTGCCCTACGGCTACAACGAAGGCGAGGATGTGCAAGGAATCGACTGCGATGCTATAGTCGCGTCGCTGGTAGAGGCCGCGCGCCGTATCGCCAGCGCCGACTTTAGGAAGACTGCCTGACCATGCTCCACCACAACCTGCAAATGACAAGGAAACACGCCCTCGGGGCGGAGGCTTGGCCCTGGCGGGCCTGAACGCCCGCGCCATCAAGCGCCGATTTCCATCGCGCCGGAGCTGACCAGCCCGCGCACCTGTCCTTGCAGCACCCGCTTCCGTGGAGTTTTCCCATGACTGAATCCGATTTCAACCGGCTCGCCGCCGAGGGCTACAACCGCATTCCGGTGACGCTCGAAACCTTCGCCGACCTCGACACGCCGCTGTCGATCTACCTCAAGCTGGCCAACGATCCCTACTCCTACCTGCTCGAATCGGTGCAGGGCGGCGAGCGCTTCGGCCGCTATTCCTTCATCGGCCTGGCCGCCAGCACGCGCATCGCCGTGGTCGACGGCGCCATCATGCTGCTCAGCGGCAACCGGGTTGCCGAGCGACGCGACCACACCAACCCGATGAGCTACATCAGCGAGTTCATGGCCCGTTTCAAGGTGCCCGACCTGCCCGGCCTGCCGCGCTTTTGCGGCGGCCTGGTGGGCGCCTTCGGTTACGACACGGTGCGCTACATCGAGACCAAGCTGGCGCGCAAGAAGGCGCCCGATCCGCTCGGCGTGCCCGACATCCTGCTGCTGCTCTCGGAAGAGATCGCCATCGTCGACAACCTCTCGGGCAAGCTGACCCTGGTCGTGTATGCCGAACCGGGTTTCCCCGGCGCGTGGAAGCAGACCCAGGCGCGCCTCAAGGAACTGCTGGCGAAATTGCGCGCGCCGGTGCAAATCCCGCCCGAAGTGCGAACCAGTTCCGCACCCGCCGTTTCGGAGTTCGGCGAGGAAGCCTTCAAGGCCGCCGTGCGCCGCGCCAAGCAATACATCGTCGACGGCGACATCATGCAGGTGGTGCTGTCGCAGCGCATGAGCAAGCCCTTCGCCGCCAGCCCGCTGGCGCTCTACCGCGCGCTGCGCACCCTGAATCCTTCGCCCTACATGTTCTATTTCAACTTCGAGGATTTCCACGTGGTCGGCGCCTCGCCGGAGATTCTGGTGCGGCTCGAACATCAGGAAGGCGAACGGCGCGTCACGGTGCGCCCGATCGCCGGCACGCGCAAGCGTGGCGCCACCGCCGCCGAGGACGAGGCCCTCGCCGCCGACCTGCTGGCCGATCCGAAGGAGCGCGCCGAACACCTGATGCTGCTCGACCTCGGCCGCAACGACCTCGGCCGCGTGGCCAAGACCGGCACGGTCAAGGTGACCGACCGGTTCATCATCGAGCGCTATTCGCACGTCATGCACATCGTCTCCAATGTCGAGGGCGAACTGAAGGACGACGAGGGCGCGCCCGGCGTGCTTCGCGCCACCTTCCCGGCCGGCACCGTATCCGGCGCGCCGAAAGTGCGGGCCATGGAAATCATCGACGAACTGGAACCCTCCAAGCGCGGCATCTACGCCGGCAGCGTCGGCTATCTCGGCTTCAACGGCGACATGGATCTGGCCATCGCGATCCGCACCGCGGTGATCAAGGACGGACAGATCCACGTCCAGGCCGGCGCCGGCATCGTCGCCGATTCCGACCCCGATGCGGAATGGCAGGAAACGCTGAGCAAGGCGCGGGCGCAACTGCGCGCCGCCGAGATGGCCGAAGCCGGCCTCGATACGCGCTTCGAATAACAGGAGGCTGCCATGCTGCTGATGATCGACAACTACGACAGCTTCACCTACAACCTGGTGCAGTATTTCGGCGAGCTCGGTGAGGACGTCAAGGTCTTTCGCAACGACGCGATTACCCTCAAGGAAATCGCCGCGATGAATCCGGCCCGCATCGTGATTTCGCCCGGCCCCTGCACGCCAGCACAGGCCGGCATTTCGGTGGCGGCAATCCGGGAGTTCGCCGGCAGGATTCCGCTGCTCGGCGTCTGCCTCGGCCACCAGTGCATCGGCGCGGCGTTCGGCGGCGAGATCGTGCATGCCAAGCAGCTGATGCACGGCAAGACCTCACCGGTGATTCACGAGGGCAAGGGCGTCTTCGCCGGCCTGCCGAATCCGCTGACCGTGACCCGCTACCACTCGCTGGCGATCCGGCGCGAGACGCTGCCCGCCTGCCTCGAGGTCACGGCCTGGACCGAGGACCGAGAAATCATGGGTGTGCGCCACCGCGAGCTGGCCGTGGAAGGCGTGCAGTTCCATCCCGAATCGATACTCACCGAATGCGGCCACGAGCTGCTGAAGAATTTTCTCAAGGAAGCCCGATCATGATCACACCCCAGGAAGCGCTCCAGCGCACCATCGAACACCGCGAAATCTTTCACGACGAAATGCTGCACCTGATGCGGCAGATCATGAAGGGCGAGATCTCGCCGCTGATGGTCGCCGCCATCCTCACCGGACTGCGCGTGAAGAAGGAAACCATCGGCGAAATCTCCGCCGCGGCAATGGTCATGCGCGAGATGTCGACCAAGGTCGAGACGCCGCACAACCCCCACTTCGTGGACATCGTCGGCACCGGCGGCGACGGCGCGCATACCTTCAACATCTCCACCGCGTCGATGTTCGTCGCCGCGGCTGCCGGGGCCACGGTGGCCAAGCACGGCAACCGCAGCGTCTCGTCGAAGTCCGGCTCGGCCGACGTGCTGGAATCCTTCGGCGCCAACATCATGCTGACGCCGGTCCAGGTCGCAGAATGCATCGAGACCATAGGCTGCGGCTTCATGTTCGCCCCCAACCATCATCCGGCGATGAAGAACGTCGCCCCGGTGCGCCGCGAAATGGGCGTACGCACGATCTTCAACATTCTCGGACCGCTGACCAATCCGGCCGGCGCACCGAACACCCTGATGGGCGTGTTTCATCCCGACCTGGTCGGCATCCAGGTGCGCGTCATGCAACAGCTCGGCGCCGATCATGTCATGGTGGTGTGGGGCAAGGACGGCATGGACGAAATCTCGCTCGGCGCCGCGACGCTGGTCGGCGAACTCAAGGACGGCAAGATCACCGAGTACGAAATCCATCCCGAGGACTACGGCCTGGCCATGATGTCGAACCGCGGCCTGCGCGTCGCCGACGCCGCCGAATCGAAAGCGATGCTGATCGAGGCGCTGGAGAACAAGCCCGGCACCCCGCGCGAGATCGTCACGCTGAACGCCGGCGCGGCGCTCTACACGGCCAACCTGGTCGACTCGATCGGCGCCGGCATCAAGCGCGCGCGCGAAGCCATCGCCAGCGGCGCGGCGCGCACGAAGCTCGACGACTTCATCACCTTCACCCGCAAGTTCGCCTGATGTCCGACATCCTCAAGAGAATCCTCGCCGTCAAGCGCGACGAAGTCGCGGCGGCGTCCACTATCAGGCAGCTGGCCGCGGTCAGGGCCGCGGCTGAAGCACAGCCGACGACGCGGGATTTTGTCGGCGCGATACGGTCAACAGTCGGCGCCAACGGTACGGCGGTGATTGCCGAAATCAAGAAGGCCAGCCCCTCGAAGGGCGTGATCCGCGCCGATTTTCGCCCGGCGGAGATCGCCGCCGATTACGCGAAGCACGGTGCGACCTGCCTTTCGGTGCTGACCGATCAGCAGTTCTTCCAGGGCTCGGAAGCCTACCTGCGCGAAGCGCGGGCCGCCTGCTCGCTGCCGGTGCTGCGCAAGGATTTCCTGGTCGACGCCTACCAGGTATATGAAGCCCGCGCCATGGGGGCGGATGCGATCCTGCTGATCGTGGCCGCCTTGTCGCTGGCGCAGATGCAGGAGATGGAAGCCATCGCCCACCAGCTCGGCATGGCGGCGCTGGTGGAGTGCCACGACGCCGCGGAACTCGACGTTGCCCTGCAACTGACGACGCCGCTGATCGGCATCAACAACCGCAACCTGCGCACGTTCGAAGTCAGCCTCGACACCACGCTGGCGCAGCTCGGCCGCATGCCGGCCGACCGCATCGTGGTGACCGAGTCGGGCATCCTGACACCGGCCGACGTCGAACTGATGCGCGGCCGCGGCGTGCATGCCTTCCTCGTCGGCGAGGCCTTCATGCGCGCCGCCTCACCGGGAGCCGAACTGGCCCGTCTGTTCGCCTAGGCGCAGCTGGTGCCGGTGGACTCGGCCACGCCCAGCTTCTTCAGAATCATGTCCAGCGGACAGAATTTGGTGAAGCCGCTCTGAAACAGGTTGGCGCCGACGAAGGCGGTGAACCACAGCCAGGACAGGTGGCTCATGTCGATCTGGCCGCTGAAGTGCGCCAGACCCAGCGAAGTCATGATGAAAAAGCCGGCGACGATGCGAACGATTTGATTTACGGTCATGCGAAAAGCTCCTTGGAGAGAAATTGAGGTCAAGCGGGTTTGATGCGATTCTTCATTGCTGCGTAATACAACACCGGGATCACCACCAGCGTCAGCATGGTGGACACGAGGATGCCGAAGATCAGTGACAGCGCGAGGCCGGCAAAGATCGGATCATCGACGATGAACAGGGCGCCGAGCATCGCCGCCAACCCGGTCAGCACGATCGGCTTGGCGCGAATCGCGGCGGCCTGGATCACGGCTTCGGCGAAGTCCATGCCGCCGGCCACCTGCTCGTTGATGAAGTCGACCAGCAGGATCGAGTTGCGCACGATGATGCCGGCCAGCGCGATCATGCCGATCATCGACGTGGCGGTGTACTGCGCGCCGAACAGCGCATGGCCGGGCATCACGCCGATGATGGTCAGCGGAATCGGCGCCATGATGATCAGCGGCACCAGATAGCTCTTGAACTGTGCCACCACCAGCAGATAGATCAGGATCAGGCCGACCGCATAGGCCGCACCCATGTCGCGGAAGGTCTCGTAGGTGACCTGCCATTCGCCGTCCCACTTCAGCGAGTATTGCGCGTAGGGATCCTTCGGCTGCTTGACGAAGTATTCGCCCAGCGTGCCGCCTTGAGGAAGTGTGATGCCGGCCAGCTTGGTGCGGATGTCGAACATGCCGTAGAGCGGCGAATCGAGCTTGCCGCCCATGTCGCCGGTGACGAACACGACCGGCAGCAGATCCTTGTGGTAGATCACCTTCTCGCGCAGCGTGCGCCTGATTTCCACCATTTCGGACACCGGCACCATCTGGCCTTCACGGCCTCGTACCTTGAGCTTGAGCAACTGGTCGATGCTGTTCTGGCGTTCGGCGGGCAGGACGATGCGCACCGGAATTTCGTACTTGGCATCGCCGTCATGGACCGGCGTCACGTCCTCGCCGGACAGCCCCAGGCGCACCACGTCGACGATGTCCTTCTGCGCCACGCCGAGCAGTGCCGCCTTGGCCTGGTCCACGCGCAGCAGCAGCTTTTCCGCATCGGCATTCACCGTATCATCAACGCCGACTATGTCCGGCGTGCTCTCGAAGGCGGCGCGCACCTGCTTGGCGACGGCGATTTGCCCGGCGTAGTCGGGGCCGTAGATTTCGGCGACGATCGGCGACATCACCGGCGGGCCCGGCGGCACTTCGACCACCTTGGCATTGCCGCCATATTTCCTGGCAATCGCCACCACGCGGTCGCGCACCGATACGGCGATCTCATGGCTCTGCCGATGGCGATGGTGCTTGTCCACCAGATTGACCTGGATGTCGCCCATTTCCGGCGCGCTGCGCAGGTAGTACTGGCGCACCAGGCCGTTGAAGTTGATCGGACTGGCCGTGCCGGCATAGGCCTGGTAATCGGCGACCTCCTCCACCTTTGCAATCTCGGCGGATATTTCGCGCAGCACCTTGGCCGTGTCTTCCAGCGGCGTGCCGACCGGCATGTCGAGCACGATCTGGAACTCGCTCTTGTTGTCGAAGGGGAGCATCTTGAGCACCACCAGCTTGACGAAGCCGAGGCTGACCGAAACCAGGATCGCCGCCAGGATGCCGAGCCACAGCTTGCGCCGCGCGGCCTTGCCGGTGTCGGGATCGAGCAGCGGCGTCATGAGACGACGGAAGAACCTGTCAGCCATAGAGGGGAAAGCCTTGGGGTCTTTCTCTGTGATCTCTGTGCCCTCTGTGGCTAAATGGGTTTTCATTAGCTTCAGCGCCAGCCACGGTGTAATCACGAAGGCGATCGCCAGCGAAATGAACATGCCCATCGAGGCGTTGATCGGGATCGGACTCATGTAAGGGCCCATCAGGCCGGTAACGAAGGCCATCGGCAGCAGCGCCGCGATCACGGTGAAGGTGGCCAGAATGGTCGGGCCGCCGACTTCATCGACCGCCGGAGGAATGATCTGCCACAGCGGCTTGTCGGGGTGCAGCAAGGACCAGCGGTGGATGTTCTCCACCACCACGATGGCGTCGTCGACCAGGATGCCGATCGAGAAAATCAGCGCGAAGAGCGACACGCGATTGAGCGTGAAGCCATAGGCCCAGGAGGCGAACAGCGTTGCCGCCAGCGTCAGGGACACCGCAGCGCCGACAATCACAGCCTCGCGCCGGCCCAGCGCGAAGAGGACCAGCAGCACGACAAAGCCGGTGGCAAAGATCAGCTTGCCGATCAGCTTTTGCGCCTTGTCGGTGGCCGTCGCACCGTAGTTGCGCGTCACCGTGAATTCGACGCCTTCGGGAATCACCGTGCCCTTGAGCGCTTCGGCGCGGGCGATCACGGCTTCGGCGACGTCGGCGGCATTGACGCCGGGCTTCTTCGAGATCGAGAGCGTCACCGCCGGAAACTCGGCTTTGCGATCGCCGTGCCAGACATAGCTGACCGGCTGGTCGGCGCCGTCGACTACCTTGGCGACATCGGCCAGATAGACCGGTTTGCGTTCGAAGACTCCGACGACCAGACGTTTGACGTCGGCGGCGGACTCGATATAGGTGCCGGTTTGCACCAGCACTTCGCGGTTTCCGGCAACGAGGCTGCCGGCAGGCTGCGAGGCGTTTGACACCTGCAGTGCCGCCTTCAGGTCCTGCGCCGTGATGCCATAGGCGTTCATGCGGTCCGCATCCATGACAACGCGAATCACGTGGCCGGGGCCGCCGATGGTGGCCACGTCTCGCGTGCCGGGGATGCGCTTGAGATCGATCTCGGCGGCGCGTGCCACCTGCTGCATTTCGAAAGCCGACTTGGTTGGATCCGTACTGTGGAATGTCAGGGTCACGATCGGCACGTCATCGATGCCCTTCGGCTTGATGATCGGGTCCATCACCCCGAGATTGGGCGAGACCCAGTCGCGATGCGAATTGATCGTGTCGTACAGTCGCACCAAGGCCTGAATCGGGTCTTCGCCAACCTGGTACTGCACGGTGATCACCGCCATGCCCGGGCGCGACACGGAATACACATGCTCGATGCCTGCGATGCGCGACAGCACCTGCTCGGCCGGGCGCGCCACCAGGGATTCCACATCCCTTGCCGAGGCCCCGGGGAAGGGCACGAAGACATTGGCCATGGTGACGTTGATCTGCGGCTCTTCCTCGCGCGGCGTGATCAGGGTCGCGCCGACGCCCAGCAGCAGCGCGATCAGCGCGATCAGGGGCGTCAGGGAATTCCTGAGAAAGTATTCTGCAATGCGACCGGAAATGCCCACGCCAGCCTCGATTCTTTAACGGCTGGCGGCAGCGGGGGCTGCCTTGAGCTCGATTCCGGTCTTCACCGGAGTGAGGCTGACCCGCTCGCCGGAATTGATGCCGGCCAGCACTTCCAGTTCGCCACCGGGCACCGCCTCGCCCAGGCGTACCTGACGCAGTCGCGCCGCGCCGCTGGCGTCGAGCACATACACCGCGGTGACCTCGCCGCGCCGCAGGATCGCTGCCGGCGGCACGGTGAGCTTCTTCACCTGTCCCATGGTGAAGTGGGCGCGGGCAAACATGCCGGGCACCACGCCTTCGATGTTTTCCGGCAGGTACAGCCGTGCCGTCGCGGTATGGCTGCGCGTATCCACTGTAGGCAGTATTTCCAGCCGCAGCACATCGACCCAGGTGCCGGTTTCGGGAAACTCGACGCGGGCGCGGCCGGACTTCTTCAGTTCAGCCAGTTTGTATTGCGGCAGGCTGGCGATCACGCGCAAGCTCTTGGGGTCGAACACGGTGATCAGCGGCCGGCCCGGCGCCGCCATTTCGCCGAGTTCGACGAGTCGCTGTGCCACCAGCCCGGAGATCGGCGCCGTCACTGCCCCGTGGGAGACCGCTGCGCCGGAACTCCCGGCCGCACCCTGCGCCGCCTGCCAGGTCGCAGCCGCCTGATCGAGCGCGGCCTGGCTGACGAACTTCTGCGCATAGAGATTCTTGGTCCGTTCATAGGCCACGGCGGCTTGGGCCAGCGTGGCCCGTGCACTTGCATCCGAACCGGCCGCCTCGCGCGCATCGAGGCGCATCAACAACTCACCCTGCCTGACCCGCTGGCCGGCATCGGCGCGCACCTCGGTCACCCGCCCCGCGATCTGCGCAGCCACCGTGGCCTGATGCACCGCTTCGACCGTGGCCTCGACCGGAAAACCGAGATCCACCTCGCGCAACTGCACGACAACGCTGGTCGCCGCCGCATCGGCAGCGAAAGAACCGCTCGCCGGCAGGAAGCCCGCGCACAGAGAAACAAGGGCCGTCAGGAGAAGGGGACGGCCCTTGGGAAGCAGACTGCTGAACGTTCGTATCATCATGAGTATTAGTATATGCTTATATAGAAAAAATACAAGTCCTGACATTGTCAAAAACGGCTGCGAATATGGCGCCGAGTGGCTCTTCGTCGATCCTCTGAGGAAACACATTGATATCAAACGCTTTTCATTTCAACAATTTTCAGGCTGAGCCAAGCGTCGCGGAAGCGCCAAGCCGAGACCGAATTGATTCCAATCAAGGAAGCCAACATGGATGCCGGGCAATCTCCGTGATCACATTAAGGTTTTTAGTCTACTTATGGCCAATGAAAAGGGAGGAAGTATGGGGAACAGCAACTTCGCGGTCTGGCGCAAAGCCGGGCTCATCATTGCATTAGCGCTACCGCTGGGTTTGACCAATGTCATCGCCCAGGAAGCCAGAAGTCCCGCTGAGAAGAGCTATCAGGCGGGCGACTCGTCTCCCGTCGGCCAGGCGGAGATGCATCACAACATCAACCCCAAGGCTCCTCCGATGACCAAGGACGAGTTCGAGAAGGGCAAGAATATTTACTTCCAGCGCTGCGCCGGCTGCCACGGCGTGTTGCGCAAGGGCGCTACCGGCAAGCCGCTGACCACGGACAAGACGATTGCGAACGGTACGGAATATCTCAAGGTCTTCATCAAGTACGGCTCACCCGGCGGCATGCCGAACTGGGGCACCTCGGGCGAACTGAACGACGCTGAAGTCGACCTGATGGCGCGCTATGTCCAGCAGGAACCGCCGACGCCGCCCGAATGGGGCATGAAGGAAATGATGGCCTCGCTGAAGGTGACCGTCCCGCCGAGCAAGCGTCCGACCAAGAAGCTGAACAATCTCGACCTCGGCAACCTGTTCTCCGTCACCTTGCGTGACGCCGGCGAGATCGCGCTGATCGACGGCAAGACCAAGAAGATCGTCAAGATCCTCAAGACCGGCTACGCGGTGCATATTTCGCGCATGTCGCAGTCCGGCCGCTATCTCTACGTCATCGGTCGCGATGCGCGCATCAACCTGATCGACCTGTGGATGGAAGAACCGACCAACGTGGCAGAGATCAAGGTCGGCCTCGAAGCACGTTCGGTTGAAACCTCGAAGTTCAAGGGTTACGAAGACAAATACGCGATTGCCGGCACCTACTGGCCGCCGCAGTTCGTCATCATGGAGGGCGATACCCTGAAGCCGCTGCGCATCGAATCGACGCGTGGCATTACCGTCGGCACCCAGGAGTACCATCCCGAGCCGCGCGTGGCGGCGATCGTGGCCTCGCACTACAACCCCGAGTTCATCGTCAATGCCAAGGAAACCGGCAAGATCCTAGTGGTCAACTACAAGGATCTGACGAACCTCAAAATCACCACCATCAACGCGGCGCAGTTCCTTCACGACGGCGGCATGGATTCGACCGGGCGCTACTTCATGGTCGCGGCCAACGCATCGAACAAGATCGCGGTGGTCGATACCAAGGAAGACAAGCTGGCTGCCCTGATCGACGTCGGCAAGGTGCCGCACCCCGGTCGTGGCGCCAACTTCATCCATCCGAAGTTCGGCCCGGTGTGGGCCACCAGCCACCTCGGCGACGAGACCATCAGCCTGATCGGCACCGATCCGAAGAAGCACAAGGATCAGGCGTGGCGCGTGGTGGAAACCCTCAAGGCCCAGGGTGGCGGCTCGTTGTTCATCAAGACCCATCCGAAGTCGACCAATCTGTGGGTCGATACGCCACTCAATCCGGACGCCAAGAACAGCCAGTCGGTCGCCGTATTCGACATCAGGAATCTCGACAAGGGATACGAGGTGCTGCCGATCGGCGAATGGGCGGATATCAAGGATGACGGCGCCAAGCGCATCGTCCAGCCGGAATACAACATGGCTGGCGATGAAGTCTGGTTTTCGGTGTGGAGCGCAAAAGACAAGATCTCCGCACTGGTCGTCGTCGATGACAAGACGCGCAAGCTGAAGGCCGTAATCAAGGACCCGAAACTGATCACGCCGACCGGCAAGTTCAACATCAACAATACCCAGCACGACGTGTATTGATCCACTCGCCGGCTGCTGCAAAACCAACGGGGGCGCAAGCCCCCGTTTTTCGTTCACTCGGTTGGGATCGGCTTAGTCATCCGGTGACGCATGCAACGCATAGTCAGCCATCGCCGCCAGCACCGGTTCGGCTTCGCCCACCGGCGCCGCCAGGGCGATCACCAACCCGGCATGACGATCCATGGCGTTGGCCGCCATCTGCGGCAAATCCTTTTTGACATGACTGCCGGCCGCCATGAAAATCGGCACGACGACGATTTCCGTCGCACCCTGGCGCACCAGGCAATCGACACCCTCGTCGAAGCTCGGCCGCAGCAGTTCGAGAAACCCTGGCTCCACCAGCGCCTCCGGCTCACGGGCGAGGATGGCGTCGCGGATGCGATGAAACGGCCGCGCCCACTCGGCGTTGCGCGCCCCATGACCAAACAGAAGTATGCCCTTCACTTTTTCTCCGCCTGCCAGATATTACGGCAGCCTGTCTCCGTCACCAATAGCGTGGCAAACCATCCCACAACCGCCGCTGCAGTCAGCAGCATCAGGCCGTTGCGCCAGTCGCCAGCCGAGTAGATGCGCACCCCCGCTTCAATTCTGCCATCCCAGGTGCGCTCCATGAGCCAGCCTACTATGGGTTGCAGGATAGCCGGGCCGAGAAACACGCCGACATTCACCACGCTGGTGGCCATGCCCGAGAGTTGCGGCGGATTGACTTCCTTGGCGCTGGCCCAGGACAGCGTGAAGCCCGCCGAAGCCAGACCCATCACGATGCACAAGGCATAGGTGGCCGCCTGCGGCAATGCGCTTTCGCCGGGTCGGGTGGCCCACAACCAGACCATCCAGCCCAGGACATGCAGCCCCGAAACCGCGAGGGCGACCGACTTGCGCCGCCCCAGGGCGTCCGATACCCTGCCCCACAAGGCTGAACCAACGGCGAAGCCGACGAAGTAAATGCTTACATGACTGGAGGCGGTGGCGCGCGTCATGCCGTGCATCTGCGTCAGATAAGGCACTGCCCACAATCCGGCGAAGGCGAAGAAGGCTCCGGACAGTCCGGCATTGGCGAAAAAGCCGGGCCAGGTCCTGCGGTTTTTCAGCACCGAAACGAGACCGGTGAGCCAGGCTGCGCGGTCCACCTTGCCGGCCGGCGTTTCGATCACCCAGGCGCGGCTGGCAAACGCCAGCGCGAACGACAACAGGCCGACCACGACGAATACCTGGCGCCAGCCGGCGGCCTGGGTGGCCCAGGCCAGCGGCGCGCCGGCGAGTATCGAACCGAGGTTGCCGATCAGCATGCAGAGGCCGGTCAGGGTGGCGAAGCGGCGTTCTTCAAAGCCGATCGCCAGCAGCTTGAGCATGGCGATGAAGGTCACGGACACGCCAAGGCCGACCAGGGTGCGGCCGGCAAAGGCCAGCTCGAAACTCGGCGCGAGGCCGAACAGGATCGCACCGACGCCGGCCACCAGTCCGCCCCAGAACAGGATGCGGCGCGGTCCCAGGGTGTCGGCGAGAACCCCGGTGGGAATCTGCATCAGCGTATAGACGTAGAAATAGGTGGCCGCCAGCGTGCCGAGTTGCGCGCCACCGATGGCAAACGTGGCTTGCAGATCGCCGGAGATCGCCGCTGGTGCGACGCGATGGAAGAAGGACAGCAGGTAGGCGGCAATCGCCACGCCGAGGCCGAGCAGGACGGCTGGCCGGGTGGCGACTGCGTTCATTGCACGACTTCGGGATTCAGCAGATTGGGCGGCCGCTGACCGGCGAGCGCGGCGATCAGGTTGTCGGCCGCCGTCATCGCCATCGCCATGCGCGTGGCGCGCGACGATGAACCGATATGTGGTGTCAGCGCCACGTTGTCGAGTTCGAGAAAACCCGGGTTGAACTTCGGCTCGCCCTCGAACACATCCAGCCCCGCCCCGCAAAGTCGGCCCTGGCGCAACGCCGAAATCAGCGCTTCGTCATCGACGATGCCGCCGCGGGCAATGTTGATCAGGTGCGCGGTCGGCTTCATCAGCGCCAGTTCTGCGGCGCCGATGGCGTGATGCGTCGCCGGCGAGTAGGGCAGCAGCAGCACCAGGAAATCCGATTCGCGCAACAGCGCCTGCTTGTCCACCCAGTTCGCACGGCATGCCGCTTCCTTTTCGGCCGGCAGGCGTGTCCGATTGTGGTAGATCACCTTCATGTCGAAACCCAGCGCGCGGCGCGCCAGGGCCTGCCCGATGCGCCCCATGCCGAGGATGCCCAGCGTGGCGTGATGCACGTCGCTACCCAGCCACTGGACGAACTCCCAGCCCTTCCACTCGCCCTTGCGCAACCAGCGTTCGGCGGCAGGCAGGCGGCGCGCCGTCGCCATCAGCAAAGCCCAGGCCAGATCGGCCGTGGTGTCGTCGAGCACACCGGGGGTGTTGGTCGCCATCACTCCGGCGCCGGTGCAGGCCGCAAGGTCGATGTTGTTGTAGCCGACGGCGAAATTGCACACCGCCTTCAACTTCGGCGCGGCGGCGATTACCTCGGCCGTCACCGGGTCGGTGGCTGCGGTCAGCGCACCGGCCTTGTCGGCCAGCCGCTGTTTCAGGCCCGCCACGCCGAGAATGACATCGGCCTGATTGTCGTCGACCTCGAAGTGCCCGGCCAGACGCTCGATCACTTCCGGAAAGACCGCGCGGCTAACCAATATCCTGGGTTTCATAGTGTCCTCGCCTTCTGTTCCCTGAAACCACCGGCCGCCAGCCATGGCTCCAGCCGGTGCTGCTTTGCATCAGCGCCTGACCAGCGTCACCGGCACGTCGGTGTGCAGCAGCACCCCCTTGGCGACCGAGCCGAGAACCAGGTCGGCGGCCGCGGAACGACCATGGGTGCACATCAGGATCTGGCCGATGCCGTGCTCGCGCGCGAAATGAGCGATGGTCTCGGCCGCCAGGTCCCCGATCACGACATGATGCTGGTATGGCACGCCGGCGCCGTCGAGGCGCGCACGCGCCGCCGCCAGTTCCTTGAGCCCCTCGTCGTGGTAATAGCCCTTCATGTCCTCCGGCGAGACGAACTGCGCCACGTCCTTGTGCAACACGTGCTGGACATTGAGCAGATGAATCTCCGGTGCTTCCTTGTACCAGTCGCGCATGGTCAGCAGTTGACCGACGGCGCGCAGCGAGGCGTCGGAGCCGTCGATCGGCAGCAGCAGCTTGTGCATGGTTGTCTCCCCCACTCCGGATCCTGCAGGCCCGGCTTCGATCTCTTCGAGCGGCCGCTCCTCTTCTTCGGCCTCGGCGCGTGCCGCGAGCAGCTTGCCGAGTCCGATGACGATGACCACGCCCGCCACCGGCAACGCGGTATGCAGCCAGGCGGCGTTGGTCGCGATCCATGAGCCGACCAGCGGATCGCTCGCAGCCATGTCCCCCGCGACGTAGCCCAGCAGCGCCGCACCGAGCGTGATGATGATCGGAAAGCGCTCCATGAGCTTGAGCAGGAAGGTGCTGGCGAAAATCACCAGCGGAATGCTGATCGCCAGGCCGATGATCAGCAACGGCATGCTGCCCTTCGCCACCGCCGCGACGCCGATGACGTTGTCCAGGCTCATCACCAGGTCGGCGATCAGGATGGTGCGGATGGCGGCCGCCATGCTCGAGATGGCCGCGCCTTCGCCCTCGCCATCCTCCTCGGGCAACAGCAACTGCACGGCAATCCACAGCAGCAGCAAGGCGCCGATCAGCTTCAGCGCCGGCAGCTTGAGCAACTCCACGGCGACGATGGTGAGCACGATGCGCATCACCACCGCCGCACTGCTGCCCCAGAAGATCGCCCGCTTCTGCTGCGCCGGCGGCAACGAGCGCGCCGCCAGCGCTATGACCACGGCGTTATCGCCGGACAGCACGATATTGACGCCGATGATCTGCAGCAGCGCCAGCCAGAAGGCTGGCGTTCCGAACTCAATCACGCCGCAGTTGCCTCAATTGCAGCCTCACTTGTACAGCACTTCCGGCAGCCACAGGCCAATACCCGGGAAGACATAGAGCATGACCAGCGCAAAGACCTGGATGACCATGAACGGCATCATGCCGAGGAAGATCTGGTTCAGCGTCACGTGCGGCGGCGAGACCCCCTTCAGGTAGAAAGCCGCCATCGCCACCGGCGGCGAAAGGAAAGCCGTCTGCAGGTTGAGCGCGACCAGCAGGCCAAAAAACAAGGGATCGATGTTGAAGTGTGGCAACAGGGGGATGAAGATCGGCATGAAGATGACGATGATCTCGGTCCACTCCAGCGGCCAGCCGAGCAGGAAGATGATGATCTGGGCCAGGATCATGAACTGCGTCGGCGTCATTTCGAGCGACAACACCCACTGGTTGATGATCTCCTGCCCGCCGAGCAAGGCGAACGCCGCTGAAAAGATCGACGAGCCGACGAACAGCCAGCACACCATGGCGCTGGTCTTGGCGGTGAGAAACACCGATTCCTTGAGCACTCCCATGTTGAGTCGCCGGTAGGCCGCCGCCAGCAGCAGGCCGCCCATCGAACCCATCGCCGCCGCCTCCGTCGGCGTTGCCAGGCCGAAGACGATGGTGCCGAGCACCGACAGGATCAGCATCGCCAGCGGGAAAAACGATCCCAACAGCATCTTGAAGATTTCCAGCCGGGCGAAGGTAAAAATGAAATAGAAAATCACCAGGCCCGCAATTCCGATGCCGAAGCTGATCCAGTAGCCGAGCGGCGCGGGCAGTCGCTCGGCAGGTGCTGCGGCGGGCGCCGCCTCTACCGCTTTCGCCTGAGCCGCCACCGGGGCCGGCTGCGGCTTCGCCACAGTCGCCGTCGGCTCCTTGAGCCCTTCGGCAGGTGGTTCCTTGAGCCCCCCTTCCTGTTCCGGTTCCTGCAAGCCGCCACTCTCTGGCTGGGAGTCCTGATTGCCGAATCCGGTACCCATTTCGACCACGTCGGTCGAAATCGCTTCGACCGGCTCCGTCACCAGGCGATAGGTCCAGCCCATTGCCGCGGTGAAGAACAGCGCCGGCAGCAGGGCGATGAACAACTGCTTCGCCAGCATCCGGCGCGGCGCGTCGGGATCGAGATTGCCCTTGATCGCAGCGATCAGACCCTTGATGACATTGCTGCCAAAAGATCTGGAGATGGATTCGGCATATTTCGGCAGCACGACGATCCGGTCTTCCGCGGACAACGGCGGCGCCAGGTGGGGCTTCAGCTTGGCCACCACGATGATGTAGCCGACATACAGTGACGCCAGCATGATGCCGGGGAAAAAGGCGCCGGCGTACAGTTTCACCACCGAAACGCCGGCAGTGGCGCCATACACGATCAGCAATACCGAGGGGGGAATCAGGATCCCCAGGCAACCGCCGGCGGTGATCGCGCCGGCGGCAAGCCTGACCTGGTAGCCGGCCTTGAGCATGGCCGGCAGGGCCAGCAGGCCCATCAGGGTCACCACGGCACCGACGATGCCGGTGGCGGTGGCGAACACCGCGCAGGTGACCACGGTCGCCACGGCCAGCGATCCCGGAATTCTGGCCATGGCCAGGTGCAGGCTCTTGAACAGCTTTTCGATCAGGTTGGCGCGTTCGACCAGATAGCCCATGAAGACGAACAGCGGGATCGAGATCAGCACGTCGTTGGACATCACCGAATAGGCCCGCTGTACCATCAGGTCAAGCGTCTGCTGCACCGCCAGGGCCGGATTCTGGCTGCGGAAGGCCAAATAGCCAAACATCATGCCCATGCCCATCAGGGTAAATGCGGTGGGAAATCCCAGCATGATGGCGACCACGATCAAGGCCAGCATCAGGAGCCCCAGATGGCCATTGGTCATCTGCGAGGGCGCCGGCATCAGGACGAACACGCCGATGACCACGGCAGCCAGGATTGCGAGGCCGAACCAGATTTCCTTTTTCACTTCTCGGCCCCTTCCTGAGCAACGACGATCGAATCCAGTTGAGCGATGTCCGAATCCTTGACGTGCACCATGTCTTTCAGCTTGTCGACGTCGACTTCCTCGACGTCCTCCTCACGCGACGGCCACTCGCCCTTTTGCAGGCAGACGATGCAGCGAAGGATTTCCACCACCCCCTGCACCAGCAACATGGCACCGGCCAGCGGGATGATGGTCTTGAATGGATAGACCGGCGGGCCGTCGGACGTGATGTTGGAAAGCTCCTTGATGGCCCAGGAATCGGCAGCATAGGAGTAACCGGCCCAGGCGAGGGCAACCACGCCGGGAATGAAGAACAGAATGTAGAGGGCGAGATCCAGGCCGGCCTGCAGGCGGGGCGGGAAGAAGCCGTAGAGCACGTCGCCGCGCACGTGGCCGTTCTTGGACAGGGTGTAGGCGCCGGCCATCATGAACATCGAGCCGTACATCATGATCATGACGTCGAAGGCCCAGGGATGGGGATGGTCGAGAACGTAACGCGAGAACACTTCCCACGTGATCATGGCGGTCAACACCAGGATGAGCCAGGAAAAGGCGTGCCCGACCTTGGTGCTCACCTTGTCGACAAAAAGAAATAGTTTCTGCATGGTTTGGCCTGCTCAATAAAATCAACCACCCGGGCCGGGCCCGGGTGGTTGATGAATGCTGCGAAGATCCCCTCAGCCTTTCTTGGGGGCGGCCTTCTTGGCTCCGAAGAAATGGTTCATCGCCATGCGACGGCTGATGATGGTGTCCTGATCCCATTTCACGGCGCGCTCGGCGAAAGCTCTTTGCGAGGCGACGATTTCCTTGAACATCGGGTTTTCCGCCGATTTCTTGGTCAGAATCGCGTCCCACAGCGTGAGCTGGTCCTGCAGCACCGAGTCCGGCGTCTTGTAGAACTTGACCTTGTCCTTGGTCTGGAGTTCGATGTAGTCCTTCGAATAACGATCGATGGCCTTCCATGACATGTCGGCAGACGCCGCTTCGACGGAACCGGCGATGATCGCCTTCAGCTTCGCCGGCAGCGCATCGTATTTCGGCTTGTTGAACATGATCTCGAAGGTCTCGGCGCTCTGGTGATAGCTCTGCAGCATGCAGACCTTCGACACGTCGGGGAATCCGAGCAAGCGGTCCGAGGTGGCGTTGTTGAACTCGGCGCCATCGAGCAAGCCCCGGTCCATCGCCGGCACGATCTCGCCGCCGGGAAGTGCATTGACTGCGGCGCCCATGGCGGTGAACAGATCGATCGCCAGGCCGTTGGTACGGAACTTGAGTCCCTTGAAATCCGCCGCCTTGGTAATCGGCTTCTTGAACCAGCCCAGCGGCTGCGTCGCCATCGGGCCGTAGAGGAACGACTGAACGTTGTTCATGCCGATGGAGGCGTAGAGCTTGGCCAGCAGTTCCGCGCCACCACCATACTTGTGCCACGACAGAATCATGTTGGCATCCATGCCGAAGGCTGGGCCGGAATTCCACAGCGCCAGCGCATTCTGCTTGCCGTAGTGGTAGCCCAACACACCGTGGCCGCCGTCCAGCGTGCCCTTCTGCACCGCTTCCAGCAGACCAAACGCCGGCACCACGGCACCAGCCGGCAGCACGTCGATCTTGAGATCGCCGCCGGTCATGTCATTGACCTTCTTGGCAAAGTCCAGGGCGTATTCGTGGAAAATGTCTTTGGCCGGCCAGGTGCTCTGCCAGCGCATGCTGATCGGCCCGGCTTGCGCCTTGGCGATCATCGGGAAACCCGCCGCAACGGCACCCACGCTGCCGGTGACGGCAGCGGCGAGGAACTTGCGGCGGGACGGTTTTTGCTCGGCTTGCTTGGTGTCGGACATGCTTTCCTCCTGAGAAAACAATTATGAATTTGCGGCCGCTTTTGGATGTGCAATGACGGCCTGCGGTCTTGGTTACCTGTTTTTGGAACTACGGACGACGGAGCCACTTTACCAGAAAGAGAATTTGTCTGACAATAGGACAACAATTAAAAAGGCAACTATGTCAGCCACCCATTTCCCAATTGCCGAACTAGGCACCGAACTGAGCCGCATCGACCGGCCGCTGCACCTTTCGGAAAAGGTATGGGGAGATTTGCAGCGCCGCATCGCGCGCGGCGAGCTGAAACCGGGCGATCGTTTGCCAACCGAAAAGGCGCTCGGCGAGGCCTTCGGCGTCAGCCGTGCGGTGGTGCGCGAAGCCATCGCCCGCCTCAAGGCCGATGGTCTGATCGAAACCCGCCAGGGCTCGGGCGCTTTTGTCGTCGAGGCGCCGAAAACCATCAACCTGCGCTTCTGGAAAGGCGTCGGATCGGAACTGGACGAACTGCGCGATATCTTTGAACTGCGGGCCATGGTCGAGGGTGCAGTGGCCGAACTCGCCGCCCAGCGCCGCGACAAGAAAGATCTCAAGGCGATGGCCAAGCACCTGCAGGAGATGGATGACGCGATGGCGCGCAGTGCCGACGGAACCGAAGCGGACGACAATTTCCACATCGCGATGGCCGGCGCCACACACAATTCCTACGTCAGCCGGCTGGTGGAATTCCTCGGCCGGCACTTTTCCGATTCGCGCAAGCTGTCGTGGCATGGCACGCGCCGCCAGCTGGCCCACCCGCAGGAAGCCCAGCGCGAACACCGTGCCCTGTTTGAAGCGATCTCCCGTGGCAATGCAGAAGCCGCGCGGCGCTGCGCGCTCGACCATCTGCGCGGCACCGCAGGCCGCTTCGGCATCAAGCTGTCGCTCGATCTCGACCGGGACAGTGCCGCCGGTTAGAAGACCTTTATCGCGGCGGCACCCGCGCATACCGCGATAATCGATACATACCTGATTCGCGTGATCGGCTCCTTGAGCAAGGTAGCCGCGATGATCGCCGCAAACACCACCGAAGTTTCCCGCAGCGCCGCGACCAGCGCAATCGGTGCGCGCGTCATCGCCCACAGCGCCAGTCCGTACGACGCCAGGGTGCAGGCGCCCCCGAGCAAGCCCCGGCGCCAACCCTGTCGGATGCGCTGCAGCAGTGCCCGGCCCTGGCCTGCTGCCGCAATGGCGGCCAGCAGCGGACCGGTCAGCAGGAACATCCACCCCGTGTAACTGAATGCATGCCCGGAAAGTCGCGCCCCTTGCCCGTCCACCAGCGTGTAGACAACGATGACGCAGGCATTGGTCAGGGCGAACATGGCGGGCCTGGCGCGAAATGTCCCGGATCGCCAGGAGTCGCCGGCGAGGACGAGGACGCCACAGGAAATCAGGAGCACGCCGGCCCAGCCACCCGCCGAAGGTGATTCGCTGATGAGCAGTACTCCGAAAACGGCGGTCAGTGCCGGCGCGGAGCCTCTCATCAGCGGATAGACAAAACTCAGTTCGCCGCTTCGGTACGAAACCGCGACGAGGGCGAAATAGGCGACATGGATCAGCACCGATGCCGCCAGATACGGCCAGCTTGCGACGGCGGGAACGGGGGCCAGCGGCAACAAGAGAGCGGTCCAGATTCCCGCGCCGAGAACGATCAGGACGGTATCCTGAAATTTATCGGAGGACGCACGGACGAGCGCATTCCAGGCCGCATGAAGTGCGGCGGCAAACAACACGATTGCCATGACGTCGAGTGACAAGGCTGGCCTCTTTGGTCCGCTAGCCGGAAGCGCGCAGCATACCCTGCAAGACGGGTGGGAAGTCCGCCGATAAGCCGGGTTCTGTCGTGGGCAACCATTCCTCTGGGACCGCCGTTGCCGACGGCCTCTAGCAGCCTACCCGGGAGCGACGCGGGCCACGCCAATGCTCCCCTATTTGGCCTTGCCCCAGATGAGGTTTGCCGTGCCGTTTCTGTTACCAGAAACGCGGTGGGCTCTTACTCCACCATTTCACCCTTACCGGCTCTTGCGAGCTTAGGCGGTATCTTTCTGTTGCACTGTCTGTCACCTCACGGTGCCCGGTCGTTAACCGGCATCTTGCCCTGTGGGGCCCGGACTTTCCTCCAACCACTTGCGTGATCAGCGGTTGCCTGGCGAACTTCCCGAGCGCATTGTACGCGCCGGGCGGAACTGGCGCCTGTCGTCGTAGTAGTCCGGCCGCTCGTTATCCGCCGTTGCGCCGGGAATGCCGAGCAGGGGCAAGGGCTGCCAGTCGCGCGGCGAGAAGCTGCGGGTTTCGAACAGCGCGGCCAGACGCGCATCGAGTTCGGCCAGTGCAGCCGGATCGGGCAGGTTCAGCCAGGCGTCATCGACAGCGACGAACAGAGCCTTGCCGCACAATCCGACGAAGGGCGCGGCAAGCGAATCGTGGCTGGCATGGCCGAACACCAGGAAGCGCGTGGTGCGCAGCAGTTCTTCGCGCCGCTCGACGAAGACCTCGCGCCAGCGATGCGCGCACAAGGCCGACCACAGTTCGGAGCAGGATCCGGCCACCACCACGCCGCATTCGTCGAACTGGGTCAAGGCATCGCGCAAGGGGCCGCGCGCCGCGCCTGCCTGCGTTCGTGCCTCGCGCAGGGCAACCACATGGCGCCGGTTGAGCACCGCCTTGGTCAGCGGGAAAGCCAGCCAGATCAGCGCATTGAACAGGTCATGCCGGTTGTCGGGTCGCGTCGCGATTTCGCCGGTGAGAAAAACCCGTTCTTCATAGCCTTCGGCATCGGCAGGCGGCGCGACAAAACGCAATGCGGCACCGCCGCCCGTGACCAACCCGCGCTCGCGGGCAATGGCATTCAGTCGGGATATTTCAGGTGTTCCGGCGGTCAGCCACGGCCGCAGGAAGGCCGACAGCGGATGGAGTTCCTCGGCGGCCGGGATCACGACCGGGTGGAGCGGATCAGGCCAGACGCCAGGCCACGGACTCGCCGGCGCGCAGCGGTACCAGCCTTTCCCCGGCGAGGTAATCGAGGCTCGCGGGCACCGTCACCGCATCGCGTTGCAGAGTGATCTTTCCCGTGTTGCGCGGCAGGCCGTAGTAGTCGGCGCCATAAAAACTGGCGAAGGCTTCCAGCTTCTCCAGCGCGCCGGCCGCCTCGAAGGCCTCCGCGTACAACTCGATGCCGGCATGCGCGGTGTAGCAGCCGGCGCAGCCGCAGGCCGTCTCCTTGGCGCTCTGCGCATGCGGCGCCGAATCGGTGCCGAGGAAGAATTTCGGGCTGCCGGAAACCGCCGCGGCGAGCAGCGCCTGACGATGGGTCTCGCGCTTCAATACCGGCAGGCAGTAATGGTGCGGACGGATGCCGCCGGCGAACATCGCATTGCGGTTGAGCAGCAGGTGATGGGCCGTCAGCGTGCCCGCCACATGCGCGCCGCTGCTCTTCACGAACTCGATGCCGTTGCGGGTGGTGACATGTTCCAGCACCACCTTCAGCGCCGGAAAATCGCGCAGCAATGGAACCAGCACGCTGTCGATGAAGACCGCTTCGCGATCGAAGACATCCACGGCCGGATCGGTGACCTCGCCATGCACCAGCAGCGGCACGCCGAGCTTTTCCATGCGCGCCAGCGTCGCCGCGCATTTCTTCAGATCGCTGACCCCCGCATCGGAATTGGTGGTCGCACCCGCCGGATAGAGCTTGATCGCGTGCACAAAGCCGCTGGCCCTGACCGCGTCGATCTCGGCCGCCGGCATGTTGTCGGTCAGATACAGCGTCATCAGCGGCGCGAAATTCATGCCTGCCGGCAGCGCGGCCAGGATGCGTTCGCGGTAGGCCGCGGCCAGCGCCACGGTGGTCACCGGCGGCCTCAGATTGGGCATCACGATGGCGCGCGCAAAGCGTCGCGCGGTGTCCGGCAGAACGGCGGCGAGCGCCGCGCCATCGCGCAGGTGCAAATGCCAGTCGTCGGGACGAGTGATGGTAAGTGTCTGCATGGCGCGAATTATACGGGGCTGTCCTTGAGCTGCAGCGCCCGTGCATACAGGGCGTTCTTCGGCTGGCCGGTGATCTCCGCCGCCAGCTTGGCCGCCTGCTTGACCGGCAGTTCGGCCAGGAGGGCGGCCAGCACACGCTCGGTCTCGGCGTCCATGCCTTCGCGCGGCGGCGGCGCCGAGACCACCAGCACGAACTCGCCGCGCTGGTGATTGGCATCGGCCGCCAGCCAGGCAGGCGCGGCCACGAGCGGCATGCGCTCGATCTGCTCGAACATCTTGGTCAGTTCGCGGGCGATAACGATTTCGCGTTGCGGCTCCAGCAGTTCGACCAGGTCGGCAACGGTTTCCAGCACCCGGTGCGGCGCCTCGTAGAACACCAGCGCCGCATCGACCGGCGCAAGTTCCGTGATCGCCGTCCTGCGGGCGCCGACTTTTGCCGGCAGGAAGCCGACAAACAGAAAGCGCTGATCCACCAGACCGCTGGCCGACATTGCCGCAATCGCCGCGCTCGGCCCCGGCAGCGGGATCACGCGGAAGCCGGCCGCGCGCACCGCCGCGACCGTGCGCGCCCCGGGATCGGAGACACCCGGCGTGCCGGCATCCGAGACCAGCGCCACGCGCCTGCCCTCGCCCAGCAGCCGGATCAGCTTGGCGGCGGCTTCGTTCTCGTTGTGCTGGTGCAGGGCGAGGGTCGGCACCTTGATCTCATGATGGTCGAGCAAATGGCGCACGTGACGGGTGTCCTCGCAGGCGACCAGGTCGACGCCGCGCAGGATTTCCAGCGCGCGCAGGGTGATGTCGCCGAGATTTCCGATCGGCGTGGCGACGACATACAATGCATTTTCCATGTCCGGCATTCTAGAGCGCCCAGCAGTCCGATGAGCACCAGGCAGGCCAAAGGCGCCGCCGCCGAGCAATTGGCGGCGGATTATCTGCAGCGCGAGGGGCTCTCGGTCATCGAACGCAACTTCCGGGTGAAGGGCGGCGAGATCGACCTGGTCTGCCGCGATGGCAAGGCGACGGTGTTCGTTGAAGTGCGCCTGCGCAGCAACAGCGATTTCGGCGGCGCGGCGGCCAGCATTACGGCCGCCAAGCAGGCGCGCCTGATTCTCGCCGCGCGGCACTGGCTGCTGCGCCACGGCGAAACACCCTGCCGCTTCGACTGCATGCTGCTCGACGGCCTCGAAGCCGAAAACATTGAATGGCTGCGCGATGCGTTTTCCGCCGATTAGATTCCTGCTGACGCTGAGCATCGGCCTCGCCATCGGCCTGACGGCGCTGGCCGGCGAAGTCCGCATCCTGGTGCAAAGCTCGCCCCTGGCCGGCTTTCGCTACTATGCGGGAGAGACCCTGTGGCAGGACATGCGCGAGGGCGACCGCCTGGCGCTGGTGCGTGAAGCGGACAACCCGCACGACACCAACGCCGTACGCATCGAATGGCGCGGGCAAAAGCTTGGCTACCTGCCCCGCGCCGAGAACCGCGCCGTAGCCGCCGCAATGGATGGTGGCGAGGCAGTGGATGCGCGGATCGCCAGATTGCGCCAGCACCGGAACCCTTGGCAGCGGGTGCTGATCGAAGTATTTGTTGTACTCTAGGCCCCCTGTTCCGACCTCGGCCCGGCTCGGGAGGCAGCTATCCTCAGCCGACCCGATCCATCCACCCAGCAAAGACCCGTTCCATGTCACTCGCCGATCGCATTCAGCAACATTTCCAGGACAGCGCCGCCGCCAAGCTAGCGGCACTGGCCGCCATGGCCGCGCCGATCGAGGCCGCTACGCGCCGCATGGTCGCCAGTCTCAAGGCCGGCGGCAAGGTGATGGCCTGCGGCAACGGGGGCTCGGCTGCCGATTCGCAGCACTTCGCCGCCGAACTGCTCAACCGCTTCGAGAAGGAGCGTCCGCCGCTGGCGGCGATCGCCCTGACCACCGATACCTCGACACTGACCTCGATCGCCAACGACTACCGCTACGAGGATGTCTTCGCCAAGCAGGTACAGGCGCTGGGCAAAGCCGGCGACGTGCTGTTGGCCATCTCGACCTCGGGCAATTCGCCCAATGTGATCGAGGCCATACACACCGCGCATGCCCGCGGCGTAGCGGTGGTGGCGCTCACCGGCCGCAACGGCGGCAAGATCGCAGCACTGCTCGGTCCCGGCGACGTTCATTTGTGCGTGCCGGCCGAGCGCACCGCCCGAATTCAGGAAGTACACCTGCTCACGATCCACTGTCTGTGCGACGGCATAGATGCCTTGATACTTGGAGAAACGCAATGAAAATTCGAACCGACAACCTGACCAGGAAAATGCGCAACCTCGCCGCGCTGGCCCTCTGTACCCCCGTTCTCGCCGGCTGTTTCGGCGCTGCCGCGGTCGGCGTCGGCACCGGCGCATTGATGCTGACGGACCGCCGCAATCCGGAAACCTATATCTCCGACGAGGCACTGGAGATTCGCGCCCTCAACCGCATCACCGAAAAGTACGGTGACAATACGCATGTCAATGCGGTCAGCTACAACCGCATGGTATTGCTGACCGGCGAAGCGCCGACCGCCGCGATCAAGGCCGATGTGGAAAAGCTCGCGGCCAGCGTACCCAACGTCAAAGCGATCACCAACGAAGTGGCCGTCGCCGGACCTTCCACCTATGGCGGACGCAGCAATGACTCCTACATTACGTCCAAGGTGAAGGCGCGCTTTGTCGATGCCAACAAGTTTGCTGCCAACCACGTCAAGGTGATCACCGAGGCCGGTGTGGTTTTCCTGCTCGGACTGGTCACCCAGGCCGAAGCCGACGCGGCGGTGGAGATCGCCCGCACCACGGGCGGCGTGCAGAAGGTGGTGCGCGTGTTCGAGATCATCACCCCGGAACAGGCTCGGGCAGCGGACAACCTGCCGCCACCGGCGCCGGCTGCCAAGCCGGCAGCGAAGTAGCAGGAACTTTTCCACGTGGCGCTTGTTCACCCGGGACCGCCGGCCTTCGAAGCCAAGATCACCGCTCCCGCCGATCTGGCGAAGTGCATCGCCCTGCTGCCGCGACCGCTGGTATTTACCAACGGCTGTTTCGACATCCTGCACCGCGGCCATGTCACCTATCTGGCCCAGGCCCGCGCGCTCGGGGCTTCCCTGATCGTCGCCGCCAACTCGGATGATTCGGTCCGGCGCCTGGGCAAGGGCGATGATCGCCCGGTGAATCCGCTGGCCGACCGCATGGCGCTGCTGGCTGCGCTCGAATCCGTAACGCTGGTGACCTGGTTCGATGAGGACACGCCGCTCCAGCGCATCCTCGATTGTCGACCCGACGTACTGGTCAAGGGCGGCGACTGGCCGGTGGAAAAAATTGTCGGCTACCGGGAAGTGATCGCCCGGGGCGGCAGCGTGCATTCGCTGCCCTTCATCCATGAGCGCTCGACCACGGCGCTGATGGACAAGATTCGGCGGCTCTGAAACCAGCCTTCAAGCATGGAACCTCGGTCAGCCGCAGAGGGCACAGGTCACAGAGTAATAACAGATGGTTGCCGATGGCCATCATCGCATCCAGCGGATGAGATACCCGCAGGCCGTAAAACCCCTCGAACTCTGTACTCTCTGTGCTCTCTGTGCTCTCTGTGTTCTCTGTGGCCGGAAGTTAGGTTTTGAAGCTGAAAAGTCGGTGCTGACGATGCGGCGACTCAAGCGGGCGTGCGGCGCAGAATCATGTCGCGGACAAGATCGATGTGCCCGCGCAGCGTATAGAGCATGTCGGAAAAGGTCAGCGGCGTGCGAATGTGGCTGGCATCCGCCTCGATGCTGTCGAGCTTCTCGATCCACTCGGCGCGGCTGTGCAGCCCCGGGTTTTCGTTGACTTCGTTTTCGAGGAACTTGAGTTCGCCGTAGCGCCGGTAGATGCGCGAGCGCACCCGCCAGCCATAGACCTGCGGTGCGAACTTGAACAGCGGGAACAGCACGACGAGCAGCGGCACTATCATCACCACCATGCGGTCGATCAGCGTCGCCGCCCAGAACGGGAGGTAGTGCTGCAGGAAGGGCGTGCCGGACTTGTAATAGCGCTCGGCTTCCTTCGATAGCGGAAATTCGCTGTGCCCGGCACGCGGAAATTCACCGGGCTTCTGGAACACGCCGGGTTCCCCATGCACCTCGGTCGCCGCCTGCATCAACAGATCAACCAGGGCCGGATGCGTAGCCTCGCGCACCAGCAGGGTCGCCATCGGCGACACCAGTTGAATGTCCTGCGGCGGAATGTCCTGCGTCAGATCGATAGCGCCGCGCGGCAGCACCAGCCGCGACAGATACGGAAAGCGCCGCGTGTAGGCCTCGGCATGCGTGAGGCTCATCAGGCGCACACCCGGCGTATAGAGCAGCGTCCACACCAGCGCAGACTGGGTCGGCCCGACGACGAATATGGCGTCGATTTCGTTCTTCTGCAGACGCGCAGCCAGGTCCAGGCCGCCCGCCTCGATCAACCGCGTGTTCTTTGCATCGATACCGTTGGCCGCAAGCAGTTCCATGGCGAGATGCTGCGTACCGCTGCCGGCGCCACCCACCGCGACGCGCTTGCCCTTGAGGTCGAGCACCTTGTCACCGCCATGAACCGCCGCCTCGCGGTAGAAGATCCATAGCGCTTCCTGATAGAAATCGCCGAGCGAAACCAGTTCATCGCTTTCGCCCGGGCGCGCCGTACCGCCCTGGATGAAGGCCGCATCGACCGCGAACTCCGGGTTACGCAGACGCTGCAGGTTCTCGTCCGAACCGGCAGAAGGCTTCTCCACCAATGTTATGTCGTAGCGCGCCAGCACATCCTTGTAACGGGCGCCGAAGCGCTGATAGGCGCCGCCTTCGCCGCCGGTGCTGACGATCAATTGGTGAGGCGGAGCCGGCTTGATGAACTGCGCTGCGAGCCAGAACGCGACGATGGCCAGCAACAGGGAAGGCAGCGCGACAAATACGATGTCGCGCCACGAAAGCAGTTTGAGTCTTTCAGGCATGTTCACCTCACATGGCTCTCTTGGCGAACATTACTCCGAGCCGGCGAAGGCGTCAGAACGGAATATCGTCCTCGAAGTCGTTGAAGTTGCCGCCGGCCGGCTGCGGCGCCGCCGCCGGACGATTGCTGGCGCCAGTGCCGCCGCTGGCGTCGCGCGGCGGCGCATCGCCCATGCCCTGGCGACCGCCCAGCATTTGCATGCGGTCACCGCGAATTTCGGTGGTATAGCGGTCCTGGCCTTCCTTGTCCTGCCACTTGCGGGTGCGAATCGAACCCTCCACATAGATCTGCGAGCCCTTTTTCAGATACTGCCCGCACACCTCGGCTTGGCGACCGAAGAAACTGACCCGATGCCATTCGGTGGCTTCCTGCTTGTTGCCATCCTTGTCCTTCCACGAGTCCGTGGTGGCCAGGCGCAGGTTGGCGACCGCTTCGCCGCTCGGCAAATAGCGCATTTCGGGGTCGGCGCCGAGATTGCCCACCAGGATCACCTTGTTAACCGAAGCCATGCATTTTCTCCTCAGGGTTTTTTATCAAGTATGCCATGCGCCGACGGCTCTGTCGCGGCTGCACGACGCACGGGCACGTTCATCATAGTCACGGCGGCGCCAAGCCACAGCGTCACCATCGCGGCGTCGAAAATGAACACGGCGCCGGCATCGAAGTTCTTCATCAGCCAGCCGCCCAGAGCCCCTCCGACGAACAGGCCGAGCGCCTGGGTGGTGTTGTACACGCCCAGCGCCGCACCCTTGGCGCGCGCCGGCGCGATTCGCGAAATCAGCGAGGGCAGCATCGCTTCGAGAATATTGAAGGCGACGAAAAAGCTCAGCAGGCCACCCGCCACCACCATGAAATTGGTGTTGGCAAACCACATCACCAGCAAGGTGACGAGCAGCAGGCCGATGGCGAAAATGAACACCGGCCGCACCTTGTCGCGCTTCTCGGCGAGGATGATCGCCGGCACCATCAGGACGAAGGATGCCAGCACCGCCGGCAGATAGACCTTCCAGTGCGAGGCCAGCGGCAGGCCGCCGTAATGGATCAACAAGCCGGGAACGACGACGAACATCGCCATCTGCACCATGTGCAGGGTGAAGATGCCGAAGTTGAGCCGCAGCAGCTGGGTGTCGAGCAACACGTCGCGAAACGGCGGCTTGGGTCCGGGCGGCAGCGGCGGAGCCGGCGGTACGACGTGGGTGACGAGGCCGATGGCGGCAATCGCGAAGATTGCCGTGAGCCAGAAAATCCCGGCCATGCCTACCGCGGCGTACAGGACGGGAGCGCCGACCAGCGAGATGGCGAACACCAATCCGATGGAGGAACCGATCATCGCCATGACCTTGGTGCGATGCTGCTCGCGCGTCAGATCGGCGGCCAGTGCCGTGACGGCTGCCGAAATCGCCCCGGCGCCCTGCAGCACGCGGCCGCCGATGGTCCACCAGATATCCGTCGCCATGGCCGCCAGCGCAGATCCGGCGGCGAACAGCAGCAAGCCGAAGATGATCACCCGCTTGCGGCCGAACACGTCGGAGGCCATGCCGAACGGGATCTGGAACATGGCCTGGGTCAGCCCGTAGGCCCCAAGCGCGATGCCGACCAGCGCCAGGTCGTCGCCGCCGGGAATGGTCCGGGCATGGACCGCAAACACCGGCAGGATCAGGAACAGCCCGAGCATGCGCAGCGCAAAAATCGAAGCGAGTGCCGCGCCCGCGCGCTTTTCATCGCGGCTCATGGCGTCTGGAGTGGGGGATAGCATGGGGTTCAGGGGGTTACCGGGATATCAGATCACCGGAAACCCGGTCGTGCTGCGCATGGGTCCATTTTAATGCACAACCATGCGAATTCCATCGAATCCCGCGGGGAACCGGGGGCGGACAGCAATCCCCAAGAGTCGGCGCTGGCCGCTCTGCGTACCTGGAATTCCGCTTTGCGGGCAGGTAACGGCGGCTACACCGCGCCCCAGTAGGGTGTGGCGATCGCCTCGCCGAGGTCGGCTTCGACCAGGCGCCGCCTGACGTCCAGTAGCCGGGCGATCAGCGCCGGTTCGGCGCGGCCATAGGCCTCGGCGTCCGGCGCGCGCTTGACCACGACGCCCAGCATTTCGGTGATGGCGTTGCCGATCGAGTTCTGGCTGATGGTGACGATCAGACTGCCGTTGTCGTTGCGGTAGATCAGTTGCTTGAAGGCCGGCTGCCAGCGGATGGCGTTGGCGTACTTGGCATCCTTGATGCAGCGGTCGCGCACCATCTTCGCCGTCTTGAGGAAATCGTTGTCGAACTGGAGCTTGGCCTCGACCAGTTCGGGAAAGTAAATGTCGCGCGGCAACGGCGCGTTGCGCGTCGAGACCTGGGTGAAGAAGGTCCGGTAGAAATCGATGAAGCCCTTGAGGATGGTGTCGTATTCCTTCCAGAAACGCACTTCCTTCAGCGCCGCGACGCCGCCCTGGACTTCCCAGCTCGGCAGGCCGTGCGGGTAGCCGGTCAGGGCCAGGCGGCAGGCACCGTCCTCGCACGGGCGGAGGATCTGCAAGTCGAGTCCGGCGAAGAAGGCCCGGTAAACGTCGCGCATGTAGGCCTGGAACAGCGAGTGCTGGCCGCCGTCGGTCAAGTTGGGGTTGTCGGTGTCGGCCAGCGGCGCAGCGCGCAATTCCTCCTGATCGAAGACGATGAAGTGGTTGTGCAGCATGCGGATGCTCGGCACACCCGGCGAGGTCAATGGCCAGGTCGCGTCCAGGCTGGCTTCGCCGGCCAGCACCAGGTTGCGTTGCGGGTCCGGATAGCGTTCCAGCATGTACTCGATGATGATCTGGTTCATGCGGTTCCAGACGTTCTTCACGGCGTCGGGCACCTGGGTGCGGCGCACCGGGCGGCCGAGCGGATCGAGGATGCCCTGCGCGGTGTTGTAGATGATCGAGGCGTCGAACTCGTTGCAGTGGCCGAGCGCCTTGCGATACAGCAGCAGGCCTTCCGGATTCACCAGCAGGCCGTTGTTGTGCACCAGGTCGTTGAGGTTCTCGGTGCTGTTGAAGAACTCGTTCGGCTTCATCCCCTCGGGCACATCGAGCGGAATCGGACGAAACGGAGTGACGATTTCACGCGGTCCGGATTGCATGCGGTCCTCTCTGGATGGACGTTTGGATCGCCCCTTGGACAAGACCGGCCAGCTTAGTCGCGCACCACGACGCCGGCAAATAGATAAATTGAACGGGCCGATGCACTGCGGCGATGGGCCATACGCTCGCCGCTGCCGCTGAATTTCCCGGCCCTCTTCCGCTGCATCTCCCTTGACCAGGGTCGGCTTCGATTCGGTATCGAGGCGATCAGATCCGCCTCATGCTTCGTGCCATTTCGCCGACGCGCCATCCCGGGGTTCGTAGGCGCAGACCCGGTTGCGGCCGGACCTCTTGGCTTTGTAGAGAGCCTTGTCGGCCTGACTGAGCAGCGTGTCGATGTTGCTGCTGGTGCCGCCCAACGTGGCCACACCAATGGAAACCGTGAAGTGGAGCGGCAGTCCCTGATCCAGAACCACCTCGGCATCGCCGGTTGACTTGCGTAATCGGTCGGCCACTTCCAGAGCGTGTTCGCCGTCCGTTTGCGGCAATACGACGGCGAATTCCTCGCCGCCGACGCGGCCTATGACGTCTATGTCACGCAGGCTCTGCCGGCTCAACTCGGCGAACCTCCGCAAGACAACGTCCCCGGTCTTGTGACCGTAAGTGTCGTTGATCTTCTTGAAATGGTCGATATCCATCATGAGCACGGACAGAGCGCCGCCGTACCGGAGCGTGCGCGACAGTTCCTGTTCCGCCAGGGTCATGAAATGGCGACGGTTAACGAGGTTGGTCAGAAAGTCGGTTTGCGCGAGTTGCTCGAGTGCTTGCTCGGCCTTCTTGCGCGCAGTGATATCGCGGGTTACGCCGAGCAGGCCCGTGATCTGCCCATCGACATCGCGCATGGGCACCGCATGGGTATCCAGCCAGCGATGCCCTCCCTTGAGGCCGACGATCTCGAACTCCAGGGTTCCCGATTCTCCCCGGTTGACTCTCTCATTCAGGTCGATGAACGCTTCGCGGTATTGCGGAGCCACGATCTCCGTCACCTTGTGCCCGATGACCTGACTGTCTGACTCCGCCTCGATCAAGTCAAGGCCGGCGCGATTCATTTGCAGCAGCGTGCCGTCCGCTGCCAGCACTTTCACGCATTCGGGTTCCGTCTCGATGATCGTCTTCAACTTCCATTCGCTTTCAGCCAGCGCAAGCTGCACGCGCTTGACTTCGGTGATGTCCGAAACCAGGACGAAAAAACCCCGCACCTCGTTGCCGTCCAGGTCCGGAATGTAATGGGCCCAAGTATAGGCCGTGCTGCCGTCGGCCTTGGTCAGGGTGCGCTCGAAGCGCTGGCGTTCGCCGCGCAGGGCGGCGCTGATGAAGGGTTCGTTCTTGCGAAACAATTCATCGCCCATCATGTCCTGGATACGGATGCCCCGCATCTGCTCCGGCGTCCTGCCGAACCATTCCAGATAGGCCTTGTTGGCGAAGCCGCAACGCAACTCGCGGGTCCAGTAGGCCACCATGCCCGGAATGTTGTCGGTCAGGGTCTCCATGAAGCGGTGACTTGCCGCCAGCGCCTCGGCGACCTCGGCCTCTCTCCGCGCAAATTCCCTCTGCCGGCGCTGGTAGGCATAAAGCCCCAGCGTGGAGCCGAGGACGATCAGTCCGAATAGCCCGCCCTGTATCCGAATATCGTGGCGCCACGCGGCATAAACGGTATTCAGGTCGCGCCCCACGGCGACGACCAGGGGCTTGTCTTGTTTCAGCCTTGCCGGCTGTATCGAGCGCAGGGCCATCATGCGCTCCTCGCCGGTCGCGTAGACGGCGCCGGTGAGGATATTGGTTTCCTTGCCGCTGTCCCGGTGCCGGCTGAAGAACGAGCCCGGTTGTGCCAGGTTCTTGCCGGCCTGGCCGTCCCGCTCGGGCACCATCAGGAACTGGATGCCGTCGCCGTGGGCGACGGCAGTCCACATGTCCGGCGCATAGAGTACCGAGGCCATCAGGGGCTTGAAGTACTCCGGGTCCAGGGTGGCGACAATCAAGCCGGCAAACTCGCCCCTGCCTCCCGGGATTGTCCGTGCCACGTTGATGCCATAAATGCCGAGCGTGGTCTTGAATGGCGCCGAGACGAACAGCATCTCGGGGTCGGGATTCTGACGGGGGGTCTTGAAGTAGTCCCGGTAAGCGAAGTTGCCCCCTAGCAGTTCCGATCTGCTCGATGCCAATACCGTACCGTCGCGGTCCAGCAACAGCAGAGTGCGGATGCCCGGCATCGCGTCGGTCAGCATCTTGAGGCGATCGCTCAAGCCCGGGTTGGCCTTGTGCGACGGCAGCTCCTTGCGCAGATCGGCCAGCACCCGGCTGACCGCGGTCAGATTCTGCTCGAGGTTCTCCTGGATCACTCGCGCCTGGGTCAGCAGCCGGCCCTGCTCGCGGCGCTCGGTGCGACCGCGATCCACGTAGAGGTTGAAACCGGTCGCGCCTCCCAGAATCAGCAGCGCAAAGCCGAGGATCAGCCACTGGGTGGTGAGGGAACTCTGTTTCAGGTGGTTCAGTTCGGGCATGCCTGAGGTCGAATCCAACAATGAGGGGCGCCTGCGAATGGATCGATGATATCCCTTCTATGCCACCGTGGATACGATGCAATTGCCGTTGTTCCGACTCTCTTTCGGCATATGCGCAGGGCCCGCCATGCGGGCACGTTCCGACTTTTGTGGCAGTGGCTATCGACTCCCGGTCGCGGTATATCTTTTGTTGCCCCAGACACCAACCTCACCCTGTCCCATGGACTTCCTCAAGATTCGCTGCACGGCGGAGGCCGAGGCGCTCACACGGCCGCATCACTCATCGCCACCTCGTCCGGCCGCATTCCGGCGGCCTCGCAGGCAGCCAACAGTCGCTCGCGATGCACTGTCACGCGAAACGGCAGCACATTGCGAACGAAGGACAGGCTTACCCGACGGTTGAGGCTGCACGCTGTCGCAACGGCGTTCCGGGCCGAGCGCACGTCGCCCAGTTCGTAATGAACCGCAGCCAGGCCGTTGTGCGGCCATAGGTAAGCGGGGTTGCGCGTGATTGCGCTGGTAAACGCCGCCTGGGCAGCGCGGAGCTCACCGACCATCCAGAACGCGTAGCCCCGGATCGTGAGGAACATTCCGTGATCGTTCGGATCCAGCGCCAGCGCAATGTTCACGTGCGCGAGCGACTCGTCGCAGCGGCCGCACCACATTGCGGCTTCGGCCAGATGGAAGTGCGCGTAAGCTGCCCCGGGCGCGAGTGCCACGGCCCTCTGCAGCTGCTCGAGCGCGGCCTCGTGCTCCTTGCGCCACAGCAGCACCTTTCCCATCAGCGCATGGGGCAGCATGTGGTTCGGATCGCAGGCGATCGCACGCGTCGCGCACTGATGCGCCTTTTCAAAACTGGCCGATGGATCCGGAACCCAACCGCTGATTGAGTCGATCCAATGGGTCCATCCGAGCTTGGCGACGGCCTCGGCGCTGCCGGGTGCGAGGGCCACGGCCGCTTCGTAGGCCTCGCGGGCCCTGGCCATGCTTTCCGGCGTCATGAGGGTGAAGAACTGCCAGCCGCGCAACAGCAAGTCCACCACGGCGGCGTCCTCGGGCCGGCGCGCCGGTGCCACGATCGAAACGGGCGCGCCGGCCGGGGCGATGCCGGGGACCGGTTCCGCGCACAGCCTCAGCTGGTCCACCAGAGCCAGGGTCTGCAAGCTTGGTTCCACGCCGAGCTCTCGCCTGAGCACCCGGCGGCACTCGACCCAGGTCTGCACCGCCTTGGCGCGCAAGCCGGCGCGCGCATGCAACCGCATCAGGGCGCGGTAGCAGCCCTCGTGCACCGGGTCGTTCGCGAGCAAGCGGTACGCGAACTGGACCACCGCCTCGGACGCAGCCACCCCGTCGGCACAGTCGCTCATCCGAGACAGCAGGCCCTGGGCGACGTCCCGCAGCCGTTGCCGCTCGGCCTCGGCCCAAGGCGTGAATTCCACGCCTGCGTCCAGCGCGTCGAGGAAGTCTCCGCGGTAGAGCTCGGCAGCCGACTGCATCGACGCGATGTCGGCGCGACCGGCCAGTGCCTCGAAACGGCGAACGTCCACGTCGAAGGCCGTCTCTCGCAGCACGATGTGGTCGCCCTCGCTGTCCAGCCCATCGGCGGCGGTGCCCAGCGCGCGTCTCAGGAGATGCAGGCACTGGCGCAGGGCGCTGCGTGCGTCTTCGTCGCTGTGGTCGGGCCACAGGAGCGCGACGAGCCGGCTGCGGCTGGCGCCGGAAGTTCCGTGCATCGCTGCCAAGGCCAAGAGGGCCTGCGCCTTTCGCCCGACGCGAACCGGCCCGCCCGAGAACGGCGTCTCGAGGGAGAAGTCGCCAAGTAGTCGCAGAGCGGAAGCCTGCATGCCACGGTCTTTCTTTTTTTGGCCGCCCATGGAGCGGTCCTATAAAGCATGACCCGATTTGGTGCGGCAGGCAAGCCTGATAACGCATTTCTCACGCTCGAATCACGCCGGCCGCACGCCCTATCGGCAGACTTTCGTCAAGTGGGACAACAACCAGGAGATGACGATGGCAAACACGAAGAAGGGGGCGCTTTTCGCGCTCGCGCTGCTGGCCGCCCCCGGCGCTTTTGCGCAAGCGGCGAACCCCGCTCCCATGGCCCGGGAGGGCACCTATGAGCAGACGCTGTGCTTCGGCGGCCCGGCCCACGTGATCAGCGCGTCGGACACCGACCGGTACGGAACCTACCAGCTCACCGGTGGGACGCAATCGGCGACCAAGGCGTTCGACTCGATGAGCCTGGAGTGCATCGGAGCATTCGAGATGCGGTCCGGCGTGTACCGGCACAAGGGCTACTGTGTCTTCCAGGACGCCAGCGGCGACAAGTTCCACGTCGCCGACGCCGCCACGCCCCAAGCCTATACGGCGGAGCTGCTGGGCGGCACCGGCAAGTTCAATGGCATCACCGGCAGCGCGACCATCGAGCGGCTGGGCGCGATGACCCCGGTACGGCAGGGCACCATCCAGGGCTGTCGTCGGATCACCGGCAGCTATAAATTGCCCTGACAGCAGGAATGCGATGGGCGAGACCTGAACTCCCGGGCCCGGCCCGGGATCAGAATGGACAGGGACGCCACGCCGCGCGGCAGGGCACCCCCATTCCACTGCCAAGAGTCCGCCATGCGTCCGTCCATCCTGTCCTTGCCATACGCCTGCCTCGCCGAAACTGCATCCGCCGCAGCCGCCTGAATCGTTGAGGTGCGGTTCGTCAATAGGGGTTGGTATGCCGACGCCGGCCTCACGGCCCGGGAGGATGAAGCCAACCTGCAGGCGATAGCCCGGTGTACGTCCATGCAGCTACGGACGTAACGCCGCCCATGAACGCGACAGCGCTTCGACAGGGCTCTGCCGGCATTTTCCATTGCCAAGAATCTGGCGCTGGCGCCTTGCCCAAGAGTCGGCGATGGCGGCACGGTGCCTGGCGTCCTGGCCAGCCACTCCGTGCGTTGGCTATCGACTCCGCGCCGGGGTATAGTTTCCGGTTCCCCGACATCGAAACTGCCTCATGGACTTCCTCAAGATTCGCGGCGCGCGCACGCACAATCTCAAGAACATCAGCCTCGACCTGCCGAGGAACCGCTTGACGGTTATTACCGGCCTGTCCGGCTCGGGCAAGTCGTCGCTGGCGTTCGACACGCTGTATGCCGAGGGCCAGCGCCGCTATGTCGAGTCGCTGTCGGCTTATGCGCGGCAGTTTCTGCAGTTGATGGAAAAGCCGGATGTGGACCTGATCGAAGGGCTGAGTCCGGCGATTTCCATCGAGCAGAAGGCCACCAGCCACAACCCGCGTTCGACCGTCGGCACCGTCACCGAGATCCACGACTACCTGCGCCTGCTCTATGCCCGCGCCGGCACGCCGCACTGCCCGGACCACGATCTGCCGCTGGAGGCCAACAGCGTTTCGCAGATGGTCGATCACGTGCTGGCCCTGCCGGCGGATACCAAATTGATGATCCTCGCCCCGGTGGTCGCCAACCGCAAGGGCGAGCAGCTCGATCTGTTCGCCGAATTGCGGGCGCAGGGCTTCGTCCGGCTGCGGGTGGATGGCACGGTGCATGACATCGACAACCTGCCGAAACTGGCCAAGACGCAGAAGCACACCATCGATATCGTGGTGGATCGCCTCAAGGTGCGGCCGGACGTGCGCCAGCGCCTGGCGGAGAGCTTCGAGACCGCGCTGATGCACGCCGAAGGCCGCGCCCTGGCGGTGGAAATGGATACCGGCAGGGAATACCTGTTCTCGTCCAAGTTTGCCTGCCCGGTATGCAGCTACGCCCTGCAGGAACTCGAGCCGCGGCTGTTCTCCTTCAACAACCCGATGGGCGCCTGCCAGAAGTGCGACGGCCTCGGCCAGATCCAGTTCTTCGATCCGGCGCGGGTGGTCGCCTATCCACACCTGAGCCTCGCCGCCGGAGCGATCAAGGGCTGGGACCGGCGCAACCAGTTCTATTTCCAGATGCTGGAATCGCTCGCCGCGCATTACACCATCGACACCAATATTCCGTTCGAAAAACTGCCGGCCGCGACCACCAACCTGGTGCTCTACGGCTCGGGCAAGGAGCAGATCAAGTTCAAGTACCTCAACGAAAAGGGATCACGCTTCGAGCGCACGCATGCCTTCGAGGGCATCATTCCGAGTCTCGAGCGCCGCTACCGCGAAACCGACTCGATGGCGGTGCGCGAAGAACTGTCGAAATACCTCAACAATAAGCCCTGCCCCGAGTGCGACGGCATGCGCCTGCGCCGCGAGGCGCGCCATGTCTTTGTCGGCGGCAAGACCATCTCCGACATCAGCCGCCTGTCGCTGATCAATTGCCGCGACTTCTTCAACCTGCTGACGCTGACCGGGCAAAAGGCCCAGGTCGGCGAAAAGATCCTCAAGGAAATCACCGCCCGATTGTCCTTCCTGATCAACGTCGGCCTCGATTACCTCTCGCTCGACCGCTCGGCGGAAACGCTCTCCGGCGGCGAAGCGCAGCGCATCCGCCTGGCCTCGCAGATCGGCTCGGGCCTCACCGGCGTCATGTACGTGCTCGACGAGCCTTCGATCGGTCTGCACCAGCGCGACAATGCGCGACTGCTGGAAACGCTGACGCGCCTGCGCGATCTGGGCAACACGGTGATCGTGGTCGAACATGATCTGGAAGCCATCGAGTCGGCCGACTACGTCGTGGACATGGGCCCCGGCGCCGGCGAGCATGGCGGCCATGTGGTGGCCGAAGGCACGCCGGCACAGGTCGCCGCCAACAGCGCATCGATGACCGGCGCCTTCCTTTCCGGCCGGCGCGAGATCGCGATTCCGACCAAACGCACGCCACCCGATGCGCTGCGCGAACTCAGGATTCTCGATGCCAGCGGCAACAACCTGAAGCGCGTCGATCTGCACATTCCGGTGGGCTTGTTCACCTGCATCACCGGCGTTTCCGGCTCGGGCAAATCGACCCTGATCAACGACACGCTGTATGCCGCTGCCGCCCGCCATCTTTACGGCTCGGCGGTCGAGCCGGCGCCGCATCGCGAGATCGAGGGTCTCGAATTCTTCGACAAGGTGATCAACGTCGACCAGTCGCCGATCGGCCGCACGCCGCGCTCCAATCCGGCCACCTACACCGGCCTGCTGACACCGATCCGCGAGCTTTTCGCCGGCGTGCCGCAGTCGCGCGAACGCGGTTACAGCCCCGGGCGCTTTTCCTTCAACGTCAAGGGCGGCCGCTGCGAAGCCTGTCAGGGCGACGGCATGATCAAGGTGGAAATGCACTTCCTGCCCGACATCTTCGTCCCCTGCGATGTCTGTCACGGCAAGCGCTACAACCGCGAAACGCTGGAAGTCCGCTACAAGGGCAAGACCATCCACGAAGTGCTCAACATGACCGTGGAACAGGCGCGCGAATTCTTCGAAGCGGTGCCGGTGGTCGCGCGCAAATTGCAGACCCTGGTGGACGTAGGCCTGTCCTACATCCAGCTCGGGCAATCGGCCACCACGCTGTCCGGCGGCGAGGCGCAACGCGTCAAGCTGGCGCTGGAACTTTCCAAGCGCGATACCGGTCGCACTTTGTATATTTTGGACGAGCCGACCACCGGCCTGCATTTCCAAGACATCGAGATGCTGCTCTCGGTGCTGCACCGTCTACGCGACCACGGCAACACCGTCGTGGTCATCGAGCACAACCTCGACGTGATCAAGACTGCAGACTGGGTGGTCGACCTCGGTCCCGAAGGCGGCGACGGCGGCGGCCGCATCATTGCCACCGGCACGCCGGAAGAGGTGGCGCAGGTAAAGGGCAGCTATACGGGCCGCTATCTCGCCCGCTATCTCGCCCGCTTTCTCGCCAAGCGGCTGGCAGCCACAGCAGCGCGGAAGCCCGTAGCCAGGCCGGCAAACTCAATTCGAAAAAGGAAAACTTCCTCATGACCAGCTTCGAAAACTACTCCCGCGAAGCCCGACAAATCGAGCACGAAATCGAGACCAAAGGAGTGATCCTGGGCATTGACTGGAACGATGCCGCGCAAGTGCGCGAACTGGCCCGTGAGGCACTGGACTGCAAGCTCGGGCAAGATAACTGCGAGCCCGACGATCCGGCAGATCGCGCCCGCATCGAACTCTTCGGTCTCGCCCAACTGATGCTGACCGTGATGAAGGAGAGCGCCAACGCCGATGTCCATACCCATGGCGGCACGGCGTGGAAAGCCTTCGCCCATGCCTTGTGGGATGAGCATGATCTTCGCGAGGGAAAGACCTGAGGCGACCTTTCGCTGCTGACTCGAACCCTGGCTTGGGCTAGACTTCTCGACAGCAGCGGCGAGCCGCTGTTATCGACTGAATTGTTCATCAGGAAGGCGGGCCCATCTCATGAAGAAGTCACTACTCACCTTGACCTTGTACCTTGCCCTGACAGCATCCGCGAGCGGACAGGAGCCGGCAGAATGGGTGCAGACAACCGGATCGGCCGAACTCACGCGCGCGTCCGAGGTCATGATCGCTCCGACCAGCAAGAATATGTCCATCAGGCTTCCCCTCACAGTGAGGAGCGGGGAAATCATTTCGATCCAGTACGAAGACTCCGGGAATACGGTCTCGGATAGTTTCATGGTGACCGGAATCACCATCATGGGCGACACCTGTTCCCTTGAAAGCAAGCACAACACGGCGACTGGCACGGCGCTCAGCGACATGATCTATGCGCGGTCATGCAAGAAGCTTAAATAGCCCCATGCGCCGTCATCGCGCCGGATGGGTCGCTGCACTGCTGGTGATCGCCACCGCGCCGCTGGTCCGTGCCGCCGACCCGGCGCCGCTCCCGATCTTCGATGCCCACCTGCACTACAACTGGGAGCCGGTGCCGTATTACCCGCTGGACAAGGTACTGACGCTGTTCCGGCAGCAGAACATCACCGGGATACTGGCCACCAGCCGGCCCAATGACGGCACCCGCGCCCTCTACGAAGCGAAACCCAAGGGCCTCTGGGTGGTGCCCTTCATCCGTCCCTACCGCGTGCGCGCCGATATCCAGACCTGGATGAATGACGCCTCGATTCAGGACCTGATCGAAACCGAGTACCGGCGCGGCTACTATGTCGGCATCGGCGAGTTCCATCTCTCGGGCCAGGCCGCGGCGACAAAATGGGTCAAACGCACGGTGGATTTCTCGGTCGAAAAGAATCTCTACCTGCATGCCCACGCCGATGACGAAGCACTCGAAATTCTCTTCGCCCACAACCCGAAGGCCAGGATCGTCTGGGCCCACACCGGCTTTTCCACCGCGCCGGACAAGGTCGCCGCCTATCTGGAGCGCTACCCGGCGCTGTGGTGCGAGCTTTCCTATCGCTATGGCATCACGTCCGGCGGCAAACTGACGCCGGAATGGAAGGCTCTGTTCGAGCGCTACCCGGACCGCTTCCTGCTCGGCTCCGACACATGGATCAATGAACGCTGGGACAGCTACGGCAGCACCATGAGCGACTACCGCTCGTGGCTGGCGCAACTGCCGAGGGACGTCGCCGAGAAGATCGCCTTTCGCAACGCCGAGCGCCTGTTCCGCCGCTGATCAGTTCGAGATGGACGGCGCCGGCGGGTGCAACTCGCCCGACTCGATCACCCGACTGACCGGCGTTGAAGCCAGCGCCGCGTCGAGCAGGGCATGGGCAATTGCTGCCGGCGTCACCGCCCGCCAGCGCCGCGGAATCAGCGGGCTCAGCACACGCGCAAATGTCAGGCTTAGGCGTTCGCCGGGCCTGCTCTCTGCGCGATCGGCATCAATCAGGGATGGCCGCACGATCGTGTAGCCGGGATAGTCGAGTGCTCGAATTGAATCTTCGGCCTCACCCTTGGTACGCAGATAGAAGTTTCCAGATCGCGCATCTGCCCCGAGCGACGAGTTCAGCGCAAAACGCGTTGCGCCGGCGGCCCGCGCGAGGCGCGCAATGCGCAGCGGCAGGTCCCGATCGACGGCCGCGAATTTCTCTTTCGACCCTGCCGCGCGCAATGTCGTGCCCAAAGTGCAGACCACGACATCGACTCGCCACCACGGCGCATCCTCGGGCAAGGCGTCGAAGTCGACCACCACGTTGCTGAGCTTGGCCGCAGCGGGCAAGGGACGCCGCGTCAGCGCCACCACTTCGGCGACACGCTGGTCCCCCAGCGCCTGCGCCAGTACCCTCCGGCCCACCTCACCGCTGGCGCCGACCAGCAGCAGGCGTAGAGTCCCTGTCGATTCAGCCATGCCGGCTCCCGGTCAGTTTTTCAGCGTGCGCAGACGAACCCAAGCTCACGGACGATCCTCCTTGCGCCAGACGCTGGCCAGCCAGGCTTGCTGCTCGCGGGGCAAGCCGGGCGGCCGGTAGTAGTGCTCCAGTTCGGCGAAGCCGGCGGCAGCCAGATGGCCGCGCCATGCAGCGAGATCGTAATAGGCGCCGTAGCGCTCGCCGTTGATGCTCTCCTCATTGTTGCCACGCGGATTCGAGCTGAACAACACGCCTTCCGGCTTCAGCGTCGCGTGCAGTTGCCGCAACACGCGCGGCAACTCCTGGCTCGGCACGTGAAACAGCGAGGCGTTGGCGAACACCCCGTCAAACCAGGCATCAGGCAGTTGCAGCTGAAGGAAATCCTGTTGCCAGACTTCGCAAGCGCTATGGCTCCGCGCCATGTCAGCCAATGCTTGCGCCCCTTCGAGACCAATGGCGCGATGTCCGCGCTTTGCAAATGCCGGCAAGTCGCGCCCGGGGCCGCAGCCAAAGTCGAGGATCGTGAATGGCGGCGCGGCCAGAATATGGCGTAGCAGCGCCTCGATGTTCTGCTCCACGTCATGGTGGCGCGTGCCTTCCCAAAAGGCCTGTGCCCGCGTGTGGTAATGGTCGAGGGTGCGGCCGACGATTTGCTGCAGTGTCTCTGGATCGAGTTTCATGAATTCAATGCTTCCCGGATTGGACGCAGCTTGCCCGGTCGCCGTGCCGCCAGCGCCGACTCCTGTGTGGACAAACGGGAAGCCCGCCTATGGAGCTTCCGCGGCGGACACGCTGCGGTCCAGATGGTAGAGGGTGACGACCAATCCTACCGTGGCCACGGCCAGGAAAGCCGGGCCGAACAACCAGAACACCAATGGAATGGCGAAGAAGAACGCGCGCATGCCGATCGCGAACAAATTGCCGGCGCGGTTGAGACGATGGGCGACGCTGTATGGTGAAAGCGCGTGGTGCGCGTCATGCTGCGGCACGTTGATCATGAACACAACATGATTCACCAGCCGCACCGCCATGGCGAAGGCAAAAAACGCGATGATGAAGTCGAGCAACAAGGCGAGTACCTTGATGATCCAGATTTCGGCGGCGTGAGAACCGACAGCATTGAGCACATGCCAGCTCCGCGCGATATTCTCCGCCTGGCCGGAGAGCGTCAGTGTGCCGATGATGAGCAAGGTCGCCGTCGAGGCCATGAGGCTTGCGCCCATGATGAAGTTGCGCAGCGTCTGCACCGCCATGACATCCTTCGACGGGTTGTTCATCACGTTGGCAACCCAAAGGCTGCGGGCCAGTTGATTTACGCCGTGGATGGTGTAAGTCGGGTCGCGGCGCACCTTCTGCCACAGAAACAGGTAATACAGCGTGATCATGGCCGCACTCCCGGCAAAGGCGGCGATGTCCGGCCCGAATTCTCCGCCCCATCTCATGACGTCCATCGTTAACTATTCCTCGCGATTCAAGAGTTGACCTGGTCGGCCTGCTGAATCTCCAAGGTCAGGCCACCCAGCCTCGCCGCATAGTGTAGCCCGAGTTGATGCAGGGGACAGCGATCACGAAATTCGGGGGGATACCGTCCCCGCCGGAGTGCTGAGGACATAAGAAAAACGCCACGGCAAGCCGTGGCGCTTTTGTCTCGCGCGACCGACTGCTCAGCTGCGCATGGTCCCGCTGCCGGCGATCAGGCGGACTTCAGCGCCACCAGCACTTCGTCCAGCATCTTCTTGGCATCGCCGAACAGCATGCGATTGTTTTCCTTGTAGAAGAGCGGATTGTCCACGCCCGCATAGCCGGTGGCCATGCTGCGCTTCATCACGATCGAGGTCTTGGCCTTCCACACTTGCAGCACCGGCATGCCGGCGATGGGACTCGACGGGTCTTCCTCGGCAGCGGGGTTCACGATGTCGTTGGCGCCGATGATCATGGCGACGTCGGTGTTCGGGAAGTCCTCGTTCAACTCGTCCATTTCGAGCACGATGTCGTAGGGCACCTTGGCCTCGGCCAGCAGCACGTTCATGTGGCCGGGCATGCGCCCCGCCACCGGGTGAATACCGAAGCGCACGTTGACGCCCTTCTCGCGCAGGACTTTGGTGATTTCATAGACCGTGTGCTGGGCCTGCGCCACCGCCATGCCATAGCCGGGGACGATGATCACGTTCTTCGATTCGCGCAGCAACTCCGCTGTTTCCGCGGCCAGGATGGGATTGACCTCGCCTGCCGGCTGCACGCCGCCCGCGGGTGCGGGCGCGCCGCCTTCGGAGCCGAATCCGCCCGCGATCACGCTGATGAAATTGCGATTCATCGCCCGGCACATGATGTAAGACAGAATCGCGCCGCTCGAACCGACCAGCGCACCGACGACGATCAAGAGGTCGTTCGACAGCATGAAGCCGGTGGCCGCCGCCGCCCAGCCGGAATAGCTGTTGAGCATCGAAATCACCACCGGCATGTCGGCGCCACCGATCGCCATCACCATGTGGATGCCGAACAGCAGCGCGATCACGGTCATCACGATCAGGGGCATCATGCCCGCGTCGATCGATTCGGCGTGCAGGAACTCCCGCCCGAACCAGATCACGATCAGCAGGCCGGCGAGGTTCATCCAGTGGCGCCCCGGCAGCAGCAGGGTTTTTCCGCCGATCTTCCCGGAGAGCTTGCCGAAGGCGATCACCGAGCCGGTGAAGGTCACCGCGCCGATGAGGATGCCGATGTATATCTCCATTTCGTGTATCGACTTCGCGGCGCCGCTGAATTCCGCCGAGGCCGCCGGGTCGATGTAATTGGCAAAGCCGACCAGCATCGCCGCCAGGCCGACCAGACTGTGCATCAGCGCCACCAGTTCGGGCATCTGCGTCATTCTCACGACGCGCGAGGCGTACAGACCGATGCTGCCGCCGAGCACCATCGCGCCGATGATCCAGGCATAGCCGGCCGACGTGACCTGCGGCCCGGAAACCGTCGCCAGCACGGCGATGGTCATGCCGATCATGCCGTACAGATTGCCGCGCCTCGAACTCTCCGGATTGGAGAGACCGCCGAGGCTGAGGATGAAGAGTATTGTCGCTCCGACGTAGGAGGCAGTAGCAAGAGTTGCGGTCATGGATCGTCTCCGTTATTTGCGGAACATCTGCAGCATGCGCTGCGTGACGGCGAAACCGCCGAACATGTTGACTGCGGTAAGCGCGATGCCCACCCACGCCAGCCAGTGGATCCACGCCTCCGGACGTGCCGCCCCACCGCCGAGCAGCGGCGGCGCGATCTGCACCAAGGCGCCGATGGCGATAATGCTGCTGATCGCATTGGTGACGCTCATCAGCGGCGTATGCAGGGCGGGGGTGACGTTCCACACCACCATGTAGCCGACGAAGCAGGCCAGCACGAACACCGTGAAGTGGCTGAGGAAAGCCGCGGGCGCGTTCGCGCCGACGAACCAAAACGCCAGCGCGGCAATACCGAACATGACCGCGGTGCGCGTGGCGGAAGCCGGGGCGCTCGCCTCGCCATGCTTAGGCGCCTTAGGCATAGCCGCCGGCTTGGCTGCCGGCGGTGCCGGCAGCTTGAGGGCGGGCGGCGGCCAGGTGATCGCGCCCTCCTTGACGACCGTCAGTCCGCGAATGGCGTCGTCGTCCATATTGACGTTGATGACCCCGTCCTTGGTCTTGCACAGTTCCTCGGAGAGCCGGAACAGGTTGGTCGCGTACAGCGTCGAGGACTGCTTCGCCAGCCGGCTCGTCAGATCGGTATAGCCGACGATGGTCACGCCGTGCTTGACTACCGCCTTGCCCGGCTCGGTGAGCTCGCAGTTGCCGCCTCGTTCCGCGGCCATGTCGACGATCACGCTGCCCGGCTTCATCGACTTCACCATCTCGGCGGTGATCAGCCTGGGCGCGGGCTTGCCGGGGATCAGCGCGGTGGTGATGATGATGTCCACCTCCCTCGCCTGCTTGGCGTACATCTCGCGCTGGGCCTGCAGAAAGCCCTCGCTCATCACCTTGGCGTAGCCGCCGCCGCCGGAACCTTCTTCCTCATAATCGACTTTCACGAATTCGCCGCCCAGCGACACGACCTGGTCGGCCACTTCGGCACGGGTGTCGTTGGCGCGCACGATGGCGCCCAGGCTGGCGGCGGTGCCGATCGCAGCCAAGCCGGCGACGCCGGCGCCGGCGATGAAGACCTTGGCCGGCGGAACCTTGCCCGCAGCGGTGATCTGGCCGTTGAAGAAGCGGCCGAAGGCGTTGGCGGCCTCGATGACGGCGCGGTAGCCGGCGACGCCGGCCTGGGAGGTCAGGGCGTCCATCTTCTGGGCGCGGGAGAGCATGCGCGGCAGTGCGTCGATGGCCAGCACGGTGACCTTGCGCGCCGCGAGCTGCTGCATCAGTTCAGGGTTCTGCGCCGGCCAGATGAAGGTGATCAGGGTCTGACCCTCGTGCATCAGGCCGACTTCTTCAGCGGTCGGTACGCCTACCTTGAAAACGATGTCGGAGGCCGCCCACAATTTGGCCGCACCATCGATCACTTCGGCGCCGGCGGCGCGATAAGTTTCGTCACTGAAATTCGCCGCGTCCCCGGCGCCGGATTCGACGGCCACCTTGAAACCCAGCTTGATGAATTTTTCAACGACCTCGGGTACGGTAGCAACACGTTTCTCGCCCGCGAGCGTTTCCCGGGGAACTCCAATTGTCAGCGCCATGATTCTCCCATTCGCATATTTCGCAGATTCACTGATACTCCGATTCACGAACGTATCTTGTTTTCGGTCTCGTCCGTACCTGATGCACGGCCCTGCCGACGCAGACGTCGTGCCGGCGGTATGATACGCTTTCCATATCAATCGATTTGATCGAGATCAAGGTTTCTTCAATCGCCCGACATGACCATTTCCAAGCCGCACCGCACCCGCGCACGCGCCGCCAAACGCCTGTCGGCAGCCGCCAAGGTAGGCTTGCCACCCGGCGCGCTGATCCATCTGGGCGAGCGCAAGACAGACCAGCCGACGATTACCCTGATCGAGTACAGCGATACCGAGCTGATCGAGTACTGCTTCACGTCGATCGAGGAAGCCAAGACCCATGCGACGCGACTGCCGGTGCTCTGGCTCAACGTGCATGGCCTGCACGAACCCGAGGTGATGGCGGAAATCGGCCACCGCTTCAAGCTGCATCCCCTGGTGCTGGAAGACATTCTCAACACCAATCAACGGCCCAAGATCGATGACTACGGCGACTATCTCTTCATGGTCGCCCGCTTCTTCGAGGTCGACAGCGACAGCCACGAGATCACTTCCGACCAGGTCAGCCTGATCCTCGGCCGCGACTTCGTCCTGACCTTCCAGGAGCGGCCCAGCGGCCGCTTCGATCCGGTGCGTGAACGTCTGCGCCAGGATCGCGGCCAGATCCGCAAACTGGGTGCCGACTACCTCGCGTATTCGCTGCTCGACGCCGTCGTCGACCGCTATTTCACGATACTGGAGGACATCGGCGAGCGCACCGAAGAGCTGGAGGACATGATGCTGGAGCGACCCAAGCCGGGTTCGCTGCAGATGGTGCACCAGTTGAAGCGCGAAACACTGTCGCTGCGCCGATCCGTCTGGCCCCTGCGCGAGGTGATCAACAGCCTGACCCGCGCCGACGATCGCTTCTTCCGCCCGGAAACCCGCCCCTACCTGCGGGATATCTATGACCACACGGTGCACGCCATCGAATCGCTGGAAGCCAACCGCGACGTGATCGGGGGCATGCTCGACATCTACCTGTCCGCGGTCAGCAACCGGGTCAATCAGGAGGTCAGGGCACTCACCGTGGTCGCCATCATCTTCATGCCGGCGACGCTGATCTCGGGCATCTTCGGCATGAACTTCAAAATCATGCCCCCGCTTGATTGGCCCAACGGATTCCTGATCGCCCTCGGCCTGATGGCGGTGGTGGCCACCACGCTGAGCGTTATCTTCTGGCGGCGACGCTGGCTGGAGTGAATCGCGCAGTGACGCGGCCGCGGCACCCTGCCGGCGAACATGAAGACGCGCCCTGGGGCAGCGGAATCGATCAGCCTCATTCCGAAACGCGGTGACCAGCGTGGCGTGATTTCCTCAAACCCCGGCCTCCCGCTCGTTGCAGAGCAGGGCCGAGCGTTTCGAATCTTGCGTCGCGGAAAGCTCCGGGCCCTCGCCGGCACGGCTTTTTGTCGAAGGTCGAAACTCCGAACCGAAGCGTGCCTTCAGCGCCTTGCGCGCTTCGGCCAGGGGCGCGTCAAAGATCAGCGCATGCATGTCCCGAGTGCCGGGAACGATGACTTCGCGAACCTGAAGGCCGAATGCAGCGTCCAATACCTTGAAATAGTAGAGGCCATCCTGCTCCTTGAGCGGCCGGAGACCGCGCTCGGTGAAATAGGCATGGCTCTTTCCGTCCCAGGGCGCATGAAAAAAAGCGGGGAACTTGCAGTCACGAAAGCCGGCAAAGGCGTGTTCGAGCGTCGTCGGGGCAGGCCCCGGCGGCGTCCGCGCTGACGCATTGGCGTCTTCCGTTGCGGCCTTGGCCGCCAGGAAGGCGGCAGGCGTCGCCGGCGCCGGCCAGGCGTTGCATAGAAGTTGCGAACGCTCGGTGCCATATTCGCCGCTCTTGCAGGCCGTCTCGGCGATGCGTTCGCGTCCCTGCCAAAGCGCCATGATCGCGGGCATGCGCTTCGGCTCCGAGATAAACAACATGCCTGTGCTGCCTCGCCGGCCGATAATGTCGGAGCCGCCCGCATCCTTGCCGAACTTGCCTGCCGGTACCCCGTCGAAGCGCTCGAACCAGGCCTTGACGGCCGGCCACTGCTCATTCGGAAAAGCGATGCGAATGTGGCGCAGACCCTCGGGACCGAAGAAAAAGCTGATCACTTGCGATGGAATGCCGTCGATATTGTTGGCAAGCGTCCAGCAGACGTGGGTGTCGCTTGCCTCGACCTTCTCGTTCCGCCCCAAGTCGCCATAGCAGCGCATGCGGAATCCATCGGCCGACAGACGCTTCTGGATTTGGGCCAGCGGTATGCCGCTGGCGAAATCGTCAAGCCGATACTTCCAGGCGGGCGCAGCCTTGCGTTCGGCCTCATCCTCGGCCAACCATCGATCCGACTGGTTATTCCTGACCCACCAGAAGGCCCACAGCCCGATGACCAGCAGAATCCCGATCCGCACCGGTCGCCAGTTGCGCACCAGGGGCGGCTCGCGCCGTATCGCCGGCGCCGACTCTGGCGCGGCATCGGCACCCGGATCGCGCGCGGCAAAGATCAATCTGCCGATGACGGCGATCACGATTCCAGCGGTGGCCGTCACCAGCGATGAGAACATCGTTGGCCACCATACGGTGGGCAGCGCGGCGAGCGCCGCCAGCGTGCCGCTGAGCATGAAGAATCCACCGAGCACGGCCATGCCGCCCACCGGCCGCGCTTTTGCGAAGAATCCGCCGCGTCCCGATTCGATGGCCGTTTCGCTGGCGAAACCGATGGCGGCCACAACGAGAAACGCCAGTACTCCCGCCAGCGCCCGCCACAAGCCCGGATCGGACGGTTCCGGGTAGCGGACGCCGGCCAGCAGCAGACCGCAGGAAAGTCCGGCCAGCATCCAGCCCAGCCGCGATCCCCAGCGACCGAAACGGCGATAAGCCGCCTCGTTGTCCCGCTTGTCATGGTGATCGATCACCACCGAGGCCAGTACCACGGCCCCGCACAGCATCGCCGCGGCCATCACCCACGCCGGCAGACCATGCAGATGCATCACGCCCTTCTTGGTCGGCACCATCAGATCGTCGATCACGACACCGATAGCGCCGTAGGCGATCAAGGCCAGCGCGCCGAGCGTTCGCAACAGTTGGGTGCTCAGCGGGACGCGGTTAGCCACCCGCGGTTTCCCGCCGACGCAGCAGGCGGCGTTGCACCTTGCCGGTGGTGGTCATCGGCAGGGCATCGATGAACTCGATGATCTTGGGATATTCGTAGGGCGCCAGGAATTGGCGCACATGCTGCTGCAGGGATGCTTCCAGTTCGGCCGAGGGCTTCTCGCCGACCTGCAGCACGATGAAGGCCTTGACCACGGTGCCACGCACCGGGTCCGGTTCTCCGATGACAGCGGCATTGGCCACTGCCGGATGCTTGACCAGGCAATTCTCGATCTCGCCCGGGCCGATGCGATAACCGGCGCTCTTGAACATGTCATCGCTGCGCCCCTGGTACCAGAGCACGCCATCCTCGTCGATTTTCGCCAGGTCGCCGGTGCGGCCCCAGGCCTGTGGATCATCGATGCCGCCGCCGATGAATTTCTCCGCGGTGGCTGCCGGGTTCTTCCAGTAGCCGAGCATGAACACCGGATCCATCGCGCCGTCGCAACTGCGCTGCACGCAGACCTCGCCCAGTTCGCCGGACGCCACCGGCTGGCCGGCGTCGTCGAGCACGGCGAGCTGGTGCCCCGGATAGCCGCGGCCCATGGCGCCGGGTTTGGGCGGCGTCACCGTGGCGCAGTTGCCGACGATGTAGTTGATCTCGGTCTGGCCGTACATTTCATTGACCGTCACGTCCAGCGCCTCCTGTGCCCAATGGCACACCGCCTCGCCCACGGTCTCGCCGGCGCTCATGATGCTGCGCAGGGCAAGGTCGTATTTCTGCATCGGCTGCGGCACCGCCTTCATCATCATCTTCAGCGCCGTGGGGAAGAGAAAGCTGTTCTTCACGCCGTACTTTTCCATCAGCCAGAAGGCCTTCTCCGGATCGAAGCGGCCGCGATAGCCCAGCAGCGGCTGGCCGAAGTTCCAGCTCGGCAGCAGCGCATCGAACAGGCCGCCGGTCCAGGCCCAGTCGGCCGGCGACCAGAACATGTCGCCGCGCTGCGGATAGAAGTCGTGCGAGCAGACGAAGCCCGGCAGGTTGCCGATCAGGCTGCGCTGCGCGATCAAAGCGCCCTTCGGGTTGCCGGTGGTGCCACTGGTGTAGATGATCATCGCGGGATCGTCGGCCGCGGTATCGCACGGGATATAGCGTGACGAGGCCAGCGGCAGCAGGCTGGTCCACTCGCGAACCCAGGATTCGCGCGCACCGCCGACGCCGATCACGTGCTTCAGCTGCGGCAATGCCGCGCGCGCGACGGCGAGTTTCTCCAACCCGCCTTCGTCGACGATGGCCACCCGCACCTCGGCATGCGACAAACGGAATTCCAGCGCATCGGCGCCGAACAGATGCGAGACCGGCACGGCAATCGCGCCCATCTGGTAGCAGGCCATGTGCGCAATGCCGGTTTCGGGCCGCTGCGGCAGGATGATGGCGACGCGGTCGCCGGCCATGACGCCCATGGCGCCCAATACATTCGACAAGCGATTGGCGGCCTGCTGCACATCCCAGAAGGTCCACGCTTCGGTGTGTCCGGCTTCATCCTCGTAGTACAGGGCGAAGCGCGACCGGTCATCGGCCCAGCGGCCGCAGCAGGCGCGGGCGATGTTGTAGCGTTCCGGCACCTGCCAGCGAAACGACGCCCGTAAGCTCTGCCAGTCGCGCGCCGTGCTATCGAGTCCGATCCCGGTCATGTCACATCATCCAGTCGGAGCCGGGCCGATCAGTCACGCGGACAAACGCGCGTCGAGGACTTCAATCCAGTGTTTCACGGGCAGGGCCGTGACGCCCTGCAGATGCGCCATGCACCCCACGTTGGCGCTGGCGATCACGGCCGGCTTACCCGCTGTCAGCGCGGTGATCTTGTTGTCCTGCAGGCGCTTCGAAATCGCCGACTGCAGGACCGAATAGGTGCCAGCCGATCCGCAGCACAAATGCGAGTCGGCCACTGCGGTCAGTGTGTAACCGGCGGCAGTCAGCAGCGACTCGACGGCGCCGCGAATCTTGAGCCCATGCTGCAGGCTGCAGGGACTGTGAAACGCGAGCAATCGTTCCGCTTCCGGCAAGGGGCCGCAGGCCTGCAGCAAAGGCTCCAGACCCGCCACTTCGGCTGCAATGACCTCGCTGATATCGCGCGTCGCCAGCACGACCCGAGCCGCCTTCAGCGCATAGTCCGGATCGTCCTGCAACAGATAGGCATATTCGAGCACGTGCGAGCCGCAGCCCGACGCCGTCATCACCAGACCTTCCGCGCCGGATTCGAGCAGCGGCCACCAGGCGTCGATGTTGCGCCGGGCATCATCGCGCGCGCCTTCCGCGGCGTTGAGATGCGCACGCACCGCGCCGCAACAGCCGGCGCCGGCGGCTTCGACCATCTGGATGCCGAGACGATCGAGCACACGGCGGGTGGCGCCGTTGACGTTCGGATACATCGAGGGCTGGACGCACCCGGCCAGCGCGATCAGTTTTCGCGCGTGGCTCGTTTGCGGCGCCGGCCCGGCCGAGGAAAGCGGCGGCACCATGGCCTTCAGCATTCCCGGCAGCACGAGCCGCACCGACTGCCCCAGCTTCATCGCCGCGCCGAACAGCGTCGAACGCGGCAGCAGGTTCTTCAGCGCGCCGCGCATGAAGGCATCGCTGCCGGTGCGCGGCACCTTGCTTTCGACCACCTCGCGGCCGATGTCGAGCAGGCGCGTGTAATGCACGCCCGAAGGACAGGTGGTCTCGCAGGAACGGCAACTCAGGCAGCGATCGAGATGCAGGCGGGTCTTTTCGGTCGGCTCGACGCCTTCGAGTACTTGCTTGATCAGATAAATGCGGCCGCGCGGACCATCGAGTTCGTCACCCAGAAGTTGATAGGTCGGGCAGGTCGCCGTGCAGAATCCGCAGTGCACGCAGCGCCGCAGGATCTCCTCTGCCTCGCGGCCGGCGGACGTATGACGAATGAAATCGGCGAGATGGGTTTCCATTTCAGTTCAGAAAAAACATCTGGCCACAGAGGACACAGAGATCACCGAGAAAACCCGATCGGCGACGAACCGCTTCTTCTCTGTGCCCTCTGTGTCCTCTGTGGCTTGAAGTTGGGTTTCCATATTCATAGTTCGGGGTAAAGGCGACCGGGATTGAATACGCCGTAGGGATCGAAGCTCTGCTTGAGACGGCGGTGCACTTCCATCAGCGCAGGGGGGAGCGGTGAGAAGACGCCGCCGTTCTTGTCGCCGCCGCGAAACAAGGTCGCGTGGCCGCCCGCCTTCGCCGCCGTTTCGCGCAGGCTGGCGACATCGCCGGCGCCGCGCAGCCAGCGCTGCGCTCCGCCCCATTCGATCAGCTGCGAGCCCGGCAGGTCCAGCGGCGGCGTCACCGACGGCAGCGACAGCCGCCACAGCGGTGCATCGCCGGCGAAGAAAGCTGTAGTCTGCTCGCGCAGCGCCGCCCAGAAGCTCGTCGCATCCGGTTCGGCAATACGCTCGCCGCCGAGATTTTCGCAGGCGGCCGTGATGGCGGCCTGCGCGCCGCATAGCCTCAGCGTCAGCACGTCGTCCTGCCAGCAGGTCGCGGCCAGCGGCACGGGCTGACCGGCCCAGCGGTTCATGGCGTCCAGCGCCCGGTCCTGCGGCAACTCGAAGCGCAGCGTAGCTTCCGCCACCGGCAGCGGAAATACCTTGAGCGACACTTCCAGAATCAGGCCCAGAGTGCCGAGGCTGCCGGCGATCAGGCGCGAGACATCGAAGCCGGCGACATTCTTCATCACCTGGCCGCCAAAATTGAGTTCGCGGCCTTCGCCATCCATCAGCTTCACCCCGAGCACGTAGTCGCGCAGACTGCCCGCGGTTGCCCGGCGCGGTCCGGACAACCCGGCGGCAACCACCCCGCCGACCGTCGCTGCGCCAAAGTGCGGCGGCTCGCAGGCGAGCACCTGGCGCCGTGTCGCCAGCGCCGACTCCAGTTCGGCCAGCGGGGTGCCGGCGCGCGCCGTGATCACCAGTTCGGTCGGCTCGTAACCGACGATGCCGCTGTAGCCGCGCGTGTCGAGCATCTCGCCCTGCAGCGGCCCGCCGTAGAAATCCTTGCTGCCGCCGCCGCGCAGGCGCAAGGGCTTGCGTTCGAGTATGCGCGAACGAAATTCCTCGATGCCGTCGCTCATTTCGCGCTCCCGGTCAGGCGATACTCGGAACAGTGCCGGGGATAAGGCACGGCCTTGCCGGGGTTGAGCAGCGTCAGCGGATCAAAGGCCGCCTTGACCGCATGAAACTTGTCGAGTTCCTCGCGCGAAAACTGCACGCACATCTGCTTGACCTTTTCGATGCCGACACCGTGCTCGCCGGTGATGGTGCCGCCGACATCGACCGACAGCTCGAGGATTTTGGCGCCGAAGGCGATCGCACGCTCGGTCTCGCCCGGATTGCGCGCATCGAACATGATCAGCGGATGCAGGTTGCCATCCCCGGCATGGAACACGTTGGCGCAGCGCAGGTGAAATTCTGCGGACAGTTCGGCGATGCGGGTCAGCACATGGGACAGATGTTTCCGCGGAATCGTGCCGTCCATGCACATATAGTCGGGCGTGATGCGACCCACCGCCGGGAAGGCTGCCTTGCGCCCGGCCCAGTACTTGAGCCGTTCGGCCTCGCTTTGCGAAATGCGCAGCTGGCGGGCGCCGTTCTGCTCCAGCAGCACCGACATGGTGGCGATTTCCTCGGCGACCTCCTCCGCCGCGCCATCGGATTCGGCGAGCAGGATCGCGGCGGCCGTCAGATCGTAGCCGGCATGAACGAAATCCTCCACGGCGGCCGTGGCGAGCTTGTCCATCATCTCCAGTCCGGCCGGGATGATGCCGGCGGCGATGATCGCCGCCACCGCATCGCCCGCGTCGATCACGCTGTCGAAGCTGGCCATCACCACCTGGGCGGTGCGCGGCTTCGGCGTCAGCTTTACGGTCACCTCCAGCACCACGCCGAGCATGCCTTCAGAACCGATCATCAGGGCCAGCAGGTCGTAGCCGGGATCATCCAGGGCATGCGAGCCGATTTCGATGACTTCGCCGTTCATCAGCGCCACTCTCAGCCTCGCCACGTTGTGCAAGGTGAGTCCGTATTTCAGGCAATGCACGCCTCCGGAATTTTCCGCGACGTTGCCGCCGATGGTGCAGGCAATCTGCGAACTCGGGTCCGGCGCATAGTAGAGACAGTAAGTGGCGGCCGCTTCGGAGATGGCCAGGTTGCGCACGCCGGGCTGCACCCTGGCCAGGCGGGCTAACGGATCAATTTCCAGGATGCGCATGAATTTCGCCAGCGACAGCACCACGCCCTGCACCACCGGCGTGGCGCCACCGGAAAGACCGGTGCCGGCACCGCGCGCCACCACCGGCACCTGCCGCGCGTGACAGACCTTCAGCACCGCCACGACCTGATCTTCGTTCTGCGGCAATGCAACGGCCCAAGGCAAGGCGCGATAGGCGGTAAGTCCATCGCATTCGTAAGGCTTCAAATCCTCGTCCGCAGACAGCAGCGCCTCCACCGGCAGCACTCGCGCAAGTTCGGCCAGCAGCGCTTCGCGACTGGCGACGTCCTGGGCCCTATCGGCAGAGTGTTCGTTGTTTATCATGCTTTCTCCGCCCGACCTTCCGTCGGTTCGATCAGGATCGCCCTGAAATCATTCACGTTGGTGCGTGTCGGCCCGGTGACGACCAGATCGCCCAGAGCCTCGAATACGCCATATGCGTCATTGTCGACCAGTCGTGCGCGCAAATCAATTCCCGCGGCGGCGGCGCGCGCAGCCGTGTTCGGCGACAGCAGCGCGCCGGCGTTGTCCTCCGAGCCGTCGATGCCGTCCGTATCGCAGGCGATGGCGTGGATGCGGGCATGCCCGCCCAGCGCCAGTGCCAGGCCGAGCAAGAATTCGGCATTGCGTCCGCCACGCCCGCCGCCTTTCACCGTTACCGTTGTTTCGCCGCCGGAGAGCAGCACGCAGGGTGCCGGCAATGGCACGCCATGCGCGGCGCAGGACAGCGCGATGCCGCCCAGCACGCGCGCCGCCTCGCGCGCCTCGCCCTCGATCGCGTCGCCCAGCACCAGCGGCGTGATGCCCTGCGCGCGCGCGGCGGCGGCCGCGGCCGCGAGCGCAGATTGCGCCGTGGCGACGATGTGCGCTTCGCAGCGCGAAAAACCAGGATCGCCCGCCTTGGGCGTCTCGGCAGCGCCGGACAGCAAGGCCTGGCGTGCGGCAGCCGGCAATTCAATGCCGTAACGCGTGACGATCTCCAGTGCATCGGCACAGCTCGTCTGATCCGGCACGGTGGGGCCGGAAGCAATGGTGGACAGGTCGTCGCCCGGTACGTCGGAGATCGCCAGCGTCAGTACCCGCGCCGGAGCCGCGGCGAGCGCCAGGCGGCCGCCCTTGATGGCGGAAAGGTGCTTCCTGACGCAGTTGATCTCGCCGATGCCGGCGCCGCAGGCGAGCAAAGCCCTGGTTACCGCGCGCTTCTCGGCCAGCGTGATGCCCGCCATCGGCGCCGCGAGCAGCGCCGAACCTCCGCCGGAAAGCAGCACCAGCACCAGATCATCCGCGGTCAGCCCTTTTACCGCGTCGACAATACGGATAGCCGCCTGTTGCCCGGCGGCATCGGGCGCCGGATGGGCAGCCTCGACGACCTCGATGCAGCGCGTCGCGGCGCCATGTCCGTAACGCGTGACGACTAGGCCGGAGAGTCGTGCCGGATCACCGCGCCAATTCTCTTCCACGGCCTTCGCCATGGCGGCGGCCGCCTTGCCGGCGCCAACCACGACGGTGCGGCCTTTTGGTAAATCCAGCGGCCCGGGCAGCCAGGCCGGCAGACAACGCGCCGGATCGGCGGCGGCAACGGCAGCATCGAACCAGCCGCGCAGCAAAGTGCGCTGCCGCGCATAGCTCATTGCACCATCCCCCCATCCCCCTTCCCCGGGAAGGGGGTGACCGTGGTTCGCCGCTGCGCGGCTCCGGATCGTGGCTGGCGCCCCTTCGGGCGGCCGTGCGGGGTGCTCATCGCCATGGCTCCAGCCAGCCGAAACTGTCTTCGGTGCGCCCGCTCGGCTTGTATTCGCAGCCGACCCAGCCGGCATAAGCGATCCGGTCCAGATGTCGCAACACAAAGTCAAAGTTGATCTCGCCGCTACCCGGTTCGTGGCGGCCCGGATTGTCCGCCAGCTGAATATGCGCGATCTGCGGCAGATGCTCCTCCAGCGTACGGGCCAGATCGCCCTCCATCACCTGGGCATGGTAGACGTCGTATTGCAGGCGCAGATTGTCGCTGCCGACCGCCTTGATCAGTTCCAGTCCGGCATGGGAGGTGGTAACAAAGAAGCCGGGCGTGTCGCGCGTGTTGAGCGGCTCCAGCACCAGTTCGATCCCGGCGCGCCGGGTCACCGCCGCGGCAAAACGCAAATTCTCGATCAGGGTCTCACGCGCCTTGTCATGAGCGATGTCGCCCGGCGCAATGCCCGCCAGGCAGTTGAGGCGGACGCAACCCAGCAGCCGCGCGTAGTCGATGGCCTGGCCGACACCATCCTGAAACTCCGCGATGCGCTGTGGCTGGCAGGCAATGCCGCGATCGCCCGCCGCCCAATCGCCGGCCGGCAGATTGAAGAGGACGACCTCGAGACCCGAGGTCAGCACCACCTCGGCCAGCGCCGCACGGTCGAACTCATAAGGGAAATGGAACTCGACGGCGGCAAAGCCGGCCGCGCCCGCCGCAGCAAAGCGTTCGAGAAAAGGACGCTCGGTGAACAGGAAGGAAAGGTTCGCGGCAAAGCGTGGCATGGACTAATTATAGGGCGATGGCGCGCGGCAGACGGGGCAGCCGGGGCAGCCGGCATGTCCGTTGGTCAGGCCCGGCGCATTGTTGCGCCGCATGCACCAATCATTTGTGACGGCCGATCTTTGCTATTCTTTGCTTGATGCGTAAAGTATACCCCTTGGCAGAGGATTGCCTTTCACAAAGAATGCCTCCATGAGTTCCCTCCCCAGCACTCCGCCAGCCTCCGGCACGCGCTATAGCGGTGTTGCGATAGGCCTGCACTGGCTGATCGCCGTCGCCATCGCCGGCAGTTTTTCGGTCGGTCTCTACATGGCCGACTTGCCCTTGTCGCCACAGAAACTCAAGCTCTACTCGTGGCACAAATGGGCCGGCGTGACGATCTTTCTCGTCGTAATGGTCCGCCTGGGTTGGCGCCTGTCGCATCGCCCGCCGCAACTGCCCGCGGGCATGCCGGCCTGGCAACGCAAGGTAGCCGAAGCGACCCATGTACTGCTCTATGTGCTGATGATCGTCATACCGCTCAGCGGCTGGCTGATGAGTTCGGCCAAGGGTTTTCAGACTGTCTGGTTCGGCGTGCTGCCACTGCCGGATTTGCTGGCGAAGAACGAAGCATTGGGCAAGCTTCTGGAAGAGGTTCACGAACTGCTCAACTGGAGCACGGCGGCCGTGGTAGTGGCCCATCTCGGCGCCGCACTGAAACATCATTTCATCGACCGCGACGACGTGCTGACGCGCATGCTGCCCTTGCTTCGCAGCCCCACATCCGGAGGCACGAAATGAACTGGCGACACGGCCTCATCCTCGCTGCGCTGGCCACCGCGCTGTCCAGCGCACATGCCATCGAGTTCAATCAGCTGCAACCCGGCAAGAGCGCGCTCGCGTTTGTTTCGAAGCAGATGAACGTGCCGGTCGAAGGCCAGTTCAAGAGCTTTCGCAGCAAGCTGGCCTTCGACCCGGCAAAACCCGCTGCGGCGAAAGCCGAACTGGAAATCGACCTGGCCAGCATCGATGCGGGCTCGAAGGATGCCAACGACGAGGTGGCGAGCAAGGCCTGGTTTGACACCAAGGCCTTCCCTGTTGCGAAATTCGTGTCGACGTCGTTCAAACCCCTGGGCGGCAACCGATTTGAAGTCAGCGGCAAGATGACGATCAAGGGCCGGACCCAGGACCTGGCGACACCTGTCACGTTGCGCCAGGAAGGCAACAGTGCCACCTTCGAGGGCAGCCTGGTGCTCAAGCGTGCCGACTACGCGATTGGCGAAGGCATGTGGGCCGACTTCGGCACCGTCGCCAACGAAGTACAAGTCAAGTTCCGTCTGGTGGCCACAGCAGCTGCGGCCGCCGCCAAGTAATCGCCTCACCCCAAGCCAGGAGAAAACCCATGAAAAAACTCGCACTCGTTGTCGCCCTCGCGGCCGCCTCAGCCACAGCCTTCGCCGCTGCCGAAACCTACAGCATCGACCCGAACCATACGGCACCGCGCTTCGAATACAGCCACTTCGGCTACTCGAACCAGTTGCACCGCTTCGACAAGACCAGCGGCAAGATCGTGGTCGACCGCGCTGCCCATACCGGCTCGGTGGATGTCACCATCGATGCCAAGTCGGTCAATACCGGCATAACGCTGTTCAACGGTCACATCCAGGGCGAGGACTTCTTCGACACCGCGAAGTATCCGACCATTACCTTCAAGTCGACCAAGGTCAAGTTCGATGGCGACAAGCCGGTGGCCGTCGACGGTGACCTGACCATCAAGGGCATCACCAAGCCGGTAACCCTGACCCTGACGTCCTTCCAGGCCATGCCGCACCCGATGCTCAAGAAAGACACGATCGGCGCCAACGCGGTGACGAAGATCAAGCGCTCGGACTTCAACATGAGCAAGTTCGTGCCTTACGTTGGCGACGAAGTTACCCTCAGCATCGCGGTCGAAGCCATGAAGGAGTAGTCAGCGCGGCGCCCTGGCCGCGGGCGGACCTACAGCGCGATGGTGGCCGGTTCGCGGGAAAGCGCGTCGATGCCGGCTTCATCCATCTCGAGCAGGCGCCGGCCGAGCGCAGCGAAGTGGGCGCGACCCGCTGCAGCGGCGTCGAGCAGAATCGCCGCACCACCAGCGCCGACTGCTGATTCTGCGTAGGCCGTGACCAGGCTGGGGAACATCTCGCGCCTCATGCCATCGAAGGTCGAGAACCAGAAATGCAGCGAGTCGAGCGAGTCCGCGGCGCCGCGTTGCAGCAGGCCCGGCAGCGTCACCAGGCAATCCGCCAGATTGTCGCGCACCGCTCGCGCCAGCAGTTCGGCGCGTTTGCCGGTGAAGCTCCCGAGCTTCGGCGCCCAGTCGCTGCCGAGCAGGCGACCGGCGGCGATTTCGCCTTCCTCGTGCAGCACCAGGGTTTCGATTTCGCCATCGGTCATGCGCTCGATGGCGGCCTGCGGATCGACATCGAAGCCGTAGGAGACCAATGCCGACTTGAGCGCACCGTCCTGCTGCTTGAGGTTCCAGCCCTCGGCCTTTTCCCACAGCCACTGCCGCAGCGCCTCGCGGCGCACGATCAGGGTGGCGCCCTGCGACGCCGCGGGGATCGCCGAAACATCGCGCGCATATTCGCAGCCGCAGACCAGCAGCCGCGCGTCGCCACGCTGCTCTTCGCGGGCAAGCCGGCCGAGGAAGAAGTGCGGCTTGTGAAAGCGCCCCAGGCCTGCGCCATAAACCAGTCCGCTGCCCGCCAGCGCAGCATTGACCTGCTGGGCGGCGAAGGGATCGAACTCGCGGCCGGCCACCGGCACGACCACGAACTCCTCATCGACGATCAAATCCCAGCGCGTCTCGCGCTCGGCGATCCAGCGTCCCACCGCGTCGCGCGGCGGCGACACGCCGTAGGGCAGTTCATGTTCCCAGCGATAGAACTCGCGCATGCCGAGCAGGTAGGTGCACAAGCTGACATCGCGCGCATGACGCGCGTCGGCGATGTCGCAGTTGGTCTGTACGGCATTCACCAGCGCGGCCATGCCGGCAATCATCGCGGCGCTCCGGTATGGCGGCGGCGCGCCTTCCATGCCGCCATGCCCTGTACGATCTCGGAAAACGGCAACTCGCCCAGGTCGCCGTAAGCTTCCTGTGCAAGGCGCACCAGACGGCGCACATTGGGCGCCAGCGCCTGCGGCTCGAGCAACGCCTTCAGGCCATCGAGCCCGCCGCACTGGATCTTCATCACCATCGCGTGCGGCAGGATGCGCTGGGTACCGACCAGACCCAGCGCAAACGCCGATTTCTCGCGCAGCAGGACCGACATCCGGGCGCAGGCCTCATGTGCCTCCGGCTGTGCGCAAGCCACCGTTTCCCGCTCGGCGATCTGGTGCGGCACCGCCAGATCGCAAACCGCGTGGCGTGCCAGCAGCGCGCGCTCGAAGATGCAGGGCAGACTATTGATCTCGTCCCTGGCATGGCGGAAGGCAGTTTCGTCGACCACGAGACTAGTAATCCTCCCCTGTCATCGGCTCTTCCCCGCGCGGCTGGCTGAGCAGATCTTCCGCCTGCAACTCGGTTTCGGCAAAGATGGTCTTGATCGTCTCCCCGGCGCCTAGATCGGTGTCGCGGCGCAGGCGCTTGGCCTCCTGCGAGGCCTCCTTGAAGGCATCGAACTGGGTGATTTTCTCGAGCCGGGGAACCGGCCCGAGAGAGGTCACGCGATAAATGTAATACGGCATCAGTCGGCTCCTACTCCACGTAACGTTTGGTGGCCCGGCGGGTGCCGGGTCTGGATTTCTGGATGATGACCCCTTTGACTGCGCCGAGGTCGGGAATATCCGCAGCGGGATAGGCGGGGTTCAGCGCCTGCAATCTCCACCCGGCACCATGCTTCGCCAACTGGCGGAAAATCCACTCGCCGGCGAGCCGGGCGAGAACGAAGGAGCCGTCGGTAGCCAGCCCTTCGGGCTCGATCAGGATGATCTCGCCCTCGACAAACTCCGGCTCCATGCTGTCGCCGAGCACCATCAGGGCGAAAGGCTCGGCCGAGGAACAGGCATCGAGTTCGGGATCGACCCCCTGTGGCTGTATGGGAATTATGCGTTGCTGCTTCTGGTTCATGGTCTCAAAGTCCCTCCACGTGCAATTGTTGCGGCGGCACGCCGGCGGCCAGCAGTGCCGCCGCCAGCGGCTCCACCCGTTCCGCCGCGCCGGCCAGATAGACGTCGCTCGCCGGCAAGGCGGCATTCGCGGCAAGGACGGCCGGCAATTCATCGACCGCCAGCGGCAGGTAACTGAACTCGTCGAGCGCCTCGTCCCAGGCGCGGCACTGGTTGGGCAGATACTGGCCGCCAGGCCGCGAACTCGCCCAGTAGAGCGAAATCGACTCCGCGGCGTCCACCGCGATGGCATGTTCGATCAAACTATTCACCGGCGCAAAACCCTCGTCGATGGCAATGAACACCAGCGGTCGCACCGAGCCCGTCTGCAGCACGAAGCGGCCCCACGGCCCCGACACCGAGACTTCGTCACCCGCCTTGACCCGGCCGTCGGACACGCATTGCCAAAAGTCGGCGCTTGCCGGCCCGCGAAGCGGAATCCCCGGCAGACAGAGTCCGGCACGGCGATCCGTGCGGCAGAGATGGAACATCAGATTACGGTCATCGCAGGGGCAACTTGCCACCGGATATTCGGCGTGAAGGTCGCTGCCTCCCGCCAGGTCCGCGCCGACGCCCAGGGTGACGCGCTGGCCGGCGAGAAAGCGCAGGCGGTTGCTGCGCGGCGTTTGCAGATGCAGGCGCAGCACCTCGTCGCTCAGCACGTCGACACGGCGTACCTTGGCGACAACTCGCTGCTCGGGAATGTCCTCGGGTGCGCCGGCTTCCAGTACCTCCAGCACGAGGTCGGAACTGAGCGCCGTGCAAGCGCACATCAGCACGTGGTTCTGGGCCTTCTCGGCAGCCGAAAAGCGGTACTCGGACGATGACACCGCACGTGCCTCGCCGCTCACGAGGCGCGCCTTGCACAAGCCGCAATTGCCGTTGCCGCAACCATAGTTGGGCGTCAGCCCGGCGCGCAGCGCCGCTTTGAGCAGGGTCTCCGGACCTTCGACAAAGAATTCGCGACCCGAGGGTTTGACCGTAACGTGCGCCGACATGACGCGCAGCATAGCATCGAGAGCGACCATGTCCCCGGCGGGCGCCGGAGCCGCCAAGGCCTGCGCCAGGCCCTCGTCGAGCAAGCGCATCAGTTCGCCCGCCGCCGGCGCCGGCTCTGCGGACAGCCGCGCCTGCAGGGACTCGAACAGCGCGTGGTAACGCGTCAGGGTCCGCTGCAATTCAGCGAGTTCCTGCCCCTGCGCAAACAGGCGCTGGGCCAACGCCTCCTGCGTCGGCAGGACGCGCTCGCGCAGTCGTCGGGCGAACGCATCCTCGCGAATCGCGCGAGTTTTTTCGAAGCTGCCCGACTCGTCCAGATTCAGTTCTGGCCAGGTACGCTGGACGTCTTCGACGGTCACCATGCCGTCGAAGGACGGCAGTTCACCCTCGCGGATGCGCTTTTGCAGCGCGATGCGCGAGATGCCGAGCAGATGCGCGGCACGGGAAAGAGTCAGCCATTGCGACATGTGCGCAAGCATAACGAAGCCGGGCCATCTGGCGATTTCAATTTCTTATGGTCGATTAGAACCTATTGCGGCAGGTCATCCTTGCGGCCTGGCGCGGTCCTTGGTGGGCGCTGTAAGATGCAGGCAAGCTATTCAGGATCAGCACAATGAGCGATGACACTCGCGGACTCGGCCTTGCGCCCGCTACGGCCAGCGACTATCGGGAACTTGCGCGCCGGCGCCTGCCGCGACACCTGTTCGATTATCTCGACGGCGCGGCCTACGATGAGCTGACCGCCGCAGAGAATCAACAGGCGTTGCGTCGCCTGCGTCTGCGCCAACGCGTCATGCGCGATGTCTCCCGGCTGAATCTGAGCACCCGGGTGCTGGGTCAGGATATCGCCCTGCCGCTGATTCTCGCCCCGCTCGGACTGGCCGGCGCCATGGCACGCCGCGCCGAGGTGCAGGCGGCGCGTGCCGCCGAACAGGCCGGGGTGGCTTTTTGCGAATCGACCGTGTCGATCTGTTCGATCGAGGAAGTTCGTGCCGCAACAACGGCGCCTTTCTGGTATCAGCTCTACGTGATGCGCGACCGCGGCTATACCAGGGAACTGCTGGCCCGGGCACAGGCGGCCGGCTGCCCGGTGCTGGTGCTGACGGTCGATCTGGCCGTGATGGGCGCGCGCTACCGCGACACCCGCAACGGCATGGCCGGCGGGCTGACGCTCGGCGGCAAGCTGGCCAAGGCCTGGGACCTGCTCTCGCATCCGCACTGGTTGCTGGACGTGGCGATCAGGGGCCAACCCCTGATGTTCGGCAACCTGACCACGGCGGTTCCCGATGCGCGCAGCCTGCCGGCATTCAAGGCCTGGGTCGATAGCCAGTTCGATCCGCGCGTGACCTGGAACGATCTGGCCTGGGTGCGGGAAAACTGGCAGGGCAAGATCCTGCTCAAGGGGATTCTCGACGTGGACGATGCGCGTCAGGCGGCGTCGCTCGGTGCCGACGGACTGGTGGTATCCAATCACGGCGGCCGCCAGTTGGACAGCGTCGCGGCCAGTGCCGACGCGCTGCCGCGAATTGTCGACGCCGTCGGCGACCGGCTCGAGGTATTGATGGACGGCGGCGTGCGCAGCGGACTGGATGTGGTCAAGGCGCTCGCGCTCGGCGCCAGGGCCTGCATGCTCGGCCGCGCCTGGGGCTATGCGGTGGCGGCCCGCGGCGAGGCGGGTGTTGCCCACATGCTGTCGGTCATGCGCAGCGAAATGACTGTGGCCATGGCCCTGTGCGGCGTGACAGATGTTGCTGCGCTGGATCGTGAAACGCTGCTCCACGCCGGCGACGATCCGGACGCAACGGCTTAACCCGAAGCGGCTTCTCTACTCAGATCACCGTAGTGCCAGCGCCGACTCTTGTCGGCAGCCCGGGATTGGCCTTTGGTCGGCGCAGCCCGCTGCCACGACGTAAATCGAGATCATGTGCGGCAAGAACGACAGACAACCAGTACGGAATGTATCAGCATTGACATACATCAAGATTCAGGATTTCGACCCGATCGAGAATGACGCGGAAGCCTAAGTAATCCGAGTATCGAGATATTGAAGGGAGAGCGACATGGCGCAATTACTGGAATGGACCCCCGATCTGAGCGTGGGCATTGATGTTATCGATGCCCAGCACAAGCGCATCGTCGAATACATCAACCAGTTGCACGAAGCGCGCATCCACGGGGACAAGGACGCCATCGCCCGGGTGATCGAGGAACTGGTCGATTACACGCTGTCGCACTTCAGCTTCGAGGAATCGATGATGGAGGAGGCGCATTATCGTTTCCTGGCGCCCCACAAGAAGGTTCATGAACTGTTCGTCCGCCGCGTCGGCGAATACCAGCAGCGCTTCAAGATGGGTGAAGACGTGGCAACCGTGGCGGGCGACATGCAGAACACCCTGGTCACCTGGTTGATGAATCACATCAGGCGCGAGGACATGGATTACGGCCCGACGGTGCGCGCCAGCCTCGGCGAGGACAAGCTCAAGCAGGCCTCGGCAAAGAAATCGGGTTGGCTGTCGCGCTTCTTCGGCGCCTAATCGGCCAACAAGAGTAGCGCGCGGCGCGGCCACGGCTGGCCCGCGGTCATGTCCGGGACGATCCCTCGCTTAGCGCAACACAACGTCGACGTCTCCGGTCTGGCGCCGGTGTTGGAGCCGGCGGTGTCGCCTCTGGCTCGGTACGAAGTGACAATTCCGCAAATACCCCGAGGTCAGCGCTGATGGCGCACTACTTGCGGCTGCGGATCGCCGTCAGAATGCCGCGCAGCAGATCGAGCGGCGGCGGCGGACAGCCCGGTATCGCGACGTCGACCGGAATCACGTTGGCCACCTTGCCGCAACTCGCGTAGCTTTCGCCGAAGAGGCCGCCGGTGCAACCGCAGTCGCCGACCGCGACCACCAGCTTGGGCGCCGGCATCGCCTGCCAGGTGCGCTGCAACGCCACCACCATGTGGCGCGAGACCGGGCCGGTGACCATCAGCATGTCGGCATGGCGCGGGCTGGCGACGAACTTGATGCCCAGCCCCTCGATGTTGTAATAGGGATTGGTGAGGGCGTTGAGTTCCAGTTCGCAGCCGTTGCAGGAACCGGCATCGACCAGGCGGATGGTCAGCGCGCGGCCGAGGATGGCGAGAAGCTCGGCGCGGATGCGCTCCGGCTCCGCACGCTCGACGCGCCAGTCGTCATTGCCCTGCGGCGCCGGCTCGGTGCGCAGGCCGTTCTTCACAATCTGTTTGAGAATGTGCCACATCAGAGATCCTGCCCCGAATAGCTGAGATTGAAGGATTTGTTGATCAGCGGAAAATCGGGGACGATGTTGTCCATCACCGCATGCTCCAGCAAGGGCCAGTTCTGCCACGAAGGGTCATGGCAGTGACAGCGGCGGATGGCGCCCGCTTCCAGTTCCATTGTCACCAGCACGTCGCCGCGCCAGCCCTCGATCCAGCCGGCGCCGATGCCGTTGGCGGGCAGCGGGTTCAGCGCGACCAGCGGCGTGCCCTGCGGCAGCCGCGCGACAATTTCGCGGATCAGGCGCAGGGACTCGAAGATCTCCTCGAATCGCACCGTCACCCGCGCCGCCACGTCGCCGTTGCGGTGACTGGCCATGGTGGCCTGCAACTCGTCGTAAGGCACCCAGGGGAAATCCATGCGCAAATCGCTGGCCTCGCCGCTGGCGCGGCCAGCCATGCCGCACAGGCCGAGTTGCCCCGCTAACTGGGGCGACACCCGCCCGGTGGTGAGGAAACGATCCTGCAAGCCACCGTGGCCCTCGTAGATCTCTTTCAGCGTCCTCACTTCGGCCTCGATCGCGTCGCACTGGCGGCGGATGCCTTCGCCCCCGGCGGCATCCAGATCGACATCCACGCCGCCCGGCACCACCCGGTCCATCATGAAACGGTGGCCGAACAGTTCGCGGTTGAGGCGCAGCCAGTCTTCCTTGAGGCGCGAGAACTGGGCCAGGCCGAAGCCCAGTGCCGCATCGTTGCCCAGCGCACCGAGATCGCCCAGATGATTGGCGACCCGCTCGCGCTCCAGCAGCAGGGCGCGCAGCCAGCTCGCGCGCGGCGAAATCCGGCAAGCGGCGATCGACTCCAGCGCCATGCAATAGGCCCAGGCGTAGGCCACCGTGGAGTCGCCCGAGACGCGCCCGGCCAATCGGTGTCCATCCAGCGGCGCGGTGCTCTCGAACAGTTTTTCGATGCCCTTGTGCGTGTAGCCCAGATGCTGCTCCAGGCGCAGCACGCGTTCGCCGACCACGGCAAAGCGGAAGTGTCCCGGCTCGATGATGCCGGCATGAACCGGGCCGACCGCGATCTCGTGCACACCATCGCCCTCGACCCTGACGAACGGGTAGGACTCCGGAGTCGCGGCGAAGGACTCGAGGCCACCATGCTCGCGGCGCAACGGAAAATAGTCCTCCGGCCAGGCGCCGTGGCGCAACCAGGGCCGCTGATCCACGGCATCCTCGGCCACCAGCCCGAGCAGATCCCGACAGGCGCGCTGCATGCGCCCGGCGGCGGGGAAGGCGCGGGCAATGTCCGGATAGGAAGGCTGCGCCGCATCCGCAATCGGCAAACTAAGCCAGGCCAGGCCTTCGGCCAGCGCGTAGGCCGCCGAGACGGCAAAACCGCCGTCCAGCCCGCGCCGGTCGGAGCCCCACAGCGAAACCAGGCGGCCGCCGACCTCGGCAACCGCGGCGGGCGCCGCACGCCACTGCTCGCGCGTCACCGTGGCGCGCTGCATCGGCAGCGGTCCAGGCAGGGTCTCGAAGCGGCAATCGAGTGCGACAAGCGGCATCTGTTTCATCCTCCGATCATGGTCGCCGCCTGCTGGTACCAGCCCACCAGGTAGGGCGGGATGTAGAGACCCAGCATCAGGCCCAGGCCGAGATGGACAAACACCGGCAGCAAGGCCGGCGAATGCTCCAGCGGCTTCAGTTCGCTGTCGCCGAACACCATCTCCTGGACGCGGACAAAGATCACGGCAAAAGCCACGCCGAGCGCCACCAGCAACAGGGGTGTCGCCCACGGCAGATAGCGCATGGCGGTGGTGATGATCAGGAATTCGCTGGCGAAGACGCCAAACGGCGGCATGCCGAGGATCGCCAGCGTACCCAGCAGCATGCCCCAGCCGACCGTCGGGCTCAGCTTGAGCACCCCGCGGATATTGGCCATCAGTTGCGTGCCGGCCTTCTGCGTGGCATGGCCGACGGCGAAGAAGATCGCCGACTTGATCAGCGAATGCACCGTCATGTGCAGCAGGCCGGCAAAGTTGGCCACCGGCCCGCCGAGGCCGAAGGCGAACGTCATCAGGCCCATGTGCTCGATCGAGGAATAGGCGAACATGCGCTTGACATCCTTCTGGCGCGCCAGAAAGAACACCGCCGCGACCACCGAGAGCAAGCCGAAGCCGATCATCAGCCGGCCGGGAAGCTGATTTTGCAGCGCGCCGTCGGCCAGCATCTTGCAACGCAGAACGGCATACAGCGCCACGTTCAGCAGCAGCCCCGAGAGCACCGCCGAGATCGGCGTCGGGCCCTCGGCGTGGGCGTCGGGCAGCCAGTTATGCACCGGCACCAGGCCCACCTTGGTACCGTAGCCGAGCAGCAGAAAGACGAACGCCAGCGCCATGACATTGGGTTCGAGCATGGTCTTCACGGCGTCCAGGTTGGTCCACAACAGGGCGCCGCCGCCGGCCCCGATCACCTTGTCGGCGGCGAGGTAGAGCAGGATGGTGCCGAGCAGGGCCTGGGCAATGCCGACGCCGCAGAGGATGAAATATTTCCATGCCGCTTCGAGGCTGGCCGCGGTGCGGTAGACGCTGACCAGCAGCACGGTGGTCAGCGTCGCCGCTTCCATCGCCACCCAGAGAATGCCCAGATTGTTGGTCGACAAGGCCACCAGCATGGTGAAGATGAACATCTGGTACATGCTGTGATACAAGCGCATCCGCTTCGGCGACATCTTGCCGCGGTCGCGCTCGACGCGCATGTAGGGTCGCGAAAACACCGAGGTGGTGAAGCCGACCAGGGCGGTCAGCGCGATCAGGAAGACATTGAGCGGATCGACCAGAAACTGGCGGTCGAGCACCAGTATCGGCCCGCCGTCGATGATGTGCGAGGTCAGCAGGCCGGCGGCCACCAGGGTACACAGACTGACGCCGACATTCACCTCCGGCGCGTAATCACGATGCCCGCACAGCGCCAGCACTAAACCACCGAGCAAGGGAATCACGAGAACGAGCAGCAGGTATTCCATGTCGGGCTAGTCGTCCTTGAGTTTTTCCAGGTGCCGGATGTCGAGACTGTCGAACTGCTCGCGGATCTGGAACATGAACACGCCGAGAATGAACACACCGACCAGCACATCGAAAGCGATACCGAACTCGACCACCATCGGCATGCCGTAGGTGGCAGCGGTGGCGGCAAAGAACAGGCCGTTCTCCATCGACAGGAAGCCGATCACCTGCGGCACCGCCTTGGCGCGGGTGATCATCATCATGAAGGACAGCAGCACGCAGGCCAGCGCGATGCCGAGCGTGCTGTGGGCGATGGACGAGGACAGCTTGACGATCGGCAGCGCCAGATTGAAGGCGAACACCACCAGCAGGATGCCGATCAGCATGGTGGTCGGGATATTGATCAGCGTCTCCACGTCCCACTTGATGTTGAGCCGGTCGATCAGGCGATGCAGCAGCAACGGAATGACGAACACCTTGGTCACCAGCGTGATCGCGGCGGAATAATAGAGGTGGTGCTGGTCGGTGACGTAGGCGACCACCACGGTCGCCGCGACCAGCGCCGCTCCCTGCAGGGTGAACAAATGGATCAGCGTCAGGATCCGTCGCTGCGACAGCATGGCGAAGGACAGCAGGAGCAGCGCCGAGGCGAACAGGTTGATGGACTGGATCAGGTAGGCCTGCATCATCATGCGCCGGGGAGGAAATGCACCAGCATGCCGATCACCGCCAGCATGAAGGCGGTGGCGAGAAATTCCGGGACGCGGAAAATCCGCATCTTGGCGCTGACGGTCTCGATCAGCGCCAGCAGTGCGCCGCCGATGGCCAGCTTGAACACCAGCACCGGCAGCGCAAGAATCGTCGCTCCCGGCGCATCCACTTCGGCCATCCCCCAGGGAAAGAACAGGGCCAGGCCGATGCAGGAGTAGGCGAACATCTTTAGGCTGCCCGCCCATTCGATCAGGGCCAGGTGGCGACCGGAATATTCCAGGATCAGCGCCTCGTGGATCATGGTCAGTTCCAGATGCGTGCTCGGATTGTCCACCGGCACCCGGGCATTTTCAGCCAGGGAGACCAGGGTGAACGCGACGCCGGCGAAGGCCATGCTGGGGTAAATGGTAAATTTCCCGTGCGCCAGCGTCTCGACGATACCGGTCAGCGAAGTCGATTGCGTAATCAGCGAGGCCGAGAACAGCACCATCAGCAGCGCGGGTTCGGCAAGAAAGCCGATCAGCATTTCGCGACGCGCACCCATGGTGCCGAAGGCGGTGCCGATGTCCATCGCCGCCAGGGAAATGAAGACGCGGGCGAAAGCGAACAGCCCGACCAGGGCGATGGCATCAGCGGCCGGCGACAGCGGCAGGTCGGTGGACAGGGTCGGGATGATGCCGCTGGCCAGGGCCATGCAGCCGAAGACGATATAGGGCGCCGCGCGAAACAGCGGCGAGGCATGCTCGGCGACCACCGATTCCTTGTGAAACAGCTTGCGCAGCATGCGGTACTGCAGCATCAGGCTGGGTGCGGACTTGTTTTGCAGCCAGGCGCGGCACTGGTTCACCCAGCCGGTCAGTAGCGGCGCCAGCAGCAGGGCGACGGCAATTTCCAGCAGTTGGGAGAAAAGACCCGACCAGCTCATAGTCGCACCAGCACCAGCATGGCAATCAGGGTGACAAAGCTGTACAGCAGGTAAACCGCGATGCGGCCCTGCTGCAAACGCCCGACCTGCTTCGATACCGCTTCCGTCGCCCGCGCGATCGGCAGGTAGATCCAGTGCCAGAAGTGGTCATCGAGGCTGATGCGATAACTCGGCTTCTCGTCGAACGGCGAGGGATGCTTGATTTCCATGCGGAAGAAGGGTTCGAACATCCTCCGGATCGGCTGCCCGAAGCCTTCGGCGGTGTCCTGCATGCGTGCGTTGCCGGCCGGATAGCCGCAATCCCATGGCGGGGCGCGGCGTGACTGCCCGCGATAGAGCAGCCGCACCATGATGACAGCCAGGTAGAAGCTCGCGGCGCCGACGACGAGGAACACCAACGGCGCGTAGCTGGCACGCGCGACGGACATCGGCGCCAGCAGGAACCAGCCGTGGGTGCGCACCGTGTCGGCCAGGTTCTGTCCGATCAGGATCTGCGTGACGCGGCCGATGTACTCGATGATGTGGACCGGGAACAAGCCGAGCACGACGCATCCGGCGACCAGCCAGAGCATCCCCGCGCGCTCCCACCATGCCGCGTCATGCGCCTGCGCCAGCTTATCCTCGCGCGGCTGACCGAGGAAGATCACGCCGAAAAACTTGACCATGGCGAAGCCGGCCAGCGCCGCCACCAGCGCCACGACCGCCGCCACGATCGGGATCAGCATGTTGAGGAAGGGATCGGGCAGGCCCGGTGTAAACAGGAAGCTTTGCAGCAGCAGCCACTCCGAAATGAATCCGCCGAACGGCGGCAGACCCGAGCTGGCCAGCACGCCGACCAGCGTGACCCAGGCCACCCAGGGCATATAGCGCATCAAGCCCCCCAAGCGCCCGAGATTGCGCTCGCCGGTGGCATGCAACACCGAACCGGTGCCGAGGAACAGCAGGCTCTTGAAGAAGGCGTGACTGGCGACGTGATACAGGCAGGCGGTCAGCGCCAGCGCCGCCAGCGCATCCATGTGGTAGGCCCTGAACAGCACGCCGAGGCCCATGCCGACGCAGAGCAGGCCGATGTTCTCGATCGAGGAATACGCCAGCAGGCGCTTCATGTCGGTCTGCACCGCGCTGAAGACGACGCCGAACAGGGCGGTGACCAGCCCCAGCGCGAGCAACACCACGCCCCACCACCAGAGTTGCACTTGCAGCAGATCGAAACTCACCCGCAGCAGGCCGTAAATCGCCGTCTTCAGCATCACGCCGCTCATCAGCGCCGACACCGGCGATGGCGCCGCCGGATGCGCTTCGGGCAGCCAGATGTGCAAGGGCACGATGCCGGCCTTGGCGCCGAAGCCGAACAGCGCGAGCAGAAACGCGGCGGAGGCCCAGAACGGCGACAGATGCTGGCCGCGCATGTTGGCAAAGGTGTAGTCGCCGGTGTTTGCCTGCAGGACGCCGAAGCAGAGCAGGATGCCGATGGCGCCGACGTGCGCCACCAGCAGGTAGAGATAGCCGGCGCTGCGTATTGCGGCAATGCGGTGATTGCTGGTGACCAGGAAGAACGAGGACAAGGCCATGGTTTCCCACATCACCATGAAGGCGTAGGCGTCGTCGGCCAGCACCACCAGCACCATGCTTGCCAGAAAAATGTGGTATTGCAAACAGAGCAGGCCCGGCGGCGTGCCTTCACCCTTGCGAAAATAGCCGGCGGCAAAAATCGACACGCCGGCGCTGGCGCCGCTGATCACGGCAATGAAAAACGCGGCCAGCGCGTCGAGCCGGAGATGGAAAGGCAGACCGGGCAAACCCAGCGGCAAGACCGCCGTCTCGGGCGCGGCAAATATCGCCTGCAAGGCGACGAAGAATACGCCCAGGCAGACCAGGCCGCCGAGGGGAAACAACACGTGGGCGACGAAGCGGAAGCGTCGCAGCGCCAGGATGCCGAACGCGCCGATACCCAGCCAGGCGGCAATCAGCAGCAGAATCCAGTCGAGATGAATCAAATCAGTGGACACCAGCAAACAGGCGGAAGTCGAGCGTGAAGTCTACCTTGGAATTGCTATTCCAAGAGCATATCCGCAACACCCGGATCAGCTGAATCGCTGCGCCGGCAAGGGCCGTAGCGCGTCCGCGGAATCGTCCTGACCGCGCTCCGCGGCCCAGGCATGGATTGCTGCCAGCGCCATGTCGGCGGTAGCGAAGACGTGCCGCTGCGAAATGTAGTCGAACAGGCCGGTAGCGCGCATGACGTCGATCACCTGCTTCTTCAGGCCGGAGAAGACCACCGTGACACCGTTGCTGCGCAGCCGCTCGACCAGGTGATGCATGACTTCCTCGCCCGAAGCGTCGAGTTCGTTGATGCCGTTGCCGACCACCAGCAGGTAGGGCGCCTTCGGGTTGGCCGCCACGGCGTGCAGAATCGCGTCCTCGAAGAAGGACACGTTGGCAAAGTACAGGCGGCCGTCGAAGCGCACCGCCGTCACCAGATCCGATGCCGGCAGGTTGTTGACAACAGCATCGCGCAGACTGCCGTCGGCATGACGGCCGAGAATCGCCACGCGTGGCGACATGGTGCGATACAGGTAGAGGCCGATGGCGAGGCCGGCCCCGATCATAATCCCGCTATCCAGATGCGGTGCTGCCGCCAGGGTGGCGACGAAGGTGACCACCGCGGCAATGCCATCGTGCTTGCTGGCTTTCCAGGCGTGCTTGACGGCTTCGACATTGATCAGGCCGATCACCGCCATGATGATCACCGCCGCCAGTACCGCCTGCGGCAGATGGTAGAGCAGCGGCGTCAGGAACAGCAAGGTCAGCAGCACGAAGATGCCGGTGAACACCGAGGACATACCGGTCATCGCCCCGGCATTGATGTTCACCGCCGAGCGAGAGAAGGAACCGGAGACGGGGAACGCATGAGTGAGCGAGCCGACGATGTTGGCCAGGCCCTGGCCGATCAGCTCCTGATTCGGATCGATCTTCTGCTTGGTCTTGGCCGCCATGGCCTTGGAGATGGAAATGGCTTCCATGAACCCCACCAGGGAAATGACGATGGCAGCCGAGAGCAGGCTGCCAAGCATGTCCCACGACATCTTCGGCATGCCTACCGAGGGCAGGCCTTGCGGCACATTGCCGACCACCTCGCCGCCGCCGGTGAGCTTCATGGCGCCTTGCGCCGCACGGGCGATACGCCAGCGGTGGCCGTCGGCTGACTTCCCGGCCGGGACGCGGCCCTCGGCATAGAGCTCGAACGCCTGACCGTCGGCAGCGGCAACTCGCTCGAACGCAAAACTGCGGATGGTCCGGTTGCGGCGGCGGTTCTCGTCCTCACGGTCCTTGAGCTGAAGGCGGAGCAAATCGACTTCGTAGTTGAGGGTCACCGCCTCATGGGAAAGCTCGCCGCGATCCTTGCGCAAGCGACTCAACTCGGCCGCCCTGACGCCAATCTGGTCGTTGATTTCCTTGATGCGGGCCTCGGTGCGGACAAACTCGGTCAGCATCGCCCTGGCTTCGGGCTCCACCACCTGGTCGATGGTGGCGATTGCATTGCGCTCGAAGCCGATCAGCCATGCCGCCATGGTCGTCACCGCGACAGCGATCAGTACGCCCGGAAGCTTCGGCGCCTTCCTGCGGATCAGCCACATGATGGCGATCGCCGCCGCGCCCATGGCCAGGGTTGGCAGGTGAGTATCGCCCGCCATTTTGGCCACGCCCCAGATGTCCTCGATGAAGTGCTCGGAACGCCCCATCGGCACGCCGATCAGCTTGTTGACCTGGGAGAGGCCGATGATGATGGCGGCCGCATTGGTGAAGCCGACGATCACCGGATGCGACAAAAAGTTCACGATGACGCCGAGCTTGAACACGCCGAGCGCGAGCTGGACGATCCCGACCAGCAGGGCCAGCATGATGGCCAGGGCGATGAACTGCTCCGAGCCGGACGCCGCCAGCGGCGTCAGCGCCGAGGCGGTCAGCAGCGAGACCACGGCCACCGGTCCGGTGCCGAGCTGGTTCGACGACCCCCACAGCGCCGCTACGATCACCGGCAGGAATGCCGCGTAGAGTCCGTAGTAGGCCGGCATGCCTGCCAGCTGGGCATACGCCATCGACTGCGGCACCAGCACCAGAGCCACGGTCAGGCCGGCGAGGAAGTCGGCCCGCAGTGTCGCCCCGCCGTAGGGCAGCCAACGCAGAAAGGGAAGCAGTCTCTGTAGTCGAGGCGAGAGAGTCATGATCGGCTCGATATTAGCAGTCCGATAGCCCTTGTCATCACGAGGTTTTCTATTGCGCAATCAGGGGCGCAAATTTCACGCCGCCGCCAGCGACTTCACTTTTGCCGACGCGTGGCCAGCGGCGGCCACATATCTCGATCTGCTAATATTCCTCGTTTCCCCCACTAGCTGTCGCCCTCTCCGCATCCCGCCATGACCGCACACGCCTCGCTCTGGTTGCGCAAGCTGTTTCCCTTTCTGCTGTGGTGGCCGCTGGTCAATCGCCAGACAGCGAAGGACGACTTGCTGGCGGGCTTCTCCGGCGCGCTGATCGTCCTCCCGCAAGGCGTCGCCTTTGCCACCATCGCCGGCCTGCCGCCGCAATACGGCCTCTACGCCGCGATGACGCCGGCAGTGATCGGCGCGTTGTTCGGCTCCTCCTGGCATCTCGTCTCCGGTCCGACCACGGCGATCTCGATCGCGGTCTTCGCCGCCCTGTCCCACCAAGCCGAGCCGGGCTCGGCGCACTACATCAGCCTGGTGCTGACGCTCACCTTCCTGGTCGGCGTGTTCCAGCTGGTGCTGGGACTGGCACGCATGGGCGCGCTGGTCAATTTCATCTCGCACACGGTGGTCATCGGCTTCACCGCCGGCGCCGCCATCCTGATCGCCGCCAGCCAGGTGCGCAATTTCTTCGGCATCCAGATTCCGCGCGGCACACCCTTCTACGAGATCGTCCATCAACTGGTCGTGCAGGCCGGGGACATCAACCCCTGGGTCGCCGCGGTCGGCGTCGTCACCCTGGTCACCGGCATCGTCGCCCGCCGCTACATCAGGAAAATACCCTACATGATCCTGGCCATGATCGCCGGCAGCATCGTCGCCGGGATTCTCAATCTCTGGCTCGGTCTCGATGCCACTGGCATCAAGACCGTCGGCGCCCTGCCGGCCCGGCTGCCGCCACTGTCGGTGCCCGACTTCTCGCTCGACACCCTGCGCCATACCATCGGACCGGCGCTGATCATCACCATGCTGGGGCTGACCGAGGCCGTTTCCATTGCGCGCGCCATCGCCGTGCGCTCCGAGCAGCGCATCGACGGCAACCAGGAGTTCATCGGCCAGGGTCTGTCGAATATCGTCGGCGCCTTTTTCTCCGCCTACGCCTCCTCCGGCTCCTTCAATCGCAGCGGGGTCAACTACGAAGCCGGCGCGCGCACGCCGCTGGCTTCGATGTTCGCCTCGGTATTTCTCCTGCTGGTGCTGCTGATCGTGGCGCCGCTCGCCGCCTACCTGCCCGATGCCGCCATGGCCGGCATCCTGTTCCTGGTCGCCTGGGGTCTGATCGACTTCCACCACATCAGCCACATCTGGCACACCAGCAAAACCGAGTCGGTGATTCTCGCCACCACCTTGATCGGCACGCTGTTCAACCTCGAGGCCGGCATTTTCCTCGGCGTGTTCCTCTCCCTGGTGATATATCTCTACCGTTCATCCAAGCCCGAGATCGTTCCCGTGGTGCCCGCACCCGAGGAAGGCGCCTACCATTTCGTCCGCGCCAAGGGCCGGCCGGAGTGTCCGCAACTGCGCATCATCCGGATCAATGGCGCGGTCTATTTCGGCGCCGCCAGCTACGTCCAGCAGGCGCTGCAGCAGATCGACGAGAACAATCCGCAGCAGAAGTCGGTGCTGATCGCCGCCGCCAGCCTCACCTCGATCGACATCGCCGGGGCCGAGGTGCTGGCGCAGGAGGCGCGGCGCCGGCGGCGGATCGGCGGCGGCCTGTATTTCTACCGCCTCAACCAGCCGGCCTATGAGTTCTTGCGCCAGGGCGGCTACACGCACGACATCGGCGAAGGAGCCTTCTTCCCGGTAATGACCAATGTCACCAGGGCGCTTTACTGGACGCTCGACCCTGACGTCTGCCGCACCTGCAAGACACGCATCTTCAAGGAGTGCGACAGCGGCCTGCTACCCGACGGCTTCCGCCGCCAGCGCCTGATGCTGGTCGCCGACCAGAGCGATATGGAGGCCTATCCGCGCCAACTGGCGATAGCCCTGGCAAGCAAACTCGGGGTAACGCTCGACGTGGTCGGCGTGGCAGCGGACAAGGCCGCTCAGGAGAGCGTTGCCATTCAGATGAAAGCGATAGAGACGAGCGCCATCGCGGCCGATGTGCCCTGCGAACTGATCGTGCGTCTCGGCGGCGATCTGGCGCGCGAAGTGCATGCCGCTGCAATGGCGGCGAACACGCAATTGCTGGTCCTCGGCCGTCGGGTGAAGGCGGGCGCGGTGGCCGAGCTTGGGCCGCTGACGAAACGCATCGTCGGCGGCGCGCCCTGCCATGTGCTGGTCGTGCCCCCCGGCGCCATGTTGTGGCACAAGCGCATCCTGGTGGCATTTGACGGCAGCACCGAGGCGTTGGCGGCCTGCGAACTCGCCGCGCAACTGGCGAAACCGGACCAGTTGCCGATCACCCTGTTTTCCGTGACCGGCCGCAAGGAGCATTTGCCCGGCGCCATCATCGAGAGCGCGCAACTGGCCATCGCCAACCTGAAACTTGACGGTATTGGCGCGGAACACCGGATCAGCGGCGGCGGCATTGCCGATGGCATCGACGCGGCGGCACGGGAAACCGGCGCCGACCTGATCGTGCTCTACCGCCATGCCAGCAGCGGGCTGAGCCGCACGCTGCTAGGCAGCGTCAGCGATCAAGTGTTGCAGCGTGCGGAAGTGCCGGTGCTGCTGGTGGGCGACGTCATGCAGTCGGCCGCCGAAACCGTCGGCTAAGCAGGCGCCGCCCCGAGGCTTGCTCCGGCCGGCTACAATCCACCCATGGGACACCGCCTCTCCAAGATCTACACCCGCACCGGCGACGCCGGCACTACCGGCCTCGGCGACGGTTCGCGCACCGCCAAGAATTCAACCCGGGTTGCCGCGATGGGCGACGTCGATGAACTCAATTCGCTGATCGGCGTGATTCTCTGCGAGGAACTTCCGGCTGACATACGTGAGCTTTTCACCGGCATCCAGCACGACCTGTTCGATCTGGGCGGCGAAATGTCGATCCCCGGTGCAGCACTGTTGAAGGCCACGCAACCGGCGCGACTGGAAGCCGCCATCGACCACTACAACGCCAATCTGGGACCGCTCAAGGAATTCATCCTGCCCGGCGGCAATCGCGCCGCCGCCTTGACGCATCTGGCGCGCACCGTCTGCCGCCGCGCCGAACGGGTGACGGTGGCCCTGGCTGCCGAAGAGACCGTATCCGACGCCGGACGGCAATACCTCAATCGCCTCTCGGATTTGCTCTTCGTCCTTGGCCGCTGGCTGAACAAGGCCGCCGGCGGCAGCGATGTCCTGTGGCAGAAGGGCAAGAACGCCTGACCAACAGTCGGCGCTGGCGCTACGGCGTCCGGAGACTCGCCCAAGGGTAAAACCTACTTTATTAGTATGGTTTTAAGTTTTTGATTTATAAATGATTTGCATCAATTCTGCGGCACCGCCTAGAGTGCATAGTGTTGTTACCCCAACCAAAAGGAACACGCCATGCACGTTCATCTTTCCCCCGATTCAATCTATCCCTTCGACGCCCGCGGCATTGCCAAGCGCTTCCGGCACGCGGCCATTTTCGGCTCGCTGGATGCGCTGCGCGCCGGAGAGACCATGCGTTTCGTCAACGACCACGATCCCCTGCCGCTGCTCGACCAACTCGTGCAACGCTACGGCGACGCGGTGGAAATCACCTACAAGCAGCGCGAACCCGGCAACATCATGATCGACTTCGTCAAGAAGAAATAGGACCAACGCGATGCAGACGCCGGCCTTTTACGGCCAGGTGCGCAGCCTGACGGTTTATGACCCGCTGGCCGAGTTTCTCGGCGCCGCCGAAAACGGCCGCATCGAGTACCACTACATCGATGCGGTCAAGCTGGCCGGTCATTCCTGTCCGACCGTTGCATCCGCCTACTGGATGACGCTGAAGGCGCTGGGCAGCCTGTATCCCGATTCACTGCCGCAGCGCGGCGGAATCCGCGTGGAATTCCGCGGCGAACTGTTGTCCGGCGTAACCGGCGTGATCGCCAACGTCGTCGCCATGCTCACCGGCGCCACGCATGACACCGGCTTCAAGGGCATCGGCGGACATTTCGACCGGCGCAGGCTGCTCTACTTTTCCACCGATGTCGCCGAAGAGATTCGCTTCACGCGGGTGGACAGCGGTCAGGCCGTCGACGTCGCGGCGCGGATGCAGAGCGTTCCCTTCGCGCCGCAGACGGTCGAATTGATGCAGAAGTGCCTCGACGGCAGCGCCACCAGGGATGAAGCGGAGCGGTTCCGCGGCAACTGGCAGGGACGGGTGCGCTCGCTGCTGCTCGACCACGGCGACGATCCGGAGGTGTTTCCGGTGCTTCCGGTGTCCAGGTGAAGCAGAACCGGGCGCTTTTTTGCGGCCGCTACGCGGCGCTTGTTACCGGATGCGCGAACGCCGGGCTTCCACGCAGTCCATGAGTTGCTTGCTGACGCTGCGCAGCCGCTGATTGAGCAGCATCAACAACTCCATCAACAGCTTGACGCCGATCCGCGGCTCTTCGGTGATGATGCGCGAAAGGCCTTCGCGATCAAGTACGGCAAAGGCGACCGAATCGAGCGCAACGCAGCTGGCAAAGCGGGGCTCGCCATCGATCAACGACATTTCCCCCAGCGTTTTGCCCGGTCCGGCAGTGGCCATGATCTGCGCCAGCCCGCGGATGTCCTTCTTGACGATCTCGACGCTGCCATCCAGCAGCAGCAGCATGAAGTCACCCGCATCGCCCTCGCAAATGATTTCGGTGCCGAGCGGTGCGCGGTAGCAGCGCATGTAGCGCGCGAGCCCTTCCAATTCATCCGGCTCGAAGTCCTCGAACAACTGAATGACCTCGATGATCTCGCGGATGCGGCCGACAAATGGCAGGCCATCACCGAGAAACTCGACGTTCGGAATATGATCGATGGAACTCATGGCCTTGGCATTATAGCCCCGCCCAGCAGGGCCAGTACCAGCAGCAACCATCCCACCGTGGCCGCCAGGAGATGGGGATCGGTCAGCAGTTCCTGCGCCGGATCGCCACCGCCGCCTTTGGTGTGCAGGCGCCACAGGTAGCGCAGCATGCCGTAGAGCACGAAGGGGACCGTCGCAATCAGACTGCGCGTGCCGTGCAAAGCCACCGTCTCCGCACTCACCGTGTAGAGCGCGTAGGAAACCACCGTTCCCGCCGCGGCGATGCCGATGAACTGGTCGAGCATGGACGCCGTGTAGTGTTCCAGCACGCGGCGGTGACCGGCGCTGTCGGCCGGCAGCGCGCTGAGTTCGGCGTGACGCTTGGCAAAACCGAGAAACAGCGTGAGCATCAGGCCGCACAGCAGCAGCCATTGCGAAGGGGCGATGCCGAGGCCCAGCGTGCCGGCCAGGATGCGCAGCATGAAGCCGGCGGCGATGATGAATACGTCGAGAATGACGATGTGCTTGAGGCCGCAGCTGTAGCCGATGTTGAGCACCACATAGGCGAAAAAGATCCATGGCGCCGAGCCAGCCCACAGCCAGGCGACGGCACCGCCGGCAGCGAGACAGGCCAGCGCCAGTACCACCGCCGCAGCGACACTCACCGTCCCCGCCGCCAGCGGCCGGTTCTTCTTCTTCGGGTGCAGCCGATCCTGCTCGCGATCGATCAGGTCGTTCATCACATACACGGCCGAAGCCAGCAGGCAAAAGGCGGCGAAGGCGGCCAGCGCCTGCCCCAGCTTGACCGGGTCGGTCCACGCATGGCCGAACAGCAGCCCGACAAAGACGAAGCCGTTCTTGAGCCACTGGTGCGGGCGCATCAGGCGCAGCAAGGCCCGCAGACTCGCACCCAAACTATGATCCTGGCTCGCGGGCATCAACGGCGGCATGCTTCCCCCGGAAAATATCGATCGCACATATAACACGCAGTTTGCGGCAACCAGGCCGGCAGCGCATAGTACTTCTGCCTGACGGTGGCCAGCACGCCATCGCGGTAGGCCGGGTAGTCGAAGCCCTCGCCTTTCACCCGCCAGAAACGCGCGCCGCGTATTTCGAAGCTGTCGACGCTGACCTGGCGGAAATACTTGCGATAGTCGTCCAGCCTGGGCTCGGACTTCCTCAGGATCAGGATGTTGCGTCCCGCCAGCGTGCGGAAATCGGTCACCAGATCATCGTGCCGGGCATGGCTCGACGCCTCGCCGAAGACCATCACGTACTGGCGCAGGTTATAGCCCAGCGTCACCGCATTCGAATAACCATCCATCGCCAGCACCCAGTCGCGCCGCTCATTCTTGTAATAAGGATCGAGTTCGCGCGCCAGCGCCTGAGGTTCGAAACTGAGCACGATGCCGTCATAGAGGCGCGTCTTCTGCCAGGTTTCCAGTGGCAGGCGCGAAACAATCAGGATGCCGGCAATGTGCAGCGTCGCAAAGGCGGCGAAGAACAGGCCAAGCCGGCGCAGGCTGCCGGGTGTCAGGCGCAGTGTCAGCCAGATCAGGGTGAAGGGAATGAAGGACAACAGCCAGTGCAGGCCGATCTGCTTGACCAGCGACAGCATGGCGAAGAGCAGAAACGGCAACCATGCCAAAGTCCCGAGTGCCGCCGGAAACGAGCAGTCGGCGCCGGCGCTACGGCGATTGCGCCATGCCAGCCACAGCACCGGCGGACCGAGCACGTACAGCAGCGTGAGCGCGTACAGCAGCGGGGTCTTCAGCGACCAGCCGGCATCTTCGTGACGATTGACGAAGTTGAACATGTAGTTCGGCCAGCAATGGCCGCTGTTCCACCAGGCCATCAGGGCCAGCGCCGGCAGCGTGCAGGCATAGGCAATCGCCAGGCCGGCAAACGCGCCGGACTTGCGCCGTCTGAGCACATCCACCAGATAGGCAAAGCCGAGGATCGCCGCGAAATACTTGGAGAGCACCGCCCCGGCAAGCAGCAAGCCGGCTGCCAGATACCAGCGCCAATCGTCGTCGCGCGCGGCGCGAATCCACGCCAGGCCGGAAAACACGCTGAAATAGATCAGCGGCGTGTCGGTGGTGATGAACACATTCCAGACATTCACGGGCGCCAGCAGCACCAGCACCGCCGCCCACAACCGGCGTTCCTCGCTGACTCCGGCAACCAGACGCGGTAACGCCCAATACACGCTCAGGGCAAGCACCGCCGGCTGCAGGATGACCGGCATGCGCAGCCACCATTCTTCATCATTGACCGTCAGCAGCGCTGCGAGCCACCAGCCGATCATCGGCGGATGATCGTAGAAGCCCCAGTCGGGCTTCCAGCCCCACCAGATGAAATAGGCTTCGTCGCCGGTGATCGGAAAAGCGGCCGCCAGCCAGACGCGAAAAACCAGGGTAAGGACCAGCAGCGCTGCGAACTGGCGGCCGAGTATCACCGGTTTTACTGGGCCAGCGCCACGCGGCGGGCCTTCACCGCGTTGGCGAGGATGTCCAGCGCAACTACCGTGTCATCCCAGCCGAGACAGGCATCCGTTATCGAAACGCCGTATTCGAGGGGCTTGCCGCGCGTCAGATCCTGGCGGCCTTCCTTCAGGTGCGACTCGATCATGACGCCGAAAATGCGATCGTCCCCACCCGCCAGTTGGCCGGCAACATCCCGCGCCACATCGAGCTGGCGCTTGAACTGTTTGCTGGCGTTGGCATGCGAAAAATCGATCATGACGCGCGCCGCGAGGCCTGACTTGCCCAACTCGGCGCATGCGGCATCGACCGACGCGGCGTCGTAATTCGGCGCCTTGCCGCCGCGCAGGATGACATGGCAATCCTCGTTGCCGTTGGTAGACACAATGGCGGAGTGGCCCGCCTTGGTCACCGAAAGAAAATGATGGGGACTGGCCGCGGCCTTGATCGCATCCACCGCAATCCGGATGCTGCCGTCGGTGCCGTTCTTGAAGCCGACCGGACAGGAGAGGCCCGAGGCCAGTTCGCGATGCACCTGCGATTCCGTGGTACGCGCGCCGATCGCACCCCAGCTGATCAGGTCCGCCGTGTATTGCGGCGTAATGGTATCGAGAAATTCCGTGGCGCAGGGCAAGCCGAGTTCGTTGATTTCCCACAGCAGCTTGCGCGCCAGGCGCAGGCCCTCGTTGATCTTGAAGCTGCCATCCATGTACGGATCATTGATCAACCCCTTCCAGCCGACCGTGGTCCGCGGCTTCTCGAAATACACCCGCATCAGGATCAGCAGGTCGTCGGCGAATCGCGCAGCTTCCTGGTGCAGCTTGCGCGCGTACTCCATCGCCGCGGCATAGTCGTGGATCGAGCAGGGGCCGACCACCACCACCAGCCGGTTGTCGGCGCCGTGCAATACGCGATGCGCCGCCTGGCGCGCCTCATAGGTCGTCTCCGCCGCCGCATCGGTGGTGGGGAACTCGCGCGAGATGTGCGCGGGGGGCGAGAGTTCCTTGATCTCGCGAATGCGGAGGTCATCGGTTATGTGCTTCATGCTTCGACCTGGACTCGGGTAAAGCTGGGATTCTACCGGAGGAGCCGCAGCCGCCGCTCCGTCCGAGCCCCCCATCCATGGCCCTGTATCGTCGGCGAGCCCTCGCCAGCCGTCCCGGCGCACCAGATGCAACTTGTCGAGACCGCGCAAAAGTGCCACTATTGGCAGGAGGGAGTTGCACCGGTCGGAATTTCCCATGACCGCTGAAGTCGTTGCACCCGAGGCGTCGAATCAGCACGAACCGGTGTAGCGGGTGGCTTCCGGGGCGAAATGCCCAGCGTCTTAAAGGGGAGGTTCGGGGTGCGGTCAAGGTTCCTGTCGTTGGAGTTCTCGCGATGAGCGCGACGATCGGAACCCCGCTACTGCTCACCTACGCCGCACTGGCGTGCACTTTGCTGTCGGGCGCCGTTTCGCTCTTGGCCGTGCGCCGCCACCCGGACTTCCTGCATTTCGGTTCCTTCCTGTTTCTGTTCTGCTCCGGCGCGGCCAGCATCGGCGCCGGCGGCTGGGCTCTGCTCGCCAATCTCACCGTCACGGACCGATTCCAGCTCGGCCTGCCGTGGCTCGACTGGCATCTGCGGATCGATCCGCTTTCCGGCTTCTTCCTCATCCTGCTCGGCACGCTGGTGGTCGCCATTTCGCTTTACGGCCCGAGCTACACGCGCGAGTTCGGGCGCGGCGCGGCGGCTCAGCCGCTACCACCGCTGGGGGTGTTCACCGCGCTCTTCGTCCTCGGCATGCAGATGCTGCTGATTGCCGATGACGCGCTGGTGTTCATGATCTTCTGGGAAATGATGTCGCTTGCCGGATATTTCCTGGTGGTCTATCAGCACCAGCATGCCGCCAATCGCCACGCTGCCTTCCTCTACCTGCTGCTGGCCCATGTCGGCGCCCTGGTCATCCTGCTTTCCTTTGGCGTGCTCGCCGCCTTTGGCGGCGGTCTCACCTTCGACCTGATGCGCGCGGCGAAGCTGAGTCCGCTGTGGGCGACCATTGCCTTTGGCTGCGCCTTCGCCGGCTTCGGCACCAAGTCGGGCATGGTGCCGCTGCACGTCTGGCTGCCGGACGCGCACCCCGTGGCGCCGTCGCACATCTCGGCCATGATGAGCGGCGCCATGATCAAGATGGGCATCTACGGCATCGTGCGGGTCAGCTACGATCTGATCGGCGACGTACGCTGGGAATGGGGCATGGTAGTGCTCATCATCGGCACCGCGTCTTCGCTGCTCGGCGTCCTTTACGCACTGATGCAACACGACCTCAAGCGCCTGCTCGCCTATCATTCAATCGAGAACATCGGCATCATCCTGATGGGCCTCGGGCTGTCGATGATCTTTATCGGCAGCGGGCACAAGATGCTCGGCACGCTCGGGCTGGTGGCTGCCCTCTACCACACCATCAACCACGCCCTGTTCAAGGGCCTGCTGTTCCTTGGCGCCGGCGCGGTGCTCTATCGCACGCATGCGCACGACCTCGATCAGATGGGCGGTCTGATTCATCGCATGCCGATTACGGCCTTCCTGTTCCTGGTCGGCTGCGTCGCAATCTCGGCGCTACCGCCGTTCAACGGCTTCGTTTCGGAGTGGCTGACCTTCCAGACGGCCTTGCAGGCCCCCGCGCTGAGCGACGGCCTGCTGCGCACCATGATTCCGATTGCGGCGGCAATGCTGGCGCTCACCGGGGCGCTGGCCGCCGCCTGTTTCGTCAAGGCCTTCGGCATTGCCTTCCTGGGCAAGCCGCGCACGCGCCGCGTCGGCCGCGCCCGCGAGGTGCCGGTCGGCATGCTGGCCGGCATGGGCCTGCTGGCGCTGCTATGCCTGCTGCTCGGCGTGTTCCCGACCACGATGATCGAAGCGATGGCCCCCATCACGCAACTGCTGGTGCGCGAATCGCTGCCCGCCGCCACCGCCCAGGGCTGGCTGTGGCTGACGCCGATTTCGCCTCAGGTTGCTTCGTACTCGGCGCCATTTGTCCTGGTCGCCATCATCCTGGTATTCGGCCTGGGCTACCTGTTCCTCAAGCGCGGCGCAGAGCCAACGCGCAGAGCCGACGCCTGGGACTGCGGCTTCGGCCATCTGACGCAGCGCATGCAATACACCTCGACCGCCTTCAGTCAACCGATCCGGCGCGTTTTCCGTGGCGTATGGAAGGTTGAAGAGCACGTCGAAACGCTTGCCGACGCGGGATCGATCCCGCGGGTGACGAGCCTTCACTACAGCGTGCACACCCACGACTGGGCGTGGCTGCGGTGCTACCAGCCGATCGGACGCATGGTACTGGCCGCAGCCAATCGCATCGGCTTCATCCAGACCGGCAACATCCATACCTACCTGAAATTTTCCTTCGTCACGCTGCTGGTATTCCTATGGATAGTCAGCTGATCGCCTGGATACTCGCCGCCGCGCAGGGGCTGCTGTTCATCGCCGCCGCGCCGCTGCTCGCCGGCTGGTTGCAGCGTGTCAAGTGCCACCTGCAGAATCGCGCGGCGCCGTCGGTGTGGCAGCCCTACCGCAACCTGCGCAAGTTGATGGGCAAGAGGATGGTTCTCGCCGAAAACGCCTCATGGCTGTTCCGCGCCACGCCCTACATCGTCTTCGGCGCCACCCTGCTGGCCGCCGCCGTGGTGCCCCTGGTCGCCGTGCACCTGCCGACCGCCGCCATTGCCGACATGATCGTGCTGGTGGCGTTTTTCGCGTTGGCGCGGTTTTTCACCGCGCTGGCCGGCCTCGACATCGGCACGGCTTTCGGCGGCATGGGCGCCTCGCGCGAAATGATGGTGGCGGCGCTGGCCGAGCCGGCCATGCTCATGGCGGTGTTCACGCTGTCCATGACGGCCAATACCACCAACCTGTCGGTGGCGACCGAGTACCTGCTGCATGCGGGTCTGGTGCTGCGCCCGTCCTTCCTGTTCGCCCTGCTGGCGCTGGCCATGGTCGCGGTGGCCGAGAGCAGCCGCGTTCCGGTGGACAATCCCGCCACCCATCTCGAACTCACCATGCTGCACGAAGCCATGATCCTCGAGTACGGCGGACGCCATCTGGCGCTGATCGAGTGGGCTTCGCAAATCAAGCTGATGATCTACTCGGTCTTTATCGTCGATCTCTACTTTCCGCTCGGCATCGCCACCGACTTCAGCGCCGCGTCCCTGGCGATCGGGGTCGTTGCGGTGACGGCAAAACTGATGCTGCTCGCCGTCTTGCTGGTGGTGTGGGAAACGGTGCTGGCCAAGATGCGGCTGTTCCGCGTGCCGCAGTTTCTCGGTTTTGCCTTCATGCTGTCCCTGCTCGGCATGCTGACCCACGTCGTGCTGGAGACGGGGATCTAGCGCTCATGGCTTCGATTAGCCGCCCAAAATTATGAAATATTCCACCTTCGAAGAGCCACAGGCTGGCAAATGGGCCCGCCCCTCCCTTCCGCTGCGCGGCCCACGGCTGGCTTTGCACAGCCAGCCGGCTGCGGCGGCGCGACGCATGCGTCGCGAATTCCCGCCTCGCCCCCTCGCGGGGAGGCTATTGATTGGTTCGCTGCGCTCGAAAATTGGCGAGCTCGCTGGTCTGCGCGGATCACGCTAAATGGAATTCGCCAGTCTTTCGCTCTACAACCAGGCGATCATCCTGTTCGCCGCGCTGGCCTTGTTCATGTCTTTCATCATGCTGGCCCAGGCGCGCATGATGCCGCTGATCTTTACCTTCGCCTGGCAGGGTTTGTTGCTCACTGCGGTCTCGGTGCTGGTCGCCATCACTTCCGGCCATCCCGAGCTCCATATTTCGGCGGCTATTACTTTTTGCCTGAAGGTGGTCGTGATCCCATGGCTGCTCTACCGCCTCAGCGTAAAGCTCAACATGCAGTATGACGCCGAGGCGATGACGCATCCGACACTGCTGCTGCTCGGCGGCGTGGCGCTGGTCATCTTCAGCTACCACGTGTCGCAGTCGATCGTGCATCTGTCGGGACTGGCGACGCGCAACACGATTGCCGTCAGCATGGCCATCGAACTGCTCGGCATGCTGCTGATGATCGCGCGCAAGTCGGCGGTGGCGCAGGTGATCGGCTTCATGTCGATGGAGAGCGGAATATTCTTTGCCGCGGTGGTATCCACCTACGGCATGCCGCTGATCGTCGAACTGGGTCTGGCGTTCGACATCCTCGTCGCCTCGATCCTGTTCGGCGTATTCTTCTTTCATCTGAAAGACTCATTCGGCTCGCTCAACGTCGGCCAGTTCAACCGCCTGTCCGAGGCGAACCAGACCATGCCCACAGCAGACGCCGCCGAGCCCCGGCCGGGAGAACACGCGTGACGCTGCTCGAAATCACGTTGCTGATCCCGCTGCTGGGAGGCCTGCTGCTGGCACTCGTCGGCCATCGTCCGATCGCCGGCTGGATCAACATTGCGGTCGGCGTGATGACCTTCGGCGCCGCGCTCGCCATGGCGCTGGAAGTGTTCGACCACGGCCCGCAACTCTCTCCCAGCCGCATGTTCTACATCGACGCCTTCAATGTGTATCTGGTGGTGCTGACCGCCTTTGTCGGCTTGACGACCTCCATTTTTTCGCGCCCCTACATGCGCCACGAGGTCGAGCGGGGGCGCGTCACGAGCCGACGCTTGCGTCTCTACCACGCGATGTACCAGTGCTTCCTGTTCTCGATGCTGCTGGCGCTGTCGACCAACAACCTCGGCATCCTCTGGATCGGGATGGAGCTGGCCACCCTGACCACCGTGCTGCTGGTGTCGCTGTACCGCACGCCGGAGGCAATCGAGGCGGCGTGGAAGTATTTCATCCTCTGCGGTGTCGGCATCGCGCAGGCCCTGTTCGGCACCGTGCTGATCTATTTTGCCGCCGAGACCAAACTCGGCGCCGGCCGCAATGACACGCTGCTGTGGACCGTGCTGCACGAATCGGCGGGCGGTATGGACCCGGCCGTGATCACGCTCGCCTTCGTCTTTCTGCTGGTCGGCTACGGCACCAAGGTCGGCCTGGTGCCGCTGCACAACTGGCTGCCGGACGCGCACTCCGAAGGTCCGACGCCGATGTCCGCGGTGCTCTCCGGACTGCTGCTCAACGTCGCGCTGTATGCCCTGGTGCGCGTCAAGATGCTGGTCGACGGCTCCCTCCACACCAACCTCGCCGGCAACCTGATGATGGGCTTCGGCCTGCTCTCGTTCACCGTCGCGGGCCTGTTCCTGCACCGCCAGCACGATGTCAAGCGCATGTTCAGCTACTCCTCCATCGAGCACATGGGCCTGATCACCTTCGGCTTCGGCATGGGCGGACCGCTCGCCACGTTCGGCGCACTGCTGCACATGACCGTGCACTCGCTGACCAAGTCGGCCATCTTCATCACCGTCGGGCATGCCTGTCAGCTCGCCGGCACACAGCGGATCAACCAGATTCGCGGCCTCATCCGCACCCAGCCCGCGATCGGCTGGGGGCTGTTGCTCGGCACCGTGGCGATCGCCGGCTTCCCGCCGTTTGGCGTGTTCATCAGCGAGTTCTTGCTGCTGATGGCCACCATGAAGGCCTGGCCGTGGCTGACCATTCCGCTGCTGGTCGGCTTCGGCGTGGCCTTCGCCGGACTGTTTCGTCATGTGCAAAAGATGGTCTTCGGCGAGCCGCCGCCGGGACAGAAACCGGTCGAGGCCAACATGCTGCCGGTGGTGGTGCATCTGATCCTGGTGCTCTGGCTCGGGCTGGCGATTCCGGGCTTCCTCTCGCGCTGGTTCGAGCAGGCCACGGTGCTCATCACGGGGGCTTCGCCGCTATGACGCCACATGGTCCGCTCGCCGAATTTCCGCGCCGCCTGGCCGACATCGGCGTACGCGTCGAGGCCCGGGAGTCGCCCGGGCTCGCGCCGACGCAACTCATCGTGGTCAAGGCCACCGACTGGAGCCGGCTCGGCATCGAGGCCCGCAGTTGGGGCTGCCGCTGGGTGGCAAGCTGGGGCGAGGAGGTGGATGCGGAGGGCGGCGCGACAATCCGCATCAACACCTGTTTCGAGCACGCCGGCGCCTACCTGGTGGCGCGCACCGCGGTACCCCGCGCCGCGCCCGTGCTGGCGTCCCACACCACTTCCTATCCCGCCGCAGATCGTCCCGAGCGCCACATCCGGGACATGCTGGGCGTGGTCTTCTCCGACCACCCGGACGCACGCCGCTGGACCCGCCATCAGGCGTGGTCGCAATCCGAGTATCCCTTGCGCCGGGATTTCCCCGCGGCCGGCTCGCCGCAGGCGCGCACCCCGGCCGATCACCAGTACAACTTTCTGCTGGCGCAGGGCAGCGGCGTCTACGAGATACCGGTCGGGCCGGTGCACGCCGGCATCATTGAACCCGGGCACTTTCGCTTTCAGGCGGTGGGCGAAACGGTGCTCAAGCTCGAAGAGCGTCTCGGCTACACCCACAAGGGCATCGAGAAGATTGCCGAGGGCCGCGATGTCGACGGCCTGGCACGCCTGGCCGCGCGCGTCTCGGGCGACTCCACCGTGGCGCACGCCTGGGCGGCATGCATGGCGATGGAGAAGGCCGCCGGCCTCGACCTGCCGCCGCGCGCCGTCTGGCTGCGCGCGCTGATGTGCGAGCGCGAGCGCGTCGCCAATCATGTCGGCGATATCGGCGCGATACTCAACGACATCGCCTTCGCCTTCGGTTTCTACCAGTTCGCGCGGCTGCGCGAGGTGTGGCAGCGGGCCTCGCGCGAGGCCTTCGGCCACCGCTTCATGATGGATTGCATCGTCCCCGGGGGCGTCGCGGCGGACCTGGACCCGCGTTTCATCGCCACCATGCGCGATGAAGCCCGCCTCCTCGGCCAGCAGATCGGCAAGCTGATGGCGATCATCAACGATCTGCCCTCGGTCGCCGACCGGGTCCGCGGCACCGGCGTGCTCAAGCCTGAATATGCCAAGGCGCTGGGCTGCGTCGGCTATGTCGGGCGCGCGTCGGGCATGGATTTCGACGTCCGGCGCGATGCGCCTTACCCGCCCTACGACAAGCTGACGTTCAAGGTGCCCGTCCATCACTACGGCGACGTCAATGCGCGGGCGCGGATGCGGCTCGAGGAAATCACCGCCTCCCTCGGTCTGATCGAGGCGCTGCTGAGCGGACTGCCGCCGGGACCGGTGCGCGCCGCGTGGACGCATCCGGCGGCGGGCGCCGAAGGTCTCGGCCTGGTCGAGGGCTGGCGCGGCGAGATCCTGAGTTTCGTTCGCTTCGGCGCCGACGGCCGGATCGCGCGCTTTTTCCCGCGCGACCCGTCGTGGACCACCTGGCCGGCGCTCGAGCTGCTGATCCACGACAACATCGTTCCCGACTTCCCGGTGTGCAACAAGTCGGTGAACGGGTCCTACTCGGGACAGGATCTCTGATGCTGCGCATCCTCGGCAAAATCCAGCGCCTCGGCATTGTCACCGAGACTCGGCCGGAACTCGGCGAACCCGCGCTGACCGAAATCGGCGAACAACTGAAGGCGCACATCGGCGAGCGCTTCGGCGGCAGCCTGGCCATCCGCGAAGTGGACGCGGGCTCCTGCAACGGCTGCGAACTCGAAGTCCAGGCGCTCAACAATCCCTTCTACAGCATCGAACGCTTCGGCGTGCATTTCGTCGCCAGCCCGCGCCACGCCGACATGTTGCTGGTCAGCGGCCCCGTTTCGCGCCACATGGAGACCGCCCTGCTCCGCACTTACGATGCCATGCCGGAGCCGCGGCTGGTCATCGCAGTCGGCGAGTGCGGCGCCTGCGGCGGCGAGTTCGGCATCAGCTACGCCTCGTGCGGCGCGGTCTCGAATGTCATCCCCGTGGATGGCGTCATCCATGGCTGCCCGCCGACGCCGCTCGATCTCTTGCGCGGCATCCTCGAGGCGATCGCCAAACGTCCCTGAACTTGTCGATGGCATGGACGGCACCGCGCCGGCGTCCTTTCCCAAGTCGGTGCGACAGGGGTATGCTTTAAATGCACAAGGTGAAGGAGAAATCATGTTCCAGGTTCGCATTCACGGCCGTGGCGGTCAGGGCGTGGTAACGGCGGCGGAGATGTTGTCGGTCGCCGCCTTCGACGAGGGGCGCCATGCGCAAGCCTTCCCCAGCTTCGGCTCCGAGCGCATGGGGGCGCCGGTGGTGGCCTTCTGCCGCATCGACGACAAGGAGATCCGCCTGCGCGAACCGATCATGGAGCCCGACGCAATCATCATTCAGGATCCGACCCTGCTGCATCAGGTCGACGTCTTCGCCGGCCTGAAAAAGGACGGTTTCATCCTGATCAATACCAGCAAGACCTTCGATCAACTCGGTCTCGGCGATTTCATTCGTGACTGGCGCCACGAACGGCTGTGCACGGTGCCGGCGATGGACCTGGCGCTCAAGCACGTCGGCCGGCCGGTGCCCAACGTGCCGCTGCTCGGCGGTTTTGCCGCGGTGGCGGGGGTGCTGCAGCTCGAGTCGGTGATCAAGGCGATCAAGGAGCGCTTCTCCGGCAAGGTGGCCGACGGCAACGTCGCCGCGGCGCGCGAGGCCTATGCGATCGTCAAGGCCGAGATGGAGGCAGCCATGCACGGAGAGGCGCATCATGCTTAAGCAGACCGAAGGTTCCCACGCCGTAGCCGAGGCGGTCGCCCTTTGCCGACCCGAAGTGATCTGCGCCTATCCGATCTCGCCGCAGACCCACATCGTCGAGGGCCTCGGCGAAATGGTCAAGTCCGGCGACCTGAAGGACTGCGAGTTCATCAACGTCGAATCCGAATTCGCCGCGATGAGCGTCGCCATCGGCTCTTCGGCAACCGGCGCCCGCACCTACACGGCGACGGCGTCGCAGGGCCTGCTGTTCATGGTCGAAGCCGTGTACAACGCCTCGGGCCTCGGCCTGCCGATCGTGATGACGGTCGCCAACCGCGCCATCGGGGCGCCGATCAACATCTGGAACGATCATTCCGATTCGCTGTCGCAGCGCGACTGCGGCTGGATCCAACTGTTCGCCGAGACCAACCAGGAAGCGCTCGACCTGCACATCCAGGCCTTCAAGCTGGCGGAAGAGCTGTCGCTGCCGGTGATGGTCTGCATGGACGGCTTCATCCTGACCCATGCCTACGAGCGCGTGGATATCCCGACGCAGGAGCAGGTCGACGCCTTCCTGCCGCCCTACGAGCCGCGCCAGGTGCTCGATCCCGCCGAACCGGTGTCGATCGGCGCCATGGTCGGGCCGGAAGCCTTCATGGAAGTACGCTATCTGGCCCATGCCAAGCAGATGCAGGCGCTGGAACGCATTCCACAAATGGCTGAAGAGTTCAAGACCGTGTTCGGCCGCGCCATCGGCGGCCTGACGCATAGCTATCGCACCGACGATGCGGAAACGATCGTCATCGCCATGGGTTCGGTGCTGGGCACCATCAAGGATGTGGTGGACGAAATGCGCGATGCCGGCGAGAAGATCGGCGTGCTCGGCATCACCAGCTTCCGCCCCTTCCCGATCGCCGCGGTGGCGGCTGCCCTGAAGAACTGCAAGCGTTTCGTGGTGCTGGAAAAGAGCCTCGCCGTGGGCAGCGGCGGCATCGTCGCGACCGACGTCCGCATGGCCGTCACCGGCATGGGCCTCAAGGGCTACACGGTGGTGGCCGGTCTGGGCGGCCGGGCGATTACCAAGAAATCGCTGCACGCCCTGTTCGCCAAGGCCGGGCGCGGCGAACTGGAGCCGGTGACCTTCCTCGACCTCGACTGGCAAGTCGTCAATCGGCAACTCGAGCGCGAACGCCAGACCCGGCGCTCCGGTCCGGCGGCCGAAAGCATGCTGCGCGACGTCGGCACCGTGGCGTCGAAAATCGCCTGACAACGGGAGATATCCATGTCATTGCAACCCGTCAAGTTCTACCAGACCGGCACCTTCACCGTCGGCAATCGCCTGCTGGCGCCCGAAGAGCGCAGCGTGCAAGCCAACATGCAGCGCACCAACTCCCTCAACTCGGGGCATCGCGCCTGCCAGGGCTGCGGCGAGGCCCTCGGTGCGCGCTATGCGATCGACGCGGCGATGAATGCCACCAACCGCCAGCTGATCGCGGCCAACGCCACCGGCTGCCTCGAAGTGTTCTCCACGCCCTACCCGGAAACCTCCTGGCAGATCCCGTGGATCCACTCGCTGTTCGGCAATGCGGCGGCGGTGGCCACCGGCATCGCGGCGGCGATCAAGGTGAAAAAGCAGAAGGGCCAGGGCGGCGATGTCCGCGTCGTCGCCCAGGGCGGTGACGGCGGCACCACCGACATCGGCTTCGGCTGCCTGTCGGGCATGTTCGAGCGCAACGACGACGTGCTCTACATCTGCTACGACAACGGCGGCTACATGAACACCGGGGTGCAGCGCAGTTCCGCAACGCCGCCGGCAGCGCGCACGGCGACCACCATGCCGCTCGGCCCGGAGCCGGGCAACGTCTTCGGCCAGGGCAAGTTCGTCCCGGCAATCGCCATGGCGCACGAGATTCCCTACGTCGCCACTGCCACGGTGGCCGACCTGCGCGACCTCGAGTACAAGGTGACCAAGGCAATGGGCATCCGCGGCGCGCGCTACATCCACATCCTGGTGCCTTGCCCGCTGGGCTGGGGCACCGCTTCGCACGACACCATCCGCATGGCGCGGCTGGCCAAGGAGACCGGCATCTTCCCGGTGTTCGAGGCCGAGTACGGCGAAGTAAAGTCGGTGCTGGCGATACGGCGACCGCTGCCGGTCGAAGAGTACCTGCGGCCGCAAAAGCGCTACGCCCACCTGTTTGGCAAGAGCCCCGCCGTCGCGACGATCGCGCGGATCCAGGCGCTGGCCGACAAGAACATCCGCAAGTACCGGCTGCAAGCCCGCCAGGGGGGCCACTGAAATGGACAAGCCATTTGCCATTACCCTCAAACCCGGTTCTTCGCTGGCCAATCACACCGGATCGTGGCGCACCACGCGCCCCGAGTATGTCGATCGCCTGCCGCCCTGCAACGCCGCCTGCCCGGCCGGCGAGAACATCCAGGGCTGGCTGTTCCATGCCGAGAGCGGCGATTACGAAAAGGCCTGGCACGCCCTGGTCGAGAACAATCCGCTGCCGGCCATCATGGGCCGCGTCTGCTACCACCCCTGCGAGGGCGGCTGCAACCGGCAGCACATGGACTCCGCGGTCGGCATCAATTCGGTCGAGCGCTTTCTCGGCGACGAGGCCAACAAGCATGGCTGGAAGTTCGCGCCGGCCGCCGCCGCCTCTGGCCGCCGCGTGCTGGTGATCGGCTCCGGCCCGGCCGGCCTCTCCGCCGCTTACCACCTGACACGGATGGGCCACAAGGCGGTGATCTACGAGGAAGCGCCGCTCGCCGGCGGCATGATGCGCTTCGGCATACCCAAGTACCGGCTGCCGCGCGAGGTGCTCGATACCGAAATCCAGCGCCTGCTCGATTTCGGCGTCGAACTGCACCTGGAGACCAAAGTCACCGATGTGCAGCAGACGATGAAGGACGGCTTCGATGCCGTCTTCCTCGGCGTCGGCGCCCACATCGCCAAGCGCGCCTACATCCCGGCCGGCGACGCCAACAAGGTGCTCGACGCGGTCTCGGTATTGCGCGGCATGGAGGACCACGACGCGCCGCTGCTGGGGCGCAGGGTGGTGGTGTATGGCGGCGGCAACACCGCCATCGACGTCGCGCGCACCGCCAAGCGGCTCGGCGCCGAGGAGTCGATCATCGTCTACCGGCGTACCCGCGACAAGATGCCGGCCCACGATTTCGAGGTCGAGGAGGCGCTGCAGGAAGGCATCTCGATCAAGTGGCTGTCGACCATCACCGAAGCCGGCATGGGTGAACGAGGCGACGACATCATGGTCGAGAAGATGGCGCTCGACGAAAACGGCTTCCCGCAGCCGACCGGCGAATTCGAGCGCATGGAGGCCGACTCCGTGGTGCTCGCGCTGGGGCAGGATGCCGACCTCTCGCTGCTCGAAAACGTACCGGGCCTGGTGGTCGACAAGGGCATGATCGAGATCGACGCCGGCATGATGACCGGCCACCCGGGCGTCTTCGCCGGCGGCGACATGGCCGGCAACGAGCGCACCGTCACCGTCGCCGTCGGCCACGGCAAGAAGGCCGCGCGCGCGATCGACGCCTGGTTGCGCGGCGAAAAGTACGCGCCGCTGCCCAAGCCCGAACTCGCCACCTTCGACCGCATGAACCCCTGGTACTACTCCGACGCGCCGAAGACCATGCGCCCGGTGCTCGACATCATCCGCCGCCAGTCCACCTTCGAGGAAGTGCTGGGCGGGCTCGACGAAACCAATGCGCTGTTCGAGGCGCGCCGCTGCATGTCCTGCGGCAACTGCTTCGAGTGCGACAACTGCTACGGCGTCTGCCCCGACAACGCCGTGATCAAGCTCGGCCCCGGCAAGCGCTTCCAGTTCAACTACGACTATTGCAAAGGCTGCGGCATCTGCGCCACCGAGTGCCCCTGCGGCGCGATACGAATCGTGGCGGAAGAGAACTAAGGGCGGCGGCCTGCCCCATTCGCGCCCCTCGAAGTCGGCGCTTGCCGGCCCGCGAAGCGGAATCCCCGGCAGACAGAGTCCGGCACGGCGATTTGGGCCGGCATCTAGTCCTTCGCTTCAGCCGAGCCGAGGTTGACGCGCAGCATGTTGCAGAACAGGCTGCCCTGCTCGATCGCATCGTCCAGCGCCACGTGAGTGTGGGCAACGGGGTCGAACCACTCGGCCGGCATGGACCGCTTGCCGCAGGCGCGATACGGTTTGCGCAGCATCGCCATGGCGTAGGTCTTGATGTCGATCGCGGAATAACCGAATGGGTTCTCTCCTGCGAATTGGGTGAGGTACCAGTACACGAAGGAAAAGTCGAAGGCGGCCGGGTAGGCGACGAAGACCGGCTTTCCGGGCAGAGCCTTGAGCCACGCCAGGTAGCGCGTCATGGCAGCGCGGGGCTGTTCAAGGTTCTGCCGGCAAGCCGACCACGCTTCCGGCTGCGTCGCCCACCAGGCTGCGGTCCCGGGGTCGGCGGCGAATCCCGGCAGCGTTTCCAGATTGGCGGAAAATGTCGTCAGCAGGTTTTTGTCGGCCGAATACGCTGCCGATCCAATGCTCAGCATGGAATGCTTTCCCGCCACCGGGCCGTCGGTCTCGACGTCCGTGCTGACGTAGATTTCATTCATGGGAACTTCCTTCCTGTTTGTCGGTGCCTGTCTGTCTGAAATCCATCGATACGGCGATGCGGGTTCGGGTTCGGTTGGGTGGGCGCCGCATTGCATGTGTTCAAAGTCGGCGCTGGCAGAACGGCGATTCGGGTCGCCACTCAAGACAATGCGACGCCGTGCCGTTCACTTCTTGGCGCCGAACTTGAAGCGGCAGGCATTGCCGCCCTTGGCCATGCACTCCTGGTGCTCGACAGGGCTGTCCGTGAAGGTCGATAGCAGCGCCAAATCGAATTCGCATATCGCCGGGTTATTCAGGGCCAGCGCATGGAAGACGCAATTGTCGGCCTCGATTGCGTCGGCGCTGTCGCCGCCGGTGGCCTTGGCGTCGTAGCCCAGCTGCTCCAGCGTCTCGGCCAGTATGCGCACCTTGTCCTTGCGGCTTGAGAGTTCGGGGTGTTGAGCGCGCAGGCGCTTGCCGACTTGGGCACCCATGGTTTTCAGCCGTTCGCCCAGGTTGTCCGCGCCGATTTCCTGCACCACGGACTCGATCAGAAGCTGGGCGAACCAGTCGTAGTGACGGGGAAAACACTCCTTGCCCTTGTCGGTCAGCACATACAGCTGTTCCGGCCGCCCGCCGGACGCGCGAGTCACGCCCTTCTTGACCAGGCCGATATTTTCCAGCGCTGCCAGGTGCTGCCGGACAGCATTGCGCGTGATCCCCAGCTCCACTGAAAGCCTGTCGGCAGTCAGTCCGGCCTTGTCCTTGAGCAGCAGTCTCAGCAGCTGCTTCTGTCGGGCTCCCAGCATTTCAAGCATGGATTCTCCTCGTCATCGTTTGCCGCCACTACACCCGAATTCTACAGAATTGACACAATAAAGATACTTAAACCACTTTTAACTTGACAAAGTATTTGTATAGACCTAAGCTGAATTCACCCGCCCACCGGATCGCAGAGGTCTGCACCGTGGCGGGGACCCACCTAACGGAGAGAAAAATGATACTGAATCTACTGCAACAACAAGGCGCGCGCCGCGCTTTCCTGCGCGGAACGTCTACCGCGGTATTGTCGGCCGGAGCGGTCATGCTGCTCGCCGGCAGAGACGCCAGTGCCGCGTCGAGCACCAAAAGCGGCGCCGCCGACGTCGGCATTCTCAACGTCGCGCTTGGACTGGAGCACCAGGGCATCAACGCCTACACGCTGGGCGCGCAAAGCGGCCTGCTGCAAAAGCCTGTGCTCGATATCGCCTTGAAATTCCAGGCCGATCACAAGGTTCACCGCGATCTGCTGATCGGCGCCATCGGCAAGCTGGGGGGCAAGGCCGTCGAGGAAAAATCTCTCGATATGTACGCCAAGGCACTCAATGCCAGCCAGCTCAAGACCCAGGCGGATGTGCTGAAGCTGGCGCTCTCCCTGGAGTTGGGCGCGACCAATGCCTATTTGAGCGTGGTCCCGTCCTTCAAGGATCATGCGCTGGCCCAGGTGGCCGCCAGGTTGGCTGCCGACGAAGTTGCGCATTGGGCAATCCTGAACAACGCCCTCGGCCTGCCACTGCCGGCCGCCATGCTGTTTGGTGCCTGACGACTACCGGCCCGCCGAAGAAATCATTTTTCGGCAGGCCATTTTCCGAGGGCCCGTGCCATGAAAGCCAGTTTTCTCCTGGTTCCGCTTGCGGCGTTTCTGAACACTTCTCTCGTCCATGCCGCCGGCGACGCAGAGAATGGAAGGCTGCAATACATGTCGCGCTGCATCGCATGCCATTCCATAGACGTCAGCCTTGCGGGGCCGGCCCATCGGGGTGTCTTCGGGGCGAAGGCCGGCAGCGTCGCCGGCTTTGACTACAGCCCGGCGCTGCGAAAGAGCAAGGTGATCTGGAACGAGAGAACCCTGGACCAGTGGCTGAGGAATCCCGAACAATTCATTCCGGGGCAAAAAATGGGCTACTCCGTATCCGACGCCAAAAACCGCGAAGACTTGATTGCCTACCTGAAAACTCAAACCAGGCGGTAAGGGGTAGCTGCCGTCGGCATCGAGGCTTGCCCGCCCGCGCCGCCTTTTGAACCCGACACTGCCAACCACCGCCTGTCGCTTTAGAGCTTCATCGCCTCGAGACGGACGCTGACTCCACCCTGCGGCTTCTCCGCAATCTTCACCATAAAGCGGTCGCGACCTTTGGTGTATTCGTGCGTCTCGCTGCCGCGGGCGGCGGAACGCACGGTCTGGCTGAAGCCGTGGGTCGCGAACCCCGTGGAGTAATGATCCAGCACCGCTGCGTAGCTCGCTTCGCTTTCGTATTCGACCGCCGTGCGTGAGCCTTCGCGCTGCCATTGGGTGTGCGCCAATTCCGAGTAGCGCGGCACCGGGCCCAGATCCGACCCGAACACTTCGCGGCGTGACTGCGGCGGCGACTGGAGGGCCGACACGATCTCGCTCACCTTGCCGCGTGCGCCCGGGATGATCTCGTCCACACCTTCCAGCACCCCGCGCACCATCGGCGGCATGATCTCCGTGAGCCTGCCGCGCACGCCGGGAACGACATCTTCGATCTCCCTTAGCGCCCGACGCGCTGCTTCCGGAGCATTTTGACCCATCCCGAACAGCCAGCCAATCATGGCCAGCGCGGCCCATATCAGCATGCCAATCAGCATCAGCAGACCGACGCCGACAGCGATCCAGATAGTGCGGCGCACCTGAAACAGGCGCGGCGCGAAGTTGGCGGCATAAGTGAGGATGCCTGGTTTGTTCATGACGACTCCATCAGTGAGCTATTGGTGCCAAGCCGGCTTCTTGCGCGAATCGGCAGCCGAGATATCTTCGCCGGGCGCGGTTTGGCCGAGCCTGCGCGACAAGCCATGCCGACCGTGATCAGGAAAGGTGATATGTCGTACTCGAGGCTGCCGTCAGCCCCGCTTCGCCGGCATGGCCACTCAGGGAATACGGAAGGGCGACAAACGCCGTGGCGATGACAATGAAGAGCGGTGCAGCAACGGCGAACAGCATGGTGGACAGGAACGGGGCATGGGTGCGACGCATATCAATCTCCTTGTTTCGAGCGGGTGTGGAGTGACTATGCCGGCACAGTCTTAAGTAGCGCTTAAGCGCGAAACCGTGCCTCGGGCAGGTGCGCCGACGCACCGGCGGAACAGCCAGCTTCGCCCGGCGCCAAGCGGTCGGGTTTGTGCAGAATTGCGCTGACTCCCATCAAACTCGGCGCTTGCCGGCCCGCTTCCAGAGTTTCGCCAGCGACAATTTTTCCTTCGCAGCCGGGGTGTAGGCTATAAGATCCATGCTCGGTCAACCGGCAAGGGCAATTCCGGACCACACCATGATCGCCTGCACAAATCGACTGAAACACTTCTTCGGATTCCTCTTGCTGGCAACCTTGCTGGTTGCCGCAGGAAGCATTCGTGCGGAGCAAGGCTACACTTTCGCCGTCGTGCCCCAATTCGAGCAGCGCAAGCTGTATGCCATCTGGAAACCTATCGTCGATGAGGTGGCCAAGCGCTCCGGCATCCGGCTCAAACTGGTGGCAACCCTGACGGTGCAGGAATTCGAGCGCGAACTGGCGAAGGGAAGCTTCGATTTCACCTATACCAACCCGTACCAGATCCTGCGCGAAAGCAAGCACCAGGGTTATATTCCTCTGCTGCGCGACAACGTGCCGCTGACCGGCATCCTGGTCGTGGCTCGGGACAGCCCCGTGCGTAGCGTGGCGGAACTCAATGGCAAGACCCTGGCAGTGCCCTCGCCCAACTCGCTCGGCGCGTCGCTGCTGTTGCGCGCCGATCTGGAGCAAATCCATCAGGTGCGCATGAAGATGCTCAACGTCAACACCCACAGCTCGGTGTATCTGAATGTCGCCAACGGACTCGCCGATGCTGGCGGCGGCGTCCAGAAGACCCTCGCCGAGCAGGACGACAACATCCGCAACGCCTTGCGGATTATCTATACCACCCGCAACATGCCTTCACACCCCGTTTCGGCCCATCCTCGCGTTCCCAAGCACGTAAGGGGGGCGCTGCGCAAGGCGCTGCTCGACATGGTGACGACAGCCGGGGGCCGGGCCCTGCTCGCTGAAGTGCCGATGACGCAACCGGTCGCCGCCTCCATCGACGACTATCTGCCGATGCAGGAATGGGGGCTGGAAAAATACTGGGTTGAGAAAGCCAGATAGGGCAATGACACTCAGACTGAAACTCCTGCTGCCGCTGATCTGCCTGTCGCTGCTGATAGGTGCTTACATCGAGCAGATCTGGGCGCCGCGCAACCTCGCCCAAGCCGAGCAGAACCACCTCAAGGTGGTGGGCCTGCATCTGGACAGCGTCGTCGAGGGAATGATTCCCTTGCTGCTGGGCAATCAACTCGACATCGTCTACGAGAACCTGACGGCGCTGAAGCAGAACAATGCGGACTGGATGCAGGTGCAACTGATCCATCCCTCCGGCCGCCAGATCTATCCGTTGGGCAGTGCAGGTGCTAGCGGGAAGGAAGAAGCCAATAGCCGCAAGATCGAGAAGCCCATCGTGTATCTCGGGATGAACCTGGGCAAGCTGGTCGTCACGGTGGACATGACACCGACCTTCGACAGGCTGCGGCAGGAAACCGGGAAGCTGGAGTTGTTGCTGTTCGCGATGCTCGGCATCATGCTGCTCACCGTCGCCCTGACGCTGGAGGCCGCCGTCCGCCGGCCGCTCTTCATGCTGGCCGCTGCGGCGCGCAAGCTGGCGCAGGAAGACTACGAGGCGAAGCTGCCGAAGCAGGACGGCGATGAAGTCGGCATCCTGATCGACAGCTTTTCGTCCATGCGCAACGACCTGCGCCGCAAGAATCAGGAATTGCACGAAGAGCACGACCGTCTGCTGAAGGAAATCGACGAGCGCAAACAGGCCCAGGAGGTGCTTTACCGCGCGAATCGCTTTCTGCGTACCCTCAGCCGCTGCAATGAAGCCCTGGTCCAGGCCGACGACGAAGAACGACTGCTGCAGACCATGTGTCGCGTCGTTGTCGAGGTGGGCGGATTTGCGATGGCCTGGGTGGGCTATATCGAGCATGGACAGCCAGCCGTAATGCGGCCCCATGCCTGGTTTGGCGAAAAGGCGGCGGATTTCGTCGCCGAGCTTGACGTGGTCATTGCCGAGGCCGCGAGCGATGCAGGGCCCATAAGCCGGGCACTGGAGTCGGGAAAGATCCAGGTCATCGACGACACCGCGGACATGGCGACGATGATCCCCTGGCGTGCCAGGGCACTCGACTTCGGCTGCCGATCGGCCGTGTCACTGCCCCTTGTCGTCGCCGATGAAATTCTCGGTACATTGAATATCTGCTCGTCCGAAGCAGGAAGCTTCAACGAGAGTGAAGTCGAAATTCTGCGGGAACTGGCCAGCGATCTTTCCTTCGGCATCTCCACGCTGCGCTCACGCGCGCGGGAGCTGGACAGCGTCCGTAAGCTGGGGGAAAGCCTTGAAGCCACGATCCGCGCCGTGGCGACCACGATCGAGGCGCGCGACCCCTATACCGCCGGACACCAGATGCGTGTAAGCCATCTGGCACGCGCGATCGCCTGCGATATGGGACTGCTGCAAGAGCAGATTACCGGCATCCAGCGCGGCGCCGAGATTCATGACATCGGCAAGATAAAGATTCCTGCGGAAATGCTGAGCCGCCCGGGCAAGATCACCGATCTGGAGTTTCAGCTAATCCAGGCGCACTCCCAGATCGGCCACGACATCCTGCGCGACATCGATTTCCCCTGGCCCATCGCCACCATGGTGCTACAGCATCACGAACGCATGGACGGCAGCGGCTACCCCAATGGACTGAAGGGGGAACAGATCCTGCTGGAAGCCAGGATCATCGCCGTGGCCGATACTGTCGAAGCCATGATGAGTCACCGGCCCTATCGCGCCGGGCTCGGCATGGAAGCCGCCATTAGGGAAATCCAGCATGGCAGCGGAACGACGTTCGATTCCCGTGCGGTGTCGGCCTGCGTCAAGGTCTTGCGTTCCGGGGAGTTGAACGCCCTCCTGACGGGAAACTTCGATCGCTAGCGATAAGCCGCAAGGAGTCGGGGTCCCCACTCAAGACAATGCGAAGCTGGCCCGCTTGGCTGCGACTGCCCGCCTGTCCTGACGATTAACCGGATGTACGCCAGCGTACAGAGTTCCTCCCGTAGTTGCTGATAATCACGGTACCAGCCGGATCCGGTCGACCGCTCTGGCAGCGCACACGGACCGTAACCACGACCATCGAATTGACATTGGAGGATCAGCGCATGAAATCGACTTCCGGTATTGCAGGCAAATTGCTCGCGCACGGCTTCGCGGCCATTCTGCTGGGCTGTGTATCGTTTGTTTCGGTCGCGGGCGCCGATGGCGACGCAATCGTGCAGACCGTCGGTGGCGTGTCCTATGTGTCCGGCGGCGTCGGAACAGAATCAATCGACCGGCTCAATTCGCTCGCTGGCGGTTTCAATCTCAAGCTCGTGTTCGCCGGCAAGTCCGGCGCCTACCTGACCGACGTCAGGGTCGCCATCGCCGACGCCAAAGGTAGAACGCTTCTGGATGCCACCTCCCAAGGACCATGGTTCTTGACAAAGCTGCCGGCCGGTGATTATCAGATCGTCGCAACCTTCGCCGGCAAAGAGGCAAGACAGCAAATCTCCGTCGGCGCAGAAAAACTCAGGACGGTCGATTTTCGCTGGGCCTCCGAATAATGGCGTTAGGCGGTACCCACACATCATGAAAACAACGTTCAGGAACGACAAGGGCTCGGGTTCGGTCTAGTTTGCCCGGCATTGCGGCCGACTCCCCTCAAAGTCGGCGCTGGCGAAACGGCGATTGGGTTCGCCGTTCGAAACGATGCGAGGCCGACCCGTTCGGTTGCGGCGTTACCATAGGTCGCCATGTTCAGCCTCGTTCTCATCACTGCCGTCACGCTCATGCACGTCTACGTGTTCTGGCGTGCCGCTTCCGTGCCGTTGGTCAGGCGCCGCATTTCGCGCAACCAGTTGATCGGCATCGGGCTGGCCGTGTGGGCAAGCTTTGTCCTTGGCCGTGTCATCGGCCGGGAGGATACGGGGGGCCTGGGGACGACGCTGGAATTCTTCAGCATGACCTGGATGGCCATGCTGTTCCTGACCTCCGTCGCGATGCTCGCGGTGGAACTGGCGACCGGCTTCGGTTTCTTCCTGAAACGCTTCGGGCCTCGCCTGCGCGGCGCGGCGCTGGTCGCCGGCGGGGTGCTTTCGGCGCTCGCCCTGATCCAGGGATTGCGGGCGCCGGTGGTGCAGAGCTATGACGTTTACGTCGCCCGCCTTCCCGGAGAGCTCGATGGTACGGTAATGGTTGCCTTGTCCGACCTGCATCTCGGGCCCGTGCTCGGCGAGCGATGGCTCGCGGCCCGAGTCGAGCAGGTGCAGGCAGAGCGACCCGATGTCGTGGTTCTGCTCGGCGACGTGTTCGAAGGGCACGGCGCTCCGCGGCAGGAACTGCTTGCAGTCTTGCGCCGCCTGTCGGCGCCGCTGGGCGTCTGGGCGGTACTCGGCAACCATGAGTTTCATGGCGTCGATGGCGGCAACACGGCCTTGTTCGAGGCGGCCGGCGTTCATGTCCTGCGGGACTCCTGGGTCAAGCTGCGCCCCGGCCTCGTTCTGGCAGGCCTGGATAATCTGACGGCGCGCAGCGATGCCGGCGAGGTGGGAAGCGCTCTCGCGAAAGCACTTGCGGGGCGGCCCCCGGGCGCCACCGTGCTGCTGTCCCATACCTCCTTGCCGGCGACCGTGGCGGCCGGCAAGGGCGTCGATCTGATGCTCAGCGGGCATACCCATGGCGGGCAAATATGGCCCTTCGGCTATCTGGTCCGGCAACGATTCCCGCTGTTTGAAGGGCGCTACGAGATTGGCGACATGACCGTCATCGTTTCCCGCGGAAGCGGCACCTGGGGCCCCCGCATGCGCCTCTGGCGTCCCGCCGAGATTCTCCGCGTCACTCTGCGTGCCGGAGCGGCGATTCCGGCACCTCCGGAAGGCGCACCTGTCGTGCGCTAGCTGCGGGCCACGGCGGTCGGCTGGCAAGTGCGCGACTTGATGGAAAGCACCCGCCGGAACTTGCTCAGGCGTGCTTGCTGAAATTGACGCCCCGCGCCAGCAGCAAGCCGATCAGCGAGGCGATCCCGGTGGCGACCCAGGTCCAATGCCAGCCGCCGGTCTGGGTCGCCAGCCATGCCACCAGCGGCGGGCCGAGAAATTGCCCGGTGGCCGAGCATTGCTGCATCCAGCCGACCGTCGTCGTCACCGTTCGCTCGCTCGGCGCCACATGCACCGCCAACGAGAACAGCGTGCCGGGGATTACGCCGCCAACCGAGGAAAACACCAGCACGGCGAGATAGCGAATGGCCGGCGCCTCGATGGTCAACTGGCCGAAGGCGAGAAAAGTGGCGACGGCCATGGTGCCGAAGCCGACGTACAACAGATGCCGGGCCGAAACGCCGCGATGCAGCAGGCGACCCGCAGCGATATTGCCCGTGATATTGACTAGGGAAGCCAGGGCCGTCAGTGAACCCGCCATCTGGCCGCTGAGCCCGGCCTGGGCGTAGATCGAAGGCAGAAAGCCGATCACCGCGAGCCACTGGCTGGAATACAACAGGAAGGCAATCGCGACGCGCCACGGGCCCGAGCTGCTGAGGGTCAGACGCAGGCGCTGCCACCATGCCTCGCCCGCCGTCGCCTGGCTTGCTGCCGGCACCGCACCACGGTCTCCGTGTTCCGGCGGCACTTGCAGAAACACCCACAACGCCATCGCGGCCGAGAATCCGCCGAGCAGCCCCCACCAACCGTGCCAGCCGAGGAGACTCATCATCGTTGGTGCGCAGAACAGGGCCAGTGCGGCGCCGGTGGGCATATAGGTACCCCAGAGGCCGAGGTGGAAGGCCAGTTGGGTGAGCGGCACCAACTGCCGGATCAGGCTGGGGGCGGGCAGCACGATCAACAGAAAGCCAAGGCCCTCCAACGCGCGCAGCAGCAGCAGATCGGCCGGGTGCTGTGCCCACATGCCGCTGACGCTGGCGATGGCGAGAATCAACTGACCGGCGATCATGCTGCGCCGCCGTCCGATGCTGTCGGTGGCAACGCCGACCAGCACCCCCACCGTCATCCCGGCCAGTTGCACCATCGACAGCAGGAAGCCGGCCTCGACCAGCGTTACCCCCAGGGCCTCACGCAATACCGGAATTGCCGGCGGCATTTTCCCGATATGCAGGGCGGCGACAATCCCCGACAGGATGACGACAAAAGCAGGTGCGATACGAATCAATTTCATGAGTCTGGTCTGGTTCATGCCGCTCGCCTGAATTCAACAAATTCCGGACCGGCAGCTGTTTCCCGGTTTGCGAGGGACGTACTCTACTTGATGTCGGTCTCTACTTGATGTCGATCCTTGAGTTGGAACAAGCGACAGGCGCCGACGCGGCGACCGCCCCAGCGACAAGCGATCGGGCCAGGTTCAGTTTGCAGCCTTGCAACCGGCTTCCGCAAAGTCGGCGCTGGCGGCACGGTGCGGAAGATCTCGCGAAGCACTGTTTCGTGCCCGCCGCGGGCGGCCCGCTAGCAGGCCCCGATGAGGGGCCGAAGAACGGTAGGGTTCGGGTTATCTCCGATCCCGGCGGTCATGATCCTGGCCTTCACCCCGGCCTTCACCACGGCCGTCACCACGGCCTTTGAACCTGGTCTCTTTAGGGTAGTGACTTCTGGGCAGATCCGTCCAAGGACCGGATCTTGAATTTGAGTAGCTCCAGCGGTTGTTGTCGTAGTAATAGTGATATCCGCCCTGATAGTAATAGGGCTCTGCGCCCAATTCCACAACCAGCGGCAGTGCTGGTGCCACAACCATTCCAGGGCCGTAGTCCGCGGGTGCCACTACGCACGCGCTGAGCAAAAGCGCCGCAAGCGGCGCAACAATTAGCATCCTGTACATTTCTATTCTCCTGAATGAGCGGCGCATCCGATCAATGATCACTAGTGTTGCGCCTGCCGGCACCAGCAATCTGCAAGCTACACCTATGTCAACTCAGTCAAATGCTAGATGCCTGTCCGCGAACAGTCCGTACGATAGCGAACATAGCAATTGGCCTGTTCAATAGCTTCGTCTGAATATCGGGACTGGGTCGGGCTGAGACAAACAGCGGCCGCATCTCTCGGCTGATTTTTCGTCTCCGCACATAGGCGCCTACCAACGGCCACGGCATCGCTGATCGATTCCGTGGAACGATGACTGGAACAAAGCCAAGGTCGCCATCGAAGGCACACCCGCATTGCGCTGCACTGCCTTCGGGTCGCCGCCAGCGCCGCCTCTTGGCGCCCCTCCTCGCGCCGCCGCGCGAGATCCGGAGCCGACAATTCGCCTTCCCCTCATCTGAAGAAGGGTCTATATTTCCAGCAGAGGGAGAGAGGGAGGTATGGATTCTTCATCGATCATCCGCAAGACCGCCGCCGACCAGCGGGTGACGCCGAATTTTCTCGACTACGCCGGCGAGCGGCAGCGTTTTTCCTGGGAGTCCGCGGGCCGCGAGTTGCAGGGCGCGGCCGCAGCGGGTGGCATCAACATCGCCGCCGAGGCGGTCGAGCGCCATGCGGCGGACGCGTTGCGCGACCGCACCGCATTCCGTTTTCTCTCTCGCGGCAAGCCGGCGCGCGATGTCAGCTTCGGCGAACTGTCGCGACTCACCAGCCGCTTCGCCAATGTGCTGGCCAAGCTCAGCATCGGCAGGGGCGAGCGGGTCTTCGTGCTGGCCGGCCGCATTCCGGAACTCTACATCGCCGTGCTCGGCGGCCTCAAGCATGGCGCGGTAGTGTCGCCGCTGTTCTCCGCCTTCGGCCCCGAGCCGATCGCCACGCGAGTGAATCTCGGCGCGGGCCGCGTGCTGGTCACCACCGACATGCTGTACGAGCGCAAGGTGGCGAAGTGGCGCGACAAGATGCCGACGCTGGAGCATGTGCTGCTGGTGGCCGAGGATGGCGGCAGCACGAACATCCCGGGCACGCTCGATCTGGCGACACTGATGGCCGCGGCGGGTGACGAATGCACGGTGGCCGCGACCGGTGCCGAGGACATGTCGCTGCTGCACTTCACCAGCGGCACCACCGGCACGCCGAAGGGCGCCGTGCATGTCCATGGCGCCGTCATCACCCATTTCGCCACCGGTCGCTACGCGCTCGACCTGCATGCCGACGACATCTACTGGTGTACCGCCGATCCGGGCTGGGTCACCGGCACCTCCTACGGCATCATCGCGCCGCTGCTGCATGGCGTCACGTCGATCATCGACTCCGAGGAATTCGACGCCGAGCGCTGGTACGGCCTCCTGCAGGACGAGCGCGTGACGGTCTGGTACACGGCGCCGACGGCGATCCGCATGCTGATGAAGGCCGGCGCCGAAATCCCGCATAAGTACCGCTTTCCGCAACTGCGCTTCATCGCCAGCGTCGGCGAGCCGCTCAATCCCGAGGCGGTGCGCTGGGGCAAGGAGGTACTGGGCCTGCCGATCCACGACAACTGGTGGCAGACCGAGACCGGCGGCATCATGATCGCCAACACGCCGGCCTTCGACATCAAGCCGGGCTCGATGGGGCGGCCGCTGCCGGGCATCGATGCCGCCATCATGCGCCGTCACGAGGACGGCACGGCGACGCTGATCGAGGAGCCCGACGTCGAGGGCGAGCTGGCGCTGAAGCGCGGCTGGCCGTCGATGTTTCGCGCCTACCTCAACAACGAGGAGCGCTACCGCAAGTGCTTCGCCGGCCCGGACAACGAGTGGTACCTGACCGGCGATTTGGCGAAGCGCGACGCCGACGGCTACTTCTGGTTCGTCGGCCGCGCCGACGACGTGATCAAGTCGGCCGGCCACCTGATCGGACCCTTCGAGGTCGAGAGCGCGCTGATGGAACACCCGGCGGTGGCCGAGGCCGGCGTGATCGGCAAGCCCGACCCGGTGGTGGGCGAGGTGGTCAAGGCCTTCGTCTCGCTGAAGAAGGGCTTCGCGGAAAGCGAGGCGCTGCGCATGGAGCTGCTGGGTCACGCCAGGAAGCGCCTCGGCGCCGCCGTGGCGCCGAAGGAGATCGCCTTCCTGCCGGCGCTGCCGCGCACGCGCAGCGGCAAGATCATGCGCCGGTTGCTCAAGGCGCGCGAACTGGGCTTGCCCGAGGGCGACACCTCGACACTGGAGGGCAACACATGATCGATCATCGCGCCCCGCCGCCGCCCGCCGGCCCCGTGCCGTGGGACAAGAAGTTCGCCCTGCGGCTGCTGGCCGACATGGTGCGCATCCGCCGCATGGAGGAGAAGTCGGCCGAGATGTATGGCGCCGGCATGATCCGCGGCTTCCTCCATCTCTATATCGGCGAGGAGGCGACGGGCGTCGGCGCGCTGCATGCGCTGCAGCCGGAGGACAACATCGTCGCCACCTACCGCGAGCACGGCCACGCCCTGGTGCGCGGCATGGACATGGGCGTGATCATGGCCGAAATGTACGGCAAGCGCGAAGGCTGCGCGCACGGCCGCGGCGGCTCGATGCATTTGTTCGACCGGGCGACGCGGCTGTTCGGCGGCAATGCCATCGTCGGCGGCGGGCTGCCGCTGGCGGTCGGTCTGGGACTGGCCGCAAAAATGCAGAACGAAAAACGCATCACCGCCTGCTTCTTTGGCGACGGCGCGGTGGCCGAGGGCGCCTTTCACGAGTCGCTGAACCTGGCGGCGCTGTGGAAGCTGCCGGTGCTGTTCTGCTGCGAGAACAATCTCTACGGCATGGGCACCGCGCTCGAGCGCAGCGAGTCACAGACCGATCTTTGCGTCAAGGCGGCGTCCTACAACATGCCGGCACTGAAGGTCGATGGCATGGACATCGTCGCGGTGCATGAGATCACGAAACAGGCCGCGCAGCGCGTGCGTGCAGGCGAGGGGCCGCTGTTCGTCGAGTACCAGACCTACCGCTTCCGCGCCCACTCGATGTTCGACGCCGAACTCTACCGGCAGAAGGCCGAGGTAGAGGAATGGAAAACGCGCGGACCGATCCACACCTTCTCGGCACGACTCAAGGCGGAGGGCAAACTGACCGAAGAGGAATTCCTCGCCATCGACGCGCGCGCCAACGCGGAGGTGGACGCAGCCGTCGCCTTCGCCGAGGCCGGCACCTGGGAGCCGGTCGAAGACCTGCTAAGGGACGTGCACGCATCATGAGTCGCAAACTCAACTACCGCGAAGCCATGCGCGAGGCGATGCACGAGGCTCTCGTCGCCGATCCGCGGGTCTTCCTGATGGGCGAGGATGTCGGGCGCTACGGCGGCACCTACGCCTTCTCCAAGGGCTTCCTCGACGAGTTCGGCCCCGAACGCATCCGCGACACGCCCCTGTCCGAGCTCGGCTTCGTCGGCGCCGGCATCGGCGCGGCGCTGGGCGGCATGCGACCCATCGTCGAGGTGATGACGGTCAATTTCAGTCTGCTCGCGCTGGACCAGATCGTGAATACGGCCGCCGCCTACCGCCACATGTCGGGCGGCCAGTTCTCGGTGCCGCTGGTGATCCGCATGACCACCGGCGCCGGCCGCCAGCTGGCGGCCCAGCATTCGCACAGCCTCGAAGGCTGGTACGCGCACATTCCCGGCATCAAGGTGCTGGCGCCGGCCACCATCGAGGATGCGCGCGGCATGCTCGCGCCGGCGCTGGCCGACCCCGACCCGGTGGTGATCTTCGAGCACGCCGGCTTGTTCAACATGGAAGGCGAGCTGCCCGACGACTGGACGGTCGACATCCGCTCGGCCAAGGTGCGCCGCGTCGGCCGCGACGTCGCCATCATCACCCATGGCGGATCGCTGCCCAAGGCAATGCAGGCGGCGGAGCAACTGGCCGCGGCGGGCATCGAAGCGGAAGTGGTGGACCTGCGCGTGTTGCGCCCACTCGATACCGCGACCATCGCCGCCTCGGTCGCCAAGTGCCATCGCGCCGTGGTGGTCGATGAGGGCTGGCGCACCGGCAGCCTCGCCGCCGAGGTGATGGCGCGCATCATGGAAAATGTTTTCTACGAACTCGACGCGCCGGTGGCCAGAGTCTGCTCGGAAGAGGTGCCGATTCCCTACGCCAGGCACCTCGAAGCGGCCGCACTGCCGCAGCCGGAGAAGATAGTCGCCGCAGTGAAGGAAATGCTGGGATGATCGAATTCAAGTTGCCTGCACTGGGCTCCGACATGGACGAGGGCACTCTGCTCGAATGGAAAGTCGGCGTTGGCGACACGGTGAAGAAAGGCCAGGTCATGGCCATCGTCGATACCACGAAGGCCGCGGTGGACATCGAAAGCTGGCAGGAGGGAACGGTGTACCAGCTGATCGCCGAAATCGGGCAGAAGATGCCGGTCGGCACGCTGATGGCGACCTTGCTCGAAGCCGGCGAGACTGCCCCGGCAGGAGTCGGCGCTGGCTCGCTCTGCGCACCTGGGATTCCGCTTCGCGGCCAGGTGACGGCGAAGCCGATGCCCACGGCAGCGCCCGCGGTCGCGATCGCTGCGCCTGCTGCTGCACCCGCTGCGGCGCCTGCTCCCGCGACGCGACGCATGGTTTCGCCCGCCGCGCGCAAGCACGCCGAGGAAAAGGGCGTCGATCTCGACCGCATCACGGGCACTGGCCCGCGCGGCGCGGTGACGCTCGAGGATGTGGAAGCAGCCGCGGCCCTCAAGCAGGCGCCGGCGGCGAAGGTAGCCGACAAGGCGGCGGAAAAGCTGGCCGACATGCGCAAGACCATCGCCGCGGCGATGAGCCGCTCCAAGCGCGAGATTCCGCACTACTACGTCGCCGAGGATATTCCGCTGGCGAAGGCACTGGCCTGGCTGCAGGCCGCCAACGCGCAGCGCAGCATGGCCGAGCGCCTGCTGCCGGCGGCGCTGCTGCTGAAGGCCGTGGCCCTCGCGCTCAAGCGCTATCCCGAGCTCAACGGCTACTGGCGCCAAGAGAACGGAAATGCCGGCTTCGTGCCGGTCGCCGCGATCAATCTCGGCGTGGCGATTTCGCTGCGCCAGGGCGGCCTGATCGCACCGGCGCTGCTGCACGCGGAGCACAAGCCGCTGACGTTGCTGATGCAGGAGCTGACCGACCTGGTCAAGCGCACGCGCGCCGGCTCGCTGCGCAGTTCCGAGATGAGCGAGGCGACGATCACCGTGACCAATCTCGGCGACCAGGGATCGCTGGCGGTGTTCGGCGTCATCACGCCGCCGCAGGTGGCGCTGGTGGGCTTCGGCCGCATCGCCGAGCGGCCGTGGGCCGACAACGGCGGGCTCAAGGTGCTGCCGGTGGTGACGGCCAGCCTCTCGGCCGACCACCGCGTTTCGGACGGCCATCGCGGCGCGCTGTTCCTGCTCGAATTGAACGATCTGCTGCAACGACCCGAGGAGTTGGACCAATGACTACCTGCCCCCCATCCCCCTTCCCATGGAAGGGGGCGACCGCGGTTCGCGGCCTGATCGGCCGCTCCGTGTTGATGGCTGCGCCTCCTTGGGGCGGCCCTGCGGAGGCGCCATGACCGATGCCGAAATCCGCGCCGTGGCGCTGGCCACGCTCTTGTCGATCGCGCCCGAGGTCGAGGCCGACCAACTGAGGGGCGACCGTCCGCTGCGCAACCAGGTGGATCTGGATTCGATGGACTGGCTCAACTTCCTGCTCGGACTCCACGAGAAGCTCAAGGTGGACATTCCCGAGGCCGACTACGCCAGGCTGATCACCCTCGATGACGTGGTGGCCTACCTGCAGAAGAAACTCGGCGCCGGATGACGGCGCCCGGCCACCAACCGGTGACCGGGAATGCGGCTATCTGGCTGCCGGCAGTCTTTTGAGCGGCCTCGAGGTTAGGCGGGCATACACGGCTTCGATAATCTCCGCTTCGCGCTGATTGAGCGAGAAGAATCCGTAACGCCGCCAGGCCCGGATCGCAGCGCGAAGTTCCTTGAAAGAAAATGATGTATTCATCATATGCCTCCTGCCGAGTTCGTCCTGCTGAATCAACGAGTGAATGCTTTTCTTATTGTTGCGTGTCCATCGTCGAACATGTCGCGTGGCGACCGTAAGTGCTGCGCGTCGGGAAAAATGCCGATGGCCGGCTGCACGGGAACGGAAGCAAGTGTTGCATGAATCCCTGGCACCCGAAGCGACAAGAACCGCGGAAAATGTGGCCGTTATCGGCGACAGCCCGGCAGGCTGCCGGCATGCCTCGAACCTGCTCCCGGAAGACGTTGCATGAGATTCGACAACAGGAAAGAGCTGGACTATCTGCTGGAGGAAATCCGCGAGGAGGTATGGGCGACGCGCCACCTCACCGGTCGTCCGGCCCTTGCCGAGCGGGTGATGGACGCCCTGCGCGAGGTGCCGCGTCACGAGTTCGTGCCGGATGAGCTGCAATATTGCGCGTATGCCAATCATCCGCTGCCGATCGGCCATGGGCAAACCATCTCGCAACCTTACATCGTGGCCCTGATGACCGACCTGATCCAGCCGCGGGCGGAGCATGTGGTGCTCGAGATCGGCACCGGCTCAGGGTATCAGGCCGCCATCCTGGCCAAGCTGGTGAAGCGGGTTTACACGATGGAGATCGTCGCGGAACTTGCCGCAGAAGCCGGCGCAAGGCTGCAGCGCATGGGCTATGACAATGTCGAAGTGGGTACCGGCAACGGCCAGTTGGGCTGGCCGCAACACGCGCCCTACGACGGGATCCTGGTGGCCGCAGCCGCCAGCAGCATTCCTCCGGCGCTGATCGAGCAACTCAAACCGGGCGGCACCCTGGTCATACCCATCGGCGAACAGCATGCCGCGCAGGACCTGCTGGTGGTCAGCAAGAGCGGCCGCGGCCGCATTGAAGAAAAGCGTGTTCTGCCGGTGGCCTTCGTGCCCCTGACCGGAACGCCTTGCTGACGACGGGCGACTGGCACCCGTACGGTGTCAGGCTGCCCTGGACCTAACTGCCGCGGGTTTCCTCGCGGGCTCGGCGGCGATGCTTGCCGCCGCCGGCGAACGACTGGCGCACTTGCGACATCTCGAGCAGTCGCGTCGCCACTAGATAGTTGATGCTGCCTTCCGGCACCAGGCCCTCGTCATCCGGCTCGCCGGCGGCAATGCCGGTCAGCAGTTCGATCGCCTGCTCGACGCTGGCAACGGCATGGATGCGGAATTTGCCGTCCGTCACGGCGGCGACGACATCGTTGCGCAGCATCAGGTTCTTCAGGTTGGCCTCGGGGATCAGCACGCCTTGCCGGCCGGTCAGGCCGCGCAGGCGGCAAATGTCGAAGAAGCCTTCGATCTTTTCGTTCACCCCGCCGATGGCCTGCACCACGCCGAACTGGTTGACGGAACCGGTGATGGCCAGGGACTGGTCGATCTGCGCGCCGGACAATGCCGAGAGCAAGGCGCAGAGCTCGGCCAGCGAGGCACTGTCGCCCTCGACCGGGCCGTAGGATTGTTCGAACACCAGGCTCGCCGCGAGCGAGAGCGGCATCTGGCTGGAATAACGCGAGGCGAGGAAGGCCGAGAGGATCATCACGCCTTTGGAGTGGATCGCGCCGCCCAGTTCCGTTTCGCGCTCGATGTCGATGACATCGCCTTCGCCCACCCTCACCGTCGCGGTGATGCGCACCGGATGGGCAAAGCGGAGATCGCCGAGGTCGATCACGGCCAGCCCGTTGATCTGGCCGACATGAGCGCCGCTGGAGGCAATCAGCAGGGTGTCGCGCAGGATCGCTTCCTGATACCGGTCGCGCAGGCGGTCATGGCGCCGGACCTGGGCCGCCAGTGCCTCTTCGACATGGTCGGCGCCGACCGTGGCGCGACCGGCGCGCGCGGCGCCATGATCGGCCTCGTGCAGCAGCTTGGCGATATCCCGCGTAATGGTGGATAGCCGTTGCGCATCCCCGGCCAGGCGTGCCGACTGCTCGATCACGCGCGCCACCGCGGCGCGCTCGAAGGGCCGCAAGCGGTCACGGCGGCACAGGTCGGCGACTCTGCGCGCAAACAGCCGCGTGTTGTTGTCGCTGCGTTCGATGTCGGTTTCAAAATCGGCGGCGACGCGGAACAGCTCGCTGAACTCGGGATCGTATTCCTTGAGCAGGTAGTAAAGCAGCGGTTCGCCGAACAGCACGACCTTGCACGACAGGGCGATGGGCTCGGGCGCCAGCGGCAGGGCGCTGGCAAAACCGAGGGCCCGCTCGAGCGACTCGATGCGGATCTCTCCCGCCTTGAGCGTCCGCTTCAGGGCTTCCCAGGCGAAGGGTTGACGCAGGACCTTGTCCACATCGAGCATCAGGAAGCCGCCGTTGGCGCGATGCAGGGCGCCGGCCTTGATCAGCGTGAAGTTCGTCACCACGGTGCCCATATGGGCCAGATGATCGACCCGGCCGATCAGGTTCGGATAGGTCGGATTGTCCTCGACGATGATCGGCGCCGACTTGCCGCCGCCGTTATCCACGAGCAGGTTGGCCTGATAGCGCTGCACCGAAAGGCCATCGCCGGAGAGTTCGTAGTTCTCGCTGTCCCCGCGCTGTTCGCGCAAGCCTTCGCCATACTCGACGATATCGGCCAGCACCTCGGCGAGGAAGACCAGGACGTTTTCCAGTCCGGCGTAGCGCTCCTTCAGTTCGTCGATCAGGTGGCCGATGGCGAGGCTCATGGTATCGCGGCCGAGTTGCTTGAGCCGCCCCTGCATTTCTCTGCGCCAGCGCGGGAACTGGTGCATCAGCTTCTGCAGGCGTTCGCCGAACTCCTCCATCACATGGCCCAGCCGCTGCTTCTCCTCATCGGCCAGGGCGGTAAAGGCATCCGGGGTCATCGGCTCCTCGCCGGCGAGCGGCGCAAAGGCAAAGCCCTGTGGAGTTCGCACCAGGGCGATGCCCTGCTGTTTCGATTCGTCGCCGAGCTGGTTCAAGGCGGCGGTTTGGCGCTCCTTGAGTTCGTTCTGGATGGCCTCGGCATGGGTACGAAAATCCTCGCTGTCGAAGGCTGCCGCGATGGCCGGCTCGAGTTCCTCGGTCAGCCGCTGCATGTCGCGCCGCAGGTCGGCACCGCGCCCCGCCGGCAGCGTCAGGACACGGGGAGAATGGGATTCGGCGAAATTATTGACGTAGCAGTAATCGTCGGGCGCCGGCAGGCTGGCCGCCTTCGCCGCCAATAGCTGGCGCACGTTTTCATGGCGGCTGCTGCCCGGTTCGCCGAGCACGAACAGGTTGTAGCCGGGACGGGCGATGTCGATGGCAAAGCGCACGGCTTCGACGGCGCGGGGTTGACCGAAAATTTCTTCCAGCGGCGGCAGTTGGTCGGAAGTCTCGAAATCGAGCAGCGCGGGATCACAGCGGCGGTATAGCGCTTGCGCAGCAACCGGTTTGAGATCGGTCACGGCAAGTACGCTTGCATTGCTGGTGCTGGTCATGGCTCCATGCCGGTTCAAGGCAAACCGGTCCGTCTGCGTTGATGGGGCCCGCTGTTATTCGTATTCCGGGCAAGCCCGATTATGCCGCCAATTGCGGTCGAGGAAAATCCCGCGCCGCGCTTGGCGCAAATGAAAGTCGGCGCCGACTGGGCGGCGCCGCCATCACCCCTGACTCAGCGCTCGTGAAGAAATCGTCGCGAGCGGGCCGCAGCGGGGTGCGGCCGGAGCGCAGCTACCGGAATGTACGTTCCTGTACATGAGGATAGCCGGGTTTGCCAACTGAGCCGCCCAATCCCCGATCCGGCACGCGCAGTAGATTTCAAACGCAGCCGGTGGGCTTCGGCATTCCCGCGTAACGGGCGGCCTGCTTGGCGGGGCCGTAGGGAAACAGGTCGAACAGGTATTTCTTGTCGCCGAATTGCTCGCCGAGCGAGTCGCCGATCAGTTTCGACATGACGCGCAGATTGGGCGCCGTGCCGTTTTCCGCGTAGTAGTCGCGGATCCAGCGCACCACCTGCCAGTGTTCTTCGGCGAGCGCCAGCTGGTCGCGCTCGGCGAGGACTTGCGCGACGTCCTCGGTCCAGTCGTCGAGCGAGGCCAGATAGCCTTCGGCGTCAGTTTCAATTTCGCGGCCATTGACGTTGATCATGTTTTTTTCTCTCTGTATAAAGGGTTGGGATTAATACTTGACTATTTTTGTCGGATTATAAACCGGGATCCCCGCAAACTCATAAAGTCTTCTGCATCCGCTATCGCCCGGATTTATCGCGGACTGAACTTATGCGTGGCATCAAGGATGCGCGCAACAGTTATTCGCCGCCACTCTGGACGCACGGCTCGCAAATCCGGATAATTCGGCTGGATACTTTTGACGATGACCTGCGCGAGGGTGCGCCCCGGCGCAGGTCAATTTTTTCCCTTGCCTGAGAGAGACCATGGCCGCCGTCATGCCCGCCCCTGCCGCCAGCCGGCTTCTGCTTTCCGGGAACGAAGCCGTTGCCCGTGCCGTATGGGAATCCGGCGTCCGCGTCGCTGCCGCCTATCCCGGCACTCCCGCTACCGAAATCATCGAGTCGCTGGCGCGTTATCCGGATCTCCACACCGAATGGTCGGTCAATGAAAAGGTCTCGATGGAGGTTGCCCTTGGCGCGTCGATGACCGGCGCCCGGGCCTTCTGTGCCATGAAGCACGTTGGCCTCAATGTCGCCAGCGACTGCCTGATGACCATGACCATTACCGGCGCCTACGGTGGCCTGGTGATCGCCGTGGCCGACGACGTCGGCCTGTCGTCGTCGCAAAATGAACAGGACTCGCGTTTCTGGGGTCGCTTCGCGCATCTGCCGGTGCTGGAACCGGCAGACTCGCAGGAAGCCTACGAGATGACGCAATATGCCTTTGCGCTATCCGAGCAGTACGAGACGCCCGTGCTGGTGCGCCTCACCACCCGCATCTGCCATGTCAAGGGGCTGGTCACGGTCGGCGAGCGCGAGGCCCACGAACCGGCGGGCTTCATCAAGAACCCGGAGCGCTGGGTGATGGTGCCGGCTCATGCCAGGACGCGCATCCCGGGCGTGTATCTGCGCGAAGAAACCCTGCGCGGCGTTTCCGAGGCATCGCCGCTCAACGTGCTGGAACCGGGCAGCGACCGGCGCGTCGGTTTCGTCGCCTCGGGCCCCGCCTACATGCATGTCAAGGAAGCCTTTCCCGATGCGCCGGTGCTGAAGCTGGGCTTCTCCTGGCCGTGGCCGCCGGAAAAAATGCGCGCGCTGGCGGCGATCTGCGACAAGTTGCTGGTGATCGAGGAAACCGAGCTGTTGCTCGAAACGGAAATCAAGGCGGCGGGCATTGCCTGTCATGGCAAGGATGTGCTGCCGAGGATGGGCGAACTGTCACCGCAGGTGCTGATCCCGGCGGTGGATCGGCTGCTCGGCAAGGAACCGGCGCCCGCGGCGCCCGCCGCCGCGCCGATGAAAGTGTTTCCGCGGCCGCCGACGCTGTGCGCGTCCTGCCCGCACATGGGCATCTACTACACGCTGGCGCAAATCAAGAACATCATCGTCACCGGCGATATCGGCTGCTATACCCTCGGCGCCGGCCATCCCTGGAATGCGCTCGATACCACGATCTGCATGGGCGCCACGATGGGCGTCGCGCTCGGCATCGACAAGGGTCGCGGCGCGGTCGACAAGAACAAGCGGATCGTCGCCGTGATCGGCGATTCGACCTTCATGCACATGGGCATGCAGGGCCTGCTCAACATCACCTACAACAAGGGCAACATCACTGTCCTGCTGCTCGACAACAATACCACCGGGATGACCGGCGGTCAGGCCACCCCGGCCTCGGGCAAGGACATCCACGGCAAGGAAGCGCCGCGCGTCGATCTGGCCAAGGTGGTCGAAGCGCTCGGCGTGGCCAACGAGCGGATCAAGGTGGTGGATCCGTACGAACTGCCGATCCTGTTCAAGACCATCCGCGAAGAAATCAAGATCGATGCGCCCTCGGTGATCATTGCCCGCCGGCCCTGCGTGCTGATCGACGATTTCAAGCCTTTCCGCCCCTATCTGGTCGAGGAGGACAAGTGCACCGGCTGCGGCAACTGCATCGAAGTCGGCTGCCCGGCGATCCACGTCACGCGCCGCGAAAAGGTGATCAAGCCCTCGGGGCGCGAGGTCGAACTGGCCTTCGTCAATATCGACAATCAGGCCTGCACCGGCTGCGGCCTCTGCGTCCAGCCCTGCGCGCCGGATGCGATTCAGCATGTGCCGCGGCGCGACATCCCGATCCACATCGTCAAGACATGAGCGCACTCCGCAGGGCCGCCCCAAGGAGGGCGCCGCCACCACATGAAGCCGCGCAGCGGCGCACCACAGTCACCCCCTCTCCTGGGGAGGGGGTCGGGGGGAAGGTCAAACAATGAGCCACAACGACATCACCAACATTCTCGTCTGCGGCATCGGCGGCCAGGGCGTCATGACGGCCACCGAGATTCTCGCCGAGGCCGCCATCGCCGAAGGGCACGACGTCAAGAAAACCGAAGTGGCCGGCATGGCGCAGCGCGGCGGCGTGGTTACCTCGCATCTGCGCTTCGGGCGCAAGGTGCTGTCGCCGCAGATCGCGCCGGGCACGGTGCAGGTGCTGCTCGGTTTCGAAGGCGCCGAAGCCCTGCGCTGGTCGCACTACCTGCGGCCCGACGGCCTGGCGCTGGTGAACAATGCCAGGCTGGTGCCGCCGGTGGTCGAGCTCGGCCTGTTCGATTATCCCGAGGATCCGACCGGCCAGATGCGCACCGCCGGCCGCCGCGTGGTCTCCTTCGATGCCATGTCGATCGCCCTCGAACTGGGCGAGGTCAGGCTCGGCAATACGGTCATGCTGGGCGCCATCGCCGACTACCTGCCGTTCGCGCCGGACGTCCTGCTGGCCTGCATCGTCAACCGCTTTGCGCGCAAGGGAGAAAACGTGGTCGACGCCAATCGCCGCGCCTTTGCGGCCGGACGCGAGGCCGTGGCCAAACAACTCGGCGCCGGGGTGACAGACCCGACGAGCGAGCCGGCACCCGCCTGAAGCCAGCGCTGACGGCACCTCTGAACACAACGTGCGGAAGACAACATGACTGCAAGAATTATTGATGGCATCGCCCTCTCGGCAGAAGTCCGCGGCCAGTTGGCCGAGCGTGCCGCCGCCTTGAAGAGCAAAGGCATCACCCCCTGCCTGGCGGCAATCCTGGTCGGCGAAGACCCGGCCTCGGCGGTCTATGTCCGCAACAAGGTCGCCGCCTGCGAAAAAGCCGGCATGCGCTCGATCAAGGACGTGTACTCCGTCGATGTCGATCCGGCCGTGGTTTTTGCCCGGATCGCGGAACTCAACGCCGACCCTGCGGTGCACGGCATCCTTGTGCAGCTGCCGCTGCCGAAGCATTTCGATTCGGCGGCGGTGCTCGAGTCGATCTCGCCCGAGAAGGACGTCGACGGCTTTCACGCCGAAAACGTCGGCGCCCTGATGCAGGGCAACCCGCGTTTCATCCCGTGCACGCCGTACGGCGTCATGAAGATGCTGGAGAGCGCGAACGTGCCCCTGAAAGGCGCCGAAGTCGTCATCGTCGGCCGCAGCAACATCGTCGGCAAGCCGATGGCCATGCTGCTGCTGGCCAAGAGCTGCACCGTCACCATCTGCCATTCGCAGTCGAAGGATCTGGCGTTCCACACCCGCCGCGCCGATATCCTGGTGGCCGCCGTCGGTCGGGCGAAAATGATCACCGGCGACATGATCAAACCCGGCGCCACGGTGATTGACGTTGGCATCAACCGCAACAGCGAGGGCAAGCTGTGCGGCGATGTCGATTTCGACAGCGCCAAGGAAGTCGCCGGCGCCATCACCCCGGTGCCCGGTGGCGTCGGTCCGATGACCATCACCATGCTGCTGGCCAACACCCTGGAGGCCGCAGAGCGCGTTGCCGCCGGCAATGCCAAAGGAGTAGCGAAATGAACGGCAGCGGCACCAAGAACCCCATCGTCGGCATCCTCATGGGTTCCGATTCCGACTGGCCAATAATGCAGGCAGCGGCCAGGATACTCAAGGAGTTCGACGTGCCCTACGAGGCGCGCGTCCTCTCCGCCCACCGCACGCCCGATCTGGCGATCGACTATGCCGCCGCAGCCCGCGACCGCGGCCTGCGCTGCATCATTGCCGGCGCCGGCGGCGCCGCCCATCTGGCGGGCATCCTGGCCGCCAAGACGATTATTCCGATACTCGGCGTGCCAATCCCGTCGAAGCACTTGCAGGGTCTCGATTCCCTGCTGGCCATCGTGCAGATGCCGAAAGGCATTCCGGTCGCCACCTTCGCCATCGGCGAGGGCGGCGCCGCCAACGCGGCGCTGGCCGCGGTGGCGATACTGGCCGGCACCGACGCCGCGCTCGCCGAAAAGCTTACCGTCTTCCGCGCCAAGCAGGCGGAGAAGGTGCTGGAAATGAAACTGCCCGACCTTTGATGGACATTGCTTCGATCCGGGATTATTTCACCGGCTTGCAGGACCGCATTGTCGGCAAACTCGAAGCCATCGAAGGCCAGCCTTTCCTGCGCGACGCCTGGGACCGGCCGCAGGGCGGCGGCGGGATTTCCCGCCTGATCGAAGAGGGCAAGGTGTTCGAGCGCGGCGGCGTAAATTTTTCCCACGTCAAGGGCGAGCAGATGCCGGTCTCGGCCACCGCGCATCGGCCCGAACTGGCAGGTCGCCGCTGGCAGGCAATGGGCGTTTCGCTGGTGCTGCATCCGCGCAACCCGTATTGCCCGACCTCGCACCTCAACGTGCGCTTTTTCGTCGCCGAGAAGGAAGGCGAGGAGCCGGTGTGGTGGTTCGGCGGCGGCATGGACCTGACCCCCTACTATGGCTTCGAGGAAGACGCCCGGCACTTCCACCAGACCTGCAGGGACGCGCTGGCGCCCTTCGGCCCCGAGGTCCACCCGCGCTACAAGAAATGGTGCGACGAATACTTCTTCCTCAAGCACCGCAATGAAGCCCGCGGCATCGGCGGCATCTTTTTCGACGATCTCAACCAGGGCGGTTTCGACCATTGCCAGGCGCTGACGCAGAGTGTCGGCGATCATTTCACCGCCGCCTACCTGCCGCTCATCGAACGTCGCAACGACATCGCGTACGGCGAGCGCGAACGCGACTTCCAGGCCTACCGGCGCGGACGCTACGTCGAGTTCAACCTGGTCTGGGATCGCGGCACGCTGTTCGGCCTCCAGTCCGGAGGCCGCACCGAGTCGATCCTGATGTCGCTGCCGCCCATCGTCAAGTGGCGCTACAACTGGCAACCCGAGGCAGGCAGCGAGGAAGCCAGGCTGTACACCGACTTCCTGCCGCCGCGCGACTGGGTTTAGAGCGCTGCAGCGGCGAGTTGACGGCGTACCACCAGCACCGACTCTCGAGGCACGGACAATGACCATTGGATTGTCCCCAACCCCTTGTCATACACAATCCGCAAAGGAGGTTTGACGATGAATTCAGTACACGAAGGCGGCTGCTTGTGCGGTGCGATTCGCTATCGCGTCACGGGCGAGCCCGCGCTCAGCCAGGTTTGTCACTGCACGTATTGCCAGCGCCGCACGGGCTCCGCATTTGCGATTGTGGTCGCCTTCGAGGAAGACCAGGTGGAAGTGCTTGGCACCACGCTGACGCAGTACGAACATCGATCGGACGAAAGCCATCGATGGATTCGATCCCACTTCTGCAGTCGCTGCGGCACCACGGTGCTGGTCACGCTGGAAAGGAACCCGGGCGTTCGCGTCGTCTCCGGCGGAACCTTTGACGATCCCGGCTGGTTCAAGATCAATCGCCACATCTGGACCCGCTCCGCACATGACTGGATCGTCTTCCCACCGGACGTGGACACGTATGAGCAGGGGTACGTGAAATTGCCGAGGAATTAGACAGGCATCCTGGTCGCACACCGACGTATTCACCGTTCGAGGCATTGCATGGATCATCAATTCAACTTCTGTCCCAATTGTGCAACGCCCCTGCAACTGCTCTCCGAGGTGGAGGACGGCGGTCCAAAGCTTCGCTTGCGCTGCCCGGCCTGTGGCTGGACTCACTGGAACAATCCGACGCCGGTGCTGGCCGCGATCATCGAGATGGAGGACCGCGACGGCCAGGTGCTGCTGGCGCGCAACGCGGCATGGCAGGGCCGGATGTTCTCCTTGATCACCGGTTTCATGGAAGCCGGCGAAGCACCTCAGGAGGGCATCGCCCGCGAGGTCCTGGAAGAAACCGGTTTGCGCATCGATGCGCCCAGCCTGGTCGGCGTGTATGACTTCCAGCGCATGAACCAGATCATCATCGCCTACCACGTGCTGGCGAGCGGCGAGATCGTGCTGTCTCCCGAACTCGCCGAGTACAGGCTGTTCCGCCCCGAAGACCTCAAGTGCTGGCGTGCCGGCACCGGCTATGCCATGGCCGACTGGCTCACCGCGCGCGGCATCGCGCCGAAGTGGGTCGAGTTAGCACCGAACCCTGAATCTCCGGCATCCGCGCGCTGAATGCAAAACAATGCGGCGGGTCAGAGCACCGCCGCCGCGCGATAGTGGCGTACCGCCAGCGCCGACTCTTCGAGCTGGTCGAGCAGTTGCGCCAGTTCGACGTGGACGGCGCGCGAAGGCGCGATGGCCAGCGCGGCTTCGAGATAACTGCGGGCCTTGCCCCACAGCTGCTGCTGGCGGCACAACCGGCCCAGAGTCAGCAGCAGGGCGCCGTCGCGCGGCATGCGTTGCAGCCATTTTTCAGCCTGCGCGATGCGGCCGAGGACGTCCCCGGCGGGCTCCCCGGGCCGGCCGCACTCGCCATAGGCCAGCACCAGCGCGGTATCCCAGTGTTCCTCCAGCGCATCCTCGATCACGCGCTGGGCCTCGCGGAAATCTGCCGCGGCCGCCAGCGCGCGCGCCGTTTCCAGTGCCAGCGAGGCTTCGCCGCGATCGCTGTCATCCAGTTCGCGCCAGTAGCGCATGAGCCCCGAAGGGTCTTCGCGCAAGCCGCGCAGGGCTTCGCGCACGGCGCGACTGCGAATCGGTCCCGCCTGTTCCGCGGTCAGGGCCTGGTGTTTTTCGAGCTGGCGCACCAGGCGCGCCACTTCGCGCCAGTTGCCCAGGCCCTGCTCGGCGCGCACGCTGAGGCGCAAGGCGGCGATGTGCCGCCCCTGACGCGAGGTGAGTTGTTGCAAGGCGTCGCGGGCATCCTCGAAGCGACGGTCTTCGAGGGCAAATTCGGCCGCGGTCATCAATCGAGCCGCCTGCAGGCCGGCCGCATCGTATCCGCGCACGCGCGTCGCCCATTCCGCCGTGCGCTCGGCGTCGCGCATGGCGTGGGCGGCGCGCCAGCCCGCCAGCGCCAGCATGCCCGAGGTGGCGGGATCCGGCCGGGCCTTTTCGGCGGCACGCAGGGCATGCCCGTAGCGACCTTCCTGCAACAAACGCCAGGCATCGCGCAGGGCCAGCGCGGCCTTTTCCTGTTGTCGCCGCTGGCGAAACTGGGCCACCGCGCGCGGCAGGGCCAGGGTATGGCTGACGGCGCGCGCCAGCAGGTAGATGACGAAGAAGCCGGCGACACACGCCAGAAGAAACAGGTTGAGTGAAACTTCCGCGCGCCATGGCGGCAGCACCAGCAACACATAACCGTCGTTGTAGCGCGCGGCCAGCGCCAGGCCCACTGCCAGCGCAGCAAGAGTCAGCAGCCAGAACAGCGCGCGCATGGCGAACCCTATTTGCCTGAAGCGCCGCCGGTGCTGCGCTCGCGGGCAAACTTCAGGTTGCGCAGGGCCGTCAGGGTTTCCGCCAGGCCCGGCAGATCGAAGCTGACATCGGTGGTCGCCAGCGTGCGCAAGGTCCCCTGCGCTGCCTGTACGGATCTGGCGTGACCATCGAAGTAGCGATCAAGCTGCTCGCGCGACTGGCGTATCTCTTCGCGGAAAGTCTTGCCGTCACGTTGCAGCAGCGCCAGGCGCGCGTTGAGCAGGCGCAGCTTGAGGTTCTCGCGCAGGAAAAAGCTCTGGTTGGGCGAAAGCAGCGCAGGATCGGCCTGGTCGATGCGCTCGAGGCGCACCAGCTGCCTGAACTCGCGCCACAGGTCGGCGCCGAGTTCACGCCAGTAATCGGCGCTCGCCGGTTTTGCCGGCGATAGCGGCTTGACCACGACAGCTAGCGGCCGCTGCTCATAGGCCAGCGGCAGGCCATCAACGGCGGCCACCACGCTTTCGATCTTCAGCGACAGGCCGGTGACATTGGCGCCCGGCGTGGCCTTGAGACGCTCGATGTCGCGGGCAATGAGCTTTCTGGCGGGCAGGAACTGCGGCTGCACGGAGCGCGCGAGACGCGCGTCGGCACCCTGCAGGGCGATCAGCGCGGCTTCGACATTGCCGGCGAACTGCAACTGCTGCATGGCAATCGCGACGGCTTGCTCGACTTCAGCCAGCACGCGTTCGTCGCGGGTGCTGGAAAGTTCCTGATACATGGCTTCCAGGGCCACCGCCTGACTCTGGGTTTCGGCCAGCTTCGCTTCCAGCACGCCGACCTTGGCTTGCAAGGCCGCCAGCGCTTCCTGGCTCTGCCGGGCCAGGGCGCGCCCTTCCTTGACCACGGAGTCGCCTTCGCTCAGGCGCCGGGCAAGTTCCTGCTGCAGACCGGTGACCTGCATGCGGGTATCGACCCACTGCGCCACCACCACCACAATCGCGACCGCGAGAACCCGCAGCGTCGGCTGGCGCAGAGCCTCCCGCCACCGGCTGGTGGCGGGCGTCGAATCAGTTTGGGCGGGAGTTTCCGTTTCCATGAGAGGCGAAGTATTGCATGAGTCCGGCCAGCAAACCGTCATCGCCGGGTTCCGTCGGGATCACTTTAGCGAGACCCAGGGCCTGTGCCTGCTCGGCGATGCGCAAATGCGGCACGAAAGCCGGCGTCTTCTTCAGCCACGCCTGGCCGAGACGGCCGACCATGTCGAAAAAATTGCGCAGGCCCTCGCTGCTGGTCAGGGTCACGGCATCGAGCTGCCCTTCCTCCCACAGCTTGAGCAAGGGGGCAGGGTCGAGTTGTGGCCGCCCACGGCGGTAGCAGGTCACATACTCGACGCTCGCGCCACGCGCCTTGAGGGTATCGCCGAGAACTTCGCGGCCGCCATCGCCGCGGAAGATGATCACGCGGCGGCCGCGCACATCGGTCAACTCGGGAAGCTCCAGCAAGGCTTCGGAGTCGAAGCGCAAGGGCGGCGAGATGACGTCATGAATGCCATGCCGGGCGAGTTCGCGTTCGCTGCTCTTGCCCAGCGCCGCCACGCGCAGAGTGGCTGGCCAGGATCGGCGCGGCAGGATCGCGGCCAGCGCCTTTTCTATCGCATTGGGGCTGACGAACACGGCGAGGTCGTAGCTGTCGAGGCGAATCGCGGCGTCGAGCAGCGGTGCGACATCTTCGATGTCGCGGATTTCCAGTACCGGATAGAGCACCGGTATCGCGCCTTGGTCGGTCAATGCCGTGGCGAAATGCGCCGCCTGCCCGGCCGGGCGCGTCACCACGACATGGCGGCCGGTCAAGGACATAGTCAGCTGCCCAGCGCAGCGAGAATTTCCGCAGCCCCCTGCTGGCGCAGTTCTGCCGCCAATTGCAGACCGAGTGCTTCCGGGTCGGCGGAACTGCCGCTGAGTTCGGCCTGCGCCATGCGCGTGCCGTCCGGTGACGCGACGAAGCCACGCAGATAGACGCTGCCCGCACGCATTTCGGCATAGGCCCCGAGCGGGACTTCGCAACTGCCCGCCAGCGCCCGCGAAACGGCGCGCTCGGCGCGCACGCAGGCGGCGGTAGCCGGATCGTTCAGCGGCGCCAGCCAAGCGGCCACGTCCGGTCGCGAGACCAGCGCTTCGATCCCGAGCGCGCCCTGCCCGGCGGCGGGCAAGGAATCTTCGGCGGGCAGCACGGCGCGGATGCGGTCACCGAGACCCAGTCGCTTGAGGCCCGCCGCGGCGAGAATGATGGCGTCGAACTGGCCCTCGTCGAGCTTGCGCAAACGGGTGTCGAGATTGCCGCGCAGGGGCGTCACCGTGAGATGAGGGTAGCGCGCATGCAGCTGGGATTCGCGGCGCAGGCTGGAGGTGCCGACCACGGCACCGGGCGGCATGTCTGCCAAGCTGGCGTACTTGCTCGACACCAGGGCGTCGAGCGGCACTTCGCGCGGGCCGATGGCAACCAGGGAAAACTCCGGCTCCATCTGCATCGGCACGTCTTTCATGGAATGCACCGCGAGATCGGCCGAACCGTCGAGCAGGGCAGCCTCCAGTTCCTTGACGAACAGCCCCTTGCCGCCGACCTTCGACAGCGGCCGATCGAGAATCTGATCACCGCGCGTGGTCATGCCGAGCAATTCGACACGGCAGGCCGGATACAGTTGCCGCAAGAGACTGCGTACATGTTCGGCCTGCCATAGCGCCAACCGGGATTCGCGAGTGGCGATAACTATGCGTTCAGGCGGGGAAGCGGGGGAAGATACTGGGCTCACTGGACGACCGATCAGGAAAGAAGGAAGAAGTGCTCGCCGGGCCGCTCCCGCGGCTTGGCGAGCAGCATAATTTTGCTGGCGATTTTAGCAGCCTGTAGCACATTCCGCGCGGCAAAGGAAAAGGCCGCCCGCAGGCGGCCAAGTCTCATTCGTCGCGAAAATCAGCCCGCGCTCGCCCGCGCCAGGGACGCGCTTTCGACCCAGCGCTTGATGCGGTTGGCATCGCCGATGCGGGTCATCTTGCCCCAGGAGTCAAGCAGCACAATGATGGTCGGCTTGTTGTTGAGCCAGGCCTGCATTACCAGGCATTTCCCGGCCTCATTGATGTAACCGGTCTTGGACAGGCCGATCACCCAGGTCGGGTTCTTCACCAGGGTGTTGGTGTTGTGGAAATGCTGTGGCCGGCCGGCGATACTGAATTCACCCTCCGACGTCGTCGAAAACTCGCGAATCAGCGGGTACCGGTGCGCGGCATCGACCATTTTCGCCAGATCACGCGGACTCGATACGTTGGCCGCAGTCAATCCGGTCGGGTCCAGAAACCGCGTGTCGACCAGACCCAGGGCTTGCGCCTTCTGGTTCATGGCGACAACAAAAGCCTCCCGACCGCCGGGATAGTGGCGCGACAAGGCGGAGGCCGCTCGATTTTCCGAAGACATCAAGGCCAGGCGCAGCATTTCCTCGCGCTCCAGCCGAGTGCCGACCTTGAGCCGGGAACGCGTGCCCTTGAGGACATCGACATCCTCCTCGCCGATCGCCAGGACCTCGGTCAGATTGGGTTTCGCGTCAAGCACCACCATCGCGGTCATGAGCTTGGTAATCGACGCGATCGGCAACACGGCGTTGGGGTTCTTTTCAAACAGGACCGCACCCGTGGCCTGATCCAGCACCAGGACAGCCGATGACTGCAGGGCCAGATGCGTGGCGTCATCAAGGGATGCGCCGCGGTGGGCGGATTTGGCGCGCACCATCTTCCTGGCCGTGATCTGCACCATTATGCGGGGAGCCTTCTTTTTTCCAGCCACGGCTTTCTTCTTGGTGGCTGCTTCGACGTCAGTTGGCGTACTGCCAGCGCCGACTATTGCAGCCGCCAACAACATCAGTAATACTTTTTTCATGGAGTTACCCCTCCTGCGACCGAAACATTCTAGCAGAGGATATCCCCTCTGAAATGAGCTGTATCGGCAGTTTTCCATGCAAATAAAGGACTTAAGCCTCAAGGCTCGACAATAACATTAACTCAAGCCAAGTCAAGAAACCGCCGTACTTCATCCCGGCACGCCAGCGTGTCCGCGTAGCCCAGATCGATCAAAGCCCTGGTGTAGGGCCGCTCGAACAGCAGATAGCTGGTCAGCGCGCCGCCGTTTTCATTCATCGCACCGATGCCGCGCAACATGGCCCGCACCGGCCACGGCAAGGCCGTGGCATGGCGCGCGGCGAGATGGTCGAGGCGCTGCGACGGTGCGATGGTCAGCATCTCGATCGGACGCAGAGCCGTTCCCTGCTCGCCGCGGACCGCCTCCGGAATCAGCGACAGCGTCCTGTTGATGCGGCTCATCCGCTCCAGATCCACCGACATGCTGTCGAGAAAAATACTCGACATTGCATGACCGGCGATTTGCGCCAGCGAGGGATAGATCTCGCCACGCGGCCGTGCATCTTCCTCGACCATGCGACCCGCCCCGACCACCAGGATCTTGTGCGCGCCGAGATGGATCGCCGGCGAAACCGGCGCAACCTGCCGCATCGAGCCGTCGCCAAACCATTCGCGGTTGATATGCACGGCGGGAAAAATGAAGGGGATCGCACTGGAGGCCATCAGATGATCGAGAGAGATATCGATTGGCACCCCTACCCGCTGGCTGCGCCGCCAGCCTTCGCTGCCCTGCCGGCCCTGAAAGAAGGTGACACTCTGCCCGCTCGAATAGCCGGAGCAGGTGATGGCGACCGAATGCAGGGCACGACTTTCGATGGCCTGTGCGATACGGCTGAAGTCGAGACTGTCGCGCAGCAGGTCGCGCAGCGGCGAGTTGTCCAGCAGCGAACGCGGAGAACGCCGGGTCAGCCAGCCAACGGCAAGCGTCGACACCCAGCGCGCGCCGGAGACACCCATGCTGACCGGATCGGCACGATAGACCTGATGCGCGCCGAAGTTTTCCCAGACCTTGACCAGGTTATCGACGCCGGCGCCGAAATCCTCGGCCCCAACCGCCAGCGACGCGGCGTTGAGAGCGCCGGCCGAGGTGCCGCACAGAATCGGAAACGGATTGCGGCGCGGCTCCGGCAGCAGCTCGCGGATCGCCTTCAGCACGCCGACCTGATAGCCGGCGCGGGCACCGCCGCCGGTCAGGATCAGGGCGGTGCGGGCCTCGGTCATGGTAGGAATCAGCTGCCGCTTTTTGACTGCTGCTGCGCCTCCACCGACAACAATGCGGCAACGTTGACGATCCGCCTGACCGTCGCGGTCGGCGTCAGGATATGCACCGGACGTGCTGCGCCGAGCAGCAGCGGACCTACCGTCAGTCCGTCGCCGGCCGTGGTCTTGATCAGATTGAAGGCGATATTGGCGGCATCCAGCGTCGGCATGATGAGCAGGTTGGCCTGGCCCTTGAGCATCGAGTCGGGAAACACCTGGCGCCGGATGTCTTCGGAAAGCGCCGCATCGCCATGCATCTCGCCATCCACCTCGAGCTGCGGCGCGATTCTGCGCAGAATCTCCAGCGCGCGGCGCATCTTGATCGCCGTCGGCGTGTCCTCGGTGCCGAAACTCGAATGCGACAGCAGCGCCGCTTTGGGCACCAGGCCGAAGCGCGCCACCTCGTCGGCAGCGAGCAGCGCCATTTCGGCAAGTTGTTCGGCCGTCGGATCGTAATTCACATAGGTATCGCCGATGAACAAGGTGCGGCGCGGCAGGATCAGCATGTTCATGGCGTAGAAATGGTTAATTCCCGGCTTCCTGCCAATCACCCTGTCGATGTAGCGCAGATGCAGCGAATGCTTGCCGAAGGTGCCGCAGATAACGGCATCGGCATAATCGTGTCGCACCAGCATGGCGCCGATCAGCGTCGTGCGCCGTCTCATTTCCAGCTTGGCGTACTCGACGCTGACGCCCTTGCGCGACATCAGCCCGTGATAGTCCTGCCAGAGTTCCTTGTAGCGCGGATCGGAGTCCGGGCTGATCAGCTCGAAATGCTCGCCGGCACGGATCCGCAGGCCATGACGGGCGATGCTCCTCTCCACCACTTCGGGCCGACCGATCAATATCGGCCGCACCAGACCCTCGTCGCACACCGTTTGCACGGCGCGCAAGACGCGCTCGTCCTCGCCTTCGCAGAACACCACGCGGGCCGGATTCTTCTTGGCGGCGATGAACACCGGGCGCATCAGCAGGCCGGTCGAATAGACGAAGTCATTCAACTGGTGAACATAGGCCTCCATGTCGACAATGGGCCGCGTCGCGACGCCGGAATCCATCGCGGCCTGAGCCACCGCCGGAGCCACCTTGAGGATGAGCCGCGGATCGAAAGGTTTTGGAATCAGGTATTCGGGGCCGAAGGAAAGATCCTCCGTGCCGTAGGCCGCCGTGACCACCTCCGATTGCTCGGCGTGCGCCAGCTCCGCGATGGCCCTCACAGCCGCCACTTTCATCGCCTCGTTGATGGTCGTGGCGCCGACGTCCAGTGCGCCGCGGAACATGTACGGAAAACACAGGACATTGTTGACCTGGTTCGGATAATCCGAACGGCCGGTGCCGATGATGGCGTCAGGACGCACGGCCTTGGCCTCTTCCGGACGAATTTCGGGATCGGGATTGGCCATGGCGAGAATCAGCGGATCGCGCGCCATGACCTTGACCATCTCGGGCTTCAATACGCCGGCCGCAGACAAGCCGAGGAAAATGTCCGCGCCGATAATTGCGTCGGCCAGGGAACGCGCTGCCGTCGCCTGGGCATAGCGCGCCTTGGATGGATCGAGTCCCTCGCGTCCGCTATGAATCACGCCCTTGCTATCGACCGCAAGAACATTCTTCGGATCGAGACCGAGACTCACCAGCAGATCGAGGCAGGCGATCGCCGCCGCTCCCGCCCCGGAACACACCAGCTTGACCTTGGCAACGTCCTTGTTGACCACGCGCATGGCATTCAGCACGGCGGCACTGGCAATGATGGCGGTGCCGTGCTGGTCGTCGTGGAAAACCGGGATCTTCATCCGCTCGCGCAGTTTCGCTTCGACATAAAAGCACTCCGGCGCCTTGATGTCTTCCAGATTGATGCCGCCGAAGGTGGGCTCCAGCGATGCGATGATGTCGACCAGCTTCTCCGGGTCGTTCTCGGCGATCTCGATGTCGAATACGTCCACGCCGGCGAACTTCTTGAACAACACCCCCTTGCCTTCCATCACCGGCTTGCCGGCCAGCGGGCCGATGTTGCCCAGTCCCAATACCGCGGTGCCGTTGGTGACGACCGCCACCAGATTGGCGCGCGAGGTATACAAGGCCGCCGTGGATGGATCGCGCACGATCTCGTCACAGGCAGCGGCGACGCCCGGCGAATAGGCCAGCGACAAGTCCGTCTGACTGGTGAGGGCCTTGGTGGGGGTGACGGCAATCTTGCCGGGTTTGGGGTTGCGGTGATATTCCAGTGCCGCGGCGCGGATACGCTCGTCCATGAACCTTCTCCTCTATGTCGTAATCCCAATTGTATCGCCGTGTCGCCAACGCCGACTTTCACAAACCCGGTATTTCGCGGCGCAACCCTCTTATGTGGGAGGAGGCAGGCATCTTCTGCCGACAACCGGGCTGTCCATTGTGGGAGAATGAGCCGTTCGAGTCGGCTCCGCGACTTGCGCCACCGCCCCGCTGCGAACTACCGCAAGCCCCGCCGACAGCAGCCAGCGAGCAGGCGGCCGACCGGCTCAAATTAAAAAACAGAGGGAGATCTTCCCGTGATGCCCCAGCCCGACCAAACCCCCGCCTACGTCAAACACGCCCGGCTGCGCGCCTGGGTTGCCGAAGTGGCGGCGCTCGCCGAGCCCGACAGCATCGTCTGGTGCGACGGCTCGCAGGAAGAGGCCGAGCGTCTGTTTGCCGAGATGGTCGCATCCGGCAGCCTGATCAAGCTCAACCCGGCGAAGCGCAAGAATTCCTACCTTGCCTTGTCCGATCCGTCCGATGTCGCCCGCGTCGAAGACCGCACTTACGTCTGTACCTCAGACCCGGAAGATGCGGGTCCCAACAACAACTGGGAACATCCGGGAAAAATGAAGGAGACCCTGCGCGGTCTTTTCAAGGGGTGCATGCGCGGCCGCACCATGTACGTGATTCCCTTTTCGATGGGCCCCATCGGCTCGCCGATTGCCCACATCGGCATCGAACTTTCCGACAGTCCCTATGTGGTAGTCAATATGCGCATCATGGCCCGCATGGGGCGCGCAGTGCTCGATCAGCTCGGCAGCGATGGCGTTTTCGTCCCGTGCCTGCACAGCGTCGGCCACCCGCTGGCAGCCGGCCAGGCCGACGTCAAATGGCCGTGCAACAAAACCAAGTACATCTGCCATTTTCCCGAAACGCGCGAAATCTGGTCATTCGGATCGGGCTACGGCGGCAACGCGCTGTTGGGCAAGAAGTGCTTTGCCTTGCGCATCGCGTCGACCATGGCGCGCGACGAAGGCTGGCTGGCCGAGCACATGCTGATTCTCGGCGTTGAATCCCCCGCCGGCGAGAAGACCTACGTCGCCGCCGCCTTTCCCTCGGCCTGCGGCAAGACCAACTTCGCCATGCTGATTCCGCCCAGCGGCCTGGGCGGCTGGAAGGTGACCACTGTCGGCGACGACATCGCCTGGATAAAGCCCGGCAAGGACGGCCGTCTCTATGCCATCAACCCGGAAAGCGGATTTTTTGGCGTCGCCCCCGGGACCAGCGAAAAAACCAATTTCAACGCCATGGCGACGCTGAAGGAAAACGTCATCTTCACCAATGTCGCCCTGACCGATGACGGTGATGTCTGGTGGGAAGGCATGAGCAAGGAACCGCCCGCACACTGCGTCGACTGGCAGGGGCAGGACTGGACCCCACAAATCGGCAAGGAACGCGGGCACAAGGCGGCCCACCCCAACGCGCGCTTCACGGCGCCGGCCAGTCAGTGCCCGGTGATCGACCCGGACTGGGAAAACCCTGCAGGCGTGCCAATCGCGGCATTCATTTTCGGCGGCCGCCGGGCCACCACCGTGCCGCTGGTGTTCGAAGCCTTCAACTGGAACTATGGCGTCTATATGGCGGCGACCATGGGCTCGGAAACCACGGCTGCCGTCATGGGCGCCCAGGGCGTCTTGCGCCGCGATCCGTTTGCCATGCTGCCGTTCTGCGGCTACCACATGGGCGACTACTTCAATCACTGGCTGCGCATCGGTCACCAGGTAGAGCACGCACCGCACATCTTTACGGTGAACTGGTTCCGCCAGGACAAGGACGGCAACTTCATGTGGCCGGGTTTTGGCGACAACATGCGCGTCCTGAAGTGGATTGTCGGTCGCTGCAGCGGCAAGGCTGATGCGAAGCAAACGGCTCTGGGCTGGATACCCCGCTTCGAGGATATTGACTGGAGCGGCAGCGAGCAAGTCACCCGGGCGCAGTTCGAGCAGCTCACTGCGATTGACGTCGCCGCCTGGCGCGAGGAACTCAAGCTGCACGCCGAGTGGTTCGACAAACTGAAGAGCCGCATGCCGCGTTCGTTGACCCTCAAGCGCGAACTGTTCGAACTCTCGCTGGTGGATTAAGAGTCGGCGCCGGCGACACGGCGCGGAACCAATGGGCCGCCCGCCACGAAGCCGGGTGGCCGTTTCTTTGGAGAGCGCAATGAACATCGCCGACCGGATGGCGCAGATCGCCCCCTTCCATGTCATGGAATTGATGGCCCGCGCCCAGGCGCTGGAAGCCGAAGGCAAATCGGTCATTCACCTCGAAGTTGGAGAGCCCGACTTCGCCACGGCCACCCCGATTCTCGAAGCCGGCCAACGCTTTCTTGGCGGCGGGCATGTGCATTACACCGCAGCAACGGGCCTGAGCCAACTGCGCGAAGCAATCAGCGGCTTCTATCAGACGCGCTACGGACTCGAGGTTTCGCCGCAACGAATCGTGGTCACCGCCGGTGCATCCGGCGCCCTGCTGCTCGCACTCGGCGTGCTGGTGAATCCCGGCGACGAGTGGCTGCTGCCCGATCCCGGCTATCCCTGCAACAGGCATTTCGTACGTCTGCTCGAAGGCAGGCCGGTGTCACTCCCTGTGGCGGCGGCGTCAAACTACCAGCCCACGGCAGCGCAGCTAGCCGCGTCATGGACTGCCAGGACACGAGGGCTGCTGGTTGCGTCTCCGGCCAATCCAACCGGAACCCTGCTCGACCTTGAAACCATGACAGAGCTGGCCAACATCGTCGCGACGCGCGGCGGTACCCTGCTGGTTGACGAGATTTATCATGGACTGACCTACGGCGTCGACGCCCAGTCCGCGCTGGCGATCAGCGACGACGTGTTCGTGATTAACAGCTTCTCCAAATACTTCGGCATGACCGGCTGGCGCCTCGGCTGGCTGGTCGCACCGCAGCGCTATGTGCGCGATATCGAAAAGCTGGCGCAGAACCTCTACATCGCACCGTCGACCATCGCCCAACATGCCGCACTGGCCGCCTTTCACCCTGAAACCACGAGCATTCTTGAAGCCCGCCGCCACGAATTTTCCTTGCGGCGGGACATTCTCCTGCCGGGGCTGCGCAAGCTCGGTTTCGAGATCGCGACAGAACCGCAAGGTGCCTTCTATGTGTATGCCGCCTGCAACGCACTGGCCGAAGACAGTTTCAGTCTTGCCGGGCAACTACTGACAGAAGCGGGCGTGGCAGCGACACCGGGGCTCGACTTCGGCAGCAACGCGCCGCAACGCCACATGCGCTTTGCCTACACTACCGACCGGAATCAGATTGAAGAAGGTCTCGCCCGCATGGCGAAGTTCCTGAATTCGAGGTAGCCGGGGACTGCGCTGCGCGGGCCAACGATATCCCACCGGAGGATACCGTCCTCGCCCAAGGGGACTCGGGGCCTTGCCCGTCGGAGATTCCGCTTCGCGGGCCGGCGATATCCCACCGGGGGATACTGTCCTCGCCCAAGGGGACTCGGACATAAAAGAAAGCGCGTGCTGAATTAACAGCACGCGCTTGCTATCCACTGAGCGCCGCGATCAGTCCCGCAGGACTAAACGCAGGCCGATGCTTCCGTCAGGGACGGGAACCGGTGGGAAACGGCCAAGCCGCTGCAGGATTCAGCGACGACTTGATACCGGGGGCGGCAGCAGTTGAAGGCGCGGCAGCAGCAGCGGGCTTCGCGGCCGGCTTTGCAGCAGCCTTCTTCGGTGCAGCCTTTTTCGCAGCAGGCTTGGCAGCGGGCTTCTTCGCAGCAGGCTTCTTCGCAGCAGCCTTCTTCGGTGCAGCCTTCTTCGCAGCAGGCTTCTTCGCAGCAGCCTTCTTCGGTGCAGCCTTCTTTGCAGCGGGCTTCTTCGCAGCAGCCTTCTTAGCAGCAGGCTTCTTAGCAGCAGCCCTCTTCGGTGCAGCCTTCTTAGCAGCAGGCTTCTTCGCAGCAGCCTTCTTCGGTGCAGCCTTCTTAGCAGCAGGCTTCTTAGCAGCAGCCTTCTTCGGCGCAGCCTTCTTTGCAGCAGGCTTCTTCGCAGCAGGCTTCTTCGCAGCAGCCTTCTTCGGTGCAGCCTTCTTCGCAGCAGGCTTCTTCGGTGCAGCCTTCTTTACAGCCGGCTTCTTAGCAGCTGGCTTCTTCGGAGCCGCAGACTTCTTAGCGGCGGGCTTAGCCGCAGCCTTCTTTGCGGCCGGCTTCTTGGCTTTCTTTTGAACAGCCATGTTGAACCTCCTTAACAAATTAACAGGAAAGAACCACCACTACTTTTACTGCAACCCGTCTGGGCTAGCACGGATTATCCAACGCTCCGATGCAATCGAAAGCGACGAATTCCTCACGTTTATCCGCCTATCACTTCGTTTTGAAACCATCGACAGACAAACGCGCAAACAATCAATCATCATATTTTAACAACTGCAATCTGGCGCACCGCCTGTGTGGCGCGGGCCTCCGAGCAAGCCGCGTAGCGCATCAGAGCAGTCATCACGCTGCTCCACGAAAATCGATCACACCCGCCAGCGACGGCCGGATCAAGTCGATGTCGAGGTGATGCCTACATGCGGAGCGGACCAGATATTCCCGGGACCGCGAGCCATGCGGAATATCGCCCGGCGCAACTGCGCCATGAGCGATCGGGTGAACCAGGGGAGCGAATGGAATACAGGATGAAGAATGCAGGCGGTGATTCGTGGCCGGGTCAGGAGAAGACGGTTGAGCTGACCAGATGAGGTCGGTGAAATCGGCGCCCAAGGCTTCTTGCATTCATATCTCCCGTCTTTGTCGTTATGAAGCCGGTGATGTCCGGGACGCTATGGCAGCGAATTTGATTAGTCCCGTTTTCTACAGCGACCTACTATATCTAGTAGGCAATCGACACTTCGGTACTAATTGTAGTAGTTGACTTTTTTTTCTGCAAGAGTTTTCTGATGCTGACGCACGGACAGGCGTTGCAGCTTTGCGACAGTCAACCGCTTACGTGATGAACCCGATGCCAATCAAAGCGCGGACCAGGATCGGTCTTGCGTCCCGGCGCAATATCGCTGTGGCCGACCACCGCTTCAATCAGGTAATGGTGGCGCAGTTCAGCGAGCAGGCGGTTGAGGGTCAGGTACTGGGCGTCCTCGAACGGAAGCTGGTCACAGCCCTCGAGTTCGATGCCGATGGAAAAGTTGTTGCAGTTCTCTCGCCCCAGCCAATTCGAAATGCCGGCATGCCAGGCCCGTCGGGAGCATGGAACGAACTGGATCAACTCGCCGTCCCGACGAACCAGAAAGTGGGCCGAAACGCGCAGGTCCTGTATCTCGCGAAAATAGGGATGCGCTTCGGGATCAAGGCAATTGGTAAATAGCTGGATGATTCCGGGTCCGCCGAATTCGTTGGGCGGCAGACTGATGGCGTGGATCACGACCAGTCGCACCGATTCATCCGCAGGCCGCTCATCGCAATTGGGCGAGGGCACCCGCCGCGCGGTGGATAGCCAGTCGGGCTCGCCCCTTCCGGCCGGCCCCGGCACCTGCTTCACCCGTTCATTCCCAGCCGCGCCATACGATAGCGCAAGGAGCGGAACGTGACGCCCAGCAGCCTTGCGGCAGCGGTGCGATTGTTGTTCGACTGCTGGAGGGCATCCAGAATGGTCTGCCGCTCCACCTGATCCAGGTGATCCTGCAGAGAGCCACCGCCTGCGGTGGCGGCAATGCCCGGCAGTTGGGGCGGCGCCAGATTCAGGTCAGCGACATCAATGCAGTCGCCGGCGATCAATGCCAGCGCCCGTTCCAGCACGTTTTCGAGTTCCCGCACATTGCCCGGGAAGGGATAATTCTGCAAAGCCTCAAGCGCAGCAGCGGTCAGCGGAGGCGGCGCCAAATTGGCCGTCCGTGCCAGCCGGTCGAGGACGTGCCGCGCCAACATCGGAATATCTTCGCGACATTCGCGCAAGGCCGGCATCCGCAGTTCGATGACGTTGAGCCGATAGAACAGATCCTGGCGGAAGCGGCCGTGCTCGACCAGCAGCTTCAGATCCTGATGCGTCGCGCAGATGACGCGTACGTCGACCTCTTCCTCGCTGGTGGCGCCAACCTTGCGCACCCGCTTTTCCTGGATCGCCCGCAACAGCTTGACCTGCATCGTCAGAGGCAACTCCGCCACCTCGTCAAGAAACAGGGTGCCGCCATCGGCCACATGAAAGAAGCCTTCACGGTCATCGCTGGCACCGGTGAATGCGCCCTTGCGATAGCCGAAGAACTCGCTCTCCATCAGGTTTTCCGGAATTGCACCGCAATTAACCGGCACAAAAGCACGGTCGCGGCGGGCCCCCAGGGTATGGATCAGGCGCGCCGCCAGTTCCTTGCCGCTGCCCGATTCGCCCGTAATATGAACCGGGGCCTGGCTACGCGCCACGCGGTCAATCAGCTTGCGCACCTGCTCGATTGCCGGCGACTCACCGAGCAGTCCCGACTCGCCGCCAAGGCCCCCGGCCGGGCCGGAGTCGGACAACTCAAGCGCCGACTTGACCATGCCGCGCAACTGATCGAGCGACACCGGTTTGGCTATGTAGTCGAATGCCCCCGCCTTGAGCGCAGACACCGCATTCTCGGCGCTACCGTGCGCGGTAATCACCGCTACCGGCAAGTCGGCCACGGTGTCGGCGATATGACGCACCAGTTCCAGGCCCTCGCCGTCGGGCAGGCGCATGTCGGTCAGGCATAGCTGGTAGCGCTGACTGGCCAACATGCGGCGCGCTTCGGCGAGAGATCCCACGCAATCCGCCAGCAGACCCATGCGCGCCAGGGTGAGGTCGAGCAACTCGCGGATGTCGGCTTCGTCGTCGACTACCAGCACGCGCTTGGTTTCGCCACTGCTGCGAGCATGACGTTCATTCTTCAGCGACATACGAGTCCCTCGGCGGTAATCTGGAAATGAGCGCCCGGTGCCTCGTCCAGCAGTTCGAGATGGGCGCCGCTCGCCTCACACAGTTCCCGCGCAATATAGAGCCCCAGCCCGGTACCCGCGCCGTGTGTTGTGAAAAAAGGCTCGAACACCTGGTTGCGCTGGGCCTCGTCGACGCCCGGACCATCGTCGATGATGTGCAATTCCACGCGGTTCGCCGTGGCCCCAGCCCGCGCCTCGAGTCGCACCGCGCCGTCCGCCTCGCTGGCATGGCGCAGTGCATTCCCCAGCAGATTCCATAGCACGCGATAAAGGTGTCCCCGATCAAAACGCAGTTCGACATCGCCCTCACCAATCCGTACGCGCCGGCCGGCCGATGCGTCGTGCAAAGTCAGTTCCTCCAGAAATCCGGAAAGGAAGGCCCGCCAGCGAAACGTTTCCGGTTGCGCGCGGTCCCGACGACCGAGTTCCAGCACCTCGGTCACCAGCCGGTTGAGCCGACGTGTATTGTCGTGAATGATACGGGCCAGACGTTGACGCACGGGATCGGTATCCTCCTCGGCCAGCAGCTCGGCCGCATGGCTGATGGCGGCCAGCGGATTGCGGATCTCGTGCGCCATGTTGGCGGTGAGCCGCCCGAGTGCAGCAAGTTTCAGCTGCTGCGCGTGGGACTGTACCCGCTCCATGTCTTCCAGATAAATGAGCGCATGTCCCGCGGACTCGGCTGCAGGCAGGTAGCGCACGCGCAATAGCCGCCCGCTTTCCTGGGGCAGCATTTCCACCATTTCGACCGGCTGATCGCTCCACACCCGGTAGCGATCAGCCAGCCTGCGGGAAAACGTCGCCAACTCTGCGCCATCCGATGCCTGCACATCCAGCAGTGCCTCGGCGCGCGGATTGAGCAGCCGCACCCGCCCGTCGCCGTCAACCACCAGCACGCCGTCCTCCATATCGCGAATGATCCGCTCGCTGATCCGCAACTGGTCATTGAGTTCCCGCCCCCGCTCCCGCGCCAGTTTCTCGTTGGCCACCACCCGCCGCGCCAACAGCCGGGCGATGATCGCCGTCGCGAAGAAGGCGATACTGATGAGTCCGGTACGCACGAAGTCTGCGGGATCAGCTTCCAGGGTCAGTGCGCGCCAGCTTTCCTCGAGCAGCATGGTCACCGAGGCCAGCGCCGCGTAAAACAGGGTCATCCGCCCCTGCCCGACCAGAGCGGCACCGGCGACGACCACCAACAGGAGGACGGCGATTCCGCTCTTTTGTCCGCCGCTGGCGAGCATCATCAGCGTCAAGGCTGCAATGTCGACCGCCACCTGCACTGAAAGCTGTAGATTGAAGCGCCGCGGTCGTCGCAGCAGTGCCACAAGAAACACAATGGCCAACAGAAGATAGACGGCAGCGACACGGCCGAACAACTGGGCATCCTGCGTACCGAGACTGATCGTGTCACCAAACACCAGTGCCGCGACCAGAAACAGCACGGCGATCGACAAGCGGTACACCGAGAAGTAACGCAGCGAACGCCAGAAGGATTCGATTCCATCGGTTTCCTGCGGCGCCATCGTCTGCACGCTCAAGACCGGGCTCCCAGGCGTCGATGATCTTCGCAGCAGTAGTCGCGCTCGCCTTCGCGTACCGACTCGGCGCCGGGGAAGTGCACCCCGCAATGCGCACATTGCGTCATCGCCTCGGGCATTCGCGCCGCGGGTGGCGGCTTGCTGCGTCGGTTTGACGCGCGCACCAGCGCATAGATCACGGCGAGCACAACAATGAAGAGGAGGAATTTAGCCACGGCCTCAGATCCCCGCAGCTTGAGGAAATTGGTCGGGGCGAGAGGATTCGAACCTCCGACTCCTGCGTCCCGAATCCGGCCCCTCGGTCAAATGACGTTGCGTTTTCAACATATTACGCTCGTTGGCTCGATGCAAAGACGACCGAAAAGGCCCGGAAATACGGGGTTCGTGCCTCCCCGTGGTTACAAAGTGGTGACAGTGTATCGCTAGACGGTGCGCGAGCAAATCTTGCTGGCATCGAAAAAGTTTCCGCATTCCTGAGACGGAGACGCTTAAGGCGGCGAGTCAGGGGGGTTTCCTATGGATGAAAAGGAAAACCCCCTTGGACTCGATGCTTTGGCGGGCGAGAGTCACAAGGGGGCGGATGATGCTAGCGGCTTGCCCACTCGGTTAGACCGCTATTCGAGAGCACATCATCGCGCGCTCGATATGGCGAATTATGCCTTCGCTCGAGGGCATGTCAAGGAAGCTCGCGGGTTGAGTAAGTGCGGTCATCACCTTTTATTCCGCGATTACTACCAAGTGGACAAGATACGTTTGCATGCGGCGGATTTTTGCCGGCGGCACCTTTTGTGTCCGCTCTGCGCTATCCGACGAGGAGCAAAACTGGTGAGGAGCTATGCACAGCGACTTCAAGTTATTCAGGCAGAGAAACCGGGCCTCAAGGCGTACCTGGTTACGGTCACGGTCAAGAACGGCCCTGACCTGGCTGAGCGGTTCCGGCATCTGCATGGAAGCATGGCCCGAATGACCCAAGCGAGACGCTCTTATCTGCGTGGCAAAGGGCCACACGTCGAGGCCGCGAAGGCAGTGGGGTCGGTCGGCTCGTATGAGTTCAAGCGGGGCAAGGGTTCAAGCGAATGGCACCCACACGTGCACATGGTTTGGCTATGCCATGAAGCCCCTGACCAGGAGAAGCTGAGTCGGGATTGGCTCGCCATCACAGGTGACAGCTACATAGTCGACGTCAGGCCGTTCCGTGACCAGGATGAGGTTGTCGAGGGCTTCCTGGAAGTGTTCAAGTACGCTGTGAAATTCTCGGACCTTCCCCTGGAGGACAACTGGCATGGTTACGAGACGTTGAAAGGGCGAAACTTAGTATTTTCGTTGGGAGCGTTTCGCGGCGTCGAGGTGCCCGAGGATCTGACGGAAGCGCCGCTGGATGACGAACCATTCGTCGAACTGCTCTTCCGATTTGCCAAGGGCGCCGGGTACTGCCTGGAGAAGGTCAGCAAACCTCGCCCGCCATCCTGCGATGCCAAGCATCGATTTATCCCACCGAGGGTGCCACCGTCAAGGGAGCGACCGGAGGCCGCAGCGGAGCGCAGGCCCGCAGGGCCGAGCACCGAACGGGTGAGGATCGCAGGCCCGCAGGGCCGGCCCTTGATCGGCGCGACGAGGAAATACGCTCATGTGTTAGTCAGGGGGAAGGCTTTACCTCCCCCTGACTAATACCGACACTGGCGGCGGATTTCCCAACTACATCGTGCCCGAGTAAGGCACTTGCTGATTCAGCCTGGTCGAACGCCGTCCAAAATTTCGAGCCAACGGCCAAGGCTAATCAATCGCCCTTCGTCTATGTAACCAATGACACGCCGCATGGATTCTTCCGGTGCAGGGCCATACGTGGCCTTGATTGCATCGGTGTTGATATGAACCACATGCGAGAACATTCGAGCATTCGACGCGAGCTTTTCGCAGGCCCGCATCAGTCTTGCCGGATCGAATTCATTCGTGACAAACACATACTCGAATGGTTTTCCTTCTGATTCTCCCGCGACATACTCGCCGAACTCGGTGGCAAACTGTTTTTCGCGATCCGCGCGGACACTCCATTTTGCGGTCACGATGGTTCGCATGCCAGGTCGGATAATTGCCAGATCAACCTTGTTAGGCTTTTCTCCGCGTCGCCCGCGATTGAAGCCAGGAATATCTTGCAGAAGGCATCTCGTCAGCACTTCCATCTTGCTGCTGCAAACACGTCTGATGACATGCGAAAGAACGTCCTCGAAGCCCTCACCAACGAGATTTTTGCGCTTGTTTTCCAGCGCAAGATATTGTCGCAAACGCTGCACTAGGAGTTGCCACTCTTCTGGTGTCGGTTCATCGCTAATGTGCTTGCCGAGAACGTCCCGTACGATTGCGACAAGTTCCGGGTCTTCACCTGGCCTAGGAAAACCGCGCTCTTGGTAAGGCTTCCGTTGCGTTGTTGCTGTTGCGGCAACCCTTGCCGCCTTGTGCATCACTTCTGTTGCGAGATCGGAGGTCGCTCGACGAAAAAGCCAGTCGATTTCATCGGCCAAAGTTCCCGGGGACTCGTCGAGGGCCGATGCGACCCAATCGTGGAATGCGAGCGTCCGTGCATACCAGTTCTTACCTGGTTGGGATTTATCGCTTTCGTAGCAGTGAGCAAGGCCCGTTGTTTGGTCAATCCACAACAGGAGCCGATAGACGTGCGACCAGGCTAGATGGGCAGGAAACTCGTTGTCGGTAACGGCGTCAAGATAACTGTCGATAAGACGAGTGCGATTTTTTGCCCCAAAGGCCGCTTTGACGAACGCGGTGCCTGTTCCGTTTTCGTTTGAAGTCAATTGACCTACCCTGCCTTCGCGGACAGGTGCTCGCGCTCATGCGCCGATTCAATGGCAGCCTTTACTGCCTGCGCGATGGCCCTCGCCAAGAGCGGAGGTACAGCGTTCCCGACTTGACGATATCGTGAGTGGGCTGGCCCCCCATCGTGCCGGCCCGGGATCATCCCCTTGCATGGATCGGTCGTGAATTCAAACCTGTCAGGGAATGACTGAAGCCTTGCAAACTCGCGGACTGAAAGAGCACGCGCGACAGAGTAGTGATAAACGGAGTCGGCTTTGGTGTTGAGGGTCCAAGCCCACATTCCGGGGTGCAAGCGGCGATAGGCGTAAAAGTGTCTGCGGGAAAGTCTGCCGGTACCATTGTCTTGGCCCCACTTTTGCCCGGTAATGTATCGCTCAAGTAGATCGTCGGCGAGATCGCGGTGATTTCCCCCTTGTGGAATTCCTTCGAGACGAAGTACCGTGTCTCGATTGATGCGCGGCACCTGAACATTAGAAATGGTGTCGGTCGCACCGTCCCGCATAAGGTGTTGGTAAGCGGTCGTCGGCATGGGTAAGTCAATGATCGGAACACAGTCAACACGGTTGCCTACTGGGAGGCCCGCCAAGTCAGAAAGCGCATCGGCCGCTGTGACCACTGTGGCATCGTCTGGATTCCGCAACGCGTCGCCAATACGAAGGCTCAGTAAATGATTCTGGATCACGAGTTGATAGCGAGGACGCCGCGTGTTCGTAAAGCGAGCCAGGGCGACGCAATCAGTAGCGCCGGTACCCTTCAGGACAGGCGGTTGCACGTGCAATGATCGGCGAATCCCCAAAAACAATAGCCGTTTCCGAGTTTGTGGCACCCCGAAATCGGCTGCATCAACAACCTGAGGGGTAACTTCGTAAGCCCCGTCCAATGCCAAGTCAGAGGCGATTTGTTCGCGAACGCCCATTTGATCCATACCCGTTACGTTTTCCATAACGAATGCCATCGGTAGGGTTTGCCTCAAGACGTCCACGAACTCTCTGTATAGAGAATTGCGGGGATCGTCGATCAGGCGAGCATGATTTCGGACTTGCGAATACGCCTGACATGGGGGGCCACCCACCAACACGTCAGCGTGCCTGGCGACCTCGAGAATCTTCTGCTTGATGTTGCGTTTCCGAATGTCGCCTGTAATTACGGACGCTTCGGGAAAATTCCGGGCGTAGGTGGCCGCGGCGTCGGGATCATTGTCCGAACCCGCCAGGATTGAGAAGCCGGCTTGCCGGAAACCTTCGGAGATACCGCCGGCGCCTGCAAATAGGTCAACAACCGACAGTCGAGCAACGGAACTGGGCGCCCGAGTAGCCCTTCTGGGCTGACGAATGATTTGGAGTGACGGCGCTTTTTTCTTCATTGCGCGCAAGTGTAGCGTCAAACCGCGATCGGCGAAGCCGGAAATAGGTTCAGCAAGGACCGCTCAGTTTGAGAACTTGTCACCAGTAAGGCCGAAAGGTGCTTGCAAAACCAAAAAGGCCGTGATAGATTCCAATTTGCATCTTTTATCATCCAAACAAAGGAGAATTGGAAATGAATACCAGAACCCCCCTCGATATGCTCGTCACTCACGCTGCACTCGGCCACATGGTCGAAGGCGATTTCATGCAACTGCTTACGGATGACATTCTGGCATCACCGGAATTTAGCGGCCAGATCAAGAATGTATGTGCCAAGGTATCGGTACAACTTTCCGACGAAATAGATTCCATTTGTGGCTTTCTTGGAATCTCGAAGCGCAAGTTTCTCGAAGCTGCATTCATCGAGGCCGTCGAAAAAGCGAAGGCAATCATTGATGCGGAAGGCGTGCATGAGCGCCTTGCTGCCCTGGCGGAGTTCAATGCTGCGAGGGAGGCAAAGAAATGAGCATGCTGACCCTCAACGGCCAAGTGCTGAACGTCTTCGACCAAGCGGCCAGCACTGACAAAGAAACAGGCGAAATCCGTCCGGCTAAGAGCCGGGTTCAGATCATGGCCGAGAACGAGCTACAGAACGGCCAGAAACGTCACGAATTAGTCAATCTGACCGCCGAAGACCCTGATCTGTACCGGAAGCTGGCCGGCAAGGTTGTAAGCGTGCCAGTAGGCGCTTTCGTTGCTTCCGGAACGGTGATGTTCTATGCGCTCAAAGGTCAGAAGCCGTCGATCCTCGCCGCCGCAACCGGGGCCGCGCCCGCGCGCACGGCGGAGCCGGCGCCCGGACGCGGGCCTGGTGCGGTGGCCTGAAACGGCCCACTGATTACTTGATACATAGAAATAAATCGGGGAAACGAGCAATGGCAAGGGTTTTCAGGTCATCAGGATTTCGGAATTGACCACCATAAACCATCCATTGCTGGTCGACTTCGCTGGAGCGGCTGAGTTGCTTAGCGTATCTGTTCGCACGGTCAAGCGTCTGGTTGCAGAAGGGGCGCTGCCACGGCGCCGAATGCGGCGGCGTGTGCTTATTGCCGTCGCTGACCTGCATGTATATGTGGAATCCATCAAGGAGCCGGCGCATAATCCATCCTGCATCGAGTCGGCGACGTGGAAAGGAAAGAATCCATGCCATACCGACGCAAAGGCTCGCCTTACTGGTGGGTCAAATTCACCGATGCAAGCGGCAAACCGACTTACCGATCTACTCGAACAACTGACCTCAACGAAGCCAAGGCGCTTGAAGCCAAATGGCGACATGAGGCCCATCAGTTGCTGCGATGGGGAATCGAACCCGAGCACACGTTTGACGAAATGATGCACGCATTCATTACGGCCAAGCAGAGCGAGTGGCGCGCTGTCGAGCGAGTGGGAATCGCTTGTCGGCGGTTGCAACCTCACTTTACCGGCATGGCGGCGGAGCGGATACGTCGCGCGGACGTGTCGTCCTACATACAGAAGCGCAAGAACGACGGCGTTTCAGGTAGTACGATCAATCGGGAGCTAGACCTGTTGTCCGCGGCGTCCAATTTCGCTCGCATTACTTTGGAATGGAACGTCCAGAATCCGGTAACCGGTATGTCTTTGAAGGAGCCGCAGGGCCGCTTGCGTTGGATCAAGAAGGAAGAGGCCGAGCGCTTGATTGGCGAAGCCTCCAAGGAAGAAAAGAAATCACCTCATCTGGCCGACTTCATTCGCCTGGCACTGAACACCGGCTGCCGGAAGAATGAACTGCTCAAACTGTCTTGGGATCGCGTTGACCTAGTCACAGGTTGCATCCGACTGGAAGGCGAGAACACCAAGAACGGGAAGCGGCGCTTTGTGCCGTTAAGCGACGTGGCACGTTCTGCACTGGCTAATCGTGCTCGGTTTCGTGATGAACATTGCCCAAAATCGCCGTGGGTGTTTTCTCACGAGAACGGCAAGCGGGTGCAATTCATGCAAAACGGCTTTCAGGCGGCGTGTAGTCGGGCGAAGATTACGGACTTTCGAGTCCACGACCTTCGCCATACCTGCGCCTCTTGGCTCGTCAGTGCGGGAGTTCCGTTGCTAGAAGTGAAGGAGCTGCTTGGCCACGGTAGCATCGAGATGACCGAGCGCTACGCGCATCTGGCGCCGGAAAACCTTGGGCGAGTGGCGTTGGTGCTCAACCGGTTACAATCAAGTGACATTGCAACCGGGGAAAGAACCCGCTAAATGCAGCAAGTCCTTCAATCAGTTGGTCGGGGCGAGAGGATTCGAACCTCCGACTCCTGCGTCCCGAACGCAGTACTCTACCAGGCTGAGCTACGCCCCGACGGCAAGTTGGTGGCAAGGAATCACGTTGCGGGAACGGGCCTGAAAACTCGGCTCGAGAGATCATCCTTGCAGACATTGCGGCGGTCAGAAACTCCGTTGCACCGCAAAGTCCGCCAATTGTAGCAGCGTTTCCCTGAACTTTGAATCCGGCAGCGGCGCCAATGCCGCCTTGGCCATCTCGGCCTCATCGACGCCATGCCGGCGCGCAGCATCAAGAGCGCCGCTGGAACGCACTGCCGCGAGTACTTCGGCGAACCTATCACTGCTGGCGTTTTCGATGGCACTGCGTACCAAAGCCGCCTGCTGCGGGCTGCCCTGCTGGATGACATGGATCAGGGGTAGGGTCGGTTTGCCTTCGGCGAGGTCGTCGCCGAGATGCTTGCCGGTTTCCGCCTCCATCCCCGAGTAGTCGAGCACATCATCAATCAACTGAAACGCGGTGCCGATGTGCGTGCCATAGGCCGCCATCGCCTCTTCGATCTCGGCACTCGCGTCGCCAAGAATGGCGCCGAGCCGCCCGGCGGCTTCGAACAGTTTGGCGGTTTTGTAGCGAATCACCTGGAGATAGGCATCCACCTCGATATCGGCGTTGCGGCAGTTCATCAGTTGCAGCACTTCTCCCTCGGCAATGATGTTGGTCGCATCAGCCAGCACTTGCATCACGCGCATGCTGCCGACGCCGACCATGATCTGGAATGCGCGCGAATACAGGAAATCGCCCACCAGTATGCTGGCCGGGTTGCCGAACACCGCGTTGGCGGTATCGCGGCCACGACGCAGCGATGACTCATCGACTACGTCATCGTGCAACAGCGTGGCGGTATGAATGAACTCGACCACGGCCGCCAGTTCGTGATGGCGGGTTCCGGAATAACCACAGGCGCCGGCGGAAAGCAGCACCAGCGCCGGGCGCATGCGCTTGCCGCCGGCCGAAATGATGTATTCGGCGACCTGGCGCACCAGCACCACGTCCGAGTGCAGTCGGGCCCGAACGACGGCGTCAACCGCGCTCATGTCGGCATCAATGGGGGCATACAATCTGGCGAAGTCCACGGCGGGTATCGAGTGTTGATGCAAAGGCGCGATGTTAGGCGGCACGCCTGTCGGCGTCAACGAAACTGCGCTGCGGCGTCATTTCTCGGTCGCGGGACTCCACCGCAAAGTGTGTGGATCGCTTCCCTATAGTTGATCGTTCCCGGCATCCGAACACGGACCTCAACTGTGGCCACCGGCCGACAAAGGTCCCACTAGATTTATCCGATCCCACCCGGCGATGTCCGGCTTTCTTCAAGACATCGACGGAACAAGCCGCCAAACGGTTTTCCCTTATACTCTGCACTTCAAGTAATTGTCCGTCCCCGTTGATTTTCCAGTGCTTTTACGGCATGCATTCCCAGCTGACATGGCAGTCCGACTATGACAGAACCAAAACTTCCAGCATCAGCAGCCGCCCCGGCAGCGTGGTCAGGCCGCTTTTCCGAACCCGTGTCCGATCTCGTCAAGCGTTATACCGCTTCCGTGTTCTTCGACCGCCGCATGTGGCGGCAGGACGTGCGGGCTTCGCTGGCACATGCACGAATGCTGGCGCAGCAAGGCATCATCGCCGCCGCCGACCTGGCTGCGATCGAGCAGGGCATGGCGACGATCACCAGCGAAATCGAAGCCGGCAGTTTCAGCTGGAATCTCGATGACGAGGATGTGCATCTCAACATCGAGAAGCGTCTCACGACCCTGGTCGGTGACGCCGGCAAGCGCCTGCACACCGGTCGCTCGCGCAACGACCAGGTGGCCACCGACATCCGGCTTTGGCTGCGCGACACCATCGACGACATCGACGGCCTGTTGCGCAATTTCCAGCAGGCGCTGCTCGACGCGGCGGAAGCCCACGTTGACACGCCCATGCCTGGCTTCACGCATTTGCAGGTGGCGCAGCCGGTGACCTTCGGCCATCATCTGCTGGCGTATTTCGAGATGCTGCGCCGCGACCGCGAGCGCTTCGCCGACTGCCGCCACCGCGTCAATCGCCTGCCGCTGGGTGCGGCGGCCCTGGCCGGTACCACCTTCCCGATCGACCGCGAAGCCGTGGCGCGGGAACTCGGCTTCGAATCCGTCTGCGAGAACTCGCTGGATGCTGTTTCCGACCGCGATTTCGCCATCGAATTCTGTGCCGCCGCGTCGCTGGTGATGACCCACATCTCGCGCTTCTCGGAAGAACTGATTCTGTGGATGAGTCCGCGCATTGGGTTCATCGATCTCGCCGACCGCTTCTGCACCGGCTCGTCGATCATGCCGCAAAAGAAGAACCCCGACGTGCCGGAACTGGCGCGCGGCAAGACCGGCCGCGTGTTCGGGCATCTGATGGGCCTGCTGACCCTGATGAAAGGGCAACCGCTGGCCTACAACAAGGACAACCAGGAAGACAAGGAGCCCCTGTTCGACACGGCGGACACGCTGATCGATACCTTGCGCATCTTTGCCGACCTGGTGCCGGGCATTCGCGTCAAGCCTGAGGCGATGGCCGCGGCGCTGCGCCAGGGCTACGCCACGGCGACCGACCTTGCCGACTACCTGGTGAAGAAGGGCTTGCCCTTCCGCGACGCGCATGAAGCGGTAGCCCGCGCCGTGCGCGCCTGCGAGGCGCGCGGCTGTGACCTGCCGGACCTGACGCTCGACGAACTGCGCGCGTTTTCCCCGCTGGTGGGCGACGACGCATTTGCAGTGTTGACCGTGAGCGGTTCGCTGGCCGCCCGCAACCACCTCGGCGGCACCGCGCCGTCGCAGGTTCGCGCCGCCATCGCACGTTCGCGCGCGCGGCTCTGATCACTGATCGATGGCGATTCCCGAGCGCATCGGCAAGTACGAAATTCGCAAGAAGCTCGGCGAAGGCGCGACCTCGATCGTCTACCTCGGCTTCGATCCCTTTGCCAAGCGCGAAGTCGCAGTCAAGGCCATCTTCCCCGAAGTGCTGCGTGACAAGGAGCGCGGCCGGCTCTACCGCAATCTGCTGATGACCGAGGCTTCGCTGGCCGGAAAACTCATGCATCCGCATATCGTGCAGATTTTTGATGCCGTGCTGGCCGAGGAGCAAAGCTACATTGTCATGGAGTATGTTCAGGGCGGCACACTGGAACCCTTCTGCACCCCCAGCACGCTGCTGCCGGTCGACCGCCTGGTGGAGATGATCTTCAAATGCACCCGGGCGCTCGACTACGCCTTTCGCGCCGGCATTACCCATCGCGACATCAAGCCGGCGAACATCCTGCTGGTCAACGCGGCGGACAACGCCGCACAAACCAGTGGCGACATCAAGATCTCCGATTTTGGCGCGGCGATGCTGACCAGTTCTGAACAAACGCGCACCCAGGTATCAGGCGTCGGCTCACCAGCCTACATGTCGCCGCAGCAAGTGCGGGACATGACGCTCAATCACCAGACCGACATCTATTCGCTCGGCGTGGTCATGTACCAGTTGCTCAGCGGACGACTGCCATTCCAGTCGACCTCCAACTACGGCATGATTTATCAGATCTGCAATACCGATCCACCGCCGCCTTCGACCTTCCGCACCGACATGCCGGTGAGTCTCGATGCCGTCGTCGCCCGCGCCATGCAGAAGGAAATCGAATCGCGCTACCAGACCTGGGAGGAGTTTTCCCACGATCTCGCCCAATCCTTTCGCAACAAGCAGCTTTTGGCGCAACGCCAGGCATTCCCGGACAGCGAGAAATTCGAAGCCCTGCGCGCGCTGCATTTCTTCAATGAGTTTTCCGATGTTCATCTATGGGAAGTGGTGCGCTTCTCGCGCTGGGACGAAGTTGCAGCCGGCACCGTGATCATGCGGGACGGCGAACGCGGCGATTTTTTTGCGTTCTTGCTTGACGGTGAAATGACGGTGTCAAAAAGCGGCCATTCCCTGGGAACCCTGGCGGCTGGCGAATGCTTTGGCGAGATGGCCATCATCCGCCGCGGCGAGCACACCCGTGGTGCCGACGTGGTGGCGCAGACCGCCACCCGCGTCGTCACCATTTCTGCGCAAGCGCTGCAGCACGCCTCGGATGCATGCCGGATGCACTTCTATCAGGGCTTTCTTGACGTCATCGCCGGTCGCCTGGCTGATGCCAATACCCGCCTGGCGTCGCTTTGACACCCGAGTTCGGGTCTATCGCGGCAGCGATTGCCGAGCGCACGGGAATCCCTTTCAACTCGTGTTCGGCCGCCCCGGTCGGCGGCGGCTCGATTCATCACGCTTGGCACATTGCTGACGGCGTCCGCCACTATTTCGTAAAGACCAACGAACTTGCCGCCGCAGCAATGTTTGCCGCTGAAGCGCAGGGACTGCAAGCACTGGCAACGGCCGGCGCGGTGCCAACGCCGACTTTCGTCACCTTGGGCCGGACCGACACACAGGCTTTTCTGGTCCTCGACTATCTCGATCTGGCCACGCTCGATCAGACAGGCGGTGCCCGACTCGGCGCCGCGATGGCAGAACTGCATCGCGTGACCGGGGACTCGTTCGGCTGGGCCGAGGACAACTTCATCGGCGCGACGCCGCAGCACAACACACCCCATCCGAGCTGGCCGCATTTCTTCGGCGAACGCCGGCTGCGGCCGCAACTGCAGCTCGCATTGCAGAATGGCATGGACAAAACGCTGGTGGCGAAGGGCTACGCCATCATCGAGCGTGTCGGTGGTCTCTTCATCGACTACCAGCCCGCGGCCAGTCTCCTGCACGGTGATCTGTGGTCTGGCAATGCGGCGCAATGCGGCGACGACACGGCGGTGATTTTCGATCCGGCCTGTTACTACGGCGACCGCGAAACCGATGTCGCCATGGCGGAGCTGTTCGGCGGCTTTCCCACCAGCTTTTATGCCGCCTATCGCGCCGCGTGGCCGCTGGACTCAGGCTATGAGACGCGCAAGCCGCTCTACAACCTGTACCACATCCTGAATCATTTCAACCTGTTCGGCAGCGCCTATCTGGGTCAGGCGCAACGCATGATCGAAAGGCTGCTGGCAGAACTCAGGCGGTGATTCAGCTGGCGTTGACGATCGGTTCCAGCTGCTTCTTCAACTCACCCGATTGATACATCTCGGTCATGATGTCGCTGCCGCCGACGAACTCGCCGTTGATATAGAGTTGCGGCACGGTCGGCCAGTTGGCGTAATCCTTGACGCCCTGGCGGACGTCCGGATCAGCCAGTACATCCACCGTGACCAGGTTCTTGACGCCGCATGCCTGCAGGATCTGGATCGCACGCGCTGAGAAACCGCATTGCGGCGCCTGCGGCGTACCCTTCATGTAGAGCACGACCGGATTGCCCGTAACGGTATCGTGAATTTTCTGCTTGATGTCCATGGAATGGTCCAATAAAATACTTGAGTAAATAAGTCGGGATATTCTAGCAGCGCGATGCCCTTGCGGTCAAGCGAGGGATGCAAGGTTTGAAAAGTTGCAGCGTCAAAGGAATATCTTCGCCAAATATGGAGAACCGCCATGCTCATTCTTCGCCCCGACGACATCGCCCCGTCCGACATTACTCCGCGCTCGTTGTTCGACCGCCGCCGCGAGTTTCTGCGCCTGTCCGCAGGCGCCGCGCTGGCCGGCATGCTTCCTGCGGCACAGGCGAAGCTGGGTCCCGGCCGTCCCAGCGTCCTTTCGAGCACCGAGCCGCCGACGCCACTCAAGCATGTCACCGGCTACAACAACTATTACGAATTCGGCACCGACAAGGAAGACCCGGCGCGCACGGCGCATGCCCTGCGGGTGCGGCCATGGACGCTCAGCATCGAGGGCCTGGTAAAGCAGCCGAAGACGCTGGGTATCGAGGACATCCTGAAGCTGGCACCGCTGGAAGAGCGCATCTACCGCCTGCGCTGCGTCGAGGGCTGGAGCATGGTGATTCCCTGGCTCGGTTTCCCGGTGTCAAGCCTGCTGAAGCAGGTCGAACCGCTGGGCAGCGCGAAGTATGTCGAGTTCATCACCGCGGTGCAGCCCGAAACCATGCCCGGCGTCAGAAGCCGGGTGCTCGACTGGCCCTATGTCGAAGGCCTGCGGCTGGATGAAGCCATGCATCCGCTGGCCATCATTGCCGTCGGTCTGTATGGCGACGTGCTGCCGAACCAGAACGGCGCGCCATTGCGCCTCGTAGTGCCTTGGAAATACGGCTTCAAGAGCGGCAAGTCGATCGTCAGGATTCGCCTCACGGACAAGGAACCGCTGACCTCCTGGATGAAATCAGCGCCACGCGAATACGGCTTTTATTCCAACGTGAACCCCGAGGTCGATCACCCGCGCTGGAGCCAGGCCAGCGAGCGCCGCATCGGCGAATTCAGCAAGCGCAAGACGCTGATGTTCAATGGCTATGCCGAGCAGGTCGGCCAGCTTTACAGCGGGATGGACTTGAGGAAGCAGTTTTGAACCTGTCCCTGATCAAGCCACCGCTGTTTATCGCCTGCCTCGCACCGCTGGCCTACTACGCCTGGGGCGTGCAGGCCGACACGCTGGGCGCCAATCCGATCGAGGCGGTGACGCGCGGCCTGGGCACCTGGGCGCTGAATTTTCTGTTGATCACGCTGACGGTGACGCCGTTGCGCAAATACTCCGGATGGGCCTGGCTGGGCCGCTTGCGCCGCATGCTGGGGCTGTTCGTGTTTTTCTACGCGGCCTTGCATCTGACCACGTATCTGTGGTTCGACCAGTTCTTCGACTGGCCGGCGATTGCCAAGGACATTCTGAAGCGCCCCTTCATCACCGTCGGCATGATCAGCTTCGCGCTGCTGGTGCCGCTGGCAGCGACGTCGAATGCCTTCGCCATCCGCAAGCTCGGCGGCCGCCGCTGGCAGGAGCTGCATCGCAGCGTGTACCTGATCGGCCTCCTGGCCGTGCTGCACTATTCATGGATGGTCAAGGCCGACCTCAGCAAGCCGCTGATCTATGCACTCCTGGTTGGCATCCTGCTCGGCCTGCGGGTCTGGTGGCGGGTGCAGGAGCGCAACCGGCAACTGGCCGGGGCTTACTCGACCAAGCCGCTCCGACGCGTCATTTCAATTGCCGCCAGAAAGTAGGCTTCGTCAAACGGATCAGGCGAAACCAGCCCGAGGCCAGCGCCGCCTCGTTCGACTTCACATCAAGGCCGCCGACCGCCTCCAGCACATCCTCGAGGACCACATCCAGGCGCGTCGCGACATGACGCGAGCGGATTGATCATGCGCTTGCGCGCGCCTCACGCGGCGGCGGTCAGGAATGCAGCGTAGAACGGAGCCGCCAGCGTCTAGCCGTGTTTCAGGCTCAATGCAGCACGCGCGGCATGGACAGCACGAATTCGGCAATCGGCGCCTCGAACTGCACGCCGTCCTCGGCCGTCATCTGGTAGCTGCCCTTCATGGTGCCCACGGGTGTGGCGAGTTGACAGCCACTGGTGTATTCAAAACTCTGGCCGGGCCCCAGCAGCGGCTGGTGGCCGACGACCCCCAGCCCGCGCACTTCCTGCACATGGCCTTCGGCATCGGTGATGATCCAGTGCCGCGAAATCAGTTGCGCGGGCACGTTACCGGTGTTGCTGATGGTAACGGTGTAGGCGAAAACGTGACGATTGATCGCCGGATCGGACTGCTCCGCAATGTAATGGGTCGCCACCGCAACCGCTATCTCGTATTTCTTTGCCTCGGCCATGCGTCGGCATTCAACACCAATTTGCGCGGCGGCGCAAGAAACGAGGCGCGGCGTCCCGAACCAGCGAGTTCGACCGGCAACCCACCGCTGATCATTCTTGACCATTGCCGCCGATTCCGCGACACTTCAACTATGCGAACCAGTTAGCCGCCACCTACATGGCCCAAACCCGTTTCATGACCCCTCCCGAATCAAGTACCGCGCCGCCGCGTTTCTACGACACGCTACGCAATGCCGGCATCGAGCCCGATGACAGCGAGGAACTGCGGCTCAACAAGTCCCTGCTGATGCTGGCGACCGGCCTGGCAAGCGTGGGGATCATGCTCTGGGTGGGAATCTACTCCGTTCTCGGACCTCAGTTCTCGACCACCATACCCTTTGCCTTCCAGTTGCTGCTGGTGGGCAATATGTTCTTCTACATCAAGTGGCGGAATTTCGATTTGTTCCGCGTCACCCAGCTGGGCTTGTTCCTGTTCCTGCCCTTCGTCGCGCAGTGGGCCGGTGGCACCATCATTTCCACCAGCGGTGTCGTGCTGTGGGGGCTGCTCGCCCCGATTGGCGCCATCCTGTGCATTGGCGTGCGGCAGTCGCTTGGCTGGTTCCTGGCGTGGGTAATACTGACTGCCTTGTCCGGCGCCGCCGACTATTATCTGGCCGACATCGCGATCGCACAGAAGTTCACCGTCCCGGTCCGCACCACGGTCGTCTTTTTTGCGCTCAACTTCATCTCGGTGGCGACCATCATCTATCTGCTGTTGCGCCTTTCGATAGCGGAAAAACGCAAGATTCAGATAAGCCTCGAAGAAGCCCACAGGCTGATCCAGATCGAACAGGAGCGCTCCGAAAAATTGCTGCTCAACATTCTCCCCGGCGCCATAGCTGAGCGGCTGAAGAACTCGAACAAGACGATCGCCGACGGGTTCGCCGATGTCACGGTGATGTTCGCCGACATTGTGAACTTCACCCAGGTGGCGGCCAACATGTCGCCGTCGCAGGTGTTCGCCATGTTGAACCGGATATTTTCCGCCTTCGACGAACTGGCCGAAGAATATGGCCTGGAAAAGATCAAGACCATAGGCGATGCCTACATGGTGGCCGGCGGTCTGAATGAAGACACCAGCGATTATTCCGCGGCGATCGCCGACATGGCGGTGGCAATGCGCGACATGCTGCGGCGCGACTTTTCCGTCAATGCCTCGCAGCTCGAAATTCGCATCGGCATCGGCACCGGGCCGATTGTCGCCGGCGTGCTGGGAAAGAAGAAGTTCATCTACGACCTTTGGGGCGATACGGTAAACATCGCCAGCCGGATCACCTCGGAAGGCGTGCCCGGCATGATCCAGTGCGACACTACGACCTACCACCGCCTGGCGGCGAGCTTCGATTTTCACGAGCCGCAAACCATCTACCTGAAAGGCAAGGGCAACATGACGGTGTATCGCCTGATTGGCCGCAAAGGCGCGACCGACGACGAAGAAAGCTAGAGCCTGTTTCAGGTCGCCTGCGTCAGCCGAAAGCAGACCCGGCCGGCGCGATTCTCGGCCAGTTCCAGCCGGTATCCCGCCGCTTGCGCGTAGCGTGCCGAGTGATACAGGCCGATCCCAAAGCCACTCTCGGAAGACACGGGGCCGACAAACAGGTTCGATGCAAGGGCTTCCGCCATGGCCGAACCATTGTCGCAGACAATCAGCTCGAAACTCGCGCCATGGCGCACCAGTTCGAGTTGCAGACGGAGGGTCGGTTCACGCAAGTGCTTTTCGGCGGCGTTGCGAATCAGGTTGTCGGCGACACTCGAAAAGACTTCTACAGGAAGTTCACCGGCAAGCGGCGTCTCCGCTTTGAAAGTTATCCATTGCAGCGCTGCCATTCGCTGCTCAAGTTCCCGCCACCACTCTGCGGCAGCGACCGAGCCGGCAGCCGATATGCTTTGCGGCGCATTGAGTTTGGCCAGGGTTTCGGCAAGCCGAACGGTTATTGCCGGCAACTGGCGTCGCAAGAGCGAGCGATACTCCAGTGACGACTCGGCACCCGGTTCAATGCCCGCTGAACACAGCGCATTCAGCGACTGCAGCAGGTTCTTCACGTCATGCGTGAGCCGCGCCCCGGTCTCGTGAATGGCCTGCATGTATGACAATTGCTTCAGATCCACAGCACGCTGCTTGTCGGCGTGAAACTGGGCAAGCACCTGCGCCAGCAGGTTGCAGTGCCAGATCAAGGTCGGCGAGAGCGAGAGTGCCGTGTAGAGCACAAGCACCATGCCATCGTGGCTGAACTCCCAACGGCGGCCATCGGTCACGCCAAAGTGCCCGCGGCTTTTGCCGGCGACCCATTCCCCACCCGTCACCCAAGGCAGTCGCTGCGCGATCTCGGCGCAGGCCTGCTCGAGAAAAACCTGTGGATCGTCTTCGCGCAGCGCCAGATTGGCCAAAGCCTGCAGCCACTGGTCAACCGGCAGGCCGATCGACGTCACGTAGCGCGAAAACATCGCACCGAGCCCGGAAAAGCCGGAGTGCGGATTCCACGCCAGACCCAGCACCAACAGGATCGCGCCCATCAGCAACAGGGCCTGCAGCAGGGCCTCGGCATAGCCGCTGCCAAACAGCAGCATGGCCGCCAGGCTGCCCAGCATCAACACCGCCAGCAGCAGAAAGACGAACAGGCTGTAGATAAAATCGACCACTTCACGCGCACCGCTGGCTTCCTGTCCCTGCGGCAGCACGGCCATCACCATCAGCACCAGTGGCAGCACCACATAGCCCAGCCTGAGAATTTGTTCCGGCGGCTTCGCCATGTGCACCGCCAGCGGAGCGGCCATCAGCAACAGCGCGATGACGAGGAAAGCCAGCGCCAGAAGGTAGAACAGACGGGGAATGCGCGCGCCGAACAGCAGCACCTTGCCGCCGACAATACCCGCCAGCATCATGATCCACAGCGCGATCATCCAGCCCTTCAGGAAAACGCCGACAAGCAGAACCACGCCAACCAGACCCAGCAGCGAGGTCATCGACAAGCGCTGCTCGGCATGCACGAAGGGTTGCCAAAGCATGAACAGACCGAGATGGACGACAAACAGGGTCCTACCCAGCAGGGTGTCCGGCCCCTGCCAAAGAACCAGATACAAAGCAGCCAGCAGCGCCAGCAGCAATCCGCGCCGCAGCGCGATCAGCCGCGAAGACAGGCTGGAAGAAGGAGAGAAAATCGGCACGGAGGGAAGCTCACAAGTCGGGCAGGACGCAGGGACGGTGACCTGATTGTAGCCAGGCAGGTGACGGAGAGATCTGCCAAATAACTGACGAACCTGTCCAATAATCGACAGATGCCATCCGAATTAAAATACAATGAAATTTCAAGCCACTGAATAAACTACAATAAATATATTGGCATGAATTATGCTGTTTGTAAGGCATATCAAACACCGACCCTACGGGGAGATGATCATGAGAAGCAAACAATCCGGTTTTACCCTAGTCGAAATCGCCATCGTGCTGGTCATTATCGGCCTGCTGCTGGGCGGCGTGCTGAAGGGCCAAGAGTTGATCAACAGCGCCAAAATCAAAGGCATTGTGAACGATTTGAACGGCCTTAGTACTGCGGTCTATGCTTATCAGGATCGTTACAAGGCGCTTCCGGGAGACGATGCCCTCGCGGGAACGCGTTGGACCGCAATCGCAGCCCCCGGAAATGGCAATGCCAAGATTGAAGGGACGTTTAATAGCGCGACTGCCACCGACGAGACGCTTTTGTTTTGGCGAGAATTGCGCTTGGCCAATCTGGTAGGTGGGGATATCGCAAGCGGCACTCAACCGCAAAATTCCGTGGGCGGCGTACTGGGAGTGCAGGCGGGTGCCGGAGACCCCACCGTCGGCGCAAACCTGGGCCTTGCCGGCTTGGTGGCATGCCAGACCAACTTGCTGGGGAGAGTCGCTGAAGCGGTCGACAATCAGTTGGATGACGGGAAACCGAATGCCGGAGCATTGAAGGCGTGGAAACAGTCTGGACTGGTGGCCCTCGATGGGGGAATTACGGCTGTTGATATAACGGCGAAGGTTGGTGGAACCGTACCGGACGCAACCTACGTTGATGACGGTTCGACCATGTACACCGTCTGCAAGACCATCCTTTAAGACAAGCCCGCTTCGAAGAAAAGCCCGCTTCGGCGGGCTTTTTAGTTCCGGCATAACGCCGCTAAGGCCGGCATTAGCCTCCACTGAAACTTCGTTTTCATTTCTGCTTGCGGCGCAACAGCACATCCTCCCCCGCCGTCACCGCCGCTGCGGTTCCGATCAGCACCACCACATCGTCCTCGATCAACTCCAGTTCGGGCTCCAGCCTTAGCCCGCGCTGGGTACGGCGCCGGATTGCCGTGACGCCAGCGCCGACTCTTGCCAGATCGATTTCGCCGACCCGGCGGCCGATGGCCCAGGTCCCCGGCGTCAAGGTCACCGCATGCAGACGCGGCTGGTCGGCATCGGCCAGGTGGGCGCCGGCATCGGTGGCGCCGTGAAAGAAGCCGCGCAGCAGGGCGTAGTGCTGTTCTCGCATCTCGCGCAGGCGCTTGATCACCTTGTGCATCGGTATGCCGGACAGCGCCAGCGCGTGGGTGGCCAGCATCACGCTCGACTCGAGGGCTTCCGGAACCACTTCCGCGGCACCGGCGGCGTAGAGCTTTTCGACGTCGTCCTGCTCCTTGGCCCGCGATACGATGGCGACATCGGGGCGCAGTTCCCTGACCCGGTGGATCACGCGCAGCGCGGCGTCAATGTCGGCAAAGGTGATGATCACCACGCTGGCCCGCGACAGGCCGGCCGCCAACAAGGTTTCCTTCTTCGACGAATCGCCGTAGGAGACCGATTCGCCGGCAACGCTGGCTTCACGCACCCGCTCGGGATCGAGGTCGAGGGCCATGAAGGAAACTCCTTCGGCTTCGAGAAAGCGCGCCAGATGCTGGCCGGTGCGGCCGTAGCCGCAAAGAATCGCGTGCTTGTCGGATGCCAGCGACTGCGCGGCAAGCTGCGTCAATTGCATCGAACGCAGCAGCCATTCCGAGGCGACGAAGCGAAACACCAGCCGGTCGGAGAATTGCACAATCAGCGGCGCCAGCAGCAGCGAGAGCACCATGGCCGCCAGCACCGGCTGCAGCGTCACGGCGTCGAGCAGATGGACGTCGCCGCTGCGGGCCAGAATCACAAAGCCGAACTCGCCGCCGGCACATAGCCATAATCCGCTGCGCAGCGCGGTACCCGTTGAACTGCCCAGGAGCTTGGAAAAGGCACCGGCAATCACCAGCTTGAGTACCACCAGCGCCACCAGAATGGCCGCCACCAAAGGCCACTGGTCGATGATTTGCGGCACATTGAGGCGCATGCCGATGGCCACGAAAAACAAGCCCAGCAGCACGTCGCGGAAGGGCTTGATGTCTCCTTCCACCTGATAGCGGTATTTGGTTTCGCCGATCAGCATGCCGGCCGTAAAAGCTCCCAAAGCCAGAGACAAACCCGCCAGTTCTGTCAGCCAGGCCAGACCGAGAGTGACCAGCAGCACATTGAGCATGAACAGTTCGGCCGACTTTCTGCGCGCCACCAGATAGAACCAGGCGGACAGAACGCGCTGACCAATAAACAGCACCAGCGTGAGCAGCACGGCAGCCTTGAGACTGGCCAGCAGCAGGGCCTCGGCCATCACGTCCAGAGGTTGCGACAGGGCGGGGATCAGCACCAGCAGCGGTACTACGGCGATGTCCTGGAACAGCAGGACGCCGATCACCTCGCGACCGTGTGCCGCATCCAGTTCGCCACGCTCGGTCAGCAGCTTGGACAGCATGGCCGTCGACGACATCGCCAGCGCGCCGCCCAGCGCGATGCCGGCCAGCCACGGAATACCGGCCAGCCGGGCGAGGAGAGTCGCCACCAGCACGGTCACCAGCACCTGCAGCAGACCCAGGCCAAAAACGATTCGCTTCATGCTGTACAGCCGTGCCAGGGAAAATTCGAGGCCGATGCTGAACATCAGGAATACCACGCCGAATTCGGCCAGATGCCGCGTCTGCTCGGTATCCGGCACCCAGCCCGCGGCATGGGGCCCCAAGGCTGTACCCACCAGCAGGTAGCCCATGATTGGCGGCAGGCCGAGCATGCGAAAAACGACCACGACGACCACAGCGGCGGCAAGCAGCAGCAAGATGAGGGGCAGGGTCTCGGTCATGGAACAGGCAAGAGAGGAATAAGAGAGGAAGCGAAGCGGGCGCGGTTGCTATAATTTGCTTCTCTCATAATAAACGCCAGAACCCGATGAACCAAGCCATCAAGCCGCCCGAGTTTTCGCCCACGGTGCACATCCGTGACGATGATCGCGCCGTGGCCATGGGCCGCCAGGTGCTGGAAATCGAGGCCGCGGCAGTGGCAGCGCTGGCCAAGCGACTGGGAAGCGAGTTCTGCGCCGCCGTGGCGCTGATCCTGGAAAGCCGCGGTCGCGTGGTTGTCAGCGGCATCGGCAAGTCCGGCCATATCGCCCGCAAACTGGCCGCCACCTTCGCCAGCACCGGCACTCCGGCCTACTTCGTACATGCCGCCGAAGCCGTGCATGGCGATCTGGGCATGATCACCCGTGATGACGTGCTGATCGCCATTTCAAATTCCGGCGAGAACGACGAGTTGCTGACCATCGTGCCGCTGGTGAAGCGCCTGGGCGGCAAACTGATTGCCATCACCGGCAACGAAACGTCGTCCCTGGCACAGGAAGCCGACATCCATCTCGACGCCCGCGTCGATCAGGAAGCCTGCCCGCTGAACCTGGCGCCGACCGCCAGTACTACCGCCGCACTGGCTCTCGGCGATGCACTGGCCGTCGCCCTGCTCGACGCCCGTGGTTTCGGTGCCGAGGACTTTGCCCGCTCCCACCCCGGCGGCGCGCTGGGCCGCAAGCTGCTCACTCACGTTGGCGATGCCATGCAAGTCGATGTGCCGACGCTTGCCGAAAACGTCTCGGTTCCCGTCGCACTGGCAGCCATGACCCGAGGCGGCATGGGCATGGCGGTGGTGCTCGACGCGACGGCCAATGTCATCGGCATCTTCACCGACGGCGATCTGCGCCGCGCCATGGAACGCCTCGGCGACTTGCGCGCCACGCCGGTGGCCGAGGTGATGACCCGCCATCCCCGCAGCATTGGCCCCCGGCGCCTCGCGGTTGAGGCGGTGGAGATGATGGAAGCAAACAAGATCAACCAGTTGCTGGTGGTCGATGACGCCGGCGCACTGTGCGGGGCGCTGAACATGCACGACCTGTTCCGGGCGAAAGTCGTCTGATGACCGCGGTCGTAACTGCGGCCATGGCCAAGGTAGCCCGCGTCGTGCTGATGGGATTTGACGTGGACGGCGTGCTCACCGACGGCACGCTCTACTTCAGTTCCCAGGGCGATGAGATCAAAGCCTTCTCCAGCCTCGACGGCCATGGCCTGAAGATGTTGCAGCGGGCGGGAATCGAGGTCGCCATCATCAGCGGGCGCAGTTCGCGCGCGCTTGCGCTGCGCGCCGAGAATCTTGGCGTCAAGGAACTGCACATGGGTGTCACGGACAAGCGCGCGCTGCTGGCCGGACTGGCGGCGCAGCGCGGGATCGAACTGCTGCACACCGGCTACATGGGCGACGACGTGGTGGATCTGCCCATCTTGCGCGCCTGCGGCTTTTCCGCCGCGGTGGCAGACGCGCATGACGAAGTTCTCGCTCGCGTTGATTACGTCGCGACCAAGGGTGGCGGCCGTGGCGCCGTGCGCGAAGTCTGCGACCTGATCCTTCGCGCCCAGGGTAAATGGACTGCGGCGATGGCGGAGTACCTGGCATGAACAGCTTATCCCCCGCCCCTTCTCCAGGAGAAGGGATGACTACGGCTCGATGCGCTCGCAGGTTTTTGGCGGGTCTGCCTTGGGGCGGCCCGGCGACAGACCAATGAAGGATCGCGCCGCCTCGCTGTTTCCGCTGGCCATGCTGCTGCTGCTGGCCGCACTTACCTTCTGGCTCAACCGGGTGATCCAGGGCGACAATCCGCGCGGTCCGCAGCGCCACGATCCCGACTACTGGGTCGAGCGCTTCCAGGTGCGGCGCTTCGATATCGAGGGCAAGTTGCAGCACACCATCGTCGCCGACAAACTGCTGCATTACCCTGACGACGACACGACGGTGGTCACCACGCCGCACATCACCTATCATCAGCAGCCGCCGACCGAAATATTCGCCCGCATGGCCTACATCGGCAGGGATGGCAAGGAAGTCGATATGGTCGATGAGGTGCGGGTGTATCGCCACGGCATCTCGGGCGAATCAGCGCCCACGTTGCTTGAAACCAGGGCACTGAAGGTCTTTCCCGATGACGAAAAGGGGCAGAGCACCGATCCGGTGGTCATTACCCAGGGCAAGAGCGTCATGCACGGCACCGGGCTCAACATCGACAACCGATCCGGCATCACGGTCCTGCACGGCCGCGTTACCGGCACCCTCTATCGCAACCGGACCGAGAAACCATGAAACCTTTTCTTCGACTCGCCACCATTGCCGGCATTGCCGGCATCATGCTTGCTGCCACCGTGGCAAGGGCAGAAAAAGCCGACCGCGACAAGCCGGTCAATATCGAAGCTGACCGGGTCTCGGTCGATGACGTGAAGCAGGTCCAGGTCTTCGAGGGCAACGTGCAACTGGTGAAGGGCACCCTGATCATCCGCGCCGAGCGCATCGTCGTCACCCAGGACGATGACGGCTACCAGCGCGGAGTCGCCACCGGCACCCCCAGCGTGCTGCCGCGCTTCCGCCAGAAGCGCGAAGGCCAGGACGAATACATCGAGGGCGAGGGCGAGCGCATCGAGCACGACGCCAAGGCCGAAAAGACCGAGTTCTTCAATCGTGCCTGGGTCAAGAGCGGGCTCGACGAGGTTCGCGGCCAATTCATTTCCTATGATGCCAAGAGCGAGAAATACTTCGTCACCAGCGGCCCCAACGGCACCCGCGCCCAGCCCGGCAGCAGTGAGCGCGTGCGCGCCGTGATCCAGCCGAAAAACAAGGATGCCGGCGCCGTGACTCCGCCGAGCCGGGCTGCCGCGGTGGCGCCGCCACTGAAGGGCGCACCGGCCATCGCCAACCCCCGTCAGGAGACAGCGCAGTGAATTACGCAAACATCATCGTCGAAACTCGCGGCAAGGTCGGGCTCGTCACGCTCAACCGGCCCAAAGCAATGAACGCGCTCAACGACAGCCTGATCGACGAGATCGGCGCCGCCCTGGATGGTTTCGAAGCCGATGAAAATATCGGCTGCATCGTCCTCACCGGCTCGGACAAGGCCTTCGCCGCGGGTGCCGATATTGGCGCCATGGCCGGCTGGGACTTCATGGATGTCTATAAGGCCGATTACATCAGCCGCAACTGGGACCGCATCGCCCGTTGCCGCAAACCGGTCATTGCCGCAGTGGCGGGATTCGCGCTCGGTGGCGGCTGCGAACTGGCGATGATGTGCGACATGATCTACGCCGCCGACACCGCCAAATTCGGCCAGCCCGAGATCAAGCTCGGCATCCTCCCCGGTTCTGGCGGCACGCAGCGCCTGCCGCGTGCCGTGGGCAAGGCCAAGGCCATGGACATGTGCCTTACCGCCCGTTTCATCGATGCCCAGGAGGCGGAGCGCGCCGGTCTGGTGGCGCGCATCGTCGCCGCCGACAAGCTGCTCGACGAAACCCTGGCGGCGGCGGCAACCATCGCCGGCTTCTCCTTGCCGGTAGTCATGATGATCAAGGAATCCGTCAACCGCGCCTACGAGTCGGGCCTGCAGGAAGGCTTGCTGTTCGAGCGTCGCACCTTCCATTCGGCCTTTGCCCTGGCCGACCAGAAGGAGGGCATGACGGCCTTTGTCGAAAAACGAAAACCGCTCTTCCGCGACCGCTAAGCACGCTTTCGCGTTGCAACATCGGAGGCCCTTCGGGGCCTCTTGTGTTTTGTGCAATACACTGTTTTGTATAGGATAGTGTCCGTTAATGACTTTTTTGCTGCGTTGCACCAAAAAAGTCTTGACATGGCGAACTTCACCCCTATAATACGAAGCATGACGCAGTGCACCATTGCCCCGGTGAAGAGGGGTAATCGATACAAACCCGAATCTGATAACCGTTTCGACACCATTCTCAGGAGATCACCATGAACGCCACCACCGAACAATTCGCCAGCGCCAACAAGGCCAACGTAGAAACCATGCTGACCATTGCCAACACGGCATTCGCCAGCGCCGAGCGCCTTGCCGCACTGAACCTCAACACCGCCCGCGCCATGCTGGAAGACAGCGTCGCCAGCGCCAAGGCTCTGCTCGGCGTCAAGGACGTCCAGCAACTGATCGCCATGCAGACCACGCTGGCCCAGCCTGCCGTTGAAAAAGCCGTCGCCTACTCGCGCAGCGTGTATGAGATCGCCACCCAGACTCAGGAAGAACTGTCCAAGGTTGTCGAAGGCCAGTTTTCCGAAATCAACAAGAATGTATCTTCCGCCCTCGACAAGGCTGTCAAGAACGCCCCGGCTGGTTCCGATGTCGCCGTGGCTGCCGTGAAGTCGGCGATCGCCGCCGCCAACTCGGCCTACGACAGCATGACCAAGGCTGCCAAGCAAGTCGCGGAAATCGCTGAAGCCAACGTCGCTGCGGCCACCACCGCTACCGTCAAGGCTGCCGGCGGCAACGCGTCGAAAGCCAGAAAAGCCGCCTAAGCGCGACTTTTAACCGTCTCCTCCTCCGGCCCCGCAAAAGGGCTGGTTTCAGACCCGATGCCGCAAGGCCTCGGGTCTTTTTTCGCCTGCCCCCGAAGGGGAATCCCAGGCGGGCAAAGCCCGTTCCCTTTACGCGGAAACGATGTCCAGGGACATACCCACACCAAGAGTCGGCGCTGGCGGGACGGCGGTTACAGAGCCCGCAGGCGTTCGCCAGCCGCGGCCAGCGTGGTCTCGTTCTTGGCAAAGCAAAAGCGAATCACGCGCTGATCCTCGCCATCGGGATTGAAAGCCGAAACGGGGATCGCTGCCACCCCGTGTTCCGTGGTCAGGCGCTGGACAAAACTTGTATCCGGCTCGTCGCTGATCGCAGCATAAGTCGCCAGCTGGAAATAGGTGCCGGCGCAGGGCAGCAGAACAAAGCGCGAGCCTTCAAGCTGCTGGCGGAAAAAATCGCGCTTGGCCTGGTAGAAGTCCGCCAGGTTGTCGGCAAACTCGGGATGCTCGCGCATGAAATCGGCCAGTGCCAGCTGCGCCGGATGGTGCACGGTGAACACGATGAACTGGTGCGCCTTGCGAAACTCGTTCATCAGGGCACGCGGCGCCAGACAATAGGCGACCTTCCAGCCGGTGACGTGATAGGTCTTGCCGAAGCTGGAGACGACGAAGCTGCGCTCGCGCAGACCCGGGTAGCGCGTCACGCTTTCATGGCGCAGCCCTTCGTTCCCGCCGTCGCTCTGGTCGAACACGACATGTTCATAGACCTCGTCGCTGACCACGACGATTTCGGTGTCTCGCACCAGCGTTTCCAGCATCGCCATATCGTCGGCCGACCACACCGAGCCACTCGGGTTATGCGGCGAATTGATGATGATCATGCGCGTGCGCGGCGTGATCAGCGCGCGCACCTCGTCCCAATCGGGCTTGAACTCGGGAAAGCGCAAATGGGCGAACACCGCGTGGCCGCCATTGAGTTCAATGCCAGGCACGTAGGAGTCATACACCGGCGCGAAAACAATCACCTCATCACCCGGCCTTACGCAGGCGGCGATCGCGGTGTAGATCGCCTGCGTCGCCCCGGCTGTCACCGTCACTTCGCTTTCCGGATCGTACGCCGCGAGATACAGCCGCGCGACTTTCTCCGCAATCGCCTCGCGCAACGACGACACGCCGGCCATGGGCGGATACTGGTTGGCGCCAGCCGCCATGTGGTGCGTCACGCGATCCAGCAGCAGCGGCGACGGCGAAAAGTCCGGGAAGCCCTGCGAAAGGTTGATTGCGCCATGTTCCGCGGCAAGCCGCGACATGACGGTAAAAATCGTGGTGCCGACGTTCGGCAGCCGGGAAGGCAGATAGAGAGTCAAGACAGGTTCAAGCCAGTCCCAGCAGTTCCACTTCGAACACCAGTGTCGCATTGGGCGGAATCACTCCACCGGCACCGCGAACGCCGTAACCGAGCGCAGGCGGAATGGTCAGTTTGCGCGCGCCGCCAACCTTCATTCCCTGCACGCCCTCATCCCAGCCGGCAATTACATGGCGCGCGCCGAGCGGAAACTCGAAGGGTTCGTTGCGATCCTTGCTCGAATCGAATTTGGAGCCATCGGTGAGCCAGCCCGTGTAATGCACGGAAACCATCTGCCCGACGCAGGCTTCCGCCCCTTCGCCGATAACCAGTTCTTCAATGACAAGGCCGCTGGCCGTGGTGATCTGACTCATTGCGTTGCTCCAGGATGTTGATTCGATGCTTGCATTATGCCCGAGACGCCAGGCTCAGCAGCGGCTGAAATATTCCATCGGCTTCGGCTGGCGGCAGCGGACGCGAGAACAGATAGCCCTGAAACTTCTCGCAGCCGAGTCCGAGCAGCACGTCAAGCTGCTCGCGGGTTTCCACGCCTTCTGCCAGCGTGGTCAGGCCAAGGCTCTTCGCCAGACCGATGATCGCCGTGACGATGGCCGCATCTTCGGGATCGGACGTCAGATCGCGCACGAAGCTCTGGTCGACTTTCAGCTTGTGCACCGGGAAACGCTTGAGGTAACTGAGGCTGGAATACCCGGTGCCGAAATCATCAATCACCAGCTGCACACCCATGGCGGCAATCTCCTGCAGCTTGGCACGGGTTTCGTCGATGTCGTGCATCAGGGTCGACTCGGTGATTTCCAGCTCCAGCAGCCGCCCCGGTTGCCCGGTATCCACCAGGATGCGACGCAGGGTCTCGACCAGGTCCTTCTGCCGGAACTGGCGCGGCGAGAGGTTAACCGAGACGGGCAGCAGCGGCCGCCCCTCCTGCTGCCAGTCGCGATTTTGCCGCAGCGCTTCGGCCAGCACCCATTCACCGATCGGTATGATGAGCCCGGTTTCCTCTGCGATCGGTATGAACTCGTCCGGCTCGATCAATCCCTGCTCCGGATCGCTCCAGCGCACCAGCGCTTCCATCCCGCATACGGCGCGCTGCGGCCAATCGATCAGGGGCTGATAGTGCAGCAGCAAAGTCCCGGTCTCGATCGCCTTGCGCAACCTGTTCTCCATGGTGAAAAAGTGCGCGGCCTGCTCTTTCATCTGTCCGGCAAAGAACTGGAAGTTGTTTCGCCCAGCCTCCTTGGCGTGATACATCGCCGTGTCGGCGTTCTTCATGAGAGCAAAAACCTCGTCACCGTCATCGGGAAAAATGCTGATGCCGATCGATGACGTAACGCGCAGCTGGTGACCTCCGATCGTCACTACCGAAGCCAGGGCCCCAAGCACTTTTTCCGCCACCTGTACCACATCGTCGGGCGACGATATCTCGTGCAAGACAATGACGAACTCATCGCCGCCCAGACGCGACACGGTATCGACTGCCCGCACGACACTCGTCAGACGCTCTGCCACGTGCTTCAGCAATTCATCGCCGATGGCGTGGCCGAGGGTGTCGTTAACGCTCTTGAAGCGATCAAGATCGAGAAACATCACCGCCACGCGATGCCGGCTGCGCTGCGCCTGCGCCAACGCCTGCTCCAGCCGGTCATGCAGCAGGGTGCGATTGGGCAGGCCGGTCAGACCGTCATGATGGGCGACCTGCCAGATGCGCTGCTCTGCCTGCATCCGCTCGAACACCTCCCCCTGCAGCTGCGAGTTGGCGGTCGCCAGTTCGGCGGTGCGCTCCACCACCCGTTGCTCGAGTTGTTCGTGGGCGCGCAACAGCGCCTCCTCCGCCTGGTGGCGTTCGGTGACATCCTCGAAAATCCAGGTCAAGTCCACGCTGTCGCGCTGGCCGGCGACCCGCCGCCCGGTGGCGCGTACCCAGAACGGATGGCCGTCCTTGTGCCGCACCCGGGCCTCGCCGACGTAGGTACCGCCGGCCATGACTACCGGATTGATCTCGGCCACGTGGCGCTGGTAGTCCTCCTCGCTGAGAAAGAACAGCCGTGTCGAACCCCCCGTCAGTTCCTCCGCCTGGTAGCCAAAAATCTCGGCCAGTCTCCTGTTGCAGCGCTGTATCACGAGATTCCGCGAGTACAGGATGCCTACCGCCGCATTGTCGAAAATCATCTGCTGTTCGTCGAAGGCCTGCCGTGCCCTCTCCTCGGCCTCGCGCGTCGCGGTGACGTCTTCTGCAATCCAGACCGAACCTTCCTGCGGCTGGGTCGGGTCAAAGACGCTGCCGCTAACGCGCAGCCAGACCGGTTTGCCGTCACGACGCTGGGACAATTGCTCGCGATGATGCACCTCGCCAGCGGCAAACTCGGCATAGATCTGCTCGCCAACGCGCTGAAATTCCTCCTCGGTGGTAAAAAGCTGTCGCGCCGACTGCCCCACCAGCGAACCCTCCGGCAGATCGAACAATTCTTCGAAACGACGGTTGCAGCGCACGAAAACGCGATTGCGCACGACCGCGATTCCGGCCGAAGCCGTATCAAGAATTGCCGACAGTTCGCGCATGCTGCGTTCGAGCGCAGACGTCATCAAGCGGTCTTCGCCGATGTCTTCGATGATCCACAGGGTGCCGTCCCGGGGATGCTCGGGATCAACCGCCTTGGCCGAAACGCGGCACCAGAACAAACTGCCGTCCTTGCGCTTGAGTTGAGTCTCGGTGCGGAAAGAGCGACCGGCGGCCAGCACCGGGCCGGCCTCGCGCCCCAGGGCAGAGTAGGCTTCCTGATCGGCATACAGAATCAGCGCGGACCGGTCGACGAATTCGTCCAGCGAGTAACCGAACATCTCCGCGCACAAGCGATTGGCCTGAATCAGCCGGCGATTGTGGGTAAACAGAATGCCGACCGTGGCATTCTCGAAAATCGCGTTGAGTTCGAGTACCGCCTTCTTCGGTGGCACGGCAACCGTACCGTTTTTCATCAGGCTCGATCCGTGCCGGTACCGGCTTCGAGCACGCGCAGCAGCGAGGACGTGTCATGCATCCCCCAGCCCATGGCCATCAACGCGTTCAATTGCTGCCCCACGGCGGCAGACACCGGCAATGGCGCGCCGAGCCGGGTTGCCTCGTCCATCAGCAGTGCGTAATCCTTGTGATGCAATCGCGCTTCGACACCCGGCGCGAAATCGCGCGCCGCCATGCGGCCACCGAAAATATCGAGCACCCGCGAGCCGGCCGAGCCGTGCAGCATCGCGGCGCGCACCTTGGCGAAGTCGACCCCGGCGGCGACCGCCAGCCGGGCCGCTTCCGCCGCCGCTTCGATCGCCGCCACCATCACCATCTGATTGCAGGCCTTGGCCACCTGCCCGGCACCTGCCTCGCCGACATGCACCATGGTCTTGCCCAGCACTTCGAAGATCGGCTGGAGGCGTGTCGCCAGCGCCGACTTTCCGCCCCACATGATCGCCAGTGTGGCGCTCTGTGCCCCGCCGCTGCCACCGGACACCGGGGCATCGACGAAGTCGACGCCGGTTGCGACATAGCGTGCCGCGATGCGGCGCGCGGCAGACGGCGCGATGGTGGAGAAATCGACATGCAGACTGCCCGGCGCCAGGCCTTGCGCCAGACCCTGCGGGCCAAAGGCCAGGCCCTCCACATCGGCGCTGCCGGTGACATTGGTGCAGACGATGTCGGCACGGCGCGCGACTGCCGCGGGCGAGGCACACCACAGCGCTCCCTGCGCGATTAGCGCCGCCGCCGATTCCGGCCGCCGCGACCAGACCGACAGCGCGTGTCCCGCGTGCAGCAGATGTTCCGCCATCGGGCGGCCCATGGCACCGCAGCCGATAAAGCCCAGTTGCACAGCGGCTACTCCGGCGTGCTCATCTTTTCCAGCAGCATCAACGCCGAGATTGAATCGTTCTCGCCCATGCCGCTGCCGACAATGGCGTTGAACACCTGCGCCGTGGCTGCCGCGGATGGCAGCATGAGGCCCAGGCGATGCGCCTCTTCCATGACGATGCGCAAGTCCTTCTGGTGCATCCAGGCCTTGAAGCCGGGTTTGAAGTTGCGGTCGAGCATGCGCTGGCCGTGGTTTTCGAGAATTTTCGAATAGGCGAAACCACCCAGCAGCGCCTCGCGCACCTTGGCCGGATCGACGCCGCTTTTCGCCGCGAAGTTGAAGGCTTCGGCCACCGCCAGGACGCCGACGCCGGTCAGAATCTGGTTGCAGGCCTTGGCCACCTGGCCGGCCCCCGAATCGCCGATCAGCGTCACCGACTTGCCCATCTTTTCCAGCAGCGGCTTGACCTTCTCGAAGGCCGCTGCCTTGCCGCCGGCCATGACGGTCAGCGCAGCGTTGATCGCGCCGGTTTCGCCGCCGGATACCGGCGCATCGACAAACTCGATGCCCTTCTCCCCAAGGCGCTGGCCTATGGTGCGCGCCGCATTCGGATTGATGGTCGACATGTCGACCACGATCAAGCCCGGCTTGCCGCCGGCGGCGAGACCCTCGGCGCCGAGGCACACAGCCTCCACGTCAGGCGCATCGGCGACCATCACGATCACCACTTCGGCCTGCGCCGCGACTTCTGCGGGCGAGGCATGGGTCTTCGCATTCACCTTGGCAAAAGGCGCCAGCGACTCCGTCCGGCGCGCCCACAGATGTAGCTCGTGGCCGGCCTTTTCCAGATGCAGGGCCATGGGACGGCCCATGAGGCCAAGACCGATAAATCCGACTTTCATGATGTTGCCTCCTTCAGTTAGATGGCAGTCCCAGGCATCCTCAGGCGCCAATGGCCTTGAGGATCAGGGGCAGCAGGGGCTCCGGCAGCTTCAGGCCGCCACCGGTGGCAAAGGCGTGGGCGCGATCCGACATCTTTCGCCATGTCTTGCGGATGATGTCCAGCCACTTCTGTTCGTCGTAGTCGGGCTTGCTGCCGGCGAAACCCAGCATGTAGTGCTCGATGAAGACCAGGTCGGTAACGTCTTCCAGCAGCTGGGTTTCGGGATTGACCTTGAGCCCGCGCTTGCTCACCGCCGCCTGCACGCGCTCGATCACGGCATCGTCGTAACCGGCCTGCCGCATCAGGGCGCCCGCCGTTTCGGCGTGGAACTTGTACAGCCCCGTGCGCCACGCGTAGTAGCCTTCCTTGGTCATCGGGTAGCTGCTGCGCGGCACGGTCCAGCGCCGGATATGCTGGGCGCGAACGGCGAGTTGCACCGCCTCGGAGGCGTCGGGGGCAAAACGGCCAAGCATCTCCGACATCCGCTTCGCATACAACAGTTCCTTCGGCTGGCCCTCGTCCTGGTTGGGGTCTTCGGCATTGGCGGCGTCAAACAGCGCTATGGCGCGCTCGAATCGTTCCTGCTGATCGCTCATGGCATGGCTTCCCATCGGCTAAGTCGTGCGCGCCGGCGGTACCGAAACCGGCGTCGCCCGCAATACATTGAAAGCAGCATCTTAGCCGAGAAGGAAGTTGCTAAAATGCCGGCGCAGTCAAAGTGGCCCGGGGAACCGCGATGAGAGCCAAATAGTGAGGACAGCCGGCAATGAGCAGTGAAATGGACCTCGGCCAAGGTTTCGCGGTCAACCTGATGCAGCATCTGGTGGTGCCCACCTTCGTGCTCGATGCCAAGTGCAATGTGCTGATCTGGAACAAGGCCTGCGAACGGCTGACCGGTGTCACGGCGGCCGAACTGATTGGCACCCGGGAGCACTGGCGCGCCTTCTACGAGTCGCCGCGGCCCTGCCTCGCCGATCTGGTCGCGCTAGGCCGCACGGAAGAGGTCAAGGAGTTCTATGCCGTTCACGAAGGCCATGCAGACACGGCCTTCGGCGTGCACGCCGAGAACTGGTGCGTCATGCCCCGCCTCGGTACCAAACTCTATCTCGCCATCGACGCCGGTCCCATCTATGACGAGGATGGACGTCTGCTGGCCGTGGTCGAAACCCTGCGCGACATGACCGACCAAAGGACGGCGCAGACCGCGCTCGAGCAGTTGGCCGCCCGCGACGGCCTGACCGGAATCGCCAACCGCCGCAGCTTCGACGAAAGACTGAACAACGAGTGGAAGAGCGAGCGTCGCGATTCGCGCACCCTGTCGCTGCTCATGATCGACGTCGATCACTTCAAGAGCTACAACGATACCTACGGGCATCAGGCGGGCGACAACTGCTTGCAGCGGATTGCCAGGGTGCTCGAGCAGGTGGTGTATCGCCCGGGCGACCTGGTCGCCCGCTACGGCGGCGAAGAGTTCGCCATGATCCTGACCGCGACCGACGCGGAAGGAGCAACTATCGTGGCCAAGCGCATTATCGATCACATCGCCGGACTGGCCATACCCCACAGCGGCAGCGAAGCCGGCCACGTCACGCTGAGCATCGGCATCGCCACCCTGCTGCCGAAACCCGACCTGCCACCGGAAGCCCTGATCTCCGCTGCGGACGGCGCGCTGTACCGGGCCAAGCATGCCGGACGCAACCGCTTTGTGCTGGACCCGGCGGCGGAAGCCTAGGACCGGTAGTCGGCGTTGATCCTGACGTAGTCGTAGGAAAGATCGCAGGTCCACACGGTGGCTTCTGCGGCGCCGCGACCGAGATCGACGCGCACCGAAATCTCCGCGGCCTGCATGATGCGGGCGCCGTCATCTTCACGATAGCTATCGGCCCGACCGCCGTTTTCCGAAACCAGCACCTCCTCGCCACCACTGCCGAGCCAGACGCGCACGCCGGCCGCATCGAGATCGGCAATCCCGGCGTAGCCGATGGCCGCAAGAATGCGGCCGAGATTCGGATCGGAAGCGAAGAACGCGGTCTTTACCAGCGGCGAGTGGCCGATGGCATAGGCCACCAGACGGCATTCCGCCACCGTGCCACCACCGCCGACTGTCACGGTGATGAACTTGGTCGCCCCCTCGCCGTCGCGCACAATGGCTTGCGCCAGTTCCCGCGCCACACCGATCACCGCTTCGCGCACCAGCGGCCAGTGGGGCGATGATTCGCTGTCGATCACGCAGCCTGACGCGCCGGTGGCGATCACGACAAAGGAGTCGTTGGTCGACGTGTCGCCATCCACGGTGATGCAGTTGAACGAGGCATCGGCGGCGCTTTTCGCCAGCTTCTGCAACAAGGCCGGAGCAATGCCGGCATCGGTGGCGACAAAGCCAAGCATGGTCGCCATGTTGGGGCGGATCATGCCGGCGCCCTTGCTGATGCCGGTAATCGAAAACTGAAAGTCGGCGCTGACGACACGGCGACTGGCGGCCTTGGCCACCGTATCGGTGGTCATGATGGCGTGCGCCGCGGCATGCCAGTGGTCGGCCGCAAGATCGGCCTGCGCCGCCGGCAGGCCGGCGATCAGGCGCTCCACCGGCAGGTGTTCGAGGATCACCCCGGTCGAAAACGGCAGCACTTCATCCGCCGCGCAACCCAACAGCCGCGCCACCGCATCACAGGTGTCACGCGCGGCCTGCATGCCCTGCTCGCCGGTGGCGGCGTTGGCAATTCCGGTGTTGATCACCAGCGCTCGAATACTGGCGTCGCTCGCCAGATGCTCGCGGCAGACGGTGACCGGCGCCGCGCAGCAGCGATTCTGGGTGAACACACCGGCGGCGCGGCTGCCGGGCGCGAACTCAATCAGCGTCAGGTCGCGTCGATCCTTCTTGCGAATCCCCGCTTCCGCCGTGCCGAGACGCACACCGGCAACGGGAAATAGGGCTTCAGGGGCGGGGGTGGCGTAATTGACGGGCATGAATCACTCCGGGAATGCGGTTAAGGTTCAAATACGACACGCCACAACTCGCGCACCGCGTCCACTCGCTGCTGCACCAGTTCGGGAGCGACTCGCGGCCGGGCGCCGTTGAGGCGTAGCGCATGCTGCATGCGGCGGTAGTCGCGATACGCATTGCGTACTTCGTCGGCGAGATCCGGCGGAATCAAGCCAAGGCCGGCGGCGATCTTCAGCAGCGCGATGTTGCCCAGGTTGCCGGTGAGTTCTGCGTGCTGATGTGAATAGCCGAGCACCAGATACTGGACGATGAACTCGACATCGACCAGCCCGCCGGGATCGTGCTTGAGATCGAAAACGCGTTCGCGCTGGTCGCCTTTGGTGCCGTGGGCCTCTAGCATCTTCTGCCGCATGGCCAGCACCTCCTCGCGCAGCTTGGCGAGATCGCGCTGCTGCCTCAGCACCTCGCAGCGAATGCGTTCGAAAGCATCGCCCACGGCGCGGTCGCCGGCCGAGAAGCGGGCGCGGGTCAAGGCCTGGTGTTCCCAGACCCAGGCCGATTCGAGCTGATACTTGCGGAAGGCCTCGATGGAACTCACCACCAGGCCGGAGTCGCCATTGGGCCGCAGCCGCAGGTCGGTCTCGAACAACTGTCCGGATGAGGTCTGCAGCGAAAGCCAGGTATTGAGCCGGGTCCCGAGTCGCGCGTAGTTTTCACCCGCCTCGGGCGCCGGATCATCAAAAAGAAACACCAGATCGAGATCGGAGACGTAGCCCAGTTCCTTGCCGCCCAGCTTGCCGTAGCTGATGACGGCAAACTTGGGCGTCTCGATGTGACGTTTCGGCATCTTCTTCCATGCCCCGCTGATCGCCGCATCGAGCAGGCTGTCCGCGAGTTCCGAGAGGTGATCGGCCAACTTTTCCACGGTCAGCAAGCCGGCGATGTCCTGCGTCAGCAAGCGGAAAACCTGGGCGTGATGCACTTCGCGCAGGGTGTCCATCTGTTGCTCGGTATCGGGCTCGAGTTCCTCCAGTCGTGCCGACAATTGAGCGCGAAAGGCCGGCCAGTCGGGCACCGCGTCCAGCAGACGCGGATCGAGCAGTTCGTCGAGCAGAATCGGATGGCGTTGCAGGTAGCCTGCGGCCCAGCTCGAACTGCTGACTAGGTGCGCGACCTTCTGCAGGGCCTGCGGATACTGCTGCAGCAAAGCCAGATAGGCCGCGCGCCGTGAAATGGACTCGAGCAAGTCGACACCGCGCGAGAGCGTTTCATCCGGGTTCGGCAGAGCGGCCGCCGCCTCGATCAGACGCGGCACGAGGACGTCGAAACGGCTGCGGATGTCCTGCGACATTTGCTGGTACAGAGGCCCCGAGCGCAGCGCCGCCATGCGTTGCGCGGCAGCCGGCGGATTACGGTAACCCAGACGCTCGAAGCTTTCTTCCTGCGCCTCGCCGCCGGCATCATGCCAAAGTCCGGCGAGGGCATGCTGGCCACGATTCGGGTCGGCAAACACCTGCTCGAAGTGGCGTGAGACCGCAGCACGATGATCATCGAGTTCTTCGAGCAGGGCCTCGAAGCTGGCAAAACCCATCGCCTTGGTCACGCATTGACGATCCTCGGCGGTCTTTGGCAGGCTGTGCGTCTGGGCGTCGTCGAGATATTGCAGGCGATGTTCGAGGCGGCGCAAGAAATTGTAGGCAGACGCAAGTTCGACGGCGGCATCGAGAGTCAGAATGCCGCGCTCCGCCAGCAGCTTCAGCACGCTCTGCGTCGGCTTGATCTGCAAGGGCGTATCGCGCCCGCCGCGAATCAGCTGGAACACCTGGGCAATGAATTCGATTTCGCGAATGCCGCCAGGGCCGAGCTTGACGTTGTCGGCCATGTCCTTCTTGGCCACCTCGCGACGAATCTGTGCGTGCAGATCGCGCATCGCATTGATGGCGCCGAAATCGAAATACTTGCGAAAGACAAAGGGCCGCCGGACAGCCTCCAGCTCGTCATGACATTCTCCCGTCAGGGGTCGCGCCTTGATCCAGGCATAGCGTTCCCATTCGCGGCCCTGGGTGATCAGATAGTTCTCCAGCATGTCGAAGGAACACGCCAGCGGCCCGGATTCGCCGTCGGGCCGCAAACGCATGTCGACGCGAAACACCTGGCCGTCTTCAGTCGCCTCGGAAATGGCGTTGATCAGGCTGCGGCCAAGACGGGTGAAGAATTCGAAGTTGGAAATCGACCGTGCCCCGTCTGTCGCACCATCCTCCGGATAAACGAAAATCAGATCGATGTCGGAAGACACGTTCAGCTCGCGCCCACCGAGCTTACCCATGCCGATCACGATCAGTTGCTGGGCACGACCCGGCGCCGCATTCTCCTCGCTCCCTTGAGCGCCGCCACGCGGCGTGCCGTAGCGTTCCACCAGACCGGAAGCAAGCACTTCCACCGCCTTCCTCACGGCCAACTCGGCGATCAGGGTCATGCATTCCATCACTTCGGACAGCGGCGCCAGGCCTGCCAGATCGCGTGCCGCGATGCGGGCGTAGGCGCGCTGCTTGAGCTGCCGCAACACCGGCTTGAGACTGGCTTCGGTAACCGGTTGGGCAGCGAGCCACAGGGACAACTCATTTGCGCTGACCGGCTGATCCAGAGCGGACTCGACTTCAGCCGCCAGCGCCGGCTTGGCAGCCAGCAAACGCCCGAGGTAATGGGATGTTTCTACGATATCGGCGAGGGAGGGCATCGGTTAGAATTTGCACGTTCAGCGCTGTGATCGCCCATTTTAACTTGGGCCAAGGCGCACCTCCGAAGAGACTCTACGTCCATCATTTCCCAACTGCTTTCCCGTCTGCGCCAGTTGCCCCGAGCCTACCCCCGGCTCGGAGTTCTGCTGCGCGTGCTGCTCTGGGCCGCGACACTGGGCTACTTTGTCTTCGCCCTGCTGCTGCTGGCCTTGCGCTACGCGATCCTGCCGCAGATTGAAAGTTACCGGGGCGATGTCGAGCAAATGATCAGCTCGGCCATCAATCGACCGGTCGGCATTCGCAAGATCGAGGCGCATTGGGCCGGACTGCGTCCCGCGCTGTACCTGGAAGGCTTCGATATTCGCGACACGCAGGGGCGGCCCGCACTGGGTTTCGATCAGGTCGAAGCCGAACTGGCCTGGAGCTCGCTGTGGCATTTCCAGCTGCGTCTGGCGCGCCTGGAGTTGAACGCCCCGACGCTACTGCTGCGCCGCGACCGCCAAGGCCGCTTCTTCGCAGCCAGCCTCGAAGTCACCCCCCAGCCGGGCGACCAGGCCGACTTTACCGACTGGTTGCTGGCACAGGATCGCATCATCATCCGCGATGCCAGCATCGCCTGGCAGGATGAGTTGCGCGGCGCACCGCCACTGGAATTGAAACACCTGAACTTTCAGCTCGACAACAGCAGCAGCCATCGCTTTGGCTTGACCGCCGAACCTCCACCGCAGTTGGCGGCGCGGATCGACATCCGCGGCGATTTCAAGGGGCGCGACCTCGACCAGCTCGAGGCCTGGAAGGGCGACATCTACGCCGAACTGGACTATGCCGACCTCGCCGTTTGGCGCACCTGGGTCGATTATCCGGTGGCCTTGCCGCAAGGCAGCGGCGCCCTGAGGCTATGGCTGGGGCTTGCCAACAAGCAATTGATCTCGGCCACCGCCGATGTCCGGCTGGCCGACGTTCGCCTGCAGCTGCGCCCCGATCTGCCTGAACTGGATCTGATCCAGCTTGAAGGGCGGCTGGCTGGACGCCGCCTTGACGGCGGCTTTGAAGCCGAACTGAAGCATCTGACACTGGCAACCCGCGATGGTCTTTCACTGCAGCCGACAGACCTCAGACTGGTCTGGCAAGGCGCCGCCGCCAACCGCCTGCCACAGGGCTCGGCGAATGCCAACGGCCTCGATCTCGACGCCCTGGCTCGTCTCGCCGCCTACTTGCCGCTGGACGACGCGCTACGCGCCCGCCTGGCTCGCCATGCACCGCGCGGCCGCGTTTTCGACCTGAAACTGGACTGGAGAGGCCCGCTTGAAACTCCCGAAAACTCCGGGACACCGCAAACATGGAGCATCAAGAGCCGCTTCGAAGGCCTCGGGCTCACTGCCTTGGGACCCGTGCCGGGTATTTCCGGCGTCAATGGCCGCATCGAGGGCAGCGAAGCAAGCGGCAACCTGCAATTCGACGGCCAGCGGGCCGCTTTCGTGTTGCCAACGGTATTCGCCGAGCCGAAGTTGGAACTGGAAGCCTTCGCCGCCAACCTCGACTGGAAATCCGCCGCCGACGGTTTGCGCGTGAATCTGCGTAAGGCCTCGTTCCAGAATAAGGATGCAGCGGGCGAAGCCAGCGGCAACTGGCATGCGCTGAGCGAGGGGCCGGGCGAACTCGAAATCGACGCCCGTCTCACGCGTGGCAGCGGCGACAGCGTCTGGCGCTACATGCCCCTGGCCGTCGGCAAGAACGTGCGCGACTGGCTGCGCGTGGCCATCATTGGCGGCAAGGCCAGCGACACCACGCTGAAGCTGCGCGGCGACTTGCGCCAGTTTCCCTTCCGCGGCGGCAAGGGCGGTCTGTTCGAGGTTCGCGGCAAGTTCCGCGAGGCCAGCCTGAAGTACGCCGGCAACTGGCCGGAGATCAACGATATCGAGGGCGAATTGCTGTTCGATGGCGCGCACATGCTGATCACCGGCAAGAGCGGCAGGATTTTCGGCGTCGGCCTGCGCGAGGTACGTGCCGAGATTGCCGATATCGAGCAGGCAGAGGAACTGCTCATCGTGACTGGCAAAGCCGCCGGACCGACAGCGGATTTTCTGCGCTTCATCGAGGCCAGTCCGGTTGGCGCGCGCATCGATCATTTCACCGAGGAGATGAAGGCCGAAGGCAACGGCGAACTCGATCTCAAGCTCAAGCTGCCGTTGCGGCAACTGCCCAATTCCGGCGTCGACGGCAGCTACCGCTTCGACGGCAACCGTCTGACGGTCGACGATGATCTGCCGCCGCTGGCCGAGGTGCGCGGGGCCCTGCACTTTTCGGCCGATCATCTGGAGGCGCGCGGCATTCGCGGCACGCTGCTGGGCTCGCCGCTGACGGCCGACGTGAAGACGGCGGGTGACGGCAGCGTCCAGGTCAATGCCGCCGGCGAAATCAACATTGCAGCACTGCGGCGTCAGTTCCCGTACCCCGTGTTCGATCATCTGGCGGGTGGCGCGAAATGGACCGGTGACATGCGGGTAAGGAAAAAGTCTGCGGAAGTGAAGCTGACGTCAAATCTGATCGGACTTTCATCGAGTCTGCCGGAGCCCTTCAACAAGCCGGCCACGGATGCGCTGGCCTTCAGCTTCGAACGCAAGCCGGCGCCCGAAGCCGCCGCGCGCACTGGCGCCAAAAACGGCGCCGCCGCCGTAGCGCGAACGCCGTCCGCAAGGGATACCGCCCCCGCCTTGGCCGGAGGCATGACTCCTGGCGCGGCGCAGGACATGTTCGACATCAGCATCGGTCGCGTTTTGCGTTTACAGCTGGTGCGCCGTCACGACGCCAGCCCCCCGGTCATCACGCGCGGTCTGCTGACAGTGGGCGACGTCAGCGCCAGCATGCCGGAGCGCAGCCTGATGGTGGCCGTCAATCTGCCACGCATCAATACCGAATTCTGGCGCAGCCTGCGGGTAAAGCCAGACGAGGGCGGCGATCCAAAAGCATCGGTGCTGCCTCCCCTGCCGGCAGTCCAGTTCGAGGTGCGTACTGCCGATCTAACTCTGCTGGACAAGAGCTTCCATGACGTACGGATCAATGGCAGCCGGCCCGAGGGTGCAAGTAATACCCACTTCGACCTCAAGAGCCGTGAGCTGACCGGAAACTTCGAGTGGAACAGCGCGGGCGGCGGCAAACTGTCCGGGCGCATTGCCCAGTATTCGATTCCGGAATCAGTCGCCGCCCCGGCAGTTCTGCAGGCGAAGGCCACCGAAGTCATCGACCGGATTCCGGCGCTCGACATCACGGTCGACCAGCTCTCGTTCAAGGACCGTCCGCTCGGCACCATACGCATCGCGGCGGAAAACCGCGAGGGCTACTGGAATACCAAGATCGATGCGAAAAACGACGATGGCACGCTGGAAGCCACGGGCCGCTGGCGACCCAGCCCGACCCAGCCGGACACCCGCGTCGAATTCAAGCTCGGCGCCAAGAGCATCGAGAAGCTTCTGGCGCGCATCGGCTACCCGGACGCGGTGCGACGCGGCAATGCCAACCTCTCCGGTGATCTGTCCTGGAAGGGCTCGCCCTTCACGGTCGACTATCCGACCCTCGGCGGCAGCCTCAAGCTCGATGCGACCGGCGGCCAATTCAACAAGCTCGAACCCGGCGTCGGACGCCTGCTGGGAGTTCTCAGCCTGCAGTCCCTGCCGCGCCGCATCACGCTGGATTTTCGCGATGTCTTCAGCGAGGGCTTTGCCTTCGACAACATCGGCGGCCACTTTGCCGTCGCGCGCGGCGTGATGGACACCAAGGATCTGCAGATACAGGGACCGTCGGCAAAAGTATTTATGAGTGGCACGGTCAATCTCGGCACCGAAACACAGAACCTCAAGGTGCGCGTGCAGCCCGCGGTCGGCGAATCGCTTGCGGTCGGGGCCATGATTGCCAACCCGATAGCCGGCGCGGTAGTCTGGGCGGCGCAGAAGATTCTGAGGGACCCCCTCGATCAGGCCTTCGCCTTCGAATACGCGGTGACCGGAAGCTGGGCCGACCCGAAGGTGGAAAAACTGGGACAGATGCCGCAGAAGCCCGCAGAGGAAAAGCAATGAAAATCGCCGCAGTGCAGATGATTTCGGGACCGGACGTGGCGCCCAACCTGGCCGTCGCCGGCCGCCTGATCGCCGAGGCAGCGAGGGCCGGTGCGCAACTGGTCGCCTTGCCCGAGTACTTTCCGCTGATCGGCGCCACGGATGCCGACCGGCTCGCGGCGCGCGAGGTGGATGGCCATGGCCCGATGCAGGACTTTCTCGCCGATGCGGCTCACCGGCACGGCTTGTGGCTGATCGGCGGTTCGATTCCGCTGCTGGCGGAGAACCCGGCCAAGCTGCGCAACACCTGCCTGGTGTTCGATCCGCAAGGCCGGCGCGTGGCGCGCTATGACAAGATCCATCTGTTCGGCTTCAAAAAGGGCGATGAAGCCTATGACGAAGCCGCCACCATCGAACGCGGCGATCAGGTCGTGGCCTTTGACTCGCCGCTCGGACGTGTCGGCATCGCGATCTGCTACGACCTGCGCTTTCCGGAACTTTTCCGCGCCATGGGCGACGTCGATCTGCTGGTACTACCCTCGGCCTTCACCGAAACCACCGGCCGCGCCCACTGGGAATTGCTGCTGCGCGCCCGCGCCGTGGAGAACCAGTGCTATGTTCTGGCTGCGGCACAAGGCGGACAACATCCGAATGGACGCATGACCCACGGCAACAGCATGGTCATCGACCCCTGGGGCGAGGTGCTGGCCCGCATGGACAAGGGTGACGGCGTGGTCATGGCTGAACTGAATCGGCAACGGCTGGTCGACATCAGAGCCAGTCTGCCGGCGCTGCGTCACCGCATATTGAAATGAACATCAAGGCCCATTGGCCACAGAGATCACAGAGGACACAGAGAAAGAAAGACCAGAATCGTCGGCGGCTTTTCTCTCTGTGATCTCTGTGCCCTCTGTGGCTAAGAAGCTTTTCGGAACAATTCCTCAAGGACAACCATGAACGCTCTCGCCAGCCCCATCCCCCACTTCGAAGTTGCGGAGCAAGTCCTGCTCGAACCCCACGGTCTGGCGCCGCACCTCCTTGACGGCGTCTTCGGGCAGCTATTCGGGAATCACGTTGATTTCGCCGATCTGTATTTTCAGTACGCGCGTTCCGAAGCCTGGAGCCTGGAAGAGGGCATCGTCAAGTCGGGTAGTTTCAATATCGAACAGGGCGTCGGCGTGCGTGCGATCGCCGGCGAGAAAACCGCCTTTGCCTACTCCGACGACATCAGCCTCGCCGCGCTGCAAGCGGCCGCCGGCACCACCCGCGCGATTGCCGCGGCAGGCGCCCAGCGCATGGCGCCCCTGCTGCATCGGGGCCGGCAGCCGAAGGCGCTCTACGCCGGGAATGATCCCATTGCGTCGCTCGAAGACGCCGCCAAGGTAAGGCTGCTGGAACGCCTTGAAGCCATGGCGCGCGCCGCCGACCCGCGGGTCAAGGAAGTCATGGCCAGCATCTCCGGTACCTGGGAAGTCGTGCTGGTGGCCCGTTCCGACGGACCCATGGCGGCCGACGTGCGGCCGCTGGTGCGCATTTCCATTTCCGTGATCATGGAAGACGGCGTCGGCACCGGCCGGCGGCGCGAACAGGGCTCCGCAGGGGGCGGGGGGCGCTTCGATTACACCTATTTCACCGACGCCGTGCTGCAGGACTACGCCAGCCGCGCCGTGCATCAGGCCAGCGTCAATCTTGCCGCCAAGCCGGCCCCCGCCGGCGAGATGACCGTGGTGCTGGGCCCCGGCTGGCCCGGCATTCTGTTGCACGAAGCCGTGGGCCATGGGCTGGAAGGCGACTTCAACCGCAAGGGCAGTTCCACGTTCGCCGGGCGCATCGGCCAGCGCGTGGCGGCCAAAGGCGTCACCGTCGTCGATGACGGCACGATTGCCGACCGGCGCGGTTCGCTGACCGTCGACGACGAAGGCAACCCGACGCAGCGTACCGTGTTGATCGAGGACGGCATTCTCGTCGGCTATCTGCAGGACACCCTGAATGCCCGCCTGATGGGCGTCCCCACCACCGGCAACGGCCGCCGCGAGTCGTTCGCCCATTTGCCGCTGCCGCGCATGACCAACACCACCATGCTGAATGGCGGCCACGATCCGCTGGAGATCATCAAGTCGGTGAAGAAGGGACTCTATGCGGCCAACTTCGGCGGCGGACAAGTGGATATCACCAGCGGCAAATTCGTCTTCTCGACCGCCGAGGCCTACCTGATCGAAAACGGCAGGATCACCACGCCGGTCAAGGGCGCCACGCTGATCGGCAGCGGCCCCGAAGCGATGATGCGCGTCTCCATGATCGGCAACGACATGGCGCTCGATTCGGGCGTCGGCACCTGCGGCAAGGAGGGCCAGAGCGTGCCGGTCGGCGTCGGCCAGCCAACTCTGCGCATCGATGGACTGACGGTGGGCGGCACGGGCTAGGAAAAGCCCGGCAGCCCGTCCTTTCAACCGGCGACTTCGACCCGGTCGCGGCCGTCTTCCTTGGCGCGCCGCAAGGCGGCGTCAACGCGGGAAACCAGTTCGTCGAACGATTCGCCGCGGAACATCTGGGCCACGCCGCAACTGAGGGTCACGCCTTCCCCCGTCTTCAGCCCGCTGCCGATCGCCACCAGTTCGCGCAGACGCTCGGCGATCGGCAGAGCCTCAGCCAGGGTCGCATGCGGCAGCAGGATCAGGAATTCCTCGCCGCCGTAGCGGACAATCAGGTCGTTCGGGCGCAATCCGTCGACCAGGCGGCGGGCCATGCGACGCAATATGGCATCGCCGGCGAGGTGGCCGAAGCGCTCATTGAAATGCTTGAACAAATCGATGTCGGCGATGACCATGCAAAGCGGATCGCCGTCGTGCTCGCAGCGGGCGATGGCTCGTGGAAAGGCCTCCAGCGCCCAGCGCCGGTTGTGGATTCCGGTCAAGGCATCCACGCTCGAGGCCTGTTCGAATTCGAGACTCTGGTTCTGCGAGGCGATCAGGGCCTGGTTGTTGTCGCGCATGCGCCCGGAAAGAATCGCCAACAGGTTGCGTGCCACGCCGTGGGAACAATCCACCAGCGACCAGAGCACCTCCTGCGGCACCGCCAGCACCCGCGTGTCCTTTGCCGCCAACACCAGGGCCGAAGCGGCCTGGCCGTCCAGCAGCGACATCTCGCCGACGCAATCGCCGGCAGCGAGCACCGCATGCGCGGGCAGGTTGCGATCACTCAGGTAAACGCGCAGCTCGCCGTCAAGAATCAGGTACAGGTGGCTGTTGGCCGCACCGGCTTCCAGCAGGTGGTCGCCGCGTTCCAGATTCAGGCGATGGCAGCGTTCGAACAGGTGCTCGATGCTTTCCATGCTGACGTTGGCGAACAAATTGGCGCGTTCGAGATACTGACGGTCTTCGCTATCGATCATGGCGGTAAGAGCCTTCCGTGGGTCCGGTGTGCACAGCATAAATCAAAAAAACCCGGACCTAGGTGGAATTACTTCTCATCGAAGCTGTAACCCAGTTCCGCGACACTGCGGCGAATCGCCTCCATCGCTGCCGGAACCTGTTGCGGCTCGCCGCGCACACCGAGTTCGATGTGGCGCTGGACCTCGTTCGAGCCGAGGAAGGGCAGACTGAACACCTTGACGCCGGGGAAGTCGATTTCAACGCGGCGCATGAGGCTGATCAGCGCGCCTTCGGAGCCTTTCCACACCAGTATCGCCGCTTCGTCGCTGGGTTTCGCGTGGAAGCGCCCGGAGTAATAGCTGTCGAGCACCCACTCCACCATCGGCCAGGCCATCTGCGGAAAGCCCGGCACGAAATGATGCTGGCCGAGCGAAAAGCCCGGAATGCGATTGAAGGGATTGGGAATGATGCGGCTGCCCACGGGAAAATTGCCCATCGCCAGTTGCAGGTCGGTCAATTCGAACTTCAGCTCCGCGAAACGCGCCTTGATCTCGCGCTCGGCGTCGGGATGCAGCTTCAGTTCGACATCCGCTGCCGCCGCCGCAGCCTGTCGCGTGTGATCGTCCGGCGTATTGCCGATGCCGCCGAAGCTGAACACGATGTCTTCGCTCGCCAGCGTGCGTTTCAGGGTTTCGGTCAGGCGTTCCCGATCATCACCGATGTACAACGCCCAATCCAGCACCAGGCCACGCTCTGCAAGGAGTTCGACCAGCTTCCGGAAATGCTTGTCCTCGCGCTTGCCGCGCGTGATCTCGTCACCGATGATGATGGCGCCGATGCCTTTCATAGTTCAACTCCTCCTTCCTGACGCTGACGGCGCAACGCCGCAAGACCAAGATGGACGAAGACCAGCGCCGTCAGGGCGGGTGCCAGCAGATTGACCAGCGGCACATGTGCCGCTGCCGCGGTGCCGACTCCGGCAAAATAGAAACGGCTGCGATTCTCCGCCAGCAGGCGCCGCATTTCCGTGCGCGTGGCATGTTCGGCCAGGGCATCGAAACGGAAGGTGCGCTGGTTGAACCAGCTGCCCCACAACAGCGGCAGCACCAGCAATGCTCCCGGGATCAGCAGCAGGGGCAGCATCGCCATGCAGCCGACGACAAAGATCGCGCCGGCCCCCAGGGTATTGCCCAGGCTGCCCCAGAACACGTTCTCGCCATGGCGCCCCAGATCCGGGTAATCGCGCGCCGCCACCAGATTCACCATGCGCGGCAGGGCAAACACCGCCACCAAGACAATGGCGGTGAAATAGACCAGCGCGGCGAAGCCCGCCAGCAACAGGAACACCGCGGCCCAGTGCGCCACCCACTCCCATCCCGACCACGGCAATTGCGGCACGATTTGCGCCATCAGCGCCACGCCATGCACCCAGACCGCCACAGCCACCGCAAGCCACAAGGCCAGCGCCACCAGCGGCGGCCAGACGGCCTGCCACAAGATGTCGGCGCGCGTCAGATCGCGCAGCGACCGGGTAAACGCCGCAAATACTTCCATCATTTCGATCCTTCACGGCAGCAACTCATTGGTGCATCCTGCTGTCCCACATCTTTTGCAGTCGCTTCACCGACACCGGCGAAGAGGTCTTCAGCTCCTGCGCAAACAGCGCGACGCGCAACTCTTCCAGCAGCCAGCGGAATTCATCGAGAAACGCATCGCGCAGCTGGCCGGATTTCAGCATCGCGTTGCGCTCGCGTTCCCAGGGCTTGCCCAGCGCCTGCCAGTCTGCCATCAAGCGCGTGTCGCGTGCCGGATCGCTGCGGGCTTTTTCGAGCCGCAGGCTGATGGCCTTGAGGTAGCGCGGGTAGTGCTGCAGCCGCTCGAAGGGCGTCGCCGCAATGAATCTCTTGGGCATCAACTCGGCCAGTTGCGCGCCGATGTCGGCGCAGGCCTGTGGAAAGGCCTTTTGCACCGATGCGAGTTTCTTCGCCAGCATGGCGTGCTCGGCCAGAATCGTCCCGATCAGCCGCAGGATCTCCTGCGCCACCAACAGAATGCGGCCGCGCGCCGCGTCGCGCCGTGTCGCGAACGCCGACTCTTCGGTCGGCAGCGGATCCATCAGGCAGGTGCGCTCGAGGGTCACCGCGACCAGCTGCTCCCGGAGTTCCTTCTCCGTGCCCAGCACGACGAATCGCAGCGCGAGCTCGCGCAGCCCCGGCAGCTTTTCAATGGCCTTGACCTGGGCCGCGAGTTGCAAGGCGAACAATCGCGCCAAACCTTTGCGATGCTCGGCGCGCGCCTTTTCCTCGGTATCGAAGGCGGTCAGGCGCACCGCCTCGCCGGTGTCGACCAGCGCCGGAAATCCCACCGTGGTGCCAGCGCCGACTTTCACTTCCATGAGTTCGGGCAGGGCGCCGAAAGTCCAGGCGGTGAGCCCGGACAGGTCGCCGGCAGCGGCCTCGTGCTGCACTTCCGCCGCGGCATAGACCTGCGCGACGCGGTCGCGATATTCGGCACGCAATTCGGCCAGATTGCGCGAGATCGCCAGCGTGCCACCATGTTCATCGACCAGGCGAAAATTCATGAACAGATGCGGGCGCAGCTCCCCGCTGCGAAAGGCATCGAGCGGCAGCTTGATGGCCAGATGCTCCTCCGCGGCACGTGTCAGCGCGCGCACCAGCGGCTCGTCGAGATCATGCTCGGCGTCGCAGAACCCGCCGGCGAACTCGTCGAGCGGCTGCAGGCGATGGCGATACTTCTGCTGCAGCGTTTTCAGCAGCGCCAGGATTTTCTCCTTGAGCAGGCCCGGCACCAGCCATTCGCAGCGATTGGCCGGCAGCTGGTTGAGCGCGGCCAGCGGCAGCGTCAGCGTGACGCCGTCATCGGCGGCGCCGGGATCGTGGTGGTAGCTCAGCTTGAAGCTCTGGCCGCGATGGGTCAATGCCGGCGGGAAGGCGTCGGTGGTGATGCCCGCCGCCTCGTGGCGCATCAGCTGTTCCTTCTCCAGGCAGAGCAGCTTCGGGTTGGCCGCCTCGGCCTCGCGCCGCCAGTGATCGAAGGCCGCCAGCGTGATGACGCCCTCGGGAATCTTGGCGTCGTAGAAGGCATGGATCAGTTCGTCGTCGACCAGCACATCGGGCCGCCGCGACTTGTGCTCCAGCGCCTCAATTTCCTTCATCAGCTTGGCGTTGTGCTGGAAGAAGCGCCACTTGCGCACCCAGTCTTCGCCCACCTCGCCCTCGACCAGGGCCTGGCGGATCAGGATTTCGCGCGCCAGTTTCGGGTCGCTCGGGCCGTAGTGCACCCGCCGCTTGGCATGCAGCATCAGGCCGTGCAGGGTGACGCGTTCCCAGGCCACGACCTGCCCCGGCCCCTTCTCCCAGTGCGGCTCATAGACATGCTTGCGGATCAGGTGCGCGCCGACCTGCTCCAGCCATTCCGGCTCAATCTTCGCGATGCAGCGGGCGAACAGGCGCGAGGTTTCCACCAACTCCGCGGCGACGATCCAGCGCCCGGCCTTCTTCAGCAGCGACGACCCGGGATGGATGTAGAAGCGGATGCCGCGCGCACCGAGATAGTTCTTGTCCTCTTCGCTGATCAAGCCGACGTGGCCGAGCAGGCCGGTCAGCAGCGCCTTGTGGATGGCTTCGTAACTGCCGGGGAGTTGATTCTCCTTCCAGCCGTGTTCAGTGCAAACCACGTGCAGTTGCGCATGTACGTCGCGCCACTCGCGTATGCGCAGCCACGACAGGAAGTTCTGCCGGCACCACTGGCGCTGCTTGTTCGTCGTCTCGTGCTTCCACACCTCGTCGGCCGCGTGCCAGAGCTTCAGGTAGGACAGGAATTCGGACTTCTCGTCCTTCCACTTGGCATGCGCCTGATCGGCGGTCGCCGCATGCTCCTGCGGCCGATCACGAGGATCCTGCACCGACAGCGCTGCGGCGATGATCAGCACTTCCCGCAGACAGTTGTGCTCGCGAGCGGCAAGGATCATGCGGCCGATCTTCGGATCCAGCGGCAGCTTCGCCAGCTCGAAGCCAACCTTGGTCAGCTCCTTGCTCGTTTCGTCGATCGCCCCGAGCTCGGCCAGCAACTGGTAGCCGTCGGCGATCATGCGCGGCAACGGCGCCTCGAGGAAGGGGAAGTCCTCGACATCGCCCAGATGCAGCGACTTCATGCGCAGGATCACGCCGGCCAAGCTGGAGCGCAGAATTTCGGGTTCGGTGTAGGCCGGGCGCTTGTCGTAGTCCTCGACGTCGTAAAGCCTGAAGCAGAGCCCGGCCGAGACCCGCCCGCAGCGTCCGGCGCGCTGGCTGGCCGCCGCGCGCGAGATCGGCTCGACCTGCAGCTGCTCCACCTTGTTGCGATGCGAGTAGCGCTTGACGCGCGCCAGTCCCGAGTCGATCACGTAGCGGATGCCGGGCACGGTCAGCGAGGTCTCGGCGACGTTGGTCGCCAGCACCACGCGACGGCCCTGATGCCCGGCGAACACGCGCGCCTGTTCCGCCACCGACTGGCGGGCGAACAGCGACAGCACTTCGAGGCCCGGCGGGTGATGCTTGCGCAGCGCCTCGGCGGCCTCGCGGATTTCGCGTTCGCCGGGCAGGAACACCAGCACGTCGCCCGGCCCTTCGCGGTGGGCCTCCGACACGGCATCGACGATCGCATCGTTGAGGTCGCCGTCCTTCTTTTCCTGCCACGGCCGGTAGCGCGTCTCGATCGGGTAGAGCCGCCCCGAGACCTCGATCACCGGGGCCGCATTTCCGTTGACGGTGAAATGCTGGCTGAAGCGCTCGGCATCGAGCGTGGCCGAGGTCACGATGACTTTCAGATCGGGCCGCTTCGGCAGCAACTGCTTGAGGTAGCCGAGCAGGAAGTCGATGTTCAGGCTGCGCTCGTGGGCCTCGTCGATCAGTATCGTGTCGTACTGGCGCAGCAGCGGATCGGTCTGGGTTTCCGCCAGCAGGATGCCGTCGGTCATCAGCTTGATGTAGCTGTCGGACGTGACGCGGTCCGTGAAGCGGATCTTGAAGCCGACATGACGGCCGAGCTCGGACTTCAGCTCCTGTGCAATGCGCATCGCGGTGGCACGCGCGGCAATCCGCCGCGGCTGGGTGTGGCCGATCAAGCCGTTGAGCCCGCGTCCGATTTCAAGGCAGATCTTGGGCAGTTGCGTGGTCTTGCCCGAGCCAGTCTCGCCGCAGATCACCACCACCTGATGGCGTTCGATGGCTTCGCCGATTTCCTGCCGTCGCACATTCACCGGCAGCGCTTCGTCATAGCTCAGCACGGGCCGGGCAGCCCGCCGCGCCTCGGGGTCGAACCTCATTGCGCCAGCTTGTGAATAGTGAAAATGCCCAACCCGGTCATCGCCAGCGAACCGAACAGGTGCAAGGCCGCCGCTCCCGCCGCCCAGCCGTAGCGTGCGTTCTGAATCAGGTGCACCACCTCGGCCGAAAAAGTCGAGAAAGTCGTCAGCGCGCCGAGGAAGCCGGTGATGAAGAACAGCTTGAGTTCGGGCGGCATCTCGGCATTGAGGTGGAACACCATCACCGCGGCACCCACCAGGTAGCCGCCGATCAGGTTGGCGGCCAGCGTACCCATCGGCACGGCGGCGAATATCGGGTTCAGCCACAGCCCCAGTCCGTAGCGCAACCAGGCGCCGAGCACCGCACCGCCGCCGATGGCGAGAAGACTTGTCCAATTCATTGTCGTCATTTTACGCCTGCCGGTAGAATTGCAGCTTCGCCGCAAAGCCCACCGCCATCATGGCCGATACCGAAAAGCCTTCCAACTTCATCCGTCACATCATCGCCGCCGATCTCGCCGCCGATGTCTATGTCACTCGCCACTGGTCGGGCAAGCCCGGCCCCGCCGCACAGCAGAAAGTCGGCGCTGACGGAACGGCGCCAAGACTGGACACGGCGAAAATAAGAACCCGCTTCCCGCCGGAGCCCAACGGCTACCTACACTTCGGCCATGCCAAGTCGATCTGCCTGAATTTCGGCCTGGCGCTGGATTACCACGGGGCCTGCCATTTGCGCTTCGACGATACCAATCCGGAAAAGGAAGAGCAGGAGTATGTCGATTCGATCATCGACGCGGTGCACTGGCTGGGTTTCGACTGGCAGGGCAACCAGTACTTCGCCTCCGACTACTTCCAGTGGATGTACGACTTCGCCGAGAAGCTGATCGAAGCCGGGCATGCCTACGTCGATTCACAATCCGCCGACGAAATGCGCACCAGCCGCGGCACACTGACCGAGGCGGGGAAAAATTCGCCTTACCGGGATCGCACGCCGGCAGAGAACCTCGCCCTGTTCCGCGCCATGCGCGCCGGCGAGTTCGCCGACGGCACCCACATCCTGCGCGCCAAGGTCGATATGAGCTCGGGCAACATCAACCTGCGCGACCCGGCGATCTACCGCATCCGCCACGCCACGCATCACGCCACCGGAGACACCTGGTGCATCTATCCGATGTACACCTACGCCCACCCGATCGAGGACGCGCTGGAGAACATCACCCACTCCATCTGCACCCTCGAATTCGAGGACCAGCGGCCCTTCTACGACTGGCTGCTGGCGCGGCTGGCCGAGCTCGATTGCGTCAATACGCCCCTGCCGCAGCAGATCGAATTCGCCCGGCTCAATCTTTCCTACGTCGTGCTCTCCAAGCGCAAGCTGATCCAGCTGGTCGAGGAGGGCCATGTCGACAGCTGGGATGATCCGCGCCTGCCGACGCTGGTCGGCGCGCGCCGCCGCGGTTACACGCCGGAGGCCTTCCGTCGCTTCAACGAAATGATCGGCGTCACCAAGTCGGACTCCTGGATCGACATCAGCGTGCTGGAGGAATGCCAGCGCGAACACCTGAACCAAACCACGCCGCGCCGCATCGCCGTGCTCGACCCGGTCAAGCTGGTCATCGACAACTACCCGGCGGGACAGGAAGAAGAATGCCTGGCCCCCAATCACCCGCAAAAGCCGGAGTGGGGCAAGCGGCCGGTGCCCTTTTCGCGGGAGCTCTGGATCGAGCGCGAGGACTTCATGGAAGCGCCGACCAAGGGCTACTTCCGGCTGTTTCCCGGCAACACCGTGCGCCTGCGCTATGGCTTCGTGGTCAAGTGCATCGGCTGCGACAAGGATGCCGCGGGCGCCATCACGGCGGTGCATTGTGAATACATGCCCGACTCGAAGTCCGGCACGCCGGGTTCGGACAACTACAAGGTCAAGGGCAACATCCACTGGGTCTCGGCCAAGCACGCCTATGCCGCCGAGGTAAGGCTCTACGACCGCCTGTTCGCCGTCGAGGCCCCCGGTGAGGACGGACGCGACTTCATCGCCGATCTCAATCCGAACTCCAAGCGCGTCATTACCGCGCAGCTCGAATCGGCGCTGCAGGGCGCGGCCGCCGAAGACCGCTTCCAGTTCGAGCGCCACGGCTACTTCGTCGCCGACCGCATCGAATCGAAAAGCGGCGCGCCGGTGTTCAATCGCACCGTGACGCTGAGGGATTCGTGGGCGAAGGGAAAGTAAGAGAGGTAAACCCTTCCGCCTCTCCGGCACCCATAACGCAGGACGTTATATAACGCCCGGCGTTACAGCAGCGCATGATATTCGGATCAACGACCAATGGCGCATCTGCTTTGTCTGGAGCGCAAATGGCGCAACGGCGGTCGAAATTGACGATTACCACTGACCGAGGGTCGTCATGAAGAAACTGGCCAACATCCACCCCGGCGAAATCCTGCTGGAAGAATCTCTGCTGCCGCTGGGCGTCAGCCAGAATGCGCTCGCCCGAGCCATCGGCGTACTTCCCCGCCGCATCAACGAAATCGTCCTCGGCAAGCGTGGCATTACCGCCGACGCCGCCTTGCGTCTTGCCAAGACCTTCGGCACCTCCGAATCCTTCTGGATGGGTTTGCAGGCGGACTACGATCTGGAAGAAGCCAGGGCGAAAATAGCGACGACACTGGAGCAGGTGCAGCGACTGGCAGCGTAGGGAGTTGGTTATCCTCTCACTGCGTACAGACCGAATTACCGAACACGAACCTGACGACGAACTTTGGATCTCCCAGAAAACTCGAGTCAGCAACCCGTCCAACCACGTTTCAAACTCTTTGCAGTGCTTGATAGAGGATAGCTCGCGGGGAAAAGGTGCGAGTTCCTTGGCGACGATATCCGCTTCGCAAAGATTGTGCAGATCGCGATCGGTCGTACGCGCATCCACGTAAGGCACAAACGCAGAAATGTGATCGATATCGGCCTGACGCGAGCGACCGAAGTTTTCACTGAATTTCTTGGCACTCGGTCGATGCCCCTTCGCACGGGTATCTAGTAGTTGAGCTTCGCATGCAGTTCGGATCAACAGGGATGGGCAGGAGCCAATCGAGTTGCTGTTCAGCCAATTCAACCACCGATCAAGAACAGAAACTTCATCAAGCCTTTGACCACCTCCCTCACGACACCCAAATAAGCGTCTGCTTCAGCCAGAATCTGCGTCGATCAGACGGCGGAATTCTGCGGCCGGCATGGGCCGGCCAAAATGGTAGCCCTGCACCAAATCGCAATCCATGGCGCGCAGCTCGGCGGCCACCGCTTCGGTCTCGACCCCCTCGGCCACCACTTTCAGGTCCAGACTCCCGGCCATCTGGATCACGGCGCGCACGATCGCGGCATCATCCTGGTCGGTCACGATGTCGCGCACGAAGGACTGGTCGATCTTCAACTTGTCCACCGCGAAGCGCTTGAGGTAGGCGAGACTGGAATAGCCGGTACCGAAATCATCGATCGCCAGCCGCACGCCCAGTTCCTGCAGCCGCCTGATGGTCGCCAGCACCTGTTCCGCGCCGTCGATCAGGATCGACTCGGTGAGTTCGAGTTCCAGCGCGGCAGGTTTCGCACCGGAGGCGGCCAGCGCCCGCAGCACCGTGTCTTCGACGTCACCGCGGCGAAACTGGATGGCGGAGATATTCACCGCCATTGAAAGCTGCGGGTGTCCCTGTGCGTGCCAGTGCGCAAGCTCGCGGCAGGCTTCCTGCAACACCCATTCGCCGAGCGGCACGATCAGGCCGCTGTGCTCGGCAGCGGCAATGAAACGCTCCGGCTCGATCAGGCCGTGCTCGGGGCTCTGCCAGCGCAGCAACGCTTCGCCACCGACGATGCGACTGCTCTTCAGATCGACCAGCGGCTGGTAGTACAGGACGAACTCTTCTCGCTCCAGCGCATGGCGCAGGCGGCTATGCAGATCAAGCCTTTCCTGAACATCGGCGTTCATGCGCTGGGTATAGAAGCGGAAGGCGTTGCGGCCGGCTTCCTTGGCATGGTACATGGCCGTGTCGGCCTTCTTCAGCAACTCGTCGAAACCGGCGCCGTCCTCCGGGTATACGGCGATGCCGACCGAGGCGGAAATCTTTGCTTCGTGATCTTCGAGATGAAACGGTTGGCCCAATACCGCCATGATCTTGGCCGCAATCTGGGCCGGCACCTCGGAACTGTGCAGATCGGTCAGCACCACCAGGAATTCATCGCCGCCGTGACGGCTGACCGTATCCGAGTCGCGCACGCAGGCCAGCAGGCGCTGCGCCGCATCGCGCAACAGCGCGTCGCCGACCGGATGGCCGAAGGAGTCGTTGACGGCCTTGAAGCGATCAAGATCGACGAACAGCAGCGCCACCTTGTTACCGTTGCGCTCGCCATGAACGATGGCCTGCTGCATGCGGTCCTTGAGCAGCAGACGATTCGGCAAACCGGTCAGCGGATCGTGATGGGCGAGAAAGGCGATCTTCGCCTCGGCCGCCTTGCGTTCGCTGATGTCGGAGAAGATCCCGACAAAATGCGTGATCTTTCCTTCCTCATCGCGTACCGATGAAATGCCCAGCCACTCGGGATAGATCTCGCCGTCGCGGCGCCGGTTCCACAGCTCACCCTGCCAGTATCCCGTTTCGAGCATTGAACGCCACATCTCACTGAAAAATTCGCGGCTGTGTCTGCCCGATGCCAGCATGCTGGCATTGCGGCCGACGGCATCGGCCGCGGCATAACCGGTAACCCTTGAAAATGCGTTATTGACCGAGATCATGCAGCCCGCGGCGTCGGTGATCATGATCGCTTCGCCGCTGCTCTCGAACACCTTTGCCGCAAGCCGCAGTTCCTCCTCGGCATGACGCTGCCGGGTGTTGTCGCGAGTGGTGCCCTCGACGCCGATGACATTGCCGGCCGCATCACGGATAAAATGCGCAGTGGTGAGCACCCACAACTCGTGGCCGTCCTTGTGCCGCAAGCGCGACGCGGCGCCGACGACATGGCCGCCGTTGGCCTGCATGCGGGCTATGAACTGTTCGCGGTCTGCCGGAGACCAATAGGAATCGGCCAGCTTGCGGCCCAGCATTTCCTCCGCCGTATAGCCGAGCAATTGTTCGACGGAGCGCGAGGCGCGCACGATGGTGCCGGTCTGGTCGGTGCGGTAGTAGGTATCCTGCAGGTCGTCGAGAATGCCCCGCAGTTCTCGCTCGGATTCGGCCACGGCGCGCTGCGCTTCGACAATCGGCGTCAGATCGGTGATGAAACCGAAAGAACCGACGATCTCGCCTTTCTCGTCGCGATGCGTCGTGTTGTTGAGCAGGATGGGAAACTTGGTGCCATCCTTGCGCCGGGCAATCAGTTGATAACGGCGGCGATCGGTCGTGTCGATGCGCTGCATGTGGGCGATCAACTCGGCACGGCTCTCCTCGGCGATGAAGCCGATCGGCGTTTGTCCCAGCCATTCGTCGCGCGGATAGCCAAACAGATTGCACAGCGTGTCATTGACTTCTATGAAGCGGCGCTGCGTGTCCATGGCGAAATAGCCGTCAACGGCACTGTCGATCACATGCCGATAGTAGCGTTCGCCCTCGCGCAGCGCGGCTTCGATCTTGCGCGAGGCCGAGGTATCGCGAAAGATGACCACGTGCAGCAGGCGTTCGCCGTCGTGCACCTGGTATACGCGCACCTCGACCGGAAGCAGACTGCCATCGCGGCGCCGGAAGTCGGTATTGACCACTCGCACGTTGTCGCTTAGATCCGCATTGCTTGCACGCCACGTCGCGGCGTCGGCAAAACTGGTGGAAATTTCCCAGACGTGCCGACCGAGAATTTCGTCGCGGGAATAGCCAAGAAACTCGCAGGCCCGGTCGTTGGCTTCGACATAAGCGCCGCTCGTCGCGTCCACCAGGAAAACGCCGTCACCGATGCGGTCGAGCACACCGCCGAGAATCATGTGCCGGCCGAACTCGCCATGCCGCCCACCGGGTCTGACCAGTTCGTGACGCAGGCGGGCAATCGCATCGCGCAGAAACTCGGCGTGGCGACCTTGCATCGTGCGCACGATGTCGTGACGTGTCACCACGCCCAGCATGCGGTCTTGTTCGATAACCAGCAGGCGGCGCACGCCTAGCTCGGCCATGCGCCGCGCTGCCTGCTGCAGTGTCTGGTCGGGCGAAATGGAGTGCACTCCGCGCACCACCAGATTGGCCAGCGGCGTCTGCAAGCGCTCACCGCCAGCGGCAAAGCGCACCACATCGCGGTCGGTCACCATGCCCACCGCGAGATCGGCTTCGGTAACCACGACATGATCGCTGTTGCGCCTGTGCATCAAACGCAGGGCGTCAACCAGCGATGCGCGGCTGTCCAGCGTATTGACGTCGACCGTCATCGCCGCGCCGACAGTCTTCGGTTCAACCAGGTATTCGTCGCCGAGATCGGCAAGAAAATCTGCTTCGGATACGACTCCCGCCACCCGGCCCTCGGGATCCACGGCCACCAGGTGGTGCACGTCGTTCTCCAGCATGCGCTGATAAGCGTCGCGCGCATCGAATGACAACGGAAAGGTCACCACTGGGCGGCTCATCACCTCGCAGATACGACTTGCCGTAGAGATCTCATCTTCGGCAAGCAGGGCCACCGCATCGCGCTCGGTGAAAATGCCACAGGGACGCCGTTCCTCATCCACCACGATGACGCAGCTGATTCGCTGGCGCTCCATGGTGCGCAACACCTCACCCAGCGACTCCGCGGTGCCGCAAGTCACTACATCGGTAGTGAGAATGGATTTCAGGGAAAGTGCGTTCACCTGATCAACCGGCGATGGACATGGCACTCAGGATAGCAGCAAAGGCGGGCATCGCCACGGGGTGACTGCGCCAGAATCCTGCAGCCCGCGGCGGCGGCGCAGGGTAGCGCGATTGCGGCCCTGCCCCGATCAGCCTGGCTGCCCGCCTTGTTGTCCATAGGTGGCGAACCTGGCGATCACGCGCGTCATTTCAGCCGCGGACAACAGCTTGGGCGCGCCGAGTTGCAGCACGCGCCAGTACTGCTCGCACAAGGTTTCCAATTCCACCGCCAGAGCCAGTGCGTGATCCGCGTCGCGGCCAAACACCACCATGCCATGATGAGCCATCAAGCAGGCGCAGCGACCCTCCAGCGCGCTGATGACGGCGTCGGACAGTTCCTGGGTGCCGAAGGTGGCGTAGGCCGCGCAGCGCACGTCCGTGCCCCCGAAGCGCGCCACCATGTAATGGAAAGCCGGAACGCCCTGATTCTGGCAGGCCAGTGCGGTGGCGAACGGCGAATGGGTATGCACCACGGCGCCCGCCTCGGGCCGCGCGGCATAGATGTCGCGATGGAAACGCCATTCGGACGAGGGTTTGCGGCGGCCGGTTGGCGTGCCGTCAGCGCCGACCCTCACCATGTCGGCCGACTTACAGTCGTCGTAGGCCATACCGGTCGGCGTGATGATGAAGCCGTCTTCACAGCGCGCGCTCACATTTCCGGCGCTGCCGCGATTGATGCCCGAGGCGTTCATCGCGCGCGCCGTGGCGAGCACCTTAGTTGCCAATTCGGTCGCCAATTCGGCAGCAGGATCGCTCATGGTTTCCACTGCCCCAGCTCTCCTGCTTGGACGACGCCACGCTCGGACACGATGCCGCTGATCAGTGCCGCCGGCGTCACATCGAAGGCCGGATTGGCGACCGGCGTGTCACTGACACCCAGTTCGTCCGCTGCACGCTCCTCGATCGGTATTTCGGCGCCGGAGGGGCACGAGAAGTCGATGGTGGACAAAGGCGCGGCGACATAGAACGGCACGCCATGGGCGCGCGCGGCAAGCGCCTTGAGATAGGTGCCGACCTTGTTCGCCGTGTCGCCGTTGCCGGCAATGCGATCGGCGCCGACGATCACCAGATCGACCTTGCCCTGCATCATCAGCAGGCCGGCGGCATTGTCGGCGATCAGGGTATGCGGCACGCCAGCCTCGGCGAGTTCCCAGGCGGTGAGCAGTCCCTGGTTGCGCGGCCGCGTTTCGGACACCCAGACATGCACGGGCAGGCCGGCAGCATGCGCGGCATAGACCGGCGCCAGGGCCGTGCCGTTGTCGACGGTTGCCAGACGGCCGGCATTGCAGTGGGTCATGACATTGACGATTGCAGGCGCAGCCTGCCTGATTTTGTCGCCCCCTTTCGCGGAAAGGGCGTTGGGGGGATTGCCCTTCTCTTTGCCGAAGGCAGCATGGATTGCCGCTATTAGCGGCAATCCATGCTGCCCTATCGCGGCATTGGCGGCTCCATCCTCCGTCGCAATGGCACGGGCCTCGTTCCAGGCCTTGTCGCGCCGTGTCGCCGGCGCCGACTCTTGCAGCACGCGGCGCATGCGCGCCAGCGCCCAGTGCAGATTGACCGCCGTGGGCCGCGTCGCAGCCAGCGTTTCGATCACCTGGTGCAGACGTGCATCGCCGGCATCGTCCGCCAGGCCGAGCGCCACGCCATAGGCGGCGGTAGCGCCGATCAGCGGCGCGCCGCGCACCTGCATTACGCGGATGGCATGGGCGGCATCTTCGAGTGTAGCCAGTCGCAGCATGACAGCTTCACGCGGCAAGCGAGTCTGGTCGAGGATGAGGATCGCCGCATGATCCTCGGTAAGCGTCGGGTACCGCTTCTGGCTCAAATCAACTCAACTTGCCGTGGCAGTGCTTGTACTTCTTGCCGCTGCCACAAGGACAGGGATCGTTGCGGCCGACCTTGGGTGTGTGCCGCTCTATGGGCTGCGCCGGCTTGGGGGCGGCTGCGGCGGCACCGAGCGCCTCGTCATAGTCGGCATGGTGATACTGCACATTCTCCAACTGCGGCGGAGCTTCCACTACTTCTTCGATCTGCTCCTCGCTGTGCACTTCAACCGTCAGCAGCAGCTTGGAGACTTCGCTGCGCACCGTCTGCAGCAAGCCCTCGAAGAGTTCGAAGGCCTCGCGCTTGTATTCCTGCTTCGGGTTCTTCTGCGCGTAGCCGCGCAAATGGATGCCCTGGCGCAGGTGATCGAGTGCCGAGAGATGTTCCCGCCAGTGGGTATCGAGGCTTTGCAGCATGACGTTGCGCTCGAACCCGGCCCAGGCGGCAGGATCGACCTGGCTGGTCTTTTCGGCGTAGGCGGCATCGCCGGCATCGAGCAGGCGCCGCAGGATGTCGTCGTCCCCGAGTTGCGGCTCGGACTTGATCCATTCGCCGACCGGCAGCTTGAGGTGAAGCTCGGCCGCCAGCGCGGTTTCCAGACCGCTGACATCCCACTGCTCCTCGACGCTTTCGGCCGGAATATAGAGGCGGAAGGTGTCGTGGATCTGCCCTTGGCGCATGGCCGTGATGGTCTCGCCAATGTCGTCGCTGTCGAGCAGTTCGTTGCGCTGCTGATAGATCACCTTGCGCTGGTCGTTGGACACATCGTCGTATTCGAGCAGTTGCTTGCGGATGTCGAAGTTGCGCTGTTCGACCTTGCGCTGCGCCGATTCGAGCGAACGGCTGACCAGCGGATGCTCGATGGCCTCGCCCTCGGGCATCTTGAGGCGCACCATGATGGTGTTGAGCCGCTCGCCGGCGAATATCTTGAGCAGTTGGTCATCCAGCGCCAGATAGAAGCGCGATGAGCCCGGATCGCCCTGGCGACCGGAACGGCCGCGCAGCTGATTGTCGATGCGGCGCGACTCGTGGCGTTCGGAACCGATGATGTGCAGTCCGCCGGCGGCCAGCACCTGGTCGTGCACCTTCTGCCATTCCGCCTTGAGCTCGGCGGTGCGCTTTGCCTTCTCCTCCGCGGACAGCGATTCATCGTCGCGGATGGCGTTGGTCGGCTTTTCGATGTTGCCGCCGAGCACGATGTCGGTGCCGCGGCCGGCCATGTTGGTGGCGATGGTGATCATGCCGGGGCGGCCGGCCTCCGCCACGATCTCGGCTTCGCGCGCGTGCTGCTTGGCGTTGAGCACCTGATGCGGCAACTTCTCCTTGTTCAGCAGTTCGGAGAGCAACTCGGAATTCTCGATCGACGTGGTGCCCGCCAGCACCGGCTGGCCGCGCTGGTGGCAAGCGCGGATGTCGGCGATGATCGCCGCATATTTCTCCGGCGCGGTGCGGTAGATCTGGTCGTTCTCATCCTTGCGGATCATCGGCCGGTTGGTCGGGATCACCACCGTTTCGAGGTTGTAGATCTGGTGGAACTCGTAGGCTTCGGTATCCGCCGTGCCGGTCATGCCGGCGAGCTTGCCGTACATGCGGAAGTAGTTCTGGAAGGTAATCGACGCCAGGGTCTGGTTCTCGGCCTGGATCGACACGCCCTCCTTGGCTTCGACCGCCTGGTGCAGGCCATCCGACCAGCGCCGTCCAGCCATCAGGCGGCCGGTGAACTCGTCGACAATGATGACTTCGCCATCCTGCACCACGTACTGCTGGTCGCGGTGGTACAGGGTGTTTGCGCGCAACGCGGCATAAAGATGGTGGATCAGCAGGATGTTGGCCGGCTCGTACAGACTGCTGCCCTCGGCCAGCATGCCCAGGCGGGCCAGAATCTCCTCGGCCTTTTCGTGGCCGGCTTCGGTCAGCAATACCTGGTGCGACTTGAGATCGACCGTGTAATCACCGGTATCAACGTCACCCTCGCCCTTCGCCGCTTCGCCGGCAGTCAGCAGGGGCGGCACGGCATTCATGCTCAGATACAGTTCGGTATGGTCTTCGGCCTGGCCGGAAATAATCAGCGGCGTGCGCGCCTCGTCGATCAGGATCGAGTCCACTTCATCGACGATGGCGTAGCTCAGACCGCGCTGTACGCGCTCATCGGCCGCATACACCATGTTGTCGCGCAGGTAGTCGAAACCGAATTCGTTGTTGGTGCCGTAGGTGATGTCGGCGGCGTAGGCTGCCTGTTTCTCATCGTGCGCCATTTGCGAAAGATTAACGCCGACCGTGAGGCCGAGAAAACGGTAGATGCGCCCCATCCACTCCGCATCGCGGCTGGCCAGGTAATCGTTGACTGTGATCAGATGCACGCCCTTGCCAGCAATCGCATTCAGATACACGGCGAGCGTCGCCGTCAGCGTCTTGCCTTCGCCGGTGCGCATTTCGGCGATCTTGCCGTAGTGCAAAACCATGCCGCCCACCAGTTGCATGTCGAAATGGCGCAGGCCGAGCACCCGGCGACTGGCCTCACGCACCACGGCGAAGGTTTCTGGCAACAAGGCATCGAGCGACTCGCCCTGGGCATGGCGGCTGCGGAACTCGTCCGTCTTGGCGCGCAAAGCCTCGTCGGAAAGCTGCGAAATGGCAGCCTCGAGCGCGTTGATGCGAACCACAGTCTGGGAATACTGCTTGATCAGCCGCTCATTGCGGCTGCCAAAAATTTTCTTGAGAAAGCCGGTTATCATTTTTTTATCAATCAGAAACTGGCTTCAGAGAAAGCCAATGCCCGCGAGCGCGGGCGTTATGCGGGAATTAAAACCGGTGATCATGGGGTGCGCGGCCGCATATTGGGCGGGAAAAGCAAAGCGGCAATTTTAGCACGCGGAGAGGACGGCCCTCCCCAAACACTCGGTGGCTCAGTTGTGCTGCGCGACGGGCCGCTGGGTCGCCTGCGCCATGCGCAGGAAGCGATCCGGGTTCTGCGCCAGACCGTGGATGCGTACTTCAAAATGCAGGTGCGGTCCGGTGGAACGTCCGGTAGAACCCACTTCGGCGATTTTCTGACCGCGTTTGACCAACTGCCCCACCTTGACCAGAATCCTTGAGGTATGGGCGTAGCGCGTGGTCAAGTCCTTACCGTGGTCAATTTCCACCAAATTTCCGTAGTCAGGATGGCGCTCGGCGCTGATCACCACTCCGGCTGCCGCAGCATGAATCGCGGTACCCGGAGTCGCCACGAAATCCACACCCTCGTGCAGCGCCCGTTCACCGGTGAAGGGATCGACACGCCAGCCATAGCTTGAAGCATTCCATTGCGCTTCAACCGGCAGGCTGGTGGGCAGCAGGCTCTTCCTGATCCGGTCCTCGAGCATCCGGGACTCAATCATCGAAATCGCGTCGGATTTCGCTTCGACCTGATGCGCCAGGGCGTCAACCGCGCGTTGCAGTTCAGTGGGAGACATCGCTTCAGGTAGCACCAGCGGTCCGCCGCGACCGTCGGATTTCGACTCGAAGGCCTTGAGTTCCTGAGGCTTGACGCCGGCCATGCCGGCGAGCCGCTCGCCGATGGTGTCGAGCCGCATCAGTTGCGCCTGCATCTCGCCCAGCTTGACCGCCATGGCATTGAGGTTTTCGCGTACAAAGTCCTTGGAGCGCTGGGTTTCCTCGGCATTCATCGCGCGCAGCAGATCCTGGAGGAAGGGCAGGCGGATTTCCGCGGCATGACGGACGGTGACATAGGAAAACAGCGAAGACAACACAAGGACCGAGCTAAACAGGGCTCCCGCAAAGAGAATCGCATGGCGCCAGGTCAGCGTAATGCTTCTTGCGGTTGCCAGCCGGTCAGAGACGAGAATAATATGCATCCCTTCCCTCCCTTCAGGTTCGTTTTTGATGACATCGCGCAGTCTCCAGGAACACCTTGCCTCTGGTGACAGCATGGCGCGGCTTGCGGCCCACGCCCAACGTCTACTCCAATTCCAGCGTCTTCTCGAAGCTGCACTGCCGGAGGCGCTGAGGCCTCATGCCAGGGTAGCCAACTTCCGTCTGGGTAAACTTTTTATCCACGCCGCCAATGGCGCGGTCGCCGCGAAGATCCGTCAATTCGGACCTCGTCTCGCCAGCGATTTATCAAACAAGGAGGTGAAGGTTACTCAAATCGAGGTTCGAGTGCAAGCCCGAAACCCTTCCCCGCCGCAACCTCCACACGAAAGGCCCACTCCGCCTGGGTCTAAACAAAAGCAAGGACTCACTGAGCTGGCGCAGCGTCTGCCTGAGGAATCCCCCCTCAAGACTGCACTGGAGCGCCTGCTCCGCAGCGTCAAAGAATGATCAGACGCTCGGCGGCCATCAGCACCAGAACAATCAGCGAGAAGATCAGTGCACCCTTGGCGACACGGCCTGAGAGGACAAGATAGCGCCGGTCACGGGTGAACAGCCAGGCAACGATCCCGCTGCCAATGGTGATCGCCGTGAGTATGCCGACGATCCTGAGCAACAGCATGTTCTAAGCCAGTTTGGGATACAGCCGGGCGATGGTCCCCGGCGCTTCCTCGGCGCGCCGAAAACTGACCAGTTCCCAGGCGGAGGCATCGGCCAGCAACTTGCGCAGCAACAGATTGTTCAGCGCGTGGCCCGACTTGTGGGCCGAAAATGCCCCCAACAGGGGATGGCCGGCAAGATAGAGATCGCCGATGGCATCGAGAATCTTGTGTTTGACGAATTCGTCCGCGTAACGCAGTCCGTCGCTGTTCAGAATCCGGTACTCGTCCATCACGATGGCGTTTTCCAGGCTGCCACCCAGTGCCAGTCCCTGGTCGCGCAAAGTTTCGACATCCTGCATGAAACCGAAGGTCCGGGCACGGGCCACTTCTCGCAAATAGGATTGATCGGCAAAATCAATGTGGGCACGCGAGGTGGCGCGGTCTACGGCCGGGTGGTTGAAGACTATGGAAAAGTCGAGGCTGAAGCCGTCGTAGGGCGACAGCTTGGCCCATTTGTCGCCATCCTTCACCTCCACGGTTTTTGTCACGCGGAGGAAGTTCTTCGCGGCGTTTTGTTCCTCGATTCCGGCCGATTGCAGCAAAAATACGAAAGGTGCGGCCGATCCGTCCATGATCGGCAACTCGGCGGCATCGACATCCACATAGATGTTGTCGATCCCGAGTCCGGCCAGCGCCGACATCAGGTGCTCGACCGTAGCCACCTTGATTCCATCCTTTTCCAGACAGGACGCCAACCGGGTATCGCCGACGCCGAATGGGTCTGCCTTGAGGTCGACCGGCGGCGTCAGATCGACACGACGGAACACCACACCGGTATTCGGCTGCGCGGGACGCAGCATGAGCGACACCTTGACGCCGGAGTGGAGACCCACGCCGGTGGCCTTGACGACGGATTTGAGGGTGCGCTGACGAAGCATCGGGTTGCGATGTAAATGGAATGATGCGGGGCAACAATTCTACCACGCAAGCCCGGTCCGGCGGGAGGAGGCGCCCGCCGGACCGGTTCTGCGGCCGACCCTTCAGTCGGACTGGCGGCGCAGGAAGGCGGGAATATCGTACTTGTCCACTCCGGAAGCCGCCATGGCGTCCGCCTGTGCGTTACGCGGCATGGAGCCACGCGCGCTACTGGTGACACTGGAAAGATCGACCGAACCCATGCCGATTCCGGCATCGAAGACCTGCAGGTTGTCGGTTCCGGTGCGCAGACCCATGGTCTCGACCACGCGCATGCTCGGCTTGGCCGCCTCGCGTGTCGCGACGATGCCGAGGCCGGTGGCAACCACGGTAACGCGCAACTGGTCTTCCATGGATTCGTCGAACACGGCGCCGCAGATCACGGTCGCCTCGGGCGCCGTGTATTGACGGATGGTCTTCATCACCTCCTTGTATTCCTTGAGGCCTAGCGTGGAACTGGCGGTAATGTTCACCAGCACGCCGCGTGCGCCGGAAAGCTCGATGCCCTCCAGCAACGGACTGGCCACCGCCTCTTCGGCAGCGACCCGGGCGCGATCGACTCCGGCGGCGACGGCTGAGCCCATCATGGCCTTGCCCATTTCGCCCATCACGGTGCGCACGTCTTCGAAGTCGACGTTGACCAGACCCGGCACGTTGATGATTTCAGCGATGCCGCCCACCGCATTGCGCAGCACGTTGTCAGCAGCCTGGAAGGCTTCCAGCATGCTGACCTCGTCGCCCAGCACCTCTTCGAGTTTCTCGTTGAGGATGATGATCAGCGAATCGACGTGAAGGGCGAGTTCGGCCACGCCTTCTTCGGCCAGGCGTTTGCGCTTGCCCTCGTATTCGAAGGGTTTGGTCACCACCGCGACGGTCAGGATGCCCAGTTCGCGCGCGACCTCGGCCACCACCGGACCGGCGCCGGTGCCGGTGCCACCACCCATGCCGGCGGTGATGAAGACCATGTGCGCACCGCGCAGCGCGTCGGCGATGCGTTCGCGGTCGGCCACAGCCAGCTCTCTGGCCTTTTCCGGCTTGCCGCCGGCGCCCAAGCCTGGGCCGAGCTGCAACTTGACGTGGGCAGTGCTTTTTTTCAGCGCCTGCGCATCGGTGTTGCAGCAAATGAATTCGACGCCGCCAACGCCCTCGCGGATCATGTGCTCGACCGCATTGCCGCCTGCGCCGCCGACGCCAACGACCTTGATGACCGTCGAGCCCGTCTCCGCTGTCACTACTTCCTCAAGTTCAAACATTTTCGCCTCCTCAAAAGACCTGCTGAATCAAAAATTCTTGGTAAACCACGCCCGCATCCTGGTCAGAACCTGGCCAAAACTCTTCGGGCTTTGCGCCTTCATGCCACGGTGGCGCTGCGCCACCCCTTCCAACAACAAACCCATCGCCGTGGAGTAGCGCGGATTACGCACGTAATCACGCAAGTTGCCGTCGTAATGCGGCATCGACAACTTCACGGTATTGTGAAAAATCTCTTCGCCGAGGTCGGCCATGCCGGGCATTTGCGCCGCACCCCCGGTCAGCACGATGCCGGCACGCAGCAGACGTTCCTTGCCGCTGCGATGCAGCTCCTCCTGCACCTTCTGGAAGATTTCCTCGACGCGCGGCTGGATGAAGCCGGCCAGGGTCTGACGCGAAAGCTGGGTCGCCGGACGATCGCCGACGCCGGGCACTTCGATCATGTCCTGCGGATTGGCCAGCTGTTGCAGCGCGACGCCGTAGCGGATCTTGATTTCCTCGGCATCCTGGGTCGAAGTACGCAGGGCGATGGCGATGTCGTTCGTCATTTGGTCGCCGGCAATCGGAATTACCGCGGTGTGGCGGATCGCACCGTGCACAAAAACGGCGACGTCGGTGGTGCCGCCGCCGATGTCGACCAGGCAGACACCCACGTCCTTTTCATCCTCGGTCAGCACGGCATAGCCGGAGGCCAGTGGCTGCAGCACCAGGTCGACCACTTCGAGGCCGCAGCGATGCACGCACTTGACGATGTTCTGCACCGCGGTAACGGCGCCGGTCACCAGATGCACCTTGACGTCGAGCCGCTTGGCATCCATGCCGATGGGTTCCTTGACGCCGTCCTGGCCGTCGACGATGAATTCCTGCACCAGCGTGTGCAAGATCTGGTCGTCGGCCGAAATCGAGGTTGCATTGGCCGCCTCGATCGCACGCTCGACGTCGAACTGGGTGACCTCCTTGTCGCGCACCACGGCCATGCCCGTGGAATCCTTGCTCTTGATGTGGCTGCCGGCAATCCCCGTATACACCTCGCGCACCTTGCAGCCCGCCATCATCTCGACTTCGGCGATCGCCCTCGAGATCGAATTCACGGTGGCCTCGATATTGATCACCATGCCGCGCTTCAGACCGCTGGACTCCTGGGTACCGAGCCCGAGGATGCCGAGCCGCCCTTCGGCGTCCAGTTCGCCGACGATGGCAACAATCTTCGAGGTGCCGATGTCGAGGCCGACGATCAGATCACGTTTGGCTTCTTTTGCCATCAGCTTTTGCTCGCCCTGAGGGCGAATCCATTCGGGTAACGCATATCCACCACGCCGATGGTTTGCAGACGACTCCTTGCCGAACTGCTGACCGCTGCGTAGTAGGCGGTGAAGCGGTTCAGGCGCGCTGCCAGCGGATGCTTGGGCTGGTCGCGGCCCAGTTCCAGCACCACGCCATCGTCCAGCTTGAGTTGCCAGGCCTCGCGCGCCGAAAGATGAATGGCGACCTGCCTGCGCCCGATCGCGGCGAGACCATCGTTGAACTCCTCATAGCGGGCCAGCAAACGGGGAGCCGAACCCTCGGGACCGACAAACACCGGCAGTGATTCTCGGGTCGAGGCCACGAACACCTCGCCGCGCGTATTGACCAGGCGCGACTGCCCCTCCTGCGGAGTCCAGCGGGCAACCGCGTGGTGCTCTTCAATTTCCAGTTCGATGCCGCCCGGCCAGCGGCGACGCAGGGAGACCGAGCGCACCCACGGCATGCGCTCGAAGGCCGCCTGCGCAGTTTCCAGATTCACCGTAAAAAAATTCCCGGACAGCGCGTTGCGCGCCGTTTGCTCGATCTGGGTCCGCGACACCTGATCCAGCGGCTTTGCCACCACCAAATCGGTCAGCGGGAACACCGGCAGACGTTGCAGGGCCAGGGCGCCGGCCCATGCCAGCAAGGCGCTACCGGCCAGCAGCAGCACGTCAGCCAGCAGATTGATCAACATCGGGCGATCCCAGAAACCATCGCCACTGCCGTGTTCGATCCGGCTGTTGCCCCGGGACTTGGTGCTTGAGTTTCCCCGCGCCTTAGCCATAGCGGGCCTCTTCGAGCAATTTGAGCACCAGTTGCGCGAACGGAATACCGGCCGCGCGGGCCGCCATCGGCACCAGCGAGTGATCGGTCATGCCGGGCGATGTATTCGCCTCCAGGCAATAGCAACGGCCTGCGCCGTCCAGCATCAGGTCCATGCGGCCCCAGCCGCGCCCGCCGAGCACGACGAAGGCGCGCAGCGCCAGATCGCGCATCTCGCTTTCGCGCTGCTCACCGAGGCCACTGGGGATACGGTACTCGGTGTCATCGCGCAGGTACTTGGCATCGTAGTCGTAGAACTCGGTCGCCGGCACGATGCGGATCACCGGCAAGGCCGCTCCGGCGACAATGCCCACGGTATATTCGCCGCCGCCCAGATACTGCTCGGCAATCACGCAGGAGTCATGGCGCGCCGCCAGGTCATAAGCGGCGCGCAGACCACCCGCCTGCTTGACCTTGCTGATGCCGATGCTGGAGCCTTCATTGGCCGGCTTGACGAACAGCGGCAGGCCCAGGCGCGCCTCGACGGCGGCAAAATCGCTGGCGGCGTCGAGCACCACGTAATCCGGCACCGGCAAGCCGGCTGCCTGCCAGACCAGCTTGGAGCGCCACTTGTCCATCGCCAGGGCGGAGGCCAGCACACCGCTGCCGGTGTAGGGAATGGCCAGCCAGTCGAGGGCGCCCTGCAGCGTGCCGTCTTCACCGCCACGGCCATGCAGGGCGATGAAGACGCGCTTGAAACCCTCGGCATGCAGCGCCTCGAGGGCCTGGTCCTGCGGATCGAAGCAGTGCGCATCGACGCCGGACGCGCGCAGTGCGGCGAGCACCGCTGCCCCGCTTTTCAGCGACACCTCGCGCTCGGCCGACTTGCCGCCCATCATCACCGCCACCTTGCCGAAATCCATCAAACTCCTTCTCCGTCCCGCCCCGACTGACCGCCCACCTGGCCCACGATGCGCACCTCGCAGACCAGGGAAATGCCGAACTTTTGCTCGACTTCCGCCCGAATCCGACCGATTAGCATTTCTATCGCACTCGCCGTCGCCTCGCCCTTGGGATTAACGATGAAATTCGCATGCTTTTCGGAAACCTGCGCGCCATCGATCTGTGTGCCCTTGAGACCGGCGGCTTCGATCAGCCGTGCCGCATGATCGCCCGGCGGGTTCCTGAATACCGATCCGGCATTGGCCAACTGCAGCGGCTGGGTGGCACTGCGTCGCTCCAGCAGCTGGCGCACGTTTGCCCGAGCCACCTCGGCATCCCCGGCCGGAAAGCGAAACCAGGCGCCGGCAAAGATTTCATCGGTGGCCTCCTTGAGGCCGACGTGGCGGTAGCCGATGGCAAAATCTTCAGGGCCGCGGATGATCTGTTCGCCATTGCGGTTCAGCATCAGGACGCGTTCCACATAGCGCCAGGTCTCGCCGCCATGACAGCCGGCGTTCATCGCCAGCGCACCGCCCACCGTGCCGGGGATGCCCGCCAGGAACTCGGCCCCGGCGCAGGACTGGTTGCCGACAAAGCGCGCCAGCTTCGGCGAGGCGACACCGGCTTCGGCATAAAAGCTGCCATCCTCTTCCCGGCGCAGGACATCCAGCACGCCGTGGGTGAAGATCGCGGTGCCGTCAAAGCCGCCATCGCGCACCAGCAGGTTGCTGCCGAGGCCGACCAGCAACAGGGGCTCATCACGGCGCAAGCGGTGCAGGAACGCGGCGAGATCGGCCAGATCGGCCGGGAAAAATGCACGTGCCACAGATCCTCCGGCGCGCCACGAGACATGGCTCGCCATCGGCTCGTGTTCACGCAATTCGCCGCGCACGGATTCGGTCATGACGACACCTCGCTCAATCGTGGCGGCACGCCGCCGATGGAACCGGCGCCCATGGTGATCACCACGTCGCCGTCACGAACCGCGGCCAGAATGGCGGCCGGCATGGCCGCGATGTCTTCGACAAAGATCGGCTCGATCTTGCCGGCAACGCGCAAGGCGCGCACCAGCGTGCGGGCGTCGGCAGCGATGATCGGCGCCTCGCCGGCGGCATACACTTCGCCGAGTACCAGAACATCGACCGCGGACAGCACCTTGACGAAATCCTCGAAGCAGTCCCGGGTGCGCGTGTAGCGATGCGGCTGAAAGGCCAGCACCAGTCGGCGCCCGGGAAAGGCGCCGCGCGCCGCGGCGAGGGTAGCGGCCATTTCGGCCGGATGATGGCCGTAATCGTCGACCAGCGTGAAGCTTCCGCCGGCGGGACAGTCAAGCTCGCCGTAAAGCTGGAAGCGCCGGCCGACGCCCTTGAAGTCAGCCAGTGCCTTGATGATCGCCGTATCGCCAACACCGACTTCCGTCGCCACCGCAATCGCGGCCAGCGCATTCAGCACGTTGTGGCGCCCCGGCAGATTGAGCACGACGGGCAAGCGGCTGACGCCGCCATTGGTGCGCACGCAGGTGAAGCGCATGGTGCCGCCGTCGGCCACCACGTCGTCGGCGCGAAAATTGACCTCGCTGTCGATGCCGTAGGTGACGATCTGCTTTGCCACGCGGGGAATGATCTCGCGCACATTGGGATCGTCACCGCAGACCACGGCGACGCCATAGAAGGGCAGGCGATGCAGGAAATCGACGAAGGCCTGCTTCAGCCGGCCGAAATCGTGGCCGTAGGTTTCCATGTGATCGGCGTCGATGTTGGTGACCACCGAAACCACGGGTGACAGGAACAGGAAGGACGCATCCGACTCGTCGGCCTCGGCCACCAGGAACTCGCCGGTACCCAGCTTGGCGTTGGCCCCGGCGGAATTCAGCCGGCCGCCGATGACGAAGGTCGGATCGAGGCCGCCTTCGGCCAGGCAGCTGGCCACCAGGCTGGTCGTGGTGGTCTTGCCATGGGTGCCGGCAATCGCGATGCCCTGCTTGATGCGCATGAGTTCGGCGAGCATCTGCGCACGGGGCACCACCGGCACGCGGCGCTCGCGCGCCGCGATGACTTCCGGGTTGTCTTCGTGCACCGCGGTCGACACCACCACGGCATCGGCCACCGAAACGTTCTGCGCACTGTGGCCGATCGCGATGCGGATGCCCAAGGCCGCCAGGCGTCGCGTGGTTGGGCTTTCCCCCAGATCGGAGCCGCTGACCTCGTAGCCCTGATTTGCCAGCACCTCGGCGATGCCGGACATGCCCGAACCACCGATGCCGACGAAATGGATGCGCTTGACTTTGTGTTTCATGGGATCAAGACCTTTCAGCCACAGAGGGCAAATGGGTTTTCACTTCGCCGCCTCCTGGCAAGCTCTTGCAACCTCAGCCGTAGCCTCCGGCAGCGCCAGCTCGCGCGCCTTTTCGGCCATTTGCGTGAGTTGCTGGCGCGACAGATTCCTGATCTCCGCCAGCCGTGCCGGCGTCAGCTGGTCCTGCGGCAGCAGAATCGCCGCCCCGGCAGTGCTGAGGAAGCGAGCGTTCGAGGTCTGATGGTCATCCACCGCGTGCGGGAAAGGCACCAGCAAACTGGCGACGCCCGCCGCCGCCAGTTCCGCCACGGTCAGTGCGCCGGCGCGGCAAATCACCAGATCGGCCCGGTCGTAGGCCCCGGCCATGTCATTGATGAAGGCTACGCAGTCGGCTTCGACACCCGCCGCAATGTAGTGGCTTTTCAGCGTCGGCAGATGTCTTTCGCCGGCCTGGTGTACCACCGCCGGCCGCTCGTGTTCCGGAATCATGGCCAGCGCCTTCGGCAGGGCTTCGTTCAGGGCCTGCGCACCCAGGCTGCCGCCGACCACCAGCAGGCGCAGCGGGCCGCTGTGCTGCGCATAACGCACAGTCGGCGCTGGCAAGGCGGCGATTTCGGGGCGTACCGGATTGCCGACCCAGCTGCCCTTTTTCAGAACGTCGGGAAAGCCTGTGAGAATGCGGTCGGCGACCATTGCCAGCACCCGGTTGGCCAGGCCGGCCACCGAGTTCTGCTCGTGCAGTACCAGCGGAATACCCCTTAGCGAGGCCATCATGCCGCCGGGAAAGCTGACGTAACCGCCCATGCCCAGCACCACATCGGGCCGGATGCGCTTGAGCTGCGACCATGCCTGGCGGAAGCCGCGCAGCAGATTGAAGGGCAGCAACAGCTTGCGCACCAGGCCCTTGCCACGCAGCGCGGAAAAGTGCACCCAGGCCATCTCGTAGCCGCGCCCGGCGGTCAGCTGCGCTTCCATGCCATCGGGATTGCCCATCCAGGCGATCTTCCAGCCCTGCTCGCGCAAATGTTCGGCCACGGCCAGCCCCGGCATGATGTGCCCGCCCGTGCCACCCGCCATGACGAGAAGGGTTTTGGTCATACTTGCTGACCTCTCATGAGCTGACGGTTTTCCCAATCCACCCGCAGCAGGATCCCCAGCGCCAAACAGTTGGTCACGATGCCCGAACCGCCAAAACTCATCAGCGGCAGGGTCAGCCCCTTGGTCGGCAGCAGGCCCATGTTGACGCCCATGTTGATGAAGCCCTGGACGCCGAGCCAGATGCCGATGCCTTGCGCCACCAGGCCGGAATGCACGCGGCCGAGCACCAGCGCCTGGCGGCCGATGGCGAAGGAGCGCTGCACCAGCAGGGCGAAGAGTCCGACCACGACGCAGACACCGACAAAGCCGAGTTCCTCGGCAATCACCGCCAGCAGAAAGTCGGTGTGCGCCTCCGGCAGATAGAACAGCTTCTCGATGCTGGCGCCGAGGCCGACGCCGAACCACTCGCCGCGACCGAAGGCGATCAGGGCGTGCGAGAGCTGGTAGCCCTTGCCGAAGGAATCCTGCCAGGGGTCCATGAAGCCGAAGATGCGCTCGCGACGATAGGGTGAAACCCAGATCATGATGACGAAGCTGACCGCCAGGACCACCACCAGGACAGCGAACACGCGTGCGTTGATGCCGCCGAGGAACAGGATGCCGGTAGCGATGCAGAGGATGACCACCAAAGCGCCGAAATCCGGCTCTTTCAGCAGCAGGAATCCGACCAGCACCATGACCAGCGCCATCGGTCCGAAGCCGCGCAGGAAACTGCCCATGTCTTCCAGCTTGCGCGTCGTGTAGTCGGCGGCGTAAAGCACGACGAAGAGCTTCATCAACTCGGACGGCTGCAGGTTGATCGGGCCGAGGCCGATCCAGCGCTGCGCACCATTGACGGAACGGCCGACATGGGGAATCAGCACCAGCAGCAGCAAGGCCACTCCTGCCAGAAACAGCCAGGGCGCTATCTGCTGCCACAAGCGCAGCGGGATCTGGAAAGCCATCACGCCCGCGACCAGGCCGATGGCGAGAAAAATGGCATGGCGGACCAGAAAATAGGCCGACTGGTTGCCGGTGAAGCGGCTGCCCTCGGCCATCGCGATCGAGGACGAATACACCATCACCAGACCCAGCAGGAGCAGGCCCACCGCCGGCCACAGCAGGAAGGCGTCGAGTTCGGCGGGCGCCTGATGCGCCGGTGCGACGTAGGCCCGGCTCATGCCGCGTCCCCCAGTGCGCGCACTGCGGCGATGAATACCTGCGCCCGATGCTCGTAATTGCGGTACATGTCGAAGCTGGCGCATGCCGGCGACAGCAGCACGGCATCGCCCGGCCGCGCCTGACGCCGGGCACGGTGCACGGCATCATCCATGTCGGCGGCACTTTCGATCACCACCCCGGTGGCGGCGATGACTTTCTCGATCAGCGGTCCGTCGCGGCCGATCAGTACTGCGCTGCGCGCATGCCTCGCCACGGCGGCTTTCAGCGGCGTGAAGTCCTGCCCCTTGCCATCGCCGCCGAGAATTACCACGATCTTTCGATCGTGGTAATTCTCGGCGAGCCGAGCTGACGCGCCATCCCTCCCGGTCTCCCTTCCCGCGGAAGGGAGGTGACTATTCTGGGTGGCCAGTTGGCCGCCAATGCCATTCAGTGCGGCTACCGTGGCGCCGACGTTGGTGCCCTTCGAGTCGTCATACCACGTCACACCGCCGATCTCGGCCACCAGTTCGACTCGGTGCGGCAGACCGCGGAAACTGCGCAAGGCCGGCAGCAAGGCTTCGGCATCGAAACCGAGCGCACTGCACAGCGCCAGCGCGGCCATCGCGTTGGCCGCATTGTGCAGGCCCGCCAGCGGCAACTCGGAGACCGGCAGCAGAAGGCGCTCTCCCTGCGCCAGCCAGGCTTCGCTGCCATGTTCGTGCAGGCCGAAGTCGTCCTCGCCGGCGGGTGCGTCGAGGCCGAAGCTGATGATCTGACGATCGGCCAGCGCCATGCGGTACACCCGCGGATCTGCACGGTTGAGGACCTGGACGCCGGGCGCCCCTTCGGCGCTTTGAAAGACTCTGGCCTTGGCCGATGCGTATTCGTCGAGATCGATGTAGCGATCGAGATGATCGTCGGAAATATTGAGCACCGTTGCCGCGGCGGGATTCAGTGTCTCGGTGGTTTCCAGTTGGAAACTGGACAATTCCAGCACCCAGATCTGCGGCAGGGAACCCGCATCCAGCGCATCCATCAATGCCGCGAGCGCCGCGGGTGAAATATTTCCGGCGACGCCGACCGTCTTGCCCGTGGCGCGCAGCAGATGTCCGGTCAGCGCGGTGGTGGTGGTCTTGCCATTGGTGCCGGTAATCGCCAGGATCGGTGCGGCCGTATCCAGGCTGCGCAAGCCGCGGGCAAACAATTCGATTTCGCCGAGCACGGGAATCCCGGCGGCGCGCGCATGAATCACCACCATCAGGCCACCCGAGAGCCCCGGCGACAGCACCAGCAGGTCGATGCCGTCGAGCAGCGCCTTGTCGAACTCGCCCGCCACAAAGTCGGTGCCGGCGACACGGCGCCGCAGTTCGCCCAGATACGGCGGCACTGCCCGCGTATCGGCCACCCGCACCCGCGCGCCCTGCCGCGCGCACCAGCACGCGGCGGCCAGGCCCGATTCGCCGAGGCCTAGAACGAGGACGTGTTTGCCGGAGAGGCTATTCACGAAAATCCTTTAGCCACAGAGGACACAGAGAAAGGCAATGCGGCTTTTCCTCTGTGATCTCTGTGTCCTCTGTGGCTCATGCCTTTCATCTTATTTTCAGGGTCGACAATCCGAACAGCACCAGCAGGATGGTGATGATCCAGAAGCGCACCACCACCTGGGTCTCCTTCCATCCGGTCTGCTCGAAGTGATGATGCAGCGGCGCCATGCGCAGAATCCGCCGGCCTGCACCGTAGCGCTTTTTGGTGTACTTGAAGTAGCCGACCTGGAGCATCACCGACAGGGTCTCGGCGACGAACACGCCGCCCATGATGAACAGCACGATCTCCTGGCGCGCAACCACGGCCACCGCGCCCAGCGCCGCACCGATGGCCAGCGCGCCGACGTCGCCCATGAACACCTCGGCCGGATAGGCGTTGAACCAAAGAAAGCCGAGGCCGGCGCCGGCCAGCGCCCCGCAGAAAACCGTCAGCTCGCCGGCTCCAGGGATGTAGGGCAGCAGCAGGTATTTGGAGAACACCGAGTTGCCGGCAACGTAGGTGAAGATGCCCAGCGCGGCGCCAACCAGCACCGTCGGCATGATGGCGAGACCATCGAGCCCATCGGTCAGGTTCACCGCATTGCTGCTGCCGACGATCACCAGATAGGTCAGCAGAATGAAGCCGAACATTCCCAGCGGATAGGTCACGCTCTTGAAGAAAGGCACGATCAGGGAGGTCTGCAGCGGCAACTCCAGCGTGAAGCCGCTCGTCACCCACTGGAAGAACAACTGGACCACCTTCTCGTTGTTGGGCGCCGAAATCGAAAATGCCAGATAAATTGCCGCGATCAGGCCGATCACCGACTGCCAGAAGAACTTTTCCCTCGCTGACAGGCCGTCGGGATTGCGATAGACCACCTTGCGCCAGTCATCCACCCAGCCTACCGCGCCGAAGCCGAAGGTGACGATCAGCACGATCCAGATGAAGCGGTTGGAAAGATCCGCCCACAGCAACGTGGACACGCCGAGCGAAATCAGGATCAGCGCGCCGCCCATGGTCGGCGTGCCGGCCTTGACCAGATGCGTCTGCGGGCCGTCGCTGCGTACCGACTGGCCGATTTTCTTTGCCGTCAGCCAGCGGATCACCGCCGGACCGAAGATGAAGGAGATCGCCAGCGCGGTCATGGTGGCCAGCACCGCGCGCAGCGTGATGTAGCCGAAGACATTGAAGCCGCGAAGATCCTTGGCCAGCCATTGAGCGAGTTCTAGCAGCATGGGCAAACCCCTTTGGCCACAGACGACACGGAGGTCACAGAGGAAAATCCCGCCGAAGCTCTGCCCTTTGTCTTTCTCTGTGTTCTCTGTGTCCTCTGTGGCCGATTGGTTTTCATGGTTTTTCCGTAATCTCGTCCACCACCCGTTCCATGCGCATGAAGCGCGAGCCCTTGACCAATACCGTGGTCTGCGGCTCGAGCCCGGTCAGCAGGGTCTTGAGCAGGTCTTCGATGCGCTCAAAGTGCTCGCCGCCGTCGCCGAAGTTGTGTGCCGCAGCCGCCGACATCTCGCCCAGACACAGCAGACGGTCGATGCCGTGGCTCTTGGCATAGCCGCCGATCTCGTCGTGAAACTGCCCGGCCGCTGCGCCGGCCTCACCCATGTCGCCCATGACCAGAATGCGTTTGCCGGGCACCGACGCCAGCACATCGATGGCAGCGCGCATGGAATCCGGGTTGGCGTTGTAGCTGTCATCCACCACCAGCGCACCCGCGCGCCCGGCACGCCGTTGCAAGCGACCCTTGATGCCGGCAAATCCCGCCAGCCCCTGCCTGACTGCCTCGAGCGATGCTCCGGCCGCCAATGTCGCGGTTGCCGCAGCGCAGGCATTGCGCGCATTGTGGAAGCCCGGTACCAAGAGCGTCACAGCGATCTCGCCCCAGGGAGTGGTCAGCTGCAACTCGCCGCCCAGACCATGGTTGATGAAGCGGCCGCGCACGTCGGCCGGCTGGTCGAGACCGAAGCTCAGCTGGCGGCGACCGCGCGACAGCTCACGCCAGAAATCGGCCTGCGCATCGTCGGCGTTGAATACGGCAACGCCGTCCGCAGCCAGCCCCGCGAATATTTCACCCTTGGCCAGCGCGATATCCTGCACCGAGCCGAGGCCTTCCAGATGCGCGCGCTGGGCGTTGTTGACCAGGGCCACGGTCGGTGCCGCAAGGTGCGCTAGGTAGTCGATCTCCCCCGCATGATTCATCCCCATCTCGATGACCGCCGCGCGGTGCGACGCGCGCAGCCGGAGCAGGGTCAGCGGCAGGCCGATGTCGTTGTTGAGGTTGCCGATGGTGGCCAGGACCGAATCGGCGCTGCCAAACTGCGCACGCAGAATCGCCGCGCACATTTCCTTGACCGTGGTCTTGCCGTTGCTGCCGGTGACGCCAATCAGCGGCAGCGCGAAGCGCCCGCGCCAATTTGCCGCCAGCGCACCCAGCGCCAGGCGCGTATCGGTAACGCAGATCAGCGGCAGATCCGGGTGTGCCGCAGCGAACTCCCGACTCACCACGGCGCCGGCCGCGCCACGCGCGAGGACATCGCTGACATAGGCGTGACCGTCGAAGTTCTCGCCTTTGAGGGCGACAAACAGCTCACCGGCGGCGATGGTCCGCGAATCGGTGGAAACGCCTCTGAAGCCGGCATCGGCGTCCTGCGCGCTGGCGCCAATGGCGTGGGCTGCCTCATGCAAGCTCATCATCATGATCGCCGTCCCGCCAACGCCGACTTTGCGGCCTCGATGTCGGAAAAGCAATGCCGCACGCCGGCGATTTCCTGATACGGCTCGTGGCCCTTGCCGGCGAGCAGGATCACGTCGCACGGATCGGCGTCGGCCACCGCAGCGGCAATCGCCCGCGCGCGGTCGGGTTGGACCAGTGGCGGCCGCCTAAGGCCGGCGAGGATATCGTCGATGATGGCTTGCGGGTCTTCCTTGCGTGGATTGTCGCTGGTGACCACCACGCAATCGGCCAGGCGTTCGGCGATCGCGCCCATTTGCGGCCGCTTGCCGGGGTCGCGCTCGCCGCCGCAGCCGAACACGCAGATCAGCCGACCGCCGCGCGCCGCAGCCGTTTCGCGCAGGACGCCGAGCGCCTTTTCCATCGCGTCCGGCGTATGCGCGTAGTCCACCACGATCAGCGGTTCATGCACGCCGCCCAACGCCTGCATCCTGCCCGGCGGCGGCTGGATGCCGCGCAACGCAGCAGCAATGTCCTCGAGGCGCTCGTTGCGCGTTAGCAGCGCACCGATCACGGCGAGCAGATTGGAAACATTGAAGCGGCCCACGACAGGCGCGACAAAGCCCAGGCCGCGCAGCTCGAACTCGATGCCGGCGGCGCTCATGTTCAGATTCTCGGCACGGAGGACTTCATCCGCAGCGCTGTCGTCGGCCTCGGTCAGCGTATAGCCGATGGTGCGCACGCGGCCCTTCAGCTTTGAGGCAAGTTCAACCCCGACGGGATCGTCGAGGTTGAGCACGGCGGCGGCAAGGCCGGGCACAAAGAATAGCTTCTCCTTCGCCGCCGCATAGTCCGCCAGCGTGCCGTGGTATTCGAGGTGGTCGCGGGTCAGGTTGGTGAACACGGCGACATCGAAGGCCGCGCCATTGACGCGACTCTGATCGAGGCCGATCGAGGAAACCTCCATCGCACAGGCCTCGGCGCCTTGAGCGACGAAACCGGCGAGTGCCGCATGCAAGGTGATGGCATCCGGCGTGGTGTTCGGGCTTTCGTCGAGCGCGTCGAGGAAGCCGTTGCCCAGCGTGCCGATCACCGCGCACCGATGCCGCAGCGCGTTCAGCGCCTGCGCGATCCATTGCGAGACCGAGGTCTTGCCATTGGTGCCGGTCACGCCGGCGAGCCAGAGATGCTCCGAGGGGCGGCCGTACACAAGGTGCGCGATTTCGCCGGACAGAGCAGCGAGTCCATCGACTTCGACCATCGGCGTGTCGCCAGCGCCGACTCTTGCGAGGGCTGCGACTCCCGCCTCGGCAATCACCGCCGCCGCACCTTTCGCCACCGCCTGCGCGACGAAGTCGCGGCCATCGGCCTGCGCACCGGGGAAGGCGACGAAGACATCACCCGGCCGCACGCGCCGCGAATCGGCCGTGAGACGCGTCGGAATGACGCCTTTGCCTTTGAGTTGGTCGAGTATCGCCATGGCCGTATTCACATCTCTTCCTTGACCGCCTCGGCACTCGTCATCAGCAGCGGCTTGAGGGGCGCATCAGGCGCCACGCCTAGCGTGCGCAGGCTGCCGGCCATGACCTGGGCGAACACCGGCGCCGCCACGTCGCCGCCGTAATACTTGCCATTGGACGGCTCGTCGATCATCACGGCGACGATCAGTCGCGGATCGGAGGCCGGGGCAAAGCCGACGAACGACGCGACATACTTGTTGGCGTAGGCGCCGCCTTCGATCTTGTGCGCGGTGCCGGTCTTGCCTGCCACGCGATAGCCGGCAATCTGCGCCTTGGGCGCGGTGCCTCCGGGCAGCACTGCCATCTCCAGCATGGCGCGGACCTCGTGCGCGGTTTGAGCCGAGAACACCTGCTTGCCTTTTACCGGCGGGCTGTCCAGGCGCGCCAGCGAAATTGGCACCAGATCGCCATCGCGAGCAAAGGCCTGATAGGCATGCGCCAACTGGATCAGGGTAACGGAAATTCCATGGCCATAGGCCATCGTGGCCTGCTCGATCGGCCTCCAGGTCTTGGCCGGCCGCAGCCGGCCGCCAACCTCCCCCGGGAAGCCGAGCTTCAATGGCGTGCCGAAGCCGAGGCTGTCGAACATGGTCCACATGTTTTGCGGCGTCATCGACAAGGCCAGCTTGGCCGCACCGACGTTGGAGGACTTCTGGATCACCTGCGCAACGGTCAATACGCCGTGCATGTGCGCGTCGTGAATCGTTGCCGTGCCGATGGTCAATCTTCCCGGCGCGGTCTGGATCGGCGTGTTGGAGCGCACCTTGCCCTCGTCGAGAGCCAGTGCAACGGTGAACGGCTTCATGGTCGAGCCCGGTTCGAAGCTGTCGGTCAGCGCCCGGTTGCGCAATTGGGCGCCAACCAGCTTGACCCTATTGTTCGGGTTGTACGTCGGCAGATTCGCCAGAGCCAGGATTTCGCCGCTTCGTGCGTCCAGCACCACCACGCCGCCCGCCTTGGCACGATGTTCCTCCAGCGCCTGCTTGAGATAACTGTAGGCGAGATACTGCACTTTTGAATCCAGGGCGAGCACGATGTCCTTGCCCTCCTGCGGTGGGTGAATGCTTTCGACATCCTCCACCACATTGCCGCGGCGATCCTTGATGACCCGTCGGCTTCCGGCTTTTCCCGATAGCTGCCCATTGAAGGCCAGTTCGATGCCTTCCTGACCGGCATCGTCGACGCCGGTGAAGCCCAGCATGTGCGACATCACCTCGCCCGCCGGATAATAGCGCCGGTATTCGTTCTGCTGATGAAGACCGGGCAGTTTGAGCGCGGTAACCCGGTCGGCCAGTTCCGGCGGCAACTGGCGCTTGACATAGACGAACTCGCGTTCGGAGGCCAGCTTGTGATTTATCTCGCGCGCGTCCATCTCGAGCAAGGCGGCCAGGCTGCGCGTCTGGGCCGGCACCAGTTGGGCATCCTCGGGAATGGCCCAGATCGAGCGCACCGGAGTGGACACCGCCAACACGTCGCCATGGCGGTCGGTAATACGGCCTCGAGTGGCGGAAATGTCGATCACCCGCTCGAATCGGGCGCGCCCCTTGTCGCCCAGAAACTCGTTGTCGAAGCCTTGCAGATACAGCGCGCGCGCAATCAGCGTGACGAACGCGCCGAGCAGCACCACCAGCACCAGACGCTGCCGCCAGGGCGGCAGGCGCTCGGAAAGCAACGGGCTTTTGGAAAACTTGATGGACTTCATCGCCGCGTCATTTCCCGGGCACCGCGTCGACAGAAATGATCTGCCCCGGGACAGGTGGTTTCATGCCCAGCTTTTCGCGAGCGACCCGCTCGATCCGAACATGCGCAGCCAGTGTACTTTGCTCGAGCTGCAACTGCCCCCACTCCACGTCCAGATCGCGCATGCGCTTTTGCACGGCCTCCAGTTCGGTAAAGAGTTTGCGCGCGCGATGATTGGCACTCACGGTAGACAGGGCGCAGGCCAAGAGGAGCAGAATCAGGACCAGATTGAGGCGCGCCATGTTCATACCTTCTCCGCCACGCGCAGCACCGCGCTGCGACAGCGCGGATTGGCGGCAATTTCGGCGGCCGATGGGAAGAGCGCCTTGCCGACCAGAGTCATCACTGGCCTCGGCAGATCGACCGCACGCACCGGCACACCCTTGGGCGGCTCCGGCGGATGAGCCGCATCACGCATAAAGCGTTTGACGATGCGATCCTCCAGCGAATGGAAACAGATCACGGCAAGACGTCCGCCCGGTGCCAGTCTCGCAACGGCCCTGGGCAGGGTTAACGACAGTTCCTCAAGCTCCCGATTGACGTGAATCCGTAGAGCCTGAAAGCTGCGCGTCGCCGGGTGCTGACCCGGTTCCCGCGTCCGGACGACTTGCGCCACGAGCGTGGCAAGCTGTCCTGTCCTTGAAATACCGTGCTCGCTCCGAGCAGCAACAAGCGCCTTTGCAATCGCATGAGCAAACCGTTCTTCGCCATAGTCTCTGATCACCCTTTCTATCTCAGATTGCGATGCCCGCGCCAGAAACTCGGCCGCGGTCTCCCCTTGCGTCGTGTCCATGCGCATATCCAGCGGCGCATCGAAGCGAAAACTCATGCCCCGTTCGGGCGTGTTCAGTTGCGGCGATGACACGCCAATGTCCAGCAGAATCCCATCGACCTGCGCCACGCCGAGCTTGTCCAATACTCCATCGAACTCGCTGAACGCCGCATGCGCCAAGGTAAAGCGGGGATCCGAAATTGAAGCCCCGGCGGCAATTGCGGCCGGGTCGCGATCCAGCGCGATCAGGCGCCCCGCCGCTCCAAGCGCCGCGAGAATCGCGCGGCTGTGACCACCGCGACCAAAGGTGGCGTCGACGTAGATACCTCCCGGCCGGATCGCCAGCGCCGCGACCGCTTCGGCCAGCAGCACGCTGACATGTGTATCGGCGCTCACAGCGCAAGATTTTCCAGGCCCGGGGGCAAGAGCTTGTCGCCCAAGGCAAAGATCGCGTCCTGCTGTGCCTGCCAGCCTGCAGCCGACCAGATTTCGAAATGGCGACCCTGCCCGACCAGCCAGATTTCCTTTTCCAGCCCCGCGTAGCGACGCAAGGACGGCGAAATCAGCAGGCGCCCGGCGCCATCCAGTTCGACGTCCTCGGCAAAGCCCACCAGAAGACGACGCACCATCGCGGATTCCACTTGCAGGCTGGGTGCTGCCAGGATCTGGGCCCGAATCGGCTCCCACGCGGGCTGGGGGTAGAGCAGCAGGCAGCGATGGGGATGGGCAGTCATCACCAGACGCCCTTCACCCAATGCCACCAAGGCATCGCGGTGCCGCGCGGGGACCGCCATCCGGCCCTTGGCATCGAGATTGAGCGCCGCCGCACCTTGGAACATCGAATCTCCCCTGAACGAGAAACAAGCCGCCACTCGGCTAAATTTTCCCACTATTTCCCACAAGATCCCACTCTATGACACTTTTTGGCGCCGGTCAACAATGAATCGAATTTTTTCCAAGCGCAACAAAGGCTTAGAGCCATGAGCAAAGAAAGGCATGGAAAAGAATATTGATTTAAATCAATAGAGATAGAAAGTAAATCGAATGTGGTTTATGAGGAGTTGCCAACCGGGGTCGCTGGTGCAACATCGGTTGTGACACAGCAAGCCGGCGGCCGCGCCGCGCAGCAGCCCGACCTGAATCCATCGCCCCGGCGACGCCGGCCGAGACTGCTTTCCCGACAGGCGAATGACCGCGACGCGAATTATCGTGAAAAACGCTTGACGATGCGAATGCGAATGATTATCATTCGGTAAAAGGAGCTGTCATGAAAATACTTTTCGTCTTGCTGTCGTCCCTGTTTTCCCTGTGCGTCTGGGCTGCGAATGCCGAAGTCGCCCTCGTCATCCGCGACCACCGCTTCGAACCCGCGGAAGTACGCGTCCCCGCCGGCCAGAAGATCAAGCTGGTGGTGCACAACCAGGACACTACCCCCGAGGAATTCGAGAGCCACGAACTCAACCGGGAAAAACTGATCGCGCCAGGTACCAAGGCCAACATCTTCATCGGCCCCCTCAAACCGGGCCGCTATCCTTTCTTCGGCGAGTTCAACGAAAAGACGGCGCGCGGCGCCGTCATCGCGGAGTAACCCCAAATGCTCGGCTCAGCCATCATCGTCTTCCGCGAAGCCCTGGAAGCCGCATTGATCATCGGCATCATCGCGGCCGCGACGCGCGGCATGCAGGCGCGCAACTTCTGGCTGCTCACCGGCATCAGCGCCGGCGTCGTCGGGTCCCTGATCGTGGCCTCACTGACTGGACAGATCGCCGAACTGGCAGAGGGCGCCGGTCAGGAATTGTTCAACGCCGGAATCCTCGGACTTGCCGCCGCGATGCTGGCCTGGCACAACATCTGGATGGCCCGCCACGGCATGCAACTGGCCAGGGATGCCAAACAACTGGGGCAGGACGTCACTTCCGGAAACCGCGAAATGTCCGCGCTGGCTGCGGTTGTGGCCCTCGCTATCCTCCGCGAGGGCTCGGAGACTGCCCTCTTCCTCTATGGCCTGCTCACGGGCGGTGGAGAAACATTGGCTACTGTCCTCGGCGGTGGCGCCATCGGCCTATTCCTCGGCACTCTCGCGGGCTACGGGCTTTACGCCGGCTTTGTTCGAATTCCTACCCGCATGTTTTTTGCGGCCACCAGCGGCCTCATCCTCCTCCTTGCCGCCGCCATGACCAGCCAGGCCGCTCGCTTTCTGGTTCAGGCCGACGTCCTGCCCAGCCTTGCCACGCCGCTGTGGGACACCTCGTGGCTGCTCGACAACGCCTCGCTCGCTGGCCGCTTCCTGCACACACTCGCCGGCTATGAAGCCATGCCGTCAGGCATTCAGGTGGTGTTCTATTCCGCCACCCTGATACTCATTCTGGCTGGCATGCGCGTCTTCCGCGTCCGGTCGCCGTCTACCGCCATCCAATAAAAGGCAATCAAATGAAATCCTATGCACCGTTCCTGGTTGCAGCAGCGTTGTTGAGCCCGCATTTCGCCCACGCCGGTCCTGCCGACTATGTCTACACCCCCACCGTCGACTACGGCGAGAAGGAAATCGACTTCAAGACGGGCACCGCCCGCAAAGGCGACGACCCCCGTGAATCCGCCGCCAGCATCGGCTTTGGTTACGGCGCCACGGAATGGTGGTTCACCGAGTTCTACCTGAAGTACAAACGCGAAAACAACGAAAGCACCAAGTACGATGCGATCGAGTGGGAAAACAAGTTCCAACTCACCGAGACCGGCAAGTACCCCGTAGACGTCGGTTTCCTGCTGGAAGTCGAACGCCCGCAGAATCATGCCGAAGGCTGGGAGGTCAAGTGGGGACCGCTGTTCCAGACCGAGTTCGGCAAGATCCAGATCAATGCCAATGCCTTGTTCGAACGCAGCTACCGAACCGAAAACCCAAGCCAGACCAGCTTCCTCTACCAGTGGCAGGCGAAATACCGCTGGCTGCCGCAGTTCGAGTTCGGCCTCCAGGGTTTCGGCGAATTGGGCAAGTGGGACCAGTGGGCGGAAAGAGACGAGCGCATGCATACGCTCGGTCCCGCTGTCTTCGGCAAGCTATCGGTCGGCAATCACCAGGCCATCAAGTACAACGCTGCCTGGCTGCTGGGAGCATCGAAGGCGGCACCGGATCATACCTTCCGCATGCAGGTTGAATACGAGTTTTGAACCTGAGCCGATTCGAACGACGAGCACAGTTCGATTAGACGCGGCTTTCTCCAATCCTCCGCGGTGAGGTTCAGGGGAGGTCGGGCCGCTCGCCCATCGTCTCGCCAAGACGGATCGGGCGTTGCGGGGCCCACTCCGCGTTGAACTTCAGGCTGTTCCTTGGAAACAGCATCACCACGGTTGATCCAAGCAGGAAGCGACCCATCTCCTCGCCCTGTCTGAACAGCAACTGCTGATCGTCGTAGCGCCATTCGCGCACATGCCCCGGGCGCGGCGGATTCACGATGCCATGCCATACGGTGGCCATGCTGCCGACAATGGTGGCGCCGACCAGTGCAAGCACAAACGGGCCATGCGCCGACTCGAACACGCAGACCACGCGCTCGTTGCGGGCGAACAGGCCGGGCACGCCGCGCGCCGTGACAGGATTGACGGAGAACAGCTCGCCGGGCACGTGAATCATGCGCAGCAGACGTCCCTCACAGGGCATGTGAATCCGGTGATAGTCCTTCGGGCTCAGGTAGAGCGTGGCGAAACTGCCGTCCTCGACTTGCGCCGCCAGTTCGCCGTCGCCACCAACTAGGGCGATCGTCGAATAGCGATGGCCCTTGGCCTGAACAATCTGGTCGCGCTCGATGGCGCCGAACTGACTGATGGCCCCGTCCACCGGGCAGATGAAATCGGACGAAGCCAGCGGCCGCGCGCCGGCCTTCAGCGGCCGCGTGAAAAACTCGTTGAAACTCTCGTAGCTGGCGATATCGGGATTGGCCGCCTCGCTCATATCGACGCCATAGCGGCCGACAAACCAGCGGATCACGCTCGTCGTGAGCCCTCCCGCACGGGCCGTGGCGAATTTGCCGGCGAGAACCGTCAGCGCCCGCTTGGGCAACAGATATTGGGAAACTACGGCAAGACGCTCGGACACGATGAATACCGCTGGCAGAGGGTCCAGATTATACCGGCCCGCCTTCTGCAACCTTCCGGGGCGTCAGTCTGGCTAAGGCAGTCGCGTCAGCACCGATCGTTCTTCACGCAAATCACGGGGATTTTCGCCAGGTGCAGGACCTTGAGTGTCACTGACCCCAGCATCAATCCCGAAATTGCTCCGAGCCCGCGCGGCCCCATGATGATGTGGTCGCACTCCAATTCGTCCGCCAGCGCCAGCAGCGCTTCGCCCGTATCGCCGAATCTGACGTGTGTCTGATAGACAATCCCCTCCTCATCCAGCGCGTGGAGTACCGGCTTCAGCGCAACGTGAGCCTGAACCGAAGGGTTTTCCTCGACCGTCTCGGGTTCCATGCCCCGCGTCGCCCACTCAAACGGTTTCGGCTGAATGTTGGCCACATGAATTGCCAGGGCGCCATACTGTTTGACGAAGTCGATAACATACCTTGCCGCCTGGAAGGCAGAATCCGAACCATCTATCGGCAAAAGAACACTACGCATCCCTGTTCTTCAGTCTGCTGCAGCGAAAAACATGAATGCCAGCAGCGCGCCGATACCGGCCGGAATGCCATAGCGCTCCACTCTCGAGACCCCATCGCCCGCGATCACCTCGACCGGAATCAACGTCAGTTCGAGTACCTTGTTGGTGACCGAATCCTCCAGCATCCGCGTCAGCGAATTCTTGCGTGCGGTGCTCATCACGATGTGGTCGCATTTAAGCTTGTGTGCAGTATCCGAAATAAGCTTTGCCTTGTCACCTACCTCGGTGTGCAGCGCATAGGGCACGCTGTGTTTATCCAGCAGCCGAGTCGCCGCCTTCATGGCCTTCGCTGCCTCGTCGCGATGGTAAGCATCACGGCTCTTCTTGCTGATAAACCGCGCAATGTGCCACGAGAATGGCGGCTGGACGTTTAACAGATGAATTTCCAGCGCTGGATTCTTCGTGAACTCCCTGATGACGTGCTGCACCGCAAACCGCGAATTGCGGGAGCCGTCGATCGGGACAAGTATCTTCAACATGGTCTTCCCTCCTTTGACGTCATTCGAGACTGATGCTTGACTGCCGCGCTGCTGTGAGAAGCTGGCAATTCTTGCGCTGATTCTCGACTCCAGCCGGCGGTGGTTCTGGACGAAGCCTGCCCACAGCACGCCGAACAGGATCACGACGTACAGGGCCGGCGTGATCAAACTGCGGACAGACAGAAACTCCTTGAGGTAAGGCTCGGCCGAAATCATCTTGGCTGCGGTCAGGGCGAGCACCCCCGCACCCAGGTACACGAATCCCGGAAAGCGTTCCACGAACCGCAGCAGCATCGTGCTGCCCCACACCACGATCGGGATGCTGATCAGCAGTCCCATGATGACCAGCAGAAAGCTTCCCTGCGCAGCGCCGGCCACCGCCAGCACATTGTCCAGCCCCATCACCATGTCGGCCACCACGATGGTCCTGATCGCACCCCAGAAGGTGCTGGCAGAACTGGCCCTGGCTGCGCTGCCGTCGCCATTTTCAGGCAGCAGCAACTTGTAGGCGATCCAGACCAGCATCACCCCGCCCGCAAACAGCAGCCCCGGTATCCTGAGCAAGTAAACCACGATCAGGGTGAGCACGCTGCGCGTCACGATCGCACCCACCGTGCCCCACAGGATCGCCTGCCGCTGCCGGTGCCGCGGCACGTTGCGCGACGCCAGCGCAATGACTATGGCGTTGTCGCCGGCGAGTACCAGGTCGATGACGACGATCGCCACAAGCGCCGAGAGAAACTCCATGCTGATCAGTTCCACAAGACCGACTCCTCGATACCGGATACCAACAATAGCTCCCGGACGCCATATAGACAAATCGATTATTATTGCCAATCCATTCGGCAAAACCGAATAGTCATGGAGGGCACTGGCCAATGAGCTCGCTGAACTACAAGCACCTGTACTACTTCTGGGTGGTTGCAAAGGCCGGCGGGATTGCGCGCGCAAGCGAACGCCTGCATCTGACGCCGCAGACTGTCAGCGGCCAATTGAGCTTGTTCGAGAGTACGTTGGGCTACAAACTCTTTGACCGTGTCGGGCGTCACCTGGAGATTTCCGATATGGGACGGCTGGTGCGGAGCTATGCCGACGATATATTCGCGTTGGGCGAAGAACTGGAAGGAGTCATGCGCCGCCCGGCGGAAAGCCGCATGCCGCAGTTCAGGGTGGGGGTTTCCGATGCCGTGCCGAAATCAGTTGCCTACCGGCTTCTGGAACCGGCGGTACGCATGCCGGAACCACCCTGCATCGTCTGCCGGGAAGGAAAGCTTGCCAGCTTACTGGCCGAGCTCGCAGTCCACCGGCTGGACATCGTGATTGCCGACAGCCCCATGTCGTCCGCCGTCAGCGTTAAGGGTTTCAGCCACTTGCTCGGAGAGTCGGGCCTGACGTTCTTCGCCACCGTGGAATTGGCGAGGAAGCACCGGGGCCCATTTCCGTATTGCCTGGACGGCGCACCAATGCTCTTGCCAGGCGAGGATGTCGCGGTACGCGCACGCCTGAAGCAGTGGTTCGAGAAACTGCAGATCCATCCGCGGGTTGTTGGGGAATTCGATGACGGCGCCTTGCAAAAAGCCTTTGGTCAGGGCGGCGTTGGCATTTTTGCAGCACCTTCCGCAATCGCAAAGGAAGTGGGTCAGCAGTATGGGGTGGAGGCAATCGGCCATACCGGCGAGGTAACCGAGCAGTTTTACGCCATTTCCGTCGAACGCCGACTGACCCATCCGGCGGTAATCGCAATCAGTTCGTCGGCAAGGCAGCAGCTGTTTCCCCAAAGTACCCGCCGCAAGAGCGGTTCCCGGTAACAGAAGGAACGGATGGAATACCACCGGCAGGCAGCAGTTGGCTGCGTGTCGCCGGAGAGCCCGGCCGTCGCTCGGGCAAGGCTATCTCACCGGCCTTGCGCCGACAGCGCGGCGATGCGCTCTTCCATGCTCGGGTGGCTGGCAAACAGCGACATCCAGCTCGAACCCCCGGCAATGCCGGAACTGGCCAGACTCTTCGGCAGCGGCTCGACCACCATTCCACCCAGGCGCTGCAGAGCCGCCATCATCGGCCGCGGCGAGCCCATCAGGCCGGCAGCGCCGGCGTCGGCGCGGAACTCGCGCTGGCGCGAGAACCAGGCGACGACGATGCTGGCCAGAACACCGAACAGGATGTCGCAGATGATCACGGTAATCATGTAGCCGATGCCGGGGCCAGAGGACTGGCTGTCGCCGCGGCGCAGGAAGCTGTCGACCAGATAACCGACAATGCGCGAGAGGAAAATGACGAAGGTATTCACTACCCCCTGGATCAGGGTCAGAGTCACCATGTCGCCGTTGGCAACGTGGCTGACCTCGTGCGCCAGCACCGCTTCGATTTCCTCCTTGCTCATGCTTTGCAGCAGGCCGGTCGATACCGCAACCAGGGAATTATTCCTGCTCGGACCGGTGGCGAACGCATTGGGATCGCCTTCGTAGATGGCCACCTCGGGCATCGCCAGTCCGGCCTGGGAAGACAGCTTGCGCACGGTTTCCACCAGCCAGAACTCGGTCGAGGTCTCCGGGCTCTCGATGATGCGCGCGCCGGTGGACCACTTGGCCATGAACTTCGACATGAACAAAGAAATGAAGGCGCCGCCAAAACCCATGATGCCGGCGAAACCGAGCAACAGACCCATATTGAGGCCGTTGGCGGTCAGGTAGCGGTTCACTCCCAGCACGCTGGCGGCGATGGACAGCACCAGCATCACGGCAAGGTTGGTGACGAGGAACAGGATGATGCGTTTCATTGCGGTTCTCCCGGGGAAAGCGTAATTGGCAAACGCGCGATCAAAGCGCGTGCGCCTGCATAGATGCAGCGATTCTTCGAAAGTTCAAGCCCCCTCCGCTTCGGGGCGCGAGTTGCCGGCCCGCCTCTTCGCTGCCGCCCTCTGGACGATAATTATTGTACGATTGCCAGTTTTCTTGACCACCAGGGTGTGATTGCCGGCAGCAAGGTCAGGGTCCAGATGACCACCCATGCAGTCAGCGGCATCAGCAGGGTCAGCTCCGGAAACTGGGCAACGGTAATTACCGCCAGCACTACCGGTATTACGCCGGTCTCCCGCACGATGCTCATGAAGAGCTTGTCCTTCATGTTGAGGCTGGTCGGCAGCATGGACAGCATGACGGCCACTGGCCTGGCGACGAGTATGAAAACGGCCGACACCATGAGGCCGAGGACAGCGGTATCCCACAGTTCGCCCAGCGCAACAAAAGGACCGACCATCATGAAGATCGTCGGCTTGGCAATACTCTCGATCTTTATCTCCATGGTGTGCAGCGTGGTATGAAAGTAATCCTTGCCATGGTTGTAATTGGCCAGCAGACCGGCAACAAAGGCCGCCAGAAACCCGTTGCCGTGAATGACTTGTGCCAGCAGGAAAGTAACCAGCGGAATGGCCAGCACAATCGCAAAATCGTAGGTGGTCTCGCCCACGTCACGTTCATTATCCCGCGACTTGTAAACTTCGTAGCCGTACATTGCACCCCAGCCTATGACACCGGCTATTGTGCCAAACAAGAATTGCCCCCCCAGATTCAGCATGTTTTCCGCGCTGAACAATCCGGAAACCAGGCCGCCCAATGTATCCACCGACGTGCCGGCCAGAACCATCGATGCGACGGCGGCGGTAAAGATGGCGCCAACGGCATCGTTAAGGGCGCTTTCCGCGACTGAGATACTGGAAAGTCGCTTGTACTCATCCTTGAAGACAATCCTTTTCAGGGTCGGGATCAGCGCCGCCGGATCAGTGGAGCCGAGAATGGCCGCCAGCAGGGCAGCGGTTTTGCCATTGAGCCCAAGCGCCATCAAAATGGGGAACATGACGAAGAACGTGATGAGATAACCCACCACCGCAATCATCACGGTAGGAAAGGCAATTTTGACGAGGTCATTCCTGTCAAGTTCGTCACCGCCGCCTTTCAGGATGATGGCAGCGAGTGCGGTACACACCACCACGGCAAGCATGATCTGCGCTGCAATGGGCGCCAATGCATCGTGCAGGACAATGCCCACCAGAAGCTGCAAGGTGAAGTTGGGGAAAACCGTGCCTTCGGCCGATTTGCTGCACGCCCAGCCGAACCCCAAAAACAGTCCCATGCACCACAATGAATTTGCGATGGCCGCCTCGGTACCCCCAAGCTGGGCCAGACGTTCAAGAATCGCCGGAGCCGTGCGATTCAACAGGAAAGCAACAACAAACAGGCCGGCAATTCTTGCGTAGTTCATAGTGTCGTTTCTTGGTCAGAATGCGTGGGTCAAGAAGTTTCAGGGAAGCTCTCGGCGCCGAGAAACTTGCCGTAGCGCAGACGGCGTGGCAAAACTTTATCAATCATGAGCGATAAAGCGGCAATCCGAACGGTGTCATTGTACCCATGACGCCCGCCTGATCGTTGCCGCACGGTATGATCTCCCCGTGCATTCCAACCTCTTTTCGATCCTGTTGCTGCTCACCGCGGCCGTCGGTGCCGTGGCGCTGGCGCGCCGCTTCAAGCTGCCGAGCATGCTCGCCTATCTGGCGATCGGCATCGCGCTGGGGCCGCACGGCTTGGCACTGCTGACCGAAACAGACGAAGTGGGAGGCTTTGCCGAGTTTGGCATCGTCTTCCTGATGTTTTCGATCGGTCTCGAGTTCAGCCTGAAGCGTCTGCAAACCATGCGTACGCTGGTGTTCGGTTTTGGCTCGGCGCAAATGGCGTTGACCGCATTGGGCACCGGCCTGATGACGGTGCTTGCTTATGGCCAGGGATGGAAGAGCGGCGTCGCGGTCGGCCTGGCGGTCGCGATGTCCTCGACCGCGATTGTCGCCCGGATGCTTTCGGAACGACTCGACCTGCATTCACGTTCCGGACGGCAAACCATGGGCGTCCTGCTGTTTCAGGACCTCGCCGTGGCGCCCTGCCTGATCCTGCTGCCGGCGCTGGCCGCCCCCGGCGATGACCTGCTGCGTTCGCTGGCAGTGGCGGCCGCGCAGGCTGTCGCCGTGCTGGCGCTGCTGATCTGGGTCGGACAGAAACTGATGGGCCGAATCCTTGATAGCGCCGCCCAGTACAAGTCCAGCGAATTGCTGATACTGACCACGCTGTGGATCGTGGTCGGCCTGTCTTTTCTCACCGCCCGCAGCGGCCTGTCCCTGGCCCTCGGCGCCTTCGTCGGCGGCATGCTGATCTCGGAGACAGCCTATCGTCACCACGTCGAAGCCGACGTCCGGCCGTTTCGCGACATCCTGCTCGGCCTCTTCTTCGTCACCATCGGCATGATGCTGGACATGCATTACGTCATCGCCAATGCCCACAAGCTGGTGCTGGCCGTCGCCCTGTTGATCGGCGGCAAGGCCGTGGTGATGCTACTCATCACGCGGATGGCGAAAACGCCGCTGGTTGCCAGTCTGCGCACCTCGGCACAACTGGCACAGGGCGGCGAGTTCGGCCTGGTGCTGATCGATCTCGCCCACGAACTGCAGCTGATCAGCAGCAGCGCCTTCCAGATCACGCTGTCGGCCATGCTGCTGTCAATGTTCATCGCACCCTTTCTGATCGACCGTGCCGCGCGTCTGTCCGGCGACATGGGGCGCGGCAACTGGGCGCACAAGGCCACCGTGATCCATAACATCGCCGTGCATAGTCTCGATCTCGGCCAGCATGTGGTGATCTGCGGTTACGGGCGCACCGGACAACGCATCGCCGAGTTTCTCGGCATCGAAAATATTCCCTTCATTGCCCTTGACGTAGACCCGCAACGCATCGCCGAAGCCCGCGCCCAGGGCATCAACGTCGTCTTCGGCAACGCCGACCGGCCCGAAGTCCTGCAGGCCGCGGGGATAGCGCGCGCGCGCGCCGTGGTCGTCAGCTATCCCGATGCCCATTCCGCCGAGCGTGTGGTGCGAACAGTCCGCGGCGCTCAGCCGGATATTCCCATCGTGGTGCGCACCACCGACGACAAAGATGTCGCCCGGCTGAAATCTGCCGGGGCGACCGAGGTGATCCCCGAAGTGCTGGAAAGCAGCCTGCTGATCGCCGCCGAAACACTGGTGCAGGCCGGGATCCCGATGAAGCGCGCAATCCTTCATGTACGCGCGGCGCGGGCCGATCGCTATGCGTCGCTACGCGACTACTACGCGCCGGCGAAGAAGTAGAATTCTTCATGCGTATAAACCTGATGTGGAGTAGGTTATGAACAGTTTCCTCCGGCACTGCATCCTGCTGCTCGGCCTGCTGGCGCCGCATGCCTTCGGCGCCGACGAACCGATGCTGCTGTCCGGGCAAACCCTCTACCTCCCGGTTTATTCGCATGTCTATCACGGCGATCCGGGCAAGGACGGCAAGCTCGCACAGACGCTGGTCTCGACCCATATCAGCATCCGCAATACCGATCCGCAAATAGCCATCCGGCTTGTTTCGGCACGCTACTACGACACCGTCGGCAAACTGGTGCGGTCTTACGTCACTGCACCGGTGACGATTCCGCCACTCGGCACCCATGAGATCTTCGTGCCGCGCACCGACACCGCCGGCGGCTCGGGCGCCAACTTCCTGATCGCCTGGACCGCCGAAGCGCCGGCCAATCCGCCGATCGTCGAGGCGCTTCACGCCGACATCCGCGAAGCCCGCACCCTGATGTTCATCACCACCGGGCAACCGATCAAGGCCCGCTAGGAATCCTCGCAGGTTACGTCCACGGACGCGACTCCCGCGCTTAAGCGCCGTTTAAGCTGCGCCCTCCATGATTCGCTGCACTCAACAACCATGGAGGTTCCCATGCGACACATTCTCATCATTGCAGCCGCACTCTTCGCCGCAGACGTCCAGGCCGAAACCCCGCGCGACTTTCTGACGCGCTTCGAGAAGGAAGCCGGCGCGGTCGCTTCCGCCGAGCGCGGCGCACGCTTCTTCACCACCAAGCAGGGCGGCGAGTGGAGTTGTGCCTCCTGCCACACCGAACGGCCGATGCAAGCGGGTCGTCACGCCAAGACCGGCAAGGCCATCACGCCGCTGGCACCGGCGGCCAATGCCGAACGCTTTACCGATGCCGCCAAGGTGGACAAATGGTTCCGCCGCAACTGCAACGACACCCTCAATCGACTCTGCAGCGCCCAGGAAAAGGCCGACGTAATGGCCTGGCTGCTGGCCCTCAAGTAATCCGGAGAACATCATGAAACGAATCATTGCCCCATCTCTGTTCGCCCTGCTGGCCGCCCTTGCCCTGCCGGCCCAGGCCGACAGCTACCGCCTGCCGAAAAACGCCGTTTTTGAAGAAGAATGCAGCTCCTGCCACATCGCCTTTCCGCCGCAAATGCTGCATGCCGATTCCTGGCGTGCCATGATGGGCGATCTGTCGCGTCACTTCGGTTCCGACGCCAGCATCGACGAAAAACACCGTGTCGCCATCACCGACTTTCTGGTCGCCAATGCCGGCGGCCGCAAGACGGGAGACACTCGCGATGCACAGGGCAAGCCGCTGCTGCGCATCACCGAGACCGCGCGCTTCGCCAAGAAGCATCGCGAGATATCTGCCGCGACCTGGAAACGACCGTCGATCAAGAGTCCGGCCAACTGCGCCGCCTGCCATCCCCTCGCGGCGGCCGGCGAATACAGCGATCATTCGGCCGTCAGTCCCAAGTGAGGACCATCATGAACACGGAAACCAAACCCATCCGCGTCTGGGACCTGCCGACGCGACTCTTCCACTGGTCGCTGGTGGCGAGTTTCGCCATCGCATTCCTTACCGCGGAATCCGAAAAGCTGCGCGACATTCACGTGGTCGCCGGCTACACCCTCGCCGGGCTGATCGCCTTCCGCCTGCTGTGGGGTATCGTTGGCGGCGGTTATTCGCGCTTTGCCGAATTCCTGCCGACGCCGCGGAAGCTGGTCGACTACCTCAAGTCCCTGATGAATGGAACGCCGCAGCACTATGTCGGCCACAACCCGGCCGGCGCGGTGGCCATCTTCCTGCTGCTCGGCTTCGGCATCGTCGCCGCTGCCAGCGGCTGGGCCACCTACGAGGATCTGGGCGGACACTTCATGGAAGAACTGCACGAAGGCGCCTCCAATGGCATGATGGCGATTGTTGTCATTCACATTGCGGGTGTCATTGTCAGCAGTTGGCTGCACCGCGAAAACCTGGTCCTGGCCATGATTACCGGCTGGAAGAAACTGCGTAATGAGAATTCTGCTGGTTGAAGATGACGCCCTGCTCGGCGACGCGCTCCAGGTCGGCCTGCGTCAGGCCGACCACGTCGTCGACTGGGTCAGGGACGGTGTCAGTGCCGAAACAGCGCTGGCCACCGAGGACTACGCGGCCGTAGTCCTCGATCTCGGCCTGCCACGGCTGGATGGCCTGGAAGTGCTGCGCCATCTGCGGGCGAAAAAGAAGGCGCTGCCGGTGCTGGTCCTGACTGCGCGCGACACGGTCGACGACCGCATCCGGGGGCTCGATGCAGGGGCCGATGATTACCTGGTCAAGCCCTTCGATCTGGGCGAGCTGACGGCCCGTTTGCGCGCGCTGCTGCGTCGCGCCGGCGGCCAGCCGTCACCCGTGCTGGCCGTGGCCGGGGTAACGCTCGACCCGGCGACGCGGCGGGTGGAATGCAACGGCCAGGAAGTCGAGCTCTCGGCCAAGGAATACGCCCTGCTGCACGCCCTGATGCAACAACCGGGACGCGCCCTTTCGCGCGCCCAACTGGAGCAGCACCTCTACGCCTGGGGCGACGAAATCGGCAGCAACACGGTCGAGGTCTACATCCACCACCTGCGCCGCAAGCTGGGGGCGGACATTATCCGCACGCTGCGCGGCATCGGTTACGTCGTGGCGAAGAACGGAGCGTCATCATGAAGCGACCACGGTCCCTGCGCACCCGGCTGGTCGGCCTGACCCTGCTGGCGGTGGCCGTGGTCTGGCTGCTGACCGCCTTTGTCACCTGGCGCGAAGCGCGTCACGAACTCGAAGACCTGCTGGCCCATCCGCCGAGTACCAGCGCCGCCCACTTTGCCAAGGAACGCAATGAGGTGGCCGCTGAAATAGCAGGGCAACTGCTCAAACCCATGCTGTTCGCCCTGCCCGCGCTGGCGCTGCTGCTGGTGGTCGCCATCGGCTTTGCGCTGACGCCCTTGCGCCGGCTCGCCCGAGATGTCGCCGCCCGAACACCCGACCGGCTCGACCCGCTGCCCGTCGAAGCCCTTCCCAGCGAAGTCGCACCGCTGGTGACGCGACTCAACAGCCTGTTCGCCGACATCATGCGGGCGCTGGAAAACGAGCGCCGCTTTACGGCCGACGCAGCCCATGAGCTGCGCACGCCGCTCGCCGCACTCAAGGCACAGGCGCAAGTCGCGCTGGCTTCGGTCGACGCCACGGAAAGACAGCATGCACTGACTCAAATTCTGGTCGGCTGCGACCGCGCCACGCATCTGGTGGCGCAGTTGCTGACCCTAGCGCGACTGGATGCCGACACGCCGCAGCAGACGCAGGACGTGGCGCTGCGAGCCATTGCCGAAGAAGTCCTGGCGATGAGCGCGGGCGAAGCCATCGAGCGCGGCTGCGAGCTGGTGCTGCACGACGGTGACGCGCAGGTCCGCGGCGACGCCGTGCTGCTGCAGGTCTTGCTGCGCAATCTGGTCGACAACGCCCTGCGCCACGGCGGCGGCACGCAGATCGAGGTCTCCATCACCCGCCGTAACGACCGTGCCGTGCTGACCGTCAGCGACAACGGGCGCGGCATTGCGGCAGACGAACGCGAGCGGGTGCAGCAGCGCTTTTACCGTAGCGCCAGCGCCGACTCTTCGGGCAGCGGGCTCGGGCTTTCCATCGTCGGGCGCATCGCCGAACTGCACCGCGGCGCCGTCGAGATTGACGCTCCCGCCGCCGGCAATGGCGTTGCGCTGCGCGTGTCGCTGCCGCTCGCCATCGGCAAACGAGCCAACAGCGCCGACAGGTAATTATGATGTAGCGTAAACTGCGATGGTGTCCGCCGCAAAGCCACGGGCGGCCCAATGCATTCGGTCAGCAACCATCATGGAACTGCTTTACGCCACGCTGCAAAGCGGACTTGCCAGCCTCGCTTCCTATCTCGCGGCCCATGTCCTGCTCTGTCTGGTGCCGGCATTCTTCGTCGCCGGCGCCTTGTCGGCCCTGGTGCCGCAACAGTCGGTTGTCCGCTTTCTCGGCCCGGACGCGCCGAAGTGGGTCGCTTACCCGGCAGCGGCAGGTGCCGGCAGCCTGCTCGCCGTCTGTTCATGCACCGTGCAACCGCTCTTTGCCGGGATCTACAGCAAGGGCGCCGGACTCGGGCCCGGCATCACCTTCCTGTTCTTCGCCCCGGCGGCGAACATCCTCGCCCTTTCCTACACGGGTGTCGCGCTCGGGGCCGACTTTGCGATTGCCCGTGTCGTGCTGTCGCTGTGCTTCGGCATCGGAATCGGCATGATCATGGCGCTGCTGTTCCACCGCGACGATGCGGCGCGCCTCGCCAATGCCGCGGCCTTCACCGGCGGCGAAGGCATCAGCCGCCGCGCCGTCGTCTTTCTTATCGCATTGATCGCCTTGCTGATTGCCGGCACGCTCAAGCTCGACTTCCTGACTGCCAGGCTGACCACCTTCGACGTCACACTGCCCGCTGCCCTGCCGGCGCAGGCACTGCTCGACCGCCTGGTTCCGATCGACGCCATCAAGGGAAACGAAGGTCTCAGCCTGCAAGGGGTCGTCCTGATCATCATGCTGGCCCTGATCGGCGCCACCGGGCTGCGCGGACTCGGCAAGGTTGACGAAGGATTCAACCGGCTGACGAAGCTCTGCCTTGGCCTGATCGCCGCGACGCTGGTCTTCGCCGCGCTCGGCATGCAGACCAGCGGCGAGGGCCTGACGATCGCCATCACCGGACGCACGCTCGCCGTCGCCGCGCTGCTCGCCTTGCTGGTCCCGCTGGCGCGGCGCTTCGACGCCTGGGACATACAGCAATGGCTGTGGGAAACCTGGCGCTTCGTCCGTCAGATATTTCCGCTGCTCGTCATCGGCGTCTTTCTCGTCGGCGTGATCCGCGTCTTCATCCGCCCGGAATGGATTCAGGCCGTCGCCGGCAGCAACACGCTGCTGGGCAACCTCGCCGGCGTGGTCTTCGGCGTCTTCATGTACTTCCCGACCCTGGTCGAGGTGCCGATCGCCAAGATGTTCCTTTCGCTCGGCATGCACCCTGGTCCCCTGATCGCCTACCTGATGGCCGATCCGGAACTATCGCTGCAGAGTATCCTGATTACCACGGCGATCATCGGCAAGCTCAAGACCTGGACCTATGTCGGCCTGGTTGCCTTGTTCTCGACGGCTTCCGGTCTCGCCTACGGCGCCTGGGTCGACGGTGCGGCAATTGCCGGAATAGCGTTGGCGATCGCGGCTTTTATCGGGGTAGTGGTCGCCGCACTGCATTTTGTGGATAGACGTCACGTGCGCAGTGCGGCCTGATCGTTCCGGGAGACTCAACATGGATATCAAGATACTCGGCAGTGGCTGCCCCAAGTGCCAGCGACTCGAACAGCTCACCCGCGAGGTCGCAAGCGAAGCCGGTGTCGCGGTAGATGTCGAGCATGTGCGCGATATTGCGAAAATCATGGAGTTTGCTGTCCTCAGTACGCCGGCACTGGTCATCGACGGCGAGGTAAAAGTCGCCGGTCGCATGCCGAGCAAAGGCGAAATCGGTCGCTGGCTAGGCAAGGCCTGATGAGGTCGACGTGACTCGCATGAACAAGCGGCAAGAATCCCACGCGGCACCGAGCCCGGCCAGCGTCCGCCCCTGGCATACGCTGGCCGCAGAGGCGGTGGCCAATGCCCTGGAGGTGACGCCTGCGGCCGGCCTGAGCAAGGACGAAGCCGCCAGCCGCCTGGTCCGCTACGGCCCCAACGCACTGCCGGAAGGCAAGCAGCGCGGCCCCTTGCAAATCTTCCTGTCGCAGTTCAGCGATGTAATGATCCTGGTATTGCTCGCTGCCGCTGCCATCTCGATGGCCCTCGGCGAATTCGAGGACGCGCTGGCAATCGCCGTCATCGTGACGCTCAATGCCGCGATCGGCTTCTTCCAGGAAACCCGCACCGAGCGCGCCATCGCCGCGTTGCGCAACATGGCCACGCCTTCCGCGCGAGTGTGCCGCGGGGGTGAACTGCAGAGCCTGCCATCGCACCAGATCGTGCCGGGCGATGTCGTGCTGCTGGAGGCGGGCAATATCGTGCCGGCGGATCTGCGCCTCACCGATAGCGCACACCTGCGCATCGCCGAGGCAGCGCTGACGGGCGAATCGCATCCGTCGGAAAAGACCGTGCAAACGCTGGAGGCCGCCGACAGCGCCTTGGGCGACCGCAGCACCATGGCTTACAAAGGCACCATCGTCACCTACGGACGCGGCAGCGGCATCGTCGTCGCCACCGGCCTCGCCACAGAACTGGGCAAGATCGCCACCCTGCTGGCGGAAGCCAAGGAAAGCCGCACGCCGCTACAGCAACGGCTGGCGCGTTTCGGCGGGCGGCTCACCATTGTCCTGCTTGCAATCTGCGCCATCGTGTTCGGCGCCGGGCTGCTGCGCGGCGAACCGCTGCTGCTGATGTTCATGACCGCCGTCAGCCTGGCCGTCGCCGCCATACCGGAGGCATTGCCGGCCATGGTGGCGATTTCGCTGGCCATCGGCGCCTCGCGCATGGTCAAGCAACATGCCCTGGTGCGCCGCCTGCCGGCCGTGGAAACCCTCGGCTCCATTACCTACATCTGCTCCGACAAGACCGGCACGCTGACCCAGAACCGCATGCAGGCGCAAGCCTTTTTTGCCGCCGGCTCCGCCACCCCGTCCCTCGATACGGAGACCTGGCAGAACCTGTTCCGCGCGCTCGCCCTCAACAGCGATGCCAGCCTTGGAAAATCCGGCCAGGCCTCCGGCGACCCCACGGAGATCGCGCTGCTCGAAGCCGCGCTGCACCACGGCTCCGACCGGACAGCACTGGAGCAGGCCTATCCGCGCGTTGCCGAGATTCCGTTCGATTCAGAACGCCAGCGCATGACCACGCTGCACCAGGCCGGGCGAGATTTCATCGCCTACACCAAGGGAGCGCCCGAAGTCGTGCTGGCCTTGTGCGACTTCCAGCTCGATGCAACCGGCGAAACTCCGCTCTTGTCGGCTGCATGGCAGCAGCAGGCCGAAACGATGGCCCAGGCCGGGTTGCGCGTCATGGCGATCGCCATGCGTCGGCTGGAAGCGCTCCCGGAGGATCTGCCCGCAACGGAATGCAGGCTCACCCTGCTCGGACTGGTCGGCCTAATGGACCCGCCGCGGCGTGAAGCCCATCAGGCCGTCTCGGAATGCCAATCGGCGGGCATCACGCCGGTGATGATCACCGGCGACCACCCGGCGACGGCCAGCGCCATCGCACGCCAACTGGGCATCGTCAGCGACAGCAACGGCGAAGTCGTGCTGACCGGCCCGCAGCTGGCTGCGCTGTCGGATGCCGAGCTGCGTACCCAGGTGGAATCCGTCAGGGTCTATGCCCGCGTCGATCCGGCGCAGAAGATCCGTATCGTGCAGGCCTTGCAGGCCAATGGCGAATACGTTGCGATGACCGGCGACGGCGTCAACGATGCACCGGCGCTCAAGGCCGCCAACATCGGCGTCGCCATGGGCAAGGGCGGCACCGACGTGGCACGCGAGGCCGCGCACATGGTGCTGCTGGACGACAACTTCGCCACCATCGTGCATGCGGTGCGCGAAGGCCGGCGCATCTACGACAACATCCGCAAGTTCATCAAGTACATCCTGGCCAGCAATTCCGGCGAGATATGGACGCTCCTGCTCGCGCCATTCCTGGGACTGCCCATTCCGCTGCTGCCGATTCACATTCTGTGGATCAATCTGGTGACGGATGGCCTGCCCGGTCTTGCCCTCACCATCGAGCCGTCCGAACGGGATGTCATGCGTCGCCCGCCGCGTCCGCCGAATGAAAGCATCTTCGCCCACGGCCTCTGGCAGCATGTCGTCTGGGTCGGCCTGCTGATGGGCGCCGCCACGCTGCTGACGCAGGCCTGGGCCTACCACAGCGGCGATGCCCACTGGCAAAGCATGGTGTTCACCGTGCTGACCCTGGCGCAACTCGGTCACATACTCGCAATCCGCTCCGAACGCGAATCGCTGTTCACCATCGGCGTGTTCTCCAACCGCCCGCTGATCATTGTGCTGATCGGCACCGTGTTGTTGCAAATGACCACGCTGTATGTGCCCGCGCTCAACTCCATCTTCCACACCCAGCCGCTCAGCGCCGGGGAACTGGTCGCTTGCGTGTTGATATCGAGCGTGGTGTTCTGGGGAGTGGAAGTGGAAAAGTGGCTGATCCGCAAGGGCAAGCTTTACCGGACCGACTAAGCGATAAACAGCGCTATTTCCACAGCTCCGGCCGCTCCCCGCTGTCCTTCATGTGCTCGGTCTTGTTCTGCAGGAAACGCTGGAACTCCGGCTCCGTCCGATAAGCGCCACTACCGACGTACTCGAAGGCCGACGCAAAGTGGAACGGGCGCACGTAGGCTTCGAGGCGGAACACTTCGCGCCCGCTATCGTCGAAAAACACCACGCTCGGCGTGTAGTTGATCTTGAGTTCCCTGCCCCAGGCCTCCGCCGTCGTGCTGCGTCCGTCCGGTGTGGTCAGCGTTTCGCGGCCCGACAGCGAAAAGCGTGCGACGTCGAAGCGCGAAACCGCGGCCAGCGTCTTGTCGCGCCTGAAGCCTTCCTTGTGCAACTCATCGCACGCAGCGCAGTGGCGCGTCTCGAACAGCACGGCGAGCGGTTTGCCGCCCGGCTTGCGGGCGAGATTGAAGGGCGCCTTCATGAGGAAGGGCTCTTCATTCAATGTGGCGCTGGCGCCGGTTTGCGGCACCGCCTTCATGTACTCGGCAAACGACAGCTTGCCTTCGAGGCGCTGCACCGAGTAGTCGAGCGCCGCCGAGAAGCGATGCGGCGGGTAGAAGCCGTTGATGCGCCCGATGATGCTGCCTTTCTCGTCGAGCAGCAGCAGCGTGGGCGTGAACTGTACCTTGAGGAACTTGGCGAACTCCTTTTCGCTGCGCACCTTGCCGTCGAACCAGGTCACCTCGCGGTCGCCGAACAGGTTGAAGGCGATCGGCAGAAAATGTTTGGCCGTCTTGTCCACGATGGCCTTCTGTGTGAAGCTGGTCTGCATCAGTTCCTTGCAGTAGGGGCAGCCGACCTGGCCGAAATACAGCAGCAGGCGCTTGCCGGACTTGGCCGCCTGAGCCGCATCGTCGGGCAGTTCCAGCAGGGTCTCGACAAACACCGGCGGCAGAACCTCGTCGCCGATCTGCGCGAGAGTCGGCGCTGGCGAGACGGCGAAAAGCAGCGCGATTACGGCCAGCAGGCGGCGCATCTCAGCCCGCGACGATTATCAGATGCACCCGGTAGGGGCCGTGCGCACCGAGCACGATGGTTTGTTCGATGTCGCCGGTGCGCGAAGGACCGGAAATGAAATTCACGGCGCGCGGCAGGGAGCCCAGTTCCTTCCGCGCCAGCGCCCAGGCGTCTTCCATGTAGGGCAGGATGCGCGAGGCCTGAACAACCGCAATGTGCGTCTCCGGCAAGAGGCTGACGGCGGCCGGTGTATCGGGCGAGGAACACATCATCAGCGTGCCGGTTTCGGCGACGGCGCAAAAGCAGCCGGTGATGCCGACCAGATCGGCGTCGCGCGCACCGCGCGGCTCGACCTGGAGACCTGTACCTGCCCAGTCGAGCCCGGCCAGCGACGGCCAGGCGACCGCCGATTTCGGCAGTTTCATGGCCGTCAGATAGCGTTCGACCGCGGCGGGCACAGCGGATTCCGCAGCGACGATTTCCACGGTGCTCGACTGCTGTTCCGACTTGACCCGGAAGCGTTCGAGCAGGGCTTGCGGATTGCTGTCCATGGCGGGCTTCGGCCCGTGACTGCGACTCGACAACGCCGCCGCCATCTCCGCGCGTCCGGCGGCAGCATTGGTGGCATCACGCTGGAGGCCGGCGCGCACGCGGCCCAGGATGTCTTCACGAGAACTCATCTGGTTTTCCTCTGTTCAGTTCAGGTCGGTGGCGTCGCATTGCGACGCGCGGCATACAGTTCGCGGAAGGTCTTGCCCTGCGGGGCTGGAAAATCGCGGCCCAGCGTCCACTCGGGTGCGGTCGGCAGCAGGCGGATCCGATCCGTGTCGCCGGCCAGCCACTTCAGGTAGCGCGCACCGACACTCGCCCCCAGTGCATAGAGCCTGGGCCGTTGCGCCACCCAGGCCCACAGGCGCAAGCCGATACGTTCGGTGAGCGGGCGCAGGCCGCGCTCGGTCTGCTTTTCGCGCAGCTTGCGCAACAGGTCGGGCAGCGGAATCTTTACCGGGCAAACGATGCCGCACTGATTGCAGAGAGTGGCCGCATGCGGCAGATCGATCGAGTTCTCCATGCCCGCATACAGCGGCGTCAGGACCGAGCCCATCGGCCCCGGATAGACCCAGCCATAGGCGTGGCCGCCGATGGTCTGATACACCGGGCAATGGTTCATGCAGGCACCGCAGCGAATGCAGCGCAGCATGGCGTGGAAATCACCGCCCACCACGTCGGCGCGCCCGCTGTCGACCAGGATGAAGTACAGATGCTCGGGGCCGTCGTGCTCCTCCGGCTTTTTCACACCGGTAAGGATCGAGAAGTAATTCGAAATCGGCTGCCCGGTGGCCGAGCGCGGCAGCAGTCGCATCAGGGTCGACAAGTCTTCCAGGGTCGGGATTACCTTCTCGATGCCGGTGATGACCACATGGACCTTGGGCATCGTCGTCACCATGCGGCCATTGCCCTCGTTGGTGACCAGCGCCACCGAACCGGTTTCGGCGACCAGGAAATTGCCGCCTGACAGTCCCATCTCGGCCGAGAGAAAATGGCCGCGCAGCACTTCCCGGGCCTCGCGCGTCAGCGCCGGAATTTCGGTCTTGCGCGGCGTGCCGTGTACCTTGTGGAACAGGTCGGCGACATCGTCAAGGCTCTTGTGCACCGCCGGCGCAATGATGTGGCTGGGCGGCTCGTTGTTATCGACTTGCAGGATGTATTCGCCCAGATCGGTTTCCACCGGCTGGATGCCCGCCGCTTCCAGCGCCTGGTTTAACCCGGCCTCCTCGGAGAGCATCGACTTCGACTTGGTGACCTTTGTCACGCCGTGACTCCTGGCGATCTCCGTCACCAGGCGGCAAACCTCCGCCCCGTCCTTCGCCCAGAGCACCTTGGCGCCGGTATCCAGCGCCTTGCGCTCGAATGCCTCGAGCCACAGGTCCATATTGTCGATGACCTTGTTGCGAATCGCTTCGGCGGCGTCGCGGGTTCCCTCGAAGTCGTCGAGGTCCTTGATCGCCTCGGCACGCCGGGTCACGAACTTGCCCTTGGCATTCTTCAGATTGCCTTGCAGGACCACGTTCGCCAGGGAACCCGCGGCGTTGGCCTTGAACTGCATCGACTTGATTTCCACGATTCAGGTCCTCCCCGCCAGGACTTCGGCGACGTGCAGCACCTGCGTCGTCTCGTCGCCCATGCGTCGCAGCTTGCCTTCGATGTTCAGCAGGCAGCCCAGGTCGCCGCCGACCACGGCCTGTGCGCCGCTGGCCAGAATGTTGTCGCACTTGCGCTCGGCAATCGCGGCCGACACCTCGCCGAACTTGATCGAAAACGTGCCGCCGAAGCCACAGCATTCCTCGCAGCCGTTCATTTCCTTGAGGCTCACGCCCTTGACCTTCGCCAACAACGCGCGCGGCTGTTGCTTGATGCCAAGGCCGCGCAGGCCGCTGCAGGAATCGTGATAGGTCACCGTGCCCTCGTAGTCGCCCGGTACGCTGTCGACTTTCAGCACCGTCACCAGGAAATCCGTCAGCTCATAGGTGCGGCTGGCCAGCGCGGTGGCGCGATCACGCCACTCGGGCTCGTCGACAAACAGCCGGGGATACTCGACGCGAATATGTTCGCCACAGGATCCGGAAGGTACGACGACATACTCGAAGCCCTCAAACTCGGCGATGGTTTTTTTCGCCAGCGCCACCGCGCCGGGCGCATCGCCCGAATTCCACGCCGGCTGGCCGCAGCAGGTCTGGGTTTTCGGCACGATCACCTCGCAGCCGGCGGTTTCCAGCAGTTTGAGCGCGGCAAAACCGATGCGCGGGCGCATCAGATCCACCAGACAGGTGACAAACATTGCTACGCGTATCCTTGCCATGGCCCTACTCCATATGTTGTTATTGTCGCCCGCACAACTGGATTGCGTGACCCCGAAGGGGAATCCCAGGCAGGCAAAGCGATCGATCGCCGATGGCTGGCGATGGCTTTTGCTATAGTATCCGAAGTCCCGTTTCCACAAAGAGATTGTCTTGCCGAATAAGCCTGCGCATGCCGCGCCGGAAGCCCGCAGCGGTATCCAGGTCATCGAGCGCATGATGAAGTTGCTCGATGTCCTCTCCTATCACCCCGATCCGGTAAGCCTCAAGCAATTGGCGCTGGAGACCGGTCTGCATCCATCGACGGCGCATCGCATTCTCGCCGCAATGGCCACCTCCGGTTTTGCCGAGCGTGCCGATCCGGGAACTTACCGGCTGGGCATCCGCCTGCTGGAACTGGGCAACGTGGTCAAGTCACGCATCAACATCCGCGCCGCGGCGATGCCGCTGATGCAGCGCCTGCACCAGCAACTCGGCGAGAGCGTCAATCTGGGCGTGCGCCAGGGCGATGAAATCGTCTATGTCGAACGCACCTCCAGTGGCCGCTCGTCGGTGCGCGTGGTGCATCTGGTTGGGGCCCGGGCGCCCTTGCACGTGACGGCAGTGGGCAAGCTGTATCTCGCCGAAGGCAGCCAGCAACAACTGCGCGAGTACGTCAAGCGCACCGGTTTGCCCGGCTATACGCCGACGTCGCTGACCACGCTCGCCGCGCTGGAACGGGAGGTCGACCGTGCCCGCCGCCACGGCGTCGCCTTCGACAACGAGGAAATCGAGCAAGGCCTGCGCTGCATCGCCGCGCCGGTGCGTGACGACACCGGCGAACTGGTCGCCGGCCTCTCGGTCTCCGCCCCCGCCGACCGCCACAGCGCGGACTGGGCCGCCATGGTCAAGGAAACCGCCGACGCCATTTCACTGGCGATTGGCTACACGCCCCCGGCCGGACGCTAAGAATTTGACCTGCCGCCTGTCACTGTGTATACTGCGCGGTTCTTTGCGTCATTCCACTTGGAGTCTCTCATCATGTATGCGGTCATAAAAACCGGCGGCAAGCAATATCGCGTCGCTGCCGGCGAAAAACTCAAAATAGAACAGATACCGGCTGATGTGGGCACTGAAATTACTCTCGACCAGGTACTTATGGTCGGCGAGGGCGAATCGGTCAAGATCGGTTCTCCCATGCTCGCCGGCGCCAAGGTAACCGCGAAAGTGATCGCTCAGGGCCGCCATCCGAAGGTCACCATTTTCAAGATGCGCCGTCGCAAGCACTACCAGAAGCATCAGGGCCATCGCCAAAACTTCACCGAAATCGAGATCAGCGGCATCGCCGCCTGATCAAGGCTAGCATCAGGAGCTAAAACATGGCACACAAAAAAGCAGGCGGCAGTTCCCGCAACGGCCGCGACTCGGAATCAAAACGTCTCGGCGTCAAGAGCTATGGCGGCGAGCTGATTTCCGCCGGCAGCATCATCGTGCGGCAGCGTGGCACCGAGTTTCATCCCGGTGACAACGTCGGCATGGGCAAGGATCACACCCTGTTCGCCAAGATCGAAGGCACGGTACTGTTCGCGGTCAAGGGCCCGGCCAAGCGCCGCGTCGTCAGCATCGTTCCGGCGGCAGCCTAAGCTTCATTCTTCCGCGACGAAAGCCCTATCGTCGAGATAGGGCTTTCGCGCTTTCAGGCCCATGAAATTCTTTGACGAAGCCCGTATTGAAGCTCTTGCCGGCGATGGCGGCAATGGCGCGGTCTCGTTTCGTCGCGAGAAATACATTCCCCTGGGCGGCCCGGACGGCGGCGACGGTGGCAAGGGTGCGAGCATCTGGGTCACCGCCGACCGCAACCTCAACACCCTGATCGACTTCCGCTACACCCGCGTGTTTCGTGGCCAGAAAGGCGAAAATGGTCACGGCTCGGACCGCTATGGCAAGGGCGGCGAGGACCTGGAACTGCGCATGCCGGTCGGCACCGTAATTACCGACAGCCTCACCGGCGAAGTCATCGCGGATCTCGATACCGACGGCAAGCGCGTGCTGATTGCCAAAGGCGGCATCGGCGGACTGGGCAATTCGCACTTCAAATCCAGCACCAACCGCGCGCCGCGCCAGAACACGCCGGGGCAGCAGGGTGAGCACCGCGAACTGAAGCTGGAACTCAAGGTGCTGGCCGATATCGGCCTGCTGGGCCTGCCCAATGCCGGCAAGTCCACCTTCATCCGTGCCGTCTCCGCAGCCAAGCCCAAGGTCGCCGATTACCCCTTCACCACCCTGTACCCGAACCTGGGGGTGGTACGCGTAGACGACAACCGCAGTTTCGTCATCGCCGATATTCCCGGCCTGATTGAAGGCGCGGCGGAAGGCGCCGGCCTCGGTCATCGCTTCCTCAAGCATCTGCAACGCACCGGTTTGCTGCTGCATCTGGTCGATATTTCGCCTTTCGATCCCGGTGCCGATCCGGCCAAGGACGCCAAGGCAATCCTCAAGGAACTGAAGAAGTACGATGACGCCTTGTACAAGAAGCCCCGCTGGTTGCTGATCAACAAGATCGACCTGGTGCCCGAGGATGAACGCGAGGCACGGATCGCCGCGCTGGTGAAGAGCTACAAGCCAAAGCAGCATTTCGTCATTTCGGCCATTTCTGGCGCAGGCTGCCGCGAGGTCACGTTTGCCGTAATGGATTATCTGGAGCAGAAGCGGGCTCATGAGAAAGCGGATAGCTGAGGCGCAGCGCCTGGTGGTCAAGGTGGGCAGTGCACTGGTCACCAACCACGGCGAAGGTCTGGCCCACGATTTCATCGCCGAATGCGCGCGCCAGATCGCTGCGCTGCACGCCGATGGGCGGCAGGTGCTGCTGGTCTCTTCCGGTGCGATCGCTGCCGGCATGCAGCGGCTGGGCTGGACCACGCGGCCGCACGCCATGCCTGAGCTGCAGGCCGCCGCCGCGGTGGGCCAGATGGGCCTGGCGCAGGCCTACGAAACCACCTTTCTCGACCATGGCCTGAAAGCTGCCCAGATCCTGCTGACCCACGAAGACCTGGCCGACCGCACACGCTACCTCAACGCCCGCTCGACCCTGCAAACCCTGCTCGATCTCGGCGTGGTGCCGATCATCAACGAGAACGACACGGTGGTCACCGACGAGATCAAGTTCGGCGACAACGACACGCTGGGGGCGCTGGTGGCGAATCTGGTGGAGGCCGGAGCGCTGATCATCCTCACCGACCAGAAGGGCCTCTACAGCGCCGATCCGCGCACTGACCCCGCCGCCACGCTGATCAGCGAAGGACGGGCCGACGACCGGCGCTTTGAAGCCATGGCCGGCGGCGCCGGCTCGGGCATCAGCAAGGGCGGCATGATCACCAAGGTTCGCGCCGCGCAGCGCGCCGCCAAGAGCGGCGCCCATACCCTGATCGTCAGCGGCCGCGAGCCCGACTCGCTGCTGGCGGCTGCCCGCGGCGACGCCATCGGCACCCTGCTTTACGCCGTCGAATCACCGCTGGCGGCGCGCAAGCAATGGCTGGCCGACCACCTGCAACTGGCCGGCGCGCTGACGCTCGATGCGGGCGCGATACAGGCGCTGGCCGGTGGCCGCAGCCTGCTGGCCGTGGGCGTGGCACGCGTCGAGGGTGACTTCGAGCGCGGCGCGGCGGTCGCCTGTCGCGCCCCCGACGGCCGCGAAATCGCCCGCGGCCTGATCAACTATTCAAGCTCGGAAGCCCGCCGCATTGCGGGCCACGGCACGCAGGACATCGAAGCGCTGCTCGGCTACATCGACAGCGCAGAGCTGATCCACCGGGATAATCTGGTCCTGCTCTGAGACGAGCAAAGTAGCAAAAGAGCCACCTGCGGGTGGCTTTTTCACGCCTGCCTGCCGCTGGCTGATGTTCGGCCGGCAAGCTCGGGGCGGTTCCTGCGGCGGGTCGCCCTGCCCGGCCCAGCAAAAAAAACGGCCACCCGAAGGTGGCCGTTTCTTACAACTTTGCTGCTACGTCTTGATCGACAGGAGTCGATTAGAACGCGTGGTTCATGTTGACCGACAGCTGGGCCGCATCCACGCCGCCAATACCAAGGGTATTGATGGACGTAGCACCGTTGGCGCCGAGACCGAACAGGTCGTACGTGGCATTGGCCTTGTTATCCAGCTTGGTGTAAGCCACGCCGAGGTTGGTGCGCTTCGACAGCGAACGGCCGTAGGCCAGCGTGTAGGCATTGGCACCGGTATCGTTGCAACCGCCGCCGCAGAACGAACCGCTAGCATTGTTTGCCTTGGCGTAAGTGAAGGCAACCTGGTTGGCGCCGAACTCATACGAAATCGGCAGCAGCCATGCGGTGCGCTTGGCTTCGCCGCCAGTCATTTCGAGCTTGGACTGGTTCGCGGCAATACCGATCTTCAGGCCCATCGGGAAGGTCCAGGCGAACTGCAGCGTGTCGCCGCGCTGATCGCCGGTCCCGGGGGTTGCACCCTTGCCGCCTTCGGTCGTGGCTCTCCAGTAGCTGTAGCCCGCGATGATCGGGCCATTGGCATACTTCAGCTCGACGTTGGTGGCGCTGCCCTTGCCGGGATCGTTGGCACCGGGGAGGCGCACGCCAGAACCTTCGTTGCCGCGGAAGCTCGAGGACAGAGCGAGACGGCCAGTGAAGCCAGACATGTTCGGGCTGTTATACATGATCACGTTCGGGGTACGGGTCGTGTTGGCGATAGCGTTGCCGACGACCTGGGCAAAAATGCCGTTGCCCAGGATGTTTTGCAGGGTGTAAGCCTTGTAGGACTCGATCGCCGTGCCGTAGTGCAGGTCTTGACGACCCATGGCAACTTCACCCCAGGTGCCGCCGATGTTGATGTTGGAGTTGCCGCCCGCGGATTGGGCCGAACCCATATCAGGTGCCCAGCGATTGTCGAACACGAAACCGGCATACATGCCGCCGCCCAGATCTTCGCGGCCCTTGAACACGAGCATGGACGACTGGTCGGAAATGCGGTTTTCAGTCGAGGAGTCACGGCCGGTGACGTTGCTCAGCTTGTATTGCTCAACGGACATACGGACCAGACCGGAAACGGTCACGGTCGATTGGGCGAACGCGCCGCCCGAAACCAGACCAGCGATGGCCAGAGCGATAAGTTTCTTTTGCATATATTTTTACTCCAAAGAGAGTTGGTTTAAACAGAGTGCAATGACACCACGTGGTCGGTCACTGCTCGCTGCCACTGCCCGAATCCGGGAAGCTGGGTACATTCTGCCCTGACAGTCGGGCGACGGACAATCAGCAGCGCATTTTTGGCCCCGCCAAAGATGTATTTTGTGGTTTTCTCACAACAAGCAGCGTGAGGCTTGGTGGCTGGCGAACACAACGGCCTTTCGTGGATTCGCGTTCCCGGAGTTTCAAGTCAGGGTCACGCGGGCAAATTTTCGTTTGCCGACCTGCAACACGACACAATCTCCGGCATTCAGCGCCGCATTGCGATCGCCGACTTTCGCGCCGTTGATCCGCACCCCACCGCCATCGATCATGCGCAGGGCATCCGAGGTGCTGGGCGTCAGGCCGGCGGCCTTCAGCACCTGGGCCAGGGACCCCGCGGCGACTCTGATCTCGGGCATGTCCTCGGGCAGCACGCCGCGCTGGAAGCGGGCCTCGAACTCGGCCAAGGCAGCATCCGCAGCCTTTGCCGAGTGAAAACGGGCGACGATCTCCTGCCCCAGCAGCACCTTGACGTCGCGCGGATTGCGTCCCGCGGCCACTTCGCGCTTGAAACCGGCAATCTCGTCAATGGCACGAAACGACAGCAGCTCGTAGTAGCGCCACATCAGCTCATCCGACACCGACATCAGCTTGCCGAAGATCTCGGTGGGCGACTCGGCAATGCCGATGTAGTTGCCCAGGGATTTCGACATCTTGTTGACCCCGTCCAGTCCCTCCAGCAGGGGCATCATCAACACACACTGCGGCGGCTGGCCGTAGTGCTTCTGCAGTTCGCGCCCGACCAGCAGATTGAACTTCTGGTCGGTGCCGCCCAGTTCCACATCCGACTTCATGGCCACCGAGTCGTATCCCTGGCACAGCGGATAGAGGAATTCATGAATGGCGATGGGCTGGCCGCCAAGGTAGCGCTTGGAAAAGTCGTCGCGCTCGAGCATGCGCGCCACCGTGTGGCGGGCGGCAAGCTTGATCATGCCCGCCGCGCCGAGAGGCTCGAACCAGGTCGAGTTGAAGCAGACTTCGGTCTTTTGCGGGTCGAGTATCTTGAACACCTGCTCCCGATAGGTGTCCGCGTTCTCCAGTATCTGCTCGCGGGACAGCGGCGGGCGGGTCGCGTTCTTGCCGCTCGGATCGCCGATCATTCCGGTGAAGTCTCCGATCAGGAACATCACATGGTGGCCGAGATCCTGAAAATGCCTCAGCTTGTTGATCAGCACGGTGTGTCCGAGATGAAGGTCCGGCGCGGTCGGATCGAAGCCCGCCTTGACCCGCAAGGGACGGCCGGATTTCAGCTTTTCGACGAGTTCCGTCTCGATCAGCAGTTCGTCGGCGCCGCGCTTGATCAGTGCCAGTTGGGAGTCGATATCGACCATGATGATTAACCCGGTTTGACGGAAGGGGGATATTTGCTACACTCACCCGACTTTTTAGGCGGTCCGCCCATCCAATTGCATAAAAACAAGAGCGAGATTTTAGCGCAACTCCGTCACTACCGATCCGAACGACCCGCGCATTTCTGGGCCGGCGTTGGCGTGGTCGGCGTTTCGCTGTTCAGCATGGTCGCCGCATTTGGCACGGTGAATGACGCCCCTTTGACGGACATACCGCGGCAGCAGGTGGTCGAACGGTTGGCGCTGCCGTCCCTCGACGCGACTGCAGATAACGGCCAGGGCTTCCTGCGCGAAGAACGGGTGCAGCGCGGCGACACGGTGATGGGCTTGCTGCAGCGTCTCGGCGTCGACGATCCCGCCGCTGTGAGCTTTCTGAAGGGCAATGCTTCTGCCCATAGCCTGTTCCGCCAACTCAGCCCGGGCAAGAACGTAACGGCGCGAACTGGCCCGCAAGGCGAACTGCAGATGCTCGTGTTCCCGCTCAACGGCGGCAAGGACCAGGCTTTGGTCGTCGAACGCGGGGCCGACCGGTTTTCGGCATCGGAGCAGGCCCTGCCGCTGGAAACCCAGGTGGTCATGAAGTCCGCGGAAATCCGTTTTTCCCTGTTCGGCGCAACGGATGCGGCGGGGATTCCGGACTCGGTCGCGACACAGCTGGCGGACATTTTCGGCGGCGACATCGATTTTCATCGCGATCTGCGCAAGGGCGACCGCTTCGCCGTGATCTACGAATCCGTGAATTACCTCGGTCGCGCCGTGCGGACCGGGCGCATCCTCGCCGCCGAGTTCGTCAACAACGGCAAGACCTACCGAGCCGCATGGTTCGCCGATCCGGCGGGCGGCGAAAATAGCAGCGGCTATTACACCGCCGACGGCAAGAACATCCGCAAGGCCTTCCTGCGCTCTCCGCTGGAATTTTCGCGCATCACCTCAGGGTTCACGTTCGCGCGCTTCCATCCCGTCCTGCAGCAATGGCGTGCACACAAGGGCATCGACTACGGCGCTCCGGTCGGCACCCGGGTCAAGGCTACCGGCAACGGCGTGGTCGAGTATGTGGGCGTACAAGGAGGCTACGGCAAAGTCGTCGTCCTGCGTCACCAAAGCAGTTACACCACGCTCTACGGTCATCTGTCGGGCTTTGCACCCGGCCTGCGCAAAGGCAATCGCGTCAGTCAGGGTGATGTAATCGGCTTCGTTGGCGCCACCGGACTCGCCACCGGCCCGCACCTGCATTACGAATTCCGCGTCAGCGGGGTGCATCAGAATCCTCTGGCGATGGCCTTGCCCACTGCGCTGCCATTGACGCCCCGGCAGCTGGCCCTGTTCCGGGAGGGAACCGAGGCTCAACTCGCTCGTCTCGACCTGATTCGCGGACTCGACCTCGCCCAGGCGGATTGACATGGCATCGCCTGTGTCGCTGGTCGCAGGGCTGATGTCCGGGACCAGCCTCGATGGCGTCGATGCCGCTTTGGTCGACTTCTCCGCAGGCCAGCCGCGCACGCTTGCAACCTTCTGGCTGCCATACCCGGCCACCATTCGGCAGCAGGCCTTGCAGCTGCAGGCGGCGCAACACGATGAAATTCACTCGGCAGCGTTGCTTGCCAACGAATTGGCACGATCTTACGCCGAAGCCGTGCGCCAGGTGCTCGCCAGCGCCGGTGTGGATGCGGCGCAGGTTGCGGCCATCGGCTGCCATGGGCAGACCATCCGCCATCGGCCGGCGGCCGGCTATAGCGTGCAGCTGAACAATCCCGCGCTGCTGGCGGAACTTGCCGGAATCACCGTGGTGGCCGATTTCCGCAGCCGCGATATTGCCGCGGGAGGGCAGGGTGCGCCGCTGGTACCGGCTTTTCATGCCGCAGCGTTTGGCGATCCGGAGCGGCATCGGGCCATTCTCAACGTCGGCGGCATCGCCAACCTCACCGACCTGAATCCAGGGCAACCGGTGCGCGGTTTCGACTGCGGCCCCGGCAATCTGTTGATGGATGCGTGGATCGAGCACCATCAGGGGCTGCGCTACGACGAAGCGGGTAACTGGGCGCGCCAGGGAAGCGTGCTTCCGGAATTACTCCACGGCCTGCTCAAGGATGCCTTCTTCAGCACAAGTCCGCCCAAAAGTTGCGGCCGAGACGAATTCAATACCTCGTGGCTCGCGCGTCGTCTTGCCGGCAGCGAACGGCCGGAGAACGTCCAGGCCACCCTGCTGGAACTCACCGCCGTATCTGCAACTCAGGCCATCGGCCGCTGGTGCGGCAGCCCTCGCGAGCTTTTCGTCTGTGGTGGGGGGGCGCGCAATCAAGCCTTGATGGCGCGCCTGCAACACCATCTGCCGAATTGCCGTGTCGCCAGCACCGACTCTCTCGGCCAACCGGCCGACTGGGTCGAGGCGGTGGCCTTTGCCTGGCTGGCGTGGCGCACCTTGCACGGTGAACCGGGCAATCTTGCTGAAGTTACCGGCGCCCGTGGACCGCGAGTCCTCGGCGCCATCTACCCGCGGTAGACGACAAAGGCGCGGAGCCCATAAGCCCGCGCCTCGGTTCAACGCATTCGAATCAGGACGAGAACGACGATCCGCAACCGCAGGTGCTGGTGGCGTTCGGGTTCTTGATCACAAACTGCGAACCCTCAAGGCCCTCGGAGTAATCAATTTCGGCGCCGACCAGATACTGATAGCTCATCGGATCGATCAGCAACGCCACACCGTCCTTTTCCATCACGGTGTCGTCTTCGTTGGTCACTTCATCGAAAGTAAACCCATACTGGAAGCCGGAGCATCCGCCGCCGGTCACAAACACGCGCAGTTTGAGTTCGGGATTGCCTTCTTCGGCGATGAGTTCCTTGACCTTGGCCGCTGCGTTATCAGTGAAATTGAGAGGTGCCGGCATTTCGGTGGGTGCGTTCATGGTGTTCTCCTGTGGGTATGGCGCAATGGGACACTATGTGTGTCCGCAAATTATGGTTTCAATAGCGCAGAAGGTCAATTACTGGCCGCCAGCTTCAATTCGACTGCCTTCGCCGGCAAACCCTGATGCACCAGGCGGCCCTGCACTACGGCCCCGAGATGCATCTCGATCGTGCTGTACTCGACATCACCCGTGACCCGGGCGCGCGTCTGAAGTTCAAGAAAATCGCTTGAATGCACCGCGCCGATGACGGTTCCGTTGATTACCAGATGCGAAACGGAAATCTCGCCCTCGATCCGCGCGTGCTCGCTGATCACCAGCGTCGCCGGTTGTCCGTCGGCGCCGCGTACATTGCCCTTGATTTCGCCATCCACACGCAGACCGCCGGTAAAGGTCACGTCGCCATCCAGCGAAGTGCCGACACCAATCAGGCTGTCGATGCGGCCTTGCGGCTTGTTGGTTTTCTTGCCAAACATTATTGGAATCTCCTGACCTGTAATTCTTGCGAAGGCGTGCCGCTCAAAGAGCTACGCTCTGACTGGCCTTGACCACGCCATCCTGAATCAACCGCGCCTCGACACGCTGGATCCGCTCGTCGGCGGCCACCTTGAACGTGCCTTCCAGTCGCCGGAAGTACCGAAAATTCACTTTGTACTGGCTGGCTGCCGGATCCCCCGCGGCGGGAAACTGCATCATAACAGTCTCTTTGCCTCGCTGCACGGTAGCAATCAGCTGGATCGCACCGTTGAATTCCTTGTCTTTTTTGTCCCAGGTTTGTGCCACCAGGAGGCGATAGCGATATTGGCCGCCGCCGGCGGGAAGAATCTGCAGCCGACTGATCGCGAGACCCGAATCCCCGGCCGGCCCTCCCGCCAGGCTTTCAAACGTCGCCAGATCCGACTTGAGACGGGTGTTTTCCTCTTCCAGCGCCCGGATCTGATGGGAAAGCTGCTCCTGCGAGGTGCTTTCGATACGCAAGCGGCTTTCGCTGGCATTCGCCACCGTGCGGGCAGCCTCCAGTTCAGTCTCCAACTGGGCGATACGCTCCCGCATGCCGGCGATTTCGTGCTCGCTGGCGCCCTGGTGAAAACCGGCAAAGCGCTGCCCGGCGTCATAAATCCAGCCGGCCAGCGCCAGCGACGCGCCGGCAAGAATCACCACAGACAGTGCCCGCCAGTACCACGGCAGATGTGTCCGTACTGCGACCCGCGGCGCAGAAATGCCAAAGCGGCCACGCAGCCGCCTCAGCGTCAGGGCAAGACGGGAACTTGCGAAAGGCCCGAGCATTCGTCCACACCAAACATGATGTTCATGTTCTGCACTGCCTGCCCCGCGGCCCCTTTGACCAGGTTGTCGATCACCGAAAGCACCACCAGAGTATCGCCGCCCTGCGGCCGATGCAGCGCGATCCGGCAGGTATTGGCCGCGCGCACCGAACGCGTCTCGGGATGCGATTGCGGCGGCAACACGTCCACGAAAGGCTCGGTGGCGTAGCGCCGTTCGAACAAGGCCTGAAAATCCTCTTCGCGCGTGATGCGGGCGTAGAGCGTCGCATGAATGCCGCGAATCATCGGCGTCAAGTGCGGCACGAAGGTCAGCCCAACCTCGCTCGCCGCCTTCCCGGCGGCACGCGCCAAGCCCTGCCGGATTTCCGGCAGGTGACGGTGGCCCGGCACCCCATAAGCCTTGAAATTATCCGACGCCTCGGAAAACAGCGTGCCGATTTCGGCCTTGCGACCGGCGCCGGACACGCCCGACTTGGCATCCGCGATCAGATGCTCGAGGTCGACGCAGCGGGATTCCACCAGCGGCAGGAAACCGAGTTGCGTCGCTGTCGGGTAACAACCCGGGTTCGCCACCAGCCTGGCCGTGCGAATCTGCTCGCGATTCACCTCGGGCAAGCCATACACCGCCTCGGCGACCAGCGCCGGACTGGCATGGCTCATGCCGTACCACTGCTCCCACAGCGCGATGTCCTTGATGCGGAAATCAGCCGCCAGATCAATGACCTTGACGCCGGAGTCGAGCAGGCTGGCGGCCTGCTGCATGGCGATGCCGTTGGGGGTGGCGAAGAACACCACATCGCACGCGTGCAGCGGTGCATCCTTCGGATCGCTGAATTTCAGATTCACGGCGCCGCGAAGGCTGGGAAACATGTCCGCGACCGCCGTTCCGGCCTCGCCACGCGAGGTGATGGCCGTCAGTTCAACGTCGGAATGCCTTGCCAGCAGGCGCAGCAATTCCACCCCCGTGTAGCCCGTGCCGCCGACGATACCCGCCTTGATCATGCCGAACTCCTTGCAGCGAATGGTTGATGGTAACCCGTAAAGACGCAAAAGCCGCCCGAAGGCGGCTTTTGGACAACAGCGAAACAGCCGCTGATGCTTATCGCTTCGAGAACTGCTTGCGACGGCGCGCCTTGCGGAAGCCGACCTTCTTGCGCTCAACCTCACGCGCATCGCGGGTGACGAATCCGGCGGTCGACAACGCGGGTTTCAGAGTCGCATCGTATTCAATCAGGGCGCGGGTAATTCCGTGCCGTACAGCGCCGGCCTGACCGGACTCGCCGCCGCCTTCGACATTCACAAGAATATCAAAGGTGTTGGTGTGCTGGGTCAGTTCAAGCGGCTGACGCACGACCATGCGGCCGGTTTCGCGTGAGAAAAACTCGTCGACCGGCTTGTCGTTGACCACAAACTTGCCGCTGCCCGTGCGCAGAAACACACGGGCAATGGCCGTCTTGCGGCGACCGGTACCATAATATTGGGTGACTGCCATCAAAACTCCTTAGATTTCCAGCGCCTTCGGCTGCTGGGCGGTGTGCGGGTGGGCAGCGCCGGCGTAGCACTTCATCTTCTTCAGCATCGCATAGCCCAGCGGACCCTTGGGCAGCATGCCCTTGACGGCTTTTTCCAGGATGCGGCCGGGGAAACGCTGCTGCAGCTTGGTGAAGTTGGTTTCATTGATACCGCCCGGATAGCCGGTGTGGCGATAGTATTTCTTGTCCTCGGCCTTGTTGCCGGTGACGCGCAGCTTCTCGACGTTCACCACGACGATGTAATCGCCGGTATCGACGTGCGGCGTGAAGATGGCCTTGTGCTTGCCCCGCAGCCGGCCTGCAATCACGGACGCCAGGCGGCCAAGTACCTTGTCCGTCGCATCGACGACAAACCAGTCGTGCTGGACCTCATGCGGCTTGGCGGAAAATGTCTTCATTCTCGTGTTCCTTGCTTGCTTCAATGGCCCGGGCGGCGCAGCAATGGATGGAATCCGCCCATGCGCTTCTCGGAAAGCCGAGCATTCTAACCAATCGCGGGAGCCCCTGTCAAATGGCAATTATCGCGGTGCTGCGACTGACCCTCACTATGCCCCGATACGCCAGCACCCTGCTCAGGCTTCCTGCGTCATCCGCCAGTACTGGTACTTCATCATGCCGGCCGCACCGGCCACAATCGAAATCAGGGTCAGCACCGACCCCAGCGCCAGCGTCGAAACCCCGGTAATGCCCTGCCCCACGGTGCAACCCATCGCCAACACGCCGCCGATGCCCATCAACACCCCGCCAGCCGCGTGATTGGCGAAGTCGCCGCCATTGACGAACCACTCGACACGAAAATTCCGCGTCGCCACGGCGTAGATGAAGGAACCCACGATCACGCCAACCAGCGCCATGATGCCGAAGTTGATCAGCGATGTATCCGCCGGGCTCATCACATAGCGGGCCAGATCGCCCATCGGGCTCATGAAGGTGAAGGACTGCGTTTCCACCCGCAATGGCTTGACGTCGGCAAAATCGGCGAATTCCTTCCAGGCCACCCCCATCGAGCTTCCGGTGACATACCAGCCCACAATGACGGCGATGCCGATCACCGCGCCGCCCAGGATGTGGTCGAAGCTGCCGCGAAAGTCGCGTGAGGAGAAGGCGAAACCAAGCAGCGCAACCCCGAGCACCACGCCGACTGCCGTGTTGCCGAACCCGGTCAGCTCCCCCAGCGCCTGGCTGGCCTTGCCGGCGGCAGCCAGATTGATCGTGGTCGCCGACATCAGACTGCCGAATACAGTGTCGTAGAAGTTGGTCCATAACATGGCATAGGCGCAGGCCGAGGCAATCGCCAGGACCACCAGGGATTTCAGATTGCCGCCGCCGATGCGCACCAGCGTCTTGTTGCCGCAACCCGAAGCCAGCGTCATGCCGATGCCGAACATCAGCCCACCCAGCACATAGCGCAGCCATGCCAGATTGGGTGTGCGGTAGGGCGGGAAGGTGCTGGTGCCGATGACCGCCTTGCCCGAGGCTTCGAGCGCCACGACACCGAGCGTGGCCACCGCGATGGCCAGCATCCAGGCCCGCAGCCGCCCCGTGTCGCCCATGTTCACCCAGTCCGAAACGGCACCCATGGTGCAGAAGTTGGTCTTGTTGGCCACCGCACCCATGACGATGGCGGTGACGAAAACAATGCCCAGAATCTGTAGATGAATAGTGAATTCCATGAATCTCCCCCAAGCCCCGAGTGTGGCCAAGCGTGGCTAAGCCCTTGTCCAGCAGGGCATTCTAGAATAGTGGCGGAAGCGCGGAATCAGTCTTCTTTGGCTCCGAATAATGGCAATCAATTGCTGCCGGCGTAGCGCGTCGGGTCGACCAAACCGGCATCGGCGAAGCCTTGGCTGCGCAGACGGCAGGAGTCGCACAGGCCACAGGCGCGGCCCTCCGCATCGGCCTGATAGCAGGACACGGTCAGCCCGTAATCGACACCGAGCCGGCCACCCTGGGCGATGATCTGCGCCTTGCTCATGTCGATCAGCGGTGCGTGCAGTTTGAGCGGCCGGCCCTCAACCGCCGCCTTGGTCGCGAGATTGGCGAGCGCTTCGAAAGCACGGATGAATTCCGGCCGGCAATCCGGATAGCCCGAATAATCCACGGCATTGACGCCGACGAAGATGTCCTGCGCACCCAGCACCTCGGCCCAGGCCAGGGCCAAAGACAGCATGATGGTGTTGCGCGCCGGCACGTAGGTCACCGGAATGCCGGGCTGCACGCCGGCCGTCGGCACCGCGATCGAACGGTCGGTCAGCGCCGAGCCGCCCAACTGGCCCAGATCGAGCTTCAGCACCCGATGCGCGGCGGCTCCCAACGCCGCCGCCACGCGCGCAGCGGCCTGCAGCTCGGCGCCGTGGCGCTGGCCGTAATCAAGCGACAGGCAATGGCAGGCAAAACCCTGCTCGCGCGCCAGGGCCAGCACCGTGGCGGAATCAAGGCCGCCGGAGAGAAGAACGACTGCAGGTTTCATTGGTCGATGGTAGCAAACAGCCGGCAACTGCGGCTGTTCTATAATTCGTCCTTCCTCTTTTCTCCCGCGATCGACGATGGCAAAGAAAGTGTTCATCCGCACCTTCGGCTGCCAGATGAACGAATACGACTCCGACAAGATGGCCGACGTGCTGGCCGGCAGCGACGGCGTGGTCAAGACGGAAAACCCCGAGGAAGCCGACATCATCTTGTTCAACACCTGCTCGGTGCGCGAAAAGGCGCAGGAGAAGGTGTTCCATGATCTGGGCCGGATCAGGCACCTCAAGCAGCTCAACCCGAACCTGGTGATCGGCGTCGGCGGTTGCGTCGCCAGCCAGGAAGGCGCGGCCATCGTCGCCCGCGCCCCGTATGTGGATCTGGTCTTCGGTCCGCAGACCCTGCACCGCCTGCCGCAGATGATCGCCGCGCGCCGTAGCAGCGGACGGGCACAGGTCGATATCTCTTTCCCCGAAATCGAGAAGTTCGACGCCCTGCCCCCGGCCAGCGTGACCGGCACCTCGGCTTTTGTCTCGATCATGGAAGGCTGCTCCAAATACTGCAGCTTCTGCGTCGTGCCCTACACGCGCGGCGAGGAAGTCTCGCGCCCGCTGGCCGACGTGGTGGCTGAAATCACCGGACTGGTCCAGCGCGGCGTGCGCGAAATCACCCTGCTCGGCCAGAACGTCAATGCCTATCGAGGACAGTTCGGGGGCGGCGCGGACGATGGCAATACGGCGGACCTTGCATTCCTGATCGAAAGCCTGTCCGACATGGACGGCATCGAACGCATCCGCTATACCACTTCCCATCCGCGCGAGATGACGCAGAGGTTGATCGACGCCTACCGGACGACGCCGAAGCTCGTCTCGCATCTGCATCTGCCGGTGCAGTCCGGCTCCGACCGCATTCTGGCGGCGATGAAGCGCGGCTATTCCGTGCTTGAATTCAAGTCACTGGTCAGAAAGCTCAAGGCGGCCCGGCCCGATCTCTCGCTCTCCTCGGATTTCATCATCGGTTTCCCCGGTGAAACCGAAGAGGATTTCGAAAAGACCATGCGCCTGGTCGAGGAACTGAATTTCGACAACAGCTTCTCCTTCGTCTATAGCCCGCGTCCCGGCACACCTGCCGCCGACATGCGCGACGACACGCCGCAGGAAATCAAGATCCGGCGCCTGATGCGCTTGCAGAAGACCATCGAAGCGCAGGCGTTGAAGATCAGCCAGGCGATGGTCGGCACGACACAACGTATCCTCGTCGAAGGTCATGCGCGAAAGGACGCCGCCGAACTGGCCGGACGCACCGACAACAATCGCGTGGTCAACTTCGCCGGAGACGAACGCCTGATCGGTCGTTTCATCGATGTCACCATCACCGCCGCGCTGCCGCACAGTCTGCGTGGCGAGGTCGTCAAGCTTCCCGAGCAGGCCGACACGGCTATTCTCGCCTGAGTCATAACCCGGCCGGACCAGACACCCTGAGCAACTCGCTGAACACTTCGCCCCGCCCGCTGACGCTTTCCCTGCAACCGCTCGACAACGCCCGGCTGCAGAATCTTTGCGGCGCGCTGGATGAGAACCTGCGGCAGATCGAGGCCGCCTTCGATGTCACCATCAGCCGGCGCGGCCAGCATTGCCGGATCAACGGTGAACTGGCGCAGTCGCGACTGGCGGCCAGGGCCTTGCAGCATTTCTACGAACAGGCCAGCGAACCGCTGTCGATCGACGAACTCCAACTCGGCCTGATCGAAATCACGCGCAACCGCAACGCGGCGGCGCAGCCTAATGCAGGGCTGCTGACGAAGAAGACCGACCTGCATGGACGTACCCCGAACCAGGCCAAGTATCTGCGCGACATCCAGGACCACGACATCACCTTCGGCATCGGCCCTGCAGGCACCGGCAAGACCTATCTGGCAGTCGCCTCCGCCATTGATGCCTTCGAGCGCGACCTGGTCAGCCGCATCGTCCTCACCCGGCCCGCGGTCGAGGCCGGCGAGCGACTGGGTTTCCTGCCCGGCGATCTGGCACAGAAAATCGATCCCTATCTGCGGCCGCTCTACGACGCGCTGTACGACCTGATGGGCTTCGAAAAGGTGTCGAAGCTGTTCGAGAAACAGAACATCGAGATCGCACCGCTGGCCTACATGCGCGGACGCACGCTGAATCATGCCTTCATCATTCTCGACGAGGCGCAGAACACCACGCCGGAGCAGATGAAGATGTTCCTGACCCGCATCGGCATCGGCGCCAAGGCCGTGGTCACCGGCGACGTGACGCAGATCGACCTGCCGCGCGGCCAGAAGTCCGGCCTGGTCGAGGCGCGCCGCATTCTGGCCGATGTGCGCGGCCTCGCCTTTACCGACTTCGACGCGTCCGACGTCGTGCGTCACCCGCTGGTGGCGCGCATTGTCGATGCCTACGAGAAGCACGGTGCCGTCCGCCAAACGCCGGCTGCCTGAGCTGAGCCTCGCGGTCCAGTATCCGGGCGGCAAGGACCAGGCCCCGACGCGGCCGCAGATCCGGCGCTGGGTTCGCGCGGCCTGCGCCCGGCCCGCCGAAGTCACGGTGCGTTTCGTCGGCAGCGACGAGGGCCGCAGCCTCAACCGCGATTACCGCAAGAAGGACTACGCCACCAATGTGCTGTCCTTTCCCTACGAGTCAGGCGACCGTATTCGCGGGGACCTGGTGCTTTGTCTGCCGGTGGTGGAGAGCGAGTCGCAGGAACAGGGAAAGTCGACGGAAGCCCATTTCGCGCACCTGATCGTGCATGGTATGCTGCATTTGCAGGGCTATGACCACGAGACCGGCCGTGACGACGCCGAGCGCATGGAAGCGCTCGAACGCAAGATTCTGGATGCCCTCGGTTACCCCGATCCTTACCAATAATGGACCCTTCCAGTAGACCCAGTCTGATCGAACGGCTTTCCGCGCTGCTGCTGCGCGAACCCGAAGACCGCGAACAACTTCTTGCACTGCTGCATGGCGCCTTCGAGCGCCATCTGATGGATGCCGATGCGCTGTCGATCATCGAAGGCGCGCTCTCCGTCGCCGACATGGCGGTACGCGACATCATGGTGCCGCGCGCGCAGATGGACGTGGTGGACATCAACGACTCCCCCGAGCAGATCGTCGAAATCGTGCTCGAGACTGCGCACTCGCGCTTTCCCGCCATCGGCGAGAGCAAGGACGACGTGCTCGGAATTCTGCTGGCCAAGGATTTGCTGCGCTACTTCGCCGGCAAGGAATTCGACCTGCACGACACCTTGCGCCCGGCGATATTCATTCCAGAATCAAAACGCCTGAACGTCCTGCTGCGAGAATTCAGGGCATCGCGCAACCACATGGCGATCGTGGTCGACGAGTACGGCGGCGTCGCCGGGCTGGTCACCATCGAAGACGTGCTGGAGCAGATTGTCGGCGACATCGAAGACGAATACGACTTCGACGAAACCGCCGACAACATCGTCAAGGACAACACCGGCCGCTACCGGGTCAAGGCCGTGACCGAAATCGCTGCCTTCAATGTCAGGTTCGGCACCGCGTTTCCCGACGAGGATTTCGATACCGTCGGCGGCCTCGTGATTCATCAACTCGGCCGCCTGCCGAAGCGCAACGAAGTCGTAAACATCGGCGGTCTGCGCATGCAGGTATTGCGCGCCGACAGCCGCCGCGTGCATACCCTGCTGGTCGATCCGCAGAAGGATCTGCCGCTGTCAACGCCTCTCGCCGCGGGCGAATGACGAAGCAGCAGCCGGCCGGCCCCCTGCTCGCCGCAGCCATTGCGTTTGTTCTGGGTGCGCTCTGCGTCCTTGGCTTCGCGCCTTTCGCCGTCTCGCCGGCACCGACTCTTGCATTGGGTGGCCTGTTCTTGCTCTGGCGCAAGACGGCCAGCCCGCGCGAGGCAATGCTGCTCGGCTTGGCCTGGGGCGCGGGCTGCTTTCTGTTCGGCGTGTCCTGGATCTATGTCAGCCTCTCGCAGTTCGGCGGCATGGAACCCTTGGCCGCCGCCGGCGCCACCCTGCTGTTCTGCCTCTATCTCGCCCTGTTTCCCGCGCTGGCCGGTGGCGTGTTTCGCCGCTGGCGCCGGAACACGCCGCGCGACGTGCTGCTGTTCGCCGGCCTGTGGACACTTGCCGAATGGCTGCGCGGACACTTGTTCACCGGCTTCCCCTGGCTCGCCGTCGGTTACTCGCAAAGCCCGCCGAGCCCGCTGGCCGGCTGGGCGTCCGTGCTCGGCGTGTATGGCCTCGGCTTCATCGTCGCCTTGATCAGCGCGCTGCTCGGCGAGATGATCGCCACGGGCTGGCGCCGGCCGCGGTCATGGCTCGTCATACTGCTGTTGCTCGTCGCCGGCGGCGTATTGCACCGCATGGACTGGACGCAACCGGTCGGCGCTCCGGTCACGGTGGCCCTGCTGCAGGGCAATGTGCCGCAAAGCCTCAAGTGGGACCCGAAGCGGCTGCCGCTGTCCATCGACACCTATCTGCGCCTGGCCAAAACCCACCCCGCAACGCTTACCGTGCTACCGGAAACCGCCCTGCCGCTGTACTTCAATGAAGTCCCGCGCGAGGTGTTGCGCGGCCTGACCAGCCACGGCAGTGCGCTGATCGGCGTTGCCATCGGCACCACCGAGGGCGGCTATACCAACGGCGCGGTGACGCTGACCGCGGACCTCGCTACAAACGCCTACGCCAAGCGTCACCTGGTCCCTTTCGGCGAATTCGCACCGCCCGGCTTTGCCTGGTTTTTCCGCTTTGCGCATATCCCGATGTCGGATTTCACCGCCGGGCCACCGCGACAGGAACCGCTGAGCATCGTTGGACAGCGCATCGCGCCGAATATCTGCTACGAGGATCTGTTCGGCGAGGAACTGCTCGTTGCATTGCCGGCGGCGACCTTGCTCGTGAATCTTTCCAACACGGCGTGGTTTGGCGATTCGCTGGCGCAGCCGCAACATTTGCAGATCGCCCAGTTGCGCGCCATCGAAACCGGTCGCGTAATGCTGCGCGCCACCAACACCGGCATGACCGCGATGGTGGGCCCGGATGGCGTCATTGCCGCCACCCTGCCGCCTTTCGTCACCGATGCCCTGGTGGTCCAAGCCCAAGGGCGCACAGGTCTGACACCCTATGCCCGTTGGGGCAACCTGCTGGCACTGCTAATCGCAGTCGGCGCCTGCCTGACCGCCCTGCGCCGACGCCAGGGTCAGAGCTTGTAAGCTGCCAGGTCGATGGTCAGGCTGGGGCGCCCCATGGCCCGCAAGGCGGCGCAGAGAAAACGGCGGGCTGCGGGCGTCAGCGGGTCATAGTCTGCGGGCTTGAAGTTAAGCGCGAGCAGCAGAATCTGATCGACCAGCAGCAGCTTCCCCATGGGGTTCGGAGCCTCCAGCCCCGCTGCCAGGAATGTCTCCGAGATCCAGTGCCGCGCACTGGTGGCATCGAACGCGGCAAGATCTTCCGCCCCGAGAGGGAAATCGTAACGCTCGCCGTTCTTCAAAACCACGCTGACTAGATGATCCACGGTACTGCTCCTTTGCCTGTCGTTGCATTGGCGAGGATGATACCGGAAGCGGCTGCGGCGGACGATCAAAAGCGCTTTGCGCACAGGGGATTCGCCGTCGCGGGCCGACGTCACACGAGCCGGGAACTCGAAACACTTTCAAACGCACCCGCGTCTGTCAGCAGCCTCGAGCACATGACGGAAACCTTGTAAAATCGCCGCTCTTGAGAATTTCCGGGGTTTCCCGATGAGCCAAAAACCCACATTCCAGGAAATCATCCTGCGCCTGCAGGACTTCTGGAACAAACAGGGCTGTGTGCTGCTCCAGCCCTACGATATCGAAGTCGGCGCCGGCACCTTCCACACCGCCACCTTTCTGCGCTCGCTCGGCCCCGAGCCGTGGCGCGCCGCCTATGTGCAGCCTTCGCGCCGGCCCAAGGACGGACGCTACGGCGAGAACCCGAACCGCCTGCAGCACTACTACCAGTACCAGGTGGTGCTCAAGCCCAGCCCGCCGAACATTCAGGAACTCTATCTCGACAGCCTGCGCGCACTTGGCATCAACACCTCGGAACACGACATCCGCTTTGTCGAGGACGACTGGGAATCGCCGACGCTGGGCGCTTGGGGCCTGGGCTGGGAAGTCTGGCTGGACGGCATGGAAGTCACCCAGTTCACCTATTTCCAGGAAGTCGGCTCGCTGGTCTGCCGCCCGGTGCTGGGCGAGATCACCTACGGCATCGAGCGCCTGGCCATGTATCTGCAAAGCGTGGAAAACGTCTTCGACCTGGTCTGGGCTCCCGGTGTCACCTATGGCGACGTGTATCACCAGAACGAGGTCGAGCAGTCGACCTACAACTTTGAACATTCCGACGTCGACTGGCTGTTTGCGCAGTTCTCCAAATACGAATCCGAGGCCAAGCGCCTGATCGGCCTCAGCCTGCCGCTGCCCGGCTTCGAGATGGTGATGAAGGCCTCGCACACCTTCAATCTGCTCGATGCGCGCGGCGCCATTTCGGTCACCGAACGCGCTGCCTACATCGGCCGCGTACGAGTGCTGGCGCGCGAAATCGCGCATGCCTACTACGCCTCGCGCGAGCGGCTCGGCTTCCCGATGCTGAAAGGATCTGCAACGTGAACGCCAAAACAACAAAGCCGGTCACAGAGATCACAGAGGAAGAGCACAACGTTTTTCTCTGTGTCCTCTGTGCCCTCTGTGGCTACCAGAGGTTTCAAGAATGAAAGCAACATTACTGATCGAACTCCTGACCGAGGAGCTGCCGCCGAAGTCGCTGGCGAAACTGGGCCTGTCCTTCCGCGAACAGATGCAAAAGGCACTGGCCGAGGCCGGCTTCATCGCAGCCGGCAATGCGGGGCGCTGGTTTGCCACGCCGCGCCGGCTGGCCCTGCAGTTCGACGATTGCCTCGAAAGCCAGCCGGATCGCGTGATCGAGAAGAAAGGTCCGGCGGTGTCTTCAGGAGTCGGCGCCGACGGTACGCCGACCAAGGCGCTCGAGGGTTTCATGCGCTCCGCCGGCGTCGAATTCGCGCAACTGGAAAAGCTCAACGACGGCAAGGCCGAGTATTTTGTCGCCCGCACCAAGAAGCGCGGCGGACGCATCGACGAATATCTGGCCGACATGGTGGAAGCCGCCCTCAAGAAACTGCCGGTGGCCAAGCTGATGCGCTGGGGCGCCGGTGAGGCGCAATTCGTGCGGCCGGTGCATGGCTTGATCATGATGCTCGATCGTCGCACCATTTCCGGCCAGGTGCTGGGCATCACCAGCCGCAATATCACGCGCGGCCATCGCTTCATGAGCGTCGGCGTAATCGATATCCGCAGCGCCGGCGATTACGAAGAGACCCTGGAAAAGCAGGGGCGGGTCATCGCCTCCTTCGACAAGCGCCGCGCCATGATTCGCGAGCAACTGGATCGCGCCGCCGGGAAGCTCACCTGGCTACAGGACGACGCGCTGGTCGATGAAGTCACGGCGCTGGTCGAATTCCCTGCGGTGTATGAGGCGAGCTTCGAGCCGGAGTTTCTCGCCATACCCCAGGAATGCCTGATCCTGACCATGAAGGCCAACCAGAAGTACTTTCCGCTGATGGACGGCGCCGGTGACAAGAGCAAGCTCACTCACCGCTTCCTCCTCGTCTCCAACATGAAGGTGGCGGATCCCAGCCACATCATCACCGGCAATGCGCGCGTGGTGAGGCCGCGTCTGGCGGATGCCAAGTTCTTCTTCGAAACCGACAAGAAGACGCCGCTGTCGGCACGCATCGGCAAGCTGTCGCGCGTCGTCTATCACAACAAGCTCGGCACCCAGGGCGAGCGCGTCGATCGCCTGGTCAAGCTGGCCGCCGCCATCGCCCAGCGCCTGGGCGCCGACGTGATGCAGGCGGAGCGCGCTGCCTTGCTGGCGAAGGCCGATCTGGTCACCGACATGGTCGGCGAATTTCCCGAGCTGCAAGGCATCATGGGCCGCTATTACGCGCTGGCCGACGGCGAGCCCGCGGCCGTGGCCGAGGCCATCCAGAGCCACTATCAGCCGCGCTTCAACGGCGATGCGCTGCCCCACGGTTCCGTCGCCTGTGCCGTCGCCCTCGCCGACAAGCTGGACGCGCTGATCGGCTTTTTCGGCATCGGCCAGATTCCCACCGGCGACAAGGATCCCTTCGGCCTGCGCCGCGCCGCGCTGGGCGTGCTGCGCATCCTGATGGAAACGCCGCTGCCGCTCTCGCTGCCGGAACTGATCGACGACGCCGCCGCCGGCTTTGCACCGGAACTGTTCACCGGCGATTGGCGTAGCGCCAGCGCCGACTTCCTGAAGGAACGCCTGCGCCACATGCTGCGCGATGCGGGGCACGATCACCGGGCAGTGGACGCGGTGCTGGCGCTGGACCCGGCGCGGATCGACCAGATTCCGGCCAAACTTGACGCGGTCAAGGCATTCGCCGCGCTGCCGGAAGCCGAGGCGCTGGCGGCCGCCAACAAGCGCATCGTGAATATCCTCAGAAAGTCGGGCACCGAAGCGGGCGCCACAGTCGATGTCGCGCTATTGCATGAAGCTGCCGAGAAGGCCCTGTTCGCCCAGGTCACGGCGGTCGCGCCGGGCATCGAAGCGCAACTGTCTGCCGGCGACTATGCGGCCGCGCTGAAAGCCCTCGCCGGATTGCGCGGCGCGGTCGATGCATTCTTCGACGGCGTCATGGTGATGGCCGAGGACCCGCTGGTCCGCGCCAATCGTTTGGCCCTGCTGAAACAGTTGGCCGGCCTGATGAACCGGGTGGCCGACATCTCGCGCCTATAAACCAATGCGCCGCAGAGAACACAGAGAAGGGCCAGACAAGCAGTGCTTTTCCTCCGTGATCCGTGTGACCTCTGTGGCTAAATCGCTCTTATGAAACTCGTCATCCTCGACCGCGACGGTGTGATCAATCACGATTCCGACCAGTACATCAAGTCGCCGGAAGAGTGGAAGCCGATTCCCGGCAGCCTCAATGCCATTGCCCGCCTCAACCAGGCCGGCTACCGCGTGGTGGTGGCGACCAACCAGTCCGGCATCGGCCGCGGGCTGTTCGAGACGGATACGCTGATCGCCATTCACGAAAAGATGCTCAAGGCGCTGGCGCAAGTCGGCGGCCGCATCGACGCGATATTCTTCTGCCCGCACACCCACGCCGACAACTGCGACTGCCGCAAGCCGAAGCCTGGCATGCTGCGCGAGATTGCCGCCCGCTTCAATGCCGATCTCGCCGGCGTGCCGGCGATCGGAGATTCCCTGCGCGACCTGCAGGCCGCCGCCATCGTCGGCGCGCAGCCGATGCTGGTGCTGACCGGCAAGGGCCGCAAGACCGTGGACGATCCCGCATTGCCGCCCGACACCCTGGTGTTTCCCGATCTCGCCGCCGCCGCCGCGCATATCGCCCGCTGATGGCCGTATTCCGCTCCCTGCTGTTCCTGCTGATCCTGCTGGTGGTGACGCCGCCCTACGCGCTGGGGGTCATCCTCTGCCGGCCGCTGCCGCACCACATGCGGCGCCGGACGGTGGTGCCGTGGGTGAATTTCGTGATCTGGCTGGTCAAGCATGTGCTCGGCATTCCCTACCGGCTGCTCGGCGCCGACAACATTCCGGCGCGCCCCGTTGTCGTCCTGTGCAAGCATCAGTCGGCGTGGGAGACCTTCATGCTGCAGGAGGTGTTCAAGGACACCATTTTCGTCTGGCGCAAGGAAATCAAGTACCTGCCGTTCTTCGGCTGGGCGCTGGCCTCGATTCCGATGATCGAGACCGACCGCAATGCCAGCAGGTCAAGCCTGAGGCGGCTGGTCGAACAAGGCCGGGATCGTCTCGCCAAGGGCTACACGGTGATCATTTTTCCCGAGGGGACGCGTGCGCGGCCCGGCTCGAAGAACCGCTACAAGATCGGCGGCGCGCACCTGGCGGTCGAGACCGGTACGCCGGTGGTTCCCGTGGCGCTCAATTCGGGCGAGTTCTGGGGCCGCAACGCCCTGTTCAAGAAGTGCGGTACCGTCACCGTCAGTGTCGGCCCGGCCATCGATCCGACGGGATTCACGGCCAACGAAGTGACGGATCTGGCCGAGGCCTGGATCGAAGCCGAAATGCGCCGCATCAGCCCGCAGCTCTACGAGGTTGTGGCATGAGCATCGCAGCGGGCCGCAGCCCGCAGCTCAAGCTCAAGCTCGACAGCAACGAACCGGATCCCGCCAGCCGCTGGCACGACGGCGCCGCGCTGGCATTCCTCGGCGGCAGCCTGCGCCTGGTGCTCGATACACGCCACAAGGACGCGCTGCGCGACGGCGACACGCTCGACTTGCCGCTGCCGCCACAGGCCATGCCGCGACAGATTCAGGACCGGGCCGAAGCCTGGCTGCGCGACGAAGCCAAGCGCCTGTTGCAGCAGGTCATCGACCAAGAATGGGCGCTTGCCGGCCCGCGAAGCGGAATCCCCGGCAGACAGAGTCCGGGACGGCAAGCGCCGCGCCTGGCGCTCTCGTTCGCAGCCCGCGGCAACTGGGTCGAGGCGCACAACGGCGAATCGCTGCGCTGCAACTGGCGGCTGATCGAACAGCCGATGGCGGTGATCGAGCAGACCATCGCGCGCGCGATAGCCAGCTTGCCGCCGGAAGACCAGGGCTTCGATCTATTCGGCGGCGCGCTCGGTACCCCGGCCCACTGATGTTCCTCGAACAGCTCAGGCTATTCCGCCTGCCCTCGCCACCGCCCGAGGCGAAGACTCGCCAGTTGCTGATCGGCGGCCGCATCATCGACTACCGGCTCAAGAGCGGCGCCACGCGCCTGTCGATGACCATCGACGAGCGCGGCCTGCGCATCGGCGCGCCGCATCGCACCGCCCTGAGCGAGATCGAGGCCTTCGTCCATGGCCACGGCGACTGGGTGCTGAAAAAACTCGACGAGCTGGCTCATGCCAGCCGCCCGCGCCACCTCACGATCAAGGATGGCGCGCGGCTGCCGCTGCTCGGTGGCGATGCCGAAGTGCGCGTGCTGCCCGGCGCCAACCGGGTGCGCTGGGTCGCCGATATCCTGGTCCTCGAAGCGCGACCCGAGGCCGATCTGTCCCTCTTGGCCAAACGCGCCCTGCAGAAGCGGGCACTCACCCATTTCTCCGGGCGTCTGGCTTATTTCAGCGGTCAGCTCGATCTGGAAATACCCAGGCTCGGCCTGTCTTCGGCGCATACGCGCTGGGGCAGTTGCAGCAAGGCGAGCGGCATCCGCGTCAATTGGCGGCTGATCCACCTGCCGCCGCACCTGGGCGACTACGTGGTCGCCCACGAAGTCGCCCATCTTCTGGAGATGAACCACAGCCGGCGTTTCTGGGCCGTGGTCAGCTCGCTCTACCCCGACTGGAAGGCCGCCCGCAACGAACTCAAGCAGCGCGCGCCCTCCCTGCCGATACTTTGAAAGGAACACTATGCGAATCCTCCACACCATGCTGCGCGTCGGCGACCTGGACAAGTCGCTGGCCTTCTATACCGAGGTCCTCGGCATGCGCCTGCTAAGGCGCAATGACTACCCGCAAGGAAAGTTCACCCTGGCCTTCGTCGGCTTCCAGGATGAGAAGGACGGCGCCGTGATCGAACTGACCCACAACTGGGGTGTCGATCACTACGAAATCGGCACCGGCTACGGCCACATCGCACTCGCCGTGGAGGATGCCTACGCCGCCTGCGACGCCATCCGCCAGCGCGGCGGCAAGGTCACCCGCGAGGCCGGACCGATGAAGGGCGGCAGCTCGGTCATCGCCTTTGTCGAGGACCCCGACGGCTACAAGATCGAGTTGGTCGAGAAGAAGCCGTAATCGCGCATTCGGGCAGTAAGGCCGGGGTTCCCGGCACCAGACCCCTCAGCAGGAGCTCGCCAGCGCAAATTTGCCTAGCCAAGGAATGAACAATCCATCTCCTGATAGCGTGCCGGCAGATTCGACGCTCCGCCCCTGGTGGCTCGAGCCGCTGCCGGCAAGTACGGCTGACCTGGCCCGGGTGGCTGCAGGTTTGTCCGCGGCCGAAGCCAAAGCCAGGCTGACCAGATTCGGGCCCAACCTGTTTCGGCAGCGGCAGGAAAGCCCGCTGCTGGTCCAGTACCTCACCCGCTTCAAGAATCCGCTCGTCATCATTCTTCTGGTGGCCAGTGCGGTTTCGGCGCTCACCGGCGAGATTACCAACTTCCTCATCATCAGCGTCATCGTCCTGCTCAGCGTCACGCTGGATTTTGTGCAGGAGTACCGCGCCAATGCGGCTGCGGAAAAGTTGCGCCAGTCGGTCTCGGTGCGGGCCATGGTGATCCGTGACGGCCGGCAACTCGAGATCCCGGTGAGCCAGGTGGTACCCGGCGAGCTGGTGCTGCTTGCCGCGGGGGATCTGATTCCGGCCGATGGCAGGGTGCTCGAGTCCCATGACTTCTTCGTCAAGCAGGCACTGCTGACGGGTGAATCCTACCCCGTGGAAAAGCGACCGGCCACGCTGCCCGATACGGCCACTGACATGCAGGACGCAAGCAACGCTGTGTTCATGGGCACTTCGGTCATCAGCGGCAGCGCGCGAATCCTGGTGGTCAACACGGGAACCGCGACCGCTATTGGAGAAATCGCCGACAGCGTTTCGCGCTCGACGGAGCCCACCTCGTTCGAACTCGGCACGCGCCGCTTCGGCATGCTGATCATGCGCCTGACGATCCTCATGGTGATGTTCGTCCTGCTGGTGAACACCTTCTTTCACAAGCCCTGGCTGGAATCCTTCCTGTTCGCCGTAGCCCTGGCCGTAGGTCTGACGCCGGAGTTGCTGCCCATGGTGGTTTCGGTCACGCTGTCGCGCGGCGCGCTACGCATGGCGAGAAAGCACATGATCGTCAAACGGCTGGCCGCCATCCAGGACCTGGGTTCGATGGACGTCCTGTGCACCGACAAGACGGGGACCCTGACCGAAGCAAAAATCCGCATGGAGCGGCATGTCGATGCGGATGGACGGCCCAGCGAGCGGGTTCTGGAACTTGCCTATCTCAACAGTTTTTTTGAGACCGGCGTCAAGAACCCGCTCGACGAAGCCATCCTGAACCATCAACACATCGACGCAGGCAGCTGGAAGAAGGTCGACGAAGTGCCCTTCGACTTCGAGCGTCGGCGCATTTCCGTGCTGATCGACAACGGCGAACAGCGATGGCTGGTGGTCAAGGGTGCACCGGACGAGATCGTCGGCCTCTGCACCCACTTCGAAGGCGAGGGCGCGGAACTGCAGCGGCCGATCGATGACACGGCCCTGGCCGGAATTCGCCAGCAATATCACGCCCTCGAAGAGGACGGTTTCCGCGTCCTCGGCATCGCGTGGCGCCCGGTTCCGCCGGACCATCCCCACGCCGTGGTGGGAGATGAAACGGAACTGGTGCTTGCCGGGTTTGCGGCCTTCCTCGACCCGCCCAAGGAAAGCGCGGCCCCTGCCCTGGCGGCACTCAAGAAGGCCGGTGTCACCATCAAGATCGTTACCGGCGACAGCGATCTGGTCACCCGCCATGTCTGTCAGCAACTGAAGATCCCCGTCACCGGTCTCGTTACCGGAAAGGAAATCGCGCAGATGGATGACCATGCGCTGCAAGTCCGGGTCGAGGCGGCGAATCTGTTCTGCCGGGTCAATCCGGCACAGAAGGAGCGCGTGATCCGCGCACTCAAGGCGCGTGGCCATGTGGTCGGCTATCTGGGTGACGGCATCAACGACGCGCCGTCATTGCATGCAGCGGACGTCGGGCTGTCGGTGGATTCGGCCGTGGATGTGGCAAAGGAGGCGGCCGACATGATCCTCCTGAAGCAGGACTTGCATGTGCTTCATGCCGGCGTCCTGGAAGGGCGGCGCACCTTCGGCAACATCATGAAGTACATCATGATGGGCACCAGTTCGAATTTCGGCAACATGTTCAGCATGGCCGGCGCCGCGCTGTTCCTGCCTTTCCTGCCGATGTTGCCGACCCAGATCCTGCTCAACAACATTCTCTACGATTTCTCGGAAATCCCTATCCCGCTGGACAAGGTGGACGTCGAGGAAATCCACGCGCCGCGGGTGCTGGACATGAATTTCGTGCGCAATTTCATGCTCGTGATCGGGCCGATCAGCTCCCTGTTCGACTTCCTGACTTTCTACATCATGCTGGTTGTCCTGCAGGCCGACGAAAAACTGTTTCAGACCGGTTGGTTCGTCGAATCGTTGTGCACCCAGGTGCTGGTGATCTTCATCATCCGTACCCGCGGCAACCCTCTGAAGACCCGCGCACACCCATTGCTGACGATAACCTCGCTGGCCGTGGTCGCCGTCGCCGTGTGCCTGCCGTTTACGCCGGTCGGAACCTATTTCGGATTTGTGCCGCCGCCTGCCAGGTTCTATTTCATTCTCGGCGGCATGGTGCTGGTCTATCTCTTCATTGTTGAGCTGGCCAAACAGGGCTTCTACCGCTGGGCAGCGACCGCAAGCCTGTCGCGGCGGCCTTCCACTCAGGCCTAGCCCGCACAGCGAAGCGGCCACGGACGGGCCCCTTGAAGCCGCCTGTTGCGGGTGTATATTGAATTATGCAGGCCAACCACCACCATCGTCGTTCCGATCTGGTCCGTCCGGCAGTACCCTGCCCTGACAGAAATCTCGCCATGCTTCGAGCGAAGGGGTTGGACAGGCCGTAACGGGAGGAGGTCATCGTGAAGAGAATCTGGCTCGAAAACTATCCCGAGGGAATACCCGCCGAGATCGACGCCGACCTGTTCATGTCCATCCCGGACTTGTTCGAGAAGATTGTCCTCAAGTTCGCCGCCAGACCGGCCTGTCACAATCTCGGACGCACCATCAGCTTTGCCGAACTGGAGCAATTGTCGCGCGATTTTGCCGCCTTCCTGCAGGGGCTGCCGGGCATGAACAAGGGCGATCGCGTCGCCATCATGGCGCCGAACCTGCTGCAATACCCGGTGGCGCTGTTCGGCATCCTGCGCGCCGGCATGATCGTGGTGAACGTCAATCCGCTCTATACGCCGCGCGAGCTGGAGTACCAGTTGAAGGACTCGGGCGCCAAGACCATCGTCATTGTCGATAACTTCGCCGGAGTCCTGCAGCAAGTGCTCGGCCACACGGCGGTCGAGCACGTGATCACCACGCAACTCGGCGACCTGCTGACCTGGCCGAAGCGCTGGATCGTCAATTTTGTCGTCAAGAAAGTGAAGAAGATGGTGCCCGCGTGGCGCATCGACAATGCCATCAGCTTCCGCGCCGCACTGGCGCGCGGCGCGGCGCGGTCGTTCAAGCCGGTCGAGATGGGGCGCGAGGATGTCGCCTTTCTGCAGTACACCGGCGGCACTACCGGTGTCTCGAAGGGAGCCATGCTTACCCACCGCAACATTCTGGCCAATGTAGAGCAGACGGGCATCTGGGTCTCGGCGAGCTTCAAGGAAGGCAGCGAAATCGCCATCGCGCCATTGCCCATGTATCACATCTTCTGCCTGACCTCGACGCTGTCCTTCATGAAGTGGGGCAGCCTGATGGTGCTGATCACCAACCCGCGCGACTTGCCGGCACTGGTGAAGGAGCTCGGGCGATGGAAATTCAGCGTCATGACCGGCGTCAATACACTGTTCAATGGCCTCCTGAATACGACGGGATTCGACCGGCTCGACTTCTCCGCGCTCAAGGTCGTGGTCGGCGGTGGCGCAGCCGTGCAAGAGTCGGTGGCCCGGCGCTGGCAGCAAGCGACCGGACGCTACATCACCGAAGCCTACGGCCTGACCGAGGCCTCGCCCGGCGTTTGTGCCAATCCGCTTGAAATGCCCTGGAGCGGCAATATCGGCTTCCCCTTCCCTTCCACCGACGTCTCTGTCCGCGACGGCAGCTTCAACGAGTTGCCGGTATGGACCGGCGAAGGCGATATCGAGAAGTGCACCGGCGAGTTATGCGTGCGCGGCCCGCAGGTGATGAAGGGCTACTGGAACAATCCCGAGGAAACCGCCGAGGTGATGCAGGACGGCTGGTTGAAAACAGGCGACGTCGGATATCTGGATGCCAAAGGGTGCGTCACGATCACCGACCGCAAGAAAGACATGATCCTGGTGTCCGGCTTCAACGTCTACCCGAACGAGATCGAGGGCGTGGTAGCGACGCATCCCGGCGTACTCGAATGCGGGGCGGTGGGCGTGCCCGATGACAAATCGGGCGAGGCGGTGAAAGTGGTGATCGTACGAAAGGATTCAAACCTCACCAAGGAAGCCGTAATCGAGCACTGCAAGGCCCAACTCACCGGCTACAAGCGACCACGCCACATAGAGTTCCGCGACGTCCTGCCGAAGTCGCCGATCGGCAAAGTCCTGCGCCGCGACCTGCGCGACGCGCCGAACGGCGAGTAGCGACACTTTCCGCGCTCAACTACGACGCCGCGCCGACAACTCGTCTCCCGTCATGGAGTCGCCAGGTATCGATACGGCGGGCCTGGGCATGGACGCCTGATTCACCAACCAGGAAAAACCCGCATCAACCGGACGGCAATCAGAAACGGCGACTCGCCAGGATCGACAACTTATGCGACGAGTAACTGCTCTGGTTCCATTTGTAGTCGTAGAGCCCCTTGACTGTCCATGAATTTTCGCCGCAGTTGCAGGAGAGGAATGAGATACCTGCGCCAACATTGAACAGCTCGCGGTCCTGATTTATGCCTTGCGTGCTGAAGCTTGTCCCGCCGCCGGCAAACGCCGCGTCTTGCTGCATGGTGGTCGAGCTGAAATCGTGCAGCCACTTGAGGTGCACTTCGGGGGAATACGTGCCGTTGCCGGCCTGTATGACCCGTTCCGCCTTGACGCCCAAGGTGGATTGAACGAAGTTGTACTTCTGGCTGCTCACCCGCAGATTCGCATCACCGGCACCGTCTTCCGTATAGCTTTCGACACTAATGCGTGTGGCCTGCAAGGAGGCTAGCGGCGTGACGGTCGCCTGGCTCAAGTGGAAATGCTTTCCCACCGTGACGACAGCGCTGTATTGCTGGCCCGTGTAGTCGGCGCTCGCCGTGCGGTTGACGCCGGCAAAGGCGATGCTTCGCGAGCCATTGTATTGATCGGCCCCTGCCGTGACGGCGCCCTGGACAAACCAGGGTCCGGGCGCGTGGCTGAAATAAGCCGTCAGCTGATAGGAATCGACCTTCGTGCGACCCGTCGAATTGTTCCCGTCGATGGTGGTGTTCGCATAAGCGCCACCCAGACCGACGCGAGTATCCGCGTTCAGAGGTCTGTCGTAGGCCAGCATCAGACCCAGGGCTTCGCTCCGGTAGCCGCTCAGATTATCCACGTCGCCTTGGCGGCCCTGACTGGCAAAGCCCTTGCCCCACCAGTTACTGCGCTGTTCGGTGCCTTTGCATTCATGCGCGTTGACCGGCGCACCTGACTTGTTCGGCTCACAGGTGCTGCAGCACAGGCTCTGGATTTCGTCCACACGAGCCATCCACAGGTCGTCGAAAAGTCGCGCGGTTTGCCCGGCCACCCAGGGCGCGGCGAGATTGGCAGCGCCCGGAGCCAGTTGCAGCAGCGCGCTGTTGATCGCTGCCGCATTGGGCAGTACGGCAATCGAGTTCTGAACGGTCAGCAAATCGGAACCCGCTGGCGCAGTCACTTCCAGTATTGGCGCGACCGCTGCCGCACCGGGCGCGGTCACCAGGGTTGCCAGCGGCGTCACGGCGGTCAAGCGGATGCTGACGGCACCGAGGGTCGTCGGCACACCGGCGAACGTATAGCGCGGGCTGTTGTTGATGACGTTCACGGGAACCCCGCCGGGGCCGACCTGCGAATCGACAATCTTGTAGGTGGTTCCGGTGGTCAGCACGCCGGTGACGGTCGGCACCACGGTAATGCCCCCGCCATTGATATTCGCGGTGTTGACCACGATCTTTCCGTATACGGTGTTGCCGGCGAGCGTCGTCGCGATCGTTCCGCCGGCGTTGGTCGTCAGCGCCCCGCCGATTGCCAAGGTATTCGCACCCAGGTCGAAACTTCGTGCCTGAACCGCGCCGGTGACCGAGGCGTTGCCGCCGACCACGTTGATTTGCTTGAGCCCATTGGCGCCGCCCATGGCGCCATTGACAATGCTGCCGCCATTGAGCGTGAACGTTCCTGTAGCCGCAGTCGCCGTAATGATGGCGCCGGTCAGCGTGCGGCCCGCAGCGAGATTGATGAAGCCATCACTGGCAAAGTTGCCGGCGCCGATGACGTTGTTGTTGAAATTTATGGTTCCCGTCCCGCTGACATTGAACGTGGTCGTATTCACCAGCCCGTTGAAGTTCACCGTCGATCCGACCGCGCCGGCATCGAAGTTGAGGAGCAAGGACGGGATGCCGACGTTTCCAGTCACTGTCGAGTTGCCCATGAACCTGACATCGGCATTGTTCGCCGCGTTTGGTGTGATGGCGTTGGCATTGATGCCGTTGGTGTTGATATTCTGGTTGTTGCCGACGGTCAAGATCCCAATACCTGCGGTAGTGACGCCTTCCAACACTCCCGTCGGACCGACCACCCCGGGAAGCGCCACGGCTTCGGGGGTGCCCGCCCAAGCGGAAGTTCCGCAAGCCAGCATGGCCGCGGCCACGGATACGGACATAATTCTGATCTTCATGAAATCCCCCTGAATGTTGATGTGGATCCGAGGCACCGCACGCTTGGGTACCCCTCCCGTTGCTCGACGCGAAGCCCGTCGCCGGAGTCACCGACGCAAACGCCAGACTACATACTGGAAATTTTCCCAAAGCCATGAATAGGCTAGCGAACCGGGCGGCAAATTGAATTGAACTTTCCCGGCTTAAGTGGTCAGTCTATTGATCTGGACAAGGCACTCAGTGCGCTAGCGCACATAGGAATCACCTTTTCCGCGCAGTGATCTGACTGATTCAGAAGAAGCACCAGCTGTTGCGCCGCGCAGAACACTCTGTTCCGCGCCTGTCGCTGACGGCACCGCGTTCGCCGGACTACACTGCAGGCATGAACTCGATTCCACCGGTATTCATATCCCACGGCTCGCCGATGCTACTGCTGGAGCCTGGCCGCACCGGGCCGGCGTGGCATGCGCTGGGGCAAGATCTGCCGCGACCGCGGGCGATTCTCGCCGTTTCAGCGCATTGGACAACAACCGCGCCGGCGGTAAGCGCCGCACTGCAGCCGGAAACGATCCACGATTTCTACGGCTTTCCGCAAGCGCTGTATGAACTCGACTACCGGCCGCCCGGCGCGCCCGATCTGGCCGCGGAGGTTGCCGGGCTGATTCCGGGCATCACCGTCGACCGCCAGCGCGGACTGGATCACGGCGCATGGTCGCCGCTGCGCGCGATGTATCCGGTCGCCGACATTCCGGTCATCCAGTTGGCGGTGATGCCGCAGGCCGACGCCGAAACCCACTACCGGCTGGGGCAGATGCTGCAGCCGCTGACGCAGCGCGGCGTGCTGATTCTGGCCACGGGCGGCCTGACCCACAATCTGCGCGACATCGTCGGCGATGCCGACGACGGCGAGGCCCTGCCCTATGTCAGTGAATTCCGCGACTGGTTCGCCGCGGCGCTGGAGCGGCGTGACCTGCCGGCCCTGCTCGACTATCGCCGGCAGGCGCCGCACGCGATGCGCGCGCATCCTTCAGCCGAACATCTGCTGCCGCTATATGTCGCCCTGGGCGCCGCCGGCGAGAACGCAGTTGCGCAGACCATATACCGCAACTGCCAACTCGCCGCGCTGGCGCTGGATGCCTTCGTCTTTGCCGCCGGCACCGCTACCGCGCCGCGACCCGCTTCAACCACTTAGACATCAGGCATTATTGCCGGCTCAGAGTTTGGTCGGATCGAACCCGGTTTCCTTGTAGATCGACTGCAGCAGGTCCTTGCCGACGCGATCGGCCATCTTGATGTGCACCGGTGCCATCGCCTTCTTGAAGGCCAGCTTCTCTTCCTTGGTCGGCACGTAGATAACGGTCTTGCCGCTCTTCCTGACCATTTCCAGGGCGTGGTCGTTTTCTTCCTGCGCAATCTTGTTGGCGTAGACCGTCGCCTCCCTCATGGCCTGCTCGAGTTGGCCGCGAATATCCGGCGGCAATCCGTCCCAGAACTTCTTGTTCACGATCACCGCGTAGCCGAGATAGTTGTGGTCGGTGATGATCATGTACTTCTGCACTTCGTGCATCTTCTGCGTGTACAGGTTGGAGTGCGGATTGTCGGTGCCGTCGACCACGCCCGTCTGCAGCGCCTGATAAACCTCGGAGAAGGCCATCACCTGCGGCATGGCGCCCAGCGTGCGGTATTCCTCTTCCAGCACCTTGGACGACTGGATGCGCATCTTCTTGCCCTTGAGGTCCGTCGGCGTCCTGAGCGGCGTATTGGCTGAAAACGACTTGAAGCCGTTATCCCAGAACGCCAGCCCCTTGATCCCCCTGGATTCGAGCTTGAGCAGCAGCGAAGCGCCGATCGGTCCCTGCGTAATTTTGTGCAGGTCGGCGAAGTCGTCGAAAATGTAGGGGAAGTCGAAAACCTCGAATTCCTTGACGCCGAGCGGGCCGAACTTGGACAGCGACGGCGCCAGCATCTGTACCGCGCCCAGTTGCAGGGCTTCGACCTCTTCCTTGTCCTTGTATAAGGCGCTGTTGGCATAGACCTCGACCTTGGCCCTGCCCTTGGTCAGTTCCGCCGCCCTTTTGGCGAAAAACTCGGAGGCCTTGCCCTTCGGCGTATCGGCCGCAACCACATGGCTGAACTTGATCACGATCGGTGCTTGGGCCAGCGCCAGTATGGAGAAAGCCGCCGTCGCAAGGCCGACGAGCAATGTACGAATTTTCATGTTTGATCCTCTTGAGGAATGTTGTGACCGCAAGGCTACCACTCTGCCTACCTCGCCGTATCGCCGGCGCCGACTTTCGTCGGGGCGACATCGTGACCTGGAACTGCTCGACCGTGATGGTTCCCCGTCCGCGGCTACTTCGACCCTATGAATGGATCGAGCGCCGGGGAAAGCTCCGGTCGGTCAATAGCCCAGGGGCCGGTTCGGCAGCCGCGGCGGAATACGGAACCCGTCCCTGACGGCCTTGGCCTCAAACTTGGCGGCATCGTCGATTTCGCCGTCGCGGTTGTAGATATTGGCGACTTCCCAGCTCGCCCTGCCGTTGCCGAGTTCGGCAGCGACGCGCAGCCATTGCTTGGTGCGTTGCGGATCTTTCGACAGCCCGTGCGTGCCTTGACGATACATGAGGGCGACGCGATACGCGGAGTCCTTGCTGCCGCGCGTCGCCTGGATCAGTTCACGGCGATAGGCATCGTCGCCCGTCGGGTCTTCCAGCGCATCGGAAGAAAGCCTCGCCTCCTGCTGGGCCAACAATGCCTTGCGGGCACCCGCCTGGATATACCTGTTGGCATGCCGGTATCGGCTGTTCGGATAGTCCTTCTGGAACTCCTCGCTGAGCTTGATCACGATGTCCGGAGGAATGGTCTGCTGCAGTTGTCGCCACTGCGCTTCCATTGCCGGGCTTTGGGATTGCGCCTTGCGGGCGGGTGGCTCTTCGGCCGATTGGGCAGCGCGGGGCGACAAAAGGATCGCGGTGCCTAAAAAAGTGGCGGCGAGCAGTCTGGTCATTTGATGCATGGCTATCGACTTCATCGCCAACTCCTTCAATAAACATGGCGGCCGTCCATGCTTGCGGCGGCCACGACGCCGTAAAGAAATTTGGTATCGCTGGCCGGCATGGAAGCTCGCGGCACGGCAACTCCCTTGAGGCCGTGCGCCACCATACGCGGAACGAGCGCGCGGATCTGTGCGGTAGCGCGCTAAACGTGAAAACGATGGATCGAATTGCCGGTGCCGGCTTACTTGCCTTGCCTCAGACCTTCATCAGGCCCTGCTTTTCAATGAAGGCAATGATCTCGGCCAAGCCCTTGCCGGTCTTGAGATTGCTGAAGATGAAGGGCCGCTCGCCGCGCATGCGCTTGGCATCGGTCGCCATCACTTCCAGCGAAGCTCCGACCATTGGTGCGAGGTCGATCTTGTTGATCACCAGCAGGTCGGGGCGAACGACGGAAGGGGGAAACTCGCGCGCACCCAGATGGAGGAACAGCAAAATTCCGCTGCTCTCTCTTGGTGCGCCGCCTTTACCGGTGCGAAAAGTCCGCAGCGGCTATCGGCCTATTACTTCTTCTTTCGCGCCACAGCGCGGGGTTTAGCCGCGGCCTTGGCCTTGGCCTTGGTCCTGGTTTTTGCTTTTGCCACCGGCGCGGGAGTCGGCGCTGGGGCGGGGGGCATGTCGCCGATCAACCCCTTGACCGGGCAGATCTTGAAGACGGGACATTTCTTGCAGCCAACGGCGAGGGCAATCGGACAAAGAGTCATGGGAATTCCGGGGGGTGGGGATGGGAGCCCGCTAGTATGCGCGGTGCCCGCCCCGGAAACTAGTCTGTTTCGCCTAACCGGCGGCGGCCAGTTGGCAAAACCGTTGAACACGCGCAGTCGTGTCGCCGGCGTCAGGCGGACGGCACCGGCATCGCGCGCCGGTCGACCAGACCCATCCAGCCGCGGATCACGCGGTAGAACACCCACAAGCCGGTGCCGACGATCACCATGAACGCCGCCGGAATGCCGATCAGGGTGATCACCAGCAGACCCGCCACCAGCAGCCACAGCGCGGCGAACCAGAAACTGCGCAACTGCCAGCGCCAGTGCGTTGCCAGCCACGTGCCGCGCACCCGGTCGCGGGTGGCGTAGTTGATGATCACGGCGATGATCGACGGCCAGCCGAAGACGAAGGCGCCGACAATCGTGGCCGAACTGAGTATCCCGGAGACCGCCGACAGCGCATGCAGCCCGTACATCACATGGCACCAGGCACGCGGACCCTCCAGGTCGCCTTCCAGTTCCTGTTGCGGCGGAATCGCTTCGGCTTCGGTCATTGCCCCTCCTGTAATCCCAATTGTTGCCACAGCGCGTCAATGCGCTCTTTTACGGCTGGATCCATGGCGATGGGGCGGCCCCATTCGCGCGTGGTCTCGCCCGGCCACTTGTTGGTCGCATCGATGCCCATTTTGCTCCCGAGACTCGCCACCGGTGAAGCGAAGTCGAGGTAGTCAATGGGCGTGTTCTCGGCAATCAGGGTGTCGCGCGCCGCGTCGACGCGCGTGGTGAGCGCCCAGATTACTTCGGGCCAGGAGCGCACATCGACGTCGTCGTCGGTGACGATGATGAACTTGGTGTACATGAACTGGCGCAGGAAACTCCAGATGCCGAACATGACCCGCTTGGCATGCCCCGGATACTGCTTCTTGATGCTGACCACCGCCATCCGGTAGGAGCAGCCCTCGGGTGGCAGGTAGAAATCGGTGATCTCGGGAAACTGTTTTTGTAGCAGCGGGATGAAGACTTCGTTGAGGGCCAGGCCGAGCGTGGCAGGCTCGTCGGGCGGCTTGCCGGTGTAGGTGGAATGGTAGATCGGGTCGCGGCGCATGGTGATGCGTTCGATGGTGAGCACCGGGAACTCGGCCACCTCGTTGTAATAGCCGGTGTGGTCGCCGAACGGCCCTTCGGCGGCCGTCTCGCCCGGATGAATGACGCCTTCCAGCACGATCTCGGCGGACGCCGGGACCTGCAGGTCAGAGCCGATGCACTTGACCAGTTCGGTCTTGGCGCCGCGCAGCAGTCCGGCGAACTGGTATTCCGACAGCGTATCGGGCACCGGCGTCACCGCCGCCAGGATCGTCGCCGGATCGGCGCCGATCACCACCGCGACCGGGAAAGGCTCGCCCGGATGCGCCGCGCAATGCTCGCGAAAATCCAGCGCGCCGCCGCGATGCGCTAGCCAGCGCATGATGACCTTGTTCGGGTCGATAACCTGCTGGCGGTAGATGCCGAGGTTCTGCCGCGACCGCTGCGGTCCGCGCGTGACGACCAGGCCCCAGGTGATCAGCGGCGCGGCATCGCCCGGCCAGCAGGTCTGCACCGGGAGGCGCGCCAGGTCCACCTCGCTGCCCTGCCACACGATGTCCTGGCAGGGCGCCGAATTGACCAGCTTGGGCGCCATGTTGAGCACCTGCTTGAGCACCGGCAGCTTGTCCCAGGCATCCTTGAGGCCCTTCGGCGGTTCCGGTTCCTTGAGGTAGGCCAGCAGGGTACCGACTTCCCGCAGCCGGGTTTTCCAGTCGAGTTCCACGCCGTCTTCGCCCTCCGCCGCGGCGATGCCGAGCGCCACCCGGCGCGGGGTGCCGAACAGGTTGACCAGCACCGGGATCGAATGCCCCCTGGGCTTTTCGAAGAGCAGCGCCGGACCGCCGGCGCGCAGCACGCGGTCAGCAATTTCGGTCATCTCCAGCTTCGGATCCACTTCTACAGCGATGCGCTTGAGTTCGCCGAGCGCTTCGAGTTGGGCGATGAAATCGCGCAAGTCCGTATATTTCATCGTTCGATTCTAACCGCCCGCGTCTCACCGTGCTTCATCAGCCAGACCCGGTCCGGCGAGAGTCGGCGCTGGCGCAACGCCGATTCGAGATCTTTGGGCGGTTGATCGAAGGGCTCCCGGGTCAGGGCGAAGGTGCCCCAGTGGATGCCCAGCGCCTGCTTCGCCTCGAGGTCGAGGACGATCTGCACCGCATCGTCCGGATCGACATGCTGCGGCCGCATGAAATCGCGCGGCAGGTAGGAGCCCACCGGGACGGCGAGAAAATCGATTGCGCCGAGGCGCCGGCGAATCTCCTTGAAGTCGGCCGAATAGCCGGTGTCACCGGTGTACAGGAAGCGCCAGGGCGGTGCATCGGGTCGCCGCCACTCGAGCATGAATCCGCCCCACAGGGAGGTGTTCGTGTCGAACGGATTGCGCCGGCTCCAGTGCTGTGCGGGGGTGAAATGCAGCGTCAGCGCACCGATCTCGAGCGCGTGCCACCAGTCCATCTCGCTGACCCGGCCGATACCGTGCCGGTCGAACCAGGCTTTCATGCCCAGCGGCACCATGAAGCGCGGCGTCTGTCCGGCGGCGAGCAGACGCCTCAGGGTGGCGTGGTCGAGGTGGTCGTAGTGATTGTGCGAGATCAGCACCAGATCGATGGCCGGCAACTGTTCCGGCGACAGCGGCGGCGGCACGTGGCGCGTGGCGCCGAGGTGGATGAAACCCAGGTCGGGGCCGGCGGCGGCGGAAAGTTGCGGATCGATCAGGATGTTCATCCCCGCCACTTGCAGCAGCAGCGTCGCATGCCCCAGCCAGGTGATCCGCGGCTCCTGCGAACGCACGGCAAGCCGCGCCTGATCCACCTCGACGCTCCACTCGCGAGCGAAAATCTGATAGCCGCCTGCCGGTGGCGCCAGGGGACGAAAGTCGCCGCGCAGGTGGCGCAGCAAAGCCTCGTACCAAGGAAAGCGGCCGACATCCTGCGCCGGATCGGAATTGACGAAGCTTATCGGACCTGTCACTGCGCCAGCCAGGGCCGCAGATTGAGCTCGGCCGCGATGCCGGCGAAGATCGCCGCGCCGAACCAGTTGTTGTGCCGGAAGGCGGCAAAGCAGCCGTCGCGGCTACGGTCGCGAATCAGGGTGTAGTGATAGCCGGCCAGCGCGGCGGCGGCGGCCAGTCCGGCGAAATACAGGACACCGTATTGCAGCTGCCAGCCGACCACGGCGAGAATGCCGAGCATGGCGGCGTAACAGAGCATCACGGCCAGCACGTCGAAACGGCCGAAGGTAATCGCCGCGGTGCGGATGCCTATCTTGAGGTCGTCGTCGCGGTCGACCATGGCGTATTCGGTGTCATAGGCCAGCGCCCAGAAGACGTTGGCCAGCAGCAGCGTCCAGCCCAGGCGGCCGACCTCGCCGGTCGCTGCCGCAAATGCCATCGGAATGCCGAAGCCGAAGGCGACGCCGAGATAGGCCTGCGGCAGGGCGAAGAAGCGCTTGGTAAACGGATAGCTCGCAGCCAGAAACACGGCGATCAGCGTCAGCCACCAGACGTCGCGAAAGATCGGCAGCACCAGCAGGAAAGCACAGAACATCAGCACTGTCGCCAGCGTCAGCGCTTCGCGCGTGGATACGGTGCGTGCCGCCAGCGGCCGGTCCCTGGTGCGTTCGACATGCGGATCGAAATCGCGGTCGGCATAGTCGTTGATGACGCAACCGGCCGAGCGCATCAGCAGCGTGCCGAAGGCGAAGATCCAGACCAGCATCCAGTGCGGCTGGCCGTTGGTCGCCAGCCACAGCGCCCAGAACGTGGGCCACAGCAGCAGCAGCGTGCCGATCGGCTTGTCGAGCCGCATCAGCTTCTCGTAGAGGTCGAGGCGTTGTTTGATTTCGGCGAAAGTCATGCCGCCAATTTTACGCCTTGAGCAATTCCTCGCGGCCGCCCAGCCAGCGTTGCAAATGCGCTGCCGCACGGTCCGGCGCATCGCGCAGCATGTCTTCGGCGACCGCGCGCGCCTGCTCTACCAGCGCCGCATCTTCCAGGTCCGCGTAGCGCAGCAGCGGCAGGCCGCTTTGCCGCGCCCCGATGAATTCGCCGGGGCCGCGCAGGCGCAAGTCCTCGCGCGCGATCGCGAAGCCGTCGCTGGTTTCGAAAATGACTTTCAGCCGCGCCCGCGCCAGTTCGCCCAGCGGCTTGGCGTAGAGCAGGATGCAGGCCGAAGCGTCGGTGCCGCGCCCGACGCGGCCGCGCAATTGATGCAGTTGCGCCAGACCGAAGCGCTCGGCATGTTCGATGACCATCAGGCTCGCATTCGGCACATCGACGCCGACCTCGATCACCGTGGTCGCCACCAGCAATTGAATCTCGTTGGCGACGAAGGCCGACATCACGGCGGCCTTGTCGGCAGTCTTGAGGCGGCCATGGACCAGGCCGATGTTCAAGTCGGGCAGCTCGGTACTCAAGCGGGCGAAGGTTTCCTCCGCGGTCTTCAACTGCAAAACGGCGTTTTGGCTCCGGCCGCTGCGCTTAACGTTCGCTGCGCTCGCGTTAGCCTCCGCCGAAACTTCGTTTTCCTCGATCAGCGGACAGACCCAGTAGGCCTGGCGCCCGCCGCGACAGGCCTCGTGCACGCGCGCCACGACCTGGTCGCGGCGCGCTTCGGCGACCAGCTTGGTGGTCACGGGCGTGCGGCCGGGCGGCAATTCGTCGAGCACGGAAACATCGAGGTCGGCGTAGTAGCTCATGGCCAGCGTGCGCGGAATCGGCGTCGCCGACATCGCCAATTGATGCGCGAAAAGGCCTTTCTCTTTCAGCGCCAGGCGCTGGCGCACGCCGAAGCGGTGCTGCTCGTCGACGATCGCCAGGCCGAGGCGGGCGAACTCGACCTTGTCTTCGATCAGGGCGTGGGTGCCGATCACGATCGGCGTCTCGCCAGCGCCGACTCTTGCGATCACCGCCTCCTTCTCGCGCTTCTTCAGGCTGCCGGTGAGCCAGGCGACTTCCAGACCGAGCGGCTCGAGCCAGGTCGCCAGCTTGCGGTAATGCTGCTCGGCGAGGATCTCGGTCGGCGCCATCAGGGCTGCCTGATAGCCGGCCTCGACCGCATGCAGCATGGCCAGCGCGGCCACCACGGTCTTACCGCTGCCGACGTCGCCCTGCAACAGCCGCTGCATCGGATGCGGCTGGCCGAGGTCGGCGGCGATTTCGCGCCAGGCACGCTCCTGCGCCGCAGTCAAACGAAATGGCAGTGCGGTCAGCAGCGCCGCGGTGAGCCTTGCCGTTGCCACCAGCGGCGGCGCGCCGCGCGCGCGGCGCGCGGTGTAGGCGCGGCGCAGGCTGAGTTGCTGCGCCAGCAACTCGTCGAACTGCACCCGGCGCCAGGCCGGGTGGTCGCGCGATTCCAGCACCGCCTGCGCCATCTCGGGCGGCGGCGTGTGCAGGCGCTGAATCGCAGCGGCGAACTCGGGCAGCTGCAGGCGTTTGCGCAGGGCCGGCGGCAGAGTATCGGCCAGGTCGGCGCGTTGCAGCGCGCGCTCGATCAGGCGGCGCAAGGTGGCCTGGCCCAGACCGGCCGTGGTCGGATATACCGGCGTCAGGCGTTCCGGCAGCGGCTCGTTGGCGCCGACCACATGGAATCGGGGATGGATGATCTCGGGACCGAGATGGCCTTCGTGAAGTTCACCAAAAATGCGCAGGCGCGCGCCGGCCTGCAAGGTCTTCTGCTGGCTCGGATAAAAATTCAGGAAACGCAGGATCAAGGTCCCGCTGGCATCGCTGACCCGCGCCAGCAACTGGCGGCGCGGTCGATAAGCGATTTCGCTGTCGATCACCTCGACTTCGAACTGTGCCGCGATACCCGGCCGCGCGTCGCGGATCGTCGTGATGCGGGTCTCGTCTTCGTAGCGCAGCGGCAGGTGCAGGACATAGTCGGCATCGGTGCGCAGACCGAGCCTGGCCAACCTGGCCGCGAGGGTGTTGGCGGGCTTCTTTTCAGCCAAGGACGAGCACGGCATCGGCCTCGACCAGGGCGCCGCGCGGCAATTCCTTGACGCCGACCGCGGCGCGCGCCGGGTAGGGCTCGCTGACATACTTGGCCATGGTTTCGTTCACCTTGGCGAAGTTGGCCAGGTCGGTCAGGTAGATGTTGAACTTCACCGCGTCATTCAGCGTTGCGCCGGCCGCGGCGGCAACGGCCTTGAGGTTCTCGAAGACGCGCACGATCTGCGCATCGATGCCGTCGGCCATCTGCATGCTGGCCGGGTCGAGGCCGATCTGGCCCGACAGGTAAATCGTGTTGCCGGCCTGCACCGCCTGCGAGTAGATACCGATCGCGGCGGGGGCGGCGGCAGTGGAAATGATTTTGCGGTTCATGGCTTTGTCCTGTTCACTTCGTCGTGGTAACCAGCAGGCCGCCTTCGAGGCCGAGGTCTTGCAGTTTGGCGCGGGCCGCATCGACGCCTTCCCGCGTGCTGAAGGGACCGACGCTAACGCGCGTCTCGATGGTGGACGGTATGCCATGCCGTTCCAGTTTCGCGCGCAACTCTTCGGCGCTGGCCGCATTGCCGGACACGCCCATTTGCAACACAAACTGCGCTTCGCCGGCTTGCGCGCCGGGCGCCGCGGGAAGCTCCGGCGCGGCGGGTTCGGCAGTTTTGGCGGTCACCGCGGACTCGGGCCTGGACTTGGCGCCAGGCACATTCTTCGGCGGTACGCCGCGCGCCAGTGGCAGCGGCTGGCCGGGAGTGTAAATCGCATCGAACATCACCCAGCCGCCAATCAGCCCCACCACCGCCAGAGCGACAACCACGATCGTATTGACAAGGCTCCGCTTGTGGGCAAGATCGGCCGCGGGATCGGTCTTCGAGGGAGGTATCTGGTCCATGACGATCTATGCCTTTTTCATGAAGTCAAAGTCCGGAGGCGCCGCGCTCCAGCGCCTGATCAATGTCCCACAGGATGTCGTCCAGCGTTTCCAGCCCGACCGAGAGGCGCACCAAGTCCGGTGTCACACCGGAGGCCCGCAGATCCGACTCGCTCAACTGCCGATGCGTGGTCGACGCCGGATGGATCACCAGCGTCTTGGCATCGCCGATGTTGGCCAGATGGGAGCAGAACTGCAGGGCGTCGATGAAGCGCTCGCCGGCTTGCTGCCCGCCCTTGATGCCGAAGCTCAGGATGGCTCCGGCACCGGCCTGCCCCTTGGCGCCGAGGTAACGCTGCGCCAGCGCGTAGCCGGGGCTGGCCTTCAAGCCCGGGTAATTGACCCAGGCCACGCGCGGATGGCTTTCCAGATGTTGCGCCACGGCGAGCGCATTTTCGCAATGCCGCTCCATGCGCAAGGGCAGCGTCTCGATGCCCTGCATCAGTTGCCAGGCTGAAAACGGCGACAGCGCAGGACCGAAGGTGCGCAGGGTCTCCATGCGCGCCTTCATGGTGAAGCCGAAATCGCCGAAGGTCTCGTAGAACTTGACGCCGTGGTAGCCGGCGGAAGGCTCGGTCATGCCGGGAAACTTGCCGTTGCCCCAGTCGAATTTGCCGGACTCGATCACCACGCCGCCCAGCGTGGTGCCGTGTCCGCCGAGAAACTTGGTCGCCGAATGCACGATGATGTCGGCGCCATGACGGAAGGGCTGGCACAGGTAGGGCGAGGGCAGCGTGTTGTCGACGATCAGCGGCACGCCATGGGCATGGGCGATTGCGGCGACGGCGGCGATGTCGAGTACGTTGAGCCGCGGATTGGCCACCGTCTCGGCAAACAGGCATCTCGTGTTGTCCGACAGTGCGGCGCGGAAATTCTCGGGATCGTCGGAATCGACGAAGACCGTCTCGATGCCCAGCTTGCGCAGGCTGACATCGAGTTGCGAAAAGCTGCCGCCGTACATGGATCGCGCTGCGACGATGCGGTCGCCGGCCTCGCACAAGGTGAGCAGCGCGACGATCTGCGCCGCCAGCCCGGTCGCCGCGGCCACCGCGGCGCGACCGCCCTCCAGCGCGGCCATGCGCTCCTCGAAGGCGGCGACGGTGGGGTTGCCGATGCGCGAGTAGACGTTGCCGAAGGTTTGCAGGTTGAACAGGCTGGCCGCGTGTTCCGCCGAATCGAAGACGAAGGACGTGGTCTGGTGGATCGGCAGCGCGCGCGCCCCCGTGGCCGCATCCGGCTGGGCGCCGGCATGCAGGCAGAGCGTTTCGATACCGTAGTGGCGATCGGTCATGAAATGGTGATCGAGGTGGATTCCGTCGATAATAGCGGCCTGTCATCTTCAATAATACGCGATCACCCCCGCCTTTGACCCATGTTTCTGCTGAAGAAGATCCTCGCTGCCCTGCTGCTGCCGCCGGCCGGCCCGGTGCTGCTGGCGTTGTTCGGGCTCTGGCTGATGCGGGCGAAGAGTCGGCGGTGGCAACACGCCGGTTTCACGCTGGCCATACTCTCCCTGCTCAGCCTCTTCGCGCTGTCGCTGCCGATTGTCGGCACCGCGCTGATGACGCCGCTGGAACCGTACCCGCCGATCACGCAGACGCAATTGCAGCGGGTGCAGGCCATCGTGATCCTCGGCGGCGGCTCCTATTACACCGCACCCGAATACGGCGGCGACACCGTCGGCCAAGCCACGTTGGAGCGCCTGCGTTACGGCGCACGACTGGCGCGCGCCTCCGGCCTGCCGCTGCTGGTCACCAGCGGCGCGCCTTTCGGCGGCCGACCCGAGGCCGAGTCGATGCGCGAAGTGCTGGAACAGGATTTCGGCGTCAAGGTACGCTGGGTCGAAGCCGCCTCGCGCGACACCGCGGAGAACGCCAGCCTCTCGGCGCCCATGCTGAAAGCGGCCGGCATCACCCGCATTGCGCTGGTCAGCCACGGCTGGCATTTGCCGCGGGCGATTCCGCCGTTCGAAAAGCAGGGGCTGGAGGTCACCCCGGCGCCCATGGCGTTCAGCACCGGATCGCCCTCGCTGATTGAAGACCTGCTTCCCGGCGGCATCGGCTACAGCCGCGAGGCACTGAAGGAATACCTCGGCCAACTCTACAACCGCATCAAGGAATGAAATGACCATCCCCCCATCCCCCTTCCCAAGGAAGTGGGCGACCATTGTTCGCGGGCTTTGCCCGCTCCACATCTTGGCTGCTTCTCCTTGGGGCGGCCCTGCGGAGAAGCCATGAACGACGAACTCCTGATCGGCCTCGTGTCGATTTCCGACCGCGCTTCCAGCGGCGTCTATGAGGACAAGGGCATTCCCGCCCTGCGCGAGTGGTTCGGCCGGGCGCTCAGTTCGCCCTGGCGCATCGAGACGCGGCTGATCCCCGACGAGCAGGCATCCATCGAACAGACCCTGATCGAACTCTGCGACAACGCCGGCTGCCACCTGGTGCTGACCACCGGCGGCACCGGACCGGCTCCGCGCGACGTGACGCCGGAAGCCACGCTGGCGGTGGCAGACAAAGTCATGCCCGGCTTCGGCGAGCAGATGCGGCAGATTTCACTGGCCTTCGTGCCGACCGCGATCCTGTCGCGCCAGGTCGGCGTGATCAGGGGCAAATCGCTGATCCTCAACCTGCCGGGGCAACCGAAGTCGATCAAGGAAACACTCGAGGGCGTCAAGGATGCCGCGGGCAAACAACTGGTGCCCGGCATCTTTGCCGCGGTGCCTTACTGCCTCGACCTGCTCGGCGGGCCCTATGTGGAAACCCACGAGGCGGTGGTCAAGGCCTTTCGCCCGAAATCGGCGATCCGGCCGACAAGCTGAAGCGGACGATCAGCTGAACGACTGCACGAAGAAGTTGGCGACGACGAAATCTTCGCCGGTTGCTATCGTCTCCCGCGGGTGCAAGCGGGCATTCTTGTCGTCGATGGCAAACGCCAACGCCACCTTTTCTTCGAGTGCATCGGCCGCCAGGGCCATGCGGGCGTACTCGCCGCACTCGGGGATGTCGAGCAGCAGGGCCTCGGTCCATAAACCATTGGCATCGGCAAACACGGCGCGCGGCGTTTTCGACAGGGTTTCAATGCCCACCGAACCCTTGTTGGGCCCGGTGCGAACGTAGCGGCGGACGATGCCGATCAGCCAGTTCTCGCCGCCCTCCGGCTGCATGCCCACCAGCGCGCCGATGCAAATCCAGTCGTTGCGGGAAACCGGCACTTGCGCACCGAAGCCGCCCAGGCTGACGTCCTCGACCACCCAGGTTTCCACCCCCTCCTGGCCGCTGCTGCGCCCCGAAAGCCGCTCATGCACGGCGATCAGTCCATTGACCACCTTCAGCGTCGACTTGATCCGACGCCGGACATTACTGCGCATCGGCGGCTTGGGCGCCCAGCACAGCGCCAGATGCTCCAGCACCGGAATCACCGTGCGGACATCGTATTGCGCCCCGAGATTGATGCCTGGGGGCACGCGGCCTTCGCTGCGGATCTGTTCGATGGTTTTGCCTACCGCCTCCAGCGCTCGCGTGCCGTCGAAGAAACGCAGGGTCGGCGTAATCTCGGGCACTTTGGCGAGCCGCGTTGGTGGCAGCGGCTTGGCAGCATCCACCCAATACACGTTCTCCTTGCGCAACTCCCGAATCAGCGAAAAGTAAGGCAGGAAGTAAGCGATGAAGCGTTCGGCAATTTCCATCTGCAGCGGCTGCAGTTTGTCCATCGACGTGGCCTGAAAGATCAGCACCTTGAGGTATTCCGCCTCGACCTCGATCATGGTCTCGGTGGTACCGACATAGAGCCACAAGGGCGCCTTCGCCACGTTCGCCTCAACGGCAGCCAGATAGATGTCGCCCAGTGTCTTCCAGAACCCGGGGCCAACCGCGCCATAGCGAAACTGCTTCCACTTGAGCTTGGCGGCCAGCGCGTTGATCAGGCGGCCATACAACAAGGGCAGTTGGGGTCGGACGGCATCCCCGTCTTTTTTCGCGGCGCCATAGCGAGTGATGCAGTCGAGATAAGCGGCGGCCAGCTGCCGCCAATAATCCATACCGACCTGCCATTGCCGCGATTCCGGTCCGCGGCGAGCGCCTCCCATGCACGCGTAGTCGCGACCGAGCCGTCGCGCCTGCGCCACGGCGGCTTCGTCGAGCTTGAATATCAGTTCAAGGCGCTGCGCCAGCTTGAAGCTCTCCTCGGCGGCAAGCGATTCGAGCCAGGCGGTGGCATCCTCCACGGCACTTTGCGGCTCGCGACCGGCGATCTCGGCCAGAATGCGCTTGGCTTCGCGCGCGTCCGCCAGCGGATGAGTGGTCTTGTTGGAGAAGAATCGAAGCATGGAAAAATTATCAATAAACGGGCATTAACGTAACCGGCCACGCCGGGCGCCGTCGAACTGCGCATCATCATGTGCCGGCTGCAATGCGCGGCTGGAGAGCATCATGGATGATTACTGCTGGAATAAACCCTAAAATGGGGGCTAATTATAAGTCCTGCCGCCACCATCCATGCGCCCCTACCTTGATCTGATGCGCCACGTACTCGACCACGGTCACGAGAAGGCCGACCGTACCGGGACGGGTACCCGCTCGGTGTTCGGCTGGCAGATGCGCTTCGACCTGGCCGAAGGTTTCCCGCTGCTGACGACCAAGAAGCTGCACCTGCGCTCGATCATCCATGAGTTGCTGTGGTTCCTCCAGGGCGATACCAACATCCGCTATCTCAAGGAAAATGGCGTCTCGATCTGGGACGACTGGGCGGACGCCAACGGCGACCTCGGCCCCGTGTACGGCCATCAGTGGCGGCACTGGCCGGCCGGCTCAGTTGACAACCCCAGCAGGGAAATCGATCAGATCACGCAGCTGATCGAGGGCCTGAAGAAGAATCCGGATTCGCGCCGGCATATCGTTTCGGCATGGAATCCGGCGGACATTCCGCGCATGAAGCTGCCCCCCTGCCATGCCCTGTTCCAGTTCTATGTCGCCGGCGGCAAGCTCTCCTGCCAGCTTTATCAGCGCAGCGCCGACATCTTCCTCGGGGTGCCCTTCAATATCGCTTCCTATGCCTTGTTCACGCTGATGGTGGCGCAGGTCTGCGAGCTCAGCCCCGGCGATTTCGTGTGGACCGGAGGCGACTGCCACCTCTATTCCAACCACATCGAACAGGCCCGCCTGCAACTCGCGCGCGAGCCGCGCCAACGCCCGACCATGCTCCTGAACCCCGCGGTGAAGGACATCTTCGGCTTCCGCTACGAGGACTTCACGCTGCAAGGCTACGACCCGCATCCGCACATCGCCGCGCCGGTGGCCGTGTGACTCCACAACCGCACTTCAAGCCACAGAGGTCACAGAGAAGAAGATGGATAGCGAGCGCTTCAAGATACTCCCATGGCATAAAGCGCCAGGCGCTGGCAACCGCTTGGTTTCACTCTGTGACCTCTGTGTCCTCTGTGGCCGACTGAGGTCTTTGGGATGATTCTGTGCGGCGACATCGGCGGCACCAAGTCGCTGCTGGGCCTTGAACGCGAAGGCAAACTCGCGTCCAAACGCCGTTATGCCAACGCCGACTTTGAGGATTTCGCCACGTTGCTGGCCGCCTTCTTCGCCGACACGCAGACGGATCCATCGCTGATCAGCGGCGGCTGCCTCGCGGTGGCCGGCCCGATAGCCGACGATGGTCGCTCGGCGCGCCTGACCAATCTGCCCTGGAGCATCGACGCCGACGCCCTGTCACAACACTTCGGTCTGCCCGTCCTGCGCCTGGCGAACGACTTCGCCGCCGCCGCCCTGGGCGCCGTCGCCTCATCCTCCGCGCAACGGCTCACCCTGCAGGAGGGAGAGCCGCTGGCTACGGCGCCGTGCCTGGTGGTCGGTGCCGGCACCGGGCTGGGCATGGCCATCGTTCTGCCGCAAGGCGGGCAATGGCGGGTGATTGCCGGCGAAGGCGGCCATGCCGCCTTCGCCCCTGCCGATGAGCAACAGCTGGCGCTATGGACTTTTCTGCGCGCGCGGCATGGCCGCGTTACCTGGGAACGGGTAGTTTCGGGACCCGGGCTGGTGGCCATCCACGAATTTGTTGCCGGAGTCGAATTGCGGCCCGAGGAAATCGCGACCCGCGCGCTGGCCGACCCGCATAGCGCCGAGCATCGCTCGCTGGAACTGTTTCTGGCCGCCTACGGCGCTTTCGCCGGCGACATGGCCCTGGCCTGCCTGGCACGCGGCGGGGTTTTCCTGGCCGGCGGCATCGCCTCCAGGCTGCTGCCGATGCTGCGACAAGGCGGCTTCCTTGCGGCGTTCAACGCCAAGGCAGAACACGCGGCCATCGCGGCGCGCATGCCGATCCACGTCGCCACCGATGCAGTACTTGGCCTGCACGGCGCGCTCAGGTTGGCAAAAGCCTAACTCTTGACCAGTGTCAATACCCTGCCGTACAGTGAGCGCAGCATGGCAATGAGGTATTTTCAACTTGCAGGAGGGAGCGACTATGGCGACCACCAAGAGCAGCGCAAAGGCTTCGCCCGCCAAGCGTCCGGCACCGGCAGCGACTGTTGCTGCAGCCAAGGTCAAAGCGGTGACCAAGACAAAATCGACGGCCAAAGCAAAACCGGCGGTCAACACCCAGGTGGCCCAGAAAGGCAAGGCGGCTCCCAAAGCAGCCGCTGGAAAAGCGGTGCCTTCGCGGCGCAAGCAGCCGGCGGGTGTTCCGCTGGAACAGCGCAGGAATTACATCGAGATGGCGGCTTATTACATCGCCGAGCGGCGTGGCTTTGCTCCGGGAAATCTGCTGGACGATTGGGTCCAGGCCGAAGCCGAGATTGACCGCTTGCTGGCGGAAGGACGCCTAGGCGGATGAATCCGGCGCTGGTCAGGCCGGTAGCAACACCAGTGCGGCAAGAGGCGGCAGTGTCAGCGAGAGCGAAGCGGGGAATCCCATCCAGGGCGTGGACTGAGCGCTGATACGGCCGTGGTTGCCGAGATCCCCGCCTCCATAGTGGGCGGAATCGGTGTTGATCCGCTCAAGATAGTCCTGAGCCAGCGGTACGCCAAGACGGTAATTGTGGCGCGGCACCGGCGTGAAGTTGAGCACCACCACGGCATGGCGCTCGTCGCGCGAGCGGCGCAGCCAGCTCACTACCGATTGATCGGCATCGTGACAGTCGATCCACTGAAAGCCTGCAGAGGAAAAGTCAAGCTCATGCAATGCCGGTTCGCTCACATAAAACTGGTTGAGTTCGCGCGCCAGACTCTGTACGCCGGCATGCAAGGGGTATTGCAGCAGGTGCCAGGGCAGTTCTTCGCCGGCGCGCCATTCCCACGACTGCCCGATCTCCGCACCCATGAACTGCAGCTTCTTGCCCGGCGCCGTCATCTGGTAGGCCAGCAGCAGGCGCAGGTTGGCGAAGCGTTGCCACTCGTCGCCCGGCATCTTCCCCAGCAGGGAGCTCTTGCCGTGCACCACCTCGTCGTGCGACAGGGGCAGGACGAAGTTCTCGGTGTAGGCATAGAGCTGGCCGAAGGTCAGCCGCTCGTGGTGGTAGCGCCGATGCACCGGATCCTGCTGCATGTATTCCAGCGTGTCGTTCATCCAGCCCATGTTCCATTTCATCGAGAAACCCAGGCCGCCGACCCAGGTCGGCCGCGACACCATCGGCCAGGCGGTGGATTCTTCGGCAATGGTCAGCGCGCCGGGAAAGTCGGCATGCACCATTTCGTTCAGCTCGCGCACGAAGGCGATGGCTTCGAGGTTCTCGCGCCCGCCATGGACGTTCGGCGTCCACTCGCCTGCCTTGCGCGAATAGTCGAGATAGATCATCGAGGCCACGGCGTCGACGCGCAAGCCGTCGACGTGGAACTCGGACAGCCAGAAGTACGCCGAGGACAGCAGAAAGCTCCTGACTTCGTTGCGTCCGTAGTTGAAGACATGCGTGCCCCAATCGGGATGCATCTTCTGTTTCGGGTCTGCGTGTTCGTAGAGCGCCGTGCCGTCGAAATGGGCCAGCGCCCAGTCATCGGCCGGGAAGTGGCCGGGGACCCAGTCGAGAAGGACGCCGATGCCCGCCTGATGCAGGCTGTCGACCAGAAAACGCAGGTCATCGGCGCTGCCGAAGCGCGAACTCGGGGCGAAGAAACCGGTGCATTGATAGCCCCAGGATTCGTCGAGCGGATGTTCCATCAGCGGCATGAATTCGACGTGCGTGTAGCCCTGCTGGACGAGATAAGGCACCAGCCGCTCGGCCAGTTCGCGGTAGCTGTAAAAGCTGCGATCGGGATGGCGCATCCAGCTGCCCAGATGCATCTCGTAGGTCGTCATTGGCGCCGACAACCAGTCGCGGGCCGCACGCGCCTGCATCCAGCCGCTGTCGTTCCAGACATGCGCCGAAACGGGTGTTACGCAGCAGGCCGTGGCCGGACGCCGCTCGAAGCCGCGCGCATAGGGATCGATCTTGAGCCGCAGCGCACCGCTGCCGCGCACGCGCAATTCGAAACGGTACAAGGCGCCGGCCGGGAGTTCGGGAATGAACAATTCCCAGACACCGGAAGCGCCCAAAGTCGCCATCGGATGGGCGCGACCATCCCAGCTATTGAAAGCGCCCACCACCGAAACCCGCTCGGCGTTCGGCGCCCAGACGCGAAAACAGACACCGGCGATGCCGTCGCGGGTTTCCTCCAGCGCGCCAAGCGTGCGCCACGCCTGGCGCAAGCGCCCGGCGTTGAACAGATACAGATCATCGGCCGGCGGCTGCGGCGGAAAGGCATAGGGATCGTATTGCGTCACGCCGTCGATATTCAGTCGCCACGGCCGCGGCGGCGGCGTGGTGCCCTGCCACTCGAAGAGGCCCAAACCGCTGCGACGTTTCAGCGGCGCCCATTCGCCATCGGCCAGTGCCAGCGCGACCGATTTCGCCTGCGGGCGGAAGACCCGCAGGCGCCAGCCGGCACCCTCCGCATGGAGACCCAGCACGGAAAATGGATCGTATTCGCGCGCTTCGAGCAGCGCGGCGTAGGCAAGGTGGGACATGGGTATATATTTGAACAGTTTTTTTGCTATCTTGCGGATTGTAGCCGCAACGGAGAAACCACCATGCAGTCGATTGAGCCGAAGGGCGGCAGCCATCCCCGTCAGCAAGCAGCCGGCAAGGGGGCGCGTCCATGCATGTAAGCGAGCTCACCCGCAACAGCTTCGGCATCGTGCTGGCCGGCGGGCGTGGCAGCCGTCTGATGCAGCTCACCGACTGGCGATCGAAACCGGCGGTGCCGTTCGGCGGCAAATTCCGCATCATCGACTTCACGCTCTCCAACTGCGTCAATTCGGGCATCCGCAAGATCGGCGTCGCCACACAGTACAAGGCGCAGAGCCTGATCCGGCACTTGCAGCGCGGCTGGAGCTTTCTCGACGGCCGCTTTCAGGAGTTCATCGACATCCTGCCGGCGCAACAACAGGTCAGTGAAAACTGGTATCAGGGCACGGCAGATGCGGTATTCCAGAATCTCGATCTGATTCGGCGCAGCCGGCCCAAGCACGTGCTGGTGCTGTCCGGCGATCACATCTACAAGATGGACTACCGGCGCATGCTGTCCGAGCATGTGGAGCGGCAGGCCGATCTCAGCGTGGCCTGTATCGATGTGCCGCTGGCCGAAGCCAGCGGCTTCGGCGTGATGCACGTCGACGACAGCCAGCGCATTGCGGCCTTCGTCGAAAAGCCGGCGAATCCGCCGCCGATGCCCAACCGCCCCGACCGCGCGCTGGCCAGCATGGGGGTGTATGTGTTCAATGCCGATTTCCTCTATGAGCAGTTGATCCGCGACCACGACGATCCCAGCTCGTCACGCGACTTCGGCAAGAACGTCATCCCGCATTGCGTCGAACGCTATCGCGCGTTCGCCCACAACTTCACCCACTCCTGCGTCGGCATGGACAGCACCGGGATTCCCTATTGGCGTGATGCCGGCACCATCGACGCCTACTGGGAAGCCAACATGGAACTGACCAAGGTCACCCCCGAACTGAACCTTTATGACGATGACTGGCCGATCTGGACCCATCAGGAACAACTGCCGCCGGCCAAATTCGTCTTCGACGACGACGGCCGGCGCGGCATGGCCGTTGATTCCCTGGTTTCCGGCGGCGACATCATCAGCGGCGCCATCGTGCGCAAGTCGCTGCTGTTCTCCCGTGTGTACGTGCATAGCTACGGCGAGATCGAGGACTCGGTAATCCTGCCCGATGTGCATATCGGCCGCAATGCCAAGTTGCGGCGGGTGGTCATGGACAAGCATTGCCGCATTCCCGAAGGCATGACAATCGGCTATGACATCGAAGCCGACCGCGAGCGCTTCCATGTCAGTGAAGGCGGCATCACCCTGGTGACTCCGGAAATGCTCGGCCAGCCGGCGCATCACATTCGCTGACTTTCACGATGCGTTGGCTCCGCCCCCGATCATGAAAACCCTCGACCTGGTTTTTCTCTGGCACATGCACCAGCCGGACTATCGCGACCACGGCGCAATCGGGCCCGCGATAGTCGGCGATGGCGGCACGGCGACCGGAGAGTTCGTCCTGCCCTGGGTCTACCTGCATGCGATGAAGGATTACGTCGACATGGCGGCGCATCTCGAACGCCATCCGCAGATTCACTGCGTGGTGAACTTCGTGCCGGTACTGCTCGATCAAATCGAAGACTACGTGCAGCAGTTTGCCAGCGGCCATTTCCGCGATCCGCTGCTGCGCATGCTGGCCACACCGGATCTGGATCGAATCAGCGACGAAGACCGCCAGCTGCTGCTGGCCACCTGCTTCCGCAGCAACCAAGTCACCATGCTGGCGCCCTTCCCCCACTACCAGCGCCTGCACAACCTTTTCCTGCTGCTTGCCCACGAAAACGAAACAGCCTACGGCTATCTCTCCGGTGCGTATTTTTCCGACCTCGTGACCTGGTACCACCTGGCCTGGACCGGCGAGACCGAGCGCCGCCGCAATCCGCTGATTGCCACGCTGATGAGCCAGGGCGAAGGCTACGACGCCAATGACCGCAAGCGACTGCTGGCCAGCATCGGCGAGCTGATCGGCGGGCTGATTCCGCGCTGGCGGGCGCTCGCCGAAAGGGGCCAGGTCGAACTCTCATCGACACCGCAAACACATCCGCTGTCCCCGCTGCTGCTCGACTTCCACGCCGCGCGTGAAAGCCTGCCCAAAGCGGCGCTGCCCTTCGCTGCCGCCTACCCCGGCGGACGCAGCCGCGTCATCGCCCAGATCGACGCTGCGCGGTCCAGCCACGCCAGACGTTTCGGCGTAGCGCCGGCCGGTATGTGGCCCGCCGAAGGCGCGGTCTCCGAGGACTTCGTCAAACATCTGGCGTCAGCAGGTTGCCGCTGGATCGCCAGTGGCGAAGGCGTGCTGAAAAACAGCCTCACCGCCAGCGACATGGCGAACCCGCGTGCGGCCTACCACCCCTGGCGGCTGGAAAAAGCACCGGGGCTAACGCTGTTTTTCCGCGATGAGCGGCTCTCCGACCTGATCGGCTTTGATTACGCCAAATGGCACGGTCGCGACGCTGCCCAGCACCTCGTGCTGCAGTTGGAGACCATCCTCGATGCCGCCGCCGAGAACGAAACGCCGGTGGTCAGCATCATTCTCGATGGTGAAAATGCCTGGGAGCACTATCCCTACAACGGCTACTACTTCTTCGACGATCTCTACGGCCTGCTGGCCGAGCACCCGCGCATCCGCACCAGGACCTACGCCGAGTTGCTGGCGCAGCAGACTCCGCCGGCCACCACCGTGCTGCCGCACCTGACGGCGGGCAGCTGGGTCTATGGCACGCTGTCGACCTGGATCGGCGACGAAGCAAAAAACCGCGGCTGGGATCTGCTGTGCGAAGCCAAACAGAGCTGCGACCGGGTCCTCGCCAGCGGCCGGCTCGATGCCAGGCAGGTCGCTGCCGTCGAGTCGCAGCTGGCCATCTGCGAAAGTTCCGACTGGTTCTGGTGGTTCGGCGACGACAACCCGTCGATCGCGGTCGCCAGCTTCGACAGCCTGTTCCGGCGCAATCTGGCGCGACTCTACGGCTTGCTCCAACTGGAGCCGCCGTCCCAGCTCGAAACACCCATTTGCGCCGGATCGGCCGCCGCGGGAGGCGGTTCCATGCGTCGCGCCACCCTGACACCGGGCTGAGGTCACTCATGCCCGTCACCCTCCTTTTCGGCGTTCACGCCCACCAACCCGTCGGCAATTTCCCGGCGGTCATCGACGACGCCCATATCCGCAGCTACGGCATGTTCCTGCGCGTGATGGAGCGCTATCCGGAGTTCCGCTTCAGCGTGCACTTTTCCGGCTGGCTGCTGGATGTCCTGTTCAAGCGTTTCCCCGACGACATGGCACGCCTCACGGCGATGACCCGCAGGGGGCAGTTGGAGTGGTTCGGCTCCGGCGACTGTGAGCCGGTACTGGCGGCAATTCCGCACCGCGACCGGCTGACGCAGATCGCCGCGCTGTCGGACAAGATCGAGCAACGCTTCGGCATGCGGCCGGCGGGGGCCTGGCTGACCGAACGGGTCTGGGAATCCTCGGTGGTGCCGGCCCTGGTGGAAACCGGCATCCGCTATGTCGCCGTCGACGATTACCACTTTCTTTGCGCCGGGGAAGATGGCGCCACGCTCGACAGCTTCTACACCACGGAAGAGGACGGCGTGTGCCTCGACCTGTTTCCGATTTCCGAAGCGGCGCGCTACCGACTGCCGTTTTCGCCGGCCGCCGAAGCCGTCGCCTGGCTCGAGGATCTGGCGCGGCAGGGTCATCGCGCCGCGATCTATTTCGATGACATCGAAAAGTTCGGCATCTGGCCCGAAACCTACGAGTGGGTTTTCGAGAAAGGCTGGCTGACGCAGTTTGTCGAAGGCGTGCTGGCCTCGCCACTGATTCGCACCGATACCTTCGCCGGCTATCACGCCGGCGAGAAGACACGGGGCATCGTCTATCTGCCGACCACCTCCTACATCGAGATGAACGAATGGACGCTGCCCGCACCGCGCGCTGCCGCCTATCACGCCCTGATCAAGGCAGAAAAGGCGGCCGGCCGCTTCGAGGCGCACAAGCCTTTCCTGCGCGGCGGCATCTGGCGCAACTTCATGTCGCGCTACCCGGAGGCCAACTGGATGCACAAGCGCATGCTCGACGCCTCGCAACGTCTCGCGGCACTGCCTCCGGCGCTGCACAACGCCGCCATGCAGGAGCATCTGCACCGGGCGCAGGCCAACGACGCCTACTGGCACGGACTGTTCGGCGGCCTCTACCTGCCCCACCTGCGCCGCGCCGTGTGGAACAATCTGCTGGCGCTGGAAGCGGCGCTGGCTCCGCTCGCACCGCCACCGGCTTGCGCACAGGCTGATCTCGACCATGACGGCCGGCTCGAGATCGCCCTGCGCAACAACCAGTTGCAGGCCTTTGTCCGTGACGATGGCGACGCCGCGCTGGTGGAGTTTTCCAGCCTCCTCCTGACGCACAATTTCGGCGACACGCTGCGCGCCTATGCTGAGGCCTATCACGCCAAAATCGAACAGGCACAGACAGAGCAGGCAGGGCATCAAGCCGGCGCAGGCATCGCCTCGGCCCATGACCGGGTCGCCTTCCTCCACCCCATCCTGCCCGAGGATGCGGCCCCCGACCTGCGTCCGCGGGGAATTTTTCTGGAACGGGCCGGCAATCCCGGCGGCGCCGGCGGTACGCTCCAGGCACTCGACAGCTACCACGCCGGCGAGCGGCCCGGCGCCTGGATCGCCACCGGAGAAGGCTGGCGCATCGAGAAGACCTATCGCCTCGACGCCGACTCCCTGAGCGTGGTCTTCCACGCCGAGGGTAGCGGACTTCCCGCCCTGATCGAGACCGAACTCAATCTCGCCCTGCCCAGCTGCGATGGCTACGGCGGACGCTATGTGCTCGCCGACGGCAGCATTCCCGGCGGCTTCGGCCACGCGCTGGAACTCGATGGCATGCAAAGAATCACTCTGGAAGACGCCGAATTGCGCGGCGCCCTGCAGATCGAAGCCATACAGCCGGCTCACCTCATGGCACGGCCGCACCGCACCGTTTCCCAATCCGAGGCGGGCTTCGAGAAAATCATGCAGGCCGTCTGCATCGCACTCGCCTGGTCGCCGGCATCCGGTCTTGATCAGCGCATCACGCTCAGGGTAATTCCTGCGCCGTAGAATTACTGCGCAACTCTTTCCACTACTATCACCTCCTCACAGCCAACCATCATGCCCGGCACCCGCTATCAACTCGAAGTCAATCCCGAGATTCCGCCGCGCCTGGCGCGTCTCGAAGAACTCGCCAACAACCTGTGGTACAGCTGGGACAGGCCGACCCGCTCCCTGTTCGCCCGACTGAGTACGGGCTTGTGGCGCGCGGTGCATTACAGCCCCAAGGCCTTCCTCAAACGCATCGATCAGAAGAGGATCACCGAGGCCGCCGACGATACGGTATTCATCGGCACCATGAACCGGGTGCTGTCGGCCTTCGATTCCTATCACTCCGAACCCAGGCTGGAACTGCCCGGCAAGCCGCCGCTGCAGGCGACCGATCTGATCGCCTACTTCTGCGCCGAATTCGGCTTTCATGAAAGCCTGCCGATCTACTCGGGCGGCCTGGGGATTCTTGCCGGCGACCATTGCAAGGGCGCCTCCGACCTGCACCTGCCCTTCGTTGCCGTCGGCCTGCTCTACCGGCAAGGCTATTTCCGGCAGACCATCGACCGCGACGGAAACCAGGCCGCGCATTACAGCGATAATGATTTCGATGACATGCCGATCGAAACGATGCGCGCTGCAGACGGCCGCGAGATGCGCGTCGGCGTCGAGTTTCCCGGTCGCATGGTGTGGGCCAAGATCTGGCGCGCACGCGTCGGCACCAACAGCCTCTACCTGCTCGATACCGACCTGGAGGAAAACAGCGAGGCCGATCGCGACATCGTGCACCAGCTCTACGGCGGCGACCGGCGCACGCGCATCGAGCAGGAAATCCTGCTCGGCGTCGGCGGCGCGCGCGCGCTCGATGCGCTCGGGCTGCGGCCTACCGTCTGGCACATCAACGAAGGCCATGCCGCATTCCTGGTACTGGAACGCATACGCAACATGGTCGGCCAGAACATCCCCTTTGCCGCCGCACTCGAAGCGGCCGCCGCCAACACGGTATTCACCACCCACACGGCGGTGCCGGCCGGCCACGATCACTTTGCCGACGACATGGTCATGCACTACTTCGATGACTACTGCAAGACGGTCGGACTCGATCGAGATGGACTGCTCGGCCTGGGCCGCGTGGGAGGCAGCGAGTTCAACATGACGGCGCTGGCCCTGCGTGCCTCCCGCTTTCACAACGGCGTCTCGCGCATTCACGGCCAGGTGTCCGCCAGCATCTGCGGCGACATCTGGCCGCAAATCACCGCGCACGAGAACCCGATGGATTACGTCACCAACGCGGTGCACGTGCCGACCTTTCTCGCCACCGACTGGCATGAGACCTTCGACCGCCATCTCGGCCTCGGCTGGCAGCACCGCCTCACCGATCAAAGCTGCTGGAACGACGTACATCGCATTCCGGACCAGATTTTCTGGAGCATTCGCCAGTCGCTCAAGGCCCAGCTGCTGCATCTGGTGCACGCCAGGGTACGCCAGCAGCATCTGCGCAACCAGGGTTCGGAGGCGCACCTGGATCGCGTCCTGCGCGCCGCCGACCCGACCAATCCGACGGTCCTGACCATCGGCTTCGCCCGGCGTTTCGCCACCTACAAGCGTGCCGCGCTGCTGTTCAACAACCTCGACTGGTTGCGCGAGATCATGTCCGATGCGCAGCGGCCGGTGCTGTTCATTTTTGCCGGCAAGGCACACCCGGCAGATGAACCGGGGCGGCAGCTGATTCGCCAGATCGCCGAGCTCTCGCATCAGCGCGAATTTGAAGGGCGCATCCTGCTGGTCGAAGGCTATGACCTGCACCTGGCGCGGCGCATGGTGGCCGGAGTTGATGTCTGGCTCAACAACCCGATTTATCCGCTGGAAGCCTCGGGCACCTCGGGCATGAAGGCGGCAATCAACGGCGCCATCAACCTGTCGGTGCTCGACGGCTGGTGGGGGGAAGGCTACGACGGCAAGAACGGCTGGGCGATCAAGCCGGCGGCGGAGGGCCTCAGCCCCGCACAGCGCGACATCGACGAGGCGCGCACGCTGTACGAGCTGTTGCAGGACAGCGTTATCCCGATGTACTACCGCAACACCTCGCTCGGCTACTCGCCGGAATGGGTGGCGATGGCCAAGCATTCGATCGCCAGCATCATGCCGCGTTTCAACATGCAGCGCATGGTGACCGACTATGCCGAGAAGTTCTATTCGCGGGCCGCAGAGCAGTGGCGCCGCTACTCCGCCGACGGCTTTTCCGGCGCACGCCATCTCGCCGACTGGAAGGCGCGGATACGCGCGGCCTGGCCCCTCATTGCCATGCGCCGCGTCGACCAGGCGGCGGCGCGCATCCGCTACGGCGAAACCCTGCACTTCCAGGTCGCGGTCCAACTCAACGGCCTGACGCCGAACGACCTGACCGTGGAACTGGTGTTCACCCGCCCCGGCGAGCCGGCAACGGCCAAGGCGCGGCGCTACGAGCTGCTCTATGAGCATTCGTTGACGAATGGAGAGCACCTCTTCTCGCGCGAACTGACGCCCGATCAGTGCGGAAAGATGGAGTACCGCATCAGAGTTTTTCCGACCCACGAGTTGCTGACCCATCCGTTCGAGATGGGCATGACCATCTGGCTGTGAGGCGCGACCAATGAATCCGGCCACTGCCCATGCCTGCCAAGCTCTGATGCGCGCCACCGAGGCTGAGCGCAGTGGGCATCTGCGCGACATGTTCGCTGCCGATGCGCAGCGTTTCGAGCATCTGTCCGTCTCGTGGAACGACTGGCTGCTGGACTATTCCAAGCAGCGCGTCAGCGCGCAAACCATGGCGCGACTGCACGGCCTCTGGCAGACCGCCGATGTGCCGGGCTGGATTGCGCGCATGCGCGCCGGCGACGCGATCAACCACAGCGAGGGACGCGCCGCGCTGCACATTGCCTTGCGCCAGCCGGCGCACATGGGGCCGATCATGCACGCCGGCAGCGATGTCATGCCGGCCGTGCTGGGCGAACTGGAAAAAATGCAGCGCTTTGCCGCAGCGATACATGGCCGGCACTGGCGCGGCGCGACCGGAGAACCGATCAGCGACATCGTCAACATCGGCATCGGCGGCTCGGACCTGGGGCCGCGCATGGCCACCCAGGCATTGGCCGCGTTTCGCCACCCGGAGTTGAAGGTTCATTACGTTGCCAATCTGGACGGCGCCGATCTGGCCACCGTGCTCGCCGCATTGCAGCCGCGCACCACCCTGTTCATCGTCGCCAGCAAGACCTTCACCACGCAGGAAACCATGCAGAACGCCGCATCGGCGCGCCACTGGCTGGTCCAGGCGCTGGGCGAGATCGCCGTGGCCCGGCACTTTGTCGCCGTATCGACCAATCTGGTCGAGGTGGCGCGCTTCGGCATCGACCCGGAAAACGCCTTCACCTTCTGGGACTGGGTCGGCGGGCGCTACTCGCTCTGGTCGGCGATCGGCTTGCCGCTGGCGCTGGCAGTCGGCTGCGACAACTTCCGCCAGCTGCTGGCCGGGGCTCATGCCATGGATGAGCACTTCTTTTCCGCGCCAGCCGAAAAGAACCTGCCGAGGCTGCTCGCGCTGCTGGAAATCTGGAACACCAACTTTCTCGGTGCGGGAAACCGCGCTCTGCTGCCCTACAGCCAGTCGCTGGGATTGCTGCCGCGCTATCTGCAACAACTCGAAATGGAGTCCAACGGCAAGCAGGTGGATCGCCAGGGGCTGCAACTGGATTGCGCCACGGCTCCGATCCTCTGGGGCGAAGCCGGCACCAACGGCCAGCACGCGTTCTACCAGCTGATTCATCAGGGCGGCCGTCTGGTGCCTTGCGAATTCATCGTCTGCAAGCAGCCCGACTTTGCCCTGCCCGGGCACCACGAGAAACTGCTGGCCAACTGCTTTGCCCAGAGTGAAGCCCTGATGCGCGGCAGGACGCTGGCCGAAACCACGGCCGAACTCGCCGCCAGCGGCATGGCGGCCGAGCAGGTGGCGTTGCTCGCCCCCTACCGCAGCTTCCCGGGCAACCAGCCTTCGACCACATTGTTGTTGCCGCGCCTTGATCCGTTCACCCTCGGCGCACTGCTGGCGCTCTACGAACACAAGGTCTTCGTCGAGAGCGTGATCTGGGACATCAACCCCTTCGACCAGTGGGGCGTCGAATATGGCAAGCAACTTGCCAGCCGCCTGCTGCCGGTGATCGCCGGCACGGCGCCGGGCGAGCATCTGGACAGTTCCACGGCCGGACTGGTTGCCGCCTGCCGCGGCCACTGAGCAAGAAATCAAGCCATGAACCGAACTTCCAGCCACAGAGATCACAGAGGACACAGAGATAGAGCACGTTTCAACGACGCGACTCTGCACCCAGCCAGTGAGGTGGCAACGTCCTGCAAGTGTTTGTCGCCTAGAGGCGCCTGCTTTTGGTTTTCTCTGTGAACTCTGTGCCCTCTGTGGCTAATTGAGGTTTTCAGGTTTATGAAAGTGCTTTTCGTCATTTCGGAACTGGCACCCTGGGTCAAGACCGGCGGTCTTGGCGAGGTCGGCGGCGCACTGCCTGCCGCACTGCGCGCCCACGGCGTGGACGCGCGGGTACTGGTACCCGCCTACCCCGCACTGCTGGAGCATTTCCCCGGCGCCGAGGAAATCGCGCAGCCCCGCGGGCTCGGCGGCCTGTTTCCCATCCCGACACTGCGGCAAGCGCTCTCGCCCGATGGCACGCCCCTGCTGCTGCTCGACTACCCGCACTACTTCCATCGCCCGGGGAACCCGTATCTCGGGCCCGAGGGACGCGACTGGCTCGACAATCACCTGCGCTTCGGGCTGCTGTCGCGCGTTGCCGCCTGGCTCGGCTCGGAGGCGAGCACGCTTGACTGGCGGCCCGATATCGTCCATTGCAATGACTGGCAAACCGGACTCGCCGCAAGCTATCTGCACTACCTGCCGGGACAACGGGCAAAGTCGCTGTTCACCCTGCACAACCTGGCCTTTCAGGGATTGTTCGACCATGCTTCCCTGTTCGAACTGGGCCTGCCGGATGAGGCCTGGCATATCGATGGTGTCGAGTATTACGGATACCTGTCTTTTCTCAAGGGCGGGCTGCAGCATGCCGACGCCATCAACACGGTGAGCCCGAGCTACGCCCGGGAAATCCAGACCGAGGCCGAAGGCATGGGCATGGCCGGCTTGTTGCGCCATCGTGGCGAGCGGCTGTGCGGCATTCTCAATGGCATCGACACCAGGATCTGGAACCCGGCCACGGATCATCACCTCTACCGAAGCTACAGCGCCCATCGTCTGGATGGCAAGGCGACCAACAAGGCTGAACTGCAAACGCAACTCGGCCTGAAGCAACGCGGGGATATTCCACTGCTGGGCGTGGTCAGCCGCCTGACCGAGCAAAAGGGGCTCGATCTGCTGCTGGAAGCGGCCCCGCAGGCGCTCGAGCTGCCGGCGCAACTCGTCGTTCTCGGCAGCGGCACGCCAGAGCTGCAGCAGGCCTGGACCGCACTGGCGCGCAAGCATCGCGGTCAATGCGCGGTGACCATCGGCTTCGACGAGGCACTGGCCCATCGCATCGAGGCGGCGGCCGATATTTTCGTCATGCCTTCGCGCTTCGAGCCCTGCGGCCTCAACCAGCTCTACAGCCTGCGCTACGGCACCCCCCCGGTGGTGCGCGCCACGGGCGGCCTGGCCGATACCGTGATCGATGCCGCCGACGCCACGCATGGCAACGGCTTTGTCTTCGTGCCGGCTACCGCAGACGCTCTGTTGCAGGCCTTGCACCGCGCGACCACGGCCTGGCGGCACCCCAAACGCTGGCGCCAGTTGCAGAAGAATGGCATGGAGCGCGATTCGAGCTGGGAGGAAGCGGCCCGGCAGTATGCCGACCTTTACCAGCGGCTATAATCGCCGCCCGATGCCAAAACCCATTCTCACGCTGATCGCCGCCGTCGCCAGAAATGGGGTGATCGGCATCGACAACCGCCTGCCCTGGCGCCTGGCGGCGGACCTCAAGCACTTCAAGGCGCTGACGCTGGGCCACGCGGTGATCATGGGGCGCAAAACCTGGGAGTCGCTGCCTGCCAGTTTCCGCCCGCTGCCGGGTCGCCACAACATCGTCGTCACGCGCGATGCCGCCTACCACGCCGCCGGCGCCACGGTTGCCGCATCCCTGCCTGCAGCTCTCTCTGCTGCGGAGAGCGACGAGGCCTTCGTCATCGGCGGCGCGGAACTCTACGCGGCAGCCCTGCCGCTGGCGGACCGCTTGCAGCTGACCGAGATCGACGCCGCCTTCGAGGGCGATACCCATTTCCCCGCCTTCGACCGCGGCCAATGGCAGGAAACCGCGCGTGAAACACATCATGACGCAGCCGGCTTCGGCTATGCGTTTGTCACTTACCAGAGAAGCTGAGGAGAAGCACCATGTCCGGCGGACACTTTCACGTACACGGTCCCCACGACCACGCCGTCGAGCACGCCGCGCATCGCGGCGGCCATGACGATGGCGACAGTTTCGTTGCCAGGATCGCCGTCACCACGGCCATTCTTTCCACGCTGGGTGCGCTTGGCGGCTACGAGGCCGGGCACACCCAGAACGCGGCTCTGCTCTACAAGAACGAGGCCGCGATCCAGAAGACGGCGGCCTCCAACCAGTGGAACTACTACCAGGCCAAGAGCAACAAGCAGAACCTGGCGGAGTTGTCCGTGACGCTGACCCGTGGCGAGGAGCGCGAACGCTTCAAGCAGGAAATCGAGCGCTACAAGAAGGAAAAAAACGACATCAAGGCCGATGCCGAGAAGCTCGAGGTGGCCGCCAGGGAGGCCGACAAAAAGAGCGAAATGGAAATGCACGTCCATGGCCGCTGGGCACTGTCGACCACGCTGCTGCAGGTATCCATTGCGCTCTCCGCCATTGCGCTGCTGACGCGCAAGACCTGGCTGCTCTACGGTGTCTTCGCCGCGGCCGGCATCGGCGTGGCTTTTGGCGTGATGGGCTCGCTGCACATGTGATGCGCCACTGCCGCCAAAGAGAAGGGCGCCCCTGGGCGCCCTTCTCTTTGGCGGCAACCGCGGGCGTACGCGTCAGTTGGCGACGCAGTCCACGTAATAGCGCACCGCGCCGTTGCTGGCGTCCTTCACCAGGCCGTGAATGTCGGTCTCGAAACCGGGGAACTTTTCGTTGAACTCGCGGGCGAACTTCAGGTAGCGGACGATCGTGGCATTGAAGCGCTCGCCCGGAATCAGCAGCGGAATTCCCGGCGGATAAGGCGTCAGCAGTACCGCGGTGACGCGATTTTCGAGCTTGTCGATGGAAACGCGGTCGATTTCGCGATGCGCCATCTTGGCAAAAGCGTCGGCCGGGCGCATGGCCGGCACCATATTGGACAAATACATCTTGGTGGTCAGGCGGGCGATGTCCCTCGCCTTGTACACCTCATGGATCTGGGTGCATAAATCCTTGAGGCCGACACGCTCGTAACGCGGATACTTGATCACGAACTCGGGCAGCACCTTCCATAGCGGATGGTTCCGGTCGTAGTCGTCCTTGAACTGCTGCAGGGCGGTGACCAGGGTGTTCCAGCGGCCCTTGGTGATGCCGATGGTGAACATGATGAAGAAGGAATAGAGGCCGCACTTCTCGACGATCACGCCGTGTTCGGCGAGGTACTTGGTGACGATCGCGGCGGGAATGCCGAGCTCATCGGAAAAGGCCCCATCGACGTCGAGTCCGGGCGTGATGACGGTGGCCTTGATCGGGTCGAGCAGGTTGAAGCCCTTGGCCAGCTTGCCGAAGCCGTGCCAGCGCGCACCGGGCTTGAGCATCCAGGCGTCGCGCTCCTCGATGCCTTCCTCGGAAAGGTCGTCCGGGCCCCAGACCTTGAACCACCAGTCGGCGCCCCATTCCTTGTCCACCTTGCGCATGGCGCGGCGGAAATCCAGCGCCTCGGCGATCGACTCCTCGACCAGCGCCCTGCCCCCCGGCTCCTCCATCATCGCCGCGGCGACATCGCAGGAGGCGATGATCGAGTATTGCGGCGAGGTCGAGGTGTGCATCAGATAAGCTTCGTTGAAGACGTCGCGGTCGAGCTTGTTGTTCTCTGCGTCCTGCACCAGGATCTGCGAGGCCTGCGACAATCCTGCCAGCAGTTTGTGCGTGGACTGCGTCGAAAAAATCATGGATTCCTTGCAGCGCGGCCGGTCGGCGCCGATCGCGTGGTAGTCGCCGTAGAAATCGTGGAAGGCGGCGTGCGGCAGCCAGGCCTCGTCGAAGTGCAGGGTGTCGATCTTGCCGTCGAGCATCTCCTTGATTTCCTCGACGTTGTAGAGAATGCCGTCGTAGGTGCTCTGGGTAATGGTCAGCACGCGCGGCTTGGCGTTCTTGTCGGTGGCGAATGGGTGAGCGGCGATCTTCTTCTGGATGTTCTTCCAGCGGAATTCCTCTTTCGGAATCGGCCCGATGATGCCGTAGTTGTTGCGCGTCGGCATCAGGAACACCGGGATCGCGCCGGTCATCATGATGGCGTGGAGGATCGACTTGTGGCAGTTGCGATCCACCACCACGATGTCCCCCGGCGCCACCGTGGAGTGCCAGACGATCTTGTTCGAGGTCGAGGTGCCGTTGGTGACGAAGAACAGGTGATCGCAATTGAAAATGCGCGCCGCATTACGCTCGGACGCCGCCACCGGGCCGGTATGGTCGAGCAACTGGCCGAGTTCCTCGACGGCGTTGCAGACATCGGCGCGCAGCATGTTCTCACCGAAGAACTGGTGGAACATCTGGCCCACCGGGCTCTTCAAGAAAGCCACGCCGCCCGAGTGGCCGGGGCAGTGCCATGAATACGACCCATCCGCGGCGTAGTGCACCAGCGCGCGGAAGAAGGGCGGCGGCAGCGAATCCAGATAGGTTTTTGCCTCGCGCACCACGTGGCGGGCGATGAATTCCGGCGTGTCCTCGAACATGTGGATGAAACCGTGCAGCTCGCGCAGGATGTCATTCGGGATGTGACGGCTGGTGCGCGTCTCGCCATGCAGGAAGATCGGGATTTCGGCGTTCTTGTAGCGGATTTCTTCGACAAAGGCGCGCAGTTCGGCGATGGTTTCCTTTTCCCGGTTGGCCAGTTCCTCGTCGTCGATCGACAGGATGAAGGCCGACGCCCGGCTCTGCTGCTGGGCAAACGAGCTCAGGTCGCCGTAGCTGGTAACGCCCAGCACATCCATGCCCTCTTCCTTGATCGCCTCGGCCAGCGCGCGAATGCCGAGACCCGAAGCATTTTCGGAACGGAAGTCCTCGTCGATGATGATGATCGGGAAATGGAAGCGCATGGATAACCCCTAAAGACATTTAGCCACAGAGATCACAGAGGACACAGAGAAAACCCGGTTCTCTCCTTCTCTGTGATCTCTGTGTCCTCTGTGGCTAAGATTTCTAGATTTTTGGCAGTGTAACGCCGACCTGACCCTGGTACTTGCCGCCGCGATCCTTGTACGAGGTCTCGCAGACTTCGTCGGCTTCGAAGAACAACACCTGGGCGCAGCCTTCACCGGCATAGATCTTGGCCGGCAACGGCGTCGTGTTGGAGAACTCCAGTGTCACATAGCCTTCCCACTCGGGCTCGAAGGGCGTCACATTGACGATGATGCCGCAGCGCGCGTAGGTGCTCTTGCCGAGGCACACGGTGAGCACGTTGCGCGGAATTCGGAAATATTCAAGAGTGCGCGCCAGGGCGAATGAGTTGGGCGGGATGACGCAATGGTCGCCGTCCATTTCGACAAAGGAATTCGGATCGAAATTCTTCGGGTCGACGATGGTCGAGTAGATGTTGGTAAACACCCGGAACTCGCGCGAGCAGCGAATATCGTAGCCGTAGCTCGAGGTGCCGTAGGAGACGATCTTGCGGCCGTCGACCTCGCGCACCATGTCGGGCTCGAAGGGTTCGATCATTCCATGCTGGGCCGCCATGCGGCGGATCCACTTGTCACACTTGATGGTCATGGTTCATCCGGAAATAGGACTCAAGGGGGCGCAGTATACGGCCTGAAAGGGTTTGGGCACAGTAGCCCGGCCAGCCGGGTCATCCCGGCCTGCGGGCCGGCCCGCTCGATGCCCACCAGCGGGATGTCATGCGCGTGGCGCGACAGGGTCTCCAGCGTGGCGTCGAGCGAGACGGTCGATCCCGGTGATTCGTTGACCGCTATCGCCGTGACGCCGGCGCCGACTCTTTGCAGGGCTTCCAGCGCCGTCAGGGTATGGCTCAGGCTGCCCAGATAGCTGCCGGCTACCAGCACGCAGGGCAGGCCGCTGGCGGCGATCCAGTCGCGCACCGTATGCGTCGCGTCGAGCGGTGCCATGACGCCGCCGACGCCTTCGACCAGGGTCGCGCACGAGTCGGCGCTGGCGGCACGCCGCGTAAACCCCACCAGTTGTTGGAAATCGATCCGGCGCCCTTCGCGCGCCGCCGCCATGTCCGGCGACAGCGGGGCAGCGAAGCGCCACGGCGCGATGGCATCGAGTTCGGCATTGCTCGCCTCGCGGCCCAAGGCCGTCAGCAAGGCCCCGGCGTCGCTCGCCTGCGGTCGCAGCGGATCGAAGCCGGACAGCACCGGCTTGATCGCCGCCGGCTGCCGGCCTTCCGCACGCCAGTGCCGCAGCAGGGCGCAGGCCAGCCAGGTCTTGCCGATGTCGGTACCGGTGCCGGTGATAAAATGCGCCTTCACCCTGCTTCTCCTTTTTGCTGCTGCTGGCGCGCATTCTAGCCGCGACAGCCAGCCGGTTCCCGCCCATGCCCGAAACCCGCGACTGGCTCACCGAGGGCCTGCCCCACATCTGGCTGCCCTATACCCAGATGGCCACCGCCGCGCCACCGCTGGCGGTGGTGGCGACGCAGGGCACGCGCATCCGCCTGGCCGACGGCCGCGAACTGATCGACGGCATTTCCTCATGGTGGACCGCCTGCCACGGCTACAACCACCCGCACATCCGCGCCGCCGTCGAGCAGCAGTTGGCGACCCTGCCGCACGTCATGTTCGCCGGCCTGGTGCATGAGCCGGCGCTGAGGCTGGCGCAACGCCTGGCCGCGCTGCTGCCGGGCGACCTGGAGCGGATCTTCTTCACCGAGTCCGGCTCGGTGGCCGTGGAAGTGGCGCTCAAGATGGCGATCCAGTACTGGCGCAACCGGGGCCAGGCGGAGAAACAGCGCATCGTCTATTTCCGCCACGCCTATCACGGCGACACCTTCGCCACCATGGCGCTGTGCGACCCCGAAGAGGGCATGCACGCGCTGTTCGCCGGCACCATGCCCGACCAGCTGATGGCCGAACTGCCGACCGACGAGAACCTGCGCCGCGCCTTCGACCTGCTGCTGGAAACCCATCGCGACCGGCTGGCCGCCGTCATCATCGAGCCGCTGGTGCAGGGCGCCGGCGGCATGAAGATGCACGATGCGCCGACGCTGGCGTTTGTCGCCAAAGCCTGCGCCCGGCACCAGGTGCTGCTGATCGCCGATGAAATCATGACCGGCTTCGGCCGCACAGGCCGCATGTTTGCCTGCGAGGAAGCCGGCGTGATCCCCGACATTGTCTGCCTGTCCAAGGCGCTGACCGGCGGCACCCTGCCGCTGGCGGCCACCGTGGCGCGCCGCCATGTGTTCGAGGCCTTCCTCTCCGACGATCCGGCGGCCGCACTGATGCACGGCCCGACCTACATGGCCAACCCGCTGGCCTGTGCCGCGGCGAACGCCTCGCTCGACCTGTTCGAGCCCGTTCACAATTCGCCGCGGCTGGCGCAGGTGGCGGCGATCGAGGCGCAGTTGCGTGAACAACTCGCGCCCTGCCGCGAGCTTGCCGGCGTCGCCGACGTGCGCGTCAAGGGCGCCATCGGCGCGGTTGAACTGGCTGGCGCCATCGATCTCAAGCGCTTGCGCCGGCGCTTCGCCGAACTCGGCGTCTGGGTGCGCCCCTTTGGCAGCGTGGTGTATCTGATGCCGCCCTTCATCATCAGCACCGGGGAACTCGCGACCCTCACCGCTGCCGTAAGCCAAGTGCTGACGGAACGCGCGGAAGCTCTGAAATGGATGCCGGCCTGGACACAATACTGAAGGCGCGTCTCGCCGCGCTGAGCGAGGCCAAGCGCCTGCGCCGTCTGCGGCCGTGGCATTGGCAGAACGGCGCCTTGCACGATGTCGACGGCCGCGCGCTGATCGACGCCTCGTCGAACGACTATCTGGGCTTGAGCCAGCATCCGCTGGTGAAGGCGCGCGCCGCGGAATGGGCGCAGCGCCACGGCGCCGGAGCGCCAGCCTCGCGCCTCGTCACCGGCACGCGCGACATCACCCTGGCGGTCGAACAAAAGCTGGCGGCCTTCAAGCGCTGCGAGGCGGCTCTGCTGTTCTCCAGCGGCTTCCAGGCCAACGCCACGGTGATCCCGGCGCTGGCAACAGTTATGCGAAGCGGTATCCCCGGGGTCGGCGCTGGTGAGACGGCGATTTTCAGCGACGAGCTCAATCACGCCAGCATCGTGCATGGCTGCCGTGTGGCCCGGGCGAAGACGCAGGTCTTCCGCCACAAGGATCTCGATCAGCTCGATCATTTGCTTCAGCAGAATACGGGTCGCAAGCTGATCCTCACCGAATCCGTATTCAGCATGGATGGCGACCGCGCCGATCTGCCGGCGCTGGTGCAACTGGCCGAACGCCACGGCGCGACTCTGTATGTCGACGAGGCCCATGCCACTGGCGTACTGGGGCCACAGGGACGGGGACTGGCTGCTGAATGCGGTGGTGGCGTGGATGTCGTGATGGGCACGCTGGGCAAGGCCTTCGGCGCCTTCGGCGCCTACGTCGCCGGCTCGCGGGCGCTGATCGACTGGCTGGTGAATTGCTGCCCCGGCTTCATCTACACCACCGCGCTGCCGCCGGCCGTACTCGGCGCCGTCGATGCGGCGCTCGATCTGGTGCCCGACATGGACCAGGAGCGGGCGCGACTGGCGCAGAACTCGCAGCGCCTGCGCGATGTGCTGTCGCTGCGCAACTACGACACGCTGGGTTCGAGCACGCAGATCATTCCCGCCGTGATCGGCAGCGAGGAAGACGCGCTGGCTGCCGCGCAGCGGCTGGAAGATGCCGGAGTTCTTGCGGTTGCGATCCGCCCGCCGACGGTGCCGGAGGGCACCAGCCGGCTGCGCTTCGCCCTCGGCAGCGCACTGGACGAGGCCGCCATGCAGCATCTGCTGCTGACGGTCGCCACCCATCTGCCGCCCCGCCCGTCGAAACCCGGCTAGCCACCGGGGCTGGCCCTGCCGCAGCTCATTCTCCGGCGGCGGGCAGCGGTAAAATGAACATTTTCCGGCACAGAGTATTGCTGATGAATTCCTCCGACAGAGCGCAAGACCCATTCAGTTGGACGCTGGTCTTCCTTTGCTGGCTGCTGGCGATGGTTTCCATGCTCGGCAGCCTGTTTTTCAGCGAGGTCATGGGTTACGCGCCCTGCATCCTGTGCTGGTACCAGCGCATTTGCATGTATCCGCTGGTACTGATCCTGCCCGTCGCACTGCTGCCGTTCGACCGCAACATCGTGCGCGCGGTGATACCCCTGACGGCCGTCGGCACGCTGGTGGCGGGGTTTCACACGCTGCTGGTCGGCGGCTATATCCCCGAGGACCTGAAGCCCTGCACCCAGGGCGTGCCCTGCACGGAATTTCACATCAACTGGTTCGGCTTCGTGACCATTCCCCTGCTTTCGGCGCTGGCGTTCCTGCTGATCACTGCGCTGCTGATTCTGGCCTATAGAAGGAGTTCACCGTGAAGCAGAAAAATTTGCTCATCATTTCCGCGATTTTCCTGGTCCTCGCGTTCATGGTCGGAGCCTTTGTCTACAGGAGTCAAAAAGCCGACGCGGCAGGCCAGGCGTACCAGCGCGACAAGTCAACTTACGTGCGGCCCTATTCGCCCGGCTACGGGCATCCGGCGGCCAAGGTCGAGATCGTCGAGTTCTTCGATCCCGCCTGCGAAACCTGCAAGGAATTTTATCCGATGGTCAAGGAGTTGATGGCGAAATATCCCAACAAGATCCGCCTCTACGCCCGCTATACGCCGCTTCATCAGGGTTCCGATGTCGTACTGAAAATGCTCGCGGCGGCCGAGAAACAGGGCAAGTTTTGGGAAACCCTGGACGCCGTATTCGCCGCCCAATCCTATTGGGTGGCGCAACATCAGGCGCGGCCTGAACTGGTCTGGAACCATATCGGCAACGTCGGCCTCGACCTTGCAAGACTCAAGGCCGAGATGGAGTTGCCCGAAATCGCGAACATGATCCAGCAAGACCTGGCCGACGCCAGGACGCTCAACGTCAAGGCGACGCCAGAGTTCTTCGTGAACGGCAAGCCGCTCCCCACCTGGGGCTACGAGCAGTTGAAAACCCTGGTCGAAGACGAAGTCAGAGCCGCCTATTGACTAGGTGTTCACCACCTTGATGCTGGGGAACTTGCTGGTGTGGTCCTTGGCCCGCTCCGCGATCTTCACCGCAATGCGGCGCGCGATGGTCTTGTAGATCTGCGTTGCCGGTCCTTCCGGATCGGCCTCGACGGTCGGCTTGCCATCGTCCATCTGCATGCGGATCGCCATGTCGAGCGGCAGGGCGCCGAGCATTTCCACCGCGTAGTCCTTGGCCATCTTGTCGCCGCCGCCGGAGCCGAAAATGGGTTCGGCGTGGCCGCACTTGGAACAGATGTGGACGCTCATGTTCTCGACGATGCCGAGGATCGGAATGCCGACCTTCTCGAACATCTTGAGGCCCTTGCGCGCGTCCAGCAGTGCGATGTCCTGCGGCGTGGTGACGATGATGGCACCGGTCACCGGCACCTGTTGCGCCAGCGTCAGCTGGATGTCGCCGGTGCCGGGCGGCATGTCGATCACCAGGTAATCGACGTCGCGCCAGCGCGTCTCGGTCAGCAGCTGGGTCAGGGCCTGGGTCACCATCGGGCCGCGCCAGACCATGGGCTGCTCGGGGTCGATCAGGAAGCCGATCGACATCGCCTGGATGCCGTGCGCATCCATCGGTTCGAGGCCCTTGCCGTCGGCCGACTCGGGGCGCCCGCTGGCGATGCCCAGCATCTGCGGCAGCGAGGGCCCATAGATATCGGCATCGAGCAGGCCCACCGTGGCGCCTTCGGCTGACAGTGCCAGCGCCAGATTGACCGCCGTGGTCGACTTGCCGACGCCGCCCTTGCCGCTGGCGACCGCGATAATGTTCTTGACGCCCGGAATCAGCTTGACGCCCTTCTGCACCTCATGCGTGACCACCTTCGAATAGACGTTGGCGCTGATATTGCCGATGCCGGGGATGGTCTTCAGCTGCGCGATGACTGCCGCGCGCAAGCCTTCGATCTGGCTCTTCGCCGGGTAGCCGAGTTCGACGTCGAGCGAGACATCACTGCCCGTGATCTTGATGTTCTTGGCACTGCGACTGCTGACCAGATCCTTGCCGGTGTTGGCATCGACCACGGTCTTGAGTGCAGCCTGAATGGTTTGTTCGTTGATGGACATGAAAGGCCTTTGATGATGACGAAGAGTAGGGGAGGAATTCGCGAGCGGCGGATTATCACCCGGAACCGTCACGCCATACCCGAGTGAACTAGTCGGGATTATATATTAGGTTCGGCTGATTTGTTATCGCGCCCGGAGTCGCAGTCCGGTCTTCGCAACGGCGCGGAACCCGGAAGTCGGCGCTGGGGCTACGGCGATTCGGATCAGCCGGGCGCTGCGTCGGCCTCGGCCAGCGGCAGTTCCACCCAGAAGGTGCTGCCGAGACCCTCAATCGACTCGAAGCCGATTCGGCCCCGCATCCTTTCGATCAGCCGTTTCGCCGTCACGAGTCCGAGACCGACGCCCTGAATCGCCCCCTCTTCCAGCCCCAGACGCGAAAACGGATCGAACAGTTGATGCTGTCTTTCCCGCGCGATGCCGACCCCGGTATCGGCGACGAGGATGCGCAGGTACGCGGCGCCTGCCGGCTGGCACGAGACCGTCACCGTCCCGCCGACGCGATTGAACTTGACGGCATTGGACAGCAGATTCAGCAGCGCCTCCTTGACCTGAACCCGGTCGGCCCACACCGCCGAACCGGCGTGGGCGCCGCAGTCATTGACCAGCCTGACACTGTTTTTTTGCGCTTCCAGCTCGATGATCGACAGACAGGGCGCGACCACTCGTTCCATGACCACGGGCTCGATCTTCAGCGACAGTTCGCTTGTCTCGGCGCGGCTCATTTCCAGTACCTGCGTCAGCAGGTCGCCGAGGTGCAGCCCGGCCGCCAGGATGTTCCTGGCGCCATTCTGTTGCACGTCGCTCAACGGATGTTCCCGGTCGGCGCCCATCCGCTCGGCAAGGTCGCGGATCGCTTCCAGGGGCGCGCGGAACTCATGACTCATCGACCGCAGAAACACCGCCTTGGCCCGGCTCGATTGCTCCGCCGCGTGCTGCGCCTGGCGCAGATGCGCCTTGACCCGCGCGCGATCGCGCGCGACGACAACCCCCGCCAGGACCACCATCCCGGCGGAACCCAGCATCGAAGTCAGCATCATGCCCGGCTCGTCCGCTACGGCGATGAAACTCACGGGAACCCAGCCCATCGTCGTCGCCAGATAGAGGAACAGCAGCGCCGCCGCCAGCGCCGCTCCCGTGACCAGGAGGATGGCGACGTTGCCGAAGGTGCTCTGCATGGCAAGGTTGGCGAGAAACCCCGGCAGCGCGATCGAGTTGATGCCGCCGGTCAGGAACGCCCATACCCCGATGATCAGGACGCCGCCGAAGTTGGCCACCACCAGCCCCAAGGTGATGTCTGCCGTGGCGCGAATCAGCAGCGCGCCAAGCACCGGAGTGAAAATGCCGGCCGCGAACAAGGCATATTCGACCGCCGGGAGATGCCCGCGCACGATGACGACGCCAAGCAGCATCAGCGAGACGACCAGCGAAATGGTCAGCAGGGATTTCGCGATGCCCCGGTGACGCGTGTTGCTGCGAGGGTCATCGCGGACCGCCGGTGGCACAAACCAATCAATCACATCCATCCTGCAACCCCTTTCACGGCCCCGACGGGGCCGTCGATATCCATCGGTGAGAACCCATTTTATCGGCGCCACAATCCGCCACATAGGACATATGACCGGCCGGGCGATCGATTATCGGCAAGGAAGACCCCATGCACAATAGGTGATTCGATGCATACGAAACCACGAGACGCGGCGCCGTACCGTCAGCGCCGACTCTTTGGGTTTTCCCTTCAAAGGGAGATGGCGCGTGTCGGGCCGTTACGAACATCAATTCGAAGCTGAAGATAGGCGCCCATTGATTCGGCGCGCCGGAGAAGCTAGACTACAAATGTAGCAATTTGTAGCAGGAGAAGATTATGGGCATGCCCGTTCGCATCGATGAACTGTTGTACGCAGACGCCAAGTCTCACGCCGAAGCGGAATGCCGCACCATTGCGGGTCAAATAGAGTTTTGGGCCAAGATCGGCAAAGCGGCGCTGGATAACCCCGACTTGCCGGTCGACTTTGTCCGCGAGTTGCTGATTGTCCGGGCAGAAGGCCGCAAAGACGCGACGCCATTTGTGCCGGAAGGCCGCAGGGCGAAGCGTGGTTGAAGTATTTCAGGGAAGCGGCTTCCACCGCGCCTACAAGCGGCTGCATCCGAATCAAAAAGCCGATGTGGATGACGCAGTCGCCGCCATCGTTGCCGACCCCACCCAGGGCGAAGCGAAGAGAGGTGATTTGGCCGGCATTTTCGTCTATAAGTTTCAGTGCGTGGGGAAACTTTTCCTGCTTGCCTACGAATATGACCCCGCTACCCGATTGCTGCTGCTGGTTGGCACCCATGAGAACTTCTATCGGGAACTGAAGCGTTGATTGGACTTCGTATTCCAGTCCTGCAATAGCCCGGCAACCGTGGCTTGACTCCATGGTTCTCTCATTCTATTGACGCCCCAATCCGCCACATTTGACCGGCCGGGCGATCGATTATCGACAAGGAAAGCTCCATGCACATGAGGTGACTCGGTGCATACGAAACCAAGACGCGGCGCCGTACCGTCAGCGCCGACTCTTGGGCTTCCCTCGCTACGGAGATGCCGGGTCTCGCCCCGGCAACGGCCGTCGAGCGACCGCATGCCCAGGAGTCGGCGCTGGCGACACGGCGGCTTAAGCCCGGCAACCACCCCGCCCCGGTACAATGCACCCCTTGAGATGCGGCCGCCGCCGCCAGCACCCGGAAAGACCGTGTCATGACCCGCAAGATCCTCCTTACCGCCGCCCTGCCGTATGCCAACGGCGCGATCCATCTCGGCCATCTGGTCGAGTACATCCAGACCGATATCTGGACCCGCTTCCAGAAAATGCGCGGCCACGAATGCTGGTTCGTCTGCGCCGACGACACCCACGGCACGCCGATCATGCTGCGCGCGGAAAAGGAAGGCATCACGCCGGAGCAACTGATCGAGCGGGTGCACGCCGAACATTCCCGCGATTTCGCCGGCTTCCATGTCGCCTTCGACAATTACTACACCACCCATTCGGACGAAACGCGCCACTATTCCGAAGACATCTTCGCCAAGCTCAAGGCCGCCGGCCTGATCGAGATCCGCTCGATCGAGCAGTACTACGATCCGGTCAAGCTGATGTTCCTGCCCGACCGCTTCATCAAGGGCGAGTGCCCGAAGTGCGGCGCCAAGGACCAGTACGGCGACGCCTGCGAATCCTGCGGCGCGGCCTATGCGCCGACCGACCTGAAGAATCCCTACTCGGCGGTGTCGGGCGCACCACCGGTGCTGAAGTCCTCCGACCACTACTTCTTCAAGCTCTCCGATCCGCGCTGCCAGGACTTCCTGCGGCAGTGGACGCAGCAGGAAGAACGCCTGCAACCGGAGGCCGCCAACAAGCTGCAGGAATGGCTGGGCGCGCCCGGCGAAAGCAAGCTCACCGACTGGGACATCTCGCGCGATGCCCCCTACTTCGGCTTCGAGATCCCCGGCGACAACGGGAAAAGTACCGGCAAGTACTTCTACGTCTGGCTCGACGCGCCGATCGGCTACATGGGCTCGTTCAAGAACTTCTGCGACAAGAAGGGGCTCGATTTCGACGAGTTCTGGGGCAAGGATTCGACGGCCGAGCTGTACCACTTCATCGGCAAGGATATCCTCTATTTCCACGCCCTGTTCTGGCCGGCGGAACTGGCGCATGCCGGCTACCGGACGCCGACCAAAGTCTTCGCCCACGGCTTCCTGACCGTCGACGGCGCCAAGATGTCGAAGTCGCGCGGCACCTTCATCACCGCCGAGTCCTACCTGACGCAGGGGCTCAATCCGGAATGGCTGCGCTACTACTTCGCCGCCAAGCTCAACGGCAGCATGGAAGACATCGACCTCAATCTCGAGGACTTCACCCAGCGCGTCAATTCCGACCTGATCGGCAAGTACATCAACATCGCCAGCCGCGCGGCGGGATTCATCGCGAAACGTTTTGATGGCAAGCTGCAGCGGGAGCACGTCAGCGCCCGATTCAAAGCGGAATTGCCGGGATTGATGGAGGCTGCGGATGAAATCGCCGGGTATTACGAGGTGCGCGACTACGCCCGCGGCATGCGCTGCGTGATGGCGCTGGCCGACCGGATCAATCAGTATGTGGACAAGAATCAGCCCTGGGTGCTGGCCAAGCAGGAAGGCCAGGAAGCCAAATTGCACGAGGTGTGCTCGCTGCTGATCAACGCCTTCCGCCTGTTGACGATCTATCTGAAGCCGGTGCTGCCCAAGCTGGCGCAACGCGCCGAGGAATTCCTCAATGTCGCCCCGCTGCACTGGGCCGATGCCGGACATCTGTTGCCGATCGCCCACCCGATCAGCGACTACGAGCACCTGATGCAGCGCATCGACGCGAAGCAGATCGACTCACTGATCGCCGCCAACCGCGAGTCGCTGGAGCCGACCGCCGCAGCGCCAGCGCCGTCCCCGGGGATACCGCTGCGCATAACTGTTGCCGAGCCGCATTCGCCGCAGCGTCACGCCCAGCACCAACAACACAGCGAGGACATCGTGCAAGCGCAGACCAGCCCCGTGGAACCGACTATCTCGATCGACGATTTCAGCAAGGTCGACCTGCGCATCGCCCGCATCGCCGACGCACAGCATGTCGAAGGCGCCGACAAGCTGATCCGCCTCACGCTCGATCTCGGCGAGGGTGAGACACGCAACGTATTCGCCGGCATCAAGTCGGCCTACGATCCGGCGCAACTGGTCGGGCGGCTCACGGTGATGGTGGCCAATCTCGCCCCGCGCAAGATGAAATTCGGCATCAGCGAAGGGATGGTGCTGGCCGCCTCGGACAGCGACGGCAAGTCGCCCGGCCTGTTCCTGCTCTCGCCCGACAGCGGCGCCCAGCCGGGCATGCGGGTGAAGTAATGCAAGTTCGCCGCCTGGTGATCAGCGGCCTGGTTCAAGGCGTCGGCTTCCGCTATGCGATGGCGGCGCAGGCGCGCCTGCTGGGCGTGAACGGCTGGGTGCGGAACCGCCGCGATGGCAGCGTCGAGGCCATGATCGCCGGCCATGCCGAGCAGGTCGAAGAAATGCTGGCATGGAGCCGCATCGGCCCGGGCGGCGCCGCGGTCGACAATGTCATGGTTGAAACCGCCAGCGGCGAATATACGGACTTCGAATTGCGGCCGACCGCTTGAATGGCGGCAAATCGCCACTATCTAAATGGACTTTCCCCCAATCACTATCTAAGGAGCTCCACATGTCCGTACTCGTTGGCAAACAAGCCCCCGACTTCACCGCGACCGCGGTTTTCGGCAACAATGAAATCAAGGATCTGAAGCTGTCTTCCCTCCGCGGCAAGCACGTCGTGCTGTTTTTCTATCCGCTCGATTTCACTTTCGTCTGTCCGTCGGAACTGATCGCCTTCGATCATCGTCTGGACGAATTCAAGAAGCGCGGCGTCGAAGTGATCGGCTGCTCGATCGACTCCCAATTCACGCACCTGGCATGGAAGAACACGCCGGTGAACAACGGCGGCATCGGTCAGGTCGGTTACCCGCTGGTGGCCGACATCAATCACGCCATCTGCCAGGCCTACGACGTCGAGGCAGCCGGCGGCGTGGCCTTCCGCGGCTCATTCCTGATCGACAAGGCCGGCGTGGTGCAGCACCAGGTGGTGAACAACCTGCCGCTGGGGCGCAACATCGACGAAATGCTGCGCATGATCGACGCCCTGCAATTCACCGAAGAACACGGCGAGGTCTGCCCCGCCGGCTGGCAGAAGGGCGAGAAGGGCATGAACGCCTCGACCGAAGGCGTCGCCAAGTACCTGGCCGAAAACGCCGCCGCCCTCTAACAAAGCCGCATCCGGGCGCCAGTCAGCGAGCCGCTCCCCCTTTTCGGGAGCGGCTTTTTATTGGCGCCGCCGGTTCAAGTCGTTGCGGGCGCTGAGCCGGATGCCGACTCCGTATCAAGAATGTCAGCGGTAATTCCGCCATAAATCGAAAGGACCTTCATCCCCTGCCGGCGAAGCCGCAAACAGCGCGATGGCCCTGATGATGGCACTTTGTCATTCACCCGCCTGGCATCGGAATGTGGTTATTTCCAGACCACAGGCGCTGCAAAATCGTATTTTCCCTTGTCACCCAAGGTGGAAACAGGCATATTCCCTGCCATGCCCTTGAAAACCCCAACCCAGCCCGGCCTTCGCGAACGCCTGTCGTTCGTAGTGCGTTGCGTACGTGACGAAGCAGAACTGGCGAAAGCCGTATCAATCCGCCGCAGTGCCTATGGGCGCCATGTCCCGGAGCTCGCGGCGCGATTTGCCGCTCCCGAGCCCAGTGACCTGGATGGCAGCAGTCGTGTCCTGGTGGCCTTGTCGAAACTAGATGGTGCACCCCTCGGCAGCATGCGCTTTCGTACCAACCAGAACCACCCCTTGGATCTCGAACACTCCGTGCGCTTGCCCGGCGAGCTCTCGGACAGGGTGCTGGCGGAAGCGACACGCCTCGCAGTCACCCAGGCGGCCGAAGGCCGGGTGGTCAAGGCAATGCTCATGAAGAGCATGTTCCTGTATTGCGAAGCGAGCGGGGTCGACTGCATGGTGGTGACTGCGCGACACCCGATGGACCGCTTTTACAACTGGCTGCTGTTCGAGGATGTTTTCCCCGAAGGCGGCTTCATTCCCATGGCCCATGTCGGCATGATTCCACACCGGGTCATGAGCTGCGACCTGATCGCCACCAAGCGCCGCTGGCTCGAGTGCGACCACCCCTGGTACTCGCTGTTTTTCAGGACGCAGCATCCGGACATCGAATTGGCTCCTGCCGCCGCTGTCGGCGCCGGCCATGATCACGATAGAGACGAGGAAACGCATCTGTCCTTGGCTGAAAGCTGAGACACACGCGCTGGCGGAGTCCGAGGGGATGGCCGTGAAGTGCCGCAAACGACCGCCGACGGATGTGGAGAAATGAGGCCACGAACCCGGCGCCTGTTGCTGCTCACCTCCCGCGAACTGCTGCGAGGCTTCCTCCGTCGTAACACCCGCTGGCTCAGCCGGCTTTCATTCATCGGCATTCCAGTCGTTCTCGCTGGCGTCATGCTGCTGGCGCTGTTCGCCTGGGAATCGGATAGCGCCGTCCGCGAACCTGCCGGCCTGCCATTTGGCGCGATGGCTTTCGTTCCCGACGACGGCCAGATGCAGCCGGCCGAAGCGCGCCAGGCGCTACGCGGCGTCCGCCCGGTCACGTCCTTCGACACCCAGCTGTCCGAAGCGCCGGTCTGGTTCGCGTTCACGCCGCCCGTGCTGGCGTCCGACGCGGTCGGACCGCCGCTGCTGTATTTCCCGTCGCGCCATGCGCGGACGCTCGCCTGCTGGCACGGCGCGGCATTGGCGCCACTCGGGACGGTAACGCGTTCCGCGGTCAGCGGCGCATTCACCGTCGCCAATTCCGGATTCGCCACCACCGGCATTGACCTGTCGGGGGCTCCCATCATCTGCCGCGCCACCTTCGTCGGTCCGGCCCGGCTCTCCGTCACGGCATGGACAGCGGCTGACTTCGACCAGGCGCTGCGGTCGTTCGCGACCGACATGGGCCTGCTCGAAGGCGGTCTGACGGTACTTGCCGTATTCATGCTGCTGGCCGCCCTGGTCAACCGCGAACCGCTTTATGTCGTGTTTGCCGCCTGGCTCATCGTCAATGCGCGGCTTGGCGCAAATTCCACCGGCTGGGATATGGTCTGGCTTGGTCATCAGGTGCCCAGCGCATGGCTGGACGGGATGCGGAAAATGATTTTTGCGAGCAACTTTCCGCTGACGGTTTACCTGTTCACCAGGCTGTTTCAGGTCGACCTGCGCAAAGTCGGCAACCGCACCCTGCTGAATGTGCTCGAACTGCTCTACCTGCCGATGTTCGCCGCCGCGCTGCTGCTGCCCTATCGTCATTTCCTGCCCGTGCTGTGGATCGGCGCCTTCGTCGGCTACGGCATCATCGTCTATCTGTTAGCACGCATTCTGCTGGTTTCGCAGTCCCGCATCGCCCTCTGGTTCACCGCCTCGCTGGTGGTCACCGCGGTCGCCGGTTTCGCCGAAGTGATCAAGGCGATGTTCGGTCTGCCCGGCCCGATACCTTACGTCAACAGCGTCACCGCCGCGCTCAGCTCGGGCCTGCTGGTGGCCATCGCGCTGGCTGAGCAGATGCGCAGTGAACGATCGGGCCGCGAGGAGGCCGAGGGGGCCCTGCGGAAAACCTATGACCAGGTTCCAGTGGCTTTCTTCACTGCCGACGCGACCGGGCAAATTCTGCGCGGCAACCCGGCCCTTGGTCGCCTTCTCGGCCAGCAGACGCTGGACGGCAAAGCCCGCTGGCAAAAGCTCTTCGAGCCCGGGACATGGGAATCGATCAGATCGACGCTGGCCGAAAGCCCGCGTGCGCAATTGCGCTTCCAGTCAATCACCCAGGATGCGTGGTACGAGGTGCGGGCTTCAATCGGAGACGGACTGATCGAGGGATCGATCGAGGACATCACCGAATCCGTGACTGCCAACCGCAAGTTGATGTATCTGGCCGACCACGACCAGCTGACGGGCGCGCTGAGCCGGCGCGCGATCGAGCAGGCGCTGCGCGGCGCGATCAGATCCGCCCGCCCGCAGACGCCTGCCACTCTGGCCTACATGGACCTGGATCGCTTCAAGACCATCAACGATCTTTTCGGGCACACCGCTGGTGACGAGGTACTGCGTCAATTTTGTGCCTGCGTTGTCAAGTCGCTCGGGGGCGACCATTTGCTCGGCCGCATTGGCGGTGATGAGTTTCTGATCCTGTTTAATGGCCTGTCATTGGCGGAAGCGGGGGCCAAATGTCGCGAACTGGTCGATCAAATCGACGGCAGTTCGTTTCGGGTGCAAGACCTGGCTTTCCGTATCGGCGTGTCCTTCGGTGCGGTGGAGGTCACGGCCGGGCTTGATGTGACGGATCTGATCTCCGCCGCCGACCGCGCCTGTCGCGAGGCCAAGCGCAATTTCATTGTCGGTCATGTCGTTACCTACGGCGCGGATGCGCCCGCGTTTCAGGAGCATGAGGAAGAACGGGCGCTGGTGGCCCGTCTTACGCCGGAACAAGCACCAAAATTCCTCGCCATCGCGATGCAGCCGATCATGTCGCTGAGCGATCCCTTTGGTGCGCTGGATTTCGAAGTGCTGCTGCGGGCACGCGCGCCGGACGGCACGGTGATGCCCGCGGCGCGAGTGATCGCGGTCGCCGAGGCGCATGGTCGCGTCGGGGTGATTGATCGATGGGTGCTGCGCGAGGTGCTGGAATGGCTCGACACCAATCTCGCACAACTCACCACCACCCGTTTTGTGACCATGAATTTCTCCGGCGCCTCGATCAATGACGAGCAGTTCATGGCCGACGCCTATGCCATGCTGCGTGCCCATCCGCGTGCCGCCAGCCGCCTTTGCGCGGAGATCACCGAAGGAGTCGCCTTGCGCGACTTCGGGCAAACGCGGCGGGTGATCGAACGACTGCGCGAGTTGGACGTGAAACTGGCACTGGACGACTTCGGCGCCGGCTACACATCGTTCATGTACCTCAGTGACCTCCAGGCGGATGTCATCAAGATCGACGGCGCGATCGTCGAATCAGCGGCCCGCCACCCATCGCGCCTGTCAATCGTGCAAGCCATCAGCGATCTGTCGCGCAATCTTGGCATGCGCTCGATTGCAGAATGGGTCGAGGACGCAGCAACCCTGCGCGCCATGGCCGAAGTCGGCATCGACTACATCCAGGGCTTCGGCATCGCGAAGCCGATGGCACCGGCAGAGATCCTGCTGGGCCGTCATGCCGCGCACTGGATCAGCGATCCCGCAATGAGGACGGCACTGGTCGAAATCCAGACGAACCGCACGGTGGTCGACGATGGCGTCACCTTCAGCACCGGCAAGAGCCTGCACTAGGGCCTCAACGTTGCGGGCATTGCCGAATCGGGGAAATATGTCACCCGATCAACCGGCCAGCGTGCCGACGAAACCAACCGCGCCTTAGCCGCGCCCCGGCTGCCAGGCCTGCAAGCCGGCTTTGCCGAGCCGCCGTTGGCCGCTACGGCCCATGTCATAATGAACCGATGTTTCATCTCTCCCGCGATATCCTGATCGGCTTTCTGCTGGTGTGTGCTGCGTCCTGGGGGCTGATGTCGACTCGCACCCTGCGCTTCGCCGACCAGTCGCTCTATGACGCCCAGGCGCGCTGGCTGCGCGCCAACGCGCCTACGCCGCTGGCCCAGGATGTCGTGGTCATCGGCCTCGATGAGGCCGCCTACGAAGCGATTCCGGAGCCCACGGCGCTCTGGCACACCCATCTGGCTGCCCTCTTCGCCGGTCTTTCGGGCGCGCATCCGGCCGTGGTCGGGCTGGCGATGCCGCTGCCGGTGCGCTCCTATGACTTCCTGGTCAAGGATATCGATGCCACGCTGATCGCCGGCATCTACCTGCTGCGAGGCGCGGCGCCGCTGGTGGTGGGGCAGCCGCCCGGCGTCGGCACCAGCCTGCGCCCGATCGCGCCGGGACTGCTGGCGGCCATCGGCAAGAAAGCAGTGGCTTCGCTGGCGATCTGCGAAGACGCCGACGGCATCGTGCGCCGCGTCAATCAGGCCCGCTGCCGTTCCGAAGACAAGCAGGAGCCGCTGGCCCTGGCCATGGCGAAGTATCTGGGCCGTGAGGGCTCGCCCACCGGCATGATCGACTACAGCGTCGGCGGCGCCATCGAATACACGCCGGTGACCACGGTGCTGGACTGGATCCGCGCCGGCGATACCGAGAAGCTGCGCGCCCTGGTCAAGGGCCGCGCCGTGGTGGTGGCCAACCTGCTGCCGACCGAAACCCGTCATCGCCTGCCGGTGCCGCTGGCCGCCTGGGAGCCCGGGAGCCGCACCGAACCTGGCGCCGTGGTGCACATCCAGGCCCTGCGCTCCCTGCTCGGACGCGGACTGATCGAGCGTGTACCGCAAAACCTCTCGCTGTTCCTGGCCGGGCTCGGCGCGCTGCTCTGGTTCGGCCGCGGCGGCAAGATCAAGACCCTGGCGCTGGTCGCGGTCATCGGGGGCTTCGTCGCCGGTTCCACTTTCGCGCTCTGGCACGGCAACTATCTGCCCGTGGCGAACCTGGTCATCGTGACGCTGCTCGCCTTCACGGCGCGGCAGGCATGGGACTTCGCCCGCCGCTTCCGCGAAAAGCAGACCTTGCGCAGCATGTTCGCCGGCCACGTCAGCCCGCAGGTAATGCGCGCCCTGCTCGGCGGCGAACTGCAGGTCGAGCAGAACGGCCAGCGCCAGAACGTGACCCTGCTCTTCGCCGGCATCCGCGGCTTCGCGGCGCGCAACGCGCAGTCCACGCCCGAAGCCATGATCAGCCTGCTCAATCGCTTCCATGCGGCCGCCAGCATGGCCATCCAGAACAGCGGCGGCGCCGTCGACAAATACGTCGGCGATGGCCTGATGGCGACCTTCGGCCTGCCGCAGCCACTGCCGGCGCCGCAGCGCAACGCGCTGGAAGCCGCGCAGGACCTGCTGTTGCGCGTCGACCAGCTCAACCTCGAACTCGCCACGGAAGGCATCGAGGCGCTCAAGATCGGCATCGGCATCCACAGCGGCGAGGTGCTCGCCGGCTATGTCGGCTCACACCTGCGCCGCGAGTTCTCGGTGATCGGCGACGCCGTCGCTGTCGCCAGCAGCCTCGAAACCATGACAAAGGAATACGCGCATCCGGTGCTCTGCTCGCAGGATGTCGCAGCCGCCGTCGGCTTTGCCGGCGGCCTGACCGATCTCGGCCCGTCTGCGCCGGATGTGCCGGATTCGCCCCACCTCTGGGGCTGGACGCCGCCGCTGACGGCGCCGCACGGAGGCGGCAAGTGAACGCCTTCGCCAACACCCGCCTCGGCGCCTACCTGCTGCTGGCCTGGTTCGCCGCCAGCCGCCAGCGCGAACTACGCCGGCCGCTGCTGCGTGAGCAGCTCCAGCGTCAGGTCTACGCGGCTGGCGTGACCGCCCTGCCGGTAATCGGCGTGATGGCCATGCTGACCGGGGCCACGGTCGTCACCCAGCTCGCCGCGCTGGTCGGCGCCGACAGCGACCTGACCCAGCGCATGATCTTCCTCGGCCTCTTCTTCGAACTGGCGCCTCTGCTCTCAGCGCTGGTGGTGGTAGCCCGCAGCAGCGCCGGGATTGCCTCCGAACTCGCCGTAATGCACGTGCACGATGAATTCACCACCCTGCGCCGGCTCGGCGTGCCTGCCGCCGATTACCTGCTGCTGCCGCGCGTCTTCGGTCTGGTCATCGCCCTGCCGGCGGTCACTGCCTGCTTCCAGGCGGTTGCCATCGGTAGCGGCTGGCTGGCCACGGCGCTGCTCGAACACCGTCCGCTGGCGGAGACGGCCGGCCGCTTCCTCGATCTCGCCGACCCGTGGCTGGCCCTGCTGAGCCTGGTCAAGAGCGCGCTCATGGGTGCCGCCATCGGCATCATCGCCTGCCACCACGGCAGCAGCGGCAAGGGCTCGACGCAAGCCATTTCCGGGGCTGCGATCCAGGCCGTGGGCAGCGGTCTGATCGCCGTCTTCGTGGTGGACGTCGCCTTCGCCGTGCTGGTCTACGCCCTGCGATGAGCGCCCTGCACGCCACTGTCGAAGCGCGCCGGCTGTCGCTGTTCGATGACGGCGGTTTGCGTCTGGCGCTGCCGCTCGACGCGGGCGGCCGGCATCGCCTCGTGGTGGCCGACTCGAACATCGCGCAGCGCGTGGTGGAGGCGCTCGAGCGCTGCCCCGGCGTCGGCGTCCTGCCCGACAGCGGCGGCTTGCTCGGCGCCATGACGGTAGCCGAAAATTTCACGCTGGCGCTGCGCTACGACGGCGATCCCGATGATCCGCGCGACTGGGAACGCGACCTGGAGAGCGCCCTCGAGCTCTGTGGCCTGACTGCGGAGCGCATCGCCACGCTGGGCCGCCAACAGCCGATGAACCTCGAGCGCACCGAGCGCTGGACAGTCGGCTTCGCCCGCTACCTGCTGCGCCCGCCCGAACTGCTGGTGATCGACCGCCTCTTCGCCGGCCTGGCGCGGCGCGAGGCGAATGCACTGATCGCCGTGGAGGCCGTCTACCATCAGCGCCACCCTTTCCGGCCGGTGCTCTTCGTCGACCTCGACAGCCATCAGCTGCCGGAGCTGCCCGACTGCCGGACGCTTACCGAACTTGCCGAACTCGCCGAAACCGCGGAGGCCCCATGTCACTCCTGACCCAATACGACAGCGATGCCGCCGCGCTGCGCCGTGGCACCCGCCGCTTCCTGTTCGTGGCCGCGCTGGCGATGCTGGCCCTGCTGGCCGCCATCGTCGTGCGCCAGGGCCTGTTCCGCCAAACCACGACCTACAGTTTCGTCACCAACAGCGCGCAGGACATCGTCAAGGGCCAGGCCGTGCGCATCGCCGGCTTTCGCGTCGGCGCGGTGGCCGACGTCAGCCTGAAGGATGACGGCCAGGTGGTGGTAATCATGGAGATCGATGCCGATCACATGCGCTTCATCACCCGCGACGCACGGGTCGAACTGCGCAAGGAAGGCCTGGTCGGTTCGCCTACGCTGGAAATCGTGCCGGGACCGGACAAGACCCAGCTCGCCGCGGCCGAGGCGCGGCTGGCCTTCTCCCGTGCCGAGGGCCTCGGTGCACTTGCCAACCAGGTGCGCGACGAGTTCGTGCCCATCCTCAAGGACATCAAGGTGATCACCGGGGTGCTGGCCGATCCGGAGAAGGGCCTGCCCGGCACCCTGGCCCAGCTGCGCGCGAGTTCGGAGGCGGTGAACGCTCTGCTCGCCAACGGCAACCGCCAGGTCGATGGCATAGGCCGTGCCGCCACCCAGGTGCTGGGCAAGGCCGAGGAAGGCCTGGGCCAGCTCGGTCAGACCCTGGCGGTCGCCAACCAGCGCCTGCCCGGCCTGATCGATCGCACGCAACAGGTGCTCGACCACGTCGAGAAGATCGCTGCCGAAGCCGAGGTCAGCGTGCCGCCGGCCCTGCGCGAAGGCAGCGCCGTGACTGCGGACGTGCGCGAAATCATCAGCGGCGCAAAACAGGCGTGGCCGATCCGCAACTTCGTCGATGCACCAGCGCCGGCAACGCTCAAGATGGACAGCGATTTGCGCGGGGAGGCCGGCCGTGCGCGCTAAGACTCTGTTGATGGCGATGCTGATCCTCGCCGGCTGTGCGGCGGCGCCCAGGCCACCCGAGCCGCCGCGCCTCAAGGCCGCGCTGGAAGCCGAAAGCGACGGCGCCAAACGCTACGGACGCGGCGACTACGCCGTCGCGGCACGCCGCTTCGACGAGGCCGCGCGGATCTACGCCAGCATCGACGACACGCCGGGCGCCGCGCGCAACCGCTTGCATCTGGCCCGCAGCGAACTCGCCCAGGGCCGCGCCGAAGCTGCGCTGCTGGCGCTGGAACTGGCGGAGCGCAGCGCCGACGCCGGCCGCACGCTGGACATCCTGCTGATCAAGGCCCAGGCGCAACTGGCGCTGGACCGCCGCGCCGCCGCGCAGCAAAGTCTCGCGGCGGCCAGCGGCCAATGCGCCGGCGCCTGCCCGCAAGCCGCGAGCCTGCACCTGTTGCAAGCGCGTGCAGCGCTCGCCGACCGGCACGCGGCGGACGCGTTAGCGCATGCCGAAGCCGCCCTGAAGCTGCTGCAGGGCAAAGACGAGGCGGCCGAGGCCGGCAATGCCTGGCGACTCATCGCCGCCGCGCGACTCGCCAACGGTGACGCCGGCAATGCCCTGCCCGCCGCGCACGCCGCGCTCGAGATCGACCGCAGACTTGCGCTGCCGGAAAAGATCGCCCGCGACTGGCTGCTGATCGGCGACATCCAGAAGAGAGTCGGCGCTGGTGGCACGGCGGCGGCTTACCAGCGCGCACTGGACGTGGCCAGCGCAGCCGGCCTCAGCGACATCGCCCGGATCGCGACCCAGGCTTTGGCCGAAGACGAAGTTTCAGTGAAGGCCAACGCCGGCTCTAGCGGCGTTAAATGAAGTGGCCGTAACCAAACCGGCCAGGGCAACGCCGCTGCCAGATAAGATTCATATCCGGCATACTTCCCTGTATTGTTGATACCCTGTTTCACCCACCCTCAAAGGAGATCACCATGGCTCGTAAAAAGAAACTGGATTTTTCCGATATCGCTGATATCCGCAGCAAGGAGAACCTCAATCAGACGGCTTTCTGGACCCGCTATGGCGTCACCCAGTCGGGCGGCTCCCGCTACGAGTCGGGTCGCAACATTCCGAAGCCGTTGGCCATCCTGTTGTGGCTTCATCGCTCAGGGAAAGTGACCGACAAGGATCTGGCGGATGCCCTGAAGTAAGTAACGCAGATTGGGAAAACGGCTTTCGGAAGCCGGATTGCGGCACGAAGAGGGACTACGCTGATGATCGAAACGGCACGCGGCACGGTGCATGAGTGGCAACGCGACCACATGGGCCACATCAACGTGCGCGCCTACATGGAGTTCTTCGACGCAGCCTGCTGGCAGTTCTATGCCGCGGTCGGACTGACGCCGTCGCTGCTGCGCAGCGGCGCACTGCGCCTGGCCGCCGTGCAGCAGAACATCAGCTACCGCAAGGAGCTCTATCCCGGCGATATCGTGGCGGTACGTAGCGGGACGCTGGAAATGCGCGACAAGGTGCTGCGCTTCAGGCATGAACTAGTCAATACCGAAACCGGCAATGTCTGCGCGGTCTGCGACTTCACGGTAGTCTGCCTCGACCCGGAAAGCCGCAAGTCGCGACCCTTTCCGCCGGAGGTCGCGGCGCGGGCGCGCGAGTTGATGTTGCCCGAGACACCCGCGACACCCTAGAGTATTCCCCCAACATGCCCTCCACGAAAAAGCCAGCAGCAGAAGCGACAGCGATCAAGTTCGAGCCGGAATTCGTCATCGGTCTGAAGAGGATTTTCGAGGACATGATCGCCTTCAACCAGGTCCTGGGCCTGAAGATCACCTCGCTCGAACCGGGCCGCGCCATCGGCCGCATCGCCATGCGCCCGGACCTGGTCGGCAGCCCCAACCGGCTCCATGGCGGCGTCATCAGCGCGGGGCTGGATGCGATGGGCGGCCTGGCGGTGATGACGGCGATCGGCGCGCGGCACATGGACGAGGCACCGGGACAACGGCTTCACCGTTTCGGCAAGCTGGGCACCATCGATCTGCGCATCGACTATCTGCGCCCCGGCATCAGCGATTTTTTCGAGTTGCGCGCCGAGGTCTTGCGCCTCGGCTCGCGCGTGGCGACCACCCGCATGGAGTTTCTCGGGGAGGACGGCAAGTTGCTGTCCACCGGGGCCGGCGCCTATATCATTTCGTGAAAATGCCTCGGGCAGGCAGGCGGGCTTTCAGCGTGCTCGAATGCTCCGCCCCTTCAGCAAAGGCTCGGCCGGCGCCTAACGCAAGGTGAAGGAGACGAGTTCGAGAGTATCGTCACCCAGCTGCGAATTGACGCCACTCCTCGACTTGTGCTCGACCTTGATTACCCGCCGTATTTCCGGGGCAAACCAGAGCGCATGGGCAAAAGAAAAAGCCGTGACGCCACGCAGGCTCCACTGTGCCGCGGCTACCCCGGCTCCCGTGTTCTGGCCGACGATTTCCACCCGCATCGCATCGAATGTTCCTGCCGGAACCGTGATCTTCTCCTGACCGATGAGCTTTGCCTTGATGCGATAGGTTTGCCCTTCCAGGGTGATGTCGGGGAACTGCTTTTCCTGGCCGGGCTTCAATCCATCCTGCAACAGGGCCTGCGCGTAGGGCAGCAACTCTATGACGCGAACATCGCCCCCAAGGGGGCGCTCGGCGCTATCCACCTTGCCTTCGTAAGTCCGCTCGTCCACACCCCGACCTCCGCGCATCGACATTCTGTCGGTCACCCGGCCGCCCTCGGACTCTTCGACCCTGACAACGACGGTTTGCGGACTGCCCTTCTTCCACCCGTTGATGTAACGATAGGTCCAGGAGTCGCCCGCCTTGGGCAGCAACCCGGTGTGATCCAGGGCAGGTTTCTGTTGCGCGATCTCGGCAACTTGGGCGCCGCCCGGCAATGCCTGGCCGGCGACAGTGGACGCGACGAGTTCGAGAGTATCGTCATCCACACGGCTGCTCGAAAAACTTCTGGATCGATGCTCGACCTTGACGACCCGGCGTATCTCCGGGGCAAACCAAATGACATGGGAAAAAGAAGACACAATTGAGTTTCGAACACCCATAGTTGGTGGTGCCATAGTTAAATCTTGGCCAACAATATCCACCCGAAAGGCGTCAAATGTTCCCGCGGGAACGGTGACTTTTTCCTGCCTGATCAGTTTTGCCTTGATGCGAAAGTTCTGCCCTCCCAGCGAAGTGTCGGGAAAACTCCTTTCCTGCCCCGGCTTCAAGCCGTCCAGCAACAGGCTCTGCACGTAGGGCAACAGTTCTATGACGCGGACATCACGCCCAAGCGGGCGCTCGGCTCCCTCCAGTTTGCCTTCGAAGGTACGCTCATCAGCACCCCGACCGCCGCGCAGTGACATCTTGTCCGTTACCCGGCCGCCGTCCGACTCCTCGACCTTGACCACAATGGTTTGCGGGCTGTCCTTCTTCCACCCATTAATGTACCGATAGGTCCATGAATCGCCCGCCCGGGGAAATCCCGGAGAGGCAGCCGGCACCGGTGCCGGCTTGGTCGGCGCGATCATGGCAACTTGCGCGGGGGCTTGTGGGACAGCTTTCGAGGCATCCGGAGCCGCTTGCGGCACAGGCCTGGCGGCCGCTTGGGACGGAATTGTTTCCAGGCTGCGGATACGATTTCGTGCCAGGCCGGCAAAACGTCCCTGCGGATAGCTCGCCAGATATTCCTTGAGGTCGTCGATATTGCTGCTGTTCTTGATGCTGTCCCAGAAAGCCAACTCGACTGCGGTCTGATCGACTCCTGCCGGGGCTGCTGCCGGCTTGAGCGCAACGCGGGCCTCTTCCCCTCGCCTGTTGGCCTCCCGTTCCAGCGCAGCGATACGGTTCTGCGCCAGATCGACAAACGATCCCTTTGGGTAGCGCTTGACGTAGGCCTTGAAGTCATCCGCACTCTGGCTTGCCTTGATGCTGTCCCAGTAGGACATTTCGACCGCCAGCGCCGATGTATCGCGTTCCCTCGCCTGTTGCTCGGCCGCCCGCCGCAAGGCTTCATTGATCGCCTGATCGTTGGCACGCTTGATCGCCTCCTGCACCGAGCGCTCTATCGCCTCCTGCTGGAGTTTGAGGTTATCCACCTGCGGCGCGGGCGCCTGGAAATAAAATTCGCCGTCGAGCGACCCGTAGCGCCAGGGCTCCTGCTGACCATTGGTCGCCAGTTTCACCGCTTGCTGAACCTTGCGCAGCATTTGCTCGATTTCCACCCCGGCGGGGGTTTGCAGTGCAGCCAACAGCGCAGTGGTATACGGGCTGTGCTCGGCGTCACCGTCGGCCGCGGTGTTGCCGTGCTTGGTCGCGAATGAAATCAGGGTGCCGGTTGCTTCGACCGGCGCCGCCATGCCGCGCGAACCGCCGCGACCGAAGCTGCGCGACAAGGGGTTGTCGCGGCAGGCATCGAAAAATACCAGCTTGACCTTGGCACCGCCCATGTCGTCGATGACATCGTCCATCTTGACCATTTCGCGCTTCAGGTCACGCTCGCTTTTCGGATTGGCATCAATCGGCACGATGTAGTTGCTGCCACTCACCTGGATGCCGTGTCCGGCGTAGAAAAGCGCCGCAACGCCGGCCGCATCGGCCTTGCTGCTGAAGCGCTTGAAGACCGCATCCATGTCTGCCTTCGAGGCGTCGAGTTTCAGTTCGACATCAAAGCCCAACTTCGTCAAGGACGCGGCCATTGCAGTCGCATCGTTCCTCGGGTTGGCGAGCGCGCCAGACGGGTAGCGGCTGTTGCCGATTACAACGGCCACGCGGACGTCCTTTTCCTGCGCCGCGACGGCGGCAGCGGCGGCGGCGGCAAGAGTGCGAGAGGGTTCGGCACTGCCTCCCGGGGTGGAGAAAATGCCTTGCATGCCCACCAGGACCAAAAAGGAAAACCACCTAAGGTGTTTCATCTTCGTCGCAGCTTCCAGTTTCCATGGATGACGCAAATCATACCCCTGCCGCGGACAGGTGTATTCATGGGCAGTTGCCGGAATTCTCCCGAGCTTTGGGCTGCGCCTCAGGGCTGCAGGCGGATCTTCAGGGTCGCCACGTAGGGCACGGCCTCGGGAGTGTTTTCGGCCGGCGCCCAGGGCGCCTTTTCCTCCGCGGTGAAGGGCAAATAGGGGCCGGACTTGGCTTCGAGAAAGACGGTATCGGGCTCCAGCGCGACCGCGGTATGCCAGGTCCCGTGCGGAATATCGACACCCAGCGCCGCACCGCCGGCGCCGACTGTCACGGCGCGCACCACGCCGCCCGCGTCATCGAACAGAAGCAGGCCCAGAAGGCCGCGCAGGACGACGAAGGTTTCATCCTTGTTCGGATCGAGATGGCGATGCGGCGCGATGTATGAATCCGGCTGCATGGCATTCAACAGGCGATGTGCCGGATGATCGTCATACGGATGGAAGTTGCGGTTCTTGCGCCGGCGCGGACTGGCGGCGGCTTCCGCACAGAGTTCATCCAGCAGCGCCTGGTCGATCAACTTGATCATGGGTAAATGACCTTCACGTTTTCCGGCTGCAGCCAGTCGGCGAGTCCTTTGATCAGGGCATCGTCGAGCCGCACGCGCCAGCTTTCGGGCAGCGGTAATTCCGCCACGGCATCGCCGTTGCGGTAGGAGAGCCGCACCGGGCAGGGTCCGTTGCGGAACGGGGTCAGCAGGGCCTGCAGGCGTTTGGCATCGGAGCCGCCGTTCATGGTCAGGCGCAGGCTGCGGGCAAAGCGGCCGCGCGCCTCGGCCAGGGTGTAGAGCTTGTCGGCGGTGATGCGCAGGCCGCCGCTGTAATCGTCCTTCTGCACCTTGCCTTCGACCAGCAGCAGCTCGTCTTCCTTGATCTTGGCCCGCTCGGCGTCCCACAGTTCGTTGAACACCGTCACCTCGAGCTGGGTGGTGCCGTCGTCGAGCACCACCACAGCCATCTTGCCGCGACGGGTCATCTGGGTGCGTGTGGACATCACGACACCGGCCAGCAGCAGCGGCTCGCGTTGCGGCTCCAACTGCCCCAGCCGGCGCTTGACGAAGGCACCCAACTCGGCGGCGTAGGCGTGGTAGGGATGGCCGGAGAAGAAGAAACCCAGGGCCGGCTTTTCATTCATCAATTGTTCGCGCTCGGTCCAACGCGCGACTTCGACATAGTGCGAAGTATCCTCCTGCGCCCCCGCGCCGTTGTCGAACAGGCCGCCCTGCATCGCATTGCGCTCGGCCTGTTCCGCCGCTTCGAGCGCAACGCCGGCCGAGGCCAGCAGCTTGGCGCGATGGTCGTCGATCGCGTCGAAGGCGCCGGCGCGGATCAGCGCCTCGATTACGCGCCGATTCACCACCCGCTTGTCGATGCGGCGACAGAAATCGAACAGGTCGCGGAAGGCTCCGCCGTCACCCCCGTCGCGCGCCTTGAGAATCACCGAAAGCGCCGACTCACCGGTGCCCTTGATCGCGCCGAGGCCGTAACGGATCGTCTTGCCGTCGACCGGGCGGAAACGGATGCCGCTCTGGTTGATGTCGGGCGGCAGGAAGATCAGGCCGTTGTCGATGGCGTCCTTGTAGAAGAACTGCACCTTGTCGGTGTTGGCCATTTCCGACGACAGCGTGGCCGCCGCGAAGGCTGCCGGATGATGGCGCTTGAGCCAACCGGTCTGGTAGGCCACCAGCGAGTAGGCCGCGGCGTGCGACTTGTTGAAGCCGTAGCCGGCGAACTTCTCCATGACGTCGAAGATTTCGTTGGCCTGCCCGGCGCCGATGTTGTTGCGGCCCGCGCCTTCGACAAACACGGCGCGCTGCTGGTCCATTTCTTCCTTCTTCTTCTTGCCCATCGCGCGGCGCAACAGGTCGGCCCCACCCAGGCTGTAGCCGGCCGCCACCTGCGCCGTCTGCATCACCTGCTCCTGGTACACCATGATGCCGTAGGTCTTGGCCAGCACCGGCTCCAAGCTGGGATGCGGATAAACCACGCGCTCGCGTCCATGCTTGCGCGCGATGAAGGTCGGGATGAAGTCCATCGGCCCCGGCCGGTACAGCGCGTTCAGCGCGATCAGGTCTTCCAGCCGGTCCGGCCGCGCCTGGACCAGGGTGTCCTTCATGCCGCCGGATTCGAACTGGAACACCGCCGTGGTGTTGGCGGTCTTGAAGATGGCGTCGTAGGTCTCGCGGTCGTCGAGCGGCAAGGTGGCGAGGTCGATGTCGACGCCCTCGACTTCCTTCGCCAGGCGCACCGCCTCGTCGAGGATGGTCAGGGTGCGCAGGCCGAGGAAGTCGAACTTGACCAGGCCGGCTTTCTCCACGTCGTCCTTGTCGAACTGCGACACCATCGAATCGGCGCCGGCCGCCGCATACAGTGGACAAAAATCCGTCAGCTTGCCCGGCGCGATCAATACGCCGCCGGCATGCATGCCGACATTGCGCGCGAGGCCTTCCAGCTTCAGCGCCAGCGCCCACAGCTCGGCGACCTCCTCCTCGCTGTCGATGCGCTGCCGGATCGCCGGTTCCTTGGCCAGCGCATCCGCCAGCGTGATGCCGAGTTCGTTGGGAATCAGCTTGGCGAACTGGTCGACGAAGTTGTAGCCGAGGTCGAGCACGCGGCCGACGTCGCGGATCACCGCCTTGGCCGCCATGGTGCCGAAGGTGACGATCTGCGACACGGCGTGCGCGCCGTATTTGTTCTTGACGTAATCGATGACGCGGTCGCGGCCTTCCTGGCAGAAGTCGATGTCGAAGTCGGGCATCGAGACCCGCTCCGGATTCAGGAAGCGCTCGAACAGCAGGTCATAGCGCAGCGGATCGAGATCGGTGATGCCGAGGCTGTAGGCCACCAGCGAGCCGGCGCCGGAGCCGCGCCCGGGACCGACCGGCACGCCGTTGTGCTTGGCCCAGTTGATGAAGTCGGCGACGATCAAAAAATAGCCGGGGAAGCCCATCTGGGCGATGGTCGCAATCTCGAAATCGAGTCGTGCGACGTAGGTCGGGCGCTGCCTGTCGCGCTCGGCGACATCCGGGTACAAGAGTTCGAGGCGGCGCTCGAGGCCGGCATGCGACTCGCTGGCGAGGAAGGCTTCGAGCGGCTCGCCGGCAGGCGTCGGGAAATCCGGCAGGCGGCTCTTGCCGAGTTCTACCGTCAGGTTGCAGCGACGCGCAATTTCCACCGAGTTCTGCAAGGCCTCGGGCAGGTCGGCGAACAGTTCGGCCATCTCGGCCTGGGTCTTGAAGTACTGCTCCGGGCTGTACTTCTTCGGCCGCCGCGTATCGCCCAGCACATAGCCGTCGGCAATGCAGACCCGCGCCTCGTGCGCCTTGTAGTCGTCGAGCTGGAGAAACTGCACCGGATGCGTGGCCACCAGCGGCAGGCCGAGACGCGCCGCCAGATCGACGCTGGCGGCGACCAGCACTTCGCTCGCCGCGGCGCCGTTCTTGCCACCCGGGCGCTGCACCTCGATGTAATAGGCGCCGGGAAACAAGCCCGCCCAAACCTGGGCGCGCACGTCGGCCTGATCCAGCTTGCCGGCCGCGAGCAATTGTCCGATGTCCCCCAGCGGGCCGCCCGACAACGCCAGCAGGCCGCTATTGTCGCCCTCGCCCAGTTGCGCGCGGGTGATCTCGGCGCGGCCATGGCGGCGCGGCGCCAGATAGGCGGCGGAGAGCAGTTCGCACAGGCGCAGATAGCCGGCGCGATTCTTCACCAGCAACAGCAGGCGTCCCGGCTCGTCCTGCTTGCCCGCGGCATCTTCGTCGCCGATCCAGACGTCGCAGCCGATGATCGGCTTGACACCTTTGGCGCGCGCCGCGGTGTAGAACTTGATCATGCCAAACAGGTTGGCCAGGTCGGTGATCGCCAGCGCCGGCTGCCCGTCCGCCGCCGCCTGCGCGATGACCTCATCGATGCGCGTCAGGCCATCGGTGATGGAGTATTCGCTGTGAAGTCGGAGATGGACGAAGCTGGGAAGAGGCGAGGCGGACATGGCGCAGCAATTTTACCCCGCCATCTCCTCCCTGATCAAAGCGGCTGCTGCGCCCACTCCAGCAGCGGGCGCCATTGCTCGATGTCCTTTTCCGCGCGGATGGTCGGCAGTTCGAAGATGCTAAGGCCGTGCGCGGCGGCCTGCACGTAGTTCTGCGTATCACGCAGGTGGGCCACCACCGGCAGGCCGGTGCCCTCGAGGAAGCGCTCCAGCTCCGCAGCGGCCCGGGTACGCGCATCGACACGCATGGCGACGATGGCAACAAAGGCTTCGTGCTTGCGGATCTCCTTCTCCTCGAACAGGCGATCGAGAAACTGGCGCGTGGCGAGGATGTCGAAAATCGAAGGCTGCAGCGGCACGATCACGCGCCGGACCATTTTCAATACCTGTCCCAGCTTCTTGCCGTGCAAGCCGGCCGGCGTATCGAGCACGACGTGGGTGGTGTCCTTCGGCGGCCGTGCCGGATGGTCCGGCTCGATCTCCCAGGTCGCGATGTGCGGCAGCGCCGGCGAACGCATCTTCAGCCATTCGCGCGAGGACTGCTGGCGGTCGATATCGCCGAGCATGACGCGCTGGCCCTGCAGCGCAAAGAACCCGGCCAGATTCGTCGCCAGCGTCGTCTTGCCGACGCCTCCCTTGGGATTGGCGATCAGGAACGATTCCACTTAGCGCCTCAGAGCTTGTGAAGAAATCGTCGCGAGCGGGCCGCAGCGGGGTGCGGCCGGAGCGCAGCTACCGAAATGTACGTCGTTGTACATGAGGATAGCGAGCACCGCCCAATCCCCGATCCGGCACGCGCAGTAGATTTATTCACAAGCGTCAGGGCAGCAGCACCGTCGAGCCCGTGGTCTTGCGCGCCACCAGATCGATCTGCGCCTGCGCCGCGTCCTTCAGCGCATAAGTCTGGTTGACCTCGATCTTGACCTTGCCCGAGGTGACCATGCCGAACAGATCGCCGGAGATCGCCAGCAGGTCGCTGCGCTGCGCGATGTAGGTAAACAATGTCGGCCGGGTCAGGAACAGCGAGCCGCGCTTGGCCAGTTCCCCGGTATCGAACAGCGGCGCCGGACCCGAGGCGGCGCCGAACAGCACCATCATGCCCAGCGGGCGCAGGCATTCGAGCGAGCCGCTAAACGTATCCTTGCCGATCGAGTCATACACCACCCGCACGCCCTTGCCACCGGTGATCTCCTTGACCCGCTCGACGAAGTTTTCGCGCGTGTAGACGATCGGGTGGTCGCAGCCATGCGCCTTGGCCAGCGCGGCCTTGGCGTCGGAACCGACGGTACCGATCACGGTGACGCCCAGCGCCCTGGCCCATTGGCAGACGATGAGGCCGACGCCGCCAGCCGCGGCATGGATCAGGATGGTGTCGCCGGCCTGCACCGGACAGGTGCGGCGCAGCAGGTATTGCGCGGTCATGCCCTGCAGCATCATCGCCGCGCCGGTCTTGAAGTCGATCGCGTCGGGCAGCTTGACCAGGCGGTCGGCCGGGATGTTGCGCACCTCGGCATAGGCGCCGACCGGGCCGCCGGCATAGGCGACGCGGTCGCCGACCTTGATGTCGGTCACCGCACTGCCGACCGCTTCGACCACGCCCGCACCTTCGAGGCCGATGCCCGAGGGCAGCGGCAGCGGATAGGCTCCGGTGCGGTGATAGATGTCGATGTAATTGAGGCCGACGGCATGGTGCCGCACGCGCGCCTCGTTGGGCGCCGTGTCGGCAACGCCGACTTCTTCCCAGACCAGCACTTCGGGCCCGCCGGGGGCGTGAAAACGGATTGCATGGGTCATGGCTCAGCCTTTCAGATCTCTCAGGTGGTTGGCGTCAACGACCGCCAGCGCGGTCATGTTGACCAAACGACGCACTGTAGCAGTAGCCGTCAGGATGTGCACCGGTTTCGCCGCGCCGAGCAGCACCGGGCCGACCGTGATGCCTTCGCCCGAAGTCGCCTTGATCAGGTTGAAGGAGATGTTGGCGGCATCGACATTGGGCATGATCAGCAGGTTGGCCTCGCCCTTGAGCCGGCAATCCGGATACAGCCGCTCGCGGATGGCCTGCGACAGGGCCGCGTCGCCGTGCATCTCGCCGTCGACTTCCAGCTCCGGCGCGCGCGCCTCGATCAGGCGCCGCGCCGCCGCCATCTTCAGCGCGGACGCCGAGTGCAGGCTGCCGAAGTTGGAGTGCGACAACAACGCCACCTTGGGTACCAGCCCGAAGCGGCGCACTTCCTTGGCGGCCATCAGGGCGATCTCGGCGACCTGCTCCGCCGACGGGTCGTGATTGACGTAGGTGTCGCAGACGAACAGCGTGTGCCTGGCCAGCAGCAGCATGTTCATCGCCGCGAAGCAATGCGCGTCGGACTCCAGGCCGATCACGTCGCTGACATGCTTGAGGTGCTGCGCGTGAAGGCCGGCCAGACCGCAGAGCATGGCATCGACATGGCCGCTGCGCAGCAGCATGGCGCCGATCAAGGTGGTGTCCGAGCGCAGCACCTGCCTGGCGATGCCCGGGGTCACGCCCTGCCGCCCCATGAGTTCGTGATAATCCTGCCACAACTCCTTGTAGCGCGGATCGGAATCCGGATTCACCACCTCGAAGTCGCGCCCCGCCACCAGGCGCAGGCCGGCCTGCTCGATGCGCTTGTCGATCACTTCGGGACGGCCGACCAGCACCGGCTGCGCCATGCCCTCGTCGAGCACCGCCTGCACCGCGCGCAGCACCCGTTCGTCCTCGCCCTCGCAATAGATGACTCGGCGCGGCGCCTTCTTCGCCGCAGCGAAGACCGGCTTCATAATGAAGCCGGAGTGATAGACAAAGCTGTTGAGCTTGTCGCGGTAGGCGTCGAAATCTGCGATCGGCCGCGTCGCCACGCCCGACTCCGCCGCGGCTTTCGCCACGGCCGGGGCGATCTTGACGATCAGTCGCGGATCGAAGGGGCGCGGGATCAGGTACTCGCGGCCGAACGACAGGTTCTCGCCGCCGTAGGCCATCGCCACCACGTCGGACGCCTCGGCCCGCGCCAGTTCGGCAATCGCGCGCACCGCCGCCAGCTTCATCTGCTCGGTGATGGTGGTCGCCCCGGCATCCAGCGCGCCGCGGAAAATGAAGGGGAAGCAGAGCACGTTGTTGACCTGGTTCGGGTAGTCCGAACGGCCGGTGGCGATGATCGCGTCGGTGCGCACGCTCTTGACTTCCTCGGGCGTGATTTCCGGCGTCGGATTGGCCAGCGCCAGGATCAGCGGATTGGGCGCCATCTTCGCCACCATCGCCGGCTTCACCACGCCACCGGCCGACAGGCCGAGGAACACATCGGCATCGGCCATGACGTCGGTCAGCTTGCGCGCGTCGGTCTTCTTCGCGTAGCGGTCCTTGATCGGGTCCATCAGCTTGGTGCGACCCTCATACACCACGCCCTCGATGTCCGTGACCCAGATGTTCTCCACCCGCACCCCGAGATTGACCAGCAGGTCGAGGCAGGCCAGCGCCGCCGCACCCGCGCCCGAGGTGACCAGCTTGATCTCCTCGATCTTCTTGCCGACCAGCTGCAGGCCATTCAGGATGAAGGCGCCGACCACGATCGCCGTGCCGTGCTGGTCGTCGTGGAACACCGGGATCTTCATGCGCTCGCGCAGGCGGGATTCGATGTAGAAGCATTCCGGCGCCTTGATGTCTTCCAGGTTGATGCCGCCGAAGGTCGGCTCCATTGCCGCGATCATGTCGATCAGCTTGTCGGCGTCGGATTCCTGCAATTCGATGTCGAACACGTCGATGCCGGCGAACTTCTTGAACAGCACGCCCTTGCCTTCCATCACCGGCTTGGCCGCCAGTGGCCCGATGTTGCCGAGACCCAGCACCGCCGTGCCGTTGGTCACCACGCCGACCAGGTTGGCGCGCGAGGTGAGCCGGCTGGCCATGTTCGGATCGTCGACGATGGCATGGCAGGCCGCGGCCACGCCCGGCGAGTAGGCCAGCGCCAGGTCGCGCTGGTTGGTGAGGCCCTTGGTCGGCACCACCGCGATCTTTCCCGGGGTGGGCCACTCGTGGTACTCAAGGGCGGCGGCGGAGAGGTTTTCTTGTTCGTTGGACATTGGAACTAACCTGCAAACGGGGGGATGCGGGATTTTAGACCTCTCCGCCCGCCAGCACCATTAGGGAAATCCACCAGTCGGCGCCTGCTGGCCCGCGAAGCGGAGTCCCCGGCAGACAAAGTCCGGGACGGCGTCCGCTCCCGCCGCAACAGGCTTTGCCGCAATGCAGCATTTGCTGTGGCAGAATCTCCCGATCCAAATTGGGGAGTCCATCATGAAGCGCGTTGTATTCAACCAGAAGGGCGGCGTCGGCAAGAGCACCATCACCTGCAATCTCGCCGCCATCGCCGCTGCGCGCGGCGCGCGCACGCTGGTCATCGACCTCGACCCGCAAGCGAATTCAACGCAGTATCTGCTGGGCGCCGCGGCCCGCGACCTGGAGCTCACCGCCAACGAATTCTTCGACCAGATGCTGAGCTTCAAGCTGCGCCCGCTGCCGACCGAGGAATTCATCACCGCCACACCATTCGAGAATCTGTCGATCCTGCCCGCCGGCCCGGCGCTGGAAGAACTGCAGGCGAAGCTCGAATCGCGCTACAAGATCTACAAGCTGCGCGAAGCCCTCGACGCACTCGAAGGCTACGACGAAATCTGGATCGACACGCCGCCCGCGCTGCACTTCTACACCCGCTCCGCGCTGATCGCCGCCGACGCTTGCCTGATCCCCTTCGACTGCGACGAGTTCGCCCGCCGCGCGCTCTACAGCCTGCTCGACAACGTCAATGAAATCCGTGCCGACCACAATGCCGGCCTCCAGGTCGAAGGCATCGTCATCAACCAGTTCCAGGCCCGCGCCAGCCTGCCGCAGCAGATCATCAGCGAGCTGCGCGAGGAAGGCCTGCCGGTGCTGGCCTCCTTCCTCTCGTCCTCGGTGCGCATCAAGGAATCGCACCAGCAGGCGAGGCCGATGATCCACCTCGACCGCAACCACAAGGTGTCACTGGAGTTCGCCGCGCTGTTCGACGAACTGGAAAAGGCGCGGAGGCACCGGGCCAAGGCGGCGGCGAAGAAGCGCGCTTAGGCGTTTACAGGGCGGGCAAAATCAGGCTTGCGCGGCGCGCAAATACGCCTACAATGGATACACATAACCGTATATCCACAAAGGCGCAATCATGAACCTGCATATCGCACGCTGGGGCAACAGCCTAGCCCTGCGCATTCCCGCCGACTACGCGCGGCGAGCCGGCATCAAGGAAGGCGACAACGTGGAGGCCAGTTTGACCGCGGACGGCGGGATTGCCATTCGTCCCGCGCGGTGGAACAGGAAGGTCTTTGCCCACGAACTCGCGCAGACGCGCGACGCCATGCCGATGGGGACATCGGTAATGGATGAATTGCGGCGCGGCGCACGCTACTGATGGTGTACGTCGACACCAGCGTGCTGGTGGCGCTGCACACGCCGGAAGCGAAAAGTGCCGCCGTTTCCCGCTGGTACGCCGCTTGCGCCGATGAACTTGTTTCCGCCGCGTGGTGCGTGTCGGAATTCGCCAGTGCCCTGGGCATCAAGCAACGTACCGGCCAGATCGGCGAAGCGGAGGCGCAAACAGCATGGCGCCAGTTCGAGCGAATGTGCGCCGGCGACCTGTATCTGCTACCGGTGGAACCCTCCACTTTCCATAGCGCGGCAATCCTGTCGCTGGATGTAGCGTCAGGTCTGCGCGCGGGAGATTCGCTACATCTTGCGGCCGCGCTGGACGCCAAAGCCAAGGCTGTGGCGACGCTGGATGAAGTTATGGCGAAAAACGCGAAGCGCCTGAAATTCAAGCTGGTCGCGCTTTGACGGCATTCGCCGTACCGCCACCGGCGACTTTCTGACTTCGCTCCCAAGGCCGCGCCAGGAGTTCGCCCCGGCAACGACCGTTGCGCAACTACATGCCCAAGAGTCGGCGCTGGCAACACGGCGAATGCAAGCTGCCAAAGCCCCTTTCGATCAGCCGAGGATGCACTCAAGAGGACCTGCGTAAAATCCCGCTCAGGCCGGTAATGTCAACGCTGGTCGCCATGACGAGGAGATAGCGATGGTCGTTCGCGTTGTCAGACTTGGAACTGCCCGCAGCGAAGGCGAAGGCACTCGCATCGGAACCGTGCGGCGCCCGCCGCGAGGCGTGCCGAAAGCCGAGTTCGCTTCGGGGAACTGGTACGACGTCTGGTTTCCCAACCTGGCGCCGAGCGTCGAAACCATGAAGCTCGGGCAGGAAGCCAGGACACCGGCCCAGTGGGCTGCGTTCATCAAGAAGTACCGCAGCGAAATGGCCACCCCCGAAGCCAGCCGCACCATCGAACTGCTTGCCGTGCTTTCACAGCAGAGCAATTTTTCGGTCGGGTGCTACTGCGAGAACGAATCGCACTGCCATCGCTCGGTGCTGCGGGCGCTCCTGACCGAGAAGGGCGCAAAGGTCGAATAGACCGTGCGCTGCATCGGCCGGGAGGGAGCGGGAAAGCAGCTCCCCCGCCGGGATGCTGTCAGCGATACTTTTCGGCGCAGGCCATGACGGCTCTGTCAGTCGGCTGCTTGAGGCAGACACGGGCATCGAGATGGGCCCGCGACGGCCGCGTCGGGGCGGCAACGCGGTCTGGTGCGACCTCGGGCCTGGCGGCCGCAGCGACGGCGGGCCGCGTGCGCAACCTGCGAACGACCTGCACCTGCGGCAGATCGGCGGCGCCGACGGCATCGCCTGCAGCCGGGCTGGCGGCGGCCGGCGCGACTGGCTTGGCGACTGCCGGCGGCTTCTGGTTCGACCAGCCCCAGGTGGCGACCTTCCACGCCTCGCCTTCCTTCCTGAAGCTCGCGGTCAGGTAGGCCTCGGCGCGGGTCTGGTACTCGCTGACGCCGGTGCCGCGCAGCGTCGCACTCATGCCGTCGGGGGCGATGGACTTTTCGGTGATGGTGTAGGTCTTGGGCAGCGCCTGCGCCATGGAACGCATCAGCGCCTGCCGTTCCGCCGGCGGTTTGGCGGCGAGTTCCGCCTTCGTCGCCGCCGTGCTGTAGGCCATCACTTCCTCGCCATTGCCGGCCAGCATGGCGCGGTGAAGCTTGGCGTAGACAGCCTCGGGATCCTCCTGCGCCATCACTCCGGTGGAACTCAGGATGAACAGGGCGCAGCCGTACAGTGCATGGCGCAATCGCATATCGATCTCCCACCCAAAAATGCCAGTGTAACGCCGCCGCCGGCATCGATGTGAGCGCGCATGCTCAGGCCATCCGATCCAGTACGCCTTCGAGCGTCGCAACGGTACGCTCGATATTGCCCAGCTTGTCGAGGCCGAAGAGGCCGATGCGGAAGCTGCGGAAATCGGCCGGCTCGTCGCATTGCAGCGGGACGCCGGCCGCCGCCTGCAGTCCCAGGTCGACGAACTTTTTCGCCGACTGGATCTCGGCATCGGTGGTGTAGCCGACGACCACGCCGGGCGCCTCGAAGCCCGCCGCCGCGACGCTGGGGAAGCCGCGTTCGACGAGCAGCGCGCGCACCCGCCGCCCGAGTTCCCATTGCTGGCGGCGGGCGAGTTCGAGGCCGTGAGCTTCGGTGTCGCGCATCGCGTCGCGCACGCGGCGCAAGGCATCGGTGGGCAGGGTGGCGTGATAGGCATGGCCGCCCTTCTCGTAGGCCTCCATGATCTGTAGCCACTTCTTCAGGTCGCAGGCAAAGCTGCTGCTGGTGGTGTCGGCGATGCGCGCCAGCGCCCGCTCGCCCAGCATCACCAGGCCGGCGCAGGAAGGGCCGCTCCAGCCCTTCTGCGGCGCGCTGATGAGGACGTCTACGCCCATCGCGCGCATATCCACCCAGAGCGCGCCGGAGGCGATGCAGTCGAGCACGAAAAGCCCGTCGACCCGGCGCACCGCGTCCGCCACGGCGCGCAGGTAGTCGTCGGGCAGCAGGATGCCGGAGGCGGTCTCGACATGCGGCGCGAATACCACCTCGGGGCGCCGGGCGAGAATCGCGGCGACCACCTCGTCGATCGGCGCCGGCGCAAACGAGGCCTGGGCGCCGGCGCCGCTACGGCGCGCCTTGAGTACTTCGGTGCTGGCAGCGATGCGGCCCATGTCGAGAATCTGCGACCAGCGGAAACTGAACCAGCCGTTGCGCAATACCAGGCAACGCCGCCCGCCGGCGAACTGGCGCGCCACGGCCTCCATGGCGAAGGTGCCGCCGCCCGGCACCACGACCACCGCGCTGGCGCCATAGACCTGCCTGAGGCTGGCCGAGATGTCGCGCATCACGCTCTGGAAGGCCTTGGACATGTGGTTGAGCGCGCGGTCGGTATAGACCACCGAATATTCCAGCAGTCCGTCCGGATCGACGGTGTTGAGCAGGCCAGGCATCTATGACTCCATTTCAGGCAGTTCGAAGGCAGGCGGGAGCGGATCCCGGCCCCGCCGCGTCGGTCAGGGTTGGAAAACTTCTAGAAGGTGCCGGGATAGGCACCGCCGTCGAGCAGCCAGTTCTGCCCGGTGATGAAGCCGGCCTGGGTCGAACAGAGCCAGGCGCAGGCGGCGCCGAATTCCTCCGGATTGCCGATGCGGCCCGCCGGAATCGTCGCCACGCGCTCGGCCAGCACCTGCTCGTAGGGCACGCCGCGCGCCTTGGCCTGGCCGCCGATCACCGTCGCGATGCGGTCGGTGTCGAAAAATCCGGGCAGCAGATTGTTGATGGTGACGTTGTGCGCCACGGTCTTGCGCGCCAGGCCGGCGACGAAGCCGGTCAGGCCGGAGCGCGCGCCATTGGACAAACCGAGCACATCGATCGGCATCTTGACCGCACCCGAAGTGATGTTGACGATGCGGCCGAACTTGCGCGCGATCATGTCGTCCAGCGTGGCCTTGATCAGTTCGATCGGCGCCAGCATGTTGGCATCGAGCGCCGCCAGCCAGTCGTCGCGCGACCAGTTGCGGAAATCGCCGGGCGGCGGGCCGCCGGCGTTGTTGACCAGGATGTCCGGCGCAGGACAGGCCGCCAGCGCGGCGGCGCGACCGGCGGGCGTGACGATGTCGGCGGCTACCGTGATGACCGTGGCGCCGGTCGCCGCGCGAATTTCAGCGGCAGTCTTTTCCAGCGCCTCGGCGCCGCGCGCGACCAGGGTCACGCTCGCTCCCTCGCGCGCCAGTGCAAACGCGCAGCCCCGGCCCAAGCCCTTGCTCGACGCGCAAACCAGTGCGTTGCGCCCGCGAATTCCCAAATCCATATCTATTCTCCCGCATCATCGAGCGCGTATCATAGCGGCTTAAATTACCGACCAAGAGCATGTCCGGAATTCATCGCATCATTTTCAATCGGCTGCTCGCGGCCTGGGTTGTCGTCTCGCTCCTGACGGGGGCCGCAGTGTCCTTGCTCGGCCTCAGCAGAATCGACGGCCAGTTGGTGGACCTGACGACTGCGGAGTTGGCCAAGGTCTCGGCAGCCAGCCTGCCGCTGCTCAACCGCGCGGAATCGCAGCGCAGCGCGCTGAACCAGCTGGCTACGGACTTCGTCCATCACCATGCGATTGCCGTCGAGTTCCGCGACAGGAATCGCAACAAGGTGGCGGTGGCGGTCAATCCCATCGAGGCCGAACTCGAGCAGGAGCTCCGGCGCCAGTCCTATAGCTTTCCGGCCGACGCTGACCGGCACTTCAAGAAGATCACCGCCGACGGCGAGACCGTCCTGCGCGTTCTGGTGCCGATCAAGGAGCCGGCGGGAGAGATCGCCGGCTATGTCGAGGGCACCTTCCTGGTCGATCGGGAAACGCTCGGCAGGCTGCGCCACGAAATGATCTTTACCCTGCTGGTGGTCCTGTTCGCCGTCACACTGACTACCGTCTGCCTGTATCCGGTAATGCTCTCGCTGAACCGGAGCGTGGTGCGCTACTCGAACGACCTGCTCAAGGGCAACGTCGAACTCATGGAAGTGCTTGGCTCGGCCATCGCCAAGCGGGATGCGGCCACCAATATCCACAATTACCGCGTTGTCAGTTACGCCGTCAGGCTGGCCGAGACGGTCGGACTCAAGCCCGGCGAAATTCGCGACCTGATCGCCGGCGCCTTTCTTCATGACGTCGGCAAGATCGGCATCAGCGACAACATCCTGCTCAAACCCGGCCCGCTCGATGCGCAGGAGTTCGAGACCATGAGGACCCATGTCACGCTGGGCGTGGAAATCCTCAGGAAGTCGGACTGGCTGCAAAAGGCACGCGACGTGGTCGAGTACCACCACGAAAAATTCGATGGCAGCGGCTACATCAAGGGCCTCGCCGGCGAGGCGATTCCAGTTACCGCACGCATTTTCGCCATCGTCGATGTGTTCGACGCGCTCACGTCGAGACGGCCCTACAAGGAGCCTTTCCCGTTTGCCGAGGCCATGGCGATCCTGCAACAAGGTGTCGGCACGCACTTCGACCCGCGCCTGGCAGCGGCCTTTGGCGGCATCGCCGAAGCACTTTTCCGGGAGGTCAGCACCACCCCGGATGCGGCCGTGGAGTCGAGACTGCAGGCGCTGATCGCGAAGTATTTTTTCGCTAGCCGCTGAGAAACCCGCCGACCAGACGGCGGAACGCTGCGGGCTGCTCGAGGCAGGAAAGATGCGAAGCGGATGGAATGATTTCCAGCCGCGCACCCGGAATTGCGGCCGCGATGACGGCAGACATCGCCGGCGGCGTGCCGGGGTCCTGCTCTCCCGCGATGACCAGCGTCGGCGTGCGGATGGCGCCGAGCCGCGCCGTGATGTCGAGATGGCGGATGGCCTCGGCGCAACCCACATAGCCCGCCACCGGCGTTGCGGCAATCAGGCCGCCGATGCGCTGCATCAGGTCGGGCCGCGCCGCACGAAACTCCGCCGTAAACCAGCGTCCCAGCGTAGCCTCGATCGTCGCCGCAGACCCCTGCTCGCGCACCGTGCGGATGCGTTCGTCCCACAGCGGCGAAGCCTCCGGCGGAATCCGGCTGGTGGAACTGGCGATCACCAGCTTGTTCAACCGCTGCGGTGCACTCAGCGCCAGATGCTGGCCGATCATGCCGCCCATCGACAAGCCGAGGAAGTGCGTGCGCTCGACCTTCAGCACATCGAGCAGGCCGGTCAGGTCTGCGGTGAGTTGCGCGAAGCTGTACGCACCCTCCGGAGCACTGCTGCCGCCGTGGCCGCGCGTGTCGTAGCGCAGCACCGTGAAAGTCGGCGCCAGCGCGACGGCGAGTTCATCCCACATGGTCAGGTCGCAACTCAGTGAATGCGAGAGCGTGAGCCAGGGGCCCTGGCCTTCGACCCGGTAGCGAACGTCGATGTCATTGACGCGGATGGTTTTCATGCTGCCTCCAGTTTGGCGACAGAGAGCGCCAGCCATTTCACGCCGGCACCGCCGAAATTGACCTGCACGCGGGCGTCGGTGCCGCTGCCTTCGGCATTGATGATGACGCCGAGTCCGAACTTGGGATGCATCACGCTCTGGCCGATGCGAAATCCGCTGTCGCCGCGGGACGACTCGCTGCGCCGCGGCGTGGCGGAATAAGTCGGCGCCGACGGCGCGGCGAAGCCACCGCGGCCGGCGCGCGGCGTCAACCATTTGACCAATTCCTCGGGCACCTCGTCGAGGAAGCGCGAGGGCAGGTTGTAACGCGTCTGGCCGTGCAGCATGCGGGTCTGGGCGAAGCTCAGGTAAAGCCGCTGCCGGGCACGGGTGACGGCGACATACATCAGGCGCCGCTCCTCTTCGAGGCCAGACTTTCCGTCCCGTGTGTCGGACATCGAGTTTTCGTGCGGAAACAAGCCGTCCTCCAGGCCGCTGATGAAGACCACGTTGAACTCCAGCCCCTTGGCCGAGTGCACCGTCATCAGCTGCAGCGCGTCGTCGCCTTCGCCGGCCTGATGCTCGCCGGCTTCGAGCGAGGCGTGGGCCAAGAACGAGGACAGGTCGTTGCCGAACTCGCCGCTTATGCCACCCGTTATTTCGCCGTCCTGGTTCGGCACGCCTTCCTCGGCGACGAAACTCGCCGCGGCATTGATCAGTTCGTCGAGGTTGGCGAGGCGCTCCTGGCCTTCCTTTTCGTTCTGATAGTGGGCGCGCAGCAAGGACAGTTCGACGACGTGATCGACCAGTTCCGGCAGCGGCAGATCTGCGGCTTCGCGCAGCTTGACGATCAGTTGCGCGAACGCGGCGAGCTTGGCGCCGCCGGCGCCGGCGACCTGCGGGATCGCCGCATGCAGGCTGCTGTTGGCTGCCTTCGCCGCATCCTGCAGGGCTTCGATGCTGCGCGCGCCGATGCCGCGCGCCGGGAAATTCACCACGCGGGCAAAGGCGGTGTCGTCGTCGGTGTTGGCGATCAGGCGCAGATAGGCCAGCGCATGCTTGATCTCGGCGCGCTCGAAAAAGCGCAGGCCGCCATACACGCGATAGGGCAGGCCGGCATTGAACAGCGCATGTTCCAGTGCCCGCGACTGGGCATTGCTGCGATAGAGCAGGGCGATCTCGGCGCGCGCATGGCCGTCGCGCGACAGGGCCTTGACTTCCTCGACGATCCAGCGCGCTTCGTCGCCGTCGGAATAGGATTCATAAATGCGGATCGGCTCGCCGCTGCCGGCCTCGGTCCACAGGTTCTTGCCGAGGCGCGAGGGATTGTTCTTGATGATGGCATTCGCCGCGTCGAGGATGTTGCCGTGCGAGCGATAGTTCTGTTCGAGGCGGATCAGGTTCTCGACCTTGAACTCGCGCTCGAAGTCGGCCATGTTGCCGACGTCGGCGCCGCGGAAGGCGTAGATCGACTGGTCGTCGTCGCCGACGCAGAACAGCTTGGCGCCGCCGCCGGCGAGCAGCCTCAGCCAGCGGTATTGCAGCTTGTTGGTGTCCTGGAATTCGTCGACCAGGATGTGGCGGAAACGCTCCTGGTAGTGGCGGCGCAGCGGTTCGTTGCGCTCCAGCAACTCGTAGGAACGCAGCAGCAGTTCGGCGAAATCGACCACGCCTTCGCGCTGGCACTGGGCTTCGTAGGCTTCGTAGAGTCCGACGCGCTTTCTCGCCCAGTCGTCATAGGCTTCGACGGCGGCCGCGCGCAGGCCCTGCTCCTTTTGCGCGTTGATGAAATGGCACAGCTCGCGCGGCGGAAACTTCTCGTCATCGACATTCAGCGACTTCAGCAGGCGCTTGACGGAAGACTGCTGGTCGGCGGAGTCGAGAATCTGGAACAGTTGCGGCAGGCCGGCATCGCGGTAATGGGCGCGCAGCAGGCGGTTGCAGAGGCCGTGAAAGGTGCCGATCCACATGCCCTTGACGTTGATCGGCAGCATGGCGGCTAGCCGCGTTTGCATCTCCTTGGCGGCCTTGTTGGTGAAGGTCACGGCGAGGACGCCGGGCGGCGAGACCTGGCCGGTGGAAATCAGCCAGGCGATGCGCGTGGTCAGCACCCGCGTCTTGCCCGATCCGGCGCCCGCAAGGATCAGGGCATGCGCCGGCGGCAGCGTGACGGCCGCCAGTTGCGGTGCGTTGAGAAGCTCGAGCAGGGGGTTCATGGCGGCGGTTTGCAGGTGAGACGGCGATTATATCGGCCGGACCGCAACCAAACGGACAACAGTAAGCGCTAACAAGGGGGGATCCGGCCGTAAATAGCCCGCTGCACGAGTCGATCTTGCGGCGCAGCAAAATACTTTTGTTTAGAGTATTTCGCCTATATCCCTCCTGTACAATCTGCGATGCTGCAATGCAACACGTTGCGTGCAGGACGGGCGGCACCGGCCCACAAGGCCGGGAAAGCCCGATTGAACAGGAGAACCGCATGAGAACCAACCCCACCACCCCCAAACTGCTGCCGTGGCTGGCCAAAAAAGCAGGCATCAGCGAGCGCCGGGCCACCACGCTCTGGCTCGAGTCGGAACGCTGGGCCGCGCGACGCGCGACGACGGGATCGTCGGCCTACTACAAGCTGGCCGTAGATCGTCTGCTGGAACTGACCGCCGCCGAATCGCTGCGTGAAGACGCGGCATCCTTCGGCTGGCGTCCTTGGGCGCGCGCGCAAGCCCGCCTGTGGGCCGTCTCGATGCAGGCGGCGCAGCAAGGCTCGGCCCTCGCGGCGCGGGGCTGGCGGCTGATCGGATCAACCGCGCAGCAGCATCAGCTCAACTAACGCCCGACGCTGGCCTTGAGGCCGGTGGCGGCCTTGAGCCGGCCCGCCGCGACCTCGGCTTCAGCGGCGCTGGAGAAGCCCCCGAGCAGCAATTCATAACGCCAGCCCTTGGCCTCTGCCGCACGCGGTCGGATGCGCGCGGCAAAGCCGGCCTCGCGGATCCGGTCATAAAGTTCCAGCGCGGCTTCCTCGCTTGCCGCATCGGCGGCCAGCACCTTCCACTTGCCCTTGGCGCGAGCCGCGCCGTCACCTGTCAGGATTTCGGTCTGCCGCGCCAGCATGTCGAAGACGGCAGGATCGAGCGTCTTGACTTCGGCGGCCTTGCCGCGCGGCGCATCGAAATAGGTCATCGGTTGCCCCATTTCGACAGTCTCGCCGGCACGCGTAATTTCGATGCGGCCCTCGAGCAGGGCGACCAGATCGCCATCACTGTTGGTGCGGCCCCACAGGTCGGTGCCGCGAATGCCGATTGTGGCGGTGCCGACGCGAATGGCGACATCACGCGAACGCGCTTTCGCCAGCTTGCCGGTGGTGAAGCGGAAGGCTCCCTCGAGAATGTCCAGCGCGCCGCGAAAGGTTCTTTCCGGCTGCAGGCTGCGTGTATGAAAAGTGAATTGCGCGGCTTCGCCCAGCTTGACCCGGCTGCCCTCGGCCAGCATCAGGTAGGTTCGCGCGTCCGGGCCGGTGCGCAGCACATCGCCGCTCTGCAACTCCATACCCGCCGCCAGGGGCACCGTGACGCCGTCACGATCACGCCAGGCGGGCGCTTGCACGGCCTCGACGGTTGCTGGAGCGATGGCGGAGGCTGCCAAAACCGCCGGTGGCGAGACCAAAAACAAGAGAGCAGCAAAGACAGCGAAAAGCCGGTTCAAACGCAGCATGCAAATCCTTTGGATCAGAGGGGGCAGGTATAATTCCGGCCTTCGCCAGCACTCAAGACACGCGCCCCCGGCCATGCAGGAAAAATATCTACCGACCGAAATCGAGCGGGCCGCACAGACCCACTGGAATACCAACCAGACATTCCGCGCCGTTGAGGATGCGAGCAGGCCGAAGTACTACTGCCTGTCGATGTTCCCCTATCCGTCGGGCAAACTGCACATGGGGCATGTGCGGAACTATACCATCGGCGATGTGCTCGCCCGCTACCACCGGATGCGCGGCTTCAACGTGCTGCAACCGATGGGCTGGGATGCCTTCGGCCTGCCGGCGGAGAACGCCGCGATGCAGAACAAGGTGCCGCCGGCGAAGTGGACCTGGGACAACATCGCCTACATGAAAAAGCAGCTCCAGAGCCTGGGCTTTGCCCTCGACTGGGAGCGCGAACTGGCGACCTGCGCGCCGGAGTATTACAAGTGGAACCAGTGGCTGTTCCTGCGCATGCTGGAAAAAGGCATCGCCTACAAGAAGACCCAGGTGGTGAATTGGGACCCGGTGGACCAGACCGTGCTCGCCAACGAGCAGGTCATCGAAGGGCGCGGCTGGCGCACCGGCGCGGTGGTCGAAAAGCGCGAGATCCCCGGCTACTACCTCGCCATCACGAAATACGCCGACGAGCTGCTGCCGGCGCTCGACACGCTGCCGGGCTGGCCGGAGCGGGTCAAGACCATGCAGGCCAACTGGATCGGCAAGAGCATCGGCGTGCGTTTCGCCTTTCCCTACCAACTGGACGGCAGGCAGGAGCATCTGTGGGTATTCACCACCCGCGCCGACACCATCATGGGCGTGACCTTCTGCGCCGTCGCCGCCGAGCATCCGCTGGCGACCCACGCCGCAAGAAGCAATCCCGCGCTGGCCGCGTTCATCGACGAGTGCAAGCACGGCTCGGTGATGGAAGCCGATATGGCGACCATGGAAAAGAAGGGCATGCCGACCGGCATCTTCGTCGAGCACCCGCTGACCGGCGAAAAAGTCGAGGTCTGGGTCGGCAACTACGTGCTGATGAGCTACGGCGAAGGCGCCGTGATGGCAGTGCCGGCCCATGACGAACGCGATTTCGAATTCGCCAAGAAATACGGCCTGGCGATCAAGCAGGTGATTGCGGTGGAAGGCACAGATGGGCCAATGAGCTTCTCGCTCGACGGCTGGCAGGAGTGGTACGCCGACAAGCAGCGCGGACGTTGCGTGAACTCCGGCAAGTACGACGGGCTCGGCCTTGACGCCGCCACCGCGGCGATCGCCGTCGATCTCGCGGCGCGTGACCTCGGCGCCACCCAGGTGCAATACCGCCTGCGCGACTGGGGCGTGTCGCGCCAGCGCTACTGGGGCTGCCCGATTCCGCTGATCCATTGCGAGGGTGACGGGGTTACCCCCGGTTGCGGCACGGTACCGGTGCCCGACGCCGAGTTGCCGGTCCGGCTGCCCGAGGATTGCGTGCCCGACGGTTCCGGCAATCCGCTGGCAAAACGCGCCGATTTCGTCGATTGCGCCTGCCCGCAATGCGGCAAGCCGGCCAAGCGCGAGACCGACACGATGGACACCTTCGTCGATTCGTCCTGGTACTACGCCCGCTACTGCGTCGATCCGGCGACGCGCGCGGCGAATTCGGCCATGGTCGATGCCGGCACCAACCACTGGATGCCGGCCGACCAGTACATCGGCGGCATCGAACACGCCATCCTGCATTTGCTCTACTCGCGCTTCTGGACCAAGGTGATGCGCGATCTCGGGCTGGTCGCGTATGACGAGCCCTTCGCCAACCTGCTGACCCAGGGCATGGTGCTCAATCACATTTTCTCGCGCCGCTCCGACCGCGGCGGCATCGAGTATTTCGCCCCGGAAGAGGTCGATCTGAAGCGCGACGAAGGCGGCCATGTCATCGGCGCGACGTCGAAGGCCGACGGCCAGGCGGTGGATTACGGCGGCGTCGGCACCATGTCCAAGTCCAAGCGCAACGGCGTCGATCCGCAATCGCTGATCGACGAGTTCGGCGCCGACACCGCGCGCTTCTTCATGATGTTCGCCTCGCCCCCGGAACAGACGCTGGAATGGTCGGACTCGGGCGTCGAGGGCGCCTACCGCTTCCTGCGCCGGGTCTGGGCCTTTGGTCACGCCTCGCACGCGGCGATCTCGGCGCAGGCAAAGATGCCGGCCAAGCTGTCTGACCAGCTCGCCGCGGTTCGCCGCGAAATCCACCTGCTGCTGAAACAGGCCAACTACGACCTCGGCAAGTTCCAGTTCAACACTGTCGCCTCGGCGGCGATGAAGATGCTCAACAGTCTGGAGAAGGCTCCCGCGGAGAATGGCCGCGACGCAGTGCTCGCCGAATGTTTCGGCATCCTGCTGCGCGTGCTCTCGCCTATCACGCCACACATCTGCCATGCCTTGTGGATCGAGCTGGGCTATGGTGCCGACATCCTCGCTGCACCGTGGCCGGAGCCGGTCGCGGCCGCCCTGGTGCAGGACGAGGAGGAACTGGTGCTGCAGGTCAATGGCAAGCATCGCGGCAGCATCCGGGTCAAAGTCGGCGCTGACAGGACGGCGATCGAAGCCGTGGCGCTGGGCTCGGAAGCCGCAGAGAAGTTCATGGAAGGCAAGGCGGCAAAGAAAGTCATTGTCGTGCCGGGCCGCCTGGTCAACATCGTAGTCTGAGGAGTCCGTCATGCGTGCCGCCAAACTATTCGTCATTGTTCTACTGATAAGCCTGCTGGCTGCCTGCGGCTTCAAGCTGCGCGGCAGCGCGGAGCTGCCCGGCTACAAATTGCCGTTTGCGACGATTGCCCTCGCGCTGGACCCCGCGTCCGAGTTCTATGCCCAGCTCAAGCGCACCATCGAGGCGTCTTCGCCGGGGACCAAGGTGGTCACCGACGGCGCGCAGGCGGAGGCCGTCCTCACGGTACTCGGCGACAACAGCCAGAAGACCATCCTCTCGCTCAACGCCGCGGGCCGCGCGCGCGAATTCCAGCTGGAACGGACCTTCACTTTCAAGGTGCATGACAATGTCGCAGCGGGCAAGTCCGCCCCGCCGGTCAAGTACACCGATGTACCGGTCGACGCGCCCACCGAGTTCATCGCGCCCAGCTCCATAAGCGTCCGCCGCCAGATGACCTTCAGCGATGATCTGGTGCTGTCCAAGGAATCCGAAGAAGCCGCGCTCTGGCGAGACATGCAGAGCGATCTGGTGCAGCAGTTGATGCGGCGGCTGGCGGCCGCAAAACGGGCGCCGGTGAAAGCCGACGGGAAGTAAGAGCCTGGTCATGCTAATGCGGCCGGAGCAACTCGCGGCGCATCTGGACCAGCCGCTGGCGCCGTTGTACCTGCTGCACGGCGACGAGCCGCTGCTGGTGATCGAAGCGGGCGACGCGATTCGCGCCGCGGCCCGCCGCCAGGGCTTCGAGGAACGCGAGGTCATCATCGTCGGCACCAGCTTCAAGTGGGACGATCTGTTTCTGGCGGCCGGCAACATGTCGCTGTTCGGTGGCAGCAAGCTGGTCGATCTGCGCATTCCCTCCGGCAAGCCGGGACGCGAAGGCAGCGAGGCGCTACAACGCTACATCTCGACGCTGGGCCCGGGCATCGTCACCCTGATCACCCTGCCCGAACTCGACTGGCAGGCCAGGAAGGCCGCCTGGGTCACCGCCTTGTCGAATGCCGGGATCGTCATCGAATGCAATGCACCGCCGCCGGCGCGTCTGCCGCAGTGGATCGCCGAACGCATGGCGCGCCAGCAGCAGAGCGCGCCGCGCGCCGCACTGGAATTCATCGCCGCGCACGTCGAAGGCAACCTGCTGGCGGCGCATCAGGAAATCCAGAAGCTCGGCCTGCTCCATCCGCCCGGCGAAATTACGCTGGCACAGATCGAAGCCGCCGTGATGAACGTCGCCCGCTACGATGTGTCGGATTTGCGCGACGCCCTCAAAGCCCGCGACACGGTGCGCGCGGCGCGCACGCTGGAGGGCCTCAAGGGCGAGGAAGCGGCGCCGCCGCTGGTACTCTGGGCGCTGGCCACCGAGGCGCGCAGCGCCTCTGCCCGCCCCGCGCTCTTGCATGCGGCGAAAATTGACCGCATGATCAAGGGTCTGGCGCGCGGCGACGTCTGGGACGAGTTCCTTCAGCTGGCGTTGCGCTTGACCAGAAACAGAAACAATTAGCCACAGAGGACACAGAGAACACAGTGGTAAAGAAGTTTCAGCGGCGGCTGGCGCCCACCTTGTCGGCGTCAAGCGCAGCCGCCGTCACTGAAGCCCTTCCGCTGTTTCTCTCTGTGCCCTCTGTGATCTCTGTGGCAAAAGAGGTTTTCATGAACATCAAAGACTACATGCAGCAAATCGGCCGCAACGCCCGCGAGGCTTCGCGCGCCACGGCACGCGCCTCGACCGGGGCCAAGAATGCGGCGCTGCTGGCGACGGCGGGCGCGATCCGCGAGCGCCGCGCCGAACTGCTCGCGGCGAATGCTGCCGATGTCGCCGAAGCGCGCGCCAACGGCCTCGACGCGGCGATGATCGACCGCCTGACGCTGACCGACAAGAGTGTCGAAGCCATGGCGCAGGGCCTGGAACAGGTGGCGGCGCTGCCCGACCCGGTCGGCGAAATCAGCGACATGAAGCGTCGCCCCTCCGGCATCCAGGTCGGCAAGATGCGCGTCCCGCTGGGGGTGGTCGGCATCATCTACGAAGCGCGGCCGAACGTGACGGCCGACGCCGCCGCGCTCTGCCTGAAATCGGGCAATGCGGCGATCCTGCGCGGCGGCAAGGAAGCCCTGCGCTGCAACCAGGCGATCGCCGCCTGTGTACGCGCAGGCCTCGCCGCTGCGGGCCTGCCCGAAACGGCGGTGCAGGTGCTCGACACCACCGACCGGGAGGCAGTCAGCCATCTGGTCGCCATGCCCGAGTATGTCGATGTAATCGTGCCGCGCGGCGGCAAGGGACTCATCGAGCGCGTCTCGAAGGAGGCGCGGGTGCCGGTGATCAAGCATCTCGACGGCAACTGCCACGTCTATGTCGATGATGGCGCCGATGCCGCCAAGGCCCTCAAGATTCTCGAAAACTCCAAGACCCAGCGCCTCGGCACCTGCAATACGGCCGAATCCCTGCTGATCGCGCGCGCCGTCGCCGTGTCGCTGGCGCCGACTCTTTGTGCCATGCTCACGGCCCACGGCGTCGAGATTCGCGGCTGCGCGGAAACGCGCAAGCTGGTACCGCAGGCCATCGCGGCGACCGAAGAAGACTATTACGCCGAATACCTGGCCGCCATCATTTCGGTCAAGGTGGTGGCCGACGTCGACGAAGCCATCGCCCACGTCAACAAGTACTCCTCGCAGCATACCGACGTCATCGTGACCGAAAGCTACAGCAACGCGATGCGCTTCCTGCGCGAGGTGGATTCGGCCTCCGTGATGGTCAACGCCTCGACCCGCTTCGCCGACGGCTTCGAATACGGCCTCGGCGCCGAGATCGGCATTTCCACCGACAAGTTCCACGCCCGCGGTCCGGTCGGCCTGGAAGGCCTCACCTCGCAGAAGTGGATCGTGCTCGGCGACGGCGAAGTTCGCGCGTAGTAAAAGTAAACGGCCGGGCCGCAGGATGGCGCGCAGTTCGTCCTGTGTGCTATCGGCCAGTTCCGGCCGTTCAAGCCTTCAATAATTATCTGGCCCCAACGGCTGGTTAGTGATCACATTGCTGACGGTTAAAGCCGGAGACGGTTTGGCAGCAGCTCGGCCAAGTAGACGGCCACTTAAGTGTTCGGCTGTGACCGCCCCAAAAACCGGACAATCCTGTAGTGCTTACGCTGAGTCTGTATCAACCTCCTTTCTTCGATTCGGAGAAGCCGTCTTTTCGAGCATTGAGAGGCATGTGCCTTGGCAAATGTCGTCTCCTGAGCGATGCAAATAGCCCCTACTGGATGCCGCGACGCTGAGGACGTTCTGCGCTCTGCCAGGTTCCCGCACTAAGAACCTTCTCGATCTGCGACAACGCTAACCGCTGTCCGGCTCGTACCGCCTGAGTGTGCGAACGTGAGATGTTCTCGCTAAGCACCCAGGTCAGGTAAAGACCGCGAAGCGGCGCCCACCGAACGTCACCATCAGTTGGATAGCCATGAATGGCGCACGACGGAGTCACGCTGAAGCCCACGTTCTGCTTGGCTAGGTTTATGCAAAGCGAGACGGTATTGGCCTCGATCGGCACCTGAATGCCGAGGCGCCTTCGCTCGAGGGCGCTCTCGATATGTTTCCGCAGCATATTCGGGCGACTCGGAAGGATCAGGCGCATGCCGTCGAGTGCCGTGACAGATACCGGATGCGTGGGAGACAATTGACTCTCGCGGCCACCAACAAGAACCAACGATTCGCGCACTAACAACGTCTGTTTATAGCCAACCGCTTGTATCGGATCAAAAGGAATGATGGCGAGGTCAAGCAGACCTGAAAACATCTGTTCCTTTAGCGAATTGCTAACTCCCTCATGAATTCTCAACTTGACGGCCGGGTGCTGACGAGAGAATTCATCGATGAAATCGAGGGTAAAGACCGCTTGCCAGGAGGGCGGGATGCCAATTGAAACCTGGCCAACCGCCTCCTCGCCAACTTGCTCTTTCAGTTCGGTTAGCTGACGAAGAATCGGTCGAGCTCGGTCGGCAAGCAGTTTGCCGGCGTCGGTGAGTTTGACCCCGCTAGGGAATCGGTTAAAAAGTTCGGCGCCCAGTTCGTGTTCGAGGGCCGCGATTTGGCGCGACAGCGAGGGTTGCGAAATCATCAATTCCGCGGCCGCTCGGTTGATGCTGCCGAGTTCCGCGACGCGCAAAAAATACTCAAGCGGACGTGAATTCATAGCCTATTGGTTATCCATTATTCGAATAACAAGTATAGCTTCATAACATTATTAAAATAACGGTGCGACTGGCTAACATCTCCTCCATTGAACACAGGAGATAGGTCATGAGCACAGGGGCGCAACAATGAGCTCATACGGGAAGTATCTGCCCCCGGAGAAAGTCCGAACGATCGCAGTGCTCGGCACCGGATCAGTGGGGGCGAGTTGGATGGCGCTGTTCCTGGCGCATGGTATCCGCGTCCAAGCGTTCGACCCCGCGCCCGGGGCGGAGGAGAGGGCACGGAAGTTCGTGAGCGACGCCTGGTCTGCGCTGCGTACCTTGGGAATTGCGCAGCAGCTAGCCGCACCGCAGGATCTGATCAGCTTTTGCTCCTCGGTTACCGAGGTGGTGGCCGGTGCCGATGTAATCCAGGAAAACGTTCCCGAGCGGCCTGCGCTCAAGAAGCAGTTACTGGAGGAGGTCGAGCGTGCGATCTCCCCCGAGACCATCATCATTTCCAGTACCGGCGGTATTTCGCCGTCCTCGCTGCAACAGTATGGCAAACATCCGCAGCGGCTGGTAGTGATTCATCCTTTCAACCCCACCCACCTGATTCCGCTGGTCGAGGTGATCGGTGGCAAGGAAACAGCCGACGAAATTGTTGAATGGGCTATGGAGTTTTCCCGGCGTATGGGTAAACACCCGATCAAGCTTCGGAAGGAAGCCTCCGGTCACATGACCAACCGGTTGCAGTTCGCCCTGATGCGTGAGGCAGTGTATTGCCTGATCGAGGGCATCGCGTCGGCAGAGGACATCGACGCTGCCGTGCGTTATGGTCTTGGACCGCGCTGGGCTCTGATGGGCGGCATCCTCACACTCCACCTCGCCGGCGGATCACATGGGATGAAGGGCATCCTTGACCATGCTGGAGATGCTATCGAAGGCTGGATGACGCCCCTGGGGTCGCTTCGCCTGACCGAGGAAGTGCGCAATGAGTTGGTCGAAGCCGCTGAACAGGTTGCTGGAGGCCATGCGGTGGGCGAATGGGTGCACTGGCGTGACGAAAGCCTGGTGCGCCTGCTCGCCTTGCTTCAGCAGCATCCAGAACCGGAGCTGCAGCAATGACGACAACCAGTAAATGGCCGGTGGCCTTGCCCACTTGCCTGTCGGTCGAGCGGCAGCAAACGGTTGCGGTTCTAACGCTGAGTCGCCCTGAAAAGCGCAACGCCCTGTCGGATGAACTGGTGCTCGGCCTGCAGACCTTCTTTTCATCGATTCCGGAAGATGTCACTGCGGTGGTGATGCATGGTGCCGGCGACAGCTTCTGCGCCGGTCTCGACCTCAATGAAGTGAAGGAAGGCGATCCGCGCAAGAGTCTTAATACCTCGCTCATCGGCCAGCGCCTTAATGACACCATCCAGTACCTGTCGGTACCGGTGATTGCGGTGTTGCGCGGCGCAGTGATTGGTGGCGGTCTGGAGCTCGCGGCGGCAGCCCACATCCGTGTTGCCGAGCCATCGGCCTACTTTGCGCTCCCCGAAGGTGTGCGCGGAATATTTCTTGGCTCAGGTGGATCGGTACGCCTGCCACGTCTGATTGGTACAGCGCGGGTGATGGACATGATGCTTACCGGGCGTAGCTATGGCGCCGAGGATGCTTACCGTATCGGTCTGTTTCAGTATCTCGTGGCGCAGGATGAAGGCCTATCCAAGGGAGTGGAATTGGCGCTAACGGCAAGTCGCAATGCGCCGTTGGCCAACTACGCGATCATCCAGGGGCTACCGCGCATCGTCGAGGAAGGACCGCACAACGGCTTGTTCACCGAAGCACTGCTGAGCACCTTGGCTCAATCCGATGAAGAAGCCAAACGTCGCCTGCGCGATTTCCTCGATCGAAAGATGAACAAGGTGGCACGGCCGGATGGTGCCTGAAGAAATCGTCCTCGTTGGCGACATGGCGATGAACACCGTCGGCAATATCTTGCGTAAGAAACCAAAGAAGCAGTTTGCCCCACACGCCATCGAAGGAGTTGCCCGCCGTGCTTGAGCATTTGAATGAAGAAGTGACCGAATTCCGAAGCCATCTCGCGCGGTGGGTTGATGAACGCTTGATTCCACAGGCCGAGGAATTGGACCGCAGCGGTTATTTTTCACATGAATTGTTCCGCGAACTGGGCGAACTCGGCTATTACGGCGTCATGTATCCCGAGGAAATCGGCGGTAGCGGACTGAAGCATCCCTATCTCTGCTTCACCATTCTTTGCGAGGAACTGGCGCGTGGCTCGATGGGCTTTGCCGCCGGCGTTTGCATGCACGGATCAACCGCGACGCACACCATCCACCAATGGGGGAATGCTGCACTTAAGGAGAAATACCTAGTGCCCGCCTTGCGCGGCGAAAAGATCGGTGCATTCGCTATTACCGAGCCTAACGCGGGTTCCGATGCTGCATCGCTGCGAACCAAGGCGACGCCTGTCGACGGCGGTTATGTCCTTAACGGCACAAAGATGTTCACCAGCAATGGAACTGTGGCCGACTTCATTACGGTTTGCGCCAGTACCGACTTGAGCAAGGGCCTGAAGGGGGTCGACCTGTTCCTGGTGGATACGCAGTCCAAGGGCTTTTCGGTGGGAAGGAAACTGGACAAGTTCGCTATCCGCAGCTCAGACACCGCGGAACTGGTATTCGAGGATGTGTTCGTACCCGACGATCACCGACTGGGGGACTCGGTCGGTGGCGGTTTTCTCAACGCTTACAAGTCGCTCACCGTCGACCGGATCTTCACCGCAGCACTTGCGGTCGGCAATGCCCAGGCGGCCTACGACGCTGCAGTCAAGTATTCGCGGGAACGTACGCAGTTTGGCCAAAACATAGGAAAGTTCCAAGCCATCCAGTTTCGCTTGGTCGACATGCTTACCAAGCTGGAGCAATCACGTCTTTATACCTATCACGCGGCTAGTCTGGCAGACCGCGGTCTGTCGATTACCAGCGAGGCGGCGATTGCCAAGATTGTCGCTGGGGAGAGCTGTAATGCCCTGTGCCATGAGGCGCTGAGCATCTTTGGCGGCTATGGCTTGATGAATGAATATCCAGCCCAGCGTTTCCTCCGGGACTCCTATTTCCCAATGATAGGGGGGGGCACCGGCGACATCATGCGGCTGATCGTGGCTCGCCAAATTGGATTCTAAGTGGTTTAACGAGAGGAGACTTCCCATGGCTGATCGCAAGGTAATCATCACTGTTGCTCCCACCAGCAATTTTCAGGGCAAGGAGGCAAACCCGGCGTTGCCCATACAGCCGGACGAAGTCGCCGCTGCCGTTTTCGATGCCTACAACGCGGGTGCGTCGCTTGCCCACCTGCACGCACGCGACCGCGACGGCGTGCAGACCAACGATCCAGAGGTGTTCAAGGAGATCAATGCCCGAATACGTGCGAAGTGCCCAATCATCATTCAAAACAGCATCGCACCAGCGCTGGGGCCAAATCCGAATTCAGCCGAAGATGGACTGGCGGTCTTGGATGCGATGCCTGAAATGGCTTCGCTCGACATGGGCATCAGTGTCGTGGCGGTGCACGGAAGAGAGATCATCATTGAGTGGACGCGTTCCTTCCTGCGCAAAGCGGCGAAGCTGATGCTTGATCGGGGCATCAAGCCAGAGCTTGAGATCTTCAACGATTCCCAGATCGACGATGCCCTGATGCTGATCAAGGAAGGCCTGCTCACGCCTCCTTACTCCTTCAGCTTCGTTACCGGCATGCAGCGGGTCAATCAGGGCGCGATCGCCTACAGTCCGCAACGGATCATGAATTACGTGAACATGCTGCCCTCGCAGAGCCTGTTCAGTACGCTAGGCGTTGGTACGGCTCAACTGCCAGCTACCTTGACGTCCATCCTGCTGGGTGGCAACGCGCGGGTGGGCTTTGAGGACAATATCTTTTACTCAAAGGGGGTTCTTGCCAGCAGCAACGCGCAACTGGTGGAACGCCTGGTCCGTTGCATCCACGACCTCGGACTCGAGGTCGCTAGTCCGGATGAGGCGCGCGCAATGCTGGGTGTACCGATCGCAAGACAGGCCTCGCGCGTATAAGACCTAACTAAGCAGTTTCAGAACCTTGCATTTCAATCGCCGTACATATACCAACCTAAATTCAGAGGAGACACCAAATGAAAAAGAAAATATTGGCTGTATCGTTGCTTTTGGCGGGATTCGCTTGTCTGCCTGCCAGAGCAGACATAACTGTCGGCGTGCTCGTCGGCGCCACGGGTCCAGGTGCATCGCTGGGAATTCCCTACAAGAATACGTTCAGCGTCCTGCCGGCCACCCTAGGCGGCGAAAAGGTGCGTTACATCATCCTGGATGACGGTACCGATCCGAGCACCGCCGTCAAGAATGCACGCAAGCTGATTTCTGAGGACAATGTGGACGTACTCGTCGGTTCGTCCAGTGTTCCCACCGCTACTGCTGTGGTCGAGGTCGCAAACGAACTGAAGACACCGCAGATCGCCCTGTCGCCCGTGGCAGCACCGCCCAACAAACTGGAGTGGACCTTCCCCATCCCGCAGCCGGTCCCGGTCATGATGGAGGTGGTGGTTGAGCACATGAAGGCCCACAAGGTGAAAACGGTTGCCTACATTGGCTTTAGTGATTCCTGGGGTGACCTCGTCTACAAGGGATTTGTGTCACAGGCCGAGCCGGCCGGCATCAGTGTCATTGCCAACGAGCGCTTCGCCCGCACGGACACAAGCGTCACGGCGCAAACACTCAAGATCATCGGGGCACATCCTGATGCAGTTGTTGCCGGCGGTTCCGGCACGCCTGGCACGTTGCCGCACCTAGCTCTGGTGGAACGCGGCTACAAGGGGCCGATCTACCATAACCACGGCGTGATCAACCGCGACTTCCTCCGAGTCGGCGGCAAGAACATCGAACATGCAATGGCACCGACCGGGCCGGTCATGGTCGCTGAGCAGTTGCCCGACAGCAATCCTATCAAGAAGGTCGCGCTGGAATTCACCAAGCTCTATGAGGCCGCCTACGGCGCCGGCAGTCGCAACGCCTTCGCCGCCTACAGCTACGATGCCTATCTGCGCCTGGAGCAAGCGGTACCGGTGGCCTTGAAGAAGGCCAAGCCGGGCACCCCGGAGTTTCGTGCGGCTCTGCGTGCCGCTCTGGAGAACGCCAAGGAAGTGGTTGGCACGCACGCCGTGTACAACACGACACCTGCTGATCACAACGGCGTTGACCGGCGTTCCCGCGTACTGGTCGAGGCTACCAACGGCGATTGGAAGTTGGTCAAATAGCAGCAATATTTGTGTACCTAACACTGGCGAGGAAGCACTAAAGAGTGAACAACCTTCCTGATGTCTACCCCACAGTGGTGCACATGCTTCATGCTGCGGCGATGGAGGCGCCGCAGCATGAAGCCCTCGTCTGTCAGGATGAGCGACTGACGTATGCGCAATATTTGCGTTGTGTTGCCTGGTTTGCCCACGAACTGGTCGAACTGGGGGCAGGCGGACGGCGCGTCGGCATTGTCTTAGGCAATTCGCCGGACATTTGCGTGGCCATGTTCGCCGTGCATGCGGCGGGCGCCCAGGCGGTACCCTGCAATCCGATGTACACCGAGCGGGAGTTACGCATCATCTTTGAAGATGCCGACATGCATGCAGTCATCTATTCTGACGAGAAGCATGATGTGGTCTCAGTCCTTGCCAACGAGTTGGGTATTCATCATCGCATTCGCGTCGGTGCGGCTGGTCGGCGGCTTACCGCATGGAGCAGTGCTGAGGACAGGAAACTTCCGCAGCCGATGCCGAGTCCAGGTGCTCTGGCCACCCTGCAGTACACGGGGGGAACTACGGGCCGTTCGAAGGGCGTTAACCTTACCCATCGTTCGATCGCGATCAATATCAGTCAACGCGAAGCGCTAGTGCCGGCTCGAAAGGACTGCGAGCGCCTGCTTTGTGTCATGCCCCTCTTTCATGTTTATGCGTCGGCGATGTGCCTCTACAACATGGTTTATGCGCGCGGCACGCTGATCGTGTTGCCACGTTATACGCCCGAGGCCGTCTTTGCTCTTTTGGTAAGCGAAGGCATCACCATCTTTGCGGGAAGTCCAACGCTGTTCATCGGACTCATGAGTCATCCGGACTTTGTTAACGCCGACTTCTCTCGTTTGCATTTGTCCTACTCTGGTTCCGCAGCGCTGCCCGAAGAACTGCTCAGTCGATGGGAGAGTTCCACGGGTGCGGCCGTGATAGAGGGCTACGGCCAGTCAGAGGCGGGACCGGTCATTTCGTTCAATCCGCAGCATGGGACGAGAAAGCCGGGTTCGGTGGGCATTCCAGTGCCAGATACCTTGGTGGAGATCGTCGATACGGATGACGGCACACGCGTACTGTCCGTCGGGGAGAAGGGGGAAATCAGAATGCGAGGGCCGCAGGTCATGACTGGCTATCGCAATCTTCCTGAGGAAACTGCGGCAAGCCTGCGCGACGGCTGGCTGTATACGGGGGATATCGGCGAGTTCGACAGCGACAGCTACTTGTTCATCCGCGACCGCAAGAAGGAGATGGCCAAGGTTTCCGGCTTCAATGTCTTTCCCCGCGAGATCGAGGAAGTGCTCTATCAGCACCCGGGCGTGCAGGAGGCGGCGGTGGTGGCGGTGCCGGACGCCTATCGCGGCGAAGCAGTGAAGGCATTTGTGGTGCCGCGAGCTGGCCAGCGAGTGACCATAGAGCAGTTGATCGAACACTGCAAGACGAATCTAGCCAAGTACAAGGTGCCGGCGTCGGTGGATCTGGTCGCAGAACTGCCCAAGACTAGCGTCGGCAAAATCGACAAGAACCGGCTACGCGCCGAGCTAGCATCACAGCCGGCCCGGTGACGCAAGGCTAGATCCCCGAGGATATGCAGATGCTCGCTGGGCTCGTTGAAGACATGAATCTTGGGCGCAATATGTATTCAGGTAAACGTGTCCTGGTGACTGGTGCGTCATCCGGTATTGGTCTGGCAGTCGCTGAAACATTTGCCAGTAACGGGGCATCTGTCGCCTTGAATTATCTACCAAGCGATGATCGAGGTCGAAGCGAGGTATCTAGGTTAGGGGCGGATGGACTGACAGTGTTTTCTGCGCAGGGCGATGTTTCTTGCGCAAGAGATGCTGAGCAAATGGTATCTCAAGCAATAGAAACCTTAGGTGGACTCGATTTCTTAGTAAACAACGCAGGTACTGCGCTTACTGACACGCCGATTCCAAACGCACAGATGGATCAACTGACCGAGGAATTTTGGAGCGGGATACTTTCAACAAATCTCATAGCGCCGTTCCGTTGCACAAAAGCCGCTGCCGCGGCGCTAAGAAAATCGCACGGAGCCGTGGTCAATACGGCATCTGTGGGCGGCCTAGACATGGTCGGTAGCAGTATGGCCTACGGAGCAAGCAAGGCCGGTCTCATAAATCTGACAAAGAATCTTGCCCGCGGTTTGGCTCCAGATGTACGTGTCAACGCGGTTGCACCAGGTTTAGTGGAGACGACCTGGACTCAGTCGTGGCCGGAAGAGCGCAAGCGCGCTCTCATAGACCGTTCTATTCTACGGCGCGCCTGCACTGCACAGGATATTGCTGATGTCATCATCTTCTTGTGTGTTGGTGCACGCATGATCACAGGGCAGACTATTGTGGTGGACGGCGGACTATCGTTAGGGGGATAAGACGAGCAGCTGCGGTATCGAGTTGTGGGAATGCACTGCTTGTTAGCCCAATTTGTCAGGTGACCACTATGGCCGAGCAGCAGTCCGACGTCAGACTCCTCGTGACCGACAGCTTAATGATCAGTAAGCTGTCATTGCCAATGACAATTTCATCAGGCAGGAATGGGCACAAATCTGCCAGAACTCGTCGCCCGGATCCCCGCCCTCTGTGATTAGCGCGAAATGTTCACCACTTCACCCTCACGGCATACTCCAGCACCGTCGTGCCGCCCGCCGGTATTGCCACGTTCCACGACGCCAGGCGCGACGATTCCTTGGTGTGCTTCTGGCTTTCCTGCAGCATTTCCCAGTCGCCGGGCAGCGGCTCCTGCACGCGCACGGTGACGGCCTCTTCCTTGGCGTTGCGCAACTCGATGCGGTACGCCGTTTCGACGACGTTGTCGGCGATCTTGCGGTAGCTGGTCTGCCTGCGCTCGGCGGTAATGTCGAAGGCCTCGCCCAGCCTCAGCTGCAACTTTTCGTTCTTCGCCGTATGCGCGATCCGGTCCTCGCCGACGAACTGCGCCGCACCCTTGCTGTCCCGCGCATAGACCCGCACGATGCCGGCCGGCAGCGGCTTGCCGAGTTGCCCGCCCTTGTTCTCGAATTCGAGGAACACCGCGGGTTTCAGCTTCTGGCCGATCTGGCCGTAACGGTCGCGGTAATACCAGTCGTTGCCGGCCAGCAGGTATTCGCGGCGCACCGGCACCGCGCTGGCCGAAAGCAGGGCCAGCTGCTTGGTCTGGTTGTCGGCGATGCTGGTCGGCCGCTCGAAGCTGTAAAGGTGGTAATCCATCAGCGCTTCCTGCGTCGCCTCCGTCGCCTTGGCGCGAGCCGGCGCCGGCGCCGGCATGGCATAGGCCCTGGAGTCCGTCTGCCGCACGCGATTGACGGTGCCGGCGACCAGCTGCAGGGTCGTATTGTCGAAACCAGCGCCGCTGCGATTGGTCAGCGTCACCCAACCGTTGAGATCCAGATTCTTGCCGTCCACTGACAAATTGGCTACGTAGTCCGCCTTCCACGAGAGGCCGGCGGTGAGATAGGAAAGCTCCACCGCCTGCTTGCCGCCCGCCGCCTCGAGCAGAACCGAGAGCGTCGGCCGTTCGCGCAGGTTGGGTGGCACGCTGTCGAAAGCCAGCCGTCCCGGCACGCCGGTTTCGATGCGATCGGCAAAGCGCAGCACGGTGCCCTGTCCGGCGGCCAGCACCGTGGCCTTCTCGCGCCTGTCTTCGCCGGTGGTCGGGTGGGAGCGGATCACCGTCACCTCGCGGCCGACGTATTTTTCCAGCAGCTTCTGCGGCGTCAGCAAGTCGAAATCAAAGTTCTGTTCGATCAGACTCAGCGGCTGCCCGGTCACGGCGCGCAGCAATGCGGTCTCGGGACGCATCTGCGCCGCCACTTCGCGCAGCGAAAGCCGCGTCAGCCCCGCCGGCAGATCAACGCGGCGGCGCTCCTTGACCAGTGCCAGATCATCGTTGTACACGGTCACCGCGACGGCTTCGCGATCGGCGGCACCCGAGGCCAGATCGCGCACCGGTTCGGCGGCCTGGACCATGCCCGCCGCGAGAAAAACTGCGATACCCGACACGCTCCTGCACATGGCATTCTCCCTGTCATTCAATGCCACAACGATAGCATGCCGGCGGCGGCGGTATGATGCGCCAGACCGCCCACCCCCAAGGAGACGCACCAATGACCAAGCTGTTTGCCATCCTGCTGCTGGCCCTTTCCCTGCCCGCACTTGCCGCCCTCGAAGTGGCCGGCGTCAAGTTCGAGGACACGGCGAAAGTCGGCGCTGGCGACACGGTGATCAACGGCGCCGGGATGCGCGGCCTGCTGTTCCTCAAAGGCTACGCCATGGCCTTGTACTTGCCGCAGAAGGCGGCGGCGACAGCGGACGTGTTGACCATGAAAGGCGTCAAGCGCATTCGAATCGTCCTGTTGCGCGACGCGTCGGGCGAAACCTTCGCCGGCTCCCTGGTCAGCGGGATGCAGAAGAACCACAGCGAGCAGGAAATCGTTGCCTTGAACTCCCGCATCGAAGCCTTCAGGGCGACCATGCTCGGCGTCGGCACCGTAGCCAAGGGTGCCGTGGTCGATCTCGACTGGTTGCCCGACGTGAGTGGTGGCGTGACCCGCCTGACAGTCAAAGGCGACAAGAAAGGCGAGGACGTGGCGGGTGAAGACTTCTACCGCGCCTTGCTGAAGATCTGGCTCGGCGACAAGCCGATCCAGGACGATCTCAAGGACCGGCTGCTGGGCCGGGCGGCTTCCTGATGGCAGCGCTGTCCGGCCTCAGGATCCTCGACCTCTCGCGCGTGCTCGCCGGGCCGTGGGCCTCGCAGTTGCTGGGCGATCTCGGCGCCGACGTGATCAAGATCGAGCGCCCCGGAGAGAACGGCCGCGGCGGCGACGACACGCGCGGCTGGGGGCCGCCGTGGCTCGCCGACGGCGCCGGCCAGGCGACCACCGACGCCGCTTATTTTCTATGCACCAATCGCAACAAGCGCTCGCTGACCGTCGACATCACGCAGCCGGCAGGCCAGGCCATCGTGACGGACCTCGCCGCGCAATCCGACGTGGTGCTGGAGAACTTCAAGGTCGGCGGCCTCGCGGCCTACGGCCTCGACTACCCGAGCCTCTCGAAGGTCAACCCGCGGCTGGTGTATTGCTCGATCACCGGCTTCGGTCAGGACGGCCCTTACGCCGCGCGCGCCGGCTACGATTTCCTGATCCAGGGCATGGGCGGCCTGATGAGCGTCACCGGCCGTGCCGACGACGAGGAAGGCGCCGGTCCGCAGAAGATCGGCGTGGCGCTGACCGACATCCTCACCGGCCTCTACGCCACGGTCGCCATCCAGGCCGCGCTGGCGCATCGCGAGAAGACCGGCCAGGGCCAGCACATCGACCTCGCGCTGCTCGACGTGCAGGTCGCCTGCCTGGCCAACCAGGCGATGAACTATCTGGTCTCGGGCAAGGCGCCGCGGCGCATGGGCAACGGCCATCCCAACATCGTGCCCTATCAGGACTTTCCCACGGCCGATGGCGACATGATCCTGGCCATCGGCAACGACGGCCAGTTCGCGCGCTTCTGCGAGATCGCCGGCCGTGCCGAATGGATCGGCGACGAGCGCTTCGCCACCAACGCGGCGCGGGTCAGGCACCGTGCCGCACTGCTGCCGCTGCTGCGCCAGACCACGGTGATGAAGACCACTGGCGAATGGATCGCCCTGCTGGAAAATGCCGCGGTGCCTTGCGGCCCGATCAACGATCTGGCCGCCGTGTTCGCCGATCCGCAGGTGGTGCATCGCGGCCTGCGGGTCGAAATGCCGCATGCCGCGGGCGGCAGCGCACCGCAGGTGGCCAACCCGATCCGCTTCTCCGCGACGCCGATCGACTACCGCCTGGCGCCGCCGCTGCTGGGACAGGATACGGACGAAGTGCTGCGCGAAATCGGACGCAGCGCGGAGGACATCGCGGCCCTGCGCGCGGCAGGCGTTGTGTAATTCCGATCAGGATTCCAGCACCCGCAACTCGGCGTTGGTGTAGCGCAGCCGGCTGGCGAGCACGCTGGCGATGCCTTCCATCAGCTTTAGCGCCAGCTTCTTGTGCTCTTCGGCAAAGGCGTCGAAGGCGCGCCGCGACAGCACATAGAGTTCGGTGTCGACGAAAGCCAGCGCATTCGCCGAGCGCACCTCGCCATCGAGGAAGGCCATTTCGCCGAAGAATGCGGCGCGGCCAAAAGTGCCGAGATGGTGCGACTGACGGTCGGACAGCGGCAACATAATGCGCACCGCGCCGCGCCGGATCAGGAACAGCTCGTCACCCGCATCGCCGCGCGAGAAAATGGTCTCGCCCTTCGCCACGCTGCGCTTCTCCATGCACTGCTCGAGGGCCGCCAGCGTCTCTTGCTTGCGTCCGGCGAAGAGCTCGACTTCATGCAGTTCCAGCGCGATTTCCTCGTCGCGCAAACATACCGTCTCGTGAATGATGCGGTCCTCGACCCACTCCAGCGCATCGTCCAGGGCCGGGAACACGCGCACGGGACTGTCCGGCCGGATCAGGCCGACCTGGTCGAAGTATTGCTGCATGTCGCGCCCGGACGGCAGCGTCGACGGAATTGCGCTGAAAATCAGAAAACCGTTGCGCTCGGCGAGCATGTCCTTCACCTGTTCGAGCAAATGCGCCGCGGTGACATCCACGGTCTGGATGCGGCGCATGTCGAGGATCAGGAAATCGCGCGCCTTCAATTCCGGCTCCAGGGCCAGGTAAAGCTGGTCCGTGGTGCCGAAAAACAGGCTGCCCTGCAGTTCGATGACCGCGGCGCGCTGGCCATGGGCGGTGAGAATTTCCATTTCCTCGTGGGTGCGGATGCGCTTGGAAAAGGTCTCGTTGCCGAGCAGCTTGCGGCGGACCACGGCGCCGCCGATCTGCTCGCGCACGAACAGCACCACGGCCAGCACGATGCCGACTCCCGATGCCGCGATCAGGCTTACCGTCAGGGCGGTAACCACCACCGCCGCGATCACGCCGAAGTCGAGGATGGTCGAGCGCTGCTTGAGATAGCCGAAGCTGTGGCGGTCGATCATGCGTACGCCGACCACGATCAGGATGGCCGCCAGCGCCGCTACCGGCACCCAGGAGATCAGTGTTCCGAGCAACAGGAAGGCCACCAGCGACAGCACGCCTTCGAGGAATCCGGAATAACGAGTCAAGGCGCCGCTCGACATGTTCACCAGCGTCGCACCCATGGTACCGGCACCGGGCATGCCGCCGATGACGGCCGAGGTAATGTTGCCCAGCCCCTGGCCGATCAGTTCGCGGTTCGAGTCGTGACGGCTGCGAGTCAGCGCATCGAGGACCACGCAAGTCTTCAGCGTGTCGATCGACAGCAGCACCGCCAGGGTCAGCGCCGGTATCGCCAGCACCATGAAGTCGTTCAAGCCGAGTTGGCCGACACCTGCCCAGCGGCCGCGCAAGGCCTCGACGAAGCCGCCGCCCGCGCCACCGAGGGGGCCGATCACCAGCGGGTTTCGGGGGTCGAGCAGCGCCGGGTCTAACAAGGCCAGGCCGAAATAGGTCAACACGCCGGCCAGCAGCGCGAGGATCGCTGCCGGCACGCGCTGGGTGACGCGAGGGGCAAAGATCATGGCGCAGATGGTCACCGCGCCGACCGTCATGCCCTGCCAGACCCAGAGCGCCGGGCTGGTCAGGGCTTCGCCCAGATGGGTGCCGCCAGGCGCGCCGAGAAATTTCGGCACCTGACCGACGATGATGTAAAGCCCGACGCCGGAGAGATAGCCGCTGACCACCGGATAAGGCATGTACTTGATCAACCGGCCGAGGCCGATGCCGCCGAATACCACCTGGAGCAGGCCGGCCGTCAGCCCGACCGCGGCCAGCAGCACGGCCACCGCCGCAGGATCCATGCCTTGATGAATGCGTTCGATCGCGAACGCCGTCAGCACCGCAGCCGCCGGTGCGCAGGGCGCTGAAATGAGCCGGTTGGTACCGCCCATCGCGGAGGCCACCAGCCCCATCGCGGTCGCGCCAAGAATACCGGCAAGCGCTCCGTACGCCCCATAGGAGCCGCCGAGTGACGCATAGATGGTGACGCCAAAGGCAATGGCGGAAGGCAGCGCCACCAGCATGGCGGCGAAGCCACCCCAAAAATCGCCAGCCAGGTTTTCGAGCTTTGGCAGTTTCATTGGCTATCCTGTATAAGGTCGCCCAACGCCAATTCTGTCACGAAGCACCATTCCATGTCAGTTCTTCGCACCCGGTGGTCAGCAAGCACTGCGGACAAATCTTCAGCCTCACTCGCGACCCCAGAGTATTGTAAGCTTCGCTCCACAATAAATCCCATACCCCGGAGGAATCACCCGCCATGAAGAAGATGCGCATCCTGCTTGCCGCCGCTGCAGCCCTGTCCCTCACCGCCTCGGTGCATGCCGCCGATTTCATCAACGTGCTGACCGGGGGCACCTCCGGCGTGTATTACCCGATGGGCGTCGCGCTGTCGCAGATCTACGCCAAGGCCCTGCCCAATGCCAAGGTCTCGGTGCAAGCCACCAAGGCCAGCGCCGAGAACCTGAACCTGCTGCAAGCCGGGCGCGGCGAGCTCGCCTTCACGCTCGGTGATTCGCTGTCCGATGCATGGAAAGGCGACGAAGAGGCCGGCTTCAAGACGGCACTGAAGAAATTGCGCGGCGTCGCCGCCATTTACCCGAACTACATACAGATCGTCGCCGCCGCCGATTCCGGCATCAAGACCCTGGCCGACCTCAAGGGCAAGCGGGTTTCGGTCGGCGCACCGAAGAGCGGAACGGAACTCAACTCGCGGGCGATATTCAAGGCCGCCGGCATGAGCTACAAGGATTTTTCGAAGACCGAGTACCTGCCCTTCGGCGAGTCCGTCGAGCTGATGAAGAATCGCCAGCTGGATGCCACGCTGATCTCCGCCGGGCTCGGCGTCGCCGCCCTGCGTGATCTGTCGACCTCGGTGAAGATTGTCGTCGTCACCATTCCCGCCGACATCACGGCCAAGATCGGCGACCCGGCCTATCAGGCTGCCGTAATCCCGGCCAAGACCTATGAGGGCCAGAACGCCGACGTACAAACCATCAAGGTGCAGAACTTCCTGGTCACCCACGAAGGCGTGTCCACCGAGACGGTCTATATGCTGACCAAGAGCATGTTCGACAACCTCGACCTGCTGTATTCCGCCCATGCCGCCGCGAAGGCCATCACCAAGGCCGACGCAGCCAAGGGCATGCCCTTGCCGCTGCATCCGGGAGCCGAGAAGTATTACCGCGAAGCCGGCCTGATCAAGTAAGTCGCGGCCCATATCCGCATGCAATACGACCGCGTCACCGCCCCCGATCACGGGGCGGAGGAGATCTCCGAGCATGGCATTCCGCGCCGTCTCGGCGGACTGCCTCTGCAGATCGCAACCGGCATCGCGCTGGCTTTCTCCACCTACCAACTGGTCATCGCCGCCTTCGCCCCGCTGTCCAGCCTGGTCACGCGCAGCGTGCACGTCGGCTTTCTGCTGGCGATCACGCTGGTGCTCTACCCGAGCTTCCGCCACAACGCGAAGATTTCCCGCGTGCCATGGCATGACTGGTTCCTCGCCACTGGCGGCTTCAGCCTTTCGCTCTACCACTGGTTTTTCGAGGCCGAGTTGATCCAGCGTTCCGGCGATCCGTCCGCCATCGACATCGCGGTCGGCTGCGTATTCATTATTCTGATATTCGAAGCCACGCGGCGCGTCATGGGCCTCGCGATGCCGATCATGTGCGCCGGCTTTCTGGCCTACGGACTATGGGGCCAGTATCTGCCGGAATTCATTGCCCATCGCGGTTACAGCTTCACCCAGATCATCGACAACCTGTACCTGTCCACCGAAGGCGTGTTCGGCGTACCGACCTACGTTTCCGCGACCTACATCTTCCTCTTCATCCTGTTCGGCGCCTTTCTCGAACACGCCGGCATGATCCGGCTGTTCAATGCCCTGGCGCTGGGCACCGTCGGCCACACCCAGGGCGGCCCGGCCAAGGTGGCGGTAATCTCCTCCGGCCTGATGGGCACCATCTCCGGCTCGGGCGTGGCCAATGTGCTTACCGTCGGCCAATTCACCATCCCGCTGATGATGCGCTACGGCTACTCGCCGGTGTTCGCCGGCGCCGTCGAAGCGACCGCCAGCATGGGCGGCCAGATCATGCCGCCGGTGATGGGCGCCGTCGCCTTCATCATGGCCGAAACGCTCAACGTGCCCTATTCGGAGATCGTCAAGGCCGCCATCATCCCGGCCGTGCTCTACTACTTCACCGCCTTCTGGATGGTGCACATCGAAGCCGGCCGCTTGGGACTGCTGAGCATTCCCAAGGACGAACTGCCCAACCCGTGGCGCGCACTCAAGGAAAACTGGCATCTGGTGCTGCCGCTGGCGGCGCTGGTGGCCATGCTGTTCCACGGCTTCACGCCGATGTTCGCCGGCATGGTGGGCCTGTCGCTGACCGCCATCCTGATCCTCGGCGCCGGGATCGCCGCGCGCGTTTCCAGCACCGCGTTCCGTTACGTGTTCTGGGTCGCGGTGGGCTTGGCTTCGTCCCTCTTCGTCGAATGGGGCATCGTGCCGGTGCTGGCGGTCATCGCCGCGCTGGTGGCGATCAGCTTCTCGGTCAAGGGCGGCCGCCACACGCTGCACCTGCTCAAGATGAGCCTGGTCGATGGCGCCAAGCAGGCGATTCCCGTAGGCCTCGCCTGCGCCATCGTCGGCACCATCGTCGGCATTCTCTCGCTGACCGGCGCCGCCTCGACCTTCGCCACCTGGATCATGGCCGCCGGAGAGAAGAGCCTGTTCCTTTCCCTGCTACTGACCATGGTGATCTGCATCGTGCTCGGCACCGGCATCCCGACCATCCCCAACTACATCATCACCGCCGCCATCGCCGCGCCGGCGCTGGCGAAGCTGGGCGTGCCGCTGATCATCAGCCACATGTTCACCTTCTACTTCGGCATCATGGCCGACCTGACGCCGCCCATCGCGCTGGCCGCGCTGGCCGCAGCTTCGATCGCCAAAGCCTCGCACGACGCCATCGGCTGGAAGGCGACGCAAATTGCCATTGTCGGCTTCGTGGTGCCCTATCTCGCCGTCTACGAACCCGCGCTGATGCTGCAGGGGGACTGGACCGTGCTCGATGTCGTGCTGTCGGTGACCAAGGCCGTGGTGGCCATCATGCTCTGGGCATCGGCGGTGGTCGGCTACTGGCGCATCCCGATGAAGTTCTGGGAGCGCGCCGCCGCCGTCGTCGCGGCATGCCTGCTGGTCGCCTTCTTTCCCTGGTCCGACGAAATCGGCTATGCGATGGCCGTGCTGCTGATCGCCAACCACATCCGGCACAGCCGGCGCCGTCTCGCCAGCGCCGACTCCTAGAGAACTCGTGCTCTGCCTCGCCGCGGGCGCTGCCAGTGCCGTGCTGGCCATCAATGGCTTCACCCTGGCGTGGATGCACTCGATTGAAAAGGTCCGCTGGGAGGAAGACTGGCGCATCGAAGGCCACGCGCTGGTCATCACCGAAGCCCGCATCCGTGGCAGCGGGGCCGGAATGGAGCCGCCGGCAGGCAGCGTCCTGAAAGACGGCGTCTGGCACTACCGGCCGCCGCTGCCGCCGCAGACGATGCTGCGTCTCACCCACTCGCCCTATACCAGCGGCTACGAGTTGTGCATCGAGGGCCGTTGCGGCCCTCTTGCGGATCATCTGCCGGGGATCGACAATAACGCCGTGATCGAAATCGGGAGGTGTCCGCCATGAAGCCCTATTCCGCCGTCTTGTCCGCCCCAGGTTTCTCGATCGGCATCCGCTGCAGCGATGACGAGATCACCGCCATCGACTATCTCGAACCGCAGATGGAGATCGCGCCGAAGGCCCCTCTGGCAAAGGAAGCCGTGCGCCAACTGCGTGCCTGGCTGAAGGACCCAAGCTTCGAATTCGGCCTGCCGCTGGCGCCCGCCGGCACGCATTTCCAGCGTCGCGTCTGGCAACAGATCGCCGCGATTCCGGCCGGCCGGACCAAGAGCTACGGCGAAGTTGCCGCGGCCATTCGCAGCGGCCCGCGCGCCGTGGGCAATGCCTGCGGCGCCAACCCCTATCCGATCGTGGTGCCCTGTCATCGCGTCGTTGGCGCAAATCAGGGACTGGGCGGCTTCGCGCGGCAGCGCGGCGGCTTTCTGCTCGACATCAAGAAGTGGCTGTTGCAGCACGAACATGCCGGCTTCTGACGCCGCGCTGATCGACGAATTCATCGACGCGCTGTGGCTCGCTGACGGACTCTCGAAGAACACCCTGGCGAGTTACCGCAGCGACCTGGCATTGTTTTCGGGATGGCTGACCCGCGCCGGCAAGTCAATAGTCGGCGCTGACGAGACGGCGATCAACGGCTATCTGGAGCATCTGAATGCCCGCCCCGGCGGCATCAAGTCGACCAGCCAGCGGCGGCTCATGGCGACGCTGCGGCGCTGCTACCGCTGGCTGCTGGATCAGGGCCGGCTGCAGGCCGATCCGCTGCTCAACATCGACAAGCCGCGGTCGATCCAGCGCTTTCCCAAAACCCTCTCCGAAAAGCAGGTGGAAGACCTGCTCAATGCGCCGGACGTGAACACCGCGCTCGGCCTGCGCGACAGGGCCATGTTCGAGCTGCTGTATGCCACCGGACTGCGCGTCTCCGAACTGGTCGGCGTCCGCCTGTTCGAGGTGAGCCTCAACGACAACGTGGTGCGGGTGATGGGCAAGGGCTCCAAGGAACGCCTGGTGCCGCTGGGACAGGTCGCCGCCGAATGGCTGCAGCGCTACATCGCCGGCGCACGCAATGAACTGCTCAAGCAGCATGTATCGGACGCGGTCTTCGTCACCACGCGCGGCAGCGGCATGACGCGGCAGATGTTCTGGACCCTGGTCAAGAAGTATGCGATGAAGATCGGCATTCCGCAGGAGCGCATCTCGCCGCATGTGCTGCGTCACGCCTTCGCCACCCATCTGCTGAACCACGGCGCCGACCTGCGCGTGGTGCAATTGCTGCTCGGCCACGCCGACATTTCGACGACGCAGGTGTACACCCATGTCGCCCGTGAACGGCTGAAGCTGCTGCATCGCCAGCATCATCCCCGCGGCTAGGGGAGGGTAGAATAAATTCATGAAACACGATATGCACGCCCCCGAAACCCCGGCGACCAAGTTCCTCGCCAAGCACGGCGTCGCCCATTCCAACCATCTCTACGAATACGAGGAGCATGGTGGCACGCAGGTATCCGCTCGCGAGCTCAACGTAGCCGAACACGCGGTGGTGAAAACGCTGGTGATGGAAGACGAGAATGGCAAGCCCCTGATCGTGCTGATGCACGGCGACCGCAAGGTGTCCACCAAGCAACTGGCACGCCAGATCGGGGTCAAAAAGATCAGCCCCTGCAAGCCCGAGGACGCTCTGCGCCACACCGGCTACATGGTCGGCGGCTGCTCCCCGTTCGGCACCAAGAAGATTCTGCCGGTGCATATGGAAAAGACCATCCTCGACCTGCCGCTGATCTACATCAACGGCGGCCAGCGCGGATTTCTGGTCGGCGTGCATCCGCACGATATCCTGCGCGTGCTGCAGCCGAAGATGGTCGAGTGCGCGCTGGCGGATTAAGTCAGCGCTGGTGAAGACATCGTAGCGAGCACCGCCCAATTCCCGCTCCGGCACGCGCAGTAGATTTACGCCGCAAAGCGAGTCCCCTGGCTGGATTCACCAGCCTCAAGTTCGATCCGCGCGCGATCGCTCGATCTGCACACCGACCCGGCGCACGCCCTTCATGATGCCCATCTTGGCGATGCTGATCTTGACCCAGGGCGCGCCGAACTCGTTCAGCAGCAGGCCGATCACGTATTCGCCGAGCGTCTCCAGCAGGTTGAAGTGATGCGTCGCCAATTCGGCGCGGATGCGATCGATCACCGCGTCGTAGCGGATGGTCTTGTCGATGTCGTCGTCCTGCGCCGCCTCGTCGGGCACGCCGAAGGTCAGGCTGATCTCCAGCGTCTGCGGCGCCGCCTTCTCGCGCTCGAAAATTCCGACATGCGCGTCGACCCGCATGTCGTCGATGAAGATGAAGTCCATCCCGCCTCCGTTTACAATTCAGGCCATTCTAGGGAATCCGCAATGAACCTGCTCGTTTCTGCCGCCTTCGGCTATCTGCTCGGCTCGGTGCCGTTCGCCGTGATCGTCTCGCGCGCGTTTCGGCTGGCCGACCCGCGCAGCTTCGGCTCGGGCAATCCCGGCGCCACCAATGTCCTGCGCAGCGGCAACAAGCTGGCGGCCTTGCTGACCCTGCTCGGCGACGCGGCCAAGGGCTGGCTCGCCATGTTCATCGCCGCAGCAGTCGGCGCCGGCGAGACGGCGATTGCGGTCGCGGGTCTGGCGGCTTTTCTCGGCCACGTATTCCCCTTCACCCTGCGCTTCCGCGGCGGCAAGGGCGTGGCGACCGCGCTGGGCGTGCTGCTGGGTTTCTCCGGTGCGTTGGCCGGCATCACGGCCGGCATCTGGCTGACCGTCGTCGTTTTCACGCGCTACTCTTCTCTGGCAGCGCTGGCGGCAGCGGCAGCGGCGCCTATGCTCGCCTGGTGGCTGCTCGGAAAGATGGAGATTACCGTGACCGTGGCGCTCATGTGCGCGGTGCTGATCTACCGTCACAAGAGCAATATCCGAAAGCTGCTGGCCGGCCGCGAAGGCCGCATCGGCGGCAGGAAATAGCGCCGCAGCCATCGCCCACGCTGCAGTGCGTCAACTGCGGGGTGTATTTACAATCGCCGCAGCGAGCAAATGCGGGACGTAGGCTTTATCGACAACACCAATATGGCTGACCAGCCAGTTTTTTAACATGGTCGTCATCTCGGTGCTGACGTCTTGACGAATCGAGTGCTGCTTGATTTCAGCCAGATCGGCAGCGAAAACGCTGTGAGCAGCGATGTGACTGTCCAGGTCAGGGTATCCGTGCAAGCGCATCAGGGCCTCTTCAACGGTGAAGTGGATGCTGACAAAACTGCTCAGTTCGACGAGGGCGAAATGCACCGCAGACCATTTTTCTTCTGCAGTAACAGCCTGTTCAAGACGCGCCACAACATCGAACAGAACCTGATGCTGCTGGTCGATCTCGTGAATTCCTGTCAGCAGCTTGTCGGTCCAACCCATCGGAGGCTTCCCATTCGGTTTAAACGCAAAGACCATCATCTTAGTCTCGATTCGTTCCCGGACCTAGCGGCAGGGCAGAAATCCGATCCCGGGCGGACCCGTATAATGATTGCTGATTGCGGCACAACGCACTTCCCTTACTTCGATCCAGGAAACGCTCCCATGGATGATTTGGACTTTTCAGGAAACTCCGGCGCGCCGGCGCCGACGCCAGCGGCAAACACCGCGCCGAAAGGCGAACCGGCGTCCCAACCGACTTCCCTCTACGACCCCAAGCTGGCCCTTGAGTTTTTTCGAATCGCCGGAACGCAGGAGCAGTTCCCCGCCGGCAAGCAGATCTTTGTCGAAGACGAAAAATCCGGAGGATTTTTCTCCAAGGGCGCCCGCATTTATTTGCTGCTCGAGGGCGATGTTGCGATCACGCTCAAGGGCAAGCCGCTGGAACTGGTTCTGCCCGGCGAGACCTTCGGCGAAATGGCGGCCATCGCCGACATCCCCAGAAGCGCGACAGCGACCGCACGGAAAAATTGCCGGGTGCTGGCCCTCGATGAAAAGCAGTTCCTGCAGTCCCTGCAACAGAAGCCCGAATTCGCCCTGATGCTGATGAGCATCATGGCTCAGCGCTTGCGGCGCAGCATCGCAAAACTTGCCGATGCAAAGAAGGCTTCGATCAAGGCGCTGGTGCACGAGAATACGCTGGACAAGAAAATGCTGGTCGAATTGCAGCGCGAACTTGGCAATCCTTCGCCGACCGTTGCTCGGGCCGGCGCGAATGTGGTCACCCAGGGCTCGGTGGGCGCCTGCATGTTCGTCGTGACCAAGGGACGCATCGCGATATCGGTCGATGGCCTGGTGATCGAGCATGTCGGACCCGGCGGAGCTTTCGGCGAAATGGCCCTGGTCGATCGCTCCGGTCGCTCCGCCACCGCAACCACGGAAACCGAGAGCGCCTGGTTCCTGATCGCGCGCCAGGAATTTCTGTCGATGATCAAGTCGCGGCCGGCATTCGGCATTGCGCTGTTGCGCTCGATGGGCGCCCGCGCCCAGCACCTTGGCAACCTGCTGCGCAGCGGTCCCCAGTAATAGTCAGGCCGTTCGGCGTTCAGCAGATCTGATCCAGCGGCCAGCGCGGACGAACGACAAAGGCGCCGCCGCCGGGCGCCGGCAGTTTGCCCTGCAGCAGGCGTTGCGCGCCGCAGAAGGCAATCATCGCGCCGTTGTCGGTACATAGCTCCAGCCTGGGATAAAACACCCGCCCGCCGATCTTCGCCATGGCCTGGTCGAGCCGCTGGCGCAGGCGCCGGTTGGCGCCGACACCACCCGCCACCACCAACGCCAAGAGTCGGTGCTGGCGACACGCCGCGACAGCCTTGGCCGCGAGCACTTCGGTTACCGCTTCCTGAAATTCGGCGGCGAGGTCGGCCCTGTCGCCATCGGTCAGTTGCCTGGCACGGGCAGCGGTCAGCACCGCCGTCTTCAAGCCGGAAAAGCTGAACGACAAATCACCGCTGTTGATCATCGGCCGCGGCAGTTTGTAGCGGCCCGGCGTGCCGGTTTCGGCCAGCTTCGCCAGCGCCGGCCCGCCGGGGTAGCCGAGCCCGAGCAGCTTGGCGGTCTTGTCGAAGGCCTCGCCCGCCGCGTCGTCGAGCGACTCGCCGAGCAGTTCGTAATCGCCGACGCGGGTGACGCGCATCAACTGCGTATGGCCGCCGGACACCAGCAGGGCAATGAACGGGAAAACCGGCGCATCCTCCGCCAGCAGCGGCGAGAGCAAATGGCCCTCGAGGTGATGTACGGGCAGCGCCGGAACATTGAGCGCCAGCGCCAGCGCCTCGGCAAAACTGGCCCCGACCAGCAAGGCACCCGCCAGCCCCGGCCCGGCCGTGTAGGCGATGGCGTCGATGTCACCGCGCGTGCATCCGGCCTCGGCCAGGACGCGCTCCAGCAGCGGAATCAGGCGGCGAATGTGGTCGCGCGAAGCGAGCTCCGGCACCACGCCGCCATAGGCCTCATGCATCGCCACTTGGGTATGCACGGCATGGCCGAGCAGGCCGCGCTCCGTGTCGTAGAGCGCGACCCCGGTTTCGTCGCAGGAGGATTCGATGCCGAGGACTTTCATCGGCCGCATTCTACCGGCTGGCTATAATCGCCCGACGCCTGCCGCAAGCAACGCATCAGCCGCGCGCGGGACCGCAGCACCGAAAGTCGGCGCCAGTGCAACGGCGAGCCCGACTCACATTCAGGAAATCCAATGAAGATACTGCTCCTGTGCCACGACCTGACGACGCTGCTGCGTCTCGATGCGGCGTGGACTGCAGCCGGAGCGACGGTGCTGAAGAAGACCAGCAGCGACACGCCCGACTGCATCGTCATCGACCTTGGCCGCGGCGACGCCCTGGCTGAAATTGCGCGGCTGCGCGCACTTCACCCCGGGGTGGACATCATCACCTGCGCAACCACGTTCGACGGCGACGCCATCGAGGCGGCAAAGGCGGCCGGCGCCACCGACTTTGCCGCGCGCAGTTCCATCGACCTGCGCATCAGGCGCCGCCTCAAGCTCCCGGGTTAGACGCGGATGCATCTGCTGGTCGATATTTCGGCCCACGGTTTCGGCCATCTGGCACAGACCGCGCCGGTACTGGATGCCCTTGCTTCACTGCTGCCGACGCTGCGCCTGACGGTGCGCAGCGCGCTGCCCCGCGACCAACTGGCGCGACGCATCGGCGCCGGCTTCGCGCATGTGCCGGAAGCGCGCGACTTCGGCTTTGTCATGCGCAACGCGGTGGATATCGACCACGCCGCCAGCGCGCAACGCTATCGCGAGTTTCACGCCGCCTGGCCGCAGCGGGTCGCGGCCGAGGCAGCATGGCTGCGCCGGCACCGGGTCGATGCGCTGCTGAGCAATGTCGCCTACCTGCCTCTGGCGGCCGCTGCCGAGGCCGGCATTCCGGCGGCGGGCCTGTGTTCGCTGAACTGGGCCGACCTGTTTGCCCACTATTTCGGCGCCGAGCCCTGGGCCGGGATAATTCACGCCCAAATCCTCGCCGCCTACAACGCAAGCAAAGGCTTCCTGCGCGTCACGCCGGGGCTGCCGATGGCCGGGGTGACGCAGCGGCACGACATTGGGCCGATTGCGCACATCGGCCGCCCCGATCGCGCAGGTCTGGCGCAGCGCCTTGATCTCAAGGAGAGTGAGCGCTGGGTTCTGCTGGCCATGGGTGGCATGGATTTCCGCCTGCCGGTGCAAGACTGGCCGCCGACTCCCGGGCTGAACTGGCTGGTGCCGGGCGAATGGAAAATCCGGCGCGACGACATACGTGCCGCCGATCCGGCCGGCCTGGAGTTCAGCGACCTGCTGGCCAGCGTCGACGCGGTGGTCACCAAGCCCGGCTACGGCACCTTCGTCGAGGCCGCCTGCAGCGGCATCCCGATCCTGTATCTGCAACGCGACGACTGGCCGGAGACGCCCTGCCTGACGGCGTGGCTCGCCGTGCATGCCCGCGCCGCGGTGCTGACGCGCGAGCAACTGCTGGCCGGCGACTTTGCTGAGGTGCTGCAAGGGCTCTGGCGGGCGCCGGCGCCGGCGGTGCCGGTGGCCAACGGCGCCGACGAGGCGGCACGCCAGCTGGTGAAGGCATTGGAGCTGGCCTGAAGCGGCAGACGAACGCAGCCGTCGCTGTGCTGAAACAATTGACATCAATGGCAAAGCGTTTAGAATGCGCGCCTTTCCCGCCTCTCCAGGATAATTGCAATGCCGGGTATTCGCCTCAAGGAAAACGAGCCGTTTGAAGTCGCGATTCGCCGCTTCAAGCGCGCCATCGAGAAAACAGGCCTGCTCACCGAGCTACGCGCACGCGAGTTCTACGAAAAGCCCACCACCGAGCGCAAGCGCAAGGCGGCAGCGGCAGTCAAGCGCCATCACAAGCGCATTCGCAGCCAGCTCCTGCCGCCCAAGATGTATTGAGCCAGGCCGTGGTTCGCTGAAACTGAGCGAACAACTGCTTCACCGCTTGATTACGGAAACCGCCTCCCGGCGGTTTTGGTGTTTCTGCAAAGGATAATTTGATGAGCCTCGAAACGCGTATCGATGATGACTGGAAGGCCGCCATGAAGGCCGGCGAGCGAGCCAGGAAGGACGCTCTAAGCCTGTTGCGCGCCGCCATCAAGCAGAAACGGGTCGACGAGAAACTGGTAATCGACGATGCCGCCGTGATCGCCGTGATCGAGAAGATGCTCAAGCAGCGCAGGGATTCGATCACCCAGTACGAAGCCGCCAAACGCCAGGATCTGGCCGATGTCGAGAAATTCGAATCCGCCGTGCTCGCCACCTATATGCCGCAGGGCCTCAGCGCGGCCGAGATCGAGGCGATCGTGACGGCTGCCGTCGCCGAATCCGGCGCCAAGGCCTCGTCCGACATGGGCAAGGTGATTGCGCTGATCAAGCCGAAGGTGGCCGGCCGCGCCGACATGGGCGAAGTCTCGAAACTGGTCAAGGCCAAACTCGCAGGGGCATAATTGCCCTGTGATCCCCGAGAACTTCGTCCAGGAACTGCTTGCCCGCATCGACATCGTCGATGTGGTCGAACGCTACGTCCCGCTACGCAAGGCAGGCGCCAACTACAGCGCCTGCTGTCCGTTTCACTCCGAGAAAACCCCGTCCTTCACGGTCAGCCCGTCCAAGCAGTTCTATCACTGCTTCGGCTGCGGCGCGCACGGCAGCGCCATCGGCTTCCTGATGCAGCATGCCGGTATCGGCTTCATCGAGGCGGTCGAGGATCTGGCATCATCGGCCGGCCTGCAGGTGCCGCACGAGGAACGGAACCGCGCCGAGCGGGCAAAGAAGGCGCCGCTGACCGAGTTGATGGCGCGCGCCATGATGTTCTACCGCGAGCAGTTGAAGACTTCGCCGAAGGCCGTCGATTACCTCAAGGGCCGCGGCCTGACGGGTGAAATCGCCGCGAAGTTCGGTCTCGGCTACGCGCCGGACGGCTGGCAGGGTCTGCAGCAGGTATTCCCCGATTACAACGATCCGGCGCTGGTCGAATGCGGCCTGGTCATCGTCAATGAGCAGGGCCGCCGCTACGACCGCTTCCGCGACCGGGTGATGTTCCCCATCCTCGACCAGCGCGGCAACGTGATCGGCTTCGGCGGCCGGGTGATCGGCGAAGGCGAGCCGAAGTACCTGAATTCGCCGGAAACGCCGCTGTTCGAAAAGGGGCGCGAACTCTACGGACTCCCGCAGGCGCGCAAGGCCATCCAGGAAGAGGACACGGTATTGGTGGTCGAGGGCTACATGGATGTCGTCGGCCTCGTGCAGGCGGGCGTAGAAAACGTTGTCGCGACACTCGGCACGGCAGCCACCGACGCCAACGTGCAGAAACTTCTGAAACAGGCCAGCCGCGTGGTGTTCTGTTTCGACCGCGACAGTGCAGGCGATCGTGCGGCGTGGCGCGCGATGGAAGTGAGCCTGAGCCACCTGGCCGACAACAAGACCGTGGAAATCCTCCAGATGCCAGGCAATCAGGATCCGGACGAGTTCGTCCGCGAGCATGGCAAGGATGCCTTTGTCCAGCAGACCCGCAGCGCCACCCGCCTGAGCGAATTCCTCCTGCGCGAACTGGTCAAGCGAACCAATCCAAACACAGCCGAGGGTCGCGCCATGCTGGTGCACGAGGCAAAACCCCTGCTGCAGAAAATGTCCGCGCCGATCCTGCGAGTCCAGTTGACCAAAGAAATCGCCCAGCGCGCGCAAGTCTCGCAGGCCGAAGTAGAAGCCCAATGCGGTCTCAAGCCGCTGGCGCGCAGTCGCTACGCACCGGCGCAGATGAAGCAGCGCCCGGTGCCCTCTTCCGTCGAGTACAAGCTGCTGCAAATCGTGCTGCACAAGCCGGAATGGGCGGCACGCCTGCCGTTGGAGCTGATCGATCGTGAGCGGGTGGAAGGTGAGGCGCTGAGTGCCATTGCCGACGCCATCGAGCATGGAGAACTTCCCACCGGCGGATTCGGCATGCTTTTGGAATTCTTTCGCGATACGCCGCACGAGGCGCTGATTGCCGCGATAGCGGCAAACATGGTGGAAGAGGTCGATCTGGGCGCCCTGGAGGGTGTATTCAACGATTCCGTCGTGCGCCTGCGGCAGACGGCCGTCGCGGACGAGATCAAGCGCCTCAACGCGCGCGCCAATGAGGGAGGGCTGAACGCGGAAGAGCGCAAACGGCTCACCGAACTGGTGGCAACGAAGCGCCCGGGCGCGCCCTCGACGACCGGGGGCCCTGTGTGATATACTTAATGGTTCCCCAGCGCTTTCACGGCGCGCTGAGTCGGTCTGTTCCCGCAAGTCGCGGCGTTCCCATGACCGATAGCGCCGCAACCGCGTTCTAGCCGAGGACAGTCATGCCGAAGGAAATCGCGAAGCAGAGCAAGTTGAAGGCAGCCGCCAAACCGGTCGCGAAGAAATCCGCACCGGTCAAAAAGGCTGCCCCCGTCAAAACCGCTGCCAAGGCCGTCGCGGCCAAGGCGCCGACCAAAGCACCGACCAAAGCACCGACCAAAGCTGCCGCCAAGCCTGCCGCCAAGGCCCCGACCAAGGCGCCGGCCAAGTCCACTCCTGTCAAGACCCCAGCCAAGGTCGCCGCAGCCAAAACCCCGGCCAAGGCGGCGAAGCCTGCTGCGGTTCCGGTGGTAGCCGTACCACCCAAGCCTGCAGTGCAGCCGGTACCCGCCAAATCGGTCGCCAAAGCCATCGCCGAATCACGCGGCCGCAAGGGCCGGGAAAAGCTGATCGCCCCCGAAGCGAAGCTGATCGACATGGACACCAAGCGCACACGGCTGAAGAATCTGATCGCCCTGGGCAAGGAACGCGGCTACCTGACTTACGCCGAAATCAACGACCATCTGCCCGACGATCTGGTGGATGCGGAGCAGATCGAATCGATCATCTCCACCTTCAACGACATGAGCATTCAGGTGTTCGACGAAGCGCCTGCCGTTGATGACCTGCTGCTGAACGAGACGGCACCGGCGCCGGTCGATGTCGCCGAAGTCGAGGAAGAAGCCGAACAGGCGCTGTCCACGGTCGATTCGGAATTTGGCCGCACCACCGACCCGGTGCGCATGTACATGCGTGAAATGGGCTCGGTCGAACTCCTCACCCGCGAGGGCGAAATCGAAATCGCCAAACGCATCGAGGATGGCCTCAAGCACATGATCATGGCGATTTCCGCCTGCCCCACCACCATCGCCGAGATGCTGGAGACAGCCGGCAAGGTCGCGCGCGATGAAATGCGCATCGACGAGCTGGTCGATGGCCTGATCGACCCGAACGCCTCCGATGAGGACATCGAGGCGCTGGCCGAAGACGAAGAACTGGAAGTCGAAGAGGATACCGAGGACGAGGACGACGACGGCAGCGCACGGATTTCCGCCTCGCTGCTGCAACTCAAGCAGGATGCCCTCGAGCGCTTCTCGGTCATCCATGCCCTGTTTACCAAGCTGCAGCCGACACTGGCGAAGAAGGGCTCGCTGGACAAGGGTTATCTGCGTTTGCAGAAGCAGATTTCCGACGAGCTGATGAATATCCGCTTTACCGCGAAGTCGATCGAGCGCCTGTGCGACTCGGTGCGCGGCATCGTCGAAGCGGTTCGCAGCCACGAGCGCAAGATCCTGCATCTTTGCGTCGATAAGGCGCACATGCCGCGCACGCAGTTCATCAAGACCTTCCCCGGCCACGAGACCGACATGGAATGGCTGAAGCACGAAGTGCAGGCGAACAAGCCCTATTGTGCGCAGCTGATGCGTGCCGCGCCGAACATCCTCGAAGAACAGCAGCGCCTGATCGACCTGCAGCGCCGCATCGGCATCCCGCTGAAGGAACTCAAGGACATCAACAAGCAGATGTCCACCGGCGAAGCCAAGGCCCGTCGCGCCAAGCGCGAAATGACCGAAGCCAACCTGCGCCTGGTGATCTCGATTGCCAAGAAATACACCAATCGCGGCCTGCAGTTCCTCGACCTGATCCAGGAAGGCAACATCGGCCTGATGAAGGCGGTGGATAAATTCGAATACCGTCGCGGCTACAAGTTCTCGACCTACGCCACTTGGTGGATCCGGCAGGCCATCACGCGCTCGATTGCCGACCAGGCGCGCACCATCCGCATCCCGGTGCACATGATCGAGACCATCAACAAGATGAATCGCATCAGCCGCCAGATCCTTCAGGAAACCGGACTGGAACCCGATCCGGCGACGCTGGCGGTGAAGATGGAAATGCCCGAGGAGAAGATCCGCAAGATCCTCAAGATCTCCAAGGAGCCGATTTCCATGGAAACGCCGATCGGCGACGACGACGATTCCCACCTCGGCGATTTCATCGAGGATCAGGGAACGCTGTCACCGGGCGACGCTGCGCTGTTTGCCAGCCTGCGCGAGGTGACCAAGGAGGTGCTGGACAGCCTCACGCCGCGCGAAGCCAAGGTGCTGCGCATGCGCTTCGGCATCGAAATGAACACCGATCACACGCTGGAAGAAGTCGGCAAGCAGTTCGACGTGACCCGCGAACGCATCCGCCAGATCGAAGCCAAGGCACTGCGCAAGCTGCGCCACCCGACCCGTTCGGAAAAACTTCGCAGCTTCCTCGATTCCGAAACCTGATCGCGCAGCACCAACGGCTCGGGCAACGCGAGCCGTTGCAGTTCGACGTAGGGCCTGTAGCTCAATGGTTAGAGCAGAGGACTCATAATCCTTTGGTTGCGAGTTCGAGTCTCGCTGGGCCCACCAGCACTTGGCGGGGTTGCAGAAGTTGGCGGCTGATCGCCTTCCGTCGTTTTGGACGGCAGGTACTTGGTAGGCTGTTTTGATGAATGAAGGGGTGGATACCATGTTTTCACCTTCAAGCGGAGCATCTGATATGCAAGAAATCATGCAATACCTGAAAGCCAACGGTCAGCGCTTCGATTCTGAAATTGCGGCCGCGACAGGGCTTTCGCTGGCAAAAGTGCGCCGCTCGATTTCCGACCTCTCGGCACGCGGCGAGATCTCCAAGTGCAGCGTCACCCGATTCAACAACGGCGAGAAAATCGAAGCCGTGCTCTGTCGTGTGGCGGGATACATCCCCCCCAAGAGCCCAGGCCGGAAGCCCGGCGCCTCGAGCTAGGCCTTAACCCGGCCATTCCCGGACCGGGGCAGCGCCCATGGTTTTTGGCTGCCATGCTTGCTGATCCCCGCCTCCTGCTCATCGTCCTCGCCGCGGCACTTCTGCCCGGCTGCGCCATGCTGGGCGAGAAGCCGGCACCACCGCCGGCACCGGTGCCGGTGCCCGTGTCCGTCAAGATCGGCCTGGCACTCGGTGGCGGCGCGGCGCGCGGCTTCGCCCATATCGGCGTAATCAAGGCGCTCGAAGCGCAGAGCATCGTGCCGGACATCGTGGTCGGCACCAGCGCCGGCGCGGTGGTCGGCGCCCTGTATTCCGCCGGGCTTTCCGGCTTCGAGTTGCAGAAGATCGCGCTGGACATCGACGAAAGCCAACTCGGCGACTGGTCCCTGCCCGATCGCGGCGTGTTCAAGGGCGAAGCGCTGCAGAACTTCGTCAATCGCGCGGTGGCCAACCGCCCCCTGGAAAAGCTGCCGCGAACCTTCGCCGTCGTCGCCACGGATCTGAAGAGCGGCGAATCCGTCCTCTTTCGCACCGGCAACACCGGCATGGCGGTACGCGCCTCGTCCGCGGTCCCCGGCGTGTTCCAGCCGGTCAGCATCAACGGCCACGAGTATGTCGATGGCGGCCTGGTCAGCCCGCTGCCGGTGCGTGCGGTGCGCAGCCTCGGCGCCAACTTCGTGATTGCGGTGGACATCTCCGTCAATCCGCGCGACGCACGCACCTCGAGCACGCTCGACGTGCTGCTGCAGACTTTCTCCATCATGGGCCGATCGATTGGCCGCTACGAGACGGCGGAGGCGGATATCGTGATTCGCCCGATCACGACCGAGTTGCCCGCCACCGATTTCGCGGGTCGCCACCGCGCCGTGCTCGAGGGCGAAAAAGCCGCCTCTGCGGCCATGGCGGAAATCAAGGACCGGCTGGCGCGCCTGCGCAGCAAGACCGTTGCGGAAGTGCGCTAAAGCCGGCTTGCCTCCAGCGGCGTCATCCGCCCGCGCGCCTTGACCAGAATCCGATAGCTGTCGCGATCAAAGGCGGGGGGTTGCGTGTCCAGCAGGGCATGCAGATCCGCTTCACTACGCGCGGTACCGAGGTGGCGCCAATGATCGATCAGGTGCACCTCGTCGCCCTCCCTGATCCATGCCGGACCCGGGAACGGCCAGGGTGCCAGCCGCTGCCGGCTCAGCGCCGTCATCAGGCGGGCGCTGTGGAATGACATCGGCTCCTTGCCGACGCAGGCACCCTTGCATTGCTGCAACGGGTACGCAAGACACGGCTGGCCCGGTGCGACTTCCTCGAGCCCGAGCAGCGAGTGGCACAGGCGATGCTCCCGGGCCAGTTCGGTCAGGGAGCGCCTGGCTTCCCTGGCACTCCTGAACGGACCGTACAAGTGTTCCAGCCGCCGGTAGTCGAGATCGCCGGCCGGTATCAGCACCGGCCTCCATTCGCCAGCGCGCGCTTCGACGAGTTGCCAGAAGCAGAGCTTGTCGCTGCTGCGCGGCTTGCTGTTTTGCGCCGGCTGCAATTGCCTGGTCAGCGCCGCCGCCTTGAGCTGGGCCCCGATCTCACCGCCGGTTTCGATGCACTCGATGCGTCGCACCTGCTTGGCCGGGTCCGTTTCCCGGGCCGCGGCGCGGCCGGCGGCGAAGTGCGCCAGGACGCTCTTCTTCAACTCCTTGCTCTTGCCGACAGACAGCGGCCGATCGTTCTCGCCGTAAAAGATATAGACGCCGGCGCCCTCCGGCAGATCATCGATCGTCGCCGGGTCAAGGCCCGCGGGCAGGCTCGGGCGCGCCGTCAGCACCTGGACCGTCTCCGCCAGCCGGTCCGGCGCCACCTCGGCCTGCATCCGGGTCCAGAACTGGTGGATCAGCCTTGCGTCGCCGAGGGCCCGGTGCCGGCTGCTCACGGTGAGATCGTGACGCTCGATCAGGCTGTCCAGGTTGTGCTTGGCATGCTGCGGGAACAGCTTGCGCGAGAGCTTCACGGTGCACAACACCGTGGCGTGAAAATCATGACCAGCGCGCTTGAACTCGTTCTTCAGAAAACCGTAGTCGAAGCGCGCATTGTGGGCGATGAACAGCCGTCCCTCGAGGCGCTCCTTGACTTCCGCGGCGACCTCCGCGAACGGCGGCGCTTCAGCCACCATCGCATCCGAAATCCCGGTCAGGCGCTCGATGAAGCCCGAAATCGGGGTGCCCGGATTGACCAGGCAGGACCATTCGCGCACGCCGTTCTCATCGACCTCGACAATGCCGATTTCGGTAATGCGGTCGGCGGTCGCGGTGGCACCGGTAGTTTCAAGGTCCACAAAAGCCAGGGCGGGAAAGGGCATGGGATAAAGATCGAGGATTCAGGGCGGGGCGCATCATACCCTGCGCCGCCCTGCGATAATCATCAACATGAACGCCGGCTTCCCCATCCGCTATGTCGATCCCGTATTCCGCCCGCCCAGCGAGGCGGAATCGCTGATCCTGCCGGTCACCGATGGCTGCTCGTGGAACAAATGCACCTTCTGCGAGATGTACACGGCGCCGCAGAAGAAATTCCGCGCCCGCGACGAGGCGGAAACGCTGGAGACGCTGCGCCGCTGCGGCGAGCGCTTCGGCAACGACATCCGCCGGGTGTTTCTCGCCGATGGCGATGCGCTGGTGCTGTCGACCCGGCGCCTGCTGGAGATTCTCGGCGCGATCCGCGAACACTTGCCGGCAGTGCGCCGCGTCTCCAGCTACTGCCTGCCGCGCAACCTGCGCAAGAAATCGGTAGACGAACTCAGGGAACTGGCAGCGGCCGGCCTCAGCATCGCCTATGTCGGCGCCGAATCGGGCGACGACGAGGTGCTGGCGAAGGTGAACAAGGGCGAGACTTTCGCCAGCACTTGCGAAGCGCTGGACAAATTGCAGCAGGCCGGCATCAGGCGCTCGGTCATGATTCTCAACGGCCTCGGCGGCAAGACACTGTCGCGGCAGCATGCGCAGAACTCCGCGCGCCTGGCGAATGCCACGCAGCCGGAATACCTGGCCACGCTGGTGGTGAGTTTTCCGCAAGGCGAAGAGCGCTTCCGCGCCGGATTTGCAGAATGGGAAGCTTGCGATCAGCACGAGCTGTTTGTGGAAATGGAAACGTTCATCTCCGCACTGGAACTCCGGCGCACGGTATTTCGCAGCGACCACGCCTCCAACCGCCTGGTGCTGAAAGGCACCCTGGACGCCGAAAAGCCGCGCCTGCTCGGCGAAATACGCGCCGCCATCGCCAGCCCGGAAGCGGCCAGGCTGCGCCCCGTGTGGGCGCGCGGGTTGTAAAAAAAGGGTTCAGTCCTCAGAATCGCCGCCAGGACCATTCCGTCAGCACCCCGTCATTGCAGCAAGAAACCCGATAACACAGGAGCCCGCCATGAGCCGCAACGTACTGGACGAAACCCACATTCATCCCGCCATCCGCCAGACCGTCACGGACAACAATGCCGACATCGTGCAGGAAGTGCTGGCTGCGATCGCCGCCAACAAGGTGGTGGTGGTCGGCATGGCGCAAAACCCGTTCCCGAAAATGGCGCGCAAGGCACTGGATGCGCTCGGCACGCCGTACCAGTACCTCGAATACGGCAGCTATCTGAACCAGTGGCGGCGGCGCAACGCGCTCAAGATGTGGACCGGCTGGCCGACTTTCCCCATGGTGTTTGTGAAAGGCACCCTGGTCGGCGGCGCCAGCGAACTGAAGCGCCTGATCAGCAGCGGGGAATTCTCGCGGATGATTGCGGACTAGCCCGGCACGCGCGGCCGGCTATGCGCCCAGCGCAGCTGCGCCTTGCGCCGCGACAATTCCGTCCTCGGACGACTTGACCCCGGACACGCCGATCGCGCCGACAAACACCCCGTCGCGGATCAAGGGCAGGCCGCCCTCGAGGCAGATCGCGTCGGGCATCGTCATCATCACCGCGCGGCCCTGCAATACCATGTCCTCGAACGCCTTGGTCGGCCGCTTGAACATTATCGCGGTCTTGGCCTTCTGCTCGGCGACACGCACCGAGCCCTTCTGGGTGCCGTCCATCCGCTCCAGCGAGATCAGGTGACCACCGTCATCGACGACGGCAATGACCACGGTCCAGTTATTCTCGGTAGCCGTGCGGCGGGCTGCCAACGTGATGCGGAGTGCGTCTTCGAGTGTTAGCATGTCTTGATCCAATATTGTGAATGACTGGCTGAATGATACACAGAGATTTTGCTGGCCGTCTCCGCAGGAGGCGCAGTCCATAGGCGATGGCTGGTATCGAGGCTGCGCGGGATTGCGCAGTAGGCGAAAAAAAAGCCCGAACGATGTCGGACTTTTTGAACACCCGAAGGTGGAAAGGAGGAAAAGTACCTATTGCACGAACATCCTAGCTTGGGCTCATGACGATTCGATGCATGGAAACAATTCTTTACAAATAAACAATTCTTAACAATTCGCCTCTTTTGGCACCTACTGGCCCGGAGGTACCGGTGAAACTCGTGTCCAGCCCGTTGGACAGGCCTTTACGTAGGGATAGTACCCGGCAGATTGAGCGCAGTAGTACCACCAGTTTTGCTCAGCTGCGGAAGCTGGCTGGGGAGCCACTTGAGTAACTACCGCGGGTTGCTGTACATAGGACTGAGGTGGGTAGAGCGGCGCCGGGTAATAAGGGGGAGGCGGAGCGGTGGCTGCCAGATACGCGGCTGTGCCAAACAAGGCAAGCCCTAAAACACCCCACCAAGCATCACCGTGACCACCGCCGTGACCGCCACCGCGATAACCACGGGGATCTGCCCAGGCTGACGAGGCCGCCACTGAGCTGATGGCCGTGGCGATGAGTATGGATTTGAGTAATGTTCTCATCCTGCTCTCCTTCGGGAATCACTGGTCCGTTACTGAATAAGGATAATCATGCGCCGGTGCGGACCGAAGATGGCACCTCACTTGGAATCTTTTCCAACAACAGCCTTGACGCCACTGGCAGCCACATCGACGGTAGTTCCAATCACTGTAGCGCCTGCTTTCACCACGGTTGCCGCGACGGTGACTGCCGTGTCGGCCACAGTCACCACGGCACAACCACTCAGGGTGGCAACCAGGACCAAGAGACCGACGCCTTGCTGATGACAGTTCATTTTCCCCCGCTTTCGGCGAATAGGGCATGCGGCTCAGGCCATGCTCCGAGTAGGCCAGGCCGGAAACGAACGGTCAGCGCTGGCGGTGCGGGGCGAGGATTGGAGAAGGCCGGTGTCGCACGACCCTTAAGCGGCATTCATCATCTGCTGCTTCATCTTCTTGACTTCGTACATGTTCTCATCGGCCAATTGGATCACCCAGTCCACTTTCTGAGTCTTGCCAACTTTGGTCGCCTGGCCAATTGATACCGATATCTGCCAGGATCGTCCCTCAAAAGCTTGCTTCGATAAGTCGTCGATTCGCTCGATCAGAACATCGCAAGATGGCTTGTCCGTATCGGGGAGCAACAAGACAAATTCATCGCCGCCAATACGGGCAGCAATGTCAACTTTCCTGGAGCTCTCCCTCAATATGTCTGCCATGATCTTAAGCGCCTCATCGCCGACATGATGTCCGTGGTTGTCATTCAGCGACTTGAATTGGTCGATATCAATGTACAACAACGAATAGGGACTACCGGAACGCTCGCTGCGGACCTGTTCGGCTTCCAGCCTTTCCAGAAGCTCCAGGCGATTAGCCAAGCCAGTCAGCATGTCCTTATGCGCGAATTCACTCTCGCGCCACAGCTTGAGCACCACCCGGCCTAGCACCGTAAAGACGACGCTGCGGGTAAATGTGTTCAACAGGAATGCATTCAATGGGAAATCCGGCCAGATGACGGCCGCTTCGGTCGCGCTCCACGCAAGCGCCACCGCTATCCCGGCAAAGGTGGAGCTGTGCGTATCGGAATGGCGTACAGCATGATGAATCGCTGCCATGCGCGCGGTCTGGATAATGGGCAGGCAATACAGCACATCCAATGAGATGTAGCGCACCATCTCGCCAGGAAGATATTTCCCTGCTGCATGACTCAGAACACCGATAAGAAATACTTCCACCGCAATCAGCAGTATGCGAGCGTAGTAGGAAATCTTTTGTCCCGTGATCATTCGACTTACGCTTTAAAGAAATCGCCCGATCGTCATCGCCAAGAATCCATTCTTGGCCGGTGGCAGCTTACAAGCCGTTCCTTTATACCTTAATCCCGATAGTCCACAAAAATTATTCCCCTGGCTCACAGCGTATCGACCTAGTCTATTTCGTTTAAATATTAAATTGGAATTACGCTTGTCTGTGCCTGGTTGTCCGAACCGGCGAGCCAATCAGGGCGCTGTGCTGACTGTCGACCGTTGGTGAGCGCCTGAAGGCATCCGGCCAATTGCGGTCGCTGCCGGGACGAAACTCCGGCTCGGTGCCGCGCCTTTTTGTTACAAGCGCGTGAAGTGGCTGCCAACCTTGAAGCAGTTGAAGTGGGCTATATGGTTCAGTAGTGTCGCAACCATGCCTGCTTCAGATGCATTGGAGGACGTCCAATGTTCACGAAGGGGAACGGCAGCACTCGATCTGAAGAAGACAGCTGGTCTCCCGCGAACGCTGACCGTCTGCTTCCAGTCTGCAGGCATCTGACCTCGGGTGTCCGACCCGCCGAAATCTGGCTAGATGCCACCCGTCGATGCCGCGGTCAGGGAGCGCTGGAAAGCCAGTCGAATAGTCGGCGCTGACGGTACGGCGGCGACCGGCCTGAATTGACGAACGCTGCTTACATGGCAGACCGCATAGACCAAGGGCCCACAAGTGATCGCTTGTGGGCCCTTGTCTTTGTTGGTTGCGGGAGCAGGGTTTGACCGTTATTTGACCCCTGTGACTCGATGCTCGGGTTTGAGATAGATCGTCATTGAATACCCCATGATATTAAAAACTATGGGGTATGTTTTGTATTGTGTTGTGGTACATTCATACCCCATAGCTTTTAATATCATGGGGTATGTTATGGTGAAGCCGCTCTATCGTGAGCATGAGCTGGCTTTTCGCACGCAGTATGCGGAGCTGAAAGAACGCACCCTGGGAGCGGGCGAATTGCTACCAGGCACGCCCGGCTCGCTCGCCCTGCGCTCAGGGAGCGGCCGTGCCTACTGGTACCGGGTCTTCTATACCCTCCCCCAGAAAGCCAGGGAAGAACTGGTCTGCAAGGAAGGCGACGAGGCCGCCCTGAATGCCATGCGTGAACGCATGGCCTTTGCCCAGTGGGCGGCCGCCCAGGTAACCGCGCTGCGCAAGCTGGAGTTTCAGGTGGCCGACAAAGCGACCGCCCGCGTGCTGGTGGAACTGCACAACCGGCAGGCCTTCGAGGCCGGCCTGGTTCTGGTTGGCACCTTGGGGTACATGGCGTGGCTCAATGAACTCGGGGCCATCGCGGTCACTGCACGGACGCTGGACATTGACCTCGCGCGCCGGCAAAGGCTGAAACTGGCCGCACCGCTGCCGTTTCTGGACACCATGAAAGACACCGGCCTGCCCTTTGTGGCTGTGCCGGGTCTGCCTTCAACTGCACCGTCGACCTCCATCAAACTGCCGGGCGTCGAAGGACTGCGCGTGGATGTGCTGGCGCCGGGCAAGACCTTGGGGGCTGCGATCAAGGTGCCGGAACTCGAGTGGATGGCGCAAGCCATCCCCTACTATGACTACCTGCTGGCCGATGCGGAACGCGGCGCGACGCTCGCGGGGGGGCACTGCATCCCGGTGCGCCTGCCGCAAGCAGCACGTTTCGTCTGGCACAAGTTGTATGCCAGCACGCAGCGCCGTGGCTCTCCGGAAAAAGCCGCGAAGGACCAGCAGCAGGCTCTGGTGCTGGGGGCGGTGCTTGCCGAAAACGACAGCAACGAACTCAAAAATGCCTTCGAGGCGACTCCGAACCCGATGCTGGCCCCCGTCAAGCCGCTTCTGAACCAGCTAGCCGGCAAGGCAGCGGCTCATCCGGCACTGGTGGACGTGCTGCACCAATGCCTGGGCGGCTGACGACTCGATACTGCCGGCCAATACAAAAAACGCCGGACTCGCAAAGCAATAAGGCCAACCACCGTCAAGTGATTGGCCTTATTAACTTTTTGTTGGTTGCGGGGGCAGGATTTGAACCTGCGACCTTCGGGTTATGAGCCCGACGAGCTGCCAGACTGCTCCACCCCGCGTCAGAGAGGGCGCATTATGCATGAATATGCGGCAGTGCGTCAACGCAATTGCCGGAAAAAGATATAATGGCCGGCTTCCGAGGAGCGCTGCAAGGGTAGTTTCAACGTACCCCCCAGGCTCGGACCATTTTCAAACTGCGCTCACCCAACCCGTACCGGGCAGGGTGAGTTCGCCTCCCGCCCGGTCACTGTTCAAGGAGCTTTCATGAACGCCGTGACTGACAAAAAAGATTACGTAATCGCCGACCTTGGCCTCGCCGATTGGGGCCGCAAGGAAATCCGCATCGCCGAGACCGAGATGCCGGGCCTCATGGCCATCCGCGAGGAGTTCGCCAAGAGCCAGCCGCTCAAGGGCGCGCGCATCACCGGCAGCCTGCACATGACGATCCAGACCGCGGTGCTGATCGAGACGCTGACCGCCCTCGGCGCCGAAGTGCGCTGGGCCTCCTGCAATATCTTCTCGACCCAGGATCACGCCGCAGCCGCGATCGCCGCCGACGGCGTGGCGGTATTCGCCGTCAAGGGCGAGTCGCTGGTCGACTACTGGGACTACACCCACCGCATTTTCGAATGGCCCGATAACGGCTACTCCAACATGATCCTCGACGACGGCGGCGACGCGACGCTGCTGCTGCACCTCGGCAACCGTGCCGAGAAGGACATCTCGGTGCTGGACAAGCCGGACAGCGAGGAAGCGACCGTGCTGTTCGCGTCGATCAAGGCCAAGCTGGCCAAGGACAAGACCTGGTACTCGACGCGCCTGGCCAGGATCAAGGGTGTGACGGAAGAGACCACCACCGGCGTGCATCGCCTGTACCAGATGCACGAGCGCGGCGAGCTGAAGATCCCCGCGATCAACGTCAATGATTCGGTGACCAAGTCGAAGTTCGACAACCTCTACGGCTGCCGCGAGTCGCTGGTGGATGGCATCAAGCGCGCCACCGACGTCATGATCGCCGGCAAGGTGGCCCTGATCGCCGGCTACGGCGACGTCGGCAAGGGCTCGGCGCAGGCCATGCGCGCGCTGTCGGCGCAGGTGTGGGTGACCGAGATCGACCCGATCTGCGCACTGCAGGCGGCGATGGAAGGCTACCGCGTCGTCACCATGGACTACGCCTGCGACAAGGCCGACATCTTCGTCACCTGCACCGGCAACGTCCACGTCATCGATCACGACCACATGGCGAAGATGAAGGACCAGGCCATCGTCTGCAACATCGGCCACTTCGATTCCGAGATCAACGTCGCTTCGCTCGAGAAATACCAGTGGGAAGAAATCAAGCCGCAGGTCGACCACGTGATTTTCCCCGACGGCAAGCGGATCATTCTTCTCGCCAAGGGCCGCCTGGTGAATCTGGGCTGCGGCACGGGACACCCGAGCTATGTGATGTCCTCGTCGTTCGCCAACCAGACCATTGCGCAGATCGAGCTGTTCACGCGCAATGCCGACTACCCGGTGGGCGTCTACACGCTGCCCAAGCACCTCGACGAAAAGGTGGCGCGCCTGCAGCTGAAGAAGCTGAATGCGCAGCTGTCGGAGCTGACCGACGAGCAGGCTGCCTACATCGGCGTGCCCAAGAACGGGCCGTACAAGGCAGACCAGTACCGCTACTAAGCCGCACCACCGCCCGGTCCACCCCAAGGAGACTGTCATGCGCCTGCTCGCTGTCTGGCTGATCAACGCCCTTGCACTGCTGGCCCTGCCCTACGTGCTGCCCTCGATTCACGTCGCAAGTTTCTGGACGGCGCTGGCGGTGGCGGTGGTGCTGGGGCTGATCAACGCCGTGGTCCGGCCGGTGCTGCTGTTGCTGACGCTGCCGGTCACGCTGCTGACCTTGGGGCTGTTCATCTTCGTCATCAACGGCATGATGTTTCTGCTGGCGGCATGGCTGATCGAGGGCTTCGTGGTGGGCGGGATCTGGTCCGGAATTTTCGGCTCGGTGGTGTACAGCCTGATCTCATGGGCGCTGACGCAACTGCTGCTGAACTCGCCCCGCTCGTGACCAACATTCAGGAACCGCGAATGAATCTTGAACTATCCGTCGAGTTTTTTCCGCCGCAAACCAGCGAGGGCATGGAGAAGCTGCGCACCACGGTGACCCGGCTCGCGGCGCTGAAGCCCGAGTTCTTTTCCGTGACCTACGGCGCCGGCGGTTCGACGCGCGAGCGCACGCTGGCCACGGTGATGGAAATCGCCGCCGCGGGCCACAGTGCGGCGCCGCACCTGTCCTGCATCGGCTCCACGCGCGAGGGGATCCGCGAACTGCTGGCCACCTTTGCGCAGCGCGGCATCCGCCGCATCGTCGCCCTGCGCGGCGATCTGCCGTCGGGCATGGCCGACGCCGGCGAGTTCCGCTATGCCAACGAACTGGTGGCGTTCATCCGCACCGAAACCGGCGACCGCTTTCACATCGAAGTGGCGGCCTATCCCGAATGGCATCCGCAGGCGAAGAGCCCGCGCGAAGACCTGCTGAATTTCAAGCGCAAGGTCGATGCCGGTGCAAATTCGGCCATCACCCAGTATTTCTACAATGCCGATGCCTACGAGCATTTCGTTGCCCAGGCGCGGGCGCTCGGCGTGGCCGTTCCGATCGTGCCGGGCATCATGCCGATCGCCAGCTTCTCCAAGCTGGCGCGTTTTTCCGACGCCTGCGGGGCCGAGATCCCGCGCTGGATGCGGCGCAAGTTCGAGAGCTTCGGCGACGACGCGGACTCGATCCGCGCCTTCGGCCTGGACGTGGTCACGGAGCTCTGCCAGCGCCTGATCGCGCGCGGCGCGCCGGGCCTGCACTTTTATAGCATGAATCAGGCGGGGCTGACGCTGGAGCTCTGCCGCCGCCTGGGCCGCTAGGGGCGCGTCGGGCCGCGAAATTATCTGCGGCTGACCGTAGCGACGCCGACGATGACCAGCACGACACCGATCATCTGCGCGGTGGAGAAGCCCTCGTCGAGCAGCAGCCAGGCGAAGACGATGGTCAATAGCGGGCCCACCATGCCCACCAGCGCAGCCTGCCCGCTGCCGACGCGGCGTATCGCGGCCGACTGGGCGAACACCGGCAGCACGGTGCTGAACAGACCCATCGCAAGGCCCAGTGCATACACCGGCCAGGGTTGAACCAGTGCCGTCAGCGGCTGCGTCGCCAGAAAGTGGCCGCCGGTGGCGGCGGTCGACACCAGCATCGCCAGTGCGGTAAAACGCGCCGCGCCGAGTTTGGCGATCATGCCGGCGCTGCCCGACAGATACAGCGCATAGCTGACCGACGAAGCGAACACGAAGCCGCCGCCAATCCAAACCGCCGTGCTGCCACCGCCGACTTTCAGGTCGTGGGCGAAAGCCGCCGCGATGCCGACATAGCACAGCGCCAGGGCAAGGCCCTCGCGGCGGGTAATGGCGCGGCCATGCAGCGCCACGCCGAACAGCAGGGTGAGCGTCGGATAGGTGAACAGGATCAGCCGCTCGAGGCCGGCCGAAATGTACTTGAGGCCGAGAAAATCCAGAATGCTGGCGCCATAGTAGCCGAGCACGCCGAGCGCGGCGACCGCGAGCCAGTCGCGCGGACTCAGCGCCGGCGCGTTCTTCGAGGCGGAAAAGCCGACCCAGAGGAATACCGGCAGCGCGAACGCCATGCGCAGCGCCAGCAGCGTAATCGCATCGACGCCATACGGATAGGCCAGCTTGACCAGGATCGCCTTGAAGGAAAAGCCGAAGGCGGCAAGAACGGCCAGGGCGATTCCGGTGCGATGCGAGGTGCCGTGCGCGGCCCGCGGGCCGCCCGCAAACATCACCTGCGGCGACCGCCCATGATCGAGCCCAGTACGCCGCGCACGATCTCGCGACCGAGCGAGGAGCCCATGGCGCGCACCGTGCTCGACACCGCCGCTTCGACCACGGTCTGCCGGCCGCGCGTGCCGGTGCGCGCACCGCCGCCGAGCATGCCGCCCAGCGTGTCACCGAGGCCGCCGAAGAAACCGCCGCCGGCGGGCGCAGCCGCCGTGTCACCGGCGCCGACTCCCGGGACGGCGTTGCCGTCGACGCCATTCTGGCCGGCAACGCCGGTCAGCTTCTCGTAGGCGGATTCGCGGTCGAGCAGCTTCTCGTAATGCCCGGCGATCGGCGAGGCGGCAATCGCGGCGCGGCGTTCTTCCGCCGTCAGCGGCCCGATGCGCGATGCGGGCGGCAGCACCATGCCGCGTTCGACCACGGTCGGCCGGCCCTGCTCGTCGAGGAAGGACACCAGCGCCTCGCCGACGCCCAGTTCGGTGATCACCGCCGCCGCATCGAAGGCCGGGTTGGCGCGCAGGGTGTCGGCCGCCGCCTTGACCGCCTTCTGGTCGCGCGGCGTGAAGGCGCGCAGCGCGTGCTGCACGCGGTTGCCGAGCTGGCCGAGCACGGCATCGGGAATGTCGAGCGGGTTCTGCGTCACGAAATACACGCCGACGCCTTTCGAGCGGATCAGGCGCACCACCTGCTCGACCTTTTCCAGCAGTGCCGGCGGCGCGTCGCTGAAGAGCAGGTGCGCCTCGTCGAAGAAGAAGGCCAGCTTGGGCTTGGGCAGGTCCCCGGCCTCGGGCAGTTGCTCGAACAGTTCGGCGAGCAGCCAGAGCAGGAAGCAGCCATACAGGCGCGGCGAATTCATCAGCTTCTCGGCCGCCAGCACGTTGATCACGCCGCGGCCATCCTGCGTCTGCATCAGGTCCTCGATATCGAGCATCGGTTCGCCGAAGAAGCTGGTGCCGCCCTGCTCTTCCAGCGTCAGCAGGCCGCGCTGGATGGCGCCGATCGACGCCGCCGAGACGTTGCCATACTTGGTCTTGTACTCGGCCGCATGCTCGCCGACGTGCTGCACCATCGCCCGCAAATCCTTGAGGTCGAGCAGCAGCAGGCCCTGGTCGTCGGCGACCTTGAACACCAGCTGCAGCACGCCGCCCTGCGTATCGTTGAGGTTGAGCAGGCGTCCGAGCAGCAGCGGCCCCATGTCGGAAATCGTGGCGCGCACCGGATGGCCGGCTTCGCCGAAGACGTCCCAGAACATGATCGGGCTGGCCTGCGGCTGCCAGTCCTTGATGCCGAGCCGGTCCAGCCGCTGCTGCAATTTTTCCGAGGCGACCCCGACGGCGCCGAGGCCGGACAGGTCGCCCTTGGCATCGGCGAGGAATACCGGAACGCCGGCGTTCGACAGTTGCTCCGCCATGCGTTGCAGGGTCACCGTCTTGCCGGTGCCGGTGGCGCCGGTGATCAGGCCGTGGCGGTTGGCGAGTTGTGCCAGCAGGACGAGTTCGGTCTCGCCGCTCTTGGCGATGGGCAGGGGCTGGGTCATGGCGCGGATTCCCGGGATGCTAAAATTTGCGATTCTAAGTTACAACCCCGTGACAACCCCACTACAACCTCGCGGCAAACCCGCGCAACCAGGGAAACGACTATGGCCGGCCATTCCAAATGGGCCAATATCCAGCATCGCAAGGGGCGCCAGGACGCCAAGCGGGGCAAGGTATTCACCAAGCTGATCAAGGAAATCACCGTCGCGGCGAAGATGGGCGGCGGCGACATCAGCGCCAATCCGCGGCTGCGGCTGGCGATCGACAAGGCCAAGGGGCAGAGCCTGCCCAAGGACAATATCGATAGCGCGGTCAAGCGCGGCACTGGGCAGCTCGAGGGCGTGAACTACGAGGAAGTCCGCTACGAGGGCTACGGCATCAACGGCGCGGCGGTGATGGTGGATTGCCTGACCGACAACAAGGTGCGCACCGTCGCCGAAGTGCGCCACGCCTTCGCCAAGCACGGTGGCAACATGGGTACAGACGGCAGCGTCGGCTTCCTGTTCACCCACTGCGGCCAGATGGTGTTCGCCCCCGGCACCAATGAAGCCGCGCTGATGGATGCGGCCATCGAGGCCGGCGCCGACGACGTGCTGACCAACGAGGACGGCTCGATCGAGGTCGTCACGCCGCCCAACGACTTTGCAGCGGTCAAGGATGCACTGGAGAAGGCCGGCTTCAAGGCGGAATTCGGCGAAGTGACGATGAAGCCGCAGAACGAGACCGAGTTCGCCGGCGAAGATGCGCTGAAGATGCAGAAGCTGCTCGACGCGCTCGAAGGCCTGGACGATGTGCAGGAGGTTTACACGACGGCCGTGATCGACGAGTAGCGTGGCAGCATTTTCACCCGCCCGCTTCGCGCCGCTGCTCTTCGTCCTGCTCTGGAGCACCGGCTTCATCGGCGCCAAGCTCGGTTTGCCGCATGCCGCGCCGCTGGCTTTCCTGCTGGTCCGCTACCTGCTGGTGCTGTCGCTGATGACCCTGGTGGCGCTGGCGATGCGGGCGCCGTGGCCGCGCGACCCGCGGCAGTGGTTTCATATCGGCGTCTCCGGCCTGCTGGTCCATGCCGTGTACCTCGGCGGCGTGTTCGTGTCGATATCGAAGGGCCTGCCGGCCGGCGTCGCCAGCCTGGTGGTGGGCATCCAGCCGCTACTGACGGCCGTCGGCGCCGGCTGGCTGCTGAACGAAGCGGTGCTGCCACGGCAATGGCTGGGGCTGGTGCTCGGCTTCGCCGGCGTGACCCTGGTGGTGTCGGGCAAGCTCGGCAGCGGTTTCGGCCTCGATGCCTTGTGGCCGGCCCTCGCCGCGCTGGCCGGCATCACGCTCGGCACCCTGTATCAGAAACGCTTCTGTCATAGCTTCGACTGGCGCACCGGCGCCATCGCGCAATTCCTGCCGACCGCGGTTGCCACCGGCGCAGTGGTCGCCTTCACCGACAGCTACCGCGTGGAATGGGTGCCCGAGTTCGTCTTCGCCCTGACCTGGCTGGTGCTGGTGCTGTCGGTGGGTGCGATTTCCCTGCTCAACATGCTGATCCGGCGCGGCAGTGCGGTGAATCTGGCCAGCCTGTTTTACCTGGTGCCGCCCTGTACCGCGCTGATCGCCTGGCTGCTGTTCGACGAACGGCTGGCCGGCATGGCCCTGGTCGGGATGGCGCTCGCCGTGTGGGGCGTGTATCTTGCGCGGAAATGAAATCGAGAACCGCAATTCCAGCCACAGAGATCGCAGGGGACACAGAAATAGAGCGGGTGCTCAGTGCCTCAGGCATTTGCCCGGCGGACCAGATAACAACCCTCATCAATTCGCTGTTTTTCTCTGTGAACTCTGTGTCCTCTGTGGCTAACTAAGGTTTTCAGGATGAGCTCTCCGGCCCCGACTTCGATCCGCATTCTCGGCATTGATCCCGGCCTGCGCTCGACCGGCTTCGGCGTCATCGACAGGGCCGGCAACACGCTGAGCTATGTCGCCAGCGGCTGCATCAAGACTGCTGCGGAGGGCAGCCTGCCGCAGCGGATCAAGACCATCCTCGAAGGCCTCGCCGAGATCATCGCCACCTACCGGCCGCAGCAGGCGGCGGTCGAAATCGTCTTCGTCAATGTCAACCCGCAATCCACGCTGCTGCTCGGCCAGGCGCGCGGCGCGGCGATTTCGGCGCTGGTGACGGCCGACCTGCCGGTGGCGGAATACACCGCGCTGCAAGTCAAGCAGGCCGTGGTCGGCCACGGCAAGGCGGCCAAGGAACAGGTGCAGGCCATGGTCGTGCGCCTGCTCAAGCTGCCCGGCACGCCGGGCAGCGACGCCGCCGACGCGCTGGCCTGCGCGATCGCCCACGCCCATGGCGGGCAGGGCATGGGCTCGCTGGCAACCGCGGGCAAGCGCATGCGCAACGGGAGGCTGGTGTAATGGACCTGCCAAGCGCCGGGCCGCCCCAAGCGCGGCACAGCCAATCGCCCGGAGGCCGCACAGCGGCCGAACCGACGTCACCCCCTTCCGTGGGAAGGGGGCCGGGGGGAAGGCACCCCATCCTCTACGCCTGGGAATTCGGCGCGAACCTGGGGCACATCGGCACCTTCCTGCCCGTCGCCAGAGAACTGCGCGATCACGGCGCCACGGTGCACTGGGCGGTAATCCATCCGCACCAGGCCGCGCGGCTCCTGCCCAAGGCCGGCTTCGACTGGCTGCAGGCGCCCGTCATGCCGGAGCAGCGGCGCGCAGGGCCGCCGCTGAATTATGCCGACATACTGCTGCGCTTCGGTTATGGCGCTGACAACGACCTGCTCGGCCTGGTCGTCGCCTGGCGCGAGCTGATGCGCCTCACCGGGGCCAAAGTGGTGCTCGCCGACCACGCGCCGACGGCGATCCTCGCCGCGCGCACACTGGACATTCCGGTGATGCTCTTCGGCAACGGCTTCTTTACCCCGCCCCAGCTGCACCCGACGCCCAACATGCGGCCGTGGGCGCCGGTGCCTGCCGCGCAACTGCTGGCCAGCGACCGGCTGGCGCTGACCAGCATCAATGCGGTGCTCGCAGGCTACGGCAAGCCGCGGCTGGACACCCTCGCTCAACTCTTTCAGGTGGCGGAGGACAGCCTGCTCAGTTTTCCCGAACTGGATCACTACCCGGCGCGGGGGCCGGCCCGCTACTGGGGCATGCTGCCCGCTGCCGTCGCCGAGGACAGCAGCTGGCCCGCGGTCGCCGGGCCGCGGGTGTTCGCCTACCTGCGGCCGGAGACGCCCCACCTCGAAGCCGCGCTCCAGGCCTTGCACGGGCTTTCCGGCAGCGTGCTGATCTACGCGCACGGACTGCCGGCCGAACTGATGCAGCGCTACGCCGCGCCGCACCTCGCCTTCTCGCCGGTGCCGGTGGACCTCAACAAAGTGGCGCGCCAGGCCGACGCCGGCCTCACTTACGCCAGCGCGGCGGCCACCGCCGCCTTCCTGATGGCCGGCAAGCCGGTGCTGATGGTCCCCGGACACCTCGAGCAGTTTCTCCTGGCCCGGCGGGTCGAGGAAATGGGCGCCGGGTTGATCCAGAGTGCCGAACAGCCGCCGCACAACCTGGCGGCGATGCTGCAGCAGGTGCTGACCGACCCGAACTTCCGCGCCAATGCCGGCGCTTTCGCCGCCAAATACGCAAATTTCGACCAGAATGCCGTCATGACGCATATCGTCGCCCGCATCGAGGAACTGGCCGATGCGAAAACCAGCCACGCCGGAGCCCTCCCATGATCGGTCGCATCACCGGAATCCTCATCGAAAAGAACCCGCCGTCGATCACCGTGGACGTGCACGGTCTCGGCTACGAAGTCGATGTGCCGATGAGCACCTTCTACAACCTGCCGGCGACGGGCGAGAAAGTCTCGCTGCATACGCACCTGATCGTGCGCGAGGACGGCCACTACCTGTACGGCTTCGCTTCGCCGGACGAGCGCACCGCCTTCCGCCAGTTGCTGAAGATTTCCGGCATCGGCGCGCGCACGGCGCTGGCCGTGCTCTCGGGCATGTCGGTGACGGAACTGGCACAGGCGGTCACCCTGCAGGAAGCCGGGCGGCTGACCAAGGTGCCGGGCATCGGCAAGAAGACCGCCGAACGCCTGTTGCTGGAACTGCGCGACCGGCTGCCGAAGACGCTGGCCGGCGGCGGCGCGAGAGTCGGCGCTGGCGAGACGGCGAACGACACCGCCTCCGACGTCATGAACGCGCTGCTGGCGCTCGGTTACAACGAACGCGAGGCGCTCACGGCAATGAAGGGGCTGGCGCCCGACGCTTCCGTCTCCGACGGCATCCGCGCGGCGCTGAAACTGCTTTCCAAATCATCATGAACCGGGTCGGCTAAACTGTCCGCATGAGCATCCAGACCGACAAGTTCGCCGAGCCCGCACCCGACCGCCTGATCTCGGCCGGCACCGAATCGACCCAGGAAGATGTGCTCGAGCGCGCGCTGCGGCCCAAGCGGCTGGCCGATTACGTCGGCCAGCAGAAGATCCGCGGCCAGCTCGAGATCTTCATCGAGGCGGCCAAGCGGCGCGCCGAATCGATGGACCATGTCCTGTTGTTCGGCCCGCCGGGTCTGGGCAAAACCACGCTGGCGCACATCATCGCGCACGAGATGGGCGTCAATCTGCGCCATACCTCGGGGCCGGTGCTGGAGCGCGCCGGCGACCTGGCCGCGATGCTGACCAACCTCGAACCCTATGACGTGCTGTTCATCGACGAGATCCATCGCCTGAGCCCGGTGGTCGAGGAAATCCTCTACCCGGCGCTGGAGGATTTCCAGATCGACATCATGATCGGCGAGGGGCCCTCGGCGCGCTCGGTGAAGCTCGACCTGCCGCCCTTCACCCTGATCGGCGCCACTACCCGCGCCGGCATGCTGACCAACCCGCTGCGCGACCGCTTCGGCATCGTCGCCCGGCTGGAGTTCTACACCCCGGAAGAGCTCGCGCTGATCGTGCGGCGCTCGGCCCACCTGCTCAACTGCGACATCGTCGATGACGGTGCGGTTGAAATCGCCAAGCGCTCGCGCGGCACGCCGCGCATCGCCAACCGCCTGCTGCGCCGAGTGCGCGACTTTGCCGAGGTCAAGGCCGACGGCCGCATCACCCGCGCGGTGGCCGATGCGGCGCTGACCATGCTCGACGTCGATCACCTCGGCCTCGACGTCATGGACCGCAAGCTGCTCGGCGCGATGCTCGAAAAGTTCGGCGGCGGCCCGGTGGGACTGGACAATCTCGCCGCCGCCATCGGCGAAGCGCGCGACACGATTGAAGACGTGCTCGAGCCCTACCTGATCCAGCAGGGCTACCTGCAGCGCACGCCGCGCGGCCGGGTCGCGACGGCGAGCATCTGGCAGCATTTCGGACTCCGGTCACCGCAGAACCCCAATCAAGCCCTTTGGACCGAATAAAGCCGGCTCGATGAACTTTCAGCTTGTGCTCATCAAGCCGGAAGGATTTGACTTCGTGGAGTCGTTGCGCGAAGTCATGGAAGTTGCTCGGGAAGCGCTTGTCACGCTGGGGCATTCGGCCCGTATTCAGACCAATCGTATCGACCCGGACGACATTGCCATTATTTTCGGCAGCCATCATCTCGATCCCGCCGCCGTACATCGATTGCCGCCGCAGTCGATCATCTACAACCTGGAACAACTGGCGCCGGGTTATCCGTGGTTCTCCGACCAGTACCTGAAAATCCTGACACGCTTTCGCGTCTGGGACTACTCGGCGAGGAACGTGGATTACCTGCGCCGGGAGGGGCATTCGCCTGCGGCCACCCACGTGCCGTTCGGCTACTCCCCATGCCTGACGCGTATTCCGGCAGCGGAGAAGGAAGATGTCGATGTGCTGTTCTTCGGCGTCAGTACGGAAAGGCGCCGACGCATACTGCAGGCATTGGGCGAGCGAGGTCTGAATGTAGTCGCACTGACCAACGTCTGGGGCACCGAGCGGGATGCCTGGATCGCCCGCGCCAAAATCGTCCTCAATATGCACCGGGCCGACAGCGGCGAGTTCGAGAGCGTGCGCGTCCTTTTCCTGCTGGCGAACGGCAAGGCCGTGGTTTCGGAAACCGCGCCCGGCGAGCAAATAGAGGCGCCGTTGCTGGGCGCGTTTTGCGCCGTTCCCTATGCAGCGCTGGTTGATGCCTGCGTGCAGTTGGCCGGTGACAGCGAGGCTCGCCTTGCGTTGCAGCAAAGGGCCCGGGCCGCGGTGATGGCGGATGCCCTGCGTGCGCTGCCATGGATTTCACGTGCCACGGAATGCATGGAGGCGCCGGGCATCAATACCGGGCACCGCATCGATCCCTTAGCAACGCAACAGGAGGCATCGAACTCGCCGCACGCCTGGTCAAACGGCTTCAGGGTGGCAATGTTCGGGCAGTTTCGCAGCGCCACGGGGCTGGGAACCACGGCCAGACACACGGCCAGATCGCTTCTCGAGGCTGGCGTTCCGCTGACCCTGCACAATCTGGATTCCTTTTCCCCGGCGGGAGACATGACGGAAGAACTTTCCGCACTCGCGCCGTATCTTTCCAGCGGCGAAATGGATCCGGATTGCCCCGTTGCGATCTATTGCATGCCGGTTGCCGACTTTTCCCGGCTCGAACGGCAGACGCCCGCAAAGCCACGACCGGGAACATTGCACGCGGGCATAATCTGGTGGGAAACGACAAAGCTGCATCCGCAATGGTCCGAGTCGCTGACGCGCCTCGACGCCGTGATCGGCTATTCCGAATTCATTTCCGGCGTAGCGGCGAACACGCTGCCGCTGACTCCGGTTTTGACTGGCAAACAGCCGCTTTTTCTGCCCGAGGGAATCGGTCCCGACCGGGCGCGTTTCAGCCTCCCCGAGAACGCGACCGTCTATCTGGCGAGCTTCGATCCGAACAGCGATCCGGTTCGCAAGAACCCCATGGCGGTGATTACCGCGTTTCGGCAGGCCTTCGCCAACAACGAACCGGATGCCCGGCTGGTGCTGCGGGTCAACCATGCCAATTCCACCGAGGTGGGACGCGAGACATTGCGCCTGCTGATCGACGCCGCCGCCGGCGATGCGCGAATCGGGTTCGCGGCGGGCCCGATGAGCTATCGCGCCGTACTGTCGCTCTACGCCAGCGCCGATGTTCATGTATCGCTGCACCGCGCCGAGGGACTGGGACTGGGTATGCTCGAGTCGATGCGGCTGGGCGTTCCCGTCATCGCCACGGGCTGGTCCGGGAACATGACCTACATGGATCACCTGAGCGCATGCCTGGTTCGCTACAGCCTGATCAACGTCTACGGAAGTCATCCCCACTATCGGCCCGAAGCGCTGGGTTCCGATGCCGTTTGGGCCGACCCGGTCATTGAGGATGCCGTTGCGTGGATGCGCCATTTGTATCTCCACCCCGATCAGCGGCGCCGCATCGGTAGCGCGGGCCGACAGAAGGCAGACCGCTACCAGGCCGACGCGCTGCGCCTGAACTGGTTGCATGAGCTTGATGAGATATGGTCAAGATGCGGAATGTTGCCTGCCGTGCCTGGCAAGTATCGAACCGGGGTCGAGTCCGAATGAGCGAGCAGGGCGCCAGGCGCGCGCTGATTTTCGGTGTTTCCGGCCAGGACGGCGCCCTGCTCGCACGTCTGCTGCTCGCCAAAGGCTACCAAGTCTTCGGCGCCTCGCGCGACGCCGAGACCCAGCCCTTCGCCAATCTGCAGCGCCTGGGCATTCGCGACCAGGTCAGCCGCGTGTCGGTCTCGCTGCTCGATTTTCGCAGCGTGCTGCAGGCGATCACCCGTGTCCGTCCCGATGAAATCTACAACCTGGCAGGACAAAGTTCCGTCGGCCTGTCCTTCGACCAACCCGTGGAAACCTTCGACAGCATCAGCGTGGCGACGCTCAACCTGCTGGAGACGATCCGCTTTCACAATTCGGCAATTCGCCTCTACAACGCCTGCTCGAGCGAGTGCTTCGGCAACACGCCGCAGCCGGCCGACGAAGACACGCCGATGCGCCCGCGCAGCCCTTACGCCGTCGCCAAGGCGGCTGCCTTCTGGCAGGTGGCGAACTATCGTGAGGGCTACGGCCTGTATTGCGCGTCAGGTATCCTTTTCAATCACGAATCTCCGCTACGACCGGAACGCTTTGCGGTGCAAAAGTCGGTGCTGGCGGCACGGCGTATTTCCGGCGGCAGCAAGGAAAAACTTGAACTCGGCAACCCGTCGGTCATCCGCGACTGGGGCTGGGCGCCCGAATACGTGGAAGCGATATGGCGCATACTGCAACAGCCCAAGGCCGATGATTTTGTGGTCGCAACCGGGAGCTCCTGTTCGCTGCAGACGGTGGTCGCCGAAATCTTCGGCCAGCGCAGCCTCGACTGGCAGGACCATGTCATACACCAGCCGGCGCTCTCGCGTCCCACGGATATTGCGGAAAGCCACGCCAATCCGGCGCGGGCGGCCGATATTCTCGGCTGGCGGGCCAAGGTCCGCCTGCCTGAAATAGTGCGTCACATGCTGGACGGGGAGATCGAATGAGCGCTGCGTTGCGGACAGAGGTCCGCGTCTACTACGAAGATACCGATGCCGCGGGCATCGTCTATTACGCGAACTATCTGCGTTTCATCGAGCGCGGGCGCGCGGAATTTCTGCGCGCACTGGGCCACAATCAGCAGCAGTTGATGCAGGAGGGGCTGGCCTTCGCCGTACGCTCGGTCAACGCCGAATTCCTCAAGCCGGCCAAACTCGACGACCTGCTGACAGTTGAAACCACCGTCGCCACGCTGGGTCGCGCGCAGGTGACGTTCGTCCAACGCATCCTGCGCGATAATGAGCTGCTGCTTGATGCGAAAATACGCGTTGCCTGCATCGATCCGGCGCGCGGCAAGCCGATTCCGATACCGAGCGCCCTCCACCAACAATTATCAGCCCTGCCGGGACCTGCGCAATGAACGTGACCCAAGACCTTTCCATCATCGAACTCGTCCTGAACGCCAGCCTGGTGGTCAAGCTGGTGATGCTGCTGCTGACGCTGGTCTCGCTGACTTCGTGGTACTGGATATTCCGCAAGGCCTTCGCCATCCGCGACGCGCGGATCAAGACCGACAAGTTCGAACGCGATTTCTGGAGCGGCGGCGACCTCAACGCCCTGTACCAGAGCGCCATCAACAACCGCCACCAGACCGGCGCCCTGGAGCGCATCTTCGAAGCCGGCTACCGCGAATTCACCAAGCTGCGCGGGCAGACCAGCATCGACCCCACCGCGGTGGTAGACGGCGCGCGGCGCGCGATGCGCGCCACCTATCAGCGCGAGATCGATGATCTCGAAGCGCACCTGGCCTTCCTCGCCTCGGTCGGTTCCGTCTCGCCCTACGTCGGCCTGTTCGGCACGGTGTGGGGCATCATGCACGCCTTCCGCGGCCTGGCCAACATGAGCACGGCGACGCTGTCCGCCGTCGCGCCGGGCATCGCCGAAGCACTGGTCGCAACCGCCATCGGCCTGTTCGCCGCGATTCCGGCGGTGATCGCCTACAACCGCTTCGCCCATGACGTGGATCGTGTCGCCGTGCGCTTCGAGAGCTTCATGGAAGAGTTTTCCAACATCCTGCAGCGGCAGACAAGATGAGAGTTTGCGTAACCAAGATCGCCGCGATCAGCGGCGCAAATATAGTCACCCCCTTTCCAGGAAAGGGGGCCGGGGGGAAAGCACACCAAATGGTCATGAGTTTGCGTTTTCTCATGGGTGAAACCCCATGAGAAAACGCAAACTCATGAACGAGATCAACGTCGTTCCCTACATCGACGTGATGCTGGTGCTGCTGGTGATCTTCATGGTCACCGCGCCGATGATCCAGACCGGCAGCGTCGATCTGCCGACCGTCGGCAAGAGCAGCCAGCCGCCGGTGGCGCCGCTGGAAGTCATCATCAAGGCCGATGCTTCCCTGGCGTTGCGCGACCGCGCCAAGGGCGGTCCGGAACAGGTCGTGACGCACGCCGACCTGGCCGCCCGCATCAAGCAAGCCCAGGCGGCCAATCCGCAGCAGCCGGTGCTGATCGCGGGCGACCGCAACGTGAAATACGAAGTCGTCCTCGGCGTCATGGATGAATTGCAGCGCCAGCAGGTGGCCAGGATCGGTCTTCTGGTGCAGCCGGTGGCGGCCAAATAGGTGGGCGAAGAATCACCGATCCTGCCGCGCGCCAACAAGCCCGGCAAGCGCATTTCGATCGCACTGGCAATCACGGTGCATCTGTTGCTCGCTGCCTTCCTGTTCTATGGCGTGCGCTGGCAGACCAAGGCCACCGATGTGGTCGAAGTCGAACTGGTGCGCGCCACTGCCGAGCCCGCCGCTACCCCGCCCGCCCCGGTCGCCGTGCCGCCGGCGCCGACTGTCGAGCCGCCCCCTCCTGCGCCAAAACCGGAACCCAAGCCCGCGCCGCGCAAGCCGGACATCGCCATCAAGGAAAAGGAAAAGCCCAAGCCGCCGCCGAAGGTGGAGCCGAAGCCGCCCGTCAATCCCTTCCAGGAACAGCTCAAACGCGAGTTGGAGCAAACGAATCAGCGCAAGAACGCGGATAACGCCCTCCGGGAGGCCGCGCAGAAGCAGGCTTCCGCGGCACGCGACAAGGCCATGACCGACTATCTTGGCCGCATCCGCGGCAAGATTCGCGGCAATATCGTGGTGCCGCCCGAAGTCAAGGGCAATCCGGAGGCGGTGTTCGACGTCACGCAATTGCCGAGCGGCGAAATCCTTACCGTGCGGCTGAAGCGTTCATCCGGCCACGCGACACTGGACGCCGCCATCGAACGCGCCATTCTCAAGTCCAACCCGCTGCCGAAGCCGCAGGCAGCCGACCTTTTCTCGCGTTCCCTCGAACTGCACTTCCGGCCGCTGGATGATTGACCCCGGCCCGCTTCGGAGCACCGCCGGCTGAGGCGTTATAATCCTTCCGATGAAATTCCATCGTCTTGTTCTTGCCTGCGCTGCCGGTCTGGCGCTTATTTCTTTCGCCGCCCGGGCGCAACTCACGGTCGAAATCACCGGCGCCGGCGCCAACCGCCTGCCCGTGGCGATTGCCGACTTCACCGGCGAGCGCATGGTCAGCCAGGCGCTGACCTCGGTGATACGGGCCGATCTGGAACGCAGCGGCCTGTTCCGTCTGGTCGACGCCGGCGGCGCACTGGCGGACAGCGCCACGCCACCCTTCGAAGACCTCAAGACACGCGGTGCGGATGCGGTGGTCGGCGGCAGCGTAGCCACCTCCGCCGATGGCCGCTACGAAACCCGGGTGCGGCTGTCCGACGTGCCGAAGCAGGCCGTGCTGGGCAATCCGGCCTACCTGCATACCGGTGCGCAACTGCGCGCGACGGCCCACCGCATTGCCGATTTCATCTACGAGAAACTCACCGGGGAGCCGGGCGTGTTCTCGACGCGAATCGCCTACGTGGTGAAGAGCACCGGCCGCTTCGAGCTGAAAATCGCCGATGCCGATGGCAGCAACGACCAGGCCGCACTGGCGTCGCGTGAGCCGATCATCTCGCCGGCGTGGTCGCCGGATGGCGGCAAGCTCGCTTATGTGTCTTTCGAGGCCAAGAAGCCGGTGGTCTATGTCCATGACCTGGCCAGCGGCCGGCGCCACGTCGCCGCCAACTTCAAGGGCTCGAATTCCGCGCCGGCCTGGTCGCCCGACGGCAAGCAGCTGGCCGTGGTGCTGACCAAGGACGGCTCGTCGCAACTGTATATCGTCAATGCCGACGGCAGCGGCGTGACGCGCATCGCAACCTCATCGGGCATCGACACCGAGCCGCGCTGGTCGCCGGACGGCCAGTTCATCTACTTCACCTCGGATCGCGGCGGCAGCCCGCAGATCTACCGCATCGCAAGCTCGGGGGGCAATGCGGAACGGGTCACCTTCGAAGGCAGCTACAACGTCACGCCGCGACCGTCGCCGGACGGCAAGAGCCTCGCTTTCATTGCCCGCAACGGTGGCCGCTTCCAGCTGGCGCTGATGGATCTGGCCACCAAGCAGACGCAGATGCTCACCGACTCGGCCAAGGATGAATCGCCCAGTTTCGCCCCCAACGGCCGCATGATCCTGTATGCCACCGAGATTGGCGGGCGCGGCGTACTGGCGGCTGTCTCCAGCGACGGCCGCGTCAAGCAAAAACTCTCCGTGCAGGCCGCCGACGTGCGGGAACCTGCCTGGGGCCCTCTGGTCAGATAAGCTTCGACAAGACATCCGCAGCCAAATTCATCAAGGAAGCCATCATGCGCGCACACCTCGTTTCCCTCTCCGTCCTTTCTGCCCTGGCTCTGCTGCTGACCGGTTGCGGCTCGCAGCCCCCTGCGCCCGAGCAGGATGCGGCGGGCGTCGAATCGCGCACGCCCGGCGCGGTCAGGGTCGACACCAGCCCGGTAACCAGGGTACAGCCGGAGGCCTTTGATCCCGCCAGCATCGCCGCGCTGAAGGACCCGCGCAGCCCGCTGTCGAAGCGCAGCGTCTACTTCGAATACGACAGCTACGTAGTCAAGGACGAGTTTCAGGCGCTGCTGACAGCCCATGGCAAGTTTCTGTCGGCCAATCCGAAAATGAAGATGCTGATTCAGGGCAATGCGGATGAACGCGGCAGCCGTGAGTACAACCTGGCGCTGGGCCAGAAGCGCGCCGACGCGGTGAGAAAAGCCCTGGCCCTGCTCGGCGCCAAGGAGGAGCAGATCGAAGCCGTGAGTCTTGGCGAGGAAAAGCCCGCCTGCAGCGAATCCACTGAAGAGTGCTGGGCCAAGAATCGCCGCGGCGACATGCTTTACACGGGCGAATTCTGAGCATGCAGCGCGGCTTGGCGTCACTGGCAACCGCGCTGGCGGCTGCGCTGCTGCTGACGGCGGCGCTGTCCGTGCCGGCGCGGGCCGGCATCTTTGACGACGACGAGGCGCGCAAGCAGATCGCGCAACAACGGGCGGAAATTACGGATCTCGCCAAACGCACAGACACCGTCAATCGCAACCAGATGGACTTCGCCAACCAGGTCGAGGCGATCAAGGCCGATATCGCCAAATTGCGCGGCCAGATCGAGGTCCTGAGCTATGGACTGGAGGCCGCCCAAAAACGCCAGATGGACTTTTACGTCGACCTCGACAATCGCTTGAGGAAGCTCGAGCAGCCGTCCGCCGACACCAAGGCCGAGACCGCGAAACCCGACCCCGCGCTTGAAACCCGTGATTACGAAGCCGCGCTGGCGAACCTCAAGGCCGCCAAATTCAAGGAGGCCGCCGCCGCCTTCGTGGCTTTTATCAAGACCTACCCGAATGGCAGCCTGGCTGCATCGGCCCACTACTGGGGCGGCTACGCCCACGCCCAAGCCCGGGACCACGCCGGCGCCGCCGAGCTGTTCGGCAAGTTTGCCGCGGGCTGGCCCAACGACGAGCGCGCGCCGGCGGCACTTGAAAGCCGCGTCGCCAGCCTCGAAGCGACCAAGGATCTGAAGGGCGTCAGGGCCACCCTCGAACTGTTGGCCGACAAGTACCCCAACAGCCCGGCCGGCAAAAAGGCGAAGCTCAGGCTGAAGAAGAAGTAGTGCCAGAAATACTCGACGCCACGCTGCGCGTCACCGAAATCTTCCATTCCATTCAGGGCGAATCCAGCCGCGTCGGGCTGCCCACGGTGTTCGTGCGGCTCACCGGCTGCCCCTTGCGCTGCGTCTGGTGCGATACCGCATACGCCTTCAGCGGCGGCGAGTCGGTGGCCCTTGCCGACGTCGTGCAGCGTGTCGCCGCATTCGACTGCGCCACGGTTTGCGTCACCGGCGGCGAACCGCTGGCACAAAAGAACTGCCTGTCGCTGCTGATCGCGTTATGCGACGCCGGCCATTCGGTGTCGCTTGAAACCAGCGGCGCGCTGGCCATCGGCGACGTGGATCCGCGCGTGGCGCGCATCGTCGACCTCAAGGCACCCGGCTCGGGAGAACATGCGAAAAACCGCTGGGAGAATCTCGACCTGCTGACCGCCCGCGACGAAGTGAAGTTCGTTCTCGCCTCGCGCGAGGACTACGACTGGGCCGTGGCGGCGTGTCGCCAGCACCGACTCTTCGAGCGCTGTCCGGTGTTGTTTTCGCCGGTACAGGGGCAACTCGATCCGGCTCAGCTGGCGCAATGGATCATGGACGACCGCCTGCCGGTGCGCTTTCAGCTGCAGTTGCACAAGGTGCTGTGGGGCAACGTCAAGGGGCGCTAGTCAATTCCTAAAACCTTTGCCACAGAGAGCACAGAGGACACAGAGATAGTGCGGATTTCAAACGCTTTGGTACTTCACCCTTTCGGTGCGCGACCGATTGCTTGTAATTCCCAGTCTTTTCCTCTGTGGACTCTGTGTCCTCTGTGGCTGGAAGTACGGTTTTCGGTTTTACTCCTGCAATGGCGGGCAGGGCGGACGCTTGGCAGAGATCACCTGCGTATTCACGCCGGCAAAGTTGAGGCCGCCGAAAAGCCTCGCGTATTCGATCTTCACGCAGCGATTCATGACCACGTCGAGCCCCGCGGCGGAAGCCTTGTCGGCCGCCTCCTGGTTGATGACGCCGAGTTGCAGCCAGAGGCACCTGGCCCCGATGCGGATCGCCTCGTCGGCGATCGGCAGCGTATCTTCCGGCTTGCGAAACACGTCGACCAGGTCCACCTTCAGGGGAATCGACGCCAGATCCGGGTAGCATTTCTGGCCGAGAATTTCCGTCGCGCCTGGATTCACCGGAACAATCGTATAGCCGTGTTCCAGCATGTATTTGGCGGCGAAAAAACTGGGCCGGTTCCACTGGGGCGAAAGTCCGACCACGGCAATCACGCGGTTGCCATGCAGGATGCGGCGCAGGCCGGCGACATCGTCAACAATCATTGTTGGCTTCCTCTGAAGTATCAGCCTGATTATCTCACCCGGAAGGATTTCGGCCAGCGCCGGGTAGCGCGGGACCGCGTGCCACGCGGTCCAGTTGCCAGTTTTCCAGCGCCCAGGCCCAGATTTCCGGCACGGCCGCCGCGCACAGTTCCAATGGCGGCCGCTGGCCGAGAAACTCCAGCGCCGCAAACAGCGCGGAGCCGGGCCGCGAAATATCCACCGGCGCCGCCCGTGTCTGCTTCGACAGCTTTTCGCCCCCGGCATTGACCGCCACCGGCAGATGCGCATAGCTCGGCGTCGCTACGCCGAGGCACTGTTGCAGAAATATCTGGCGCGGCGTCGAGGCCAGCAGGTCGGCGCCGCGCACGACATGGGTGATGCCCGCCTCGGCATCGTCGACCACCACCGCCAATTGATAGGCAAACAGCCCATCGGCGCGCAACACGATGAAGTCGCCAGCCGCGCTGGCCAGCTCGCTGGCGATGGGACCCTGAATCGCATCATCGAAGCTGACCCGGGCATCCCCCACGCGCAAGCGCCAGGCGCGCGCCGCACGGCCCGCCGGCAGTCCCGGACGGCAGGTGCCCGGGTAGATCGCCGCGCCATCGGGCGCAATGGCCGAATCGGCCAGCTCGCGGCGGCTGCAGGCGCAGGGAAACACCCGGCCCGCCGCCTTCAGCCGCTCCAGCGCGGCCGCATAGGCCTCAGATCGGCGGCTTTGCCAGACCACTTCGCCATCCCAGGCAAAGCCGCACGCCTCCAGCGCGCGCAGGATTTCGCCGGCCGCCGCCGGCGAACAGCGTGGCGCATCGACGTCTTCCATGCGCAGATGCCACTCGCCGGACCGTGTCCTGGCTTCCAGAAAGGAACCGGCCGCCGCCACCAGCGAACCAAAATGCATCGGCCCGGTGGGCGATGGGGCGAAGCGACCGCGATAAGCAGACCTGGGAGTAGTCATGAAAGCGAGTGATAGCACGCCGCGCAGCAAAACGGTAGCATTTGGTTTCGATCAATCAGGGAGCCGCCCATGGCGACACTGGAACTCAATGCCGACAATTTCCAACAGACCATCAATGACAACGCCAATGTCATTGTAGACTTCTGGGCGCCCTGGTGCGCGCCCTGCCGCGCCTTTGCGCCGACTTTCGAAGCGGCCTCGGAGAAGAGGGCCGACGTCATTTTCGCCAAGGTGAACACCGAAGAGCAACAGGCTATCGCCGCCGCCTTCAATATCCGCTCGATCCCCACCTTGATGGTCTTTCGCGACCAGATCGTCATTTATTCCGAGGCCGGCTCCCTGCCTGCGAGTGCCTTCGACCAATTGATCGGCCAGGCCATGGCGCTCGACATGGACACGGTGCGCGCCGAAATCGCAGGACAGGGTGGAACCAGCTAAGCAGATCCAATAACGGGTTATGATAAAGCTCGTCATCAAAATCAAGCGATGAAACCCATCTTCCCCCGCAAGCTCAACGGCAATGCAGAAGTGCGCCGGATCGAGATGCTTTTCGATCGCCTGCCATCGAGCGTCGTCGTCGCGCTGATCAGCATTTTTCTGTGCTTTCTGGTTCTCTTCGACAGCGCCCGTCTGGAGATCCTGAAGGCGTGGACGGCCTACATGCTCTCCGTGCTGGCCCTGCGTGTCTGGATTTGGTACATGTTCGGCAAGGCAGACCGGCACAGCGAGACCATTCATCGCTGGGAATGGCTGTTTGCCGCCGGCGCCTTTCTCACCGGCGTCGGCTGGGGAGCGCTGTTCGGGCACCTCTATCCTCCAGCGGAGCATCCGGATGCTCAGATGTTCGTTGCGCTGATGGTGGTAATCACTGCCTTCACCGGGACCGTGTTTCTCGCTCTGAGCAATACCACATTCTGGCTTTTCAGCATTCCCACCCTGCTTCCGGCCATCGCATACTACGCCGCCGACCTGGGCCGCGACGCACAATGGCCAGTCACCGCCGCCGCCTGTTGCATTGCCGTATTCATCATCGTGCAGCGCACGCTCTACCAGTCCGCCACTGCCAACCTCAAACGCAGCACCGAGGCCGAATCCCTGCTTGCCGAACAACAGGCGATCTTCGACTCGTCGCCAATGGGGATCGTCGTGATCGACAACAAACAAGTGGTCAAGTGCAACGCGCGATTCGGCGAATTGCTCGGCCGCCGCATCCAGGAACTCACCAATTCACGCATCGATCATCATTTTGCCAGCGCCGAGGAGGCCGCGAAATTCATTGCCAACAGCTCCAGCGCACTGGACAAGGGGCAAGTGGTGCAGGGCATGTATCGCCTGCGTCGGGCCGATGGCAGTCAGTTCTGGGCGGAACTCTCGGGACGCAGGATGTCACGCGGGGAAGGGCGCACCGTCTGGATGATCGCCGACGTCACCTTGCGCGTGGTCAACGACCGGCGGTCGCAGCCACGGGAGCCGCAGCCGCGGGATTCCCAGCCTGAGGCCGGCGTCCCCCGCAGCTAAGTAACGCCCGGCCGGCGGCTAGACGTTGAACAGGAAGTTCAGCACGTCGCCATCCTTGACCACGTAATCCTTGCCTTCAGCCCGCATCCTGCCGGCTTCCTTGGCCCCCGCTTCGCCCTTGTAGGTGATGAAGTCGTCGAAGGCGATGGTCTGGGCGCGGATGAAGCCCTTCTCGAAATCGGTATGGATCACGCCGGCGGCCTTGGGCGCCGTGTCGCCGACATGGATGGTCCAGGCGCGCACTTCCTTGACGCCGGCGGTGAAATAGGTCTGCAGGCCGAGCAGCTTGTAGGCGGCGCGGATCAAGCGGTTCAGTCCCGGCTCCTCCAGCCCCAGGTCGGTCAGGAACATCTGCTTCTCGTCGTCGTGAAGATCGGCGATCTCGGCTTCGATCGCGGCGCAAACCGCGACCACTTCGGCCTTTTCGGCCGCGGCATGGGCGACCACCGCGTCGAGATACGGATTGTTGGCGAAGCCGTCTTCCTTGACGTTGGCGACATACAGCACCGGCTTGGCGGTGATCAGGCAGAAGGGCTTGATGCTGGCCCATTCCTCCTTCGACAGATCGAGCGCCCGCACCGCCTTGGCCTGATTCAGCTGGGCCAGACATTTTTCGAGCACGGCGCAGAGGATCTTCGCCTCCTTGTCGCCGGCGCCGGCGGGCTTCTTGTAGCGGTTCAGCGCCTTTTCCGCGGTCGCCATGTCGGCCAGCGCGAGTTCGGTGTCGATCACCTCGATGTCATTCAGCGGATCGATCTTGCCCGCCACATGCACCACGTTGTCGTCGCTGAAACAGCGCACCACATGCACCACGGCATCGGTTTCGCGGATGTTGGCGAGAAACTGGTTGCCCAGCCCCTCGCCCTTGCTGGCGCCGGCAACCAGGCCGGCAATATCGACGAATTCGACGATGGCCGGCTGGACTCGCTGCGGCTTGACGATGGCGGACAGGGCGGCGAGGCGCGGATCAGGGACTTCGACAATGCCGACGTTCGGCTCGATGGTGCAGAAGGGATAGTTCTCCGCCGCGATACCCGACTTGGTCAGCGCGTTGAAAAGGGTGGACTTGCCGACATTGGGCAGACCGACGATACCGCATTGGAGACTCATGGTTTTTCTTTCGTTGAAGCTTCTGTTGCCGGTGGCGGCGGTTTTGAATTGATGCGCTGCGTGGCGGCGCCGAAATCCCCCCTGGCCAAAGCCGGCCAGGCGAGCAGGGCACGATCCAGCGCGGCGTCGATCTCGCTGCGTTCTTCCTTGCGCGGCGGCTTCAGCACGTAGTCGACGACCTCGTTGCGGTCGCCGGGATGGCCGATGCCGATGCGCAGCCGCCAGTAATCCTGGGTGCCCAGATGCGCCGTGATGTCCTTGAGCCCGTTATGACCGCCGAGGCCGCCGCCGAACTTGAGCCGCATCTGGCCCGGCGGCAGATCCAGTTCGTCATGCATGACCAGCATTTCGGCCGGCTCGATCCGATAGAACTGCGTCAGCGCCCGCACCGACTGGCCGCAACGGTTCATGAAGGTCTGCGGCAGGAGGAACCACAAGCTCTCGGCGCGCGCCTTGCCGGCGCGCGAAGCGCTATCCCCGGCATGCAAAGCACCGGCCAAGCCGTGAAAGCGCGACTCGCGACCCGGATTGACGCCGAGTTCGCGTGCCAGGCGCTCACAAAGCCAAAACCCGGCGTTGTGCCGGGTTTCAGCGTATTCGGCCCCGGGGTTGCCGAGGCCGACGATCAGACGCAGCGAAGCCTGCAAGGATTATCTCTTGTCGGTCTTCTCGGACTTCTTCTCGGCAGGAGCCGGTGCAGCGGCCGCGACAGGTGCCACCTCGGCCTCGACGACTTCTTCCTCGGCCTTGCCGCCGCGGACGATGACGGTTGCGACCACGGGGTCTTCACCCTTGTGCACCACGGCTTCGACGCCGGCCGGCAACACGAGGTGGGAGACGTGCATCGAATGGCCGGTGACCATGTCCTTCAGATCCACTTCGATGAAGGCCGGCAGATCCTTCGCCAGACAGCGCACGTCGAGGTCGGTCATCACATGCTGGACCATGCCGCCGGAGAGTTTGACGCCCGGCGAGACATCGGCATTGACGAAGTGCAGCGGCACCTTCTGGTGCAGTTTCTTGTTCGCATCGACGCGCTGGAAATCGGCGTGCAGGATGACCGGGCGGTAGGGGTGGCGCTGCACATCGCGCAGCAGGCACATTTCCGTCTTGCCATCCAGATTGACGTTGAGCACGGAGGAATAGAAAGTCTCCTTGCGCAGCAGCTGAAACAGCTCGTTGTGGTCGATATCGATGGACTGCGACGCGGCGCCACCGCCGTAGAGGATGGCGGGAACACGGCCGGTACGACGCAGGCGGCGGCTCGCTCCGGTGCCCTGATCATCGCGCTTGTTTGCGTTGAATTCGAGTTGCATGATTTACTCCAGTAGGTGCTGCAGTGAAATCCCTCGCCCGCGACCAGGCAAGGGGGTAATAAAACTTAGTCCATGAACAGGGAGGAGACGGAGGACTCGTTGCTGATGCGCAGCATGGTCTCGGCCATCAACTCGGCAATCGATATCTGCCGGATGCGCGGGCAGGCGCGGGCTGCCTCCGCCAACGGAATGGTGTCGGTCACCACCAGTTCGTCGAGTTCGGACTCCATGATCCGCGACACGGCGCTGCCCGACAGCACCGGATGGGTACAGTAGGCCAGCACGCGCTTGGCGCCATGCTCCTTGAGCGCCTGCGCCGCCTTGCACAGCGTACCGGCGGTATCCACCATGTCGTCCATGATGACGCAGGTACGGCCGTCGACTTCCCCGATGATGTTCATGACTTCCGACACATTGGCCTTCGGCCGCCGCTTGTCGATGATCGCCAGATCCGACTCCAGGCGCTTGGCCAGCGCGCGTGCGCGCACCACGCCGCCGACGTCGGGCGACACCACCAGCAGGTCTTCATGGCGCTGCTTCCAGATGTCGCCGAGCAGGATCGGCGCCGCATAGACGTTGTCGACCGGAATATCGAAGAAACCCTGGATCTGGTCGGCATGCAGATCGACCGTCAGCACGCGCTGCACGCCGGCCGTCTGCAGCATGTTGGCAACCACCTTGGCCGTGATCGCGACCCGCGCCGAGCGCGTCCGCCGGTCCTGGCGGGCGTAGCCGAAATACGGGATGGCAGCGGTGATGCGTCCGGCGGAGGCCCGTTTCAGGGCATCCACCATGACCATCAGCTCCATCAGGTTGTCGTTGGTCGGGAAGCAGGTCGACTGCAGAACGAAAACGTCGTGGCCGCGCACATGCTCGAGGATCTCGCAGCTGACCTCGCCGTCGGAAAAACGCCCGACATCGGCGCGGCCGAGCGAAATGTGCAGGCGTTTGACGACATCGGCCGCCAACTTGCGGTTGGCGTTGCCGGTGAACACCATCAGGCTGTCGTAGGCCATGTCGTTCTACTGTGAAAAAGGTTGGCTGGGGAGGAAGGATTCGAACCTTCGCATGCTGGAATCAAAATCCAGTGCCTTAACCAACTTGGCGACTCCCCAACATCAACACTCCGCCTTGAGAGCGGACGTCGAAAGGACGCGCATTTTCGGGGTTTTCGCCTCTGCTGTCAAATAGAGGCGCGGTGATATGCCGAGGAATTTCCCATACGCCCTATTGCTTTATACAGTCGAACCCTTTGTCCTGATACCAATAATTGGTGCTCACCGTATCGCCAGCGCCGACTCTTGCTCGGTGAATCCCCACAGGCCGCGCCGGGACTCGCCCCGGCGGGCGACCTCATATCGGTCGCGGTCGAACACGGAGTTGACCTGCGCTGCGCGGCTTCATCGCGCAACGTCCAGAGAGCGAAGCGAACGCGGTCGACCGCCGGGTTGGGCGTTATGGATTTCTTAGCCACGACTCGAAAACGCTTCTGACCTTTGATCCCAATAGTCGGAGAGCCTGCGTTGGAGTGCAACTATTTCGTCTATCAGTTTTTCGAGCGACTCCGACGAGAACTGGACATATTCCTGCTGCATGCCGTTTCCAGAAGTCTTTAGACGCACAAATGTGTAACCCTCGTGGTCGGTATTCTCCCAGTCGGCGTGGACGACCAGATTTCGAAGCTTGCCGATCTCGACAAGGTCGATGACGAGATTTTCATAAGCGGGAAGAACTCGATTCAGTGCGCGGTGGTACTCATCGCAAAAACGGCGAAAAAGGTCCACCTTTGCGGAGAAGTTTAGCTTCTGAAGGACAATGAGCCCAATGGCATCCGTTCTATCTGAGAGCCATTCACAGAGTAGTGAATCAAGCAGCTTTTCCGTGCTATTGAAGGACATAACTACCACGCCAATGAGCGGAAGAGACTCTTCGAGATATGCCTCCGCCTTCTCTTCGTCCTCTGTGTCGTGGAAGAGGTATTGAACAAACTCTTTTGTTTTGGTGCGCATGATGGAAGGCTCGCCTATGACGCCCAACGTTCAAGTTGACCGGCGCTGCGCGGCTTTATCGCGCAGCGCCCAGAGAGCGAAGCGAACGGGGTCGACCGTCGGGTTAGCCCGCATATTGTCGATACGATTGTGTTGGAATGTCGAACTGTGCAAGAAAGTCATTGAGGCTGTCGGCATTGATAACGAAAACAGTATTCTCGCGGCGATAGTCTGGATCGTCGTGGCGTAACCAGACGGCAGGTGTCAAATTCGCCGGACGCATGGAGAATTGCTTTCGTACTCGCACAAATGGAACATCGTGAAAGATAGCGTCAGCAAGGGTTCCATCGGTAACAGAGAGATGGCTTGGATCGAACTCGGCAAATTTCAGTTTTGCGGTAGTAACGATGGCATTGAAGTAAAAACGAACTGAATCGTCGTTTTCGAGATGGTAATCGCGCTCTTCAACTGCGAGTGCTTCCGTGGATGAAACAACTTCACCAGCAACACGCTCAAGGAACGTGTTCTTATCATTTGTTGTCTGCCCTCGCACTGCGCAGTATTGAGCTTCGGGAGTCGCCGGATCTATTGGAACCTCATTCCAGCCGAAGGTGCTTATTTGTCCGCCCTTCTTGCGAGTAACCCAGCTCTTGCTGTGACGACGAGGCTTCGCAGAACCTGTTGAACTAAGAAAGAGCCAAGTCGCATTTCGCACACGCTTGCATTCGATGACAAAGTTTGCGCAGTCATGCTTATCCCGGACAACCAAGTCGATAAATCCAGATTGGCCATCGGCGGAATTAGCCCAAGAATGTTCGCTGTGTCGTACGCGCCAGCCATGATTGGCGGTTGCTCCATTTACCGAATGTTGCAGAGCAATTTGCAGAGGAAAGCCTGAGTCGTTCGCAATGCGCAACAGTTCAGGGTCGGTCACCATCTGCTCCTTTATGTGGGCTAACGCTAAGTGGACACGCGAATACGGGGGATCAAAGCCAGTACTAAGGTGCCTAGTCTGGGATGGAGTGGGTAAGGGGCGAAATTACCGAAGGAAAATATTCGATGGCCCCCTAATTGTTCCGACAAAAGCGCCATGCCGAATCCTCCGAAATCGCTCTATCAGCTACGCGAGACGCTGTGGGTGCGGCGCGACAGCATTGGCGCCGAGCCATTTTATGTGGATTGGATTAGACGCCTTATCCCGCCGCATGACAAGTGGCATTCGAAGGATCGGCGGCGACAAGGGCCGGCTTCGGATTTGTTTTCGGCGATCTCCGCCACGCGCGACGGTTTGTCTTCCCCTCTGTCCCGCCGAGCGAGGAAGGTTCGCCGGGGGTCGTCCGGTCGCGTTGTCTGAGCGCAGCGAGTTTAGCGACCGGCCCGGCGGACCTTTCGCAGCGAGGGCAGCCCGCAGGGCCGGGGCGGCGGGGAGCGCTTCTTTGCCTACTTTCTTGCGCGAACAAGAAAGTAGGTCGCCTGCCGGGGCGAGTCCCGGCGCGGCCCTGGGAGCGACGTCAGAAAGTCGGCGCTGGTGATACGGCGCGAAGGACTGTCACGGGCGCTTCTTGGCCGCGCATATCGGCAGCCAGAGCGGCCAAGGCAGCCCGCGAAGCGGAATCCCCGGCGCACCGCTCAGGTATAAACGTGGGCACTTGTTTCAAGTGGCCCGCTTTTATCTTGTCCATCGCTGCCGCAGCCGCCAGCACCGAGTAGCTGCCTTTGATCGTGGCCGCGCAGCCATCCGCCATGATTTCATCCGCCAGCAGGTTCAGGTAGTTTTTCGCGAAGCCTGAATCCCCTGACAACAGCCTTTCCCACAAAGCGTTGCCGAAGGCGCCTATCTGGTTGGCTTTGGTCCATTCGTGTAGCTGGTGAAGCTGGTCGCGAATCGACTGGCCGTTAGCCGCTTGGCACGCAGTTGAAACTCGTGCGTACAGGGCGACTGCCATAGATGTTTCCTTCAGGCGGCAAGTGGTTCGATGGAGTCCAGCGTTTCCTGCAATTGCTCTTTCGCCATCTGCAAGTCATAGAGTGATTGCAGATTGAGCCAGTATTGATCGGACAAGCCAAAGTAACGCGATAGCCGCAATGCGGTATCGGCGCTGATGGCCCGCTGGCCATGCACGATCTGATTAATGCGGCGCGGGGCCACACTGATTTCCTTGGCTACCCGGTATTGCGAAATACCCATCGGTTCCATGAAGTCATGCAGCAGAACTTCACCGGGATGGATGGGCGAAAAGTCACGTCGTCCCATGTTCGTCCTCACTAGTGATAATCCACAATCTCGACAGCATCCGGCCCCGCTTGCGTCCAGCGGAAGCAAATGCGCCACTGATCGTTGATGCGGATGCTGTGCTGCCCTTTCCGACCTCCTTTCAAGGCTTCCAGACGATTGCCGGGCGGGATGCGCAAGTCATCGAGGCATCCGGCGGCATGCACCTGGTTGAGCTTACGCGCCGCCAGAGGTGTGACCTGCTTCGGAATGCGCCGGACAAACTTGCCGTTGAAGATCGCCTCGGTGTCCTTGTCCTTGAAAGATCGGATCATGGCTAATAATGTCCCAATACGTTATTACCGTCAAGCGTTATGCCTAACGCGGCCGCATCTTCTTGCCGTCTTCATGACGTCGTAGTAGCCCCCGTGCAAGGCGAATCTATCCCACGTATCCGTTCACCACCCGTGCCCGTGTTACCTGAATGGGGTCTATTCGAAACGAAGGACTGAGTTTAGCGACCAGCGGACCTTTCTCAGCAGCGGTAGCCCGCAGGGCCGGGGCAAGTCCCGGCGCGGCCCTGGAAGCCAAGTCAGAAAGTCGGCGCTGGTGGTACGGCGCGAAACACTCTCAAGCGCGCTTCTTCGCCGCCGGCATGCAGACTTTCCGTGAACGCTAGCTCCCGAACGGTTTGACGAGTGGATGCCGGTCGATTCCGGCGGCGACAAAGCCGCGCATGTCGGCAGGCAGAGCGGCCAAGGCGGCCCGCGCCGCCGACTCCTGGACAAACTCCACGAAGCAGCAGGCACCCGAACCGCTCATGCGCGCGTCGCCGTATTGCCGCAGCCAGTCGAGATGGCGCTGCACCTCGGGATAGAGCGAGCAGGCCACGGCTTCGAGATCATTGTGGCCGAAGCCGGGGCGCCAATCGGCGGCGGCAATGGCGGGGGTGTCGCGGCGCAACGCCGGGGAACCGAAGATTGCGTGCGTGGGCACGGTCACGGCGGGCGTCAGCACCAGATACCAGGCCGCCGGCAGGGTGACGTCGGTAAAGCGTTCGCCGACGCCCTCGGCGAAGGCGCTGCGGCCATGGATGAAGATCGGCACGTCGGCACCCAGCGCCAGCCCTATGCTTTGCAGCTGGAGCGAATCGAGCCCGGTGCGCCACAGGCGATTCAGGGCCAGCAGCGTGGTCGCCGCATCCGAGCTGCCGCCGCCGAGGCCGCCGCCCATGGGAATGCGCTTTTCGACATGCAGCGTGACCCCGGCCGTGGCGCCGGTCGCGGCGCGCAGCGCGGTCGCGGCGCGAATGGTCAGATCACTCTCGGGCGCCACGCCGGGCAGCGGGTTGGCCAGCAGGATGCGGCCATCGCTGCGCGGCTCGCAGCGTATGGTGTCGCCGAAATCGAGAAAGCGGAACACGGTTTGCAGCAGGTGATAGCCATCGGCGCGGCGTCCGACCACATGCAGGAACAGGTTGATCTTGGCCGGGGCCGGCCAGTCGCGCTGCCAGTCGTTCATTCCGGCACGTCCCAGTCGTCGACGATCAGCTTGAAATCGACGTCCTCGCGACTGGCTTCCATCACCCGCAAGAGTCGGCCCTTGCCGGCCCGCGAAGCGGAATCCCCGGCAGACAGAGTCCGGACCAACAAAGTTTCGCTGATGGTCACGCGCCAGCCGTCCACTTCGCCGCTGAGGGCCGGCCGCGCGCCGCGCAGCCAGTCAGCCATGGCCTCCAGCGGCAGCGGCGCACCGAAGACGCGCTGCGCCAGTTGCGGCAGGCTGTCGGCGGCGATGACCGGTTGATTCGGCCGCGACAGCCGCGCGCCGCTCGCATCGCGTGACAGTTCGGCCAGCCCCTGCCCCAGCGGGGACATGAGCAGCACGACGTCGCTGTCCGGGGCGTGTTCCCAGCGAAAGCGCAAGTGGTCGCGACGGTCGCCCTGACGCAGCGAAATGCGTCCGTCGGCAGTCAGGCGCTGCAGCGGCGGGCCGAGGGTGAGTGTGGCGTCGGGTAGCGGCGGGGACTCAGCACAGGCCGCCAGCAGCAGCGCGACAAGGCAAGCCAGCCAGGAGCGCATCAGGGCACGAATCGCTTGATGGTTGCCGCCAGCTCTTCGTTGGTCGGATGGGCCTTGGCCGCCTCGCGCCACACGGCCAATGCCTCGTCGGGCCGGCCAAGGGCCCACAGCACCTCGCCGATATGGGCGGCGATCTCGGCGTCGGGTTTCTGTGCATAGGCCTTCTGCAAAATCTCGAGCGCCGCCGCGAGCTTGCCCTGGCGGAACAGCAGCCAGCCCTTGCTGTCGAGAATGAAGGGATCGTCCGGGGTCAGCGACAAGGCCTTGTCGATCAGTTGCGCGGCTTCGTCGAGGCGCAGATTGCGATCAGCCAGCGAATAGCCGAGCGCGTTGTAGGCCTGCGCCGAGTCCGGCTTGAGGACCATCAGACGCCGCAGGTGCCGCTCCATGACGTCCACATAGCCGAGTTTCTCCCCCGTCAGCGCGGTTTCGTAAAGAATCTCGGGGTCGTCGGGTTGCACTTCCAGCATCTTGGCGAGGAAGGCAAAGGCGTCGGCGTGACGCCCGGCATCACGCAGCAATTGGGCTTCGGCGACGACCAGGCGGCTGTCGCCCGGCTCCTCGGCGCGCGCAGCCGCAAGCCGCTCGCGCGCCTCGTCAAGCTTGCCCTGGCGCAGCAGGACCTGAGCCGCCCGCACCTTCGCCGACAGGGCATGCTCGCCGGCTGCGACCTGGCCATACCAGTGCAAGGCCTCGTCGGGACGCCCGGCCTGGTCGGCGATCTGGCCCAGATAGAAGCGCGCCGGATCGAGGTCGCCGCGTCCGATTTCGACGAAATGCTTGAGTTGCTGCTCGGCTTCGGGGGCATCATTGACCTGCAGCGAAAGTATGCCGACAGCGTAGAGCATGTCCGGGTTGTTCGGATTGGCCGCCAGCAGGCGACGAAACTCGGCACGCGACGCTTCGTAACGCTTTTCGCTGACCAGCCCCCGCGCATAGGCCAGACGCGCATCCTGGGCTTCCGGATTGGCCGCCAGCCAGGTTTTCAGAAAATCCAGTTGCGCAGCCCCCTTGGGCAGCAGCTCCGCCTTGAACAGGGCCGCCAGTTCCCACCCGGGACGCAGTTGCAGCGCCTGATCGATCTCGCCGCGCGCGCGGCCGGCATCCCCGGCACCAAGCGCCGTCTGAGCGCGCACCAGGTGAGCTTCGGCGAGGTCGAGATAAGGCTGGGTCAATTGGTCGAACAGGCGCTGTATTGCCATCTTGTCGGGATAGCGGGCGAAGGCGCGAATCATCCGGATCAGGGCATCGCCCACGCGCGGAACTTCCGCCGCCAGATCGCGGGCCAGGCTGCCGGCCAGTTCCTCGATGCGTCCGCTGGCGAGCAGCAAGGTTGACAGCATCTGTCTTGCCTGCGCCGACTCCGGCTCGAGGCTCACCCACAGTCGGGAGGCTTCGAGCGCGGCATCGTACTGACGTGCATGGAAGGCGATTTCTGCCGCCCGGCGTACGATTCGCGGATCGCGCGTGCTCCTTGCCAGCTCAAGATAAGCGCTGGATGAAAGCCCGAACTGGCCTTGCTGCGCGGCGATTTCCGCGAGCAGGAACTGGTAGAGAATCTGCCCGGTCATTTCCTGCTTCGGCAGCCGATCATCCTCGGCTTTCACGGCTGCCGGCGGCGCGACGGGCTCCTGCGCCCAGGCGCAAGCACCGGCCAACGTGAGAAAAAGCGCAAAGAAACGGGAAAAGTAGTTCATGGGTGCGGCACCTGGCGGAACACGACTGTCCGGTCGCATACAATGCGGCGATGTTAGCAGTTTCGCCAGTTGTTTCGTGCGGGTCCCGGCATGCCTGAACTGCCCGAGGTCGAGGTCACCCGTCGCGGCATTGCGCCGGTGCTGACCGGCCACCGCGTCTCGGGTGTGATCGCCCGGACTGCGGCGCTGCGCTATCCGCTGCCGGAGAACCTGAACCGGACACTCCAAGGACATCGTCTGGCAGCCGTTCACCGCCGTGGCAAGTACCTGTTGCTGGACTTCGGCCACGGACATCTGATGATCCACCTCGGCATGTCCGGCAGTTTGCGCCTGGTTGCCGCCAACCTCGCCGCCGAAAAGCACGATCACTTCGATCTGGTATTCACCATCGGAGGCAAGGCGGTGGCGCTGCGGCTGCGCGACCCGCGTCGCTTCGGCGCGATTCTCTGGCTGCCCGGCGACCCGCTGGCGCATCGGCTGCTGGCGGTGCTCGGCGTCGAGCCGCTGACGGAAGAGTTCAGTGCCGCATGGCTCAAGCAGGAGCTTTCCGGTCTCACGGCGGCGATCAAGCCGACCTTGATGGACAGCCATCGTGTCGTCGGCATCGGCAACATCTATGCGTCGGAAAGCCTGTTCCGCGCCGGCATCGATCCGCGCGCGGCAGCCGGCCGGATATCCCTGCAGCGCCTGCAGCGCCTGGTCCCTGCGATCAAGGCGACGCTGGCTGCCGCGATCGACGCCGGCGGCAGCAGCCTGCGCGACTTCATTCATTCGGACGGCAGTTCAGGCTATTTCCAGCAGCAGTATTTTGTCTATGGCCGCAGCGGCGAGCCGTGCCATGTTTGTGACCGGCCGATCAGGGAACTGCGGCAGGGACAGCGCGCAACCTTCTTCTGCGCAGGCTGCCAGCGTTAGACGGCAGCGAGCCGGCAGGCGTCTACTTCGCCGCGGTCAGCGCAAGAAACTTCGCCATCAGCTGATCCTTCGATTCGACATGATTCGGATCATCCGGAATGCAGTCGACCGGGCAGACTTCGCGGCACTGCGGCGTGTCGAAGTGGCCAACGCACTCGGTGCATTTGGCGGGATCGATGATGTAGATCTCATCACCCTGCGAAATCGCGTTGTTCGGGCACTCGGGCTCGCATACGTCGCAGTTGATGCATTCATCGGTGATCATCAGGGACATGATTTTTCCTTTGGACCTTCTCTAAAATTTCAGTTGCGCTTCTGAATCTTCTCGGCCAGCCGTCTTTCGACTTGCGGCGGAACGAACTTGGAGACGTCGCCGCCGAGCAAAGCTATTTCCCGCACGATCGTCGCCGAGACGAACATGTACTGATCCGACGGCGTAAGAAATACGGTTTCAACGTCGGGGTAGAGATTGCGGTTCATGCCCGCCATCTGGAACTCATATTCGAAGTCCGACGCGGCGCGCAAGCCGCGCATGATGACGCCGGCGCTATGCTGGCGCATGAAATCCATGAGCAGGCAATCGAAGCCGTGGATCTCGACATTCGGATAACCCACCAGCACCTCGCGGGCGATGTCGACGCGCTCGGCCAGCGAAAACAGGGGGTGCTTGGTACGGCTCTCGGCGACGCCGATGATGACCCGCTCGAACAGGCTCGACGCACGTCGCACGAGATCTTCGTGACCGCTGGTAAGGGGATCGAAGGTCCCCGGGTAAACGGCGATACTTTTGCTCATGCCTGCTCCAGCAGGTGAAAGAAAACCTGGCCGGCCCGCCCCTGCTTGGCCACCGACCAGCGGCCCAGCCGCTCCAGAGGCATCTCGGCCTCCGCGTACAACCTGGCGCCCGCGGCCGCCAGATCATCCAGCCGGGACTCTACCCGCGCCAGCCAGCCCTGACCATAAGGTGGATCAAGAAATATCAAATCAAAGCGCCGACCGGGCGGGGGGGCGAATTTTAACGCATCGCAGCAAAACAGTTCGAGGCGCGCACACGCAAAGCCCTCGGCATGCTTCCTCAGCGCCGCGAATGCGGGACGCGAGCGCTCGACCAGGGCGACATAGTCGGCGCCGCGCGAAGCGGCCTCGAAGCCGAGAATCCCGCTGCCGGCGAAAAGGTCGAGACAACTGAGCCCGCTGAGATCCTGTCCCAGCCAGCTGAACAAGGTCTCGCGCACCCGATCCGGAGTCGGCCGCAAGCCCGGCGCGTCGGGCACCTGGACCAGGCGGCTGCGCCATTCGCCGCCGGTGATGCGGATGCGGCTCAAGACTCAGCTCAATCGGTGGCAACGATCACGGTAACCAGGTTTTCGGCCTTTACGTGGCGGGCAAAGGCGGCTTTCACCTGCTGCGCAGTGACGGCTTTCACCTTCGCCGGAAAATCATCGAGGTAGGTCAGCGGCAGCTCGTAAAACCCTATCGTCGAAAGATAGCCGAGCAGCTTGGCGTTGCTGTCCATGCGCAGCGCGAAGCCATCGACCAGGTTCTTCTTGGCCGCGGCCAGTTCCTTGGCGGTCGGCCCCTTGGCCACGTATTCGGTCAGCACCTCATCCACCACCTTGAGCGCCTCGGGGACTTGTTCGCGCTTGGTCTGCAAGCCGATCTCGAACGGGCCTTCGAGCTTGCGCGGCGCGAAGTAGGAATACACGCTGTAGGCGTAGCCGCGCTTTTCGCGGACCTCCTTCATCAGGCGCGAGACGAAACCGCCCCCGCCCAGTGTGTAGTTGCCCACCAGCAGCGGAAAATAGTCGGGGTCGCTGCGGCGGATCGCCGGCAAGCCGATGTGGATGTGGCTCTGCGCCGCGGGATGGGCGATCTTGATCGTTTCCCGCACCGGCAGTGTTACCGCCGGCGGGACGAGGTCGCCACCACCTGCTGGCAGCGCTTCGGTCAGACGCTGGGCGATGGCCTCGGCCTCGGCTCGCGACACATCGCCGATGATGGAGACGACCGCACCTTTTGCACCGTAATGCTGGCGGTGAAATGCCACCAGGTCCTCGCGCGTGATGGCGCCCACGCTCTCCACGGTAGGGCTGACGCCGTAAGGGTGGCCGGGATAGATGGCCGCCGCGAAGCGCTTGGCGGCAATCGCGTCGGGGCGCGTCTCCGCTTCGCGGATGCTGGCGATGGTGCGCCCGCGTTCGCGCTCGAGGACGGATTGAGGAAAAGTCGGCGCTGACAGGACGGTGCGCAGCAGATCGAGTGCGGCTTCGCGCTGAGATTTGTCCGAAAGGGTACGCAGGCTGACGCTGGCCCGGTCGCTGTCGGCCCCGCCGCCCAGCCGCGCACCGATGTCGACCAGGCGTCCGGCGATGTGTTCTTCGTCCAGATCGCCGGCGCCGGTTTCCAGCAGGCCCTGAGTCAGGCCGGCAAGCCCGGACTTGCCGGCCGGCACAAAGGCGCCGCCCGCGGCAAAATCGAGCTGAACATCGAGGATCGGCACCACCCGTGTCTCGACGAAATACACCTTCGCCCCGGAGGGAGCGATCCAGTGCTCGATCTTGACCCCCGCCAGGGCGAGAGTCGAGGTGAGGAACGACAACAGCAGGAAAATAAGGGTACGCATCAGTGCCTCACTGCCCCGGAGGGCTTCTTCGGTTTGCTTTGATCGACGGGCTGGGGATCGAGCACGGCAATGCTCAGGGTGTCGTCCGTGAAGTATTTCCTGGCCACGGCCTGCACCTCATCCGCCGTCACGCTCTTGATTTTTTCCAGCAGGGTATCGATGTCGCGCCACGACTGTCCGGCCGCCTCGACACCGCCTATTTCCATGGCCTGGGCCATCAGCGAGTCGCGCTTGTAGATCTGTGCGGCGATCGACTGGGTCTTGACGCGGGTGAGTTCCTCGGCCGACACGCCTTCGTCCTGAACGCGCTTGATCTCGGCGCGCAGCGCAGCCTCCAGGTCGGCAATGGTCTTGCCTTCGGCCGGCTGTCCGTCGAGGACGAAGTCTGCCTCGCCGCGCAGCGTGGCGTCGTAGCTGGCGCCGGCGGACTGCGCGACGCGACTGCCGCGCACCAGATTGCGGGCGAAGCGCGAGGCATCGTGGCCGTCGAGCACCGTCGCCAGCACGTCCAGCGCGTAAGGGTCGCGATCCTTCTGCACATCGCGCAGCTTGGGCGCCTTCCACGCCATGGCGAGGTAGGGCAGCTTGGCCGGCGCCTTGACGCTCACGCGGCGAATGCCGACCTGTTCCGGTTCGTTCTGCGGCTTGCGTTCCGGCAATGCGTGCTGCTTGATCGGGCCGTAGTACTTCTGCGCCAGACGAAACACCTCGCGGTGATCGACATCGCCCACCACCAACACATAGGCATTGTTCGGCGTGTACCACTGCCGATACCAGTCGCGGGCATCCTGCCAGGTCATGTGCTCGAGGTCGTCCATCCAGCCGATGATCGGGCGCCGATAGGGATGCGCCTGGAACATCAGCGAATTAAGTGCCTCGCTCACCAGCGCATGCGGATTGTCGTCGGTGCGCAGTCTCCGCTCTTCCATGACCACCTTCATCTCGGAGGCGAATTCCTTGGGGTCCAGCTTCAGGTTCGCCATGCGGTCCGCTTCGAGTTGCATCATCTCGGGCAGCGCGGCCTTCGGCACGATCTGGAAGTATGCGGTGTAGTCACGGCTGGTGAAGGCATTGTCGCGGCCGCCGGCTTCGGCCACGCGCTTGTTGAATTCACCCGCAGGGAGAGTCTTGGTGCCCTTGAACATCAGGTGTTCCAGCGCATGGGCGACGCCCGAGGTGCCGTCCTTTTCGTCCATGCTGCCGGCCCGGTACCAGACCATGTGCACCACCGTCGGTGCGCGATGGTCTTCCTTGACGATGACGCGCAAGCCGTTGGCGAGCTGGGTTTCAAACGGGTTGGCGAGAGTCGGCGCTGGCGCTACGGCAAAGGCCAGCACGGTGAAGGCGGCAAGCAATGGTTTCATGTCGGGTGTCGGCGGTCGGTGCGGTGGGTAAAAAGGGCTTCTGTTAGAATCCTTGAGTCGCGCATCTTAGCGCGGCTCCTGCTTCCGACCGCATTCCGCATGTTTGGTTTCCTGAAAACGAAGGACGATCCCGCCGCCCAGGCCCCCGTGTCTCCGGCACCGCGCGCTTCGTGGGCCGAACGCCTCAAGGCCGGGCTTTCACGCACCCGCGACACCCTCAACACCCCGCTGACGGAGCTCTTCAGCCGGGCCAGAATCGACGATGAACTGCTCGACGATCTGGAAACCACCTTGCTGATGGCGGATTGCGGCGTCGAGGCGACGCACTGGCTGCTGGCGGAACTCAAGGCCACCGTCAAGCGCGACAAGCTGGAAACCCCGGCGCAGTTGCGATCGGCTCTGGCGAAGGGGCTGCAAAGCCTGCTCGCGCCGCTCGAGCAGCCGCTGGAGGCGGACGGCCACCAACCCTTCGTGATCATGATCGCCGGCGTCAATGGCGCCGGCAAGACCACTTCCATCGGCAAGCTGGCCAAACACTTCCAGAGCCAGGGCAAGAGCGTCCTGCTCGCCGCCGGCGACACCTTTCGCGCCGCTGCGCGCGAGCAGCTGACGGCCTGGGGTGACCGCAACGGCGTGATGGTCATCGCCCAGGAATCCGGCGATCCGGCGGCCGTGGTGTTTGACGCCATCACCGCCGCCCGTGCGCGCAAGATCGACGTCGTGCTGGCCGACACCGCGGGTCGCCTGCCGACCCAACTGCACCTGATGGAGGAGATCGCCAAGGTGCGCCGCGTGATCCAGAAGGCCGATGCCTCGGGCCCCCACGAAGTCCTGCTGGTACTCGATGCCAACATCGGCCAGAACGCCGTGCAGCAGGTCAAGGCCTTCGACAAGGCGATCGGTGTCAGCGGCCTCATCATCACCAAGCTCGATGGCACCGCCAAGGGCGGCGTGCTCGCCGCCATCGCCCGCCAGTGTCCGAAGCCGGTGCGCTTCATCGGTATTGGCGAAGGCATCGATGACCTGCAGGCCTTCCGCGCCGGAGAGTTCGTCGAGGCCTTGCTGGGATCCGCGCCGGGCTCCACGCCTTGATCCGTTTCGATCGCGTTTCCAAGCGCTACCCGCCAGGCGTGGATGCCCTGTCCGACCTTAGTTTCGAGGTAGCCGGGGGGCAGATGGTGGTGGTCAGCGGGCACTCGGGAGCAGGAAAATCGACGCTGCTGAAGCTGATTGCCGCGGTGGAAAAGTCCACCACGGGTGCGGTGCTGGTCGGCGGCCAGAATGTAAGCGGGCTCCCGCGTTCAGCCCTGCCCTATTTGCGTCGACGCATCGGCATGGTGTTCCAGGACCAGAAGCTGCTGTTCGATCGCTCTGTGTTCGAGAACGTCATGCTGCCCTTGTCGATTGCCGGTTTCCCGGCCAGGGACGCCGCGCAGCGTGTTCGCGCCGCGCTGGAGAAAGTCGGCCTGGGCAACCGCGAGAAAGCCCTGCCGGTCATGCTCTCCGGTGGCGAACAGCAGCGGCTGGCCATCGCGCGTGCCGTGGTGAATCGGCCGAGCCTGCTGCTGGCCGACGAACCCACGGCCCATCTCGATAGCGAGACCGCGTCGGATGTGGCGCGCATCTTTCACGAGTTTCACCATGTCGGCGTCACGGTGTTGATTGCGACCTATGCCAGTGATTTATTTCCGGGTGCGAAACGCTTGCAGCTGGATCACGGCAGGCTGCTACCATGAAGGTCTGGCTGGCTCAGCACCGGGAAGCCCTCCTGCTGGCGCTGCGCAGGCTGGGTGCGGCCCCGGTCAATAGCCTGCTCTCCCTGCTGGCCATAGGTATCGCCTTGGCCCTGCCGGCAGGGGGCCAGATGTTGCTCGCCAATGCGCTGCAGCTGGCCGGCACGACGTCCGCCGTACCGCAGATTTCCATCTTCATGGCGGCCAATGCCGAGCGGCGCGCAGCGACGGAAATTCAATCGCGCCTGGGCAAGTACGGCGGTGTCAAACAGGTGCGGCTTCTGCCGCGGGAAGAGACACTGGCGCGGATGAAGGCCAACCCGGGCCTGCGCGATGTGATCGAAGCCCTGCCCGCCAACCCGTTCCCCGATGCGTTTGTCGTGACCGCCACGGATGACAGCCCCGAGGCGATGGAAAAACTTGCCGTCGAGTTCCGCCAGTGGCCCAGGGTCGAGCATGTGCAGCTCGACTCAGCCTGGGTGCGCCGGCTCGACGCACTGCTCAAGCTCGGCCGTACCGCGGTCATGGTGCTCGGCGGGCTGCTCGGCGCCGGGCTGATCGCCATCAGCTTCAGCATCATCCGCATGCAGGTACTCACGCACCGGGCGGAAGTCGAGGTGAGTCAACTGCTTGGCGCCACGGATGCTTTCATCCAGCGCCCATTCCTCTACTATGGCGTCCTGCTCGGACTCGGCGGGGGTGTCGTCGCATGGCTGCTGACCGGCGCGGCCGCACTCTGGTTGCGCGCGCCGCTGAGCGAGTTGGTGCGACTGTATGACCTCAGCCTCGTCCTCCAGTCTCTCGGCGCGCGTGACTCGGCCCTGCTCCTGGGATTTGCCGCGGGCCTCGGCTGGCTGGGAGCGATGATCTCCCTGCGGCAACATTTGAGGTAGTGCCGGGGGGACGAAGCGAAGCGGAGTTTCAGTGGAGGCTCGCCTGCGAAAGCAGGCGGCAGGCCGTAACTAAAAACCCACACAGCGCTTTGCGTGACTTGCAACACTGGATCGGAATGCCCTATTCGGGCGATAATATCGTTATGAACGAAGAACAGCCCATTGAACCACCGCCCCTCGAGTCCGCACGCAACGAACAGCCAGCTGCCGAGCCTGCCCCCAACGAACAGCCGGCTCCCGAGCCCGTGCGCAACGACCCGCAACTCCCGGACCCGCGCCGCCGCTTGCGGGAGCTTCTGGCGATTCCCGACCACCAGCGCACGGACGCCATCTGGGACGAGATCATCGAACTCGAGATCTGCCTGGCGCCAGGCAACCGCGTTCAGGGAGCGGGCGCCCAGCCCGAACCGGGACGACGTCAGGGTCCGGGCCAAGGCCAGCCCCAAGGACGACGCCCGGAGCAGGCGCGCCGTCAGGATTCGACACCCGGAGTCAAGCCCGCCAAGCGCTTTTTCAAAAAACCGAAGCGCCCGGGGGGCCCGCCGAAAGTGTGAGGGTCGCCTTGACATCGCCGCTCTAGGGGGCGATGGGTCGTGAGTCCGGACTGATCTCGACGCAGAACCGCAAGCAAAGCGCTGCAACATTCTCCGGCAACCGACAATTCCCGACTATATTTGTCGGGAACTTCTCCAGCAGTTAGCACTCTCAGTTTAAGAGTGCTAATATTGCGTTAAAGGAGGTCGTACCGTGAGTCATACCGTGTCTTTTGACCATTTCCCAATGCTTGCCGGTAGCGGCAGCATTGAGGCATTCATATCGGCTGCAAATCGCGTCCCGATGCTGAGTCAGGCGGAAGAACAAGCGCTTGCCCGGCGTTTGCGCGAGCAGGACGACGTGGATGCGGCGCGTCAATTGGTGACGTCGCATTTGCGGTTGGTGATTTCCATCGCACGAGGTTATTTGGGCTATGGCTTGCCCCACGCCGACCTGATTCAGGAAGGCAACATCGGCCTGATGAAAGCGGTCAAGCGCTTCGATCCCGATCGCGGGGTACGGCTGGTGTCATTCGCCATGCACTGGATCAAGGCCGAGATTCATGAATACATTCTGAAAAACTGGCGTCTGGTCAAGATCGCCACCACCAAGGCACAGCGCAAGCTGTTCTTCAATCTGCGCAGCATCAAGGCCGCCTTGGCGCAGGATGTGGACTCACCGCAGGGCTTCAACACCCTGGGCGCGGAAGAAGTGAAAGCGGTGGCCAAGCGGCTCGGCGTCAAGCCGGCGGAAGTTATCGAGATGGAGACGCGGCTGACTGGCGCCGACGTGTCGCTGGAACCCGTATCGGATGACGACGAAGACAGCTACGCGCCGATCGCCTATCTGGCGGCGGATCACAGCATCGAGCCGTCCGCAATACTCGAGCGCAAGGAGTATGACCGTTTGCAGGATGAGGGGCTGAGTTCGGCACTCGCAAGCCTTGACCAACGCAGTCGCACCATCGTGCAGCGACGCTGGCTGGTGGCCGATGGCGAAGAGGCCGCAACGCTGCATGAACTGGCTGCCGAATACGGCGTGTCGGCCGAGCGCATCCGCCAGATCGAGGTCAAGGCCATGCAGAAGATGAAAAGCCAGCTCGCGGCATAGCGGGACGCCATGACAAAGACAAAGGGCAGCCTCAGAAGATGAGGCTGCCCTTTGTCTTTGTGTCCCGGGATGCTCGGCGATTTTCTTCGCCGGTCGCCAGCTCGCGCATCAAAACGGCAGGTAGTGATCAACCAGCAGAGCGGCGAAGAGCAAGGCCAGATAGAGAATCGACCAGCGAAAGGTGATGCGCGCCACCGCATCCGAGTAGTCGCGCCAGATCAGCCATGCGTAGCCAAGGAAGATGGTGTCGAGCAGTACCGCCGACGTCAGATAGAACCAGCCGCACATGCCAATTACGTAGGGCACCAGGGTCACCAGCGTGAGGCCGATGGTGTACAGAAACACATGGCGCCGGGTGTATTCGGCGCCATGTGTTACCGGCAGCATCGGCAGCCCCGCCGCGGCATATTCCTTGGTCCGATACAGCGCCAGCGACCAGAAATGCGGCGGCGTCCAGACGAAGATGATCAGAAACAGCAACCAGGCCTGGCCCGGCGCATTGCCGGTCACCGCCGCCCAACCGAGCACCGGAGGCATGGCGCCGGATGCGCCGCCGATCACAATGTTCTGCGACGTATTCGGCTTGAGAAAGATGGTGTAGATCACCGCGTAGCCGACGAAGGTGGCGAAGGTCAGCCACATGGTGAAGGGGTTCACCCAGGCGTAGAGCAGGAACAGTCCGAGGCCCCCGATCAGGCCCGAGAACACCAGCGTTTCCAGCGAATTGACTTCACCTTGCGGCAACGGCCGGCCGCGCGTGCGCGCCATCAGCGCATCGATCTTCTGTTCAATCAGGCAATTCGCCGCCGCTGCCGCACCGGCTACCAGGGCGATGCCGGCAGTGCCTGCCAGCAAGATGCGCCACGGCACCATGCCGGGAACGGCAAGGAACATTCCTATCACCGCACAAAACACGATCAGCGATACCACGCGCGGCTTCGCCAACTGAAAATAGTGGCGCAGGCGATGGGACCCATATTGCAGTCTAAGGGTAGTGGATTTCATGCTTTAGGAATGAACGATTGAATCCGGAACGAACTGCGAGTTTATCACGTGCCCGGTATCTGGCCAGCCTCGGTGACGCGGTTCCTGCTGCGCCTAAAAAGCCACCATAAGTCGCCTCTGCAATCAAAACTTGATCAGCTTGCCGAGCTCGTTAATGAAGGCCTTGGGCTCGGGATCGTCGGAGTAACGGAAAACCAGCAGGCCGCGCCGGTCTACGAGATTGAGATAGCGGCTTTCGCCGCCGCCCAGAAGCTGCAGCAGTTTGGCATCGGTCGCCTTGACCAGAACCAGATCCGGGTGCGTCGCCATCAGGGCCGGCGCCGGCGTGGTTGCGTCTGTGATCACCCAAAGGCGGTCGAGGCGCATCAAGCCGCGGCCTTGGGCCGTGCGCGCCTGGCGGGTCAGGTAGAGCGTGTGTTGACACCGCTCATCGCAGCCACCGGGTGCCGCAAAAATGAGCAGCCACTTGCCGCTGACTGCAGGATGCTCCAGCGCTGCGCCATCCAGGCGCTGCAAGAATTCGAACGGCAGCGGCTGCGGCTCAAGCGGCCGACCCACGGTCGCCTTGACCTCTGGCGGTGATACATAGCGGAAGTACAGGGCGGCAAGAAGAGGCAGCACGCCGATCGCAATGATCGCCAGCACTATCAATCTTCCCTTGCGCTGGGCGGAACTTCCTCCAGCAGCCGGCAGCGGGTAACTGCCTTCGATTTCCTTGTTCATCTGTCTGTTTGCGTTCATTTCTTGCGCCATGCAAAGAAGCCGTAGGCCGCTGCCATCAGGGCGAATGCCAGCCACATCGCTGCGTAGCCGTAGTGCCTGGACGCGGGATTTTCCGGAGAACCCCAGTCACGGATCAGGCCATCCCCGTCCGCACCGGTTTGCAGCAGGATCACCGGCAACGCATCGAGGCCACTGCGCTGGCGGTAGTCCGCTTCACGCACATGCTGCCAGACGGCGCCCTGCGGCGGGGCTTTCTGCAATTCAAAGGTCCGCGTTTCGTAGCTGCGGGTCACGCCGGTAATCTCGATCTCACCGCCCGGCGTGCCAACCGACGGCAGGTCGGAACGCAGTCGCGGCGCAGCTATCCAGCCCCGATTGACCAGTACGACAACTTCAGTGCCGGACAACTGCAGCGGTGTGAGGACGTGATAGCCGGCGCGGCTGCCATGAATCTTGTTGTCCAGAAGAAGCGTTTTGCCCGCCAGCCAGCGACCACGCGCGGTCGCCGTCCGGTCGAGCAGTTTCTCGCGCTCGCGCTGCTGCGCCGACAGACTGATCGGCGTCGAGACCAGGGCCGCCTGCTCGCGCTCGAACCTCTCGCCGCGGGTTTCCGCGCGCCACAGCTGCAGACGCGCCATACCGAGGCAGGTCAGGATCAATAGCATGACCAGCAGCGGGCGCCGATAGCCGCGCTTGAGAGAAGAAATCAACATTGGCAAGGCGATGTGTCCGGGTTGGGGCCGTGTGCGAACCGCGAGTCCGGTAGACTGCACACTTTCAGAGAGGAAATCCATGCGCGTTATTGTCGTACTGATGCTGATCGCCATTATCGCCAGCCTCGGCAGCGCTCTGCTCTTTGTCTATCGCGATCAAGGTCAGGGCAAGACCCGGGCGGTCAAGGCATTGTCGGTGCGCGTGGGGCTTTCCCTCGTTCTGTTTCTGCTGCTGATGGCCGCCTACCGGTTGGGCTGGATTGGCGAGCGCCTCTGATCTTGCGTAGCGCACGCTTGCTGCGCTGCGCCCCACTTTACAGCCAATAGACGACGATAAACAGGCCCAGCCAGACGACGTCCACGAAGTGCCAGTACCAGGCCACTGCTTCGAAGGCAAAGTGACGCTCGGACGTGAAATGCCCCTTGATTGTCCGCAGCAGAATCACGGTCAGCATCGTCACGCCAAGCGTGACGTGAAAGCCGTGGAAACCGGTCAACATGTAAAAAGTCGAGCCGTAGACGCCGGTAGTCATCTTCAGATTCAAGTGGCTGTAGGCTTCGGCGTATTCGTAGGCCTGCAGGCTGATGAACACCAGGCCGAGCAGAATCGTCAAGGCCAAGCCGACGATCAATTGCTGCCGCTTGTTCGCAACCAATGCCCAGTGCGCCCAGGTCACCGTGACGCCCGAACTCAACAGCAGCAGGGTATTGATTGCCGGAATGCCCCAGGCGTGCATCGGCGTGAAAGCATCCTTGACCGCGGGCCCCGCGCTGGGCCATACGTTCTTGAAGCCCTCCCAAAGCAACGCCTGTTCGGGACTCGCCAACTCGGGAACGGACAGGACACGAATATAAAAAAGTGCCCCGAAGAATGCTGCGAAAAACATGACTTCCGAAAAAATGAACCACGCCATTGCCCAACGGAAGGAACGATCTACGTGCAGGTTGTAACTGCCGCCCTCGGACTCACCGATCACGCGACTAAACCAGCCGAACAGCATGGTCACCAGGACAGCGAATCCGCCGCCCAGCAGCATGAAACCGCCGTTCGTACTGGAGTTCATCGCCAGCACGGCGCCACTTGCCAAAAGGAGCAGGGCAAGCGAGCCAACCAGCGGCCAGTGTGAAGGCGCGGGAACGAAATAGCGGCTTGCGGATGCGGGGTGACTCATGTTGACCTCCTTTAAATCATATTATCGTTGTTGCCCTGTTGCCTTGGCGCCTTCAATCACTGACGACTGATGTTGATTGCCAGCGTCACCAGCGCAATCACAAAGACCAGCATGAAAATCAGGGCTGTAATCAGAACCTGAAGCGGCGACAAAGCCGGCGTGTCGTGCTCGTGCACTTTGTGGCCGCGCACGCCCAAAAGGCCCCATGCAACCGTGCGCACGGTGCGCAAAAAACCGGCTTTGGCCGCTTGCGGCTTCGGCATCGCTCAGCTCCGCTTTCCCGCTGCCGGCGACGTAACACTGCCCGCCGGCACCTCGAAAAATGTATACGAGAGCGTGACGGTGTTCACGTCATCAGGCAATTTCTTGTCGAGTACGAAGACCACGGGCATCTCGCGCACCTCGTGCGGCGCAAAAGTCTGCTGTTTGAAGCAAAAGCAGTCCAGCTTCTTTACGTAGCCACCGGCATGTTGCGGGCCATAGCTGGGTACAGCCTGGCCGATCACGGTAGTGTTGCGGGTATTCTCGACCCGATACATCACATTCACGATCTCGCCGGTTCTGACAGCAAGGCTGGCGGTCTCCGGACGAAAACGCAGTCCGTTGTCGTGGCTGTTGGCATCGAATTCAAGCGTCACCGGACGGCTCGGTATCGACGACGCGGCAACCTGCTCCGCGCGGTCGATGTCGTAGAGCCCTGTCCATTCGCAAAAAGACCGGTAAAGGCGCGGCTGAGCGGCAACGAAAAGCAGGCTGCCGACAACGACAGCCAGCGATACCGCGACGACCCGCCGGTTGCCGCCGGATCGCGGCAGCGGTTCGGCAGCTGTCACTCCGATCGGGCTGAGGTCCGGGTTCAAGCGTTGGCCATCCATTGCCGGACGATGAAACTCACGAACACAGCTGCAGCGAACAGCGCAAGGCCCAGGGCGATGCGACGATTGCCCGGCGCGTGCGATGGTGCTTCGTTTCTCATGCTTCGGACTCCGCCGGATCAAACGCAGGAGGATCCTCGAAGGTATGGTGGGGCGCCGGAGAGGGAACCGTCCACTCCAAACCGCGCGCTCCTTCCCAAGGCCGGGCTGCGGCCTTGGCGCCACCCCGAAGGGCCTGGAAGACCACCACTATAACCAGCAGTTGGCTGAAGCCGAAACCGAAGGCACCGATGGACGAAACCATGTTGAAGTCGGCGAACTGCTGGGCATAGTCGGGAATCCGGCGCGGCATGCCCGCGAGACCGAGGAAGTGCTGCGGGAAAAAGGCAACATTGAAGAAGATCATCGACAGCCAGAAGTGCAGCTTTCCGAGACCCTCGTTGTACATGTGGCCGGTCCATTTCGGCAGCCAATAGTAGAGGCCGGCAAAGGCGGAGAACAGCGCCCCGGCAACCATGACGTAATGGAAATGGGCGACCACATAGTAGGTGTCCTGCATCTGGATGTCGACTGCGGTCATTGCCAGCACCACGCCGGTAAGCCCGCCGATGGTAAACAGCACCAGGAAGCCCAGCGCGAACAGCATCGGCGTTTCGAAGGTCAGCGATCCGCGCCACATGGTGGTAACCCAGTTGAAGACCTTGACTCCTGTCGGTACCGCGATCAGCATGGTCGCATACATGAAGTAGAGCTGGCCGGTCAGCGGGATGCCGGTCACATACATGTGGTGCGCCCAGACGAAGAAGGAGATCAGGCCGATCGCCGCTATCGCATACACCATCGAGGTGTAGCCGAACAGACGCTTGCGCGAAAACGCGGGGATCACATGGGAAACCACGCCGAAGGCCGGCAAAGCAATGATATAGACCTCGGGGTGGCCGAAGAACCAGAATATGTGCTGGAACAGCACCGGATCGCCGCCGCCGGCGGCGTTGAAGAAACTGGTGCCGAAGTGGCGGTCGGTCAGCAGCATCGTCACCGCGCCGGCCAGAATCGGCATCGTGGCGATCAACAGAAAACCCGTCACCAGCCAGGTCCAGCAGAACATCGGCATTTTCATCAAAGTCATGCCGGGTGCGCGCATGTTGAGAATCGTGGTGACGATGTTGATCGAACCCATGATCGATGACATGCCGAGAATGTGGATGGCGAAGATGGCCATGTCCATGCCCATCCCCATCTGAATCGACAGCGGCGGATACAGAGTCCAGCCGGTGCCGGCGGCCCCGCCGGGGACGAAAATCGAGGCAGACAGAAGGATGGCGGCGGGCGGCAGCAGCCAGAAACTCCAGTTGTTCATCCGCGCGAACGCCATGTCGGGCGCTCCGATCATCAGCGGGATCATCCAGTTGGCGAAGCCGACAAAGGCCGGCATGATGGCACCGAACACCATGATCAGGGCGTGCAGCGTCAGCATCTGGTTGTAGAACTCGGGCGACACGTACTGAAGACCGGGGGACATCAGTTCCGCACGGATGATCAGAGACATTGCGCCGCCGACGAGGAACATCACGAAGCTGAACATCAAGTACATCGAACCGATGTCCTTGTGGTTGGTCGTGGTTATCCAGCGCATCAACCCGGTCGGACCGTGACCATGGCTATCGTCTTCGTGGTGGCCGGCAGCGCCGACCTGTTGCGTAGCTTGCATTATCAGTTTCTCCTGAAGGCCGTTGGCGCGATCACTTGCCGCGAAGTGCCTTGACTTCGGCGGGCTGAATGACTTCGCCGAGCTTGTTGTTCCATGCGTTCCGCTCGTAGGCTACGACGGCCGCGACATCCGTATCGCTCAACTGCGCGGCGAAAGCCGCCATTGCGGTACCCGGCTTGCCGTTCATGACACGATCAAGGTGATCCTTCTTCGGTCCCTTGACAATCTTGGAACCGTCGAGAGCAGGGAATACCGGCGGCAATCCCTGTCCGGTCGGCTGGTGACACGCTGCACAGTTCGCGGTGTAGACCTTTTCGCCATGGGCAACCAGTTCATCCAGCTTCCAGACCTTTGCCGGATCCTCTGACGCTGCAGCCATCGTCTTCTTCTGGTCGGCAGCCCAGGCTGCGAACTTTTCGGCGGAAACAACCTCGACCACTACCGGCATGAAGCCGTGGTCCTTGCCGCAGAGTTCGGAGCACTGGCCACGGTACGTACCTTCCTTCTCCGCACGGAACCAGGTGTCGCGCAGGAATCCGGGCACTGCGTCGGTCTTGACCGCAAACGCCGGCACCGACCAGCTGTGAATCACGTCGGACGCAGTAAGGAGCATGCGTACCTTCTTGCCAACCGGCACCACCAACGGGCGATCGACCTCCAGCAAATAGTGCTCACCCTTGGGGGCCTTGTTTTCGATCTGGTCGCGCGGCGTGGCCAGCACACTCATGTATTTCAGGCCGGCAGCGTCTCCGGTGAGGTATTCGTAATTCCACTTCCATTGGTGACCGGTGGCCTTGATCGTGAGATCCGGTTGGGAGGTATCACGCATCTGCACCAGGGCCGACGTCGACGGAATGGCGATGGCGATCAGGATCAGAAGCGGGACGATGGTCCACGCCACTTCCACCTTGGTGTTCTCGTGAAAATCGGCTGCCTTGTGGCCCTTCGACTTGCGATGGAAAACCAGGGAATAGGCAACAACGGCAAAGACGCCAATGAAGATCACGACGATAACCCACAACAAAAGGGTGTGCAGGTCGTAGACGCGCCGCGCCAAGGCACTCGCCGGCTCCTGAAGATTGATCTCCCAGGCGGCATTCGCAGCGCCACTCAGCGCGCCGAGCAGTCCCGCCATCAGGAGCCCCGCGTATCCGCGCCGCCAATGCATCGCGCTGCAATTCTTGTGTGAGTTTCGTGCCATCTCCCCTCCCCCTTCCACGTCAGTCTCGAGCCACGCGGCACAGCGTTGGCACGATTGGCTGAAGTGTTCGAAAACTTACCAAAAAGGTCCGCAGGAACCCCGTTCCAGTTTCTCAGCAGGGCAGAAGGTTAACACACTCCTATTGATCTAAATCAAATAAAGCTAGAAATTATTGATATAAAAGATATGCGTTGCGCGAATATGCCAGCAGCCGACCCAGGTGAACTGCTTCAGGGCGCTGGCAGGACAGCGCAGCAAATCGCTTGACGGCCAGCTACAAGGCCAGGGCCGCGAGCAACTTGTCGTGCACGCCGCCAAACCCGCCGTTACTCATGATCAGTACCTGGTCACCCTCTCGCGCATCGGCCGCCACGGCTATTACCAGCAGTTCCAGATCATCGAAACTACGCGCCTTGTTGCCCAGCGGCGCCAGTGCTGCAGCGGTGTCCCAACCCAGATTGCCGGCATAGCAATACGTCGCATCGGCATCCGCCAGGCTTTCCGGCAGTTGCGCCTTCATTGCGCCCAGCTTCATGGTGTTCGAGCGCGGCTCAAGGACGGCAAGGATTCTGGCGCGGCCGACGCGCTGACGCAGGCCGGCGAGAGTCACGCGAATCGCCGTCGGATGATGGGCGAAATCGTCGATGACCGTTACACCGCGGACGGTGCCGCGCACTTCGAGCCGGCGCTTGATACCGCTGAAGCTGGCCAGAGCCTTGAGGCCGACGGCCACCGGCACTCCGGCGTGCCGCGCGGCCGCCAGCGCCGCCACGGCGTTAGCCCGGTTGTGGGCGCCCGCGAGATCGAAGCGCTCGACCCGACCCTGCGCTTTGCCAGCCAGGGTCACGGCAAAGCCGCCAGAAGCGTCAGGCTCGCCGGCCTGCCAGCCCTCTGCGCCATTGAACCACTCGATCGGAGTCCAACAGCCGCGGGCCAATACCCGCCTGAGCGAGGTCTCCCCGGCATTTGCGATGATCAGGCCATTACTCGGCAAAGTCCGCACCAAATGGTGGAATTGAGTCTCGATAGCCGGAAGATCAGAGAAGATGTCCGCATGATCGAACTCAAGGTTGTTCAGAACCGCGGTGCGCGGCCGGTAGTGAACAAACTTGGAACGTTTGTCGCAAAACGCCGTGTCGTATTCATCGGCCTCGATGACGAAGAAGGGCGAATCGGTGAGCCGGGCCGAAACGCCGAAGCCTTGTGGCACGCCGCCCACCAGGAAAGAAGGATTCAGCCCGGCCTCCTCGAGAATCCACGCCAGCATTGAAGTCGTGGTCGTCTTGCCGTGGGTGCCCGCCACACCCAGCACCCAGCGACCGCCCAGAATGTTCTCGGCGAGCCATTGGGGCCCCGAAACATAGGGCAGGTTGCGGTCAAGAATGGCTTCGAGCAGGGGATTGCCACGTGAAATCGCATTACCGACCACAAACAGATCGGGGTTCAACGTCAATTGTTCGGCGCCAAAGCCGGACACCAGGTCAATGCCCTGTTCCCCGAGTTGCGTACTCATCGGCGGATAGACGTTGGCATCGCAGCCGGTAACGCGGTGCCCCGCCGCACGCGCCAGCAATGCGATACCTCCCATGAAGGTACCGCAGATGCCGAGGATGTGGATATGCATGTCACGGTTCCGTGAAATAATGAAGCGGATTTTACCCCGCCAGGGGATACCGTCCGCCGCCCTGAAGGCTGCGGACATAACCGCACGCAGCATTTGCCAAGCCACGCCATGCCACGCCGCAAGCCTGCCCCCTCAGCCTCCAGCCATCTGCGACGCGCGATCGCCAGCGCCGCAGCACGCCTGATGGCCGAGGAAGGGATCACCGACTACGGCGCGGCGAAACGCAAGGCGGCGCGTAGCGTGGGTGCCGGCGAAGGAGAGGCGTTGCCGACCAACGAAGAGATCGAGACCGAGTTGCGCGCCTGGCAGTCGCTCTATCAGGAAGATGAGCAGCGCGAACGGGTCCACGATTTGCGCACAACCGCGCTGGAGGTAATGCAGTTGCTGGCTGAATTCAATCCCTACCTTAGCGGCGGCGCACTGGATGGCACCGCCGGTCGCTATTCCGCCGTGGAGTTGGACCTGTACGCCGATAGCAGTAAAGATGTAGAGATTATGCTTCTATCTAACGGCATCTCCTACGATTCTATGGATAACAGACGGATTGGCGTTGATGCCCAGTTGTGTCTTGAATGGAATGACTTTCCGGTACTGATCTCGGTGTACCCTACTTCGGCAGAGCGACAGCAACCCAAGAATTCCCACGGCGGACGAGGCCGCCAGCGCGTTCGCGCCGAGGCCGTGCGCGAACTACTGCGAGAGGCGCCAAAATGAAGACCTCAAGACTCTGGCTGATGCTTGCCGGCATCGCCCTGATTGCGGCGGCAATTGGCTATCGATGGGGTGTCCGCGGAGAAAGAGAGGAAACCCCGACAGTTGCAACCTCGGCACTGCCCATTTTCGAACTGGTCCTGGCCGATCTGAAAGGCCAGTCACAGGGTATCGGCCAATGGCGCGGCAAGGTGCTGGTAGTCAATTACTGGGCCACCTGGTGCCCTCCCTGCCTTGAGGAAATGCCCGGTTTTTCTCGGCTGCAAGATAAATATCGCGATAAAGGCGTTCAATTCGTAGGCATCAGCATCGATAATGCGGCTAAAATTCTGGAATTCGAGAAGACAACCCCTGTCAGCTACCCCTTGCTGATCGGCGACATCGGCGTCATGGAGAAGAGTGCCGCGCTGGGTAACACCCGACAGGCACTGCCTTTCACCGCAGTCTTCGACCGTCAGGGCAGACTCTCCGCGACCAAGTTGGGGCGCTTCACAGAAGCCGACCTGGAGCGCGAGCTGATCGAGCTGATGTCACGATAGCCGCAAGGGATGCCGTCCCCAGCACAAGCGCCGGGGACGTAACTGGACAAAGTGTGGGTATTTGCGGCAAACTTGCGGTCATGACGAAGTCAAAAAACAGTAAAGCACCCGGCGGGGAAGACTTGAACAGTGCTGTTCTGGTGCTCCATGGGCCGAACCTGAACTTGCTGGGAACGCGCGAACCGGAGATTTACGGACGCACGACGCTGGCCTCCATTCACACGGCAATGGAGGCTCGCGCCCGAGCATTCGGTGTCCGCCTCGAAAGCTTCCAGAGCAACCATGAAGGCGAACTGATCGACCGGGTACAGTCGGCCCGCGAACAGGGCGTGCATTTCATCATCATCAACCCGGCGGCTTACACCCATACCAGCGTTGCCTTGCGCGATGCCCTGGCGGCAGTGGCCATTCCGTTCATTGAAGTTCATCTGTCGAATGTGCATGCGCGGGAGCCATTCCGCCGCAAGTCGTATTTTTCGGATATCGCCATCGGCGTTATCTCCGGTCTCGGCGCACAAGGCTACGACCTGGCGCTGGAGGCCGCGCTGGCCCGTTTGCGCACCGCCTGAACCATCCCAAGAAAAGGCGGCGGCGGCCGCAGTTTCCCTGTTTGAGGAGTCCCCATGGACCTGAGAAAACTCAAGACCCTGATTGATCTCGTGCAGAACTCCGGTATCTCGGAGCTCGAAATCAGTGAGGGCGAAGAAAAGATTCGTATCGCCAAGCATTTCCCCGCGGCGCCGGCCACCACCATGGTCAGCATGCCCGTCACGACGGCGCCGGTCGCCGCACCGCCAGCGCCGACTCCAGGCGCCGAAGTCGCCCCGGCCCAAGCCGAAGGTCATGTCGTAAAGGCGCCGATGGTGGGCACCTTCTATCGATCGAGTGGCCCGGATGCCGCCGCCTTCGTCGAGGTCGGTCAAACCGTCAAAGCAGGCGACACCTTGTGCGTCATCGAGGCAATGAAACTGATGAACGAGATCGAAGCGGACATTTCGGGCGTGATCAAGGCCATCCAGGTCGAAAATGGCCAGGCGGTAGAGTACGGTCAGCCGATGTTCGTGATCGGCTGATCATGTTCGGCAAGATCCTTATTGCCAACCGCGGGGAGATCGCCCTGCGCATACTGCGCGCCTGTCGCGAACTCGGTGTGCGCACGGTTGCCGTGCATTCGGAAGCCGATACCGAGGCGAAATACGTCAAGCTTGCGGACGAATCGGTCTGCATCGGGCCGGCGCCGTCGGCGCAGAGCTACCTCAACATCCCGGCGATCATTTCCGCCGCCGAAGTCACCGATGCCGAGGCGATCCACCCCGGCTACGGCTTTCTGTCGGAAAATGCCGACTTCGCCGAGCGCGTGGAGAAATCCGGCTTTGCCTTCATCGGTCCGCGGCCCGAGACCATCCGCCTGATGGGCGACAAGGTCAGCGCCAAGAATGCCATGCGCGAGGCCGGCGTCCCCTGCGTACCGGGCTCCGAGGGCGCGCTGCCCGAGGACCCCAAGGAAATCATCAAGATCGGCCGCGCCGTGGGCTACCCGGTGATCATCAAGGCCGCCGGCGGAGGCGGCGGGCGCGGCATGCGCGTGGTGCACACCGAGGCTGCGCTGCTCAACGCGGTGAACATGACTCGCAGCGAAGCCGGGGCCGCCTTCAACAACCCCACGGTGTACATGGAGAAGTTCCTCGAAAATCCGCGCCATGTGGAGATCCAGATCCTCTCCGATGCCCATCGCAGTTCGGTCTATCTGGGCGAGCGCGACTGTTCCACGCAGCGCCGCCACCAGAAGGTGATCGAGGAGGCCCCGGCGCCTGACATCAACCGCCGCGTGATCGGCCGCGTCGGCGACCGTTGCGCCGAGGCCTGCCGTCGGATCAACTACCGTGGTGCCGGGACGTTCGAGTTTCTCTATGAGAACGGCGAGTTCTATTTCATCGAAATGAACACCCGCATTCAGGTGGAGCACCCCGTCACCGAGCTGATAACGGGTATTGACATCGTGCAGGCGCAGATTCGCATCGCGGCCGGAGAGAAGCTCTGGTTCAAACAACGCGATATAGAAATTCGCGGGCATGCCATCGAGTGCCGCATCAATGCCGAAGATCCCTTCAAGTTCACGCCGTCGCCGGGAAAGATCACCAACTGGCACCCCCCGGGCGGCCCGGGCATTCGCGTTGATTCCCACGCCTATTCCGGCTACACGGTGCCACCCCACTACGACTCGATGATCGGCAAGGTGATCGCTTACGGCGACACGCGCGATCAGGCGATTCGGCGCATGCGGATTGCTCTCTCTGAGATGATGGTGGATGGCATCAAGACCAATATTCCGCTGCATCAGGATCTGATGCTGGACGAGCGCTTCATCAAAGGTGGCGCCAGCATCCACTACCTCGAAGAAAAGCTCGCCGCCAAGAGCGACGCCGTCAAAGGCAAGTAGGCGGCATGTGGGTCAGCGTCGCTCTGGAAACCGACGCCGCGCATGCGGACGCGCTCTCCGACGCCCTGCTGGCGGCCGGCGCGATTTCGGTCAGCGTCGAAGATGCGCTGGCCGGAACCGACCTGGAAACGCCGCAATTCGGCGAACCGGATGGCATTGCAAATGGCCCCGCCACGCCGCTGTGGAACGAAAGCCGCGTGGTCGCGCTGTTCGACCCGAGCGATGACCTGATCGGCCGCATCGCTTTAGCCACGGTGGCGGCAGGCATCGACGAGCTGCCTGAGATCAAAATCGAAGATGTTGCCGAGCAGGACTGGGTACGACTCACCCAGTCGCAATTCGATCCGATCCGGGTCAATGACCGCCTGTGGATCGTCCCCTCGTGGCACGCGGCACCCGATCCAGGCGCCATCAATCTGGTACTCGACCCCGGCCTCGCCTTCGGCACCGGATCGCATCCGACCACATTTCTCTGCCTGCAGTGGTTGACCGAAATCCTGCGCGGCGGCTCAGGGACAAAACTGAGCGTGCTCGACTATGGCTGCGGCTCGGGAATCCTCGGCATCGCGGCGGCCAAGCTGGGTGCGGCATCGGTACTGGGTGTGGACATCGATGATAATGCCCTGATCGCGGCGCGTGACAACGCCAACAACAACGGCGTGACACTTGGCTTGCGCCACTCGGGGGAAAAGCTGGAAGAGCGCTTCGACATCGTGGTCGCCAACATACTCACCAACCCGCTGTGTGTACTGGCGCCGCTACTGGTCGCGCGTCTCGCTCCGGGCGGGCGCATCGCGTTGTCCGGCGTGCTCGCGCCCCAGGCTGAACGGGTCATAGCCGCCTATGCACCCTTGATCGCCCTGCGCGTGGGAGCGGAGCATGACGGATGGGTTCGTCTGGAGGGCCGGTGCTCTGCATGCTCGGACAACCGCTTCGCGGGTGAGCAATGCTGACCCGCTGCCCCGCCTGCGCAACTCATTTTCGCATCACTCCGGCGCAGCTCAAGGCGCGTTCCGGCAGCGTGCGCTGTGGCGAATGCCAGCACGTCTTCAATGCGCTCGACAGCTTGATCGAGGAACCGCTGGCGGTGGTCGCGCCACCGCGACCGGAATCACCGCCACAAAGCGTTCCAGCATTCCTGTCTGGCACCGAAATGGCAGCCACTACATCTTCGGCAGCGCGCATGGATGAAGTCGCCGCGCCGCCAGCGCCGACTTCTGAGCCGCCGCCGGAAGCGCCGGACGAACTCGCCGCGCTGCAACCCGAAGCGCAAGAAGCACCGGGCCCGGAACCGGCCGAAGCAGCAGAACCCGGTACGGTTGCGGAGGTCGAGGCCACCGATGGCTCCTGGAACGAGACCTTTCCCGAGCCGCCGCCCCCGCCGCACCGCTGGCCGTGGCTGATCGGCAGTGTCTTAGCGCTCACCGCTATGGGTCTGCAGGCAGCGGTCGCTTTCCGCGTCGAGTTGGCGGTGCTGTGGCCGGCAGCCAAGCCAGCCCTGGTCGCCCTGTGCAACATGGCCGACTGCGAAGTCGGCTTGCCGGCAAAGGTCGGTCTGGTGGGCATCGAGGCATCCGATCTGCATCCCGACAACGAGCACCAGGGCCGCCTGGCGCTGACCGCGACCCTGAAGAACCGCGCCCCCTTCGTCCAGCAGTTTCCGCATCTGGAACTCACGCTCACCGACACGGCGGACCAGGCCATCGCGCGCAAGGTATTGGTGCCGGCAGACTATTTGCCGCCAACGGCTTCCATCACCAACGGCATGCAACCCGGCGCCGACATCGCGGTTGCTGTCAGCATCGACTCCGGTGAAATGGCAGCGAGCGGCTACCGACTGTATCTTTTTTATCCCTAAACTCCGAAAGCTTGCATGAAGACACTTATCTGCGGATCGATGGCCTACGACACCATCATGGTATTTGGCGACCGCTTCAAGAATCACATCCTGCCCGAGCAGATCCACATCCTCAACGTCGCCTTTCTGGTACCCGACATGAGGCGAGAGTTCGGCGGTTGCGCCGGCAACATCGCCTACAACCTCAAACTGCTGGGCGGCGAACCGCTGATCATGGCAACCATCGGCGACGACAGCGCGCCCTACATGCACCGCCTCAAGCAACTCGGGCTGGACGCCAGACATGTCAGGGATGTTCCCGGCAGCTTTACCGCACAAGCCTTCATCACCACCGACCTCGACGACAACCAGATCACCGCCTTTCATCCCGGGGCAATGACACAGTCGCATCAGAACAAGGTAACGGATGCCCGGGAGGTGACTCTCGGCATCATCTCGCCGGATGGCCGCGACGGCATGCTGCAGCACGCTCGCGAGTTCCGCGAAGCCCATATTCCCTTCGTTTTCGATCCGGGCCAGGGTCTGCCGATGTTCGATGGTGAAGAACTCATGGCCTTCCTGAAACTGGCGGACTACTGTACGGTCAATGACTATGAAGCCATGCTCCTGACAGAGCGCACCGGGCGCACTCTGGAACAGCTGGCGGGCGAAGTCGAAGCACTGATCGTGACCTTGGCGGGTAGCGGATCGCACATCTACACCAGAGGACGCCGTATCGAGATTCCTGTGGCTAGGCCGGAAGCATTGATTGATCCTACCGGCTGCGGTGATGCCTATCGCGGCGGACTGTTGTACGGCATAGCCAGCGGCTGGGACTGGGAAAAAACAGGGCGGCTGGCTACGCTGATGGGTTCGATCAAGATCGCTCACCGCGGTGGCCAGAATCACAAGCTGACGCGGGATGAGATAGCCGGGCGTTACAGCGCGGAATTCGGTGACCGTCTCTGGTAACGGAAGATCCATGCTGTCTTGTCGTTCGCTTGTTCTCGCATTTTCCGCTGTAGTCACCCTGGCGCTGGCCGGCATCGCGGGCAGCAATGTCGGCAGAGGTGGCACGACCCGCGTGTCACATTGAAGCAAGGCCGTTGTCAGATGCTCGCCGGCTGATAACCGGCGGCTTCACTCCCAGCCCGACGGCTTCGCCTGCTGCGGACAGGGTTGACGCATTGTCCGCCGGTCTTCCAGCCGCAAGGCGGTAAGGGAACCGCCCCACAGGCAGCCGGTATCGAGCGCCACAAGGTTCGCCTCTTCGTGGAAGCCCAGGGCCGACCAGTGCCCGCAAACAAGCGCGTGATCCGCACTCGCGCGCCGGGGCGCAGCGAACCACGGCACGCATCCCGGCGGCCCCCTGTCGGGCGGTGCCTTGGCGCCGGCGGCGCGAAATTCCATGGCGCCGGTCGCTGTCACATAGCGCATGCGCGTCATCGCATTCACCACCACGCGCAGTCGATCCCATCCCGCCAGATCGTCGCGCCAGGCGGCAGGTTCCGAGCCCCACATCTGGGCCAGAAACTCGCGGTAATCGGCGGTCGTCAACGCGGCGGATGCTTCATCGGAGAGCGACTTCGCCTGTGCCACCGTCCACGCCGGCAGCAGGCCGGCATGCACCATCGCCCAGTTGCCTTCGACATGAAACAGCGGTTGCGCCCGCAACCAGGCCAGCAACTCATCCCGGTCCGCGGCGCCGAGCACCTCTTCGAGCGTATCTTCCTTGTTCGCCTTGCCGTAGCCCTCGGCCTGCATCACCAGGTGCAGATCGTGATTGCCGAGCACCACGGTCGCCGCGGCACCAAGCGACTTGACGAAGCGCAACACCTGGAGTGAAGCGGGTCCGCGATTCACCAGGTCACCGACGAACCACAGACGGTCAGCGGCCGGATTGAAACTGATATAGTCAAGAAGACGGCGCAGCGGGTCGTAACAGCCCTGCAGGTCCCCGATTGCATAAGTAGCCATAAGTCAGAAGTTTACCTTGAGCCTTCACTCCGCCCCCAAAATACTCGTCATTCGCCGCGACAACATCGGTGACCTGGTCTGTACCACGCCACTGATCAGCGCCTTGCGCCAGCGCTTTCCGGAGGGCTGGCTCGGTGCGCTGGTAAATAGTTACAACGCGCCGGTGCTGGACGGAAACCCCGATCTTGACTGCGTGTTCGCTTATACCAAGGCCAAGCATCGGGAAGGCAAGTCGCTGCCGGGCATTCTCTGGCGGCGTCTGCTGATGATGCACCGGCTGCGCCAGATGCAACTCGACGACGTGATCATCGCCACCACCTCGCCACAGCCGCGGCTGATCAAGCTCGCGCAGTGGCTGAAGCCAGAACGGATCATCGGTTTCGGCGATGCCAAAGGGCTTGATGTCGCGCTGCCGCTGGACAGCGCGGACCGCCACGAAGTCGAGGACGTGTTTCGCGTCGCGTCGATCTACGGCATCGACGGCCCGCCTCCGCCTTGCCGGGTATTCGCCCCGGTCGCCGTTACCTGCCCGCGAAGCGGAATCCCAGGTACGCAGAGCGAGCCAGCGCCGACTCTTGAGAAACCGCTTCGTATAACGCTCACCGTCGGCATCCACATCAGCGCCCGCAAGCCGTCGCAACGCTGGCCGGCCGAGCGCTTTGCCGAAACCATCAAGACAATTGCCGCGCAGGAACCGGTGCGCTTCATTCTGCTTTGGTCACCCGGCACGGAACACAACCCGCTACATCCCGGTGACGACACCAAAGCACAGGAGGTTCTCAATCTGGTTGGTTCGGACTCGCTCTGCGTACCTGGAATTCCGCTTCGCGGGCAGGTAACGGTGATTGCACGGCCGACCCGGACCTTGCCCGAATTGATCGCCGCGCTGGCGGAGTGCGACGCCCTGATCTGCGCCGATGGCGGCGCCATGCATCTGGGTGCGGGCTTGGGCTTGCCCATCGTCTGCCTGTTCGGCAACTCGGGCGCGCAGCGCTGGCGACCTTGGGCGGTGCCCTATCACCTGCTGCAGAAACCGTCGTTCGATGTTGCCGATATCGGGGTCGATGAAGTCGTCAACGCCTTCAATGCGCTGAAGGCTGATATTCCGGCACGCGCGCCTTGAGCCCCTGCTTTACCTCGGCCTCGGTGCGGGAGGGTGCCGCCAGCCATTGTTCAAGATCAACGAGCCACTGATCATCGGGCACCGCTGAAGGTTTCGCGATGCGCAACTTGGGATGCGGGGTCGGCAAGGTCGACTCGCCATCGGCCAGCAGTTCCTCGTAGAGCTTCTCGCCGGGGCGCAAACCGGTGAACTCGATCTTGATTTCATCCTCGGCAAACCCGGAGAGGCGGATCATGTCTCGCGCCAGATCGACTATCTTTATCGGCTCGCCCATGTCGAGCACAAAAATTTCACCACCTTCCTGCTGGCGGCTGGCAAGCAGACCCGCCTGCAGTACCAACTGGGCCGCCTCCGGAATCAGCATGAAGTAGCGAATGATGTCCGGGTGCGTCACCGTTACGGGCCCCCCCTTGGCGATCTGTTGGCGAAACCGCGGAATCACGCTGCCCGACGAACCCAGCACATTGCCGAAACGCACCATGACGAAACGCGTCGCCGAGCGCTGCGCCTGCACCACTTGGCACACGACCTCTGCCAAGCGCTTGCTGGCGCCCATGACATTGGTGGGATTGACCGCCTTGTCGGTGGAAATCAACACGAACTCCCTGGTGCCACTGGCAAGGGCGGCGCGTGCCACGTTCAGCGTACCCTGCACATTGTTCCTCACCGCCTGCCACGCGTTGGCGCACTCCATCAGCGGCACATGCTTGTAAGCGGCTGCGTGAAACACCACATCGGGCCGGTGCTCGGCGAACACGGCGTTCATTCGTGCGGCATCTTTCACATCGCCAATCACGCAATTCACCGGAAGTCCGACAAACTCCTGCTCGATGCTGTAGAGCGCGAACTCGGACTGTTCCAGAAGCAGCAACTTGCGTGGACTAAAGCGGGCGATCTGGCGGCACAGTTCCGAGCCAATGGAACCTCCTGCACCGGTGACAAGAATCGATTTCCCGGCCAACTGCTTGTTCAATCCGGCATCGTCGAGCAGCACCTGCTCGCGCCCGAGCAAATCCTCAAGTTCCACCTGCCGCACGTCAGCGGCCGTGACGCGACCGGACAGCACATCAGCCAGCGCCGGCACCGTCAGCGCCTTGAGACCGGCGCTGACCACCAACTCAACCGCACGCCGGCGGGCAGATGGCGAAGCCGATGGCATGGCGATGATCACGGTCGACACCTGATGCTCCGCAGCCAGCCGCGCCACGTCATCCAGCCGTCCGATCACGGAAACTCCCTGGAGTTGCAGGTGCAGCTTGGTCGGATCATCATCGAGCAACCCTACTGCGCGCCAGCGTTGGCTACCGGCAAGATCACGCAGCAAGACGGCGCCAGCGGCGCCAGCACCGATTACGATCACCGGCTCGGCATCGAACTGGCGTGGAGAGATCAGATGCCCATCCTTCCATGCCCGATATAGAAAGCGGCTGCCGCCCATGATCAAAATCAATAGCAGAGGATGCAGCACCAGCACAGAGCGCGGTACATCGTTGAGTCGCTGCAGCATGAGCAGCAACGCAGGTATCGCCAATCCCGCCGTAGCCGCGGCTAGGGCAATCCGCCGCAAGTCGGGAATGCTGGCAAAGCGCCAGATGCCGCGGTAGAGACCGAAAACGTGAAAAATTACGGCTTGCAGCGGGATGACCCACAACAGGTTGCGCCACATGCCATCAACCAGATACGGCGGAATATCGAAGTTGAAACGCAGCGTGTACGCCGCTATCCAGGCGATCATGGCGGCGCAGAGGTCGTGAAACGAAGCGATGAGCGAACGATAATTCATGATGCCGCCATTCTACCGGCTCCACTCCGACCAAACAGAATCTCTATGGCCCCTTCTGCGACGTTCACTCCTCGGCGCAGAGACCAGAACTCTGGGCGCCCCGGGTGCTCACGGGGTGCCAGCTTTGAATCGAAGAACCAGTGCCAGGATCGGGATATAGGCAGCAGCAAGACCGACGACACCAGCAACCTGTCCTGAGGCAATCGCCAGAGCCCATGGCATCAACCAAAAGACATTGATGGCCGCGACAGCGAGGGTGACCGGCCTGTGCGCGCCGAACTCGCGACTGGCATGCTGATAGGCGTGGCTACGATGTGCTTCATAGACCCTCTCCCCCCGCAGCAATCGGCGAATCAGCGTAACCGTGGCATCGACGATAAACACGCCGAGCAGAACCAGCCAGCACCAGAGCAGTACCGGACGGACGACGGCCGCGTGGAGCGAAAGCGCCCCCAGAATCAAGCCCAGAAATCCGCTCCCGGCATCTCCCATGAAGATCTTCGCGGGCGGATAGTTCCAGACCAGAAAGCCCAAGGCCGCCGCCGCAAGCAGCGCAGGCAGTCCGACACCGCTGGCCGGTGGCATGGCCGCCAGCCAATAGGCCAGCGTGCCGCCGGCGCCAACCGTCACCGCCTCGGTGCCCGCGATGCCATCGATACCATCCATGAAGTTGTAAAGGTTCAGCATCCAGACCAGATAGAGCGCCGCGAGTACGGCTCCGAGCGCCCCAAGGTCAACGGTGATTCCCATCCACTCTAAGCGTGGAACTCCTATCCAGTAAAGAATCCAGACGGCACATAAGAAGTGTGCCGAAAGCCGCCAACGTGCCGGAATGTGGCCAAGATCATCGACAAAGCCCACCACCGCGACACCGATGCCACCAAAGAGCAACGCAATCGTTGCCGGTTCCGATATATCCTCTCCCGATACGAGAAGTGCAGCTAGGAACGCCACGACGATAGCGACACCGCCCCCACGGGCTGTCGCTATCGAATGGGAACTGCGTCCGTTGGGGCGGTCCAGAAGTTGCCGCGACAAGGCATACCGCCGCATCAGGCCCGTCAAAACAGAAGACAAAGCCACAACGGCTATCAATAAGAGCCATGAATGATCATGCAGGGCTATGGACACGGGTGGCTCGACACCTTCATTGACACTTCACGACACACAATTTCGAACATCATAAAGCACCGTGGAACATCTGACCTGACTGGTTTTATCGGACCAAACCAACACCCCAAAGCATGCGACACCCGTTCCTGCGCACGGCAGCGCGAACGGCAAAATTGGCCAGCAACAAGCTTGCAACTAGTGAAGAACCAAAAACCCTGTTGCACCGCTAACTAGAATCACTTGTTTCCTAGGGCGTATCGCCCCTCATTACTCCCAGCAAGCTCGGCAAACCACGCCTCTAACTGGTTCATAAGAACTTCCCGCCCGAATTCCCTTTGGGCGTAATTACGCCCATTGTCGCCAAGCCTTTCTCGTTCCTCTTTCGGCATTGCCAAGAGGTCTAGTACCGCTTGGGCGAGACCCGCCGGGTTCCCGGCTGAGCAAACCAATCCAGCATTCGCCTTGGAAATCGTAGCTGCACCCTCACCATCCAGCATGCCTAGCAACGGGATACCCGCCAACAGATAGGATTGAACCTTACTAGGAATCGTCAGCGAAAACACCGGGTCACGCCTAAGCGAAACAAGCAGAGCATCAGCTTTAGCATAAAACGATGGCATACGAGCAACCGGAAAGCGGCCTAACAAAATAAAGCAATTGCTTAGACCTCGCCGCACAACCTCCTGGCGCAACCACTCACTCTTCCGGCCGTCTCCAACAACAATCCAGCGCACTGCGGGATTGGATCTTAGACGTTCGGCCGCATCCAAGATAGCTGGAAAATCTTGCGCTTCCCCAATGTTACCGGCAAACAAAATAGTGAATCTAGCTGACTCTACCGACATCTCCGGCGCACCTGCAACCGTAGAAGGCGAAGCCCCCTCTTCTGCCCAGTTTGGAAAGTACCGAATCTTCTTTTCGTCGTTGCAGTACTTAGAGATACTTTCTAGAAATCCCTGCGATTGGCCTAGAACCAGAGCACAGCGGTTATAGATAAATCGGACTAACGATCCAACCGCACCAAGTACTATTTTGGAACGCACAACACCTAGCGCCACCAATGTCTCGGGCCACAGATCTTGAACCCAAAAAACTACGGGTGCTCGTTTTATGCGAGCGATAAGAACGGCAGGCAAACCTACGGTAACAGGCGACGGCTCATACACAAAGACAATGTCAAAGCGTTGCCCCATCAAGCGCAACGAACCAAAGATACTTGCCCCAATCGCAAAACTCAAATAATTCAGCATCAAACGCAGGCCGCCGGTTCCCCTAGCAAGCATGGGTATCCGGTATATGGCAGCGCCATGGTAATTGTCAAAAACCTTGGGGTCTTTCTTGAAATCATCGAACACCTTGCCCGCCGGATAGTTTGGCTTTCCGGTCAATACTGACACTGAGTGCCCCCGTTCGACAAGCTCCCGAACTAGGTCGTTAACACGAAAATTCTCGGGCCAGAAATACTGACTAACGAGTAATACTCTCATCACGCGTCAGCGCTGCTTCAACCAAACCGTTCGGTTCACGTAATCGACGTAGCTTAGAACAATCCGAAGAACTTTCTTCGAAACCGAGATTGCCTCGTAGTCCTCGACCGGGTGCATCACACGCCGTGTCTTGTCATGCTGGGCAACGATCACGCGCACCGAATCCAAGACCCGCTCCTTCTTCAACCCGCTCATGATGAGCGTGCCGCCATCCATTCCCTCAGGGCGCTCATGTGTGTTACGAATCGTAATAGCTGGCAGATTCAATAAAGAACTCTCCTCGGTTATCGTGCCGCTATCGGAGACGACGCACAAGGCTTCCATCTGCAATTTGATGTAGTCGCAAAATCCAAAGGGTTTGAGAAACCGTATATGCGGGTTAAGCACTCCCAGCTCCAAAGCGTCAAGACGTTTTCTGGTGCGCGGATGCGTGGAGACAACCACAGGGTAGTTATACGTTGCCGCCAAGGCATTGAGAGTCTCAACCAGGTCCCGCAGGTTCTGCTGTGTATCAACATTTTCTTCCCGGTGGGCGCTCACGATGAAAAACTCGTTGGCCGCAAGGTCCATGCGTTGCAGCACGTCCGATTTCTCGATCTTTGGCATGTAGTGATCGAGCACCTCCCGCATATGCGAACCCGTCTTGAAGATGGTCTCCGGGCGTATGCCTTCGGCAATCAAGTAACGGCGAGCATGTTCGGTCAGTACCAGATTGATGTCACTCAAGTGATCTAATACCTTACGGTTCAGCTCCTCTGGCACGCGCTGATCAAAGCAGCGATTGCCGGCCTCCATGTGGAAAACCGGGATCTTGCGGCGCTTAGCCGCTATGACGGCCAGACAGGAATTGGTATCGCCATACAACATGACGGCATCCGGCAATTCCTTTTCCATCACTTCATCGGATTTTGCGATCACCTGCGCGATGGTCTGTGCGGCATTCTCGCCCGCTACCTCGAGGAAATGATCGGGCTTGCGGATGCCCAAATCTTCAAAAAACACTTGGTTTAGCTCGTAATCGTAATTTTGTCCGGTGTGCACCAGAATATGGTTAGTGTGTCGGTCGAACTCGGCGATCACACGGCTCATCTTGATTAATTCGGGACGCGTCCCGACAATGGTCATGACTTTAAGCACGAAGTTTGTCCTTAATGTAATCCAGCCTCAGCAACAGCGCTTTTACCTGCTCAACATTCAGACGCTCCGTATTGTGAGAAGTGTAATCTTCTTGATGCGATATCTTTTCTTCGCCCTCACTGAAATACTGAGCGTAATTGAGGTCACGGTTATCCGCCGGAATACGGTAATAGCTACCCATATCCTGAGCCTTCGCCATTTCTTCGCGCGAGATTAACGATTCATACAGCTTCTCGCCATGTCGTGTGCCGATAACGCGAACAGGCTGATCATTATTAAAGAGTTCTTTTATGGCTTGAGCTAGATCAGCAACGGTCGAAGCTGGCGCCTTCTGCACGAAGATGTCCCCCTGGTTGCCATGCTCAAAGGCGTAAAGCACCAAATCAACGGAATCTTCCAGTGACATCAAGAAACGTGTCATGTTGGGGTCAGTCACCGTGAGCGGCTTTTCTTCCTTAGTCTGCGTCACGAACAAAGGAATGACCGAGCCGCGCGAAGCCATCACATTCCCGTAGCGGGTCGCACACAACAGCGTTTCCCCCTCACCCTGCATGCGGGCTTTGGCGACCATCAACTTCTCAGCCATCGCTTTGGTAATACCCATCGCATTGATTGGGTACACCGCCTTATCCGTGCTCAGCACCACCACACGCTTGACGCCATTTGCCGTTGCGGCGTTCATCATGTTTTCGGTACCGATAATATTGGTACGCACAGCCTCCATGGGATAAAACTCACACGAGGGCACTTGCTTCAATGCCGCGGCGTGAAACACATAGTCCACGCCCTTCATCGCTTGGTGGACGCTGTCGTAATCACGCACATCGCCAATATAGAACTTTAGCTTCGGATTGTTCAACGCAATGCGCATTTCTTCCTGTTTCTTCTCGTCGCGGCTGAAGATACGTATCTCGCGCACATCGGTTGAAAGAAAGCGCTTGAGCACAGTGTTCCCGAAAGAGCCAGTCCCACCGGTGATCATTAATACTTTGCTTTTGAACATATGACGTCCCGGACTTAGTTATGTGCGTGCATCAATTTGATTAACTCTGGCCACTCAGGAGCTGTATACCCCGTTGCCAACTGGAAACGGCGGCTATTTAACGAACGATCAATCACGAATTGTTCATCCGGCACAATCTCAACTGATTTTCCGTAAACTCGTGCAACAAGTGTAAGCAAATCGAACTTATTGATAGGCTCGGCTGAAACATGGTAAAGACCGTGAAGTTCAGGATGTGGAATCACATAGTCACGAATTAGCCGCGCCATTTCCACCGTTGGCAAACCAGAGAAAATTGCGCGCTTAAAGCCTCTTACGCTGCCCTCTTGCGCCAAAAACCATCCCACTAGACTACGCGCCCCCTGGAGTTCAGGGCCAATAATGGACGTACGTAAAGTGATGGCATTCGGATAATCCACCTCGCCCATGAACTTGCTTCTGCCGTAAAGATCAGTCGCATCGGCTGGATCCACCTCGGTGTACATACCTCGAGTGCCCGCAAACACGCAGTCGGTACTCATGTGGATCAGTCTGGCGGCCGCCACTGCGCACAGCCGCGCTAGCCGATGTGGTAGCAACGCATTAATTGGAATAGCTATTAAAGGATCGTCAGCTTCCGCCAACTGTTTGACTAGGCCGATGCAGTTAATAACCACATCCGGATCCACGACGGCAAACAGCCGTGTCAGACTGTCGATATTCTCAACATCGATACCAGCAATGACATTCGGATGCAAGTGGTTGGGTAGAAGACGCAACGCTTCTGGTGAGCGGACAGACCCGAAAACCTCGTACTCCGGACTTTGAGCGAAGAGACGAAAAACCGCATTGCCCAGCATGCCGGTTGCCCCCAGCACTAAGACACGCTCGAATGTGTGATTTGCAGTCATTCCTGCAAACCGATGTGTTCGTGGATTGCCGAGCGGAGCAGCTCCTCCTTCTGGGCCTGATCTGGATAATTGATGAGCACGGCCCGGTAAGAGCCCTTGAACACAAACAAACTGCCGGCTGCCGCACCCACAACTCCGCAGTTGCTAACTAGGCGTCCTATGTCGGCTAGTGAACCCGCGCCACCAAGTACGGACATCGGCAAGCGTATAGCCTCACGCACCTTGGCAGCCAAATCCAAGTCATACCCCTTCATTTGTCCGTCAAGATCGATCGAGTTGATCACGATTTCACCAGCGCCCAATTTTTCAGCTTGCTGCGCGACTTCCAAGGGAGATCGTCCGGTACCTTTGTTTCCGTTATGGGTGTAAACCTCGTACTTTCCAAACAAGGATTTCCTCACGTCAAGCACTACCACCACACTTTGACTGCCTATCTCCGCAGCAATAGCGGTAATCAACTTTGGGTTGTCCAACGCAGCAGAACTAATGGCGACCTTCTCCACCCCCAATCCAATAATTCGTTTCGCCTGCTCAACCGTCTTCACTCCGCCGCCATAACATAAAGGCATACGACATTCGGCTGCCAGTTTTTGAATCATCAAACAATCGGGAGCTGCCCCATTTACAGTGGCGTCAATATCAAACACGATCAACTCGTCAGCTTCCTTCTCATTGAATATTTTGACCGCGTTAATCGGATCGCCCACATATTTGGAAGCACCGAATTTGACGGTCTTTACCAATCCTTTGTTTCTTACCAATAAGCACGGAATAATTCTGGGACGCAGCATGACTAGATTTCTGCGAAGTTTTTTAGCAGCTGGCTGCCGAAATGATGGCTTTTCTCTGGATGGAATTGAACACCATAGACATTGTTTCGCCTGACTGCGCAAGTGAACTGGTCGCCGTAATCAGTCACCGCCAGGATATCTGCCTGCTGCCGACACTGGAAATAGTAAGAATGCAGGAAGTAAAACCGGGCGTCCTGTTCCATTCCTTTAAACAAGCCGCTATCAGCCACCGGCTGCACATCGTTCCAACCCATGTGCGGCAGACTAGCGCCACGCGGCATCGTTGACAAATCAAACTTCCTTACCTTGCCATCGATCCAACCCAGGCCGGCCAGCATCCCTTCCTCGCTTGATTTGGCCAACATCTGCATCCCGACACAGACGCCAAGCACCGGTATTCCCTTCTGCAATACCAACTGCTCGATCGCATGACGCATACCCGACAGTTCGAGCTGCCGCATCGCATGATCAAAAGAACCTACACCGGGCAGAATCAGCTTGGTTGCCTTCGCCAAATCGTCCGCAGACTTCGCAACCGCAACTGGAATATTCAAGCGGCTGTATACATTCATAAACGCAAGCACATTACCCAGCCCGTAATCAACGATGGTGATCATTTGTATAATCTTTTTTCCAAGCCAAGAAGCCTCATAGCTTTGGAACCGAGTTCGATAAGCGCCCGTTTGCTTTTGTAGTCGTAACTAGATTTGTTTTCGCCGTTGAAGATTTCTCTCAACTCGGCAACAGTCAGATCTAATTTGTGTGCTACGTACTCAAATTCACATTCTAGAAAATGTTCATCAAGTTCGGGGTTGGCAATTCGTGCGAGAGCTTCCTGCCGTGTCATTTGGCCCGTAAGAATCAAGCTCGAAAAGTGCGCTTTCCGCCGGTCAAACCCGAATTTTCGTGGCAGCCAATAGTCTTCAAAAAAGCGGGTAAATCGGGATTCATGATGTTTGTGCTTGAATTTTTTCCATCCAAAACGCTTTTCAAGCAACGACTCGGCATCTTTTTTAATATAAGGAATCAGGTCCAACGGCTTAAACACCTGCATCCCAAGAATGTATTTGTAGTAAATCTTCGAAGTGAATACGTCGACGATTGGAAAGGTTTCTAGTGGAATCTTCCCAAATTTCGAATGAATGTCCAGTATCAAGGTTTTGTCCGTACCAGGGTAAGCGCCCCACTCTTCTGGTTCACGACAACACTCCGTTGAATAGTTACCGCCGGTCAGAACGTGCTTGATTCTATTTTCTCGAGCGAATTTGTATAACGTTGAAAAAAAAGCGGTATCTTGGGCGATATCCTGATGTGGAATTTGCGATTTTAGGAGTGAAACCTGAAGATCTTTTATCTCCTCCCAATTGATTACCTCAGTGTACAGATCAAGGCCCAGTCCATCGACGAGCTTTTCGATGTTTCCTACCGCTTGGTCTGTGTTCCAACCGGCATCCACATGAAAGAGCAAAGGCCGCAGACCCAATTCCTCTTTGGCAATATAGGTTAGATAGGAGCTATCAAGACCGCCACTCAGGCCGATAATGCAGTCGAAATCCTTCCCTTTGCTCCGCGCTTTGATTTTTTCTACAGCGTCGAGCAGTTTCTGCCGACCTCGCTCGTCGGTATGCCAACTGGGAAGGATGTTGTTCTGGAAGTTGTTGCAGTAGACACACCAGCCGCGCTCGTCGAAAGCAATACTTGAATCAGACGTGTCCATAATGCAGTGGGCACAGATTTGGTAGGCGCGGTGATTCATTCTTTCGGTCATCGATTTGGTTTGAGTTGGGATCAAAGGCTCGCACCGCGCAACTTCTGCGTCGGTGGCGTCATCTTATAGAAGCTACATATGCGGTGTAGTACTGCAAGGGGAAAATCAGGTATGTCAGCAACGGTAGCCATTGATGTCAATGTTGCGTTCCAGAACAATCTTCGCGACCGTCTCCCGCACTCCGAACGTGTATCTAAATCCTTCAGAGATTAGTCGTTTTGACGAATACTTAACATCTCCCGAGTTCCCTGGCCGCCCCGCCAACAATCGGAGAGCGTATGGAACGATTACCGGTAGATGTGGAAGTCGAGTGGCGGCACTGTGTTTCCTACCGGACTCCATCTCTCTAAATAGCGACCATAAATCCGAAACGGTATTTAGCGGATCGTCATCAAGAGACACAAAAAATAAGCGCGGCGTCGGTGAAGGCGGTCGCTCTAGGAAAAACAATGCAGCATCGGCCACATCCTCGGCATGTACTATATGCGCGCACTCCCCTCCTTTGACAAAGGCTTTCAGCTGACTCCTGATCGAGCCATCAAGGGGGAGGCTTAGCTCGCCCAAATGTTCGCAATCTACGACATTCGTCGGTCGCAAGATGATGGTGTTACAGCCCTCGATTCTCCGACTAGCGAATTTCTCGGCGTCGAGTTTTGTCGCTTCGTAGCGATTCTGTGGCTGGCATGGCGCGTCTTCATCCACAAACTTCTGTGAGGCCCGTCCAACAACTCCGGCGCTGCTTAAATGACAATAGTATTTAATATGGTGCTTATCGACTAGGTCTGTAATCAAGGCCGTACCAAGGGCATTCACCGTCCACATCTTAGATTCGTCACTCAGCTCGGCCGCGCAGTTAAATACGAGATCGGCGCCGCAGATAAATTCATTCAGCTCCGCCTCATCGGCCAAACTCCCCTTGAACACGCGAACCTGTTGATTCACGTAAGGGCGCCGAGTTAGAACCCTGACCTGGTAACCGAGCGTAAGCAGCTTTCCGACGAGTCGCCGTCCGATCATGCCAGTTGCACCGGTCACACAGGCGATCGGCGTGCTACCGATTGAATCGACGCCGATCGCGGTCATTGCAGTCCCTTCCCACTTATCTGCATTTTGAATAGGCGGCGATTCGATTCCAGCACATCGGCGTCAAACAGGCGATCTCGAATCCGTTCTATTACAACCTTACGAGCCTCCAAACGCTGCCCCACACTTTGCATGGCCATGCCTTCAATTACATCTACAAATGCAGTGATATTGTCCAAATCTATATCCCATCCCAAACCATCGGTCTGCAGCTCGCGCCACGGAGTTGTTGTACTGACCAGCACAGGTGTTCCCGCAGTGAGCGATTCCGCGATCACATTCCCATACGCCTCGCCTCCTGTGGGAAACAAGAACAAATCGTAGCGCCCAAAAATCTCTATCACTTTATTGGGATGCACGTTGCCGCAATATTTAGCAGTTACATTGACCGGTAAGTTAGCGATCAACCCTTGACATTCGCTCCAGTAGGAAGCATTTTCCGTTGGTCCGTAAATATCGAAAAGCACTGCTGCGCGCACCTTCTGCAAGATCGTCAGCGCTACACTCAAATTTTTTTCCCGTGAAATTCGTGAAAGGAAAATTATTTTCAATGCAGTTGGCTCCGATCCGGCAGCTGCGGCCCTTGATGGCGCAGTCAGCTCCGAATCCATCCTTATAGGTAGGTCACCAGTGACCTTGATCGAATCCTTTGGTGGATTCATGACACGGACTAAATCCTCAGCCTCATAGGTACTCGACACTCGCCAAATCACGCCACTATATAGTCTGACCAGACGAGCCAAAGTGATAAATGCCAGCTTCTTTGGATACTTTTGTCCTAGCGATGCCCAAGCGAATTCGCCGAATGGAGCAACAATGGCTGGCCGACAATGGCTTAGTCTAATTTTTCGATTTACTAACACCCGTATAGTCAACGGATCAAAATAGCTAGTCAGAAAGATTACGTTGTGTCGCGTTTCTCTTATCAATCTATATATGCCGCCCAATGTTTCCGACTCCGGCGACAAATAGTAAACATGAGCGTTCCCAACCTGTTGCCATTTATCAACCTCTATCTCGGGGTACCTAGCTCCGTCTCCAAGGTCGCGATCCCGTGTGACGATTCTGAATTCAAACGCATCACATAGAAAATTGACAGTGTTAATTAGGTTGCGCAATATACCTCCGGCTTTGTATCCTGGAAGATAATAGCCGGTAAAGACAAGAATAACTGGCTTACCGGACGCCCCGCCGCCCGCCGAGGAAGTTCGCTCAGACATCTGTATATCTGAAAACGCCTGTCACGCCGACATTGCAAAGCCCAATCAAAGAATTACCCTTCATACAATGAACCATCGCTTTCCGCAGCCACCGTATTGATCGGTCAAATCGACCTAATTAACTCAGCAGGTACCGCTTTTTTATCAGATACACCCAAATCCAGAAAATGCAGAAATTCTGCACCGTTGCAACAATAATCCAATCAGTCCCAAACGAAGTGAGCCAGAGCATAAACGTGGAGAGAACGAAGAAGCGCCAAACGATAAGCTGGAATAACGTATCTCCCTTTATTTTCGAATAGACCTTCTGAAAAATATAAGCAACGAGCGCAAATATGGGTAAAGACAACCAGCCACCGAATATTACAAAATACTCGCCATAGACGTTGAATTGGTCTGATTGGTAGAAGTCCCGATCAATGCGTGACATTTGACTTGGGATTCCGTAATAGATAAAGGAGATCGCGTTGGCCGATAGCGGGAAATCGAAGACATCAAATCCCGGCGTGACAGCATCTACTGTGCTCTTAAACATGTGGGTGATGCTGACGACAGGCGCGTAAGCCTCGCTATTTTTAATAAGGTCAACAGAAAAGTCCAGAAAGGCGGCGCGGTCAAACGCCGGTACGTATAGTCCAATCATGTCGGTCAGATCAGACCTTACCAGGTCCACCGCCGAACCCAGAATAGGTAGCAGGTTGCCATAAAACTCCAGCTTTATGGCACCAGCCTGCACTATTCGTAAGTAGGTAGCAATAGCGAATGTCGGAATGGAGATGAATGCCATTGCGGAAAGAACAGCAGCTGATCTTCGCGAAATGGAAGGCTTTCCTGCCGCCAATAAACAAAAAAACACGATCTGGACACTTAGCAGGATTGCGGACCTTGAGCCAGATAAAGTTTTTAGAACTACAAGCAGCACGAGCAGGCCAATCAGAAGGAGCGTCCAATTCCTGCCCTCGCATTTATTGTTTTTCGCCGAAGGGGTGGCCGGTAAAAACAGAATCAACAACCCAATTACGAAGAGATGGTGTTCTGAAATGAGATATTGAACAATTCCCAATAATCGCGAATCACTGCCCCCCCCGGAATCAGAAAACAGGGTATAAAAAGAGCTTGCAAGCAATAAAAGGAGGAATACGGATACGTTTTTCTCCATGTTCCTTATACTTGCGGGTGTCTCAATAATCTGATCTAGTCGATATTTTTCCGAATATCGGGCCAAACCGACAAATATGGCGAGATTGGCCGAGAATATGAAGGCTAGAGTGTGATTAATATCCTCAACAGTAGGCTCGCGAATTCTCTCAAGAACGCCGCTGGAGCTTGCGAGGTCATGCCAGTAAAGGGTCGTTATCCTTGTGAAATAAAATAGGATCAGTACATATGCAAGGATCAGAATGAAAGGATTAGGTCGACGCCTTTCATAGCGAAGAAACAAATGGAGCTGGATAGAAAGGAAAAAATATAACAGTAACGTAAAGGCATTTGCCAAGGACGGCAGTTCGTGAGTGCCATAAAATATTAGTGTTGAAATAAAAACAATAACATTCAGGAGAATGAATATTGTGCCAATACGAACATCACCACCGAATGTGGTCTCAAAAGTTCGTCGCATTTGAAGTGGATCTCTGGGAAGCTATCGTGGAATAAGCTGATATCACTGCGTACATAAGCGTCGTATAGTTGATTGCTGTCGCCGACCGAGATTGAATTGACGTCGCCAACAAGTACAGACCAATTAGGAGGGCCTTAGGCGGTTTTCTTGCACACGAAATGATGAAGGAAGCGCCCCTTTGAATTTACAACGGTTCCCAGCTTAGTGTCCTGGATATGCGAGATATCGAACCCTGATGATGTTATTGTTTTCTGCCAATACCACTTGGGATAATCCACGTCTCCCAAATAGGGGTCATACAGGATTCCGGAAGCCGATATCTTCTGAGAAAATTGACTATATCGTTTGGCGGCTGTCGAGAAGAATATTTTAATGAAAGCCTTGGTCATCTGGTACATAAACTGAACGTTGCCAACCGGAGTTTCATTTAGGATAATTAGGTACGAATCGGGTTTTAGTACTCTCCGAAATTCTGCCAAGACCGCGCCCATGCTTTCTGCATGATGGATAGCGGAGGATATAACGATTAAATCCACGCTCTCGGCCTCTAACAGTATTGGCGAGAACACTCCCTGCACAGTCTCTATTTTCGAAATATCCCCTGCCATTTGTTGGGTTACAGTGGGTAGAAAATTTTCTAAATAGTTCAAACTCGAATCAATGGCTATTAATTTTGTGATTCTGGGGTTTTTCGATAGGAACGCCGTCAGCCAACCACCTCCGCATCCAACATCAAGAACCGTCGAACCTTGCCGCAAATAGGAGTTCCAATCAAGTAATTCGGCCGCATTCAAGTAGTTACAGTCTTTTGTCAGCCTGTCCAGATATAAAATAGGGTCGCTCATCCAGGCCTTTGCCTCTGGATAGAACGTAATCAGGCTGTCATCCCATTGGGCTGTGTTCATTAGGGCTTGGGTCGCCACCCAATTTTTGGTCATTTAATAATATTCCGGTTGTTTGGCTGGCCGGTGCAGCCCGAATTGTTGCGCCGGTAGATATGATCTAATTTGAAGTTGTGCGTATGCGATGTCCGGGCTCGGGGACCCTCTAGATTGGTCAGGTGGGCCTTCTGGAGAAAAGCGCATTTACGAGAAAGTATCCTGCTTTGGCGCGGTCGGCAAGGTTAATTGGCTGAAGAACGGCGGTAAGAAGATGTTTCCTCGCCATTGCTATATCGCCAACGGTGAGGAAGATCCGCCCGAGACGATATGCCAGTATGCCCTCGGCTTGCTCCCGATTCTTAGCGGGTAAGTCGGCCAGATATTGGGAAAATACCGCGTTAATTACAGTTACTTGTCGCGGAGTGCAGGCTGAGATACTGTCGCTACCGACCCAGTAGTAGCCTAAACATTCGGGAAGGCGCACGAAGTTTTCGGTCAGTCGCGAAACGCGAATCCAAGTGTCGAAGTCCTCGGCAGAAATCAGGTCTCTGTTTTCCGATATCCCGCCAATCCGATCTAGCAGATCCCTGCGTACCACCACGCTCGAATTGGGCGTAGACGTAATCGAGCACAATAGCGAGACGAACATTGGATGCCGAGGAGCCGTTGAAACCACGCGTTTACCGCTCGGCATTTGATCGTGTGACCACACAAGATGTAGGTCGTGGTATACGAGATCTGCGCCGGCATCGAGGGTTGTTACGCTGCGCTCCAGCTTCGCTGGAGCCCACCAATCATCCGAATCAAGAAAGGCGATATATGGCGCTCGAGCCATGGCCACGCCTCGGTTCCGCGGTCGCGCGGGGCCACCAAAATTTTCTGCCGTTTCGAATTGGATATCCAGTCGATCGTTGAACTCCATCGCCACATCAGCGGTGTTATCGGTAGATCCGTCATCGCAGACTAAAACCTCGAAATTATCGAAGGTCTGGGCAACCAAGGAGTCAAGGCACCGGCGAAGGTCTTCTGCTCTGTTATAGGTCGGAATAACCACCGCCACGGCGGGGTTGGCAAACTGTTTGCTCATGGATCCGGCGGTCTACAGACGCTTTGCGAAATATGCAATAGTTTCCTTAAGTCCATCAACCAAAGCTACCTTCGGTTGCCAGTCCAGCACTTTTCTTGCAAGTGAAATATCCGGTTGCCTTTGCCGTGGATCATCGGATGGCAGTGGCATAAAGATCAGTCTGCTTTTCGAACCGGTCAATTTGAGCACCTGCTCTGCCAATTCGAGCATGGTGAATTCACACGGATTGCCAATATTGACTGGCCCGGTGAACTCGGCCGGAGACTCCATCAAGCGCCACATCACTTCGATCAGATCGTCTACGTAGCAGAAGCTACGGGACTGCTGTCCGTCGCCGTAGATTGTGATGTCCTGCCCTCTCAACGCCTGCACGATAAAATTGCTGACCACTCTTCCGTCGTTAGGGTGCATCCGCGGGCCGTAAGTATTGAAGAGGCGCGCCACCTTGATCTCTAATTTATGCTGCCGCCAGTAATCGAAGAAGAGTGTCTCCGCACACCGTTTCCCCTCGTCATAACAACTGCGAATACCGATTGGATTCACCTTGCCCCAATAGGACTCAATCTGGGGATGAACCTCTGGGTCGCCATAGACCTCGCTGGTCGATGCTTGAAGAATCCTCGCCTTGACCCGCTTGGCCAAACCGAGCATGTTGATCGCGCCGTGCACGCTGGTCTTCGTCGTTTGAACCGGATCGAACTGGTAATGGATGGGCGATGCGGGACACGCCAAATTGTAGATCTGGTCAACCTCGACATAAAGTGGAAACGTCACGTCGTGTCGCATCACTTCGAAATAAGGATTTCCCATCAGATGTCTAACATTATCCTTGCTTCCAGTGAAGAAATTATCTACGCATAGCACATCGTGGCCTACATCGAGAAGACGCTCGCATAAATGCGAGCCGAGGAATCCGGCGCCGCCGGTAACCAGAATTTTTTTGGTCATGGCCTTATATTATTTCCTAGTAAGCTAAGCACTTTTAGAATCAACGCCACCGCAGACCATATCCCCTCAGCCAATTATCTATACGCAAAAGGGAGCTATATTCAAGCTAGGGAGGCAGACCTGAAGAGTTTCGACGGGATTCTTATTAACAATTCGATAATCCGATGAAGGATGCCAATCGGAAAGAAAATCAACGCTACCCAGTCATGAGTGGCTACAATTCTTACTTGATAGGTAAAGTTAAATAATCCACTAAATGAAGGTGCCAATAGATAGCTCGCCCAAAGATACATCACACGCGTCCGATATCTGGCTTTCTCGATCCGAGAGAGTCCGAGGACCCTAATTTGCCCGAGCAGCAGTCGGGCGTACTCTTCCTGGATGACTTGCCCCTTCGTGCTACCGGTAATAGACGGTGCGTGTTGACGAAACTTGTTAAGTGGCGATGCTAAATATGCGACATCGTAGCGACTGACAACGTTGAAATACAGTTGCCAGTCAGAACACACACGATAATCTGAGGATATTTGGCCGACAGCGGTAAGACACTCTCGTCGAATTAAGGCTGAACTAGTATTGGGAATAACGCAGGAATGCAACAAGAACCGGCCCATCTCGTGTCGAGTTAATAAAGTATCACTTGCGCATCGACTTCGAAACGCTTTCTCTCTGGCGGAAAAATCATCACCGAGTAGATTACCTTCCTCATCAATTAGCAAGCTACGACAATAACAGATTCCAGCCGAGGGGTTAGCTCGCATGCCTTCAACCAAGCGCTCAACCATACGGGGATCACATTCATCGTCGCAGTTTGCAAACAGAATGAATTCCCCTGCCGACATTTCGCTCCCTTGGTTAAAGACAACAACCCAACCACCATTTTCCTTTCGCGCAAATAGTTTTACCTTTGGATTCGACTCGTATTTGCGTAAGACATCGAGATTGTTTTCGGGCGAACAGTCATCGATAACCAGGATCTCGATGTTTTGATAAGTCTGACCTATCAAACTCTCCATTCGGCGTTCAAGATAGTTGGTATGGTTGTAACTCGCCACTACGACGCTGACCAAACCCGGGGTCAAGGTAGTGGCGACCATAGCAAACCCTTCTCGCGTAGTTCGCTAAGGCTTTGATCATACTTGTCAGTCTGCACGGTTTCCGCTTTTACCCAACGGACAAATTCACGGATTCCCTCGTCGATTGAAACCAGAGGCTCGAATCCAAGCATATGTTTGATTTTTGTTAAGTGCGCCACGTTATGCCGAATATCACCGGTCCGGAACTGGCCGGTAATCTCAATGGGAACTGACGTGCCAAGCAAACGCTGCATTGTTTCAGCAACCGTGACCACGTCCGTCGCCTTCCCAGAACCAACATTAAACGCCTCTATTAGTGGTTTCTCAAAATCCAATGCAAGTACGGTCGCTGCCACCGCATCATCAATAAAAACAAAATCACGGCTCTCCTTCCCGTCTTCGAAGATATTAATTCCGCTCCCATTGAGCAGCCTTGTCGAGAAAATAGAAAGGATTCCTGTATATGGATTTGACAGGGACTGCCCGGGTCCATATACATTTTGATAACGGAGCGCAATTGCTGATATTCCGAGCGCCTTGCCGACTGTCAATACCATCTGCTCCTGGGTCAACTTGGTTATTCCGTATACGGAACTTGGTGATACTGGAGTCGATTCGTCCGATGCTATAAGGTCCACCGTGTCAGCACATTTAGGGCAGCGCACACTGAAATCCCCCTTTTCCATGTTGCTCGCCAAGCGGGATGATGGGTACACGAATCCATGCTCGTGGCAAAAATACTTACCCTCTCCGTATATCGCACGGGAAGATGCAACAATAATTTTCTTTACGGGAAATGGCTTGTTGGCGATCAAATCAAGCAGCAGAACAGTGCCACCTACATTCACCTCAGAATAGTGATGGATTGCGTACATCGACTGTCCGGTGCCCGTTTCCGCAGCGAAGTGGACAACCGTATCTACGCCTCGCAACGCCTCAAGCAGATCCGTCTCACTGGTTACGCTCCCGCGCATGAAGTCGACGCGGCCTCGAATAGATTGAAACAAGGTTGAAGATTCCGGATCTGCCCCATGAATCTGCTCAGCAAGATTGTCAAGAACGCGTACCTTGTGGCCCCGCGCAGCTAACGCCAGCGCCAACCTTGATCCGATGAACCCCGCACCACCTGTAATGAGAATATTCTTCAGAAAGGCCCCCGTTTGCTAGAAGTTTTTCGCTTCCGCCAAAGATAGTTTTTCCAACGCATTGCTTGACCCATCCTGCACCGCCTCCAAAAACTCAGGGTGACACTTGTAATTGCCCTGATTTCGCCCGACCCAGATGGCCTTGTAGCACCACTCGGCTTTGTTCTCTAGCGTTACCTTGTTATTCCAAGAATAATCAATCGTTTTGGCGACAAGGCTACTGAGGCTAGTCTGCCCTTCAACGAGAAACTCCTTCCACATATACAACGAACGGTGTTTCTTGACTGCTTCCTTTTGATCCATTGTGGAAAGCAGAAAGACCTGAAATCGAACCAAATCGACTACGATGTCCCAATTAATCTCAAAATTCAATCTGGCTTGTAGATACTTGAGAAACTCGAGTATTTCCGCCTCGAGCAAAGCGCTATCAGTGACGCATCGCAGCCATGTTGCCTCCTCGATCGGCCAGTAGATCGGCGCCAATTCAGGGTCGTAATGATCCCATCCGCCCCCTTGATAGCCAGTTTCCATGTAATTCAGCAGAATCTGGTATTCCTTGTTGAACTTGCCGCTCGTTGTCTTGCAGTACTCAACCAATACCTCATAGAAATCGATGTACTTCAAGTCAAACACCTGATGATAAAACTTTGCAATATATTCAAGTAGGCCCAAGCTATGAAACGCTTGGGTTGTCCACCCATATAAATACATCTGCTTCAATTCCTCCGTCGTAAATGAGTTCGCACTCGTCGTAATGTTGTCGTACTCGGGAACCGAACCACGGTTGTGGATTGACGAATGCCACAGATAAATTGGCGATCTTATGACTTTAATTCCATGGAGTTTCATGTAGGTTGGATCATTCATTGGTGCATTAACGAACACACCGCAGTTGTAGATAAATATCACTGGACGCGGGAAAAGCTCCATTAGCTGTTCAAGGCCGTTCTTGTAAGACGCAAGAGTCTCTCCCGGCATGCCCATGATCAGTTCAGTGTAGTTTTCAATCTTTTGATCCCGGAATTGTTTCAGGAGGTTAGAAAGCTTGTCGAACTTCATATTCGAGCGCTTGATGATATTAAGCGTTGTTGGGTCCAGCGACTGAACGGCGACTGTGACGGCTCTGAGTAGATCGCAGTCAAGCAGTTCTCGCGCTATTGGAATCACCCGTTCGCTGGAGGCCTTTACCCACGCGATACCTACGCGTCCAGGGAAGCCCTTTCCCTCCTTTACGCTACGAAGCTTTTTCGCCAGTTCCAAGTCGCGTTCTGCAAATATTCCGAAGTTCGCGTCACAAATATCGACGTAGGGAATCTTGTTGTCGGCGAACCATTCTATTTCCTGCAGAAGGGTGTCAATATTTCGCTTCCTAACCTTGGCCTTGGTTGCGCTTCCCCAATCGCAGAATGTGCATTGATAGGGGCACCCGCGATTAGTTTCCCATGAGGCAATGTAATTAACACCTTCAACGGGCTCGACAAGTTCCCAAACGAGATTCGTCAGATACGGCGAAGGTAATGTATCGAGATCCAGAATCCGGGGCGCAGGTGGTGTCCGGAATTCGCGAGTCTCTATCCCCTTAATGTTTGAATAATTCTTATCCTCAAGGTAGGCTTCAAAGATTTGCCTCAGGGTCTCTTCGGCTTCTTGGTGAACCAGCATATCAACGAACGGATAGTCGTCAAAGAAATTGCCTGTGGAGTTTCGGACCCATTTCAGCGGCGCATCACCCTCGTATTTGAGCGGTACCTGCGGACCCCCAAAAATGACTAGGCAAGACGGGTTAGCTTCCTTGACGCGTCGCGCCATTTGAGTAGTGATTTCCCAATTCCACGTATAGCAGGAGCATAGAAGAATATCCACATCTAAGGCTCGCGAAACATACTCATCAAGTTTGTTTCGGAACACGAACGTCTTCTCAAATTGGAATTGTGATGCGAGGTCGGGAAACGATCTGATGTGGGCCAAAAGCGACGCAATACTGTACGGAAAATGGATTACGGTCCCGTACTGGTAGTTAAACTGAGAGCTGAATACCTTAATTTTATTCATCTATGCCACCTTTTACTCGGGGAAAACGGCCTCGCGACGGGTATGTTGAAAGCGCACCAAACTAGCATAACTTAAGTCTGTTCCGCCACACGGGTCTCGTTCGAAGAACCAGGAACCTGTGGTCGGAGACGTTTAAGAGGAACCCATCTATTTAGGTTCGTATCAAATCTTCTAATTATCTGCGCAGGAATGCCGACTGCAACAGCGTAGTCCGGAATATCAGAAGTCACAACTGCATTGGCTCCTATGACCGAATTCTTTCCGACCCGAGCTCCTATAATGCAAGCATTCTCACCGATCCAACAGCCATCACCAATTTCGACCGCCCCCTTAAATTGGACTGGTTGATTAATTATCGGCGTGCCTATATCCTCGTAGCTGTGAGTATTGTCTGATATATAAACGTTGTTTGCGGTAAGTACGTGATTTCCTATTACAACATTTCCGACTGCAGTGATGTGGTTGTTATAGCCAAACACACAGCCATCTCCAACTGACAAGGAAGCTTGGCGATTGTTTACGCCGCCACAATAAAGCCAGGCACCTCGCTGGAAAAACGTATTTTCTCCAATCGCAATATCATTTCGACCGTCGATCCTGAATGGCCTAACGATATATGCGCCGCGCCCCAATGCTCGGAAAACTGTTTTATATGTATGCCAAAAAAACAGTCGGCAGCATTTTTGATAAATTCGATTAAGTACTTTTATCATCTCGGACGTTCCAACTCATCGAGCAATTCTGCCGGATCACTGAATAGGTGGGCAAGTTCTTCGAGTGTCTCTGCACTTAGCGCCCACCAATTAGAAGCGATAAGTCGACCAGTAATTTCTTCGGAGAACCGTAACCTGATCTGTCTACAAGGATTCCCGGCCGCAATAGCGTAGGGAGGGATATCTTTTGTTACGACTGCACCGGCCCCGATTACTGCACCAACGCCAATTTGAATCCCGGCCTTGATCATTGCCCCTTGCCCAATCCAAACGTCAGATCCGATTACGGTCCGGGGAAGCGTCTCGGTGAATATGCGTCCGTGGATTAGAAACTTGGGCAAAGGTTGTGAGTCATCATAAAAAACCGGACTTGTACTAACCATATGTGTCGGATGAACTCCTAAGCCTATATTAACTCCACCTGCAATAGAACAGAACTTCCCTATCTCCGCGTTGAGAATCACACTCCCGGACTGGATATAGCTATAGGCACCCAAATTGGTTTCCATTAACGTTACATTAGCAAACAAGACTGAAAAGTCGCCGAGGCTACTCAAACGATCTGCATTAACCCCCGCCTGAATGACGCTATTTGGAAATCGCCTGCGCAGCCGAAATTCCTGCAGCGCACGCCTCAGGAAAAATGGAATAAACCTCACTGCCCGCTCCTCTGCCGAGATTTATTCAGCAGTTCATTGGCATAGGCCAGATTGCGCGCCAAGTTGCCTCCATCCAGCGGACCGATGTACTTCTCCATCACGCATTTCTCCATAAAGGCGTCGAATCGTTCGCTACCCGCCAGAAAATCATCTAGCGCCCGCTCCAGACTGGCCACATCATAAGTGGTAACCAGTTCCGACTTCCCATCGAACGGCTGGTCAAGTATCTGCCGATCGTTCTTATGATAAACAGTTGGAATGCCCATACAAGATGCTTCAAACAGCGTCTGGGAATAGATGGAGATAAAAAGGTCAGTCTCATTTAGGATGGAGCGCATCGGCACATGATCGACAAGGCGATCCAACTGGTTGGGGAAATACTCTTCAACAAAGGCTCGGTAGAGTTCACTGTAACCGTTTGCACGAACTTTCAGAACAACGCGAAACCTTCGCCCCCGCATCGTTAGGTTGCGCATTACGGTCAGCACATCACAGAGGAACTCAAACTCAACTGCGAGATACGAATTCAAGTCGATATTGCTGAAGCCTGAAGCGCCTATTGTGATCGTGGGTATGTCTCGATTGATGTTTCGAGTCTGACTCAATGCATATTCATCCATGCGGGGGTCGCCGAGGCAAACGATATTGCTCATGTCTCGAAAATAGTGATCGCGAATGCTTGGCGAATAGGCGTTGATCACCGTGGCGTACTTACCTTCATCAAGGTAGCCAGCCCCAAGCAGGCCATTGACGATCAGGTAGCTGGGGATGCCACGCGCTTTTGCAACGCAATCGACCAGCATTGCAACGTGTCCGACGTTGGCGATCAGTATCTCTAGACGGATCGGATGCTTGTCCAGATAACGAATGACGCAATCGAGTGCGCGCAACAAGGTCGGCAGTACGCCCGTGATTCGCCGTTCGATCACCCGATTGACCGCGTCAGTCGCATCGGCCCCGGTAGACAGGATCAGGCGTGCCACCCGTTTCTGCTGAAATGCCTCAATCATCCCGGCTGCATGCGACCGATACTTCTCTGAGTTACCGTAGATCGGGATCGGGCGGTCACGCAAGAACTTCATTACACCGCTCGTGGCAGAAAAGTGGCCCTGCACCACCCGGATTCCCGGTTGACGCTGCAGGCGCCGCAACAATTCGTGGGTTGGGTGATATTCCTGGACATAAATGCGCGTCTTCGGAAAAAAATGCTCGACTAGATCATCGTACCAGCTCATCGCGACGCCCTGCACGGTGACCACGATGTCGCGAATCACATGGCGCAGACGCCGGGAGTGCAGTTGCTCGTCCATCCACCGATGAATCGGGAAAAAATACACCCCGTGCAATGACGGATTGCCTTTTTCTAGCGCCCTGAAATCAATTCCCATGTCGCGAAGGATCTCGTGCACGAACTGCTGGCTAGTTCCAACAATCACGGTCTGGTGAATGATCGTCCGCAACTGGTCCAGGCAGAGTTGACTTCGTACGTAGAAGGTAAAATCGTTCCAGATTTCGATACGGAAACTGAACCCGAAAGGGATCTCACGATAACGGAAGATATCCGCGCCATCTGCATCGAGATGCCAGTCGTGAAAAAAGCGGTACATCCGAAAGTTATTTTCCTGCATCACCGACTGTGCGCACAGGTGATCGACATAGCGCGCCGTGCCGCCGAGTGCCTCCACGTCGCGCCGCAAGCCAAAGTCGTAGGTCAGTACCAGATCCCGAGCGGGGTCGTAGTCAGGCTGTGCCGCTGACCACCAATCCCGGGACTCTAAAATGAATACGTTCCGGAAGGTTGCTCCAGGGGCGATGACGTTGTGGTCTTGGTTCAAGCTGTATTTCCTGAAGGGAGATCGGCCGGAGACACGCTCAAATTGCACGGCTGATGAACTGGGGGGTAAATCATTCTCGCAACATTCCTACTTGCCGCGGCGCAACGTAGCCCTCATTGAACTCAGTAACTCCGCAACCTCGTGGCGATCCAATCCTGCCAGGCTGGGGGCTCGGCTGATAAGGACAAATACCCCGGCAAGATAGATCAGCCCGGCGAGTGCCATCCCAATCAGTACCGTGGGCTTTGTCCCACCGCCAATCGTTTCCTGAATGCCGGGGATCAACTCCTGGACTGCGAATTGGGAGCCATACCCCATAGCAAGGAGCGACAGAATGATTGAAACTTGATACCACCACTGGAATTCTGTTCCGTAGTGCCGGGCGATCACCCATGACTGAATATTGACGAACAGGATGTTCAGTCCGACGATCTTGATCGCCAGCCCCATAGCGCCCATGTCCAGCCCAGGTACCAATGCACCGTGTGCAGGAGCAATCAGCACATACGATATCGGAATGCTGGCTAGCAAGCCGGCCACTGTTATTTTCATGTAGGTTGAGTTCTGGCCAGTAGCCATGAAAAGCGTACCGTTGACCTGCCCCATCGATTGATGAATCGGATAGAAAAGCATGACAAACAGCACAGGCCAGGCCGAACGATACTCATTCCCAAGCAGGATCTTGACCAATTGCTCAGCCCATGGCGCCAGGAAGCAGGAAACGACGGCGGCAAGCAGGACCAGCACACGCGTCGTTTTCTGGCGCAACGCGACAACTCTTGCATGGTCTCCGCCGTCGCTTGCTTCTGCGACTTCTTTCCATAGAATGTTAAGAATCGAGGTCGTCGCAAGCAAACTAATGGTCGATAATTGTGAAGCCACCTGATAGAAACCTTGCTGACTCGCACCGCCGAAGCGCTGCAGCAACCAGCGGTCGGCCATCTCATAGCAGAAAGTGAAAACCGCGATGACCACCATTGGCTTGCAGTAGTGCAGGTAATCAGCAAATACTGCTTGCAGGGATAGCGTCTCTGGCCGGGGACCTGCTAACTCTTCCTTGGCGACAGCCTCGCGCAATGTTTTCGACAACCACAATGTCGCGACCAAATATTCGGCTGCGATGGCCTGCAACAGCGCTTGGATGCTCAGCATACTAACGAACAGCATAAGCGCGACCAGGATCAGATGGACAACGACTATGAGCAGGCCAGCCATCTGAACCCGGATCGTCCTGCGCACTGCCTCGTGCAGTTGCACGACTGTCTGCCAAACCTGGTTCTGAAGAAACGTCGCCAGTAGCGCAAGCAGGATCATTTCGCGCTCTTGCCCCAGCCAAAAGCGATCGACCACAACAGCCGGCAGAAGCAAAGCCACCAGCGCGGCTGAAAACAGGAACTGAAACGTCAGCCAGCCCAAATAGACAACGTAATAGAGGCCGGTGCGATGCCGTTGGGCTATGAAGGTATAGAACGCGCTCGACGTCCCCATGTCAAGCAACGCTCGTATTGCCCAAAAACTACCCAACAGATAAGCCAGGTTTCCGAAATCAGTCGGCCCCAATCCACGTGCGACCAACAGCCCGGTAATAAGACTGACCGCGGCCCGAACAACATTGGCGCCAAGGGAGAACAGAAAACGTTGCTTGATCGACAACGAGGGTGTTTCGCAGGGGACGGCGCTCAAAGGGAAAAACCGTCGTCGACCAAGAGGTTTTGCCCCGTTATGTACCGCGATTCATCCGACAACAGGAAAAGGAGGGACCCGAGCACATCCTGTGGAGCCAACATGCCCTTCGATGCGCAATGATCGTTGTAGGCCGTGAGAAAATCGGCTGGCTGGTCTGCCAGAATGCCCCCCGGACTCAGACAATTGACGCGGATTCCGTCACCCTTGAAGTACTGGGCAAAGTAGCGCGTGAGTTGGATCACAGCTGACTTGATCGCCGCGTACTCGACCGGCATCGTCATCGGCGTGCCGTCATAGACTTCGAAGCGGGGAGCCATCGTGCCGTAAATCGAGGACATGTTGACCACGTTGCCGCCGCCCATCTCCTTGAATGCCAGACAGAACTGCTGAGCAACCAAGAAATAACCGCCCAAGTGCATGTCGACGTTCTCGCAGAAATCAGCGTAGGTAACTGCTTCGAGCTTACGGCCATAGTTCTTGTTGCGCGGATAGGCGTTGTTGACGATGGCATCGATCCGACCATATCGCTGCCGTAGATCGGAGATCAGGGAACAGATCGAATCCTTGCTGGTGATATCCAGCTGCGCCGCCACGACTCGGCCGGGGTCGTCCTGACCAATTTCGTTCGCCAGCCGGTTCGCAGCATCGAGGTCGATATCCGCCGCCACGGCAATACCACCCTTCTGAGCAATTCCGCGCACCAAACATCGGCCGATTACACCAGCGCCGCCGGTGACCACGACTACCTTGTTACGCAGCATATTTGCCCCCTGGGTCAGTTTTCATTACGCGACAAGCGCGGCCTTCCCCGGTTTCGAGAGAAGAATCCGGTCGCCGATCAACAGATGATCGAGTCCGGACAGTTCAAACGTGCGGATGGCGTCACTAATTGTGTCCACAATTGGCTCGCCATGCAGGTTGAAACTGGTGTTGAGAAGCGCGGGAATTCCTGTCAGCCGATGGAACGCGCTGATCAGACTATGATATTCGGGGGCCTCTTCGCGTGATACGGACTGGGGACGAACAGTCCTATCATACGGGTGCGTACCTGCTTCGATGTCTGAGTTCATTTCTGGTCGGACATCGAGACTTATCGCCATAAAAGGGGAAAGCAGTCGCTTTGGATTAAGGATGTATTCGTCTTGCTTCTCTTCGAGAATTGACAGCGCAAATGGCATCCAGAAGTCGCGATTCTTGATCGCTTCGTTGATTTTCTGCACCGTTTCACGTCGGCTCGGATTCGCCAAAATACTGCGGTTACCCAACGCCCTTGCGCCGAATTCCGCTCGCCCGCGCACTACCGCCACGATATCCCCTCTGGCGATCAACTCAGCGACTTGATCGAAATTCGCGCAGAAAGTTACTTCAAAACGATCCTTGTATTGATCGGGGTTGAACTGGCCCATTTCGTCGCGAATGTCGTAACCCAAGTAAAGGTTGCGGATCGGTCGATTGCGCTCAGGGTCCGAGTTCAGATAGTAGCAACCACCTATACTTAGGCTTTCGTCGCCTGACGATCCGCAGACGAACAGCGATTCGACCTCGTCGAGTTCGGAGATTGCCTTATTCATTTTGATGTTCATGGCGATTCCTCCGCCAATGACGAAACGCCTGATGCCTGTTTCTCTGGCGATATTCCTAACAAGTTCGCAGGCCATTTTTTCTGTATAGGCTTGTACGGCGCCTGCAATGTTGTCAAAGCGGTGATCCTTCCAGCCCTCTTCAAGGTATGCGTAAAGATCCTTGGGTCGATTCTTGGAAACGATCCGCATGCCATCAATGGCGCAGAGGTCATCGAGAATCCGCATGGCACGCTCCACATGAGAGGTCTTGGCGTACGGGGCCAATCCCATAACCTTGAACTCGTGCTCATCCGGGCGCATCGCGAGAATCAGGGTGGCCATCTTGTAGATTCTTCCAATATCGTTCTGGCTCGATTCGGCAAGTAGGGCGAACTTCTCGTCACTTACCTTCCAGACAGTCTGGTTCCGGCCATCGCCCCAACCATCAAGCGTAATTACGATGCAGTCTTCGCCGCGGAAAGGGGATCCAAAATAAGCGTAGTAGGCATGGCACGTGTGGTGGTCGATGAATTCGACTTTATTGGCAGGGACGCCAAGATGAGTGCTCAACAGGCGCACCTGCTCGTTGCGAAACAGATCGGTGTCTCTTTTTGGGTCAAGCATGACCGCGTCGGTCAGATAGGAAAAATCGTAATATTGCTTGTCCTCATTGAATTTATCGGCAGTATTTAACCAGCGCAGATACTCGAGGCAACTTTCCCCCTGTATCCGACGTTGGTAGTACTTTTCACCGTAGTAATCGATGTAATCGCGCACCGAGAACTGCGTCGATGTTTTGGCTTTCAAAAATACGGAGCCACCGTATGAAATGGTTGTATAGGCAATCCGTGTCAAGTCCTTACCAGAAACCCTTTCCTTCTTGAGGCAGTATTCGATTGCTTGCCACGGGTAACCGACATAGTTTTTCTTCCGGCAGAAGCGCTCTTCCAGAGCCGCGGTAGCGATAAGGCCATCGCGCATCAGCGCAGCCGATGCATTGTGGCCAGAATGAATAGCTAGTATCAGTTCATTGCTCATGTTGGTGTTTGGTTCCGTCAATGGCTTGTTTTATTGATTGAGCTGCCTCGAATAACCGGTAGTCCTAGTCGAAGCCGAATAGCCGGTTCTGTTCTTCTTGTCATGGTCTCTGCTCTCCAACGCTCAATAGGCATTCAGCAATCTGGAAATCAAGCAGGGTGTCAATGTCAATTGATCGTTCGGCAGGAATATGCACCGCTCGGACCCGCCCTTCGAAAGTGCCGTTATGGGTCATGACAAACTCTGGCCGCGCCACATACGCAACGGTCGCCATGTCAAACACCGTTGGCGCATCCTGTCGACGCGCTATGAGTGACTGGGGTGGAATAACCAGCCCGACAGTGCCATCCGCATTGGTTTTCACCATATTAAAGTAAGGACTGCGATGGGCATCGGTTACGGTGATGACGATGTCTGCGCCGCCCTTTTCAAATTCGTTCAGGCAGTTTTCGATATCGAGTGGTAGCCTCAGAGGCGCCGTCGCAGGGACTGAGACCATGACCTCTGGCAACACCCCATCAGCATCCAGAAGGTAATTGAGTGCGTGCCGCCAAGCCAGCCACTCGGGGCTATCATCCTGAGCGAGTTCGGCAGGACGGATAAATGGGACCTCGGCACCATATTCACGAGACACCGTAGCGATTTCTTCGGAATCCGTTGAGACAATTACACGCCCAATGCGCTTGACTGCCAGGGCTTGCTCAATGGACCAGGCGATCAGCGGTTTGCCGCCCAACGGACGGATGTTTTTCCCGACCAGTCCTTTTGATCCGCCGCGAGCGAAGATAAAGGCAACTGTATTCATACGGCCCCTATTGACGGTGCTTGCCTCGGTGCGACTTGAACCCGACTGCCAGACTCTGACGCTTTACGAGCCGCTTCGACAATCTGCAATACCTGCAAACCATCCTCGCCGGAAATCAACGGTGTTTTCAGTTCGTTGGCACATTCCAGGAAGTGCTGCCACTCAGCGAGATAGCTGTCGTCGCGTTTGTGTTGATGACGAAAAAGTTCTTCCCATTCTTTTGCGCCCGCCTGAAACCAGTCGATCACACCCGTCAATCCATTCCAACGCAGACTGCCATTTTCGCCAATTGCCGTACAAAGACGAGTGGTGTCGTGGCGAACAAAGTCCAGGTTTGCAGTACCGATAAGCTGCCGGCCATCAGCTGAAAACGCAAATCCGAGTATCAGATGGGCGGTATCTTCGACATTAATCTCAAGGCCGCTCTGCCGACAGAGCGTGGCCTTTACCCATTCGACTTCGCCAAAAATCCAGCGCAGATAGTCAAGCTCATGGCTGAGTTCCAGGATTGCGCCTCCACCAAGTTCCTGACGAGCCGAAACGCCCTGCCGATAATCGGCATCAGGTCGCCACGCGGGCAAGTATTGTCCGGCCTCGCAGCGTACCGACACGATTTTACCGACTACGTTCTCATTCAACAGGTCACGGAAGCGTTGCAGCGAAGGCAAAAATCGAAGGTTGTAGCCGGTCAGCAAGACCGTTCTATGTTCGCAGCAGGTTTCAAGTAATTGCCGCAGGCCATCAAGCGATGCCGACAGGGGCTTCTCGACGAGAAGATGCGTGCCCACTTGTGCCAATGCCTGTGCAGCAGCAGTATGAAATGGCGCCGGACTGGCGATGACTGCAATCTGCGGCGCAAAATCAATCGCTTGCTGCAGGCTGGAGAAGCAACCATTTGCGTGCTCTGGAATCGACATGCATTCCTGATGGCGCAAGACCCGTATATCCGCATTAGGGAGGAGTTCTCTGCCCAACCGCAGGTGACGCATGCCTATGCTGCCGAGACCTGCGATGAGGACGCGGTTAATCAACACAGCGCTTCGCATGGAAATGGAATCTTCATTTCCTCTGGAAACTATTTACTTTTCTTGACGGTTTCAGCGATAGCACGGGTCAAGTCATCCGGCCTGCCCACATCCAGCCAAGGTTCATGCATTGGGTACGCTACCGTACGTTTGGCATTCGCTTGCAGACGTTCAAACAGCGTGGGCATATCGCAATGGGCATCCGCGCTCAATACACCCAGCGTATCCGGGTCAAGCGCATAGACGCCTGCATTAATATGACTGCGAGCTATGGGCTTTTCTTCGAAGCCGACAATTTCCACGCCTTGGGTCTGTACGACCCCAAAAGGGTGCTGCCATTCGTGTAGTCGCACGGCCATGGTCGCGGACGCATTGTGACGAATGTGGAAATCAAGTAGCTCCCCGTAGCGGATGTCGGTAATCACATCACCATTGGTAACCACAAACGCGGCGTCAGGCCGTGGATTGAGCAAGCCCAGCGCACCTGCGGTACCTAACGGCGACTGCTCGCGCAGGTAATCAATCCGCACGCCCAAGCGCTCGCCATTGCCAAAGTGTTCTTCGATCATTTGGCCCAGGTAATGGATGGCGAGCACAAAACGGCTGAAGCCCTCCAGCTTGGCGCGTTCGATGATGTGCTCCAGCATCGGCTTCCCTGCAACGGGCAGCAAGGGCTTAGGGCAGCTTTCCGTATGAGGACGGAGCCGCGTACCCATCCCGCCGGCCATGATGACCATCAGGTTGGATCGCGTGGGTGGCGTGGTGATTTCGTCCCAGAGATGCAAGCCCACAACATGGTGGTCATCATCGACCACGGGAATCTGCTGAATCTTATTCGCAACCATCAACTGCCTGACCATCTCGCGCCCCATCTCAATCGGCACTACGAGTGCATTGCGATGGATGACGCTTGCAATTGGACTATTGAGATTCAGTCCCTTGAGCAAGCCTCGTCGTATGTCACCGTCCGATATTGTGCCCTCTAGCTTGCCGTCTTCATTCACCACCAAGACGATCTTGATCGCGACCTGATCAAGGTTGCGTATCGTCTGCTGTATGGTGGAATTAGGGGGGAGGATAGCTTGGCGCCAGAGTTCCTCAGATGAGTTCACCTAATTGCGTCCTAAATCATTATTAATGTAAATCATGGAAGACTTTCTTGACGATGCCATTGATCGCATACCGCTTTATGGTTTTAACTACCTTTTCACTTGCGCAACCATCGCCATAAGGGTTGCATACATGACTCAAGTTCGCTTGAAAGTTTGCGGAATAAAGTTTTTCCAGAGCGGCTTTGATACTCTCGCGGGTCGGTTCGCAGTTGATCACACTCGTTGTCTGCAATCGGCCCCGTTGGCGGTCGCCAATATTGATCGTGCCCTTCTTGAAGCTAGGGACTTCTGCCAGACCGCTGGAAGAATTGCCAACGACCCCATCAACTTGAACAATGCACGAGAGATAGCGAAGTTGGCCAAGAGAGGTGTAGGCACGGGCGTTCGCGTGTTGCGTAACAAATTGCTTCACCATCTTGATCAGTGCTCGACCATCGGTATCCGCGTTCGGCAGGGTGAAAATAAGCTGCGTATCCGTCAGCTCGGCCAAGGCCGTCAGGAGTTCCGCCATTTGATCTGCGGCAGTCCCGGTCTCAAGCGTAACCGGGTGAAAAGTAATCAGGAGGTTTTTTGGCCCCAGTTTGAAGTCAAGCGAAGACTCAAGTTCTGCGCGGTCAAGAAGTTTCAGGCGCTTGATGTTGTCGATACCGAGCCCGCCCACTAAAAACACTCGATCAGGTTGCTCCCCCAATTGGATCACGCGCTGCCGATATTCCTCGGCGGCTACAAAATGCAGGTGAGACATCTTGGTAATCGAATGTCTAAACGCCTCGTCAAAGGCTCCTTCTGTGGTCTCGCCGCCATGGAGATGCGCCACTGGTATGCGCGCTACAAGTGCAGCCGACACTGCGGCAAAAATCTCGAACCGATCTCCGAGCACGACGATCAGATCTGGCCGCAACTCATCCAAGGCGTCGGCAAAACCGATTAACCCCAAGCCCATGGATTTGGCAATACCCACCGCTGTATCTGAACTTGTCAGCATTTCGACCTTACGGTCGATTCGAAACCCATCTTTTTCAATCTCTCGATAAGTCAGACCAAATTCAGGCGATAGATGCATGCCGGTGGCGATAACTTGCAGCGTGAGCTCAGGATCATCCTTGATGCCTTGCATAACCCAACGCAGCAAGCCGTATTCCGCGCGGGTGCCGGTGATGACACAAACCTTGCGACTCATAGCTCGATTAACTCGTCTGCTGAGAAATCTCGCGGCGCATTTCTGCCAATGATGTCATCCCACCGCATCGGAGAAATTCCCGTACCCGGCCGCTTAGCCGTGATGTTCCCAGCACCGAATATCTCTCCCGCTTTAATCGCCCGGCTGGCGACCAGCGATTTACGGGCAACCGTCTTGTTTCTGGCTTCACTCGGGGCAGGCCGCTTGATACCATCGCCCATCGCAATTTCGATGTTGCGAATAGCTGCGACCATAACTTTGAGTTCATCTGGCTCAAGGCTGGCCTTGTGGTCAGGACCTGGCAGATTACAGTCTAACGTAAAGTGCTTTTCGATGACGGCAGCGCCCATGGCCACCGCGGCAATCGCCACTTCAATGCCGGGAGTGTGGTCGGAATAGCCCACAGCCACGCCAAAGGCCGTGTGGATGCTCTGCATGGCACGCAGGTTTACGTCATTCATGGGCGTGGGGTATTCAGTCGTGCAATGCAGTGCCGTGATGTTGGCACGCGGCGTGCCGGCTTGCTCAAGCACGTCTATGGCCGCCTCGATCTCGCCCAACGTCGCCATGCCGGTGGAGAGGATGACTTTCTTGCCGATTCGACCAATATGGCGCAGGTAAGGCAGGTTGGTAATCTCGCCGGACGGAATCTTGAACTGGTCCTGGCCAAGACTCACGAGGAGATCAACACTCTCAATATCAAAACCAGTGGAGAAAAAGCCGATGTTGCGCTTCGCACAATGGGCGATGAGTTCATGGTGCATCTCAACGGTGAGTTCCAGGCGGCGAAGCATTTCGTGCTGGGATTCTGTGCTGTCTGTGGTCTGGGTTTGGTACTCCGCTTTGTTGGCATTGCGCGTTACTTGGCGATTGGCATTGAAGGTCTGAAACTTGACGAGATCCGCGCCAGCCTCGGCCGCGACATCAATCAGCTGCTTGGCCAACTCGAGGTCACCGTTATGGTTCACGCCGGCTTCGGCGATGATGAGGATTCGTTTTGTCATGACTTTCGTTCACCTACAAAGTGGGCGTGATCCACCAAGTTGTGGCGTACTGACAGGTTCATTCCGACCAGGCAACCTTGTCCAATTGATATGCCCTCTTTAATGATGCTTCCGCTACCGACAAAGCTACCCGTACCAATAGTTACATCGCCGTTGAGGATGGCGCCGGTTGAGATGTGGCAGTGATCCTTTACGGTCGCGTCGTGTTCAACCAGTGCGCGCGTATTAATAATACAGTTGCTCCCGATCCTGGCACCGGCATTGATGATGGCTCCATGCATGACGATGGTGCCTGGACCGATGGTTGCGTGTCGGGACACATACGCGGTGGGCGCGACGATGGCTGGAAATTGGAATCCTAGTTCTTTGGCCTGCTGATAGAGGCGGATACGGATGTCCGATGACTGAATGTGGCCTACTGTGATGACGGCGTACTGATATGTTTTGGCAAGTTCCGGTAGATCGCTGTCTGCGGCAATGACGGTGTAGCCGAGTTGCTGGGTGTTCATCTCCTCTGGCATGCCGACCAGCCCCACAATCTGATATTGGCCGAGCTGCTCGATGACATCGATACACGAATGAGCGTGGCCACCGGCACCGATCAGGATCAGGCTCGGCGCACTCATGTAGAGCGGGAAACAAGACCCGAACTACTCGGGATATTAATTAGACGCTGAGAAAGCGACTCGGCTTCTGCCAGATCCATGCGCGGGCAATCATGGAATGGCGACAACTCATGCATCAAGGTCCAAACGGGGCGGGTCATGAGTCCTGCGTTATTGGTGGCTTCCAATACGGAATCGCGTTGATTCGCATTTTCGGCGCTTAGTAACAGTGTTTGTAGCCAGTAGTTGCTTTGGCATTGCTCGGGTTCCGTTATCAACTCAACCCCGGCCACCACTGCAAATGCATCTTGGTAACGGGAAAACAGTTTCCTTTTTGCGGCGAGCATCGTAGGCAGCTGCTCCAACTGAGCGCAACCCAAGGCCGCGTTCAGGTTAGGCAGGCGGTAGTTGTAGCCAATTTCATCGTGGCGGTATTCCCAAGCGTGCGGCAATTTTGCGGTGGTGGTGAGGTGCTTGGCATGGCGAGCGAGTTCTGGGTCGTTGGTCAGAATCGCGCCCCCGCCGCCCGTGGTAATGGTCTTGTTGCCGTTGAAACTCAAAGTGCCCATCAGTCCATAGGTACCCGTGTGCTGACCGTGGTAGTAGCTACCCAAGGATTCGGCCGCATCTTCGACCAACACAAGCTTGAAATCGTGCGCCACAGCCAGCAGTCCATCCATATCCCCCGGGTGACCGAAGGTGTGCATGGGCACCAGCGCTCGGATGACTCGACCAGTAGCGCGGTTAACACACTCACCTGCGCGTTGCACTGTGTGGCTGGCGAGATAATCTCGCAATTTTGAAGCATCCACACCTAATGTTCGAATTTCGCTATCGACAAAATGCGGGATAGCTCCACAATAGGTGACGGCATTCGCAGTAGCGACGAAGGTTAGGGCGGGAACCAAAACTTCATCGCCAGCTTTCACGCCGGCGAGTTTCAAGGCAATGTGCAGCGCCGCGGTACCATTGACGATAGCAACGGCGTGTTTGGCACCTGTATAGGCCGCCAAATCGGCCTCAAAACGATCAACGAACTTGCCGACTGATGAGACGAAGGTCGAATCGAGACACTCTTTGAGATATATCCACTCATTCCCGGCGAAGCTGGGTTCATGCAGAACCGCAGGCCCATGTCCGACAACGGTGCGTAGGGCGCCGACGACTTGTTCCGCAAGATTGATCGGGGTACTCATGGCGTTCAAAGGTTGTAAGTATCCGCTTTGTAGCCGCGCAGATTGTCGGGTTGTGCGAACCATCTTGCGGTTTCGACGAGTCCCCGCTTGAAACCTTCGCGACCACCATAAGCGGGCTGCCAGCCGAACAGTTGCCTGGCTTTGGCGTTGTCGGCCCAAAGACGATCGACTTCGGAGTTTTCGGGGCGCAGTCGCGCTTCATCAGTAATGATCTCTATCTCGGTGTTCATTGCTTCTGCGATCGCCTGGGCTGTGTCGCCTATGGATATCTCGAAATTGCTGCCGAAGTTAACGACTTCGCCCAGACCCTGATCGGAATTTAGAACGGCGATGAAACCGGCCACCGTGTCCTGCACATAGGTGAAATCGCGCGTGGGCGATATCGCGCCAAGCTTGATCTGACGTCGACCATTGGCGATCTGGGTGATGATGGTCGGAATCACAGCCCGCGCGGACTGGCGCGGGCCATAGGTGTTGAAGGGCCGAGCAATTACCACGGGGAGACCGAACGATGCATAGAAGGAATAGGCCAACTGATCTGCAGCGATCTTGGTCGCCGAGTACGGGGATTGCCCCTGCAACGGATGTTCCTCGGTAATCGGCACAAAACGCGCTGTGCCATAGACCTCGCTAGTCGAGGTATGAATTACCCGTTTAACGCCAAGTTCCCGTGCCGCCTGCAATACATTCAGCGTTCCTTTGACGTTGGTATCTACGTAAGTGTCGGGCGAGTGGTAGGAATATGGAATGGCAATCAAAGCGGCCAGATGCAGCACCGCGTCACAACCCTTCATCGCCGCTTTTACCCCATGCGGGTCACGGATATCTCCTGCGAAGACCTCGAACCGGCCCTTCACGTCGGGTGTGCAGTTATCCAGCCAGCCCCATGAGTTGAAGGAATTGTATAGCACGAAGGCGCGAACTTTGTGGCCTTGGCGAACCAGGGCTTCGGTGAGGTGTGAACCTATAAAGCCGTCGGCACCGGTGACAAGGATATTTTTCATGGATTGGTGGGATTGCTTGAAAAGTCGGCGTTGATGAGACGGCGTTCCCCCTCGCATGCGCCCAGTTGAATTGGCCGGCGTGCGGTGCGGTTACCGCCGCAGCCGATGAGCAGGATCTTCATGGGCAAAAACCTTTAGCCACAGAGGACACAGAGTTCACAGAGCAAACCTGTTTCATCTCTGTGTCCTCTGTGTCCTCTGTGATCTCTGTGGCTGAATTTTGGTTTCCGATTTTTCATGGGAAGGTTTCCGCGTCGTTGAAAGACCGCCCGGCGGCGTCTTTGGCAGCGAGCACGGGCTCTCCCGTCAGCGGCCAGGGAATGGCGAGTTGCGGATCGTTCCACAACAAGGTGCGTTCATGCGTCGGGCTCCAGTAGTCGGTGGTCTTGTAAAGGAACTCGGCAGAATCCGACGTGACGCAGAAACCGTGCGCGAAGCCGGGCGGAATCCAGGCCATGCGTTTGTTCTCGGTGGACAGTTCGAAGCTGACCCATTGACCGAAGCTCGGCGAGGAGCGGCGCAGATCGACGGCCACGTCATAGACCGAGCCGGCGATAACGCGCACCAGCTTGCCCTGGGCGTGCTCGATCTGGTAGTGCAGGCCGCGCAGTACATTCCTCTGCG